>NZ_JBXARR010000005.1:0-459900 GCF_058808435.1 Pseudomonas sp. GW821-FHT11D10 | reverse complement strand
AGGCTTCGATGAACTGAAGCTACCCGCCTTCGAAACCTACTTAACTCATTGAATCCCAAGGAGTTTTCCGTTTCGACCGCGCCGGAAGTGGGGCGAATTATAGAGACTCAGAATCTGCCGTCAACCCTTATTTTCATAAATCTGTCATATCGGTCAAAAATGCCCTGAAACGCGAAGGCCGACCTTAAAAGGTCGGCCTTCTTTGCACTGCCCTACTACTTACAAGCTAGGGAAAGCGAATTGCGAAGCTTCATGGCTCGCGCGTTGCGGCCAGCGCTGGGTGATCGCCTTGCGACGAGTATAGAAGCGCACACCATCCGGACCATAGGCATGCAGGTCGCCGAACAGCGAACGCTTCCAGCCACCGAAGCTGTGGTAAGCCACCGGCACCGGCAATGGAACGTTGACGCCGACCATGCCGACTTCGATCTCATCGCAGAACAGACGCGCCGCTTCACCGTCACGGGTGAAGATGCAGGTGCCGTTGCCGTATTCGTGATCGTTGATCAGTTGCATCGCCTCTTCCAGGCTGTTCACCCGGACGACGCACAGCACCGGCCCGAAGATCTCTTCTTTATAGATGCGCATCTCAGGCGTGACGTTGTCGAACAGGCAACCACCCAGGAAGAAGCCTTCTTCATGACCGGCAACGCTCAGACCACGACCGTCGACCACCAGGGTCGCGCCCGCCGCCACGCCGTCTTCGACATAACCGCTGACCTTGTCGCGCGCCTGACCGGTAACCAGCGGCCCCATGTCCAGACCGCAAGAAGTGCCGGCACCGATTTTCAGCGCCTTGATCTGAGGAACCAGTTTGGCCACCAGTGCGTCCGCCACCTGATCGCCCACACACACGGCCACCGAAATCGCCATGCAGCGTTCGCCACAGGAACCGTAAGCCGCGCCCATCAGTGCGCTGACCGCGTTGTCCAGATCCGCATCCGGCATCAGCACCGCGTGGTTCTTCGCGCCGCCCAGTGCCTGAACGCGTTTGCCGCGCTTGGTACCTTCGGCATAGATGTATTCGGCAATCGGCGTCGAACCCACGAAGCTCAGCGCTTTGACTTCCGGTGCTTCGATCAGCGCGTCCACCGCAGTCTTGTCACCGTGCACGACGCTCAGCACGCCTTTCGGCAGACCGGCTTCCAGCAGCAGTTGCGCGATCAGCAGGGTCGAGCTCGGATCACGCTCGGACGGCTTGAGGATGAAGCAGTTGCCGCAGACGATCGCCAGCGGATACATCCACAGCGGCACCATCGCCGGGAAGTTGAACGGCGTAATGCCGGCCACCACGCCCAGCGGCTGAAAGTCCGACCACGCATCGATGTTCGGGCCGACATTGCGGCTGTACTCACCCTTGAGGATTTCCGGTGCTGCGCAGGCGAACTCCACGTTCTCGATACCGCGCTTCAGTTCACCGGCAGCGTCTTCCAGGGTCTTGCCGTGTTCTTCGCTGATCAATTGCGAGATGCGCGCTTCGTTCTGCTCCAGCAGTTGCTTGAAACGGAACATCACCTGGGCACGTTTGGCCGGTGGCGTATTGCGCCACGCCGGGAACGCAGCCTTGGCGGCATCGATGGCGTGCTGGATGGTTTCGCGGCTGGCCAGCGGCAGCTTGTGGATAGCCTGACCGGTGGACGGGTTGAACACATCGACCGCGCGACCGTTCTCGGTCACCAGTTCGCCATTGATCAAATGCGGGATAACGCTCATCGGGGAACTCCTGAATTCTTGTGCGCAGACGCCCGCAAAGGGCGCCCGCTATTGGCGTGTCTATATAGAAGGAAAAATCAGTCGAGCTTGTTCAGCACTTCGCCGACCGCGTCGAACAGACGATCAAGGTCTTGCGGCTTGCTGTTGAAGGTTGGGCCGAACTGCAGGGTGTCGCCGCCGAAGCGCACGTAGAACCCGGCTTTCCACAACGCCATACCGGCTTCGAACGGACGCACGATGGCATCGCCGTCACGGCCCGCAATCTGGATCGCACCGGCCAGACCGTAGTTACGAATGTCGATGACGTTCTTCGCGCCTTTAAGACCATGCAGGGCATTTTCGAAATGCGGTGCGACTTCGGCCACGCTCTGCACCAGGTTTTCCTTTTGCAGCAGGTCGAGTGCCGCCAGGCCAGCGGCGCAAGCCACCGGGTGCGCCGAGTAGGTGTAGCCGTGCGGGAATTCCACGGCGTATTCCGGGGTCGGCTGGTTCATGAAGGTCTGGTAGATCTCGGAGCTGGCAATCACCGCGCCCATCGGGATCGCGCCGTTGGTGACTTGCTTGGCGATGCACATCAGGTCCGGGGTCACGCCGAAGGTGGTGGCGCCGAACATGGTGCCGGTACGGCCGAAGCCGGTGATCACTTCGTCGAACACCAACAGGATGTTGTGCTGATCGCAGATTTCACGCAGACGCTTCAGGTAACCCTGCGGCGGAACCAGCACGCCAGCGGAGCCGGCCATCGGCTCAACGAACACCGCAGCGATGTTCGAAGCATCGTGCAGCTCGATCAGCTTCAGCAGCTCATCAGCCAGTGCGATACCGCCCTGCTCCGGCATGCCACGGGAGAAAGCATTGCTCGCCAGCAGAGTGTGCGGCAGGTGATCGACATCCATCATCGCCTGACCGAACAGCTTGCGGTTGCCGTTGACGCCACCGAGGCTGGTGCCGGCGATGTTCACGCCGTGGTAACCACGGGCGCGGCCGATCATTTTGGTCTTGGTCGACTGGCCTTTCAGGCGCCAGTAGGCACGGACCATTTTCACCGCGGTATCGGCGCACTCGGAACCGGAGTCAGTGAAGAACACGTGATTCAGGTTGCCCGGCGTCAGGTCGGTGATTTTCTCCGCCAGCTGGAACGACAGCGGGTGGCCGTACTGGAAGCCCGGCGAGTAATCGAGGGTGCCCAACTGCTTGGCCACCGCTTCCTGGATTTCCTTGCGGGTATGCCCGGCACCGCAGGTCCACAGACCGGACAGCGAGTCGTACACCTTGCGGCCCTTGTCGTCGATCAGCCAGCTGCCTTCGGCACCAACGATCAGGCGCGGGTCGCGCTGGAAGTTGCGGTTGGCGGTGTACGGCATCCAGTGCGCGTCCAGCTTCAGTTGGCTGGCCAGTGGCGACGACGCGTTTTCAGGCATGTTCATCGGGCAAAACCTCGCAGGGCAATAAGCTTCAGTGAGATAGAAAGCGTTGTTGCAGCTAAATTGCCACGCGGATAAAGTCGGTGAAATTCAACTCTTCTAACCTTCAGTTAGAACTCTGCTAAACAATGAGAACAACAGCATGAGCAGCCGCCGCCCCGATCCACTGGCCCAGGTCAGTGACTTTGACATTCGCCTGCTGCGGATTTTTCGCAGCGTGGTGGAGTGCGGCGGCTTCTCGGCGGCGGAAACCGTGCTCGGCATCGGTCGCTCGGCGATCAGCCAACAGATGAGCGATCTGGAACAACGCCTCGGTCTGCGTCTGTGCCAACGCGGGCGCGCCGGTTTCTCGCTGACCGAAGAGGGCCGCGAGGTCTATCAATCGGCGTTGCAGCTTCTAAGTGCGCTGGAAAGTTTCCGCACCGAGGTCAACGGCCTGCACCAGCACTTGCGCGGCGAATTGATCATCGGATTGACCGATAACCTCGTCACCCTGCCCCACATGCGCATCACCCACGCGCTCGCGCAATTGAAGGAACGCGGGCCGGACGTGCAGATCCAGATCCGCATGATCGCCCCCAATGAAGTCGAACAGGGCGTGCTCGACGGTCGCCTGCATGTCGGCGTAGTGCCGCAGGCCAGCGCGTTGTCGGGGCTGGAATATCAGCCGCTGTACAGCGAACGTTCGTTGCTTTATTGCGCGGTCGGCCATCCACTGTTTTACGTCGACGATAAACAGCTGGATGACCAACGCCTGAACAGTCAGGACGCCATCGCCCCGACCTTCCGTTTGCCGGCAGAGATTCAGGCGCACTATCAAGCCCTCAATTGCACCGCCAGCGCTTCCGACCGTGAGGGCATGGCGTTCCTGATTCTGACCGGGCGTTACATCGGCTATTTGCCGGATCACTACGCCAGTCTCTGGGTTCAACAAGGTCGCTTGCGCGCACTCAAGGCCAGCACCCGTTTCTATGATTTGAGCCTGGCCTCGGTCACCCGCAAGGGCCGCCGCCCTCATCTGGTACTGGAAAGCTTTCTCGAAAGCCTCGCCGCCACCCGCTGACGGCCGGGGTTTTATTCGCCCGGGGCTTGTCCCGCGCCGGTGGTTGCGCTATCAACGCAACTGGTTGCACCCCACAGACAAACCCGGAAGTGCCTATGACCTTTGAAGTCCCCGCTCACGGCGGCAAACCTGCCAGCCGCATTCGTCAGAAGAACGAAGAGACCATCATCAAAGCCGCCGAAGACGAGTTCGCCCGTCACGGGTACAAAGGCACGAGCATGAACACCATCGCCACCAAGGCCGGGCTGCCCAAGGCGAACCTGCATTACTACTTCACCAACAAGCTCGGGTTGTACGTGGCGGTGCTGAGCAACATCCTTCAATTGTGGGACAGCACTTTCAACACCCTGACAGCCGAAGACGATCCGGCCGAAGCGCTGACCCGCTATATCCGCGCGAAAATGGAATTCTCCCGTCGCCAGCCGCAAGCTTCGCGGATCTTTGCGATGGAAGTGATCAGCGGCGGCGAATGCCTGACCGAATATTTCAACCAGGATTACCGTGCCTGGTTCCAGGGCCGCGCCGGCGTGTTCCAGGCCTGGATCGACGCGGGCAAGATGGACCCGGTCGACCCGGTGCACCTGATCTTCCTGTTGTGGGGCAGCACTCAGCATTACGCCGACTTCGCCACCCAGATCTGCCGCGTGACCGGTCGCAGCAAGTTGACCAAACAGGACATGGAAGACGCCGGCAACAATCTGATCCGCATCATCCTCAAAGGCTGCGGCCTCACTTCTTCTATATAAGTCGTTTTATGCCATTCACCCTCAGCGGCTTTTGCGAATTCCGCGAAGAGATTCGCAAAAGCCGTTTCATCACCTTCGCCGCGCCGATCGCCAGCCCCGCGGAGGCGCAAGCCTTCATCGAGCAGCACAGCGACTTGAACGCTTCGCACAATTGCTGGGCGTGGAAGCTCGGCGATCAATACCGCAGCAACGACGACGGCGAACCCGGTGGCACTGCCGGGCGACCGATTCTTGCAGCCATCGAAGCGCAGGACTGCGATCAGGTCGCGGTGCTGGTGATCCGCTGGTACGGCGGCATTCAACTGGGCACCGGCGGTCTGGCCCGGGCCTATGGCGGCGGCGCCAACAAATGCCTGCAGGCCGCGCCTAAGATCGAATTGATCAGTCGCGTGCCCGTGCGTTGCGCCTGCGCATTCAGTGAACTGGCGCTGGTGAAGCTGCGGGTCGCGGATCTGGGCGGATTGGTGATCGAAGAAAACTTCACCGCCAATGGTGTCGAGCTGCAACTGGCCGTGGGCGAAACGCACATCGAGCTGTTGCAGAATCAGTTGGCCGATCTGAGCCGTGGGCGAATCCTGCTGCAGCGTTGAAGCCCCGCCATGTTTTGGGGCACCAGCCCGTTTGCTTATGCCCGAGACTTGCCCACATCCGCTGTGCACCCGGCTGTGGATAACCTGAGCACAGGATGCTGTAACCCTTCTGTCACGTGGCTTTGCGGGATTTGTTCACTTTTCGTCCAATCGACTGACGCAACGAACAATTTCACGTAAAAACAATCGCTTAGCGTTGTTTATCGCCTTTAGAAGAAAGCCCGGCAGTGCTTATGCCCGGGATTTTGTCTTGCGCACAAATACTGTGGAGCAACCTGTGGATAAGCCGTTCATGGCTGGCGCAGTCGCAGGTTCTGCATGGCTTCGGCGGGGTTGCTCGTTTTTTGATCAGCCAGGTGCGGGCAAAACTGGAGCCTGATCAAAGGCTTTGCCCTCAAGTGGTGCCGCGCAAGACGTCGAATTCATTTCACAGGCTCTACGCCACAGGCTGGCAAACAGCGGCCGTCTGCGTTCCTGACTCAATGGCCAGGAAATTGCTTTATCCACAGGCACAACTCCAAGCTACCGAGCCTGTCATGCCAAACCCCACGTCCCCACCGCGCCTGCAACTGCGCCACATCAGCAAACGTTATCCCGGTTGCCTCGCCAATGACGCCATCGACCTGAGCATTGCCCCCGGTGAAATCCACGCGCTGCTCGGTGAAAACGGCGCAGGTAAAAGCACCTTGATGAAGATCATCTACGGCGTCACCCAGGCCGATTCGGGCGAGATGCTGTGGCAGGGTCAACCGGTGAGCATGCGCAACCCGGCCCAGGCGCGGCAGTTGGGCATCGGCATGGTGTTCCAGCATTTCTCGCTGTTCGAGACCTTGAGCGTGGCGCAAAACATTGCACTGGCGATGGGCGCAGGAGCCGGCTCGCCGAAACAGCTTGAGGCGAAAATCCGTGAAGTGTCGCGCCGATATGGCATGGCGCTGGAACCCCAGCGACTTGTCCACAGCCTGTCGATCGGCGAGCGGCAACGAGTCGAGATTGTCCGGTGCCTGATGCAGGACATTCGCCTGCTGATTCTCGATGAGCCGACCTCGGTGCTCACGCCGCAGGAAGCCGACGAGTTGTTCATCACCCTGCGTCGGCTCGCGGCCGAGGGCTGCAGCATTCTGTTCATCAGCCACAAACTTGGTGAGGTGCGCGCCTTGTGTCACAGCGCCACGGTGTTGCGTGGAGGTCGGGTGGCCGGGCATTGCGTGCCTGCCGACTGCACCGACCGGCAACTGGCGCAATTGATGGTGGGAGAAGCCGCGACATTGATCGGCGAGTTCACGAAGGTCACCGGTGGCGCGGCGTTCTTGCAGGTCAGCGGATTGAACTGGCACAACCCGGACCCGTTCGGCTGCTCCCTGAGCAATATCGATCTGCAGGTACGCAGCGGTGAAATCGTCGGCATCGCCGGCGTGGCGGGCAACGGTCAGGACGAGTTACTGGCATTGCTCAGCGGCGAACAAACGTTGCCCCGCGAATCAGCGGCAACCATCCGTTTCCGAGAACACGCCGTCGCCGATCAGCGTCCGGATGCGCGACGCAAACTCGGCCTGGCGTTCGTCCCCGCCGAACGCCTCGGGCATGGTGCGGTGCCGGACATGAGCCTGGTGGACAACACCCTGCTCACCGCCTTTCAACAAGGCCTGGTCAGCCACGGCTTGATCGAGCGCGGCAAGGTCGAAGCCCTTGCCCAAACGATCATCCAGCGCTTCGGCGTGAAAACCCCGGACACCCAAACCGCCGCCCGCAGCCTGTCCGGCGGCAACCTGCAGAAATTCATCCTCGGCCGGGAAATCCTCCAGCAACCGAAACTGCTGATCGCCGCGCACCCGACCTGGGGCGTGGATGTCGGCGCGGCGGCCACCATTCACCGTGCGCTGATTGCCCTGCGCGATGCCGGGGCGGCGATTCTGGTGATCTCCGAAGACCTCGACGAACTGTTCCAGATCAGCGACCGCCTCGGCGCGCTGTGCAGCGGGCGCCTGTCGGCGTTGCAGGACACCGCGCAAACCCGACTCAGCGACGTCGGCGGCTGGATGGCCGGCCAGTTCGACACCCCTCAATCACAACCGGCCACGGTTTAACGGAGTTTCCCCATGTTGCTTTCTCTCGAACCCCGTGGCCGGCAGTCGCGCCTGATGCTGTGGTGCTCGCCGGTGCTGGCGGCGGCGCTGACGCTGGTCTGCGGATCGTTGCTGTTCGTCGCCCTTGGCCATGATCCACTGAAGACTTTGCATACTTTGCTGATCGCCCCGGTCAGCGATCTGTACGGAGTTTCCGAACTGCTGGTCAAAACCCTGCCGATCCTGTTGTGTGCGTTGGGCCTCGCCGTGGCTTACCAAGCGCGGATCTGGAACATCGGCGCCGAAGGCCAGTTGCTGCTCGGCGCCCTGGCCGGCAGTGCGCTGGCGGTGAACATCATCGATATGCAAAGTCGCTGGGCGCTGGTGCTGGTCCTGCTCACCGGCACCCTCGCCGGCGCCGCGTGGGCCGGGCTCACTGCCTGGTTGCGCACACGCTTCAACGCCAACGAAATCCTCACCAGCATCATGCTCAATTACATCGCGCTGAACCTGTTGCTGTTCTGCGTACACGGGCCGCTGAAAGATCCGGCCGGGTTCAACTTTCCCGAGTCGGCGATGTTCAGCGATGCCAGCCGCCTGCCGCTGTTGATGGAGGACGGACGGGCGCATATCGGCGTGTATTTCGCCTTGCTCGCGCTGGTCGCGGTGTGGGTGTTGTTGCAGAAAAGCTTCGTCGGTTTCCAGATCAAGGTGTTGGGGCTGGACAAGCGTGCGGCTGGGTTTGTCGGGTTTCGCGAGAAGCGTCTGATCTGGCTCGCACTGCTGATCAGTGGGGGGTTGGCGGGACTTGCCGGTGTCTGCGAAGTCACCGGGCCGATCGGGCAACTGGTGCCACAAGTCTCGCCGGGCTACGGCTATGCGGCGATCACCGTGGCGTTTCTCGGGCGGCTCAACCCCATCGGGATTCTGTTTTCCAGCCTGTTGATGGCGCTGCTGTACATCGGTGGCGAGAGCGCGCAGATGACGCTGAATCTGCCGCAGGCGATCACCCAATTGTTCCAGGGAATGATGCTGTTTTTCCTGCTGGCCTGTGACGTGCTGATCCTCTATCGGCCACGCCTGAACCTGCGCTGGGTGCGACGCACGTCTACCACCGCCGTAACCGCCGGAGCGCTGTGATGGATATCGATCTGCTGAGCAATATTTTCTACGCCATGGTGCGCTGCGGTACGCCATTGCTGCTGGTGGCGCTGGGTGAATTGATCTGCGAGAAGAGCGGCGTACTCAACCTCGGTCAGGAAGGGATGATGCTGTTTGGCGCGGTGATCGGTTTCATCGTCGCGTTCAACAGCGGCAACCTGTGGCTGGGCGTGGTGTTGGCGATGCTCGCCGGGATGCTGTTGTCGTCGCTGTTTGCCTTGGTGGCGCTGGTGTTCAACGCCAATCAGGTGGCAACCGGTCTGGCGCTGACGATTTTTGGTGTGGGCCTGTCGACCTTTGTCGGCGCGGCGTGGGTTGGCAAACCGCTGGCGGGGTTCGAGCCGATGGCGATTCCATACCTGAGCGAAATCCCACTGATTGGGCGGATGCTGTTTGCCCAGGATCTGCTGGTGTACCTGTCGTTCGCGCTGTTTGCGCTGGTGGCGTGGGTGATCGTGAAAAGCCGTGTCGGGCTGATCATTCAAGCCGTGGGCGAGAATCCTGATGCGGCCAGTGCCATGGGCTTGCCGGTGCTGACCGTGCGCACCCTGGCGGTATTGTTTGGCGGCGCAATGGCCGGTTTGGCCGGGGCTTATCTTTCGCTGGCGTACACGCCGATGTGGGCCGAGAACATGACCGCCGGACGTGGCTGGATCGCGCTGGCGCTGGTGGTGTTCGCCAGTTGGCGGGTGTGGCGGTTGTTGCTCGGCGCGTATCTGTTCGGACTCGCCAGCATCCTGCACCTGGTGGCGCAGGGGTTGGGGCTGGCGATTCCTTCGAGTTTGCTGGCGATGCTGCCGTACGTCGCGACCATTCTGGTGCTGGTGTTGTTGTCCCGGGATGCGGTGCGTACGCGGTTGTACGCGCCGGTTTCACTCGGGCAGCCGTGGCAGGCCGGACACTAAGCCGTGACGGCTCGCGACAGCGGCCGAACCGGCAACACCTGAGCAATGCCCCACACCAGTTCGAAAACCAGGAAACCCACCAGCAACGAACTGGCGCCGTGGGCCAGGGCATATGCCTGCCACGCGGCGAACAGAAACCGCGCCACCGCGTCATAGCGCCCATAAACCGGCTGCGGATCACGAATCCGCAGCACGGCCCAAACACAAACCACCGAACCCAACAGATTCGCCATCAACATGTGCACAGGTTCGAACGCCGGCAGTTCGCCGGGCAGGTTCAGCGCCTGACTCAGCGCCGTCAAAACTCCATGCAATGCGGTAAAACTCCACGGCGTGGCAAACGCCGCCGTCACGATCAAGTCATACCAGGCGCTGCCGCGCACCAATCGCCGATACTGCGTTGAATTCCACATCGTCCTTGCTCCGAAAATTCAGGGAGCAACCACGGTAAAGCCTGGAGTATGCTCCAGGGTCAAACACTTTCGAGATCTCCGGGATGCGCATTGGTGAGTTGGCCCAGGCCTGCGATGTCAGCCGCGACACGCTGCGTTTCTACGAGGAGCGCGGATTGATCGCGGCGCAACGCAGCGCCAACGGTTATCGCGACTATCCACCGGAGATGGCGCAACTGGTGCTCTACATCAAGACTGCGCAGCGTCTGGGTTTTACCCTCGGCGAGATCGGCAGCAGCGTAGGCGCGTTGTGGCAATCGCCCAACCCCGACTCAGCCGTCACGCAACTGCTGCAAGACAAACTCAAACTGATCGAAACCCGCATGGCCGAACTCGGCGAGCTGCGTCACGAATTGCAGCAACGCCTCGGTCAACGCTGTCCATTGAACCCGTGATCTTTCAACTTTCAAGGAAAGCCCATCATGTCCGCACTGAATCCTGCCAAGCACGCACTGATCATCGGCGCCTCCCGGGGCCTGGGCCTGGGACTGGTGAAAACCCTGCTGGCCGACGGCTGGCAAGTCACCGCCACGGTGCGCAACCCTGCGAATGCCGAGGCGCTGAAAGCACTGGGCAACGTGCAAGTCGAAAAGCTCGACATGGATGACCAGCAAGCGGTGATCGCCCTGAGCCAGCAGCTCAAAGGCGAGACCTTCGACCTGCTGTTCGTCAACGCCGGGGTCAAGGGCCCTGACGTGCAAACCCCGGGCGGCGCGACGCTGGCGGAAGTCGGCCAGCTGTTCTTCACCAACGCCGTGGCGCCGATCAACCTGGCCCAGCGCTTCGTCGGGCAGATCCGCGACGGCAGCGGCGTGCTGGCGTTCATGAGCTCGGTACTCGGCAGCGTGACCATGCCCGACGCGCCGGAACTGGCGCTGTACAAGGCCAGCAAAGCGGCGCTGAACTCGATGACCAACAGCTTCGTCACGCAACTGGGCGATCAGAAACTCACCGTGCTGTCGCTGCATCCGGGCTGGGTGAAAACCGACATGGGCGGCGAAGGCGCCGACATCGACGTGGAGACCAGCACCCGTGGCCTGGTCGATCAGGTGGACGCGTTTGCCGGCAAGGGCGGCCACCACTTCGTGAACTACAAGGGTGAAACCATTCCCTGGTAATCACTGGACCCTGTGGGGGCTTGCTCCCACAGGGTTATCCCGGTGTCTGGTCGGGTTGGGCTTGCCCGTCGCAACATTTTGTTCGAAACTCCGCACCTCGTCCTTCGCGGCGACCCTGGATCAGCAGACAGGGCAACACTGAGCTGGCAACCCTGAACCCAACTTTCAGAGGAGCCGGCCACAATGCCTGCGACCCGTATCTGGTTAAAAAATCCCCTCGCCATTTTCACGGCCAACGGTCTCGATGCCCGTGGCGGTCTGGTGCTGCAAGACGGTGTGATCACCGAAGTGCTCGGCGCCGGCCAGCAACCTTCCGCCCCATGCAATGAAGTGTTCGACGCCCGTGAACACGTGATCCTGCCGGGCCTGATCAACACCCACCACCACTTCTATCAGACCCTGACCCGCGCTTGGGCGCCGGTGGTCAATCAGCCGTTGTTCCCGTGGCTGAAAACCCTGTACCCGGTCTGGGCGCGCCTGACCCCGGAAAAACTCGCCCTCGCCACCAAAGTCGCGCTGGCCGAGTTGCTGTTGTCGGGTTGCACCACCGCCGCCGACCACCATTACCTGTTCCCGGATGGCCTGGAAAACGCCATCGACGTGCAAGTCGAAACCGTGCGCGAACTGGGCATGCGCGCGATGCTCACCCGTGGTTCGATGAGCCTCGGCGAGAAGGACGGCGGCCTGCCTCCGCAACAGACCGTGCAGGAAGGCCAGGTGATTCTCGACGACAGTCAGCGGCTGATTCACGAGTACCACGAACGTGGTGACGGCGCGCAAATCCAGATCGCTCTGGCGCCGTGCTCGCCGTTCTCGGTGACCCCGGAAATCATGTCCGCCAGCGCCGAACTGGCGAACAAACTCGATGTGCGTCTGCACACCCACCTTGCCGAAACCCTCGACGAAGAAGACTTCTGCCTGCAACGCTTCGGCCTGCGCACCGTGGATTATCTGGACAGCGTCGGCTGGCTCGGCCCGCGCACCTGGCTGGCCCACGGCATCCATTTCAACCCCGACGAAATCGCCCGCCTCGGCGCCGCCGGTACCGGTATCTGCCATTGCCCGAGCTCAAACATGCGCCTGGCGTCCGGCATCTGCCCAAGCATCGAACTGACCGATGCCGGCGCGTTGTTCGGCATCGGTGTGGATGGTTCGGCGTCCAACGATGCGTCGAACATGATCCTTGAAGCACGTCAGGCCCTGTACATCCAGCGCCTGCGTTATGGCGCCGAAAAGATCACCCCGGAACGCGTGCTGGGCTGGGCGACCAAGGGCTCGGCGAGCCTGTTGGGCCGCACCGATATCGGGGAACTGGCGGTGGGCAAGCAGGCGGATCTGGCGTTGTTCAAGCTCGATGAGCTGCGCTTCTCCGGCAGCCATGACCCGATCTCGGCGCTGCTGTTGTGCGGCGCGGACCGCGCGGATCGCGTGATGGTCGGCGGCAAGTGGCGTGTGATTGACGGGCAGGTTGAAGGGCTGGATCTCAAAGGCCTGATTGCCGATCACAGCCAGGCGGCTCGGCAGTTGATTGCCGGTACCTGATCTCCCCCCCTTTGATTGTTCCCACGTCGAGGTACTGATCGTTCCCACGCTCCGCGTGGGAATGCATACCGGGACGCTCTGCGTCCTTTGCGGCATTCCCACGCAGAACGTGGGAACGATCAATCACAACCCCAGCAGCGACAACATGATGAACGTCGCAAACAGCACAAAGTGAGTCATGCCCTCAATGGCATTGGTCTCCCCGTCATTGAGGTTGATCGCGCTGACGATCAGCGTGATGAAGATCATCACCGTCTGCACCGGCGTCATCGCCATCTGAAACGGCTGCCCGGTATAGAGCGCCATCGCTTCCATCACCGGCACCGTCAGAATCACCGTCGATAACGAAGCGCCCATCGCAATGTTGACCACCGACTGCATACGGTTGGCCAACGCCGCGCGCAACGCGGTCAGAATCTCCGGCGCCGCCGAAATCGCCGCCACCAGAATCGCCGTAATCACCGGCGGAGCACCCGTCCCTTCCAGGCCCAGATCGAGGGTCTTGGACATCACCTCGGCCAGTGCGCCGATCACCACCACTCCGAACACCAGAATGCCGATCGACAGCGCCAGGCTGACCGGTTTCGGCTCCTGTTCCACGGGCTCTCTCTTGCGGCGTTTGTCCGGGTAGCTGTAGCTGAAAAAGTAGCTGTGCGGGCCGACCTGCATGCGCAGGAACAACGCATAAAGCACCACCATCGCGCCGATGGTGAACGCCGAATAGATTTTCCAGTTGGCCTCGGGAATGAACTCCGGCACCACCATCGACACGCCCATGGCGGTGAGGATCATCACGCTGTAACTGCGAGCCGAGTCGTCGTTGTACGACTGCTCGCCATGCTTGATCCCGCCCATCAGCGCGGCGAGGCCGAGGATGCCGTTGATGTCGAGCATCACCGCCGAATAGATCGTATCGCGCACCAATGTCGGCGAGGCTTCGTTGCTCATCATGATCGCCAGGATCACCACTTCCACCAGCACGGCGGCGAGGGTCAGGATCATCGTGCCGTACGGGTCGCCGACTTTTTCCGCAAGCAATTCGGCCTGATGGGCGACACGCATCGAGGCGGCGACGATGAACGCGATCAGCACCAGCCCGGCCGTCAGCGCGACGAGCTGGCCACTGTGCAGCAACCAGTGCTCCAGCGGATACGCGACAAAAGCCGCGATCAGGGCCAGCAGCAGAAAGCTTTCTTGCTTGAGGATCGTGAGCATGGCGAGCCTTTTGGCGCAGGGGTTCGAATGAGCTACTGACTGCGGGGCGGCGCTAATGGTTCGTTACACCTTAGCGCACCAGTGGATGGCGTCCGTGTACGAGCATGCACTTTTTTCGGCCCGGCCGGCCTCATCGCGAGCAAGCTCGCTCCCACAGGGATCGCGGTATTTTTGTGGGAGCGCGCCTGCTCGCGAAGGCCTCGCCGCGATTTCGACTCGATTTGTTGTCCGCTTGGTCAGCCTTTTGCATTGCCCTCCCCACACACAACAAAAGGGAGTTCGCGTTCATGCAAAAACGTCCACTGCAAACACTGCTGTGCATCGCCATGGGCCTTGGCCTCAGCCTGAGCGCCAGTGCCGCCGATCCACTGAAAGTCGGTTTCGTCTACATCGGCCCCATCGGCGACCACGGCTGGACGTATCAGCATGAACAGGGGCGCAAGGCGCTGGCGGAAAAACTCGGTTCGCAGATCACCACCAACTACGTGGAGAACGTCGCCGAAGGCGCCGATGCCGAGCGGGTGATCCGCAACATGGCCAAGGACAATTACGACCTGATCTTCACCACCTCGTTCGGCTACATGAACCCGACGGTGAAGGTCGCCAAACAGTTTCCCAAGGTGACCTTCGAACACGCCACCGGCTACAAGCAGGACAAGAACCTCGGCACCTATCTCGCGCGCACCTACGAGGGTCGTTACGTCGGCGGTTTCCTCGCGGCGAAGATGACCAAGACCAAAAAGATCGGCTACGTCGCCTCGTTCCCGATCCCCGAAGTAATCCGCGACATCAACGCCATCCAGTTGGCCCTGAACAAGTACAACCCCGGCACCGAGATCAAAGTGGTGTGGGTCAACTCGTGGTTCGACCCGGGCAAGGAAGCCGACGCCGCCAACGCGCTGATCGACCAGGGCGTGGACGTGGTGTTCCAGCACACCGACAGCCCGGCGCCAATCCAGGCCGCCGAACGACGTGGCGTCTATGCCGTGGGCTACGCTTCCGACATGGCGCACTTCGGCCCGAAAGCGGTGCTGACTTCGATCGTCAACGACTGGGCACCGCACTATATTCAGGCGACCCAGAGCGTGATCGATCACAACTGGAAATCCCAGGACTACTGGGGCGGGCTGAAGGAAGGCACGGTCGAACTGCCGATCAGCGATCTGGTGCCAGCGCCGGTGAAGGCCGAAGCCGAGCAGATCATCGCTGACATCAAGAGCGGCGCCCTGCAACCGTTCACCGGGCCGATCAAGGATCAGGCCGGCGTCGAGAAAATCCCGGCGGGGGTGAGCGCCACCAACGCCGAACTGGCGTCGATGAATTACTACGTCGAAGGCATGAAGGCCGAGATGCCGAAGTAATCCACCTGACCCTGACCGCTCCGCCTGGATGGGAGCGGTCGCTGAAGAGCATTCGAAATGAACCAACTTCCGATCATCGACATCTCGCCGCTCTACTCCGACGACCAGAACGCCTGGCCCGCTGTCGCCGAACAGATCGACCACGCCTGCCGCGAATGGGGCTTTTTCTACATCAAGGGCCACCCGATTTCTGCGCAGCGCATCGAATCCCTGCTCGATCACGCCCGGCACTTCTTCGCGCTGCCGACAGCGGAAAAACTCAAGATCGACATCACCCGGACCGTCCATCACCGCGGCTACGGCGCCATCGCCACCGAACAGCTCGACCCGGACAAACCCAGCGACCTCAAGGAAACCTTCGACATGGGCCTGCACCTGCCGGCCGATCATCCCGAGGTGCTGGCAGCAAAACCCTTGCGTGGCCCCAACCGTCACCCGGCCATTCCCGGCTGGGAAGCGCTTATGGAGCAGCACTACCTCGACATGCAGGCACTCGCGCAAACCCTGCTGCGGGCAATGACTCTGGCGCTGGGCATCGAGCGCGACTTCTTCGATACACGCTTCAACGAACCGGTCAGCGTGCTGCGGATGATCCACTACCCGCCGCGCCACACCGCCAGTTCCGCCGAGCAGCAAGGTGCCGGCGCGCACACCGATTACGGCTGCATCACTTTGTTGTATCAGGACACCGCCGGCGGCTTGCAGGTGAAAAACGTCAAAGGCCAGTGGATCGACGCACCGCCCATCGACGGCACCTTCGTGGTCAACCTCGGCGACATGATGGCGCGCTGGAGCAACGACCGTTATCGCTCGACTCCGCACCGGGTCATCAGCCCGCTCGGCGTGGATCGCTATTCGATGCCGTTCTTCGCCGAGCCGCACCCGGACACGCGCATCGAGTGCCTGCCCGGTTGCCAGGACGCACAGCATCCGGCGAAATATCCGGCCACCACCTGCGCCGAATTCCTGCTTTCGCGCTTCGCCGATACCTACGCCTATCGCCGTGAGCAAGAAGCGGTGTGATGGATCGGTTGGTCAGGTTTTGCCAATTGTTTCGGCGGGCATCTGTAGAATGCCGTCATTGCACCTGATGAGAAAAGAATATGTACGACTGGCTCAACGCCCTGCCCAAGGCCGAACTGCACCTGCACCTCGAAGGCTCGCTGGAGCCCGAGCTGCTGTTCGCCCTGGCCGAACGCAACAAGATCGCCCTGCCGTGGAGCGACGTCGAAACCCTGCGCAAGGCATACGCCTTCAACAATCTGCAGGAATTCCTCGACCTGTATTACCAGGGCGCCGACGTGCTGCGCACCTCCCAGGATTTCTACGACCTGACCTGGGCCTACCTGCTGCGCTGCAAAGAACAGAACGTGATTCACACCGAACCGTTCTTCGATCCGCAGACCCACACCGACCGTGGCATCCCGTTCGAAGTGGTGCTCAACGGCATCGCCGCCGCGCTGAAGGATGGCGAGCAGCAACTGGGCATCACCAGCGGTTTGATCCTGAGTTTCCTGCGCCACCTGAGCGAAGACGAAGCGCAGAAAACCCTCGACCAGGCGCTGCCGTTCCGTGATGCATTCGTCGCGGTGGGCCTGGACAGTTCCGAGATGGGTCACCCGCCGAGCAAGTTCCAGCGCGTGTTCGATCGTGCCCGTCACGAAGGTTTCCTGACCGTTGCCCACGCCGGCGAAGAAGGCCCACCGGAATACATCTGGGAAGCCATCGACCTGCTGAAAATCCAGCGTATCGACCACGGCGTACGCGCCATCGAAGACGAGCGCCTGATGCAGCGGATCATCGACGAGCAGATCCCGCTGACCGTGTGCCCACTGTCGAACACCAAACTCTGCGTGTTCGATCACATGTCGCAGCACAACATCCTCGACATGCTTGAGCGCGGCGTGAAGGTCACGGTGAACTCCGATGACCCGGCGTACTTCGGTGGTTACGTGACCGAGAACTTCCACGCGCTGCACACTCACCTGGGCATGACCCAGGATCAGGCCAAGCGCCTGGCCCAGAACAGCCTGGATGCGCGGTTGGTAAAACCGTAACAGCACAAAGCCGTTCGAACACGCCCATGTTCGAACGGCTTTTCAGTTCTCAGCGCGCAACCACTTCGGTCAGCTCTTCCAGCGTCTTGCCCCGGGTCTCCATCCCGAACAGCCACACCACTCCCGCCGCAATCGCAAAGCACAGCGCCCCCAACGCAAACACCCCGCCCTGCCCGGTTATCGGGAACACCAGCCCGGTGACCAACGGACCGAGCAGCGAACCCACGCGCCCGATGGCCGAGGCGAACCCCGAGCCCGTCGCCCGCGCCGAGGTCGGGTACAACTCCGGCGTGTAGGTGTAGAGCACCGCCCACATGCCAAACAGGAAAAACTGCATCAACAGACCCGTGCCGATCAGCAGCGCCACGTTGCCGCCAAACACCGCGCTTTGTCCGTACAGAAACGCCATCACCCCGCCGCCGAGCAACGTGACGATACACACCGGCTTGCGTCCCCAACGCTCCACCAGCCAGGCCGCCATCAGGAAGCCGGGAATCCCGCCGAGGGAAATCAGCACCGTGTAATACACCGACTGAGTCACAGCGAAACCCGACTGTTGCAACAGTGCACTGAGCCATGAGGTCAGGCCGTAGAAGCCGAGCAATGCGAAGAACCAAAGGCTCCAGATCATCGTCGTGCGCTGGCGATACAGCGGTGACCAGATCTGTTTGAGCGCCGAAAGGAAATGACCCGGTGGAGTCACGCTTCGTGGCAAACGAACCGGCTCCGGCAAGGCAGCACCGCCGAGTGAGGCCTGTACCCGCGCCTCGATCCCGCGCAAAACCTTGTCCGCCGCGTCATGTTTGCCGGCCTGTTCCAGCCAGCGCGGCGACTCGGGAATGAAAAAGCGAATCGCCAGTACGAACACCGCCGGCACCGCCAACACCAGAAAGATGTCGCGCCAGCCAATCAACGGCAGCAGGAAATACGACAGCACCCCGGCAGCCACGAAACCCAGCGGCCAGAAACCGTCCATCAAGGCGATGTATCGACCCCGACGCTGTGCAGGAATCAACTCCGACAACATCGACTGGGCAATCGGAAACTCCATGCCCATGCCGATTCCCAGCAGGATGCGAAACAGCGTCAGGCTTTCGACCGTCTGCGCCGTGGAACACAGGCAACTGGCCAGCCCCCACAAGACAATGCTCCACTGGAACACCGGTTTGCGACCGAACCGATCCGCCAGCAATCCGGACAGCGACGCCCCCAGCACCATGCCGAAAAAACTCGAACTGGCCAGCAGGCCAGCCTGCGCACTGCTCAGGCCAAACTCGGCTTTGATCGAGCCGAGCAGGAAGGTCATCATCGCCAGATCCATGGAGTCGAAGAAAAACGCCAGGGCGATGATGATGAAGATGATCCGGTGATAACCGCTGACTGGCAGGCGCTCCAGTCGATCTGCCGCGCTGAAGTTTCCCGTGTCCATGCCACCTCCTCAATCCGAAAAGTCCCCGGATCGAGTGTGCGCGATAGCGGTTGCGCGCCTGTGCCAGATGCGACGTGTTCGCAACCGTTGACGACGTTCAATAGCAAACCAGCGGAAGAAAGCGCTCTACAACGCCATTTCCAGCTCGGTTTCACAGGCAAACCGGTGAATTTCCCGCTGGCCCGCCGCCGTCAGTTGCAGGGCGCGGGAATCGTTGGGCAGCACCAGCCAGCCCGACTGCATGAACAGCTGCAGCAACGCCGCCCCCAACGATCCGCCCATGTGCGGGCGACGCTCGCTCCAGTCCGGGCAGGCGCAGGCCACCTGGGCGTTGCGGTGGGCCAGCGCCTGGATGTACACCCCGCGTCCGGCCAGTTGTGTCGAGCCTTTGTGCGTGACCACCACTCTATGCTCAAGCTGCTCGATCCAGCCGGCGTCGAGCAGGCGCTGGTACAGGTCGGCGGCCAGCGTTCCCCCCAGATGATCGTCGCAAAACCGCGCGCGCAGCAGTGACGAAGGCGCGGCCTGGGGTCTGACGACCGGCGAGGCACGCTTGAACACGTCGGGGATTTCTCGCGGAGCGCTGGCCAATGTGGCGCTGGCCAGCGCTTCAATGGCTGCGCCGATTTCGGGAGCCGCCAGGCGGAAGAAGCGTTTGCGACCGCGCGCCTCGACCTTCAACAGACCGCCAGCGGACAAGCGCCCCAGATGCGCACTGGCCGATGACGGCGATAGCCCCGCCAGCAACGCCAGCTCCTCGGTCTGCCGCGCCGAGCCATCCATGAGCGCCCACATCATTGCGCTGCGTTTGGGATCGGCCAGCAACGTGGCGATCTGGCTGATGCAAGGTGCATGTTCCATCTATTCACTCCCTGTTGAATCGTATCGTCTACAGCTCATAGACATCTTGACCAGTAATCAGTCGTCGGCCAAGGCGCGCAAAATACCTTGAGCCGAAGCGAGGCAGCGCGCCGCAGCAAGGAAACCGCAGCACTGTCGCGACCCTCGTCCCTACCCGGCCGGTTGCGGTCTGATCGTCCTCGCATCGGCCTTTTGGTGCGGGCATCAGGCGGCCGCTAGTATAAGCGGGTTGCTCGCGGCGTCCTGCGCCGGAGCGGCCGTGGTTGGTGATTGTTCCTGAGAGAAATTTCGCTATTTACCTGCGACTAATGGTCAGACTTCTGGAAAACGGGAAAACGGCTACTCAATTCGGCGCAACGGCTGGCGAGCATCTCCCTTAGAAGGTTCACCGGCTTACTCAATTGTGCGCGATGGGCGCACAGCAAATTCAGCGGAGCGCGCTCGCAGAGTAGCTCCGGCAACAGCACTTTCAGCCGTCCCGCCAGCACATCACCGGCCACATCAAGCCAGGACTTGTAAGCGATGCCGGCTCCCGCCACCGCCCAAAGACGCACTACATCGGCGTCGTCACTGAAGCGGTCGCCACTGACGGTCAGGCCGACCTCGCGCTTGCCGTCGTGGAAACTCCAATGGTCGTGCACCCGGCCGCCGAGCATGTACAGCAGGCAGTTGTGCTGAGCGAGCTGTTCCAGATGCAGCGGCTCGCCGTGCCGGGCCAGGTAGGCGGGCGATGCGCACAACACCCGTCGGTTGTGCGGGGCAATCGGCAACGCCACCAGACTGGAATCCTCCGGCTCGCCATAGCGCAAGGCGATGTCCACCGGCTGGCGAAACAGGTCGGCGATGCGGTCCCCAAGCAGCAATCGCACCGTCAGTTTCGGATGTTCGCGCTGAAAATCATCGAGCCAGGGCAGCAGCAGGTTGCGCCCGAAGTCCGAAGGCGCCGACAGCTGCAGAATCCCGCTGACCTGATCCTGCCCGCTGGCCAGCAGACGCCGCCCCTCATCAAGGTTGCTCAGCGCAGCCCGGGCGTACTCGAGAAACCCTTCACCTTCGGCCGTCAGCCGCAGGCTGCGGGTGGAGCGCGCCAACAAACGTGCGCCCAGTTGCTGCTCGATCCGCTTGAGCGCGGCACTGGCCACGGCGGCAGACATATCCATCACCCGCGCCGCCGCCGACAGGCTGCCCAGATCCGCCGCCCGGACGAACAACTGCAAGTCATCGAAACGCAGCATCTTCAGCCCCGATTATCAAAAAAATATTGAAAGAGACTGCTCTTTTAGCCGGTTTTATCTCCGGCAGAAATAGCCAATCATGCCATCCATCGAATTCATCCCGTCCCGGAGTCGAACATGTCCCAGCCTTTCACCGCCATCGCCACCCTGATTGCCCGACCTGGCCAGCAGGACGCTCTCGAACAGCACCTGCGTGCCCTGATCGAACCGACCCGCGCCGAAGCGGGTTGCGGTCAGTACGAACTGCACCAGGATCTGGCCAACCCGCTGGCCTTCTACATGATCGAGCAGTGGGCCAGCGACGAAGCCCTGCAAGCCCACGATGCCAGCGCCCATATCCAGCATTTCCGCAGCCAGGCCGAGGCGTTCCTCGAACACTTCGAACTCAAGCGCCTGCGCGTCATCGCCTGAAGCCTTCCTTTATTCACTTTCGGAGTTCTCCATGAAAGCCATCGCCTATTACGCCTCGCTCCCGATCAGCGACGAAAAATCCCTGCAAGACATCGAACTGCCGGAACCGGTAGCCGGCCCGCGCGACCTGCTGGTGGAAGTCAAAGCGATTTCGGTCAACCCGGTCGACACCAAGGTTCGCCAGAACGTCGCGCCGGAAGGCGGCGCCGCCAAGGTGCTGGGCTGGGACGTGGCCGGTGTGGTCAAGTCGGTCGGCAGTGAAGTGACCTTGTTCAAGGCCGGCGACAAGGTGTTCTACGCCGGCTCCATCGCCCGGGCCGGTGGTAACAGCGAACTGCACGTGGTGGATGAGCGGATCGTCGGCCATATGCCGAAAACCCTCGGTTTCGCCGAAGCCGCTGCCCTGCCGCTGACCGCCATTACCGCTTGGGAGCTGTTGTTCGAACGCCTGCAGATTCGCGAAGGCAACACCGATGAAGGCCAGAGCCTGCTGATCGTCGGCGCGGCCGGCGGTGTCGGTTCGATCCTCACCCAACTGGCCAGCCAGTTGACCGGCCTCAAGGTCATCGGCACCGCCTCCCGCCCGGAGACCCGCGACTGGGTGACCGAGCTGGGCGCTGATCTGGTGATCGATCACAGCCAGCCGTTGAGCGAAGAACTGAAACGCGCCGGTGTCACCCACGTGACCCACGTCGCCAGCCTGACCCAGACCGACCAGCATCTGGACCAACTGGTCGAAGCCCTTGCGCCGCAAGGCAAACTGGCGCTGATCGACGATCCGAAGGCGCTGGACGTGACCAAACTCAAGCGCAAGAGCCTGTCGCTGCACTGGGAGTTCATGTACACCCGCTCGCTGTTCGAAACGTCGGACATGATCGAGCAGCACAAACTGCTCAACCGGGTGGCCGGGCTGATCGACAGCGGGACCTTGAAAACCACGGTCGGCGAGCACTTCGGCACGATCAACGCGAGCAACCTGCGCCGCGCCCATGAACTGCTGGAAAGCGGCAAGGCCAAGGGGAAAATTGTTTTAGAAGGTTTCTAAAAATCGGAAGACCGCAGCCTTCTCCAGCCTCCGATGTGGCTGGCTCGGGGGCTGCGGTGTTTTTTTGCCGTCAGTCAGATGCTTGACCCTTGTCACAATTGCGATCGTATTCAGGACTACAATCGAGTCCTCTGCGATGCAATCTTTTACGTACGGGAGGTCAGCAATGAAGATCCTGATAAAAGAAGTGGCAAAGTCCCAGTGGCAAGTTCGTCTCGACCAGCACGCCGTGACCTTCCGCAGTGAGGCCGAAGCTCGCGCCTTCACTCGCACCCTCGAAGCGCGTATCTACGCGCCCCACCAGATTCCCGACCCCGGCCAGCAGCGCGCTGTCGGCTGAGGCATTTCGTCTTAGATTTCAGCCTGCGCCTTTGCCAGCGCCCGGGCATTCTGCATGCGCCGGGTGAGCGTTGCTGCGCACACCACCAGCAAACCACACAAGCTGATGACGATTGCCATCGGCACGGCGGTGCCATCGTGCAGGATACCCACCAGCGCCGAAGCCCCGGCGGCGACGCTGAATTGCATGCTGCCGAGCAACGCTGAAGCACTGCCGGCACGACCGCCCTGCCCGTTCATCGCACACGCCGCCGCATTGGGGCTGATGCAGCCGAGGCTGGCCACGCAGATGAACAACGGAATCAGTAATGGCCACAGGGCCTGAGTGTGCAAGGCGCTGACCGCGAGCAGCGTCAGCCCGGCGCACAGGTAAACCCAGACCGCCCGCGACAGCAGAAAGGCCGGACCACGTTTGGCCAACAGTCGCGCATTGACCTGTGCCACCAGAATGAACCCGGCCGCGTTGGTGCCGAACAGCCAGCCGAAGTGCTCGGCCGGTACGCCATACAACTTGATGAAAATGAACGGGGAGCCAGCGATGTAGGCAAACATCCCGGCGATGGCGATGCCACCCGTCAGGGCATGGCCCATGTAGACCGGATCCGCCAGCAGCCGGCCGTACTGACGCAAAGCGCCGGACAACGGCTGACGCGGAACATGCGCCGGCAGACTTTCCGGCAGGCCGAGGGCCACCGCCAGTCCGGCCAAGGCACTGAAACCGGTCAGAACCAGGAAGATCGACTGCCATCCCGACGTGTTCACCAGCAAACCGCCGAGCATCGGCGCCAGAATCGGGGCAAGCCCCATCACCAGCATCAACTGCGAGAAGACTTTCGCCGAACCCACCGCGTCGCATTTGTCGCTGACTACCGCCCGGGCAATCACCATCCCCGCACAACCACCCAGCGCCTGCACGAGCCGCGCGCCGATCAGCCATTCCAGATTCGGCGCATAGGCGCAGGCCACTGACGCCAGCGTGAACAGCGTCAGACCAATGAGCAGCGGAATCCGCCGACCGAAGCGATCCGCCACCGGACCGTAAGCCAACTGGCCGATGGACAGGCCGAAGAAGTAAGCCGACAGCGTCAGCTGGACGTGTTTCTCATCGGTGCCGAACGCCAGCGCCATGGTGGGAAATGCGGGGAGATAGAAGTCGATCGCCAACGGACCGAAAGCGGTCAGGGCACCGAGAATCAGAAGGGTACGGAAGTTCATCAGGCGTCCACGTTCGGCAGGCATTGGGAGGGCACTTTAGTAGAGAGTGCAGCCCGACAGTCTAGCCGCGCGAGAACGCCTTGAACATTCCGGTAGCTCGCTAACTATTAAAAAGATCAGGCGAGTTTGATGACGTAACCTTCTTCGCTGATCGCTTCGATGACCTGCTCGGCGCTCAGCGCACTTTCGACGCCGACTTCCTTCGCCGCCAGATCGACCCGCACGCTGGCGGCCGGATCCTTGCTCTGCACCGCCTGGGTGACGGCTTTGACACAGTGACCGCAGGACATGCCTTCAACAGTGAACACTTGCATGGAATGACTCCTTTGAGTGAGGTTGCCGGCAGTTTCGGGCTTGCCACGATGGCAAGGTCAAGTTCTGCAAAAAACTGCCGGGCTGGCAATCGTCGCCGCGCTCGGCCAAGCTGCATGCATCAATGACATGAATTCAGGAGATTCAGCCATGCGCTGGTCAGCTTTCAGCCTGTTTGGCTTTCTCAGCCTCTTTGCCGCAATCCCTTCGGTGCATGCCGCCGGGGAAGATTACGGGGTGCTGATCATTTCCCGCGAGCGCCTGGAAGTCGCGACCTCGTGCGAAATCGGCGTGTACATTCAGGATCAACTGTCGGCGCGCCTGTTCCAGGAGCAAAGCACGTCGTTCAACCTGCCGCCGGGCAATGTCTCGCTGCGCCTGAAACTGCTGCCGGGACAAATGCCGGGTTGCAACCCGGGCATGCTCGCGCCGGGTTCGCAGGAGATCAGACTGCATGCCGGCGACATCCTGAAATTCCGCATCGCGATGAACCAGGAAGGCATGTACCTCAAGCCGACCGGCCTCGGCTACTGACGCTTTCGGATTGGCGCTTGACCTTGCCAGCATGGCAAGGTTGATCCTGTAGGCATCTTCTACAGGGAGTACGACCGATGTCCGATTCCATCACGTTCGATCTGCCCATCAGCGGCATGACCTGCGCCAGTTGCGCCGGCCGTGTCGAGCGGGCGTTGAGCAAAGTCAGCGGCGCCAGTGCCGTCAGCGTCAACCTCGCCACCGAACAGGCCCGGGTGCAGGCCCCCGGCAACAGCCTGCCGGCGCTGATGGAAGCGGTCGAACGCGCCGGTTACAGCGTTCCGCAGCACACCGTGGAATTGAACATCGACGGCATGACCTGCGCGTCCTGCGTCGGTCGCGTCGAACGCGCCCTGAACAAGGTTGCGGGGGTGAAGAGCGTCAGCGTCAACCTCGCCAATGAACGCGCCCACCTCGAATTGCTCGGCGCGGTCGACCCGCAAACCCTGATCGCCGCCGTGAGCAAGGCCGGCTATTCGGCCAGTCTCTTCGAACTCGAACATCCACAATCCGACAATCGCCAGCAACGCCTGAACCATGAACGCTGGGCGTTGATCTGCGCCATCGCCCTCGCCTTGCCGCTGGTGCTGCCGATGTTGCTGCAACCGTTCGGCATTCACTGGATGCTGCCGGCCTGGGCGCAATTCGCCCTCGCCACTCCGGTGCAATTCATTTTCGGTGCACGCTTCTACGTCGCCGCGTGGAAAGCCGTGCGCGCCGGGGCCGGCAACATGGACTTGCTGGTAGCACTGGGCACCAGCGCCGGTTATGGCCTGAGTCTCTATGAATGGGCGACCGCCGACGGAGGCATGCCGCACCTGTATTTCGAGGCCTCGGCAGTGGTCATCGCGCTGGTGCTGCTCGGCAAATACCTTGAAAGCCGCGCCAAACGCCAGACCGCCAGCGCCATTCGCGCACTGGAAGCCTTGCGGCCGGAGCGGGCAATTCAAGTCATCGATGGTCGCGAACAGGACGTCGCCATCAGCGCCCTGCGCCTTGGCGATCGGGTGCTGGTCAAACCCGGCGAACGCTTCCCGGTGGACGGCGAAGTGCTGGAAGGCCAGAGCCATGCCGACGAAGCGCTGATCAGCGGCGAAAGCCTGCCGGTGCCCAAGCAACCGGGCGACAAGGTCACCGGCGGTGCAATCAACGGCGAAGGCCGCTTGCTGGTGAGCACCACGGCGCTCGGCGCGGAAAGCGTGCTGGCGCGGATCATCCGTCTGGTGGAGGACGCGCAGGCGGCGAAAGCACCGATCCAGAAACTGGTGGATAAAGTCAGTCAGGTGTTCGTGCCGACCGTGTTGCTGCTGGCCCTGGCCACGCTGATCGGCTGGTGGCTGTACGGCGCGCCGCTGGAAACCGCGTTGATCAATGCCGTCGCAGTGCTGGTGATCGCCTGCCCCTGCGCCCTCGGTCTGGCGACACCGACCGCGATCATGGCCGGCACCGGCGTCGCCGCTCGCCACGGGATTCTGATCAAGGATGCCGAAGCACTGGAACGTGCCCATGAAGTCAGCGCCGTGGTGTTCGACAAGACCGGCACCCTGACCTCCGGCACGCCGCGCATTGCGCATTTAAGCGCGATCGACGGCGACGAAAACACCCTGCTGACAGCGGCCGGCGCGCTGCAACGCGGCAGTGAGCATCCACTGGCCAAAGCGGTGCTGGATGCCTGTGCCGAACGTAGCCTGAACGTACCGGATGTGAGCGACAGCCAGTCCCTGACCGGGCGCGGTATCGCCGGCAGCTTCGACGGCCGGCGCCTGGCGCTGGGCAATCGGCGCTTGCTGGAAGAAAGCGGTCTGAACGCCGGAAACCTGAGCGAATCCGCCAAGGCCTGGGAAACCGAAGGTCGCACGCTGTCGTGGCTGATCGAGCAAAGTCCGGAGCCCCGCGTACTCGGGCTGTTCGCCTTCGGCGACACCCTCAAGCCCGGCGCGCTGCACGCGGTGCAACAACTGGCCGCCCAGCATATCCACAGCCACCTGCTGACCGGCGACAACCGCGGCAGCGCCCGGGTGGTCGCCGAAGCGCTGGGCATCGAAAACGTCTACGCCGAAGTGCTGCCGGCGGAAAAAGCTGCCACCGTCGCCGAGCTGAAAAAGACCGGCGTCGTGGCCATGGTCGGCGACGGCATCAACGACGCACCGGCACTGGCGGCGGCCGACATCGGCATCGCCATGGGCGGTGGCACCGACGTGGCCATGCACGCCGCCGGCATCACCCTGATGCGCGGTGATCCACGGCTGGTGCCGGCCGCACTGGAAATCAGCCGCAAGACCTACGCGAAGATCCGCCAGAACCTGTTCTGGGCCTTCGTCTACAACCTGATCGGCATTCCGCTGGCGGCGTTCGGCTTCCTCAATCCGGTGCTGGCCGGTGCGGCGATGGCCCTGTCGAGCGTCAGCGTGGTGAGCAATGCGCTACTGTTGAAAACCTGGAAACCCGAGGATCTGGAGGACAACCGATGAACATCGGCCAAGCGGCCCGCCACAGTGGCCTGAGCGCGAAGATGATCCGTTATTACGAGTCGATCGGCCTGCTCAAGGCCGCTCATCGCACCGACAGCGGCTATCGCGTCTACGGCGACGATGACCTGCACACACTTGCATTCATCAAGCGCTCGCGGGACCTGGGCTTTTCGCTGGAGGAAGTCGGCAAGCTGCTGACCCTCTGGCAGGATCGTCAGCGTGCCAGCGCCGATGTGAAGGCCCTGGCCCGCCAGCACATCGACGAGCTGAATCAGAAGATCCGCGAACTCGGCGAACTGCGCGACACCCTGCAGGATCTGGTCGAACACTGCCACGGCGACCATCGCCCGGACTGCCCGATCCTCAAGGAACTGGCGTCGGGCTGCTGCGCGCAACCCGCTCGCGCCTGAGCAACAGGACTTTCATCGACAGCACAGTAACGAGGGGAATGCCGTGGAACAGCAGCACCACGGCACCCGGCGCCCACCACTCATAGAACGGTGCGGCGATCAGCATGCCGACGCCGAACCCGGTCATCTGCAACAGCGTCAGGAAACTGAAAATCGGCAGGCGCAGGGGCTCCGGTTCCCGTTGCAGCCGTGACATCAGGCCGACTTCCGAGAAACCGTCGCCCAGTCCGGCCGGCAGCGAAAACAGCAACAGACCGACGACGCTGTGCTGCTGGAACATCAGGATGAAACCGCAGGACATCAGCAACACGCCACCGAAGTAGCGGCGCTCCAGATGGATGTTTTCCGAGCCGTTGAGGCGACTGGCGATCCGCGCACCAAGCAGTTTGCCGGCGGCCCACACCGCAAGCATCAGGCCCAGCGTGGTGCTCGCCGAGTCTGGCGTCAGCAGTTTGGAAATGATCGGAAAACCGACGTTGTGCGCAGCGCTGCCAAGGGTGTCGGCCATCGTGACAGCCAGCATCGCCGCCACCACCGGAGCGCTGCGCAGGCCTTGCAACAACGCCGACCATTCACCCTGTTTGACGCTGGATTCGAGCACCGGCTCCGGTGCGCTGAACCGCAGCGGCGCAATCAACACTGCCGCCAGCAGATAGGTCAGCGCATTCAGCGCGAATACCGTTTCAAAACCAAACCCCGCGACCAGCAACCCGGACACCAGGCTGCCGCCGACCATCGCCATCGAAGAGGCGGAGGTGATCCAGGCATTGGTTTTGAGCAACTGCGCCGGCTCGATCAAGCGCGGCAACTGGCTGTTGAGGCCGATGGCGAACATCGAATTGCCAAAACCCAGACCGAACGCAATCAGCGGCAGCAACAACGCCTGCTGACTGACCGGAACGATCAGCAACAATCCGAGCACAGCGGCGCGCAGCAGATCGAAGGCAATCAACGGCAAGCGACCGCTGCATCGACGATAAAACGCGGTGCCGATCAGGCTGGCGAAAATCCCGCCGCCCACGCGACTGGCGAGAAAAATCCCCACGCTTATCGCGCTGTTGCTCAGCAGGTAGACATAAGTGGCCAGCGCCACCATGTTCAGGAAAGCGCCGAAATCGGAAATCAGCCGCGCCGTGATGATCAGCCGGGCATTGCGGGAAGTGGTGGTCACAATCAATCCTTGAATGTGTAAAACCCGGCCGAAGCCGGGTTTTCTTTTTCAGATGCTCACTGCATCCACGGTGGCGGAGGCGGTTCGTCGGACTTGCCCTTGGGCTCGTCGTCCGCCGCGCGGATGGCTTGCTTGCGCTCCTCATCCAGACGCGCCGCTTCGATCTCGCGCAGCACCCCGCCGACATCGGCCAGGTCCTCGGGATCGTCGAACTCGCCGGTCAGCACGCTGGCCGGGTGCAACGTACCCGCTTCGTACAACGCCCACATTTCCTTGGCGTATTTGGTCTTCTTCAACTCCGGGGCGAACCGGCCGAAGTACGAAGCCATGTTGCCGACATCACGTTCCAGCATGCTGAACGCGTGGTTGTTGCCGGCGGCGTCCACCGCTTGCGGCAGGTCGATGATGACCGGCCCTGTCGGCGTCAGCAGCACGTTGAACTCCGAAAGGTCACCGTGCACCAGACCGGTACACAACATCAGCACGATCTGCGAAATCAGGAACGCGTGATACTCGCGGGCCTGATCCGGCTCCAGCACCACGTCGTTGAGACGCGGCGCGGCATCGCCGTATTCATCGGCCACCAGTTCCATCAGCAGCACGCCTTCAAGGAAGTCGTACGGCTTTGGCACTCGCACCCCGGCATTGGCCAGGCGGAACAGCGCCGCGACTTCGGCGTTCTGCCAGGCGTCTTCGGCTTCCTTGCGCCCGAACTTGGAACCCTTGGCCATCGCCCGGGCCTGTCGGCTGTTGCGAACCTTGCGGCCTTCCTGATACTCGGCCGCCTGGCGGAAACTGCGTTTGTTCGCCTCCTTGTAGACCTTTGCGCAACGTAACTGATTGCCGCAGCGCACCACATAAACAGCTGCTTCTTTGCCACTCATGAGTGGACGCAGCACTTCGTCGACCAGACCGTCCTCGATCAGGGGTTCAATGCGTTTTGGAGTCTTCATCAGCTTTTATTGTGGGTCCTTTATTACCAAACACGCGAATGTCATTCGTTATACGGCAATCCTCGCATCACGGGGAGGGGTTGCCGACCTGTGAACCTGTGGATGCACACACTGTGCCGGATAAACCGGGCCGATCCGCCGCTTTATCGACCGCTGCGAATCATAGCCGAGGCTGTCGAAGTTGTTGGCGACAGGACTTGAGGGCATTTGCGACAGAATCTGACATCCCGCCGCATGCAGCTCGTAAGAATTTTCTCTTCCGGCCTCAATTTCCCCCTCCGGCAGCCGAATTCCTCAGAGACAGAGGAATTTGTCCGACAATCGTTCCAAAAAAAACTTCGATGTCGCACTCAAGGAAACGGGTGGAAAACAACGTTTTTCGGCTGCCAATAACCGCGAGTCATCTGCACTGCGTGGGCCTACAAGAAAATCTGGAGCGCGGATGAACATCAAACAGAAGTTGACCTGGGCGTTTGCAATCATCGCCTGCTTGCCCGTGGTGCTGGTCGCCACGCTGGTGGTACTGAACCTGCGCAGCGATGCCCGGGACGATTTTGTCGACAGCAGCGGGCGCGAGATCCGTCAGGTCAGCAACGCCATGCAGCTTTTCTTTGACGGCATCAGCCAGAACGTCGATTACCTGGCGACGCAACCGCTGATCAAGAACACCGACGACAGCCTCAAGACCTACATGAGCGCCAACGCCGAAAGCATTCCGCAGGGCGAGATGGACAAGAAGGTCTTCGCCTTTCTGCAGGATCTGGGCAACAGTCACCCGGCCTATGCCTACGCGATCGTCGGCACCGCTGCCGGCGGCTACGTTTCCTGGCCCGACGATCCCAAGCTGAGCAACTACGACCCGCGTCAGCGTCCCTGGTACAAAGCCGCACAAGCCAAACCCGGCAAGCCGTTCCGCACCGCCGCCTATTACTGGGCGCAGGACGACGCGACCTACGTCAGTACCGTGCGCACCATCGACAACAAGCTCGGCAGCAACGGCGGCGTGGTCAGTATCGACGTGACGCTCAAGCAGCTCACCGAGATCGTCAAACAGATCAAACTCGGCGAAAGCGGTTACCTGATGCTGCTGGAAAACAGCGGCACCGTACTGGTCGATCCCAAGCAGCCCGAGCATAACTTCAAGCCGCTCGACAGCCTCGGCGAGGGCTACGCGCAACTGGCCAAGGCCGGCAAAGGGCTGGTGGAAGTCGAGCTCAACGGCGAACGTTACATGGCCAACGTCTGGCCGTCGGAGCAACTGGGCTGGACCTTCATCGGCCTGATCAAACAGAACGACGTGATGAGCTCGGCCACTAAACTCACCTGGCTGATCGCGATCATCGCGGCCGTGCTGGCGGTGATCTTCGCGGCGGTCGGCGCCAGTTTCGCCAGCCTGATCGTGCGGCCGATCCGCAGCGTGGCCAGCGGTCTGGAAGGCATCGCCCAGGGCGAAGGCGACCTGACCAAGAACCTCGACATCCGTGGCAGCGACGAAACCGCGCAACTGGCCAACTGGTTCAACCAGTTCCTTACCGCGATCCGCAGTCTGATCCAGCACATCGGCGGCGCGGCCGGGAAAATCCTCGCCACTTCGCAGAGCTCGACCCGGGTTTCCGGCGACATGGCCGAAGCCGCCGGACGCCAGCGCGAAGCGGTGGACATGGTCTCGACCGCGTTCCACGAAATGGTCGCCACCGCCAACGAAGTCGCCCGCTCGTGCAGCCAGGCGGCGGAGTCGGCAGACAGCGGCCAGCGCCAGGCCCGCGAAGGTCAGCAGCAGATCGATGCGGCGGTGCACAGCGTCGATCAACTGAGCCAGGAACTGGAGCAATCGGCGCAGTCGATGCAACAACTGGAACGCGACAGCAACGACATCCAGTCGATTCTCGGCACCATCCGTTCCATCGCCGAACAGACCAACCTGCTGGCGCTCAACGCGGCCATCGAAGCAGCGCGGGCCGGTGAGCAGGGACGTGGTTTTGCGGTAGTGGCCGATGAAGTTCGCGCCCTGGCCAAACGCACGGCGGATTCGACGGCGGAAATCGACGGGCTGCTGGGCAACCTCGCCAAACGCACCAGCGCGGTGACCCAGCAGATGCGCGCCAGTCTTGATGTGTCGCAGCAATCGGTAGCGCGGATCGGCGAGGCGCGGGAGAGCTTTGGGCAGATCCGTGAGTCGGTGGATGTGATTCGTGACATGAACACCCAGATCGCGACTGCGGCGGAGGAGCAGCATCAGGTGGCTGAGGACATCAATCGGCACATCAGCCAGATTCATGGGGATGCGCAGTTGGTGGCGGAGCTGGCGAATTCGGCACGGCTGGATTCGCAGAGTCTGGCGGGGTTGTCGAATGAGCTGGATGGGTTGGTGCGGCGGTTCCGCACCTGATTAACCTTTGGAATTCCCTCTCTTTTCGGGAGAGGGGATTCTTGTTCTTTCAGCGCTCGATGATCGCCGTCACACCCTGGCCACCAGCCGCACAAATCGAAATCAACCCCCGCCCCTGCCCCGCCGCATCCAGCAGCTTCGCCAGGTTCGCCACAATCCGCCCGCCCGTCGCAGCAAACGGATGCCCCGCCGCCAGCGAGCTGCCCTTGACGTTCAAGCGGCTGCGATCAATCGAGCCCAGCGGCGCGTCCAGTCCCAACCGGGTCTTGCAGTACTCCGGATCTTCCCAGGCCTTCAACGTGCACAACACTTGCGCGGCAAATGCCTCGTGGATTTCGTAGTAGTCGAAGTCCTGCAAGGTCAGGCCATTGCGCGCCAGCAAGCGTGGCACCGCGTACACCGGAGCCATCAAAAGCCCTTCGGCGCCGTTGACGAAATCCACCGCCGCCGCTTCGCCGTCGCGCAGATACGCGAGGATCGGCAGACCACGTTCCTTCGCCCACTCCTCGCTGCCCAGCAACACCACCGACGCGCCATCGGTCAGTGGTGTGGAGTTGCCGGCGGTCAGGGTGCCCTTGGCGCTTTTCTCGAAGGCCGGTTTCAGGGTCGCGAGTTTTTCCAGGGTCAGGTCCGGGCGCAGGTTGTTGTCGCGGGTCAGGCCGAGGAACGGGGTCATCAGGTCGTTGTGCCAGCCTTCGCTGTAGGACGCCGCCAGTTTGTGGTGGCTTTCGAAGGCCAGTTGATCCTGTTCTTCGCGGGGGATGTTCCAGGTCTGCGCCATCAATTCGCAGTGCTCGCCCATCGACAGGCCGGTGCGCGGTTCGCCGTTGCGCGGGAACTCGGGGATCAGGTGTTTCGGGCGCAATTGCAGAAAGGTCTTGAGCTTGTCGCCGGTGGTCTTGGCGCGGTTGGCTTGCAAAAGGATCTTGCGCAGGCCTTCGCTGACGCTGATCGGCGCGTCCGACGTGGTGTCGACGCCGCCGGCGATGCCGCAATCGATCTGGCCGAGGGCGATCTTGTTCGCCACCAGCAACGCGGCCTCCAGACCAGTGCCGCAGGCCTGCTGAATGTCGTAGGCCGGGGTTGCCGGCGACAGCCGCGAGCCGAGCACGCATTCGCGGGTCAGGTTCATATCCCGTGACAATTTCAGCACCGCCCCTGCGACCACTTCGCCGATGCGCTGGCCGTGCAGGTTGTAGCGTTCGATCAGGCCTTCGAGGGCGGCGGTGAGCATCACCTGATTGCTCGCGGTGGCATACGGCCCGTTGGAACGGGCGAACGGAATGCGGTTGCCACCAATGATCGCGACGCGGCGCAGCTGACTCATGAAATGCTCCTTGTGAAATATCCGGTCTGAAAATCGAGCGCTGAAAACCCGGTCGGGCCACAAAAGCGCCGAGGGCAAACTACTCTGCTGTTCTAGCGTAGGCCTTATTGCGTGGATCGAACGATTGATTGCCCTTCGCAGTCCACACTTTGAACCCCATCTTCTGGAGAGCGTTCCATGTCTGACCGCTATATCGACTTCGCCAACTCGTCCATCGGCCACCGTCTGGTCGGGGCCCTGGGCCTGCCGTCGCCGGTGCGGCTGGAACGCTGGCAGGCCGGGCGCCTGCGGCCGGTGGAAGGTGCGCTGTTGATCGGCGGCGGGCCGCTGGCCGAGCGGGTCAGTGCGTTTGCCAACCGGCTGACCGACGCGATCTACCGCTACGGCGACCAACCAGCGACCGCCACCCAATGGATTCCCGGCCACGGCCCGAAACTCAAGGCCGTGGTGTTCGACGCCAGCGATTTGCAGCACACCGACCAGCTCAAGCAACTGCGCGAATTCTTCCAGCCTCTGATGAAGAACCTCGACAGCAGCGCGCATCTGGTGATCCTCGGCCGCGCCCCGGAAACCTTGCGCGAACCGTTTGCCGCCAGTGCGCAGCGAGCGCTCGAAGGTTTCTCCCGTTCGCTGGCCAAGGAGCTGCGCAGCGGCGGCACGCTGCAACTGATCTACGTCGGTGAAGGTGCCGAGGATCAACTCGAAGGGCCGCTGCGGTTTTTCCTCTCGCCGAAAAGCGCTTTCGTCTCCGGGCAAGTGATTCGTCTGACGGCCTGCGCCACTCAAGTTACCGACTGGACGCGCCCATTGGCCGGGCGCAAGGCGCTGGTCACCGGCGCGGCGCGAGGCATCGGCGCCTCCATCGCCGAAACCCTGGCCCGTGACGGCGCCGAGGTGATCCTGCTCGACGTGCCGCCAGCCAAGACCGATCTGGAAGCCCTGGCCGCTCGCCTCGGCGGGCGCGCCATCACCCTCGACATCTGCGCCGAAGACGCCGCTGCGCAACTGATTGAACAGCTGCCGGACGGCCTCGACATTCTGGTGCACAACGCCGGCATCACTCGCGACAAGACCCTGGCCAACATGACCCCGGAATTCTGGGACGCGGTGCTGGCGGTCAACCTCAACGCACCGCAAGTGCTGACCAAAGCCCTGCTCGACAGCGGCACCTTGCGCGATAACGCCCGGGTGATTCTGCTGGCGTCGATCAGCGGCATCGCCGGCAATCGCGGGCAGACCAATTACGCGGCGAGCAAGGCCGGGCTGATCGGCTTGGCCCAGGCTTGGGCGCCGACGCTGCTGGAACGCGGCATCAGCATCAACGCCGTGGCGCCGGGGTTCATCGAGACCCAGATGACCGCGCACATTCCGTTCGGCCTGCGTGAAGCCGGGCGGCGCATGAGTTCGCTGGGCCAGGGCGGCCTGCCGCAAGACGTTGCCGAAGCCGTGGCGTGGCTGGCGCAACCGGGCACCGGCGCGTTCACCGGGCAAGCGTTGCGGGTGTGCGGCCAAAGCGTTCTGGGGGCCTGAACATGACCATCGAATGGCAAACCCTGCACCACGAGCCGAGCCTGCCGGGGCTGTATGCCCGGGCGGCGACCCGGCGCAAAATCACCGGCACCACCCTGCCGGACAGCGGCTTGCGTTGCGCAGTCGAAGTGGATGGAAAACGGCTGGCGGCGTATCGCAAGGTCTGCGGTTTCACCGATGACGGCCTGCTGCCGCCGACCTATCCGCATATCCTGGCGTTCGCCCTGCAGATGCAATTGCTGACGGCCAAGGAGTTTCCGTTCCCGCTGCTGGGGCTGATTCATCTGAGCAACCGCATCCGCGTGTTGCGGCCAATGGGCGGGATCAGTCGCGCGCAAGTCAGCGTCCGGGTGCATAACCTGCAACCCCATCCGAAAGGTGCGACCTTCGATCTGCTGACCACTCTCGACGATCAACTCGGGCCGTTGTGGGAAGCCAAGAGCCAGATGCTCTGTCGTGGCGTGAAGCTCGAAGGCGAAGCGGTCGAGCAAGTCTGGGAGCCAACACTGCCGCTGATGCAGGTGGCGCAATGGAAGGCTCCGGCGGACATCGGCCGGCAGTACGCGAAAGTCTCCGGCGACTACAACCCGATCCACCTGAGTACCGCCAGCGCCAAGCTGTTCGGTTTTCCTACGGCCATCGCCCACGGTCTGTGGAACAAGGCCCGCACACTGGCGGCGCTGGCGGATCACCTGCCCAAGGCCAACCTTGAGGTCACCGTGCACTTTCGCAAGCCGGTGCGCCTGCCGAGCGAGGTGAGCCTGTTCGCCAGCGCGGCCGGTTCCAGCGGTGAGTTGCGCCTGATCGGTGCCGGGGATCTGGAGCACATGGTGGGCAACTGGCAACCGGTGGCCTGACATCGAGGCCGGGAAAGCCTGATCAATTGTGTATATATCACTTAAGTTTTCCCGCGCCGCACACGCTTTCATCGCCGACACCCAGCCTTGATTTTCAAGGCTTTTTTTTGCGCGCCTATATCCTCGGTATTAGTCGTTAGGCGGCACCCGCAACCACCTGCATAAAGGCGTTAATACCAACTTGAGAATGGCGTGGATCCAGCCTTGCGATTGAGATGAACACAACGGACGAAGGCATTGCCGGCAACAGAACCGGCGAGCCGTCGAAGTCAACGAACGTTGTGACAGGTGCAAGGAATAACCCTCATGAAAACCCACATGAAAGCCCAGGCGTGGTGCAAATCGGCAACAGCACTGGCCCTTATTCTCTCCCTCGGTCTGGCTGGTTGCAGCAGTGGCGGCGGCGGTCATCACAGCACGTCCGGCAGCTCTTCGCCGGACGGTTCCACCGCCGGTACTGGCGGGTCGTCGGACACCGGCGGGACCACCGGAACAGGCGGTACAACAGGTACCGGCGGGACGGGTGGAACAGCAGGAACGGGGGGCACCGGCGGAACAGGTGGAACTGGCGGCACGGGCGGAACGGATCCGACCAACCCGACGAATCCTACCGACCCGACGGATCCCACCAATCCAACCAATCCGAGCAATCCCCAGGGGCTGGTCACCACAACCCTGGTACAGGATGTCGGGACCACCGTCGCCGGCGTCGGCAATGGAGTGGGTCAAGTCGGGGATTCTCTCAGCACGGTGCCCGTCGTCGGCGGCGTCGTGCAAAGCGTGGCCAATACCGCCGGCAATGTTGTGACCACACTGGGCGATGGCCTGGGGAATGGCATAGGCAAGCTTGCAACGACCGACAACGGCCTGGGCGTCACGGCTTCAGCGGTGGGCGGCGTGGTACAGGATGTGGGCAACGGTGTGTCCGATCTGAGCGGAAAACTGGCGACCGCCACCGGCAGCGTTCCGGTGGTCGGCGGTGTGGTGACCAAAGTCGCACCGCTGCTCAACGGGGTCGGCGAAAAAGTCACCATGATCGGTGACACCCTGAGCACTGCGACCACCACCGGTCCGCTCGGCTCGGCGACCACCCAGGTCAGCGGCAGACTGGTGCCGGTGATCGCCATGGTCGAAAGCACCACCGACAGGCTCGGCACGGCTACGGGGCTGGGCACTCCGTTGAACGGTTTGATCCAGAAGGTTGGCGGCACCGTTGATGGTGTAGGCGACAAGGTCACTGCCGCCGGCAACGGCAATGCCCTGACCACCACCGTCGGTGGAGCCCTGAGCAATGTCGGTACCACCGTCGGCAACGCCGGCGGACTCGTCGCCAACGGCACCGGTTCGGGAACAGGCGCCGGTGGCGGTCTGGGCAACACCGGCTTGCTGCAAACCGTCGGCGGCGCCGTGGTCAACGTCGGCGCCGGGTTGAGCAGCGGCAATGGCAGCCTCGCCGCACCGGGAGGCGCGCTGGCCGCCGCGGGCAATACCGTGGCCTCGCTCAACACCGTGCTCGGCGGCTCGGGATCCCCGATCACCAGCCCTACCGCTCCCCTGGCAACCCTGGGCACCAACGTGGGCAGCGGGCTTGCGCCAGTCACCACAGCGGTTACCAGCCTGACCCAGAATGTCGGTGCCAGCACCGGGCTCGGGACCCCGGTCGCCGGTCTGACCAGCCAGGTCGGCGGTACCGTTGGCAGCCTCGGCAACACGATTGCCAGCACCCAGGCCAACCCTGTCGTCACCGCGGTCGGCAACACCGTCACCACGGTGGGCAACACGGTCACTGCGGTGGGCGGACTGGTCAACGGAGGCACTGCCGCCGGAGCCGGCGGCGGATTGGGCGGGGCTCTCGGCGGCCTGACCGGCGCCCTGGGTGGCAACAAACGCTGAATTGCACCTGGCCGATTCGACGGCCTGAACTACAGCGCCTACGCTTGGTTGAGGGCGGAAGATTCCCACGAGTCTTCCGCTTTTTTCTTAGGAGAACACCCGCCAGGTGCTGGGGTTTGAACATGGAGTGTCCTATGCGTGTCATGGCATCCCTGCTGTTTCTCAGTCTCAGTTCCTCTGCCCTTGCCGACACCCTGCCGAGCTTTCTCAACAGCAACGAAACGATCCGCAATCTGCCGGTGCCGAACCTGCCCGCCGATGCCTATCGACCGGGTGCAGCGCCATTGCAAGTGCCGGAACCCGGCGCCGCCGCGGAGCCGTTGATGACGAGCACGAAGATCAGACTCAATACCGTGCAGATCGAGGGCGGCACGCTTTATCCACTGAATGAACTGGCAGAAATCTACAAACCCCTGATCGGTCGTGAAAGCAGCCTCGCCGACCTGATCGAAGCCACCCGCACGATCACCCGTCGTTATCAACAGGACGGTTATCTGCTGTCCTACGCCTTCCTGCCACAACAGACCTTCGACGAGGGCGTAGCGCGAGTCGTGCTGGTAGAAGGTTACGTGCGGGATGTGCAGGTACAGGGCGACATCGGTCGGGTCAGGGGGCTGCTCGACAAACTGATTGCAAAAATCCAGGCCGAACGGCCGCTGACCCGCAAGACCTTCGAACGCTACACCACCCTGATGACCCGCATTCCCGGTGTCACGATCCAGGCCCAGGTGCCACCACCCGGCACGACCGATGGCGCAACGACATTGATTGCCCAGGCCAGCCGCAAACCGTTCACCAGCACCCTGAGCACCACCGAAGACAACCGCAACGGCACCCAGGCTCTGCTCGGGGTCAGCAGCAATTCACAAACCTCGATGGGCGAGCAACTGACGCTTAGCGGGCTGTTTCCACCGGGGGATGATCACGAGCACTACTACCGGCTGGACTACAACCAGTTCATCAATGACGAAGGTGCACAACTGAACCTGTCCGCCTCTCGCTATCGAGCCGATCCCGGTACCAACGTTCTGCTGAACAACGGCCTGCAACTCAAGCCGCATCGCGAAAACGACCGTTACTCGCTCGGTTTCAGCCTGCCACTGATTGCCGCTTCGGATGAGTTGCTGACAGCCGGATCGCGCCTGTACGCCGTCAACGACAAGACCCGTTACAACGTCATCGGCTACCCGCTGAGCGTCGAAGAACGCACCGACATCCGAGCCCTCGCCTTCGAAAGCGACTGGCGCAAGGCCGATGCCCGGCAACTGCGAATTCTCAGTGGCGGGGTGTATCAAGGCTTCGACAGCCTGGGCGCGCACACCAACAACAGCGCCATCGACCTCGACTTCTTTCGTCTGCGCCTTTCCGGGGTGCAGAGCGACAAGTTCCTCGATAACTGGCAAGGGGTGCTGTCGGCCGCGTTGTACTGGAGCAGCGACACCCTGCCCGACAGCGAGCGCGCCGTATTCGGCGGGCAGAACTTCGGCCGCGGTTACCCCGACGATCAGGCGTCCGGCGACAAGGGCTGGGGCGTGGCTTACGAGATCAACTACAGCTTCAACCGCGACGGCAACTGGGTACGCATCCTGCAACCATACTTCGTGCTCGACCGCTCGCGCAGCTGGTTCAATGAATTGCCGGTGCAGGCCAACAACCTGTCATCGGCGGCGTTCGGCCTGAGATTCGGCGATGCCAAGTACTACAACATCGCCCTGGAAGCCGCCAAGGCGATGTCCGATGAAGCGTTCGATACGTTCAATCGCCGGCCGCGCTACAGCATCAGTTTCAGCTATCAGCTGTAGCACGACCGACCGCAGACTCAGAAGGCGTAACGCACTTTTGCCGTGAAACCGTCAGCGTCAAAACCGCTGGCGGTCACATAGTTGTAGGACCCGCCAACGCTCCAGGCACCCATTCGATAATTGGCACCCAGGCCCAGTTCATAACTATCGCGAACCGGTGTCGTGCCACGACTGGTGAACGAATCGCCACCCAGCACGAACGACGAAGTGGTCTCGGTCTTGTCGCCAATGACGTCATGCCAGGCCATCAGCTTTGCCTCAGGCTCGAGGCTGCCGGTGCCCACATCGAACGCAGCGGCCAGACGCGCGCCAACACCCATTTCGCCCACTTCATAACGCTGGCTGCCGACATTCAGCGAGGCCGAACTGCCCTTCTCGCGATAACTGTCCATGCCCACGTTGGCGTAACGCGCACCGAGCTGCGGTTCAAGCATCACGTCGGGCATCAGGTGGACGGTGTACCCGGCCAGCGCGCTGACGCCGAACACGTTGCTGTCGTAATCACCCTTGGCACGGGTGCCGACGATGTAGCGACGGGACTCGTTGTCGTTCCAGCCGTACATCAACGACGAATCGACGAACCAGTTGTCGTGAGTCCAGTTGCCGTACAGGGTCAGCGCATGGCCGGTGACCTGGGTCTTGTTGCCGCGATCGGATTTCACATCGGTGTCGAGATAGCTGTATGCCAGACCGACCGCCAGATCGGCATTCAACTGGCCATCAACACCCACCGCGATGCCGTGGCTGTCGGCATCGTAACCACTGACACCACGGCGCTCATCCTGGTTTGCGTCGCTGCTCAAGGCTTGCAGCCAGAAACCTTTGTCTGTGGCAACACCGGCGGTACGGGCGCGACTGGAACGTTCGTTGATGACACCCGACACCAGTGTCTGACTGTTGGTGGCGGCGTGAATCACCCCACGGCTGACATCCGGACTGAGGGTTTCGGACAACCGCGCCAGTTGCGCATCAGTGCCGGCGTTGGCGAATGACTGGAACACCGGGTCATGTTCGTCGAGACCGTACATCAGCCCACTGGAGAGACGACCCACGGCTTTTGCTCCGTTGCTCGAACCACCGGCATCCAGCGTATTTTCGACCACCGCCTCTTCCGACCGGGTGCTGACCAACGCCTTCACATCATTGCCTTCGACCCCGTAGCTCTTCACCTCCAGCAATGCCGAGGTCGACTCAACCGCCAGATTCTGGCCGCCGATCAATGTGCCGGAGCGGATCAGGGTGTAACGGTTGCCACCGGCAGCCGTGCGGAAATCGCTCGAACGAGCCTGCAGCTGCAAATGACCGCCCGGTTCGATTTCGGTCGTGCCGGTGACGGTGAGGACCGGACGGTTGATATCGGTGTCGTTGCCGACCGACATCGCGATCACCGAATCCGCTTCCTCCATGTCCAGATCACCGATGATCGTGGTGTGAGGCTGCAGGAGGGTCAACGTTCCCTCTTGCACGGTGACGTAGCCGGACTTGATCGTCGAACCGGAAAAACCCGCTTCACCGTCAATCGTTACACCAGACAGGCCCAGCAGATCGCCTTTGACGTCACCGCTCCCCCAGTGGAAATAGGCCTGGCCGTCATCGACCTGAATGGCGGCTTTTCCACCTTCGATCACCCCCCCGAATTGCCGGATGCTGAACATCGCGCCGCCGACCGGCTGATTGCTCACGTGCACGCCGATGCTTTCACCCGACAGGGTGCCCGAGTTGACGACACTGTTGGCATTGACGCCAGGCCTGGGAACAACGCTCACCCCGTTCAGGGTCAAGCCCTCGGCTCCGCTGCCGGTAGCCTTGATGGTGCCTTCGTTGTAGACCGGCATGGACTGCGAGGTGTTTTCCAGATAGATGCCACGAGCGCCGGTACCACTGGCCGTGATCGAACCATAGTTGGTCACGCCATAGGTCAGTTTCACGCCGGTGAGTGAAACCCCGGTGGCCCGATTGCCGCTGACGTTGATCCGGGCGCCGCGCTCGTTACTGAAGTTGCCCCCGATCTGCACGCCCTCTACGAGGAAACCGGTCGAGTCGCCGCTGTCGGCCAGGCCGTGGACGTCGATCGTGCCGCGGTTGAACAGGTTGTAATTGAGCTTTGACCAGGACACACCGCCGGGATACAGGCCAATGCCGACCCCGTGGGTGGCGCCGTCGATGGTGATCTGCGCCTTGTTCGACACATCGTGATTGGCCATTGGCCGCGTGAACTGTGCAGCGCTGGTCACAGCCGACGGCGACGTCTGCACCACGTTGGCCGTGCCGACGAGATTCAGGAAGTCATAGTACTGATCGACGCTGTTCAGCGGCCCGCCGCTCAGATCGTAATCGAGCGTGACGGCATGACCGAGAGGCATATGAGTGATGGCGGCAAAAACACAAAGCGCCAGGAGCGAGTGGCGCAGGCGAGCGGTATTCAAACGGGATTCCCTTCCAAAACATGAAAAACAGTTTCAGCAGGGTCATCAAATTCACTCAGGCATCCCTACCGACCCCACCGGCTCGTCCGGTCTGGGCGCGGGGAATGTACACGAGCCATCATTTCGACACCATCTAAAAGTCAAATAGATGACGTCAATTTCAAAGCGTCTCATTCAAAATCGAGTCTGCCCGGGCATTCAGGAGACATTGACCTTGGGATCGGGAAACAGATTGTCCAGGGTCTCCAGCAGTCGCACGTGATAAATCGGTTTGCGAAACAGATCCAGCACCTGCAAGCGCAGCATGTCACTCACATCCTCCATGTCCGCATGCCCCGACGTCACGATCACCGGCAAATGCTGACGCGAAGTATGTTCACGCAAGCGCTTGATCAACGACATGCCACTTTCCTCCGGCATGCGCAGATCGGTAATCACCAGCGCAATGTCCGGATGCCGGGTCAGATGATGCAGGGCCAGCTTCACCGACGTGGCGGTATGACAGACAAAGCCTTCCCCCTCCAGCAACTCCGCCAGTTCCAGCAGTGCGTCCTCCTCGTCATCGACCAGAAGCAACTGTTGGCGGGGAGTCGGGGAGGAAGACATAAGGCATTACCTTGCGATGGACTGAGCGCTGACGTTAGAACCCCTTAGGCGCATTCGCAAGCTGACGCTTGATGTACATCAGCCGATCAGCGCGTCCCGGATGGTACCGAACATCGTGGTCACGGCACCGGAGATCGGCGCCACGAACACCGCCAGCGCCACGGCCACCATCCCGGCGATGATCGCGTATTCGATACCGGATGCCCCTTCGGTGTCCTTGGCCAGCCCTTTGTAGAAGGCGACCTGGGATTTGATTGTCTGCACGGCTTTTTTTGCGAAGGACATGACTGATTCTCCTTGAAGGCATGGGGTGTTGCGGCGTTCGCAACATGATTTCCCCGTGCCAGCATCAGCATTGTCGGCAATGTCCGGACCTACAACTGTAAGAACGGATTAACACCAAAGTAGTAACGGCCCAAACAACGGCAAAAAACCATGTTTGGCGCTTTAGCCCCCTGCTTTCGGCGGTTATTTCAACCGGTGTAATGGCATTTTGTTCGGGCTGCGCTACCGTCAAATAGCGAAATAGTTACTGGTTCATAGCTGCCTGATTGCGAAGTTATCTCGTTGGAAGTCACGGGTTGTTGCAAGAGACATGGTGCAGCGGGAAAGGGAGAGCCGTCATGAACAGTCGCGTCACTCTGGGCCTGGCCGGCATCTTGCTGCTGGGTGCCATCATTGCCGGTTACTGGGGGCTCACCTTGAGTCGTCAGGCCCCGGCCGCCGAACCCGTGGTTGCCACCCCTGCTACCCCTGTCGACACCCCGGCACCGGCGGAAGATCCGACTCGCCAACCGGTGGTAGTGCTGGTGCGCGACATCGCTCCGTTCGTGACCATCACCGCCGCCGACGTCGCCGTGGAAAAACTGCGCACCGCCCCCGCCGGCAGCCTGGCCAGCGTCGATCAAGTGATCGGCCGCACACCTTGGCGCGCACTCTCCGCCGGCACCTGGCTGACCGAGGAAAGCTTCGAGGCCGGCAGCCCGCTGGCGCGGATGATCCGCCCCGGCGAACGTGCACTCGCGGTGGCGGTGGATGAAGTGATCAATGCCGGCGGCCAACTGGCGCCGGGGGATTACGTCGATGTGCTGCTGTTCTTGCGCAAGGATGAAAACAACCCGCAACCGACCGCCCAACTGGTGGTGCCTGCCGTGCGGGTGCTGGGCGTGGGCAATCAGATGGGCCTGACCAACAGCGGCCAGCCTGCAAGTCCCGCCCACAGCGAAGAAGAAAAACTCAAACAGGAACAACTGCGCGCCGCCGCCCGCAGCGTGGTACTCGCGGTGCCTGAACCGTTGCTCAACCGCCTGATGCTGGCTTCCAGCGCCGGCGTATTGCGGCTGGCCGTGCGCAGCGCCGACGAGCAGCAACTGGCCCGCTACTGGGCCGGCGACAACAACGTCTCCACCGGCCTCGACAGCCCTCGGCGCGAGTTGATCGAGTTCAGCCAACTGTCGTTGACGCCGCCACCCAAACCCCTGGCGGTCGCCAGTCAGACCGCCCCCAGAAAACCGGCCGTGGAAGTGATTCGCGGCACCGAATCCGTCGAACCCACCCCCTGAATCGAGCAAGGACGCACCTCCATGCGCAAACGCTTTACGCCCCTGTTCCACTGGCTGCAGTTTTCCTTGCTGAGCGTGGCTTCGATCGGCAGCGCGGCTGCCGCCACCGGCAATTGCGCCGCGCTCGCGCCGTTGCCGGCCGTGCTGGAAATCGGCGAAGGCCTGCAACAGGCCGTGCAGTCACCGGTGGCGATCACCCGGGTGGCAGTGGGCGATCCGAAGATCGCCGACGTACGCGTGACCGGCGATCAGGGCGTGCTGCTCACCGGCGTCGGCCCCGGTGCCACCACGTTGATGATCTGGACGGCCTGCGCCAGCACGCCGCGTCAGAGCATGGTGTTCGTGCAGGGCAAGGCCAGCGCGGCGATGACCGCGGCAGCGCTGCCGTCCAGCAGCGAACCGGACCTGCCCTCGCAGGTGCAGACCGACATCCGCTTCGTCGAAGTCAGCCGCACCAAACTCAAGGAGGCCGGTACGTCGATCTACGGCAAAGGCTCCAACAACTTTCTGTTCGGCGCGCCGGGCACCGTGCCGAACACCGGCGTCACGCCCGGCGTGGTGCCGCTGCTCAACATTGATCCACGCATCGCCGCGCCGAGCATTCCGCTGGCCAACGACATGTTCAACATCGTCTGGGGCGGTGGCAGCAGCAAGTTCCTCGGCATCGTCAACGCACTGGAAGGTAGCGGGTTTGCCTACACCCTCGCCCGGCCAAGCCTGGTTGCGTTGAGCGGACAGAGTGCGAGCTTCCTCGCCGGCGGCGAGGTGCCGATCCCGGTGCCCAGCGCCAACAGCAACAGCTATTCCATCGAGTACAAGGAATTCGGTATCCGCCTGACCCTGACCCCGACCGTGGTCAGCAACGACCGGATCGCCCTCAAGGTCGCCCCGGAAGTCAGCGAGCTGGACTACAACAACGGCGTGACCATCGGCGGCACCAAAGTGCCGGCGTTCACCATTCGCCGCACCGACACCAGCATCTCCCTGGCCGACGGCGAAAGCTTCGTCATCAGCGGCCTGATCAGTACCCGCAACGCCTCGGAAGTGAACAAGTTTCCGGGGCTGGGCGACATCCCGGTGCTTGGCGCGTTTTTCCGCAACTCGTCGATCAACCGAGAAGAACGCGAACTGCTGATGATCGTCACCCCGCACCTGGTGCAACCGCTGGCCGTCAACGCGCCATTGCCGTCGTTGCCCGGCGAGAAACTGCGCAACTACGACCCGAACTGGTATCGCCTGTACTTCCTGGAAAACGGCAACTTCGATAAACGCAGCGGGTTATCGCAATGAGCCAGAGCCTGAGCCAGACGTTCCTCGCCATCACCCGCAACACCACTGATCTTGAGTGGCTGCAAGGCGCTCTCGCGCCGCTGGGCCAGGTAGTCAGCGCCGGTGGCGGCAGTCTGGACGAACTGCTGGCGCTGGTGGACGTGACCTTCGCCAGCCTGGTGTTCGTCGGCCTCGACCGTGAACATCTGGTGGCCCAGAGTGCGTTGATCGAAGGCGTGCTCGAAGCCAAACCGATGCTGGCGATCGTCGCCCTCGGCGACGGCATGGACAATCAGCTGGTGCTCAACGCAATGCGCGCCGGTGCCCGGGATTTCGTGGCCTACGGTTCGCGCTCAAGCGAAGTCGCCGGACTGGTGCGTCGCCTCAGCAAACGCCTGCCGGCGGTAACGCCGAACACCCAGCTCGGCGGCTTGACCGTTCTGTACGGCATCCAGAGCAACGCCGACGGTGCGCTGCTGGCCAATCACATGGCGCTGGTGGTTCAGAAAAGCGGCCAGCAGACCTTGCTGCTCGACCTCGGCCTGCCGCGCGGTGACAGCCTCGCCCTGCTGGGGCTGGAGAGTTCGTTTCATTTCGGCGACGCGTTGCGTCATCTGCGCCGCCTCGACGCGACCCTGATCGACAGCGCCTTCACCAGCGCCGAGGCCGGGTTGCGCATTCTCGCCTACGCCCCCGGCGACGAACCGCTGGAACGCACCAGCGCCGCCGAGCTGTACATGTTGCTCAGCGCCCTGCGCCAGCACTTCCAGCACATCGTGGTGAACCTCACGGGCCAGCCCGACAGCGAAGCGCTGCGCACCTTCGTCAGCCATTGCGACAAGCTGCTGTGGTACACCGACCAGAATGTCCTCGACTGCCGGCGCAACCTTGCGGTGCTCAATCTGTGGCGCGAGAAAGGCATGAAGCTCGATCACGGCCGGCTGCTGGTGGATCGCTACCTGCGCAATGTCGCACCGGACTCCGACACCCTCGGCAGGACCTTCGGCCTGGAAGTCATCGCGGTGCTCGCCTACAGCCCGGAACTGCGCCTCAACGCCAAGAACCAGGGCGTGACCCTGTTCGAGCTGGCCCCGCGCGAAGCCATCAGCCAGAGCCTGCGCACCCTCGGCGAACGACTGGCCAAGCGCTCCGAAGGCCTGGCCAAACCCAAAATCACCTGGTTCGACCGCTTGCGAGGCAGCTCATGAGCAGCGAGCAATTGTTCGGCGGGCCACAGCGCAACGCCACCGGCAACACCGACCACGACGGCCTGAAACTGGTGCTGCACCGCTACATCATCGACGCCATCGAAGAGTCGGGGAAAAACCTGCTGGAAGGCTCGCGGCAAGTGTTGTCGCAGTTCGTCATCGACAAGGTCGCCGAATACATCGCCCGCCTGCACCTGGCGATTTCCCGCTATGAGATGGAGCGTCTGGCCGAAGAAATCGTCGACGAGCTGACCGGTTTCGGCCCGCTGGAAGTGCTGCTGCGCGACAGCGCCGTGACCGAGATTCTGGTCAACGGCCCGCACCGGGTGTTCATCGAACGAGAGGGCGTGCTGCACCTGAGTGACCTGCGCTTTATCGACGCGCACCACGTCGAACGGGTGATGCAGCGCATTCTCGCCCCGCTAGGACGACGCCTCGACGAGTCGTCGCCGATGGTCGATGCGCGCCTGCCCGATGGCAGCCGGGTCAACGCGATCATCCCGCCGATCGCCCTCGACGGCCCGTGCCTGTCGATCCGCAAATTCCGCAAGGACATGCTCAAAAGCACCGACCTGATGGCGATGCAGACCATCGACCAGGCGATTTTCGACTTCATCGCCGAGGCGGTCGGCAAGCGCTGCAACATCCTCATCAGCGGCGGCACCGGCACCGGCAAGACCACCCTGCTGAACATTCTCAGCCAGCTGATCAACCCCCACGAACGGCTGGTGACCATCGAAGACGTCGCCGAACTGCAACTCGGCCATCCTCACGTGGTGCGCCTGGAAACCCGCCCCCCGAATGCCGAGGGCCACGGCGAAGTGAAGGCCAGCGACCTGATCCGCAACGCCCTGCGGATGCGCCCTGACCGGATCATCCTCGGCGAGATTCGCGGGGTCGAAGTGGTCGACGTGCTGACCGCAATGAACACCGGCCACGACGGCTCGATGAGTACGGTCCACGCCAACAATGCCCAGGACGCGCTGCTGCGCCTGGAAACCCTGGTGGGCCTGACCGGACGCACCATTGCCGAACGCACCCTGCGCCAGATGATCTGCGCTGCGCTCGACGTGATCATCCAGCTGACACGCATGCCCGACGGCCGCCGCTGTGTCAGCGAAGTGGTGGAAGTGGTCGGGGTACGCGATGACGTGTATGTCACCAACACCCTGTTCCGTCTCGACCGTCGCACCGGTTTCGGTTTTCTGCGCGAAGCGGTCAACCCGGCCGGTGACAAATTGCGCCGCGAACCGGCGTTGTCACAGTGAGGGCCACGGCATGCTCAAACCGCTGTTGCTGATCCTCATCTGTCTGGCGCTGCTCGGGCTGTCGCTGCGCCTGTTCTACAACGGCTGGCGCCAGGGCGGCACCGAACGGGTGCTGGACCGGTTGAATCAGGGACAACCGCAGTTGTTGGCGGAGAAACCGCGCTGGGCCGGACTGGAGCGAGCCTTTTTGCGGGCGGGTCTCGGTCGCCCGGATCGCCTCGAATTGTGGTTGCTGCTATGGGCCTTCGGCAGCGTGATCGGCCTGGCAATCGGTGGCTGGATCGGTTTTGTGTTGCTGCTGGTGCTGCCACCGCTGGCGTTGCGTCTCTACGTCAGCTGGCGCTACCAGCGACGGCTGCGGCGGATGATCGAACAACTGCCGCAACTGCTCGATCACACGGTGCGCAGCCTGAAATCCGGACGCACCCTGGCCGACGCGGTACTGGGCGCGATCGACGCCAGCGAAGACCCGCTGAAAAACGCCATGGGCCGGGTACAGCGCAACGTGCAGTTGGGGGTGAGCTTGCCGGAAGCGGTGGGCGATGTGGCCGAGCTGTATGAAAAGGACGAACTGCGGCTGTTCGCCGTCGGCCTCAAGGTCAATCACCGCTACGGCGGCAATGCCAGCGAACTGCTGGAAAACCTGATCCGGATGATCCGCGAACGCGATCAGGCATCCCGCCAGTTGCGCGCCATGACCGGCGAAACCCGCATCACCGCCTGGGTGCTCGGCCTGCTGCCGGTGGGGCTGGCCGGGTACTTTCTACTGTCCAATCCCAAATACCTGATCGCCATGTGGAACGACCATTCAGGCCAGATGATGCTCGCCAGCGCCTTCGGCCTGCAGGTGATCGGCAGCCTGCTGCTCTGGCGGATGTTGCGCAGCCTATGACCATGCCCCTGATGATCAGCGCCCTGTTGATGCTGGGCGCCGCACTGTTGCTGATCAGCGGCCTGCTCGACCGCCGCCGTCGCGCGCGACAGGTCACGCGGCGGCTGGAAGGTGCGCTGCTGCGCGACAATCGCTTCGGCAACCTGCTGCAAGTGCTCGGTGGCAGTGCCCTCGGCCAGCGCGCGGTCAAACTCGACAACGAAACCCAGACCCTGCTCAACCGCCTCGGCTGGCGCAGCGCCCGCCAGCGTTCGCTGTTCGCCGCCTGCCAGATCGGCTCGCCGCTGCTGTTGCTGACCGTGGCGGTGTTGCTGCAAGGGGTGCTGTTTCCTCACATCGAACGCCAATGGATCGCCCCGCTGTTCGCCCTCGGCATCGGCTACCTGTTGCCCAAACGCCTGCTGGCGATGGCCGCCGGCCGCCGGCAAAAACAACTGGCCACGGAAATCTCCACCTTCATCCCGCTGCTGCGCATCCTGTTCGAAGCCGGCATGGCCGTGGAGCAGGCGTTGCGCGTGCTCAGCCACGAAGGCCAGACGCTGCTGCCGGTGCTGACCCAGGAATTGCGCCTGGTGCTGGCCCGGGTCGACTCGGGCCTGGAACTGGGCGAGGAACTGAACAAGGCCACGCGCCTGCTGGCGGTGGACGAATTCACCGACACCTGCGTGATCCTTCAGCAACTGCTGCAACAGGGCGGCGGCGCGATGAAATCGCTGCTGGCGCTCAAGCAACTGCTCGATGACCGGCGCCTGACAAGGCTGCAGGAATACATCTCGAAAATGTCCGCCAAAATGTCCGTCGTGATGATGATGTTTCTCTTCCCGGCGCTGTTGATCGTCCTCGCCGGCCCGGGCTTCAGTGCCCTGGCACGGGCGCTGGGCTCATAAAGGAATCGCCATGAAAGCAATGATTGCCTGTTTGACCCTGCTGATGCTCGGCGGCTGCGCCAGCAACGGCCAGGCGCCCTGGAACGCGCTGACCCCAAACGCCGGTTGCGGCCCGTTGAGCCAGGAGCAACAACTGTCGATGACCCTGGCCGACGACATGGCCAAGGACGGCAAACTGCACGCCAGCCTGGCCAACCTGCAAAGCCTGCCGGACAACCTCGCCGACGTCCGCCTGCGCAAGGCCAAGGTCTATCGCCTGCTGGGGCGCAGCGAAGCCGAACCTTTGTATCGCGGCCTGCTCGGCAGCTGCCTGGCCGCCGAAGCCGAACACGGCCTCGGCCAACTCGCCGCCGCCCGCGCCGACTACGGCCAGGCCCAGGCCCACCTGCAACGCGCCGCCCGCCTGGCCCCCACCGACGAAAAAATCCGCAACGACCTGGGCGTGGTGTACCTCAACCAACTGCGCATCGAAGACGCCCGCTTCGAATTCCTCACCGCCATGGAACTCAAGCAAAGCGACTCGCTGGCCGCCCTGAACCTGGTGACGCTGCTGCTCTACCAGGACGACTGGACCCGCGCCGCCGAACTGGTCAGCCGCCTGAACCTGAGCCCCGAACAATTCAGCGAAGCCCAGGCCCGCGCCCAGAAACTCAAAACCCCAAGCCCCGTCACCGCAGCCGCCACCGCGATGCTCAAGTAAGGAGCCCCGCCATGAAAGCCACCGCGCTCTGCCTCACCCTCCTCGCCCTGCCCCTGACCACCCACGCCATCGACCCCGGCCCCGCCTCGGCGCAACAACAGGAAACCGAAGGCTGGCTGCTCCTGCAAAGCCGCAACAAAGCCGCCTCCACCAAACCCCAGACCAGCACCCCCACCGAACGCGAACTGAGCATGCAACGCTGGTTGAAGAGCTACACACACGAGATTCCTGAATTCTTTGATCAGAAGCAGGCAGGGACTGTGGACAGTGGGTCGGGGGGATAAACGGGGCACAAGCACACATTTCTTAACGTGTTTGTCGTCCTACAGATGACGTGATTTTGGTGGATGTTTCCAACACCATGCCCACCGAACTGGCGGTGAACCGAGTACTGGATAACGTCGAAGTACAGCGTGATCCAACCCACAGCCAAGCCGCTCAGACTGAACGGACTTGCCAGAGAGTGCCATCGTCACTGGCAGCTCGAATTGGGACGCAGAGCGTCAAGGGCTGCATTCCCACGCAGAGCGTGGGAACGATCAAGAAAAAGCAGTCTGCTGTTCGCTTCCCACCACTCAACACGATGAGCGTTAGCTCGAGTAAAGCTTTTGATCTTTTGGCCCCATCGGAAGGCTGAGTGGAGGGATTTATCCGGGGGTGGGAGCGCAGCGACCGTGCGGCGCAGCCGCATGCATCGAGAGGAGGTGCAGCGAAGCAAACCGTAGGCGATGCCCCCGGATGAATCCCGTAACGAAGGAACGCCGAGCCACAGCGAGGCGCCGAACGCAGGGGCACAGCCTTTTGGTTCCTTTTTGGCGTTTGAAAAAGGGACCCGCCGTAAGGGCGGAACCGCCAGCCGCAACACCCAAAAAAACGGATATTCACCCAAAACCCCAAGAACCTGGCCGGCCCAAAGGCCGCCAAGGTCAATGCGCCGTAACCCCCCGCCGAACCGAGGAAGAACTGCCGGGCGCAAGGGCCAGAGCCAACTGCGTCCGATTATGCATATGCGTCAAGCGCAAAACCTGCGACACATACAATTTCACCGTGTTCTCGGTAATCCCCAACTCACAGGCAATCTGATAATTGGTCTGCCCCTTGCCCACCAGCCGGGCCACATCGAGCTGCCGCGGCGACAACTGCTCGAAAATCGCCGGCATCTCCACACTGTCACCCTCAGGCAACGACTGGGCCGCCGGCGCAGGCCCGCGCCGAACCTTGTCCAGATCCTGATACAAATCATCGATCGACGAAGAAAGATCCTGCAGCTTCTGATTCAGGTGCCCCAATTGCAGCGTCTTCTGCCGCTCCTGCAGCACCGCCTCCTGACGCCGCAGACCGTCCAGCAATTCATCCAGATCCACCGGCTTCTGGTAGTAATCGGCAATCCCCGCGCGCAACGCCTTGATCACATCCTGCTTGTCGGCGCGGCCGGTGAGCATGATCGCTTCGAACGCCCGATTCTTGCCGGACAACCGTTGCAGCGCCTGCACCAGTTCGATGCCGTCCATGTCCGGCATGTGCAGGTCGCACAGCACCAGGCCGATCGCCGGATCTTCACTGAACCGGGTGATCGCCTCCTGACTGGACCCGCAGGGAACGCAGCGATAACCGCTGCTCTCGAGAAACTCGCAAAGCTCTTCAACGATCAGCGCCTGATCATCGACCACAAGAACCTTCACCGCCGACGTAAGCTTGTTCACGTGCCACTCCATGCCCGGGCCAAAGCTGACCATTCCTGTACCGCCAGTCTGTGGCTGTATAACCGCTCATTTGAAAGTAGACGCACTTTCCGACTATGTACATAGCAGTAGTGGCGAGTGGCGACTAATGGATCCAATAAAAAGTCAGGATTGTTCCAACCAGCACGAACGGTGCAAATGGCAGCTTTTTTGACATCTCAGGACTGAAATATCGAAGACGTTCTCTAACCCCTTGACTTGCATGCAGCCAGACTTTTGGCACCAGGAGTATCCAGATCGCACTGCAGAGAGCAGCGCCGATGAACGCGCCGAGCAGGTGCTGACCGTCTGTCGCGAGGGCCAGGGCTGTCATTAATTTCACATCGCCGCCGCCCATTCGCCCCAGCAGGTAACCCGGCAGCGTGAGCGCCAGCGCCAGCAACACTGCCCAGCCGCCCTGCGCCGCATCGGCCCCGAGCCAGGTGCTGCCGGTGACCAGCAACCAGACCAGCGCCAACGCGCCGACGCCGAGGGTCAGGACATTGCCGATGTGGCGTTCGCGGGCATCCTGCGCGGCGCAGAGTGTCAGCCAGATCAGTAGGACAAAGCTGTGCATCCGGTAAAAATCGTCCGTTTTGGCTGAATGATTCTATGCTGATACTACGTAGTGACTGTCAGGGTAGACGCGCTCATGAAAACCGGCCTCCCCCGCAAGCAAAAAGGCGCCGCCGCCATCGAATTTGCCTTGGTCTTCGTCATCTTCTTTGCCGTGTTTTACGGGATCGTGAGCTACAGCCTGCCGATGTTGCTGATGCAGGCCTTCACCCAGTCGACGTCCGAAGCCGTGCGACGCGGGGTGGCGCTGGATCCGGCGACCGCCAACTACGCCACCGCGATCCAGAACGTCGCTCGTGCCGAACTGGCCCGGCGACTGGCGTGGCTGCCGTCAGCACTGAACTTCAACGCGGCCACCGACGCCACGGTTACCTATGTGGGCGGTCTGCTGACCGTGACCGTCAACTACCCGACCAACAAGCTCAATCAGGCGTTACCGTTTCTGGTCTTGCCCGGTATCGGGGCGGTGCCCAATCTGCCTGCCAACCTGACCGCCAGCTCGAGCCTGCAATTTTGAGTTCCGGCGACAAGCTGTTCGACCGTCTGCTCAATCGTCAAACACCCACACCGTCAGCGGTCGTGGACAACCCCGTGGTGCCCGGCGTCGGTTTGCAGCTGCATCTGGATGGCGAAGGTCAGGTCACCCACCTGACCGGGCCGCTGCGCCATCTGCTGGCGCAACAACTGTCCGCCACCCGCACGCTGCATCTGCTCGATTACCTGCTGCCGCACAGCGCGCTTGCGGTCGAAGGCGTGCCCGCCGACTGGCAGGGACAATTGCTCGATCTGGATTTTTTCAGCCTCGCCGGCCCGCCACTGCACTTGCGCGGCTGGGTGCAACCGCAGGGGGATGGCTGGGTTCTGCAACTGCTGGACATCGGCGACCTGTTGGGGGAAAGGCGCCAGGCGCGCAGCCGCGAGCAGTGCCAGTGGCTCGCCGCACACATTCGCGACCACTTGCGGCTCTGCGGCCTGGCGCGTCTGCCACAAGTGCTGGGCGAACAGTTGCAGTGCCTGAGCCAGCGTTTTCAGGTGCCTTGCCTGGCCGTGGCGCTGCTGGATGAAGAGACCGAGGGCTGGCAGATCCATCAGCATTACAGTGCACCCGACGCCCCGCAGTTGTGGGACACCGTGCAGCGCCTGGGCACCGGCCTCGACAGCCTCAACGGTGCCGCACCACAACGCGTGCTGCCCGCCGAGCATCCCCGCCTGAGCAGTGTGTTCGGCCCCGCCGAAGGGTTTGCCGTGCCTTATCGCGATGCCTATGGCGTGGCCGCGTGGTTGCTCTTCGGCTGCTTCAGCGTGCAGCCACACACCGCCGACTTGAACGATCACGACTGGCTGCAACTGGCCGCTGCCGTGGCCGCGCCGCTGCTGGAACGCCTGCGTGAACATCGTCACCACTTGCAGCTGGAACGTCTGGAAATCCTGCAAAGCCTGCTCGGCACCGGTTGGTGGGAGGTGTTCAGCGACAGCGCCGAAGTGCTGCTGGCCGACGCGCTGGCCACCAGCCTCGGGTTGAGCGCCGGGCGCCTGCCGATCCAGGACTGGTTCGCCCGGGTGCACCCGGCCGACCGCGAAGAACTGCGCAGTCGTCTGCAAGCCTTGCAGGACGAAGGTCAGCCACTGGAGCTGTGCGTGCGCCTGCAACCCGACGATCAGGCGCAACCGCAGTGGTTCCGCTTGCAGGGCCAGTCGCTGGGCATCGGTGCCGAGCGGCGTCTCGTGGGCTTCATGCTCGACATCAGCGACATCAAGAACCAGCAACAACAGGCCGCCGCCGCCCATGCGCGACTGGACAACCTGATCGCCAGCGCGCCAGCGGTGATCTACGTGCAGCGCTATGTCGAAGGCGCGCTGCAGCCGACGTTTTTCAGCGCCAGCCTGCAACCGCTGCTGGGTTGGGGCCTCGCCGACTGTGCCGACGGCGCGCTGGTGAATCATGTGCATCCCGAGGACCGTGCGGCCTATTTCGAACGCACCCGACATTTGCTGCGTGAAGGTTCGGTGAGCACGCGCTACCGGATGCTCGACACTCAGGGCAACGTCCACTGGCTGCTCGACGAAGCCAAATTGTTGCGCGACGACCTCGGCCTGCCGGTAGAAGCTGTCGGACTGTGGCTGGATGTCACCGATGCAACCCTAGCCGCCGAGCGGATCAAGACCAGCGAAGAACGCTACCGGATCCTCGTCGAAGATTCGCCGGCGATGATCTGCCGCTATCGCCCGGACCTGACCCTGACCTTCGGCAACCGGCCACTGGCGATGTATCTGGAGTGCGCCCCGGAGCAACTGCCGGGAGTGAATCTGGGTAGCTGGATGTCCGACGAACAACGGGAGGCCTTTGTCCAGCGCCTGGCGCAACTGACCCCGGACGCGCCGGTAAGCAGCGCTGAAATCAACCTGCGCCTGCCGGGCCGCGAGCATGCGTGGTGGATCTGGTCGGATCGTGGGGTCTTCGATGAACAGGGTCGCCTGCTTGAGGTGCAGGCGGTGGGCCGCGACAACACCGAGGTCCGGCGTTCGCAACAGCAACTGACCCAGAGCGCAAAAATGGCCACCCTCGGCGAGATGGCCACGGGGCTCGCCCACGAAATCAATCAGCCGCTGAACGTGATGCGCATGGCCATCGTCAACGTGCTCAAACGTCTGGGCAACGGCGATGTGCAAATCGATTACCTGACCGACAAACTCAACCGCATCGACGCTCAGGTCCAGCGTGCGGCGCGGGTGGTCGATCACATGCGGGTGTTCGGTCGGCGCTCGGAAATCGAACAGCACCCGTTCAATCCGCTCGATGCCATCGAAGGCACCCTGTCGTTGCTGTCCGAAGGCCTGCGCGGCAAAGGGGTCGAATTGCGGATCGGCGAGGCGAACTTTCAGGTGCAGGTGCGCGGGTACGTCGATCAGCTGGAACAAGTGCTGATCAACCTGATGGTCAACGCCCGGGATGCGCTGCTGGGCAAGCGCGAATCCAATCGCGACTTCCAGCCGTGGATCGGCGTGCGTGCCGAACACGACGAACACGTGGTGCGGCTGTGGGTCGAGGACAATGGCGGCGGCATCGACCCGCGCTTGCTGGAGCGGATTTTCGAGCCGTTCTTCACCACCAAACCGGTGGGCGTCGGCACTGGCCTGGGCTTGTCGGTGAGCTACGGCATCGTCGAGAACATGGGCGGACGCCTGAGCGTGCGCAACGGCGACGACGGCGCACGGTTCTGCATCGAATTGCCGATTGCCCTCGACGATCAGATCACCAGCGTCGCCCGCCCCGACTGACAACTGAGATTGGCGCCGACGTCGACCTGGTTGAGGTTGATCCCCAGAGCCATCAGCAGGGTGTTGATCAGGGTGTCGAGCAGCGGGCTGAGCACCGTATTGATGGCGTCGACCAGCAACACTTTCACCGAACTCAGAATGGCCCCCAGCCCGCCGACCACACTACCGGTCGGACCGTACATGTCGAGTGTGATGTTGCTCAGGGTATTGCCCAGGCTGCTGACGATATTGGAGGTGGTGAAACTGTAATAGAACGGCGGCTGGTTGATCTCCGGCAACGTGGTGGCCGGCGGAGCGGAATAGACGTGAGGCATATTGGAGTTCTGCCCGATGGTGGTATCGGCCGAGATCCTGAGGCCGCCGCCGACAGAAGGAATACGCGGGTCACAACTGACCGGCAGCACAAGAAAACGCCGGCAGGTCTTTACGCCGATATCGACCACCCGCAAAGGCTGCACCACGACGGTAGGTGGCGCGATGTTGCTGCCGAAGACGGCCGCCGGGTCGATCCGGCCGAACTTCAGGTTGGCGACTGCCGTCGTGGTGTTGGTGGTCAGGGTCTTGTTGGTTGGCGTCAGGCAACTGAACGCGGTGACATAGCTGCTGGCCGCCGCCACATCCAGTGCCACGTCGAGCTGAATCGGGCCTGACAACACTTCGATCGAAGGGGTCTGGCAGGGGGCGCCGAGCGCGCAAGTCAGCGAATTGATCACCCCCACCAGGTTCAGACTGAGCAAGGCATTGAGCGTGTTGACCAAGGGGCCCGCGAGATCGGCCACGCCATTGACCAGCGACAGGATCGTATCCAGCAACGGCAGATTGACCGACAACAGGGTTCGCACCTGCGCGGTCTTCACGTAAATCCGGTTCGGCCCCAGGGGGTTGGCGGCCGCCAGCCGAGGGTTACCGATGGCCGACAATTGCGGCGGCTCCAGCACCTGCACCCGAGCGGTGATTTGCGCCACGCCGAGGTTGATCGACTGGTTGGCCACCAGGCCGTTCTGCTTGTTGGCCAGTTGCACGAAGCCCTGAATCAGATCGAATGCCCGCAAATCCACCGCCAGCGCCGTGGCTTGGGTGCCAGCCTGAACCTTCAGCAGATTGCCCAGCACCACTTGTGTGGCACCGGCCGCCGCCTTGATCGCCTGCAAGCCGAGGATGGTCGCCGTGGCACTCAGGGTGCCGTTGGGGTCGAGGACGTTGATCGCGGTCTGGACGAGCTGACTGACCGCGATGGTGTTGCCGAGCACCTGCTCGTAGCCGCCGGCACTGAGACCGATATCGACCTTCAACCGGTCCAGATAGCCGAGCAGGTTGATGTTGGTGTTGACCAGTCCGTTCCAGCTCACCGCGCTGAGATTGAGGTTGCCGCCGAGCAATCCACCGAACAGCGCATTAAGTGCGGCGGACCGGGCCGTGTCGATGTTCAGCGCCGTGCTGCGGATGGTCAGTGATGCCAGAGGTGGCGGGAGCGCCGCGACTGCCGTGGCGCTGAGGTTGATGGTTGCATTGCGCCCGGCGCCGCCGAACAGTCCGCCGATGGCACCGGCAAAGCTCTGAGGCACGGTATGGCTGACGACAACGCGGATCGCATCCGTGCTGGCGGCGTTGACGGCAAACACCCGCAGATTGCTGGCGTCCAGGTTCAACGTGCCGCAGGCGACGGCCAGGGTGCGACCGGCACTGGGAATCGGGAAATTGTTACGCACGACGCTGGCCAGCGCATAGGCGTTGGCCGTGGCCCCGGCGCCGCAATTGCCGCCACGGGTCGCGGCTTCGAGGGCGGCGACATCGGCGATCTGTTGCAGATGGCGACGCTCGAGGTACAAGCGGCCGCTGTCGACCACCACCAGGATGAACACCAGCGCCATGCTCAGGGTCAGCGCCGCCATCAGGCCGATGGCCCCGCGTTGTCGGGCAGGATCGATGAACGGCGAATGGCGGGACATGGCGCACTCCTTTGCCGGCGCACGGCCGGGCGCAACCTCCATGGATGGGTATGAGTGTAGACATGCGCAGGCAACACTGCTGGCAAGACGCCAGTTTCATCCACCCATAAAAAACGGGAGCCATGGACTCCCGTCTTTTTTCAAACAAACTCAACGCGGTGGATAGTTGGACAGGATCCGCGCCACCGTCTCGCGGATGGCATTGCTGCGATCCGCCGGGTTCGGCGTGCGGCTGAGCATTTGCTCGTCGCTGCCGCGCCACACCAGTTTGCCGTCCTTGCCGTCGAGCAGATCGACCTGAATGGTCGCCACCTTGTAGGTGATGTTGCGGGTTTCGTTGTACATCGGCGCGCCCCAATAACCGTTCCACGGGCCACCCCAACCGCCGCCGTAGTTGGTGGTCACCTGTTGCTGGCGGTCCTCGACGATCAGGTAGGTCTGCACAAACAGATCGCCCCGGGCACCCGAAGCGGCCGGGCGCAGGCCACGTTGATCCAGTTGGTCGGCGACGGCCTGACGGATGCGTTGCTCGGTCAGATCACTCTTGATCCGTGGATCGTCGGGACGGTATTGCAGGGCGGGGTCTTTCCAGCTCCAGCTGCGGTACGCGGCAAAGTCGCGGCTGGCGTCGAAGTCATGATTGACCTGGTTGGCGGCGCAGGCACTGAGCAGTGCGGCCACGGCCAGTAAAGCGAGACGGCGGAACATGGTTTTTCTCCGGTGGAAGACATGAACCTGAGGGAGCTTCTCAATTGCAGGAAGCTAACTGGGAGGATACGCCGACATGGCCTTTTCGACAGCCTCCCGAATCGCATCGGTGCGATCACTTTGCTTGCCCTGGGTGCCGGTTTCGGCGCTGGCGCTCCAGACCGGCTGACCACTGCCGGCGTCGAACAGATCGACCCGCACCACCACGACCTGTTCCTGGTAGGTACGAACGATCGGCACCGTGTTGTACATCCCGTAACCGCGGCCGTAACGGTCATAACCACCGTAGCCGCCGCCGTAATAACCGTAATCGTCCTGCACCTGACGCAGGCGGGTTTCCAGACTCAGGTTGGCACTGACCAGCAGATCGGCCGGGCGATTGTCATGCAGCGGGCGCAGACCGCGCTGGTCCAGCGCACTGCTCACGGCTTCGGCCAATTGCGCCGAATCCGCCCAGGCCGTGCCCGGCGGCAACTGACCGTTGAGCCACGCCCAGCTGCGGTAACGCCCGTAATCCCGAGGCGGCGCGGGATAAGCGCTGCGGTCGAAGGTGGTCGCCGCTTGCAGCGGTGCCGGCGGCAACGGTCGCGACTGCGCCACGTAAGGGTTGCTGCCCTGGCACGCGGCCAATCCCAGACAGATCAGCAGTAACCCTGAATGACCTTTCATATCTCGCTCCGATCAGATCGGCCGGCAGATCCAGTGCAAGTAGCGCCCAAGCCCGGCGAAGCTTGGGTGACGACGATGGGCGAGCTCCATCTCGAGCAAATCAATCAACTCGGCGCGGGCCTGGAATTCCACCGGCATGTAGTCGTGGAAAACCCGCACCCCGCTCTGGGTTTCGACCTGCCACAACCCGGCGAGTTGCGTTGCCAGTTCCCGTGGATCGAGTGGCTGCTGAGGCGTCAGGCTCTGCTTTTCACCGGCCATGTCGTTCTTGCGCATTTTCTTGAAATGGCCTTTGAGCAGGTTCCGGTAAATCAGTGCATCACGGTTGTAGAACGCCAGCGACAGCCAGCCGCCGGGCTTGGTCAACTGATGCAGCACCGGCAGGATCGCGTGGGGCTCTGCCAGCCATTCCAGCACCGCATGGCACAGCACCAGGTCGTAGGGTTCGGTGAGCTGGCCGAGCAGTTCCTGCCAGGGCGCCTGAATGAACGTCGCGGTTTGCCCGGCGTCGGCAAAGCGCTGGCGTGCGCCTTCAAGCATCGGTTCGGCCGGCTCGGTGAAAGTCACCTGGTGCCCGCGTTCGGCCAGCCACAGCGACATGTGGCCCAGGCCGCCACCGATGTCCAGCACCCGCAACGGACGATCCGGCAGGGCTTCGGCGAGGTCGGCCTGCAGCACCGCGAGGCGGATCGCGCCTTTGGCGCCACCGTAGATTTTTTCGGCGAAACGGGTCGCCAACTGATCGAAATGACGGTCGCTCATCAGCTGAACCGCCGTTCGCTGTCGGCGAGTTTGCTGCGCACCACTTCATTCATGTCCAGCCCCAGTTCACTGCACAGCAGCAACAGATACAGAACGATGTCGCCGACTTCCTGCCCGGCGTGGGCGAGTTTGTCCGCCGGCAGTTCGCGGGACTGGTCTTCGGTCAGCCACTGGAAGATTTCCACCAGTTCGGACATTTCCACACTGGCGGCCATGGCCAGGTTTTTCGGGCTGTGAAATTGCCGCCAGTCATTGCGGTCGCGAATGGCGTGCAGGCGTTCGGTCAGTTCAACAAGGTTCATCGGGCTCTCCTGAAGGCGTATAGCTTCGGGGGGATGCCGAGCGAAGGCAAGGGCCAGTCGCCCGTTAAAACCCTCTATGCTTGCAGGGAACTCGACCGCACCCGCTGCGGCCCAAGGCTCAGCTCTTTCATCAGGAAACAGACATGCAGGTAGAAAGCTTTTTCGAATGGCTGGGCCAGGCGCTCGGCTCGATCATCCGCTTCATCGTCGACGGCCTCAGCGGCCTGTTCAATCTGCTCGGCAACGCTGGCGGCAACTTTGTCGACGGGCTGTCGAAGGCGCTGGGCATGGACACGTCGATCATCAGCATCATCGCGCTGATCGTCGGCCTGATGCTGTTGTGGTCGGCAATCCGCGCGTTCATGAATGCCTCGATCATTGCCGGGATCATCTGGTTGCTGCTGGGATTGTGGCTGCTGAGCTGGATCATTCACTGACACCTCCCGCTACAATGCCGCTCCCCAAGGAGCCCGCATGTCCAACCTGATCACCGACTGGCGCGACCGCCCGACCCATCGCCGGGTCTGGGCCCTCGCCGCCCCCATGATCCTCTCCAACATTTCCGTGCCGCTGGTGGCGCTGGTCGACAGCACCGTCATCGGGCATCTGCCACATGCGCATCAACTGGGCGCGGTGGCCGTGGGCGCCAGCCTGTACACCTTTCTGGCCTGGGCCATGGGTTTTCTGCGCATGGGCACCACCGGTTTCGCCGCTCAGGCCGCCGGTCGCAGCGACGGTGCGGCCTTGCGGCAGATTCTGCTTCAGGGCCTGCTGCTGGCGATGGGGCTGGCGCTGCTGCTCGGCGCGCTGGGCGTACCGCTGAGCGGCGTTGCGCTGCACTTCATGCAACCGTCGGCGGAACTGGATCAACTGACCCGCGACTTTTTCCACACCCGGCTGTTCGGGCTGCCGGCGGCGCTGGCCAGTTATGCGCTGGTCGGCTGGTTCCTCGGCACCCAGAACGCCCGGGCACCGCTGGCGATTCTGCTGAGCACCAACCTGATCAACATCGTGCTCAACCTGTGGTTTGTGATTGGTCTGGACTGGGGCGTGGTCGGTTCGGCCCGCGCGTCAGTGATCGCCGAATGGAGCGGTGCCCTGCTCGGCCTGTGGATGACTCGCAAGGCATTGCGCGCCTATCCCGGCCACATCGCCTGGGCTGCCCTGAAAGTCTGGCAGAGCTGGCGTCCGCTGCTGGCGGTCAACCGCGACATTTTCATCCGCAGCCTGGCCCTGCAATCGGTGTTTTTCCTGATCACCGTGCAGGGCGCAAGGCTCGGCGATGCCACGGTCGCGGCCAATGCGCTGCTGCTCAACGGCCTGCTGCTGACCGCCCACGCGCTGGACGGTCTGGCCCACGCCGTCGAAGCCCTGTGCGGCCACGCCATCGGCGCCCGTGATCGTCTGGCCCTGCGCCGCTCGCTGGTGGTTGCCGGCGGCTGGTCGTTGCTCGCGAGCCTGGGCTTTGCGGCACTGTTTCTGTTGGCCGGCCACTTGCTCATCGAAATGCAGACCGACATCCAGAGCGTGCGCGAGACCGCGTTCATCTACCTGCCCTACCTGGCCGTCCTGCCTTTGATCGCGGTCTGGAGCTACTTGCTCGACGGCCTGTTCATCGGCGCCACCCGCGCCCGGGAAATGCGCAACGGCATGCTGGCGACCGTAATCCTGCTGCTGCCGGTCGCCTGGGCGCTGCAAGGTCTGGGCAATCACGGCCTATGGATTTCATTCCTGCTGTTCATGGTGCTGCGCAGCCTGACGCTCGGAGGACTGGCGTGGTGGCTGCGGCGCACCGATGGCTGGTTCAACGGTGCCGCTCACTGAAGCGGCGCCTCACGACGGGTCGTTCAGCCAACGCCGACGCAACAGTTCGAGCCGCTCCCGTGGGGTCAATCCTTGCGGCAGCGGCGTCAGTTCGGCACGCGGATGCTGCAAACGCAGCCACAACCAGTCGTCCAGCAGCGCCTGCTCGCTGAACCCCAGTTCCAGGCCTTGCTCCTGAAAGGAAGACATCAGCCGATAATCGTTCCCTGTCGCCTGACTCCAGCGCCAGACATGCTGATCCAGCAGGCAACGGTGCAGGCGCTCGCGCTGTCGGCGGGTCAGGCTTTGCTCGATCCGCAGCGGCTCCACGGCCAGCCCCGGATTGCGCAATTGCTGCCAGCCCTGACTGCCACCGGCCAGATCGGCCCAGGTCCCGCCGAACCAGCGCAGCCACCCGATCGGCCCGAGCCAGCAGCTCAATTGCCGGGCATCGCAGGCATCGAAAAAGTAGCTGGCGGTCTGCCGATTGTAGAAATTGAGCAGTGCCCGGTGATTCAGGCCGATGGACACGGTCAGCATCCGCTGCAAGTGTTCGCGCAATACCTGCGCCGAGGCCTCGCTGCCCAGCAGCAGCCCTTGCCAGGTCAGCGGATCGGTATGACAGAGTGCCGACAGCGCCGGACAATCGCGCAGGTCGATCAGCCACGGGCCTTGGTCACAGACCGGCTGGAACTCCGTACCGTCAAACAGCTTCAGGCTGTGCACGCCGGCGAATCCCTGGCGTAACGTCTGCACGGCCTGTGGTGCCTGTGCGATATCCAGCAACAACCATTGAGCGCGCTGTCCGGGGGCCGCGACGCTCATCTTCCGTCGCTCGTTTTGAGCCCGGCGACCAATCGACAGCTGCACAGTGACGCCGCGCAATGGCGATAACTGCCGCCGCCCGGTATCAGGCACAACAACAATAACGGCTCGGCCGCTTTCAGCCATTGAGGCAGGCCCGCGCTCGCCAGACGCTCGGGCAGTGGTGACGGTGCATCATCCTCGATGGCTTCGGTGAATGCCGGGACCTGCAAGACGCCGCTGATCACGGGCTGCTCAGGGTCACCTTCCAGAAAGCTCACCACCACTTCCACCCCGTCCTTCAATGATGCCATCGGCGTGTCGGCCAACGCCGGAGCCAGCGGCAGCCAGCAGTGACTGGGGCGGGCCCCTTCCCCCTGATAGAGCCAGTCGAACTGGACTGCCACCGGCCGCACGGCATCCGGTTGCGCCTCCTCGACCGAGACCACCCACGCACGTTGCGGGCTGCACATGCGCGCCCCGCGGTATTCAACGGATGATCGGGACACCGGCAACCGGTCAACGGCAAAAATCCGGTTGCTGTAGGGCGGCTCGAGCGACTGATCGGCCCGATGCTCGACTCGACTCACCAGCCAGCGCGCATTCGCGTCTGCCAGGGGCTGGCCGGAAATCGTCAACCAGTGACCACTGCGCAGGGTTGGCGAATCGGAATGCCCCTGTGCCGTACGTGTCCGCCGCGAGCCTACTGCGTGCAGGCGGGCATGCTCGCCCAGTTGCCAGCGGTTCACTGTCGGCGACGACTCCCCATCCTCGCCCTCGCATCGCAGGTTCCCGGCGCGTGGCAGCCGGGCCGGATCGTCCCCGAACACCAGGCAATGTCCCCGGATCCCATGTTCGAAGTGATAGTGAATGCGTGCCTGTCTGCACAACCGCTGTACCAGTTGTAGATCCGACTCGCCGTACTGGGTGCAGAATGTCCGGGGCGGATACGCGCCTTGCAGGTCGAATCGGCGCCAGTTACCACTGATACCGTGCTCCCTGAGCACCTGATCAAGAATCTGCGGCACCGAGCGGTCGCTGAAGATACGCTGGCTAAAGCGCAGGCCCAGGCAGCTCAACCGCGGTTCCAGCCGCGCCCGGCACAACCGGGCACCGTGCCCGTGTTCATGCTGGACGAGGCTGTGCAACTGCCCGTGTACACCATTGCCCGAAGGCCCGAAGCACAGACGTGCGGAACGATACATCAGGCCTGCAAGGTCAAGATGAGGGTCATCGACCAGCACGTCGATCTCGAACGCGAAAGGCTCGCTGATGGCTTCGCAACCCGTGAATGCCAGGACTTCAAGCGAGTCGGACAGGCCCGCTACATCGAGACGAAACGACGGCTCGTCGGCTGGATCGAACATGGGGGAATTCTCTACAGGGGGGCGGGCGGGGATTCTCGCCGAGACCCATGGCCGAGTAGAGGGCCGAACTACAAATTCGGAAATGACCTACGCGAAAAGCAGACGACGTCACTTTGCTCGCCTGGAAGCAAGCCGTTTCGCGAAGAGAAAAAGAAGCGTCTCACCTGGTTGTCTGAAACGTCCGCGGTGAGCGGAACAATTTCAGACAACCAGATGAAAGCGGAACCTGGCCTCAGGAAGACAGGTAGGAGGAGCGGGTCAGGCCCAGGCGCAATGCATCGAGGAACTGGGTGCGCTCGCTGGCGCTGATGCGGGCACTGGCGCACTTGTCGCGGTAGTGGGTCATCAGCTCTTCCGGCGACAGGTGCACGTAACGCAGCATGTCTTCGATGGTGTCGTGGGTTTCAATGCCGGCGTGGTACACGCTGCCGTCGGCGTTCTGGTAGATGTTCACCGAGTCGGTGTCACCGAACAGGTTGTGCATGTCGCCGAGGATTTCCTGATAGGCGCCGACCAGGAACACGCCCAGCAGGTAGTCTTCACCTTCGTTCAGCGCATGTACTGGCAGGCTGGTCTCGATGCTCTGCTCGTCGACGTACTGATTGATCTTGCCGTCGGAGTCGCAGGTCAGGTCTTGCAGAACGGCACGACGCAGCGGCTCTTCGTCGAGACGGTGCAGCGGGATGATCGGCAGGACCTGATCGATTGCCCAGGTGTCCGGCAGGCTCTGGAATACCGAGAAGTTGCAGATGTACTTGTCGGCCAGCTTGTCGTTGAGTTCGTCCAGCACCTGACGGTGCGAACGCTGACGCGCCTTCAGCGAGTTGTGCAGGCGACGGCACACCGCGAAGTAGCACTGCTCGGCCAAGGCTTTTTCGGCCAGGGTCAGTTTGCCGTCGGCGTACTGGGCGGCCACATCGCTCATGTAGTGGGTGGCGCGCCAGTAGGTTTCGGTGACCATTTCGATGTCGGTCGGGCCGAGCAGGTCAACCAGCCACTGCACGGTTTCCGGCAGCGCTTCCTTGTTCTCGATCTGCGGCACGTCGTCGTTGTGTTTCTCGACGTCGGTCACCTGCACCACCAGCATCGCGTGGTGCGCGGTCAGCGAGCGGCCGCTTTCGGAGAAGATGTGCGGATGCGGCAGGGCCTGCGCATCGCAGAACTCCTTGAGCATGCCGACCACGACACCGGCGTAGTCGTCCATGTCGTAGTTGATCGAACTGGCGTTGCGCGAGTGAGTACCGTCGTAGTCCACACCCAGACCGCCGCCGACGTCGATGTGATCGACCGGCAGACCGAGGTTGCGCAGTTCGCCGTAGTAACGGATCGCTTCCTTGAAGCCGTGCTGGTAGTCAGCGAGGTTGGCGATCTGCGAACCCATATGGAAGTGCAGCAGACGGATGCCCTGATCCAGACCCGCCGCGCGGAAGCGCTCGACCACCGACAGCAGTTGCGCCGCCGACAGACCGAACTTGGATTTCTCGCCACCGGTGTCCGCCCACTTCGACGAAGCCAGCGACGACAGACGCACGCGCAGGCCGACCTGCGGCTTGACCTTCAGCGAGGCGGCTTCTTCGATCACCAGACCGACTTCGGATTCTTTCTCGATCACGATGAACACGTTGTGACCGAGCTTCTGGCCCATCAGCGCCAGACGAATGAACTCGCGGTCCTTGTAACCGTTGCAGACGATGGTGCCGCCCTTCGGCGCCAGTGCCAGCACGGCCAGCAGCTCAGGCTTGGAGCCGGCTTCCAGACCGATGGAAACGTTCTGGGTGGCGATGATGTTCTCGATCACCGCTTCCTGCTGGTTGACCTTGATCGGGTACAGCGCGGTGTATTTGCTCTGGTATTCCAGACGCTCGATGTTCGCGTCGAAAGCGCCGGTCAGCTGACGAACGCGGTCTTGCAGGATGTCGGGGAAACGCACCAGCAGCGGCAGGGACAAGCCACTCTTGCGCAACTGGTCGACTTGTTCGAACAGATCGATAGGCGAGCTGCTCGGGCCGTTCGGACGAACTTCGACGCGACCGGCGTCATTGATCGCGAAATACCCGGCCCCCCAATGGCGAATCCCGTAAACACTGCGGCTGTCCGCAACTGTCCATTGGCTGCCATCGTCTTTGCGTGTGCGTCGTACGGACATCGAAGTCCCCTATAAAGAAGTCATAGTGCGTCGCCTGATCTCAGGCCGGCGCAGTCTAAAGAATGAAAATGACGGTTCGTCAGCGGGGCGGTAGACCGCGCTGACAGCGTTGAGTTTAGAAACCGGTCATGAACAGGCTCTGTGAAAACCATGGAAACGACGTCAGACCCAGGAATTCTGGAGCTGAATCAAGCCGCCGGTGGGTTTCACAGAGGCTGCTAGCCGCCGGACTTCTTCGCCTTGAAACCGTGCTTGACCAACTCGGCCAGGAGCAGCTCGACATGGTCGCCCTGGATCTCGATGATCCCGTCTTTCAACGCACCGCCGGTGCCGCAACGTTTCTTCAACGTTGTCGCCAGCTCCTTGAGTGCGTCTTCGGCCAGGGGCACGCCGGTGATGGTGGTCACCGTCTTGCCGCCACGGCCCTTGCTCTCGCGGCGCACGCGGGCAATGCCGTCGCCGGCCGGGATCACGGTTTGCTTGCAGATACAGGCGTCCACCGGCTTGCTGCATTCCGGGCAATGACGACCTGCGTCGGTGGAAAATACCAGGCCGCCCAGGGCGGCGAAGGATGCGGCTTTTTTGGCCACCGGCAATCCTCTCGGGAGGACAAAGACTGATCGCAGCCTTGGGCAAGGCTATCGACCGCGAAGCCCCACTCAGGCAGGGGCAGCGCTACTGTGCCATGAGCTCCTGAAAGCGGGCCGGCACAGCTTGAAAAGGTCGCGCAGTGTAACGGCAAAAACGCCGATTGCTAAGTGCCAATCGGCGCCAATTTATGTGTTCTTTGCGACGTCGCTTTGTTGCGCCTTCAGATAGCGTTTCAACGCGGCCAGAGAGTCCGGGCAATAAGGCTTTTGCTGGATTTCCAGCATGACCTGCTCGACCGGAATGAAGCGCGCTTCGAGCACTTCTTCAGGTTGCAGGATCAACGGCCCGTCCCACACCGCCGAAAATGCCGAACACCACAGGCGATTGCCGGTGTCCTCGAAGTAGAAATGGTCATGGGCGGTCAGCTCGACGCCGCTCACTCCCAACTCTTCCTCCAGTTCACGGGCCGCCGACTCGGCGTAGGTCTCGTTCGCCTGCACCATGCCGCCCGCCGCCACGTCCCAGTAACCGGGATAGATGGCTTTGCTCAACGTGCGCCGATGCACGCAAAGTTCACCGGCGGAGTTGAACAGCATGATGTAGGTGCCACGGCCGATCAGCCCGCGCTCGCGCAGGTCGGAACGCACCAGGGCGCCGAGCAGGTTGTCCTGCTCGTCGACCCAGGCGATCTGTTCGGCATCCGAGGCGGCGCGGTGGGCCGCCTCTTTGGCGCTCTCGTCCATGACTCAGCCCTGATTGAGCAGTTGACGCAAATCGATCACGGCGGCGTTTGCCCGGGAAATATAGTTGGCCATGACCAGCGAGTGGTTGGCCAGCACACCGAAGCCGCTGCCATTGAGGATCATCGGGCTCCAGATCGGCTCCTGGGAGGCTTCCAGTTCGCGGATGATCTGACGCACGCTGACGGTCGCGTTCTTCTTCGCCAGCACGTCGGCGAAATCGACCTCGATCGCGCGCAGCAGGTGCGACAGCGCCCAGGCCTGACCACGGGCTTCGTAGAACACGTTGTCGATCTGCATCCACGGCGTCTCGACGACTTCCTCGTCGACCTGCGGCACTTCACCCACGGCCGGCACTTCGGTTTTCAGTGCGGTGTTGAGCTTGACCCGGCCAACGCTGGCCGATAGACGTTGCGACAGCGAACCGAGACGGGTGCCGACATCGCCCAGCCAGTTGTTCAGGTTGTCGGCACGGGCGTAGAACAGTGCGTTTTTCTGGGTCGGGTCGGACAGACGCGCCTGATAACGGCTCAGGGAATTGATGCCTTCCTGATATTCCGACTCGCTCGACGGCAGGATCCAGCTCTTGTTGTCGAAGTTGAAGCGCGGCTCGGCCTTGGCCAGGTCGGCGTCTTCAGCCGATTGCGACTGCGAACGGGCGAAGTCCTTGCGCAGGGCACGGGTCAGGTCGCGCACCTGTACCAGCACGCCGTATTCCCAGCTCGGCATGTTGTCCATCCACAGGCCCGGCGGGAAACGGTCGTTGGAAATGTAACCGCCCGGCTTGTCGAGCAAAGTGCCGGCCACGGTTTTCAGGGTTTCGACGGTGGTGTAGCCGACCACCATCTGCTTGCCCTCTTTCTCGGCAGCAACCTGAGCGTTCTGCGCCACGGGAAACAGCGCCGGCTCCTGGCTCCAGTACCAGCCAAGGGCAATAGTCACCAACAGGTAAATGGCGACCAGCGTGGCCAGCGCCCGGCTGAACAACAGCCCGCCGACATAGCTGCGGGCGGCCGACTTGGGCTCGGCGGCACGTTCAGGCGCGCTGCCCGCGCGGTTCTTCCAGTCCAGCATGGCGATATCCTTTCAATCTTGGGTTCAACGGTTCGACCACAACCATACAACAACGTGCCTCGACCCGGCACCCGTCAATATTGACAGGCGTTGTCTCGCCACCCGACACGAGGCCGGGACAGACCGTCCTAAGGGATTCCCCGATACCCGTTTCATCACCAATCCGCCGCCGATACCCGCAACCGGACAGAACAAATACCCTGCCCCGCCTTTCTCGGCCTCCGATAAATTCACCGGTGTGCAGATCGGCAAATGCCCGGTAGATGGGGACTTCCCCGACGATCAGGTTCAAATTGAAACCCGGCAGTCAGAAACTGAATGATGTCGTACCGCAGATTATTGACGTACGACACTCATGTAAGGGAAAAGAGGTGCTAGCATAGAGCCACCAGTCGATCTCAGCATGCACCCTAACTAGTAGTCAGGATATGACCGAGCCAGAAGACCCCAGCCGTGAGCGCCTCAAGCACCACTTTGCCCAGCGGGTAATTCATCAGGCACGTCAGATTCTTGAGATATGGCAGCGCCTGCAACGCAGTGAGTGGTCCACTGCCGATCTCGCCGAACTGAGCGAGGCCAATCTGCGCCTGCTGCGTTTTGCCGAGCGTTTCGAACAGCCCGAACACACGCAGCTGGCCCGCCACATCAGCCAGTCGCTGGAAGCGGTGGACGCCAATCGCGGACGCCTGAGCAGCGGCCTGATCACCGATCTCAACCGTCTGATGCAGCGTTTGTCGCGCACCGGCCTGCGCCATGGCGATCAGCTCGATCAGACCTTCCTGCCGCCCCTGCGCAAACCGATCTACGTGATGCTGCAGGATCACGACCGCGCCGAGCGGCTGGCCAAACAGCTGGAGTTTTTCGGCCTGAGCGCTCAGGCGCTGGACAGCGTGTCGGCGTTTCGCTCGTCGATGGTCGAGCGCCTGCCGGCCGCGATCGTCATGGACGTGGATTTCAGCGGCGCCGGCGTCGGCCTGAAACTCGCCGCCGAAGCCCAGCAAGGTCTGGAAGAACCGCTGCCGCTGCTGTTCTTCAGCCTGCACGAAACCGACACCCCGACCCGCCTCGCGGCGGTGCGTGCCGGTGGCCAGGAATTCCTCACCGGCACCCTCGAGGCCTCGAGCCTGCTGGAGAAGATCGAAGTCCTGACCTGCGTCGCCCAGTACGAACCCTATAAAGTGCTGATCATCGACGACTCCCGCGCCCAGGCCCTGCACACCGAGCGCCTGCTCAACAGCGCCGGGATCGTCACCCGCACCCTGATCGAACCGATCCAGGCGATGGCCGAGCTGGCGGACTTCCAGCCGGACCTGATCATCCTCGACATGTACATGCCGGCCTGCACCGGCACGGAGCTGGCCAAGGTCATCCGCCACAACGACCGTTACGTCAGCGTACCGATCATTTACCTGTCGGCCGAAGACGATCTGGACAAGCAGCTCGACGCCATGAGCGAGGGCGGCGACGACTTCCTGACCAAGCCGATCAAGCCGCGCCACCTGATCACCACCGTGCGCAACCGCGCCGCCCGCGCGCGCAACCTGAAAGCACGGATGGTTCGCGACAGCCTCACCGGCCTGTACAACCACACGCACATTCTGCAACTGCTCGAAGACTGCTCGTTCCGCGCCCGCCGTGAGAACAAGCCGTTGAGCTTTGCGATGCTCGACATCGACCACTTCAAACGGGTCAACGACAGCCACGGCCACCCCATGGGCGACCGGGTGATCAAGAGCCTGGCGCTGTTCCTCAAGCAGCGTCTGCGCAAGACCGATTTCATCGGCCGTTACGGCGGCGAGGAATTCGCCATCGTCATGCCCGACACCGATATAGAAGCCGCGCACAAAGTGCTCGACGAAATCCGCCAGCGCTTTGCCGAGATCCACTATCCGGCCCAGCCGCAGGATCTGTGGTGCACCTTCAGCGCCGGTGTGGTGGAGATGCACGACGACTCCGACAGCCTGATGATGGCCAGCCAGGCCGACGAGGCGCTGTATCGCGCCAAGGGCGAAGGACGCAATCGGGTGCAGACCGCGCGCGACTCAAAGCAAAGTGCCACTTTTTCATCGGATTCGACCCAATCGGTCATAACCCTGTAACAGAACCGCAATAAATTCAGGCGCTTACCATTCTGCCGTTGGTAGCCGTCATGCGCCTGAAGTTGCTCACCAATCTCAATACTCTGTTGCTGGTCGCCGTCTGCGTGGCCCTCGGCGCCACGCTGTGGTGGTCGCAGAAAGCCCTGGAGCGCCCGTATCTGTTGATGGAGCGTTACCTTGGGCTGTCGCAGCAATTTCAGAATGACGTGGCACGCAACGTCGAGGATTACCTCGCCAGCGGCGACGCCCTGCGCCTGAGCAGCGCCAGTCAGGCCATCGATCAGTTGCAGAAGGAGCTCGGCGAGCTGCCGCCGGCGCTGGCCGACACCTTGCGCCCGAGCCTCACCGGCCTCGATGAATTCAGCAAGACCGACCTGCTGGCCGCCGGCAAACTGGCCGGCGATCCACAGGCCCTGCTGTTGCAGGCCGAGCGGGAATTGAGCGCCAGCCTCGATCAGCTCAGCACCTACGCTGGCGGCAACGCGACCTATCTCACGCCCCTGCTGGTCGCCTCTCAACATCTGGGCAAACTGTCGCTGGCCCGGGACAAACTGGTCAGCAGCGGACGCAGTGAACTGGCCGCCGATGTCGAGCGCGAAGTCAGCAACATTCGCGCCCAGGCCCAAGCGATCGACGCCCTGCCCTTGCTCGGCGTGGTCGCCAGCACTGAATCCGGCAGCGACGATTTCGCCGCGATGATGGGCATCGAAAGTACGGAAAAAGCCGCTGCCGAAGATGCCGGCGTCGGCCTCAAACGCGAGCTCAACAGTTTGCTCGGTCGTTACCCGGCAGAGCTGGCGCGCACCCGCGATCAGATCCAGAAACGCACCGACCTGAGCACCGCGACCCACCAGAAAATCGCCGCTGTGCAGCAGGCCATCGCCGGTCTCGAACCGGTGGTGCGCGCCCAGCACGGGCAGATCCAGGGCGAAGTGCGGCTGATGCAAGGCGTGATGATCGGCCTGATTCTGCTGATCGCGCTGCTGATCGACACCCTGCAGCGGCGCCTGGCCCGCACCCTGACCAACCTCGCCCCGGCGCTGTCGACCTGGGCCGAAGGCGATTTCAGCCGCGACATTCATCTGGGCAAGACCAACCGCGAATTGCACGACATTGAAGCCTCTCTCAATCGCCTGCGTGCCTATCTGGTGGATCTAGTCGGAACCATTCGCGGCAATGCCGAGCAAGTGGCGGGCAGCAGCCGCACCCTCGCCGAACTGAGCAATGACTTGCACAGCGGTGCCGAACATCAGGCCGGCGATACCGCACTGATCCGTGATTCCCTCGGCGAACTGGAAGCCACCATCCAGCAAGTGGCCGGCGATGCGCGCCAGGCTGCGGACGCCAGCCGTCATGCCGGGCTGGCCGTCGAACACGGGCAGCAGGTGATCGGCCAGAGCCTCACTGGTCTGCACGCGCTGGTCGGCGAAGTGCAAGGCAATGCGCAAATGATCGAACACCTGGCCGAAGAGTCGGCAACCATCGGCGGCGTGCTGACGGTGATCCGCTCGATTGCCGACCAGACCAACCTGCTGGCGCTCAACGCGGCGATCGAAGCCGCCCGCGCCGGGGAGATGGGCCGCGGGTTTGCCGTGGTGGCCGAGGAAGTGCGCTCACTCGCGCAGCGCACCGCCGGCGCCACCGCCGAAATCCAGACCCTGATCGCCGGCCTGCAAACCGCCGCCCGGCAATCAGTCGAGGGCATGCGCGCGCAGGTCGAACACGCCGAGGCCACGGCCAATCAGGCGCAATCGGCGGACGGGGCGCTGGACAAGATTGTCGGCGCGATCCAGACCATCTCCGACACGGCCATCCGCATCGCCGACATCACCGCGCAACAGAGCGGCGCGGTCAGCGAGATCCGCGATCACAGCGAACGGATTCACCAACTGGGCGGGGACAATCTGCTGCGCATCGGCCAGGGTCGCGAGCAAGGCGAGAACCTGCTGTTGCTGGGCGGTCAGCTGCACACCGCCGTGCAGGCGTTCCGCGTGTGACACACAGCGCAGGGCCAAGTCCGCTATCATTCCCGCACCTTTGATTCGCGAGATTGTCATGCGCCGTCTGCTCTGCCTGCTGTTTTTCGTCTTCGCCCTTCCGGCCGGCGCCGCCGGTCTGTTCGACAGCAAACCCAGCGCCACACTGGGCTCGGTCAACAACAGCGCCGATTTCCTGCCGGTGCGCGAAGCCTTTCAACTGAGCCTGGTCGAGAGCACGCCGCAATCGGTCAAACTGCGCTTCGTCGCCACCGAAGGCTATTACCTCTACCGCCATCGTTTCCAGTTTCGTGCCGAGCCTGCCGAGGTAAAACTTGGCGCCGCACAAATGCCCCAAGGTGAACAGAAACACGACGAGTATTTCGGCGACGTCGAGGTCTACCACGGCATTCTCGACGTGGAACTGCCGCGCAATGATTCCCGGGCGTTCACGCTGGCCGTCACCTATCAGGGCTGTGCCGACAAGGGTTTGTGCTATCCACCGGAAACCGAACGCCTGAGCATTGAGGGCAATACAGCAGCAAATGACGCGTCCGCTCCGGTGACGGGTTGGGACTGGCGAGATCTGGCGCTGTTCTTCCTGGCGGGCCTGGGCCTGACCTTCACGCCTTGTGTATTGCCGATGCTGCCGATTCTGTCCGGCGTGGTGTTGCGCGGGCAGGTCGGCGGTTTGCGCGGCTTCAATCTGTCGCTGGCTTATGTGCTGCCGATGGCTGCGTGCTTTGCGCTGCTCGGGGCCTTGATGGGGCTGTTCGGTGCGCAACTGAATTTGCAGGCGCGGCTGCAATCGGCGTGGGTGCTGGTGCCGTTCGCGATGTTCTTTGCCGTATTCGCACTGGCGATGTTCGGCGTGTTCGAGCTGAAACTGCCGCACTTCATCAGCAGCCGCCTCGACCGGATTGCCGGGCGCACCGAAGGCGGATCGCTGTGGGGCGCGGCGGTGTTGGGTGTGGTGTCGAGTCTGCTGGTATCGCCGTGCGTTTCCGCTCCGCTGGCCGGCGCTCTGCTTTATATAAGCGCCAGTGGCGACGCGCTGGGCGGCGGCCTGAAGCTGTTCATGCTCGGCCTGGGCATGGGCGCACCGTTGCTGCTGGTGGCCACCGGCGGCGCGGCGTGGCTGCCGAAAAGCGGGCCGTGGATGATGTACGTGAAGAATGGCATCGGCGTGTTGCTGCTCGGGCTGGCGATCGGTCTGCTCAGCCGGGTATTGCCGGGGCAGATCACGCTGCTGCTGATCGGCCTGCTGGCCGGCGGCGTCGGCCTGTTCCTCGGCGCTCTGGAATTCGTATACAAACCGCCGCGCAAACGCCTCGGCCAGTTGCTGGGGATGTTCCTGCTGTTTTATGCGCTGGCCTGCTGGTACGGCGCGTTCAGCGGGCAGACCGACCCGTTGAATCCGATAGCCCCGGCACGCCTTGCCGACAGTGGCTCGAGCGCACAAAACAGCGGTTCATGGCAGACCGTCAGCACCCCGGCGGAACTGGACCGGGTGTTGCTCGAAGCGAAAACCGCCGGCACCCCGCTGCTGCTCGACTGGTACGCCGACTGGTGCATCAGCTGCAAAGTCATCGAACACGAAGTGCTCAATGACGCGACAGTCGTGGATCGGCTCAAGGGCTATCGGCTGATCCGCTTCGACATCACCGCCAGCAACGCCGAACAGCGCACCCTGCTCGACCGCTACAGCCTGTTCGGCCCACCGGCGCTGATGTTCTTCGGCAAGGACGGGCTGGAGCGTCGCGATGTGCGGGTGATCGGTGAGATCAACGCCAGCGACTTCGCCGAACGTGTCGCCAAAGCGAATGACCGGATTTAATCAGTCAGTCACATATTTTGCGCAAACATCGGACATCGTGCTGGCTATTGCAGAGAACTGGACAGTCACAAAGTCTTTGCGGCATAGTCGCCGGGTTCTGACGAAGGCTCACCCATAACAAGGAACACGCAGATGGCAACGCTACTGGTGCTGCACGGCCCCAACCTGAACCTGCTCGGCACCCGGGAACCCGGGACCTACGGGTCGACCACCCTGGCGCAGATCAATCAGGATCTGGAACGCCGCGCCCGTGAAGCCGGCCATCATCTGCTGTATCTGCAAAGCAACGCCGAGTACGAATTGATCGACCGCATCCACGCCGCACGCGGCGAGGGCGTGGACTTCATTCTGATCAACCCGGCAGCATTTACACACACAAGTGTCGCATTACGTGACGCGCTGCTGGGAGTGAGCATCCCATTCATCGAAGTGCATTTGTCCAACGTGCACAAACGCGAACCTTTCCGCCATCACTCCTACTTCTCCGACGTAGCGGTAGGAGTGATCTGCGGCCTTGGCGCCAGCGGTTATCGACTGGCCCTGGAGGCTGCACTAGAGCAGCTTGAACAACAAGCTATACGCCCCTGACCGACCCTTGGGAGTTGATGATTCATGGATATCCGTAAAGTTAAGAAACTGATCGAATTGCTGGAAGAGTCCGGCATCGACGAGCTCGAGATCAAGGAAGGCGAAGAGTCCGTACGCATCAGCCGTCACAGCAAGACCCCGGCGCAGCAATACTACGCTCCGGCTCCGATGCAGGCTCCGGCCGCTGCACCTGCCGCCGCTGCCGCTCCAGTTGCCGCTGCAGCAGCTCCAGCTGCCGCTGCTGCTCCAGCGCTGAACGGCACCGTTGCCCGTTCGCCGATGGTCGGCACCTTCTATCGCAAATCTTCGCCAACCTCGCCGTCCTTCGTTGAAGTCGGCCAGACCGTGAAGAAAGGCGACACCCTGTGCATCGTCGAAGCCATGAAGATGATGAACCACATCGAAGCTGAAACCAGCGGTGTGATCGAGTCCATCCTCGTCGAAGACGGCCAGCCGGTTGAGTACGACCAACCGCTGTTCACCATCGTTTGAACTGCGGAGAGCCTTTGATGACTGCGAAGTTGGAAAAAGTTCTGATCGCTAACCGCGGTGAGATCGCCCTGCGGATTCTGCGTGCCTGCAAAGAGATGGGCATCAAGACCGTCGCCGTTTACTCCAAGGCCGACAAAGAGCTGATGCACCTGGGTCTGGCAGACGAATCCGTCTGCATCGGCCCGGCTTCTGCCGCGCACTCCTACCTGCACATCCCGGCAATCATTGCGGCCGCTGAAGTGACTGGCGCTACCGCCATTCATCCAGGCTACGGTTTCCTCGCGGAAAACGCCGACTTTGCCGAGCAGGTCGAGAACTCCGGCTTCGCCTTCATCGGCCCGAAAGCCGAAACCATTCGCCTGATGGGCGACAAGGTATCGGCCAAGCACGCGATGATCGAAGCGGGCGTGCCAACCGTTCCAGGTTCCGACGGCCCGCTGCCGGAAGACGAGGAAACGGCACTGCGCATCGGTCGTGAAGTCGGCTACCCGGTGATCATCAAGGCCGCCGGTGGCGGTGGTGGTCGCGGCATGCGTGTGGTGCACAAGGAAGAAGACCTGATCGCCTCGGCGAAACTGACCCGCTCCGAAGCTGGCGCGGCGTTCGGCAACCCGATGGTCTATCTGGAAAAATTCCTGACCAACCCGCGTCACGTCGAAGTGCAGGTTCTGTCCGACGGCCAGGGCAACGCCATCCATCTGGGCGACCGCGACTGCTCGCTGCAACGCCGTCACCAGAAGGTTCTCGAAGAAGCGCCGGCACCGGGCATCGACGAGAACGCGCGCAAGGAAGTCCTGGCTCGCTGCGTCAAGGCGTGCATCGACATCGGCTACCGTGGCGCCGGCACCTTCGAGTTCCTGTACGAGAACGGTCGTTTCTACTTCATCGAAATGAACACCCGTGTTCAGGTGGAGCACCCGGTTTCGGAAATGGTCACCGGTATCGACATCGTCAAGGAGATGCTCAGCATCGCCGCTGGCAACAAGCTGTCGTATACCCAGGATGATGTGGTCATCCGCGGTCACTCGCTGGAATGCCGGATCAACGCCGAAGACCCGAAAACCTTCATGCCGAGCCCGGGTACGGTCAAGCATTTCCACGCTCCAGGCGGCAACGGCGTTCGCGTCGATTCGCACCTGTACAGCGGTTATGCCGTTCCGCCGAACTACGACTCGCTGATCGGCAAGCTGATCACTTACGGCGCGACCCGCGACGAAGCCATGGCCCGCATGCGCAATGCCCTGGACGAAATCGTGGTCGACGGGATCAAGACCAACATCCCGCTGCACCGTGATCTGACCCGTGACGAAGGCTTCTGCAAAGGGGGCGTGAACATTCACTACCTCGAGCACAAGCTGGCTGGCGAGAAGCACTAAGCTTCAGCCCGCACCTGACAAGGCCGCCTTCGGGCGGCTTTGTTGTTTCTGCAGGTTTCATCTGCTCACACATTCCCCGCTCCCACAAAACCGTCGCGCTCGCGTAAACTTGCGCGCTTCTCGCTGGCCGCTAGGCTGCAATCAATCTTTTTCACAGGTGCCCGCCATGCCTTGGCTGCAAGTCCGTCTCGCCATCAGCCCAGAACAAGCCGAAACCTACGAAGACGCTTTCCTTGAAGTGGGCGCCGTTTCGGTGACCTTCATGGACGCCGAAGATCAGCCGATCTTCGAACCGGAACTCAATACCACCCCGCTGTGGGCGCACACCCACCTGCTGGCCCTGTTCGAGGGCGGCACCGAAGCCGCCCCGGTACTGGCCCATCTGGAACTGCTGACCGGCAGCCCGCTGCCCGAGCACCACAGCGAAGTGATCGAAGACCAGGACTGGGAACGCAGCTGGATGGACGGTTTCCAGCCAATGCGTTTCGGTCAGCGCCTGTGGATCGTGCCGAGCTGGCACGCCGCACCGGAGCCGGACGCAGTCAACCTGCTGCTGGACCCTGGCCTGGCGTTCGGTACCGGCACCCACCCGACCACCGCCCTGTGCCTGGAATGGCTGGACGGCCAGGACCTGAAAGACTGCAACGTGCTGGATTTTGGCTGCGGCTCGGGGATTCTGGCGATTGCCGCCCTGCTGCTCGGCGCGAAAGAAGCCGTGGGCACCGACATCGACGTGCAGGCACTCGAAGCCTCCCGCGACAACGCCGGGCGCAACAACATCGCTGACGAACTGTTCCCGCTGTACCTGCCGGAAGACCTGCCGCAGGTCAAAGCCGACGTACTGGTGGCCAACATTCTGGCCGGCCCGCTGGTTTCCCTGGCGCCGCAACTGTCCGGCCTGGTCAAGTCCGGCGGGCGTCTGGCGCTGTCCGGGATCCTCGCCGAACAAGGTGACGAAGTCGCCGCCGCCTACGCGCAGGACTTCGATCTCGACCCGATCGCCAATCGTGATGGCTGGGTGCGCATCACCGGCCGTCGGCGCTAGAATGACCGCCTGCTCAATCCGGATCGCCGCATGACCGACAGCTTCGTCACCCAATGCCCGCATTGCCAAACCAGTTTCCGCGTCAGCCACGCTCAGTTGAGTGTGGCCCGCGGAGTGGTTCGTTGCGGCTCCTGCCTGCAAGTGTTCAATGCCGCCAAGCAATTGCTGGAGCAACACGCAGGCAAGGAAGCGGTCACGCCGGCGGCGCCGTTAATCAGCGAGCCGCCGATCAGCGAGACTGCGCCTGTCGAGCCACCGGCCATCGTCGAAACGCCCGAGCCGCGCGCCATCAGCCAGAAGCAATGGAGCGCCGCCGAGCTGGATCTGGACAGCCTGGATCTGGACGAAGAACTGGCCCGCCTCGAACAACGGGAAATCCAGCCGACCACCGAGTTCGGCCGCCCGCGCGAAGACGCCCTGAGCGCTCGCCGCGACTGCCACGAACCGGAAGACACGACGTGGCCGGACAGCCTGTTCAGCGAACCGGCGGATGAACGCGCACCCGAAGTCGAAGAAGAACCCGAAGCCATCGAGCCCGAGCCGATTCGATCGGAGCGCACCGAGCCTTCGCTGTCGCTGGAGCCGGTGGATCTCGACGACGAACCGCCGATTCCGCAACTGCGCCTGCACGACCCGATCGACCCGAATGCCCGTCGCGAACGCCTGTCGGCCAGCGACGACGTCGACGACGAATTGCCATTGATCGAACCTGCACGCAAAAAACGCGAACGCGTTGAATCCAGTGTTCGCGCCGAAGCGTTGCAGGACTTGACCGACGATCCGCTGCAACTGGACTGGCAGAAACGCCGCTCACCCTGGGGCCGTCGCCTGCTCTGGCTGTTGCTGATCGTGCTGGCCGCCGCCGGCCTGGGCGGACAATACATCGCCTATCACTTCGATGAACTGGCGCGCCAGGATCAATACCGGCCATGGTTCCAGCAACTGTGCCCGCAAGTCGGCTGCACGGTGCCGTCCAAAGTGGATATCGCCAAGATCAAGAGCAGCAACCTGGTGGTGCGCAGCCACCCGGAATTCAGCGGTGCACTGGTGGTGGACGCAATCATCTATAACCGCGCGCCGTTCTCACAGCCGTTTCCGCTGCTGGAGCTGCGCTTCGCCGACCTCAACGGTCACCTGATCGCCAGTCGTCGTTTCAAACCCGGCGAATACCTCAACGGCGACCTCGAAGGCATGGCGGAAATGCCGCCGCAGACGCCGATCCACATCGCCCTGGACATCCTCGATCCAGGCCCGAAAGCCGTGAACTACAGCCTGAGTTTCCACTCGCCCGAGTGAAACGCTTCACCGCTCCCGGATTGACGGCAGTTTTCTGACTGCGCAGCGCACGACCAAACCGGCGGTAATAACAGAATAACTGTTCAGATTTTGTTCAATTCAGCCTTTATCCAGTCATCGAGAGCGGGTATCATGCCAACCCTTTTTCGAACTCTCATGATCCGGCCCCACTTCAGGGAAGTCCTATGTCGGCGGTACGCATCGGCCCATATACATTGCAGAACGGCTTGATCCTCGCCCCGATGGCGGGTGTCACCGACCAGCCCTTTCGTCAGTTGTGCAAGCGTTTGGGCGCAGGGCTTGTAGTTTCGGAAATGGTCACCAGTGACATGAGCCTGTGGAACACCCGCAAGTCGCGCATGCGCATGATCCACGAAGGCGATCCCGAGCCACGCTCGGTGCAGATCGCCGGTGGCGATGCGCAGATGCTGGCGGATGCGGCCCGGGCCAACGTCGAACTGGGCGCACAGATTATTGATATCAACATGGGTTGCCCGGCGAAGAAGGTCTGCAACAAGGCCGCCGGCTCCGCGTTGTTGAAGGATGAGGCACTGGTTACCGAGATCCTGCACGCCGTCGTGGCGGCAGTTGATGTGCCGGTGACCCTGAAGATCCGCACCGGATGGGATCGCGACAACAAGAACGGCCTGACCGTGGCGAAGATCGCCGAGCAGGCCGGGATCACGGCGCTGGCGGTGCATGGCCGCACCCGCGCCGACCTGTACACCGGCGAAGCCGAGTACGACACCATTGCCGCGATCAAGCAGGCGGTGTCGATTCCGGTCTTTGCCAACGGCGACATCGTATCGCCGGAAAAGGCCCGCTACGTGCTCGACGCGACCGGTGCCGATGGCCTGTTGATCGGCCGGGCTGCCCAGGGGCGGCCATGGATTTTTCGCGAGATCGAACACTTCCTGCGTACCGGCGAAAAACTGCCGGCGCCGGAACTGATCGAGGTGGAACGCATTCTGCTTGAGCATCTGGCCGCCCTTCACGCCTTCTATGGGGACGTGATGGGTGTGCGAATTGCCCGCAAGCATGTGGGCTGGTATCTCGCAACCTTGCCGGGCGCCAGGGAATTTCGCGCCCACTTCAATCGTTTGGATGGTACGGAAACACAATGCGCCAACGTTCGGGAGTTCTTCGCCGAACGTTACAAGAGCCTGACAGGGGACGGAGAAGGGGTGGCCGCATGACGATGATGACCGAGACTTTAGTGAGTGGAACAACACCCGTGAGCGACAACGTGAATTTGAAACAGCACCTCAATACCCCGAGCGAAGAAGGCCAGACCCTTCGCGGGAGTGTCGAGAAGGCGCTGCACAATTATTTCGCCCACCTTGAGGGCGCGTCCGTCACGGACGTGTACAACCTGGTGCTCTCCGAAGTCGAGGCTCCCCTGCTCGAAAGCGTGATGAACTACGTCAAGGGCAACCAGACCAAGGCCAGCGAGCTGCTCGGACTGAACCGCGGCACGCTGCGCAAGAAACTCAAGCAGTACGATCTGCTGTAAGCATTCAATCAAACCAGAAAGGCGCCCGCGTAAAACCGGTCGCCTTTTTTGCTGACTTCCCTTGCTTTTGATGGAAATTGAGATGACCGACCAGACTACCCGCCTGCCGATCCGCCGCGCCTTGATCAGTGTTTCCGACAAGACCGGGATCCTCGAATTCGCCAGGGAGCTGGAAGCCCTGGGCGTGGAAATCCTTTCCACCGGCGGGACCTTCAAGCTGCTGCAGGACAACGGCGTGGCCGCAGTGGAAGTCGCGGATTACACCGGTTTCGCAGAGATGATGGACGGTCGGGTGAAAACCCTGCACCCGAAAATCCACGGCGGGATCCTCGGTCGTCGCGGTATCGACGACGCCATCATGAACGAGCACGGCATCAAGCCGATCGATCTGGTGGCGGTCAACCTGTACCCGTTCGAAGCCACCATCAGCAAACCAGGCTGCGACTTGCCGACCGCCATCGAGAACATCGACATCGGCGGCCCGACCATGGTCCGTTCGGCGGCGAAAAACCACAAAGACGTGGCCATCGTGGTGAATGCCAGCGATTACGCCAACGTCCTGGAAAACCTCAAGGCCGGCGGCCTGACCTACGCTCAGCGTTTCGACCTGATGCTCAAGGCGTTCGAACACACCGCAGCCTACGACGGCATGATCGCCAACTACATGGGCACCGTGAACCAGGCCGCTGATACCCTCAGCACTGAAGGTCGCAGCGAATTCCCGCGCACCTTCAACAGCCAGTTCATCAAGGCCCAGGAAATGCGCTACGGCGAGAACCCGCACCAGAGCGCGGCGTTCTACGTTGAGGCCAAGCCTGCCGAAGTCGGCATCGCCACCGCCACCCAGCTGCAAGGCAAGGAACTGTCGTACAACAACGTGGCCGACACCGACGCCGCGCTGGAATGCGTGAAGAGCTTCGTCAAACCGGCCTGCGTGATCGTCAAGCACGCCAACCCGTGCGGCGTGGCCGTGAGCCCGGACGCCGAAGGTGGCATCCGTCAGGCCTACGAACTGGCCTACGCCACTGACACCGAATCGGCGTTCGGCGGCATCATCGCCTTCAACCGTGAACTGGATGCCGAGACCGCCAAGGCGATCGTCGAGCGTCAGTTCGTTGAAGTGATCATCGCCCCAAGCGTCAGCGAAGAAGCCCGCGCCATCGTTGCTGCCAAGGCCAACGTACGCCTGCTGGCCTGCGGCGAGTGGTCGGCCGATCGCGTTCCGGCCTGGGACTACAAGCGCGTCAACGGCGGTCTGCTGGTACAGAGCCGCGACATCGGCATGATCGACGCCGACGACCTGAAAGTGGTGACCAAGCGCGCCCCGACCGAACAGGAAGTCCACGACCTGATCTTCGCCTGGAAAGTGGCCAAGTTCGTCAAATCCAACGCCATCGTCTACGCCAAGAACCGTCAGACCATCGGTGTCGGCGCCGGCCAGATGAGCCGCGTGAACTCCGCGCGTATCGCGGCGATCAAGGCTGAGCACGCCGGTCTGCAAGTGGCTGGTTCGGTGATGGCGTCGGACGCGTTCTTCCCGTTCCGCGACGGTCTGGACAATGCGGCCAAGGTCGGTATCACGGCGGTGATCCAGCCAGGTGGTTCGATGCGTGATGCTGAAGTGATTGCTGCTGCCGACGAAGCCGGCATCGCGATGGTGTTCACCGGAATGCGTCATTTCCGTCACTAATCAGACAACGGCCGCACTGAAGCCGGCATCTGCTGCGTTGGAGCCGACCTCGATGATGCTCATTGCCAAAAGGCAACTCCGCTCACCGAGGTCGTCTCCGCCTTGCATCTACCGACTTCATTGCGACCTCCTGGAGCGTGAAGCGCTTCAGGTTCTAAAACAGAATTAGCGTCATCCGAGGTTTTTGAAATGAATGTTTTGATCATTGGCAGCGGTGGCCGCGAACACGCACTGGCCTGGAAAGTGGCTCAGGATCCGCGTGTGCAGAAAGTTTTCGTGGCGCCAGGCAACGCCGGCACTGCGATTGAAGCCAAGTGCGAAAACGTCGCCATCGACGTGCTGGCCCTCGAGCAGCTCGCTGACTTTGCCGAGAAAAACGTTTCCCTGACCATCGTCGGTCCGGAAGTACCGTTGGTGGCCGGCGTTGTCGACCTGTTCCGCTCCCGTGGCCTGGACTGCTTCGGTCCGACCGCCGGCGCCGCGCAGCTGGAAGGCTCGAAAGCCTTCACCAAGGATTTCCTGGCGCGCCACAAGATCCCGACGGCCGACTACCAGAACTTCACCGAAATCGAGCCGGCCCTGGCTTACCTGCGTGAAAAAGGCGCACCGATCGTGATCAAGGCCGACGGCCTGGCCGCCGGTAAAGGCGTGATCGTCGCCATGACCCTGGCCGAAGCCGAAGACGCCGTGCGCGACATGCTCGCCGGCAATTCCTTTGGCGACGCCGGTTCGCGCGTTGTCATCGAAGAATTCCTCGACGGCGAAGAAGCCAGCTTCATCGTCATGGTCGACGGCAAGAACGTTCTGCCGATGGCCACCAGCCAGGACCACAAACGCGTCGGCGACGGCGACAGCGGCCCGAACACCGGCGGCATGGGTGCCTACTCCCCGGCTCCGGTTGTCACCGCTGACGTGCACCAGCGCGTGATGGACCAGGTGATCTGGCCGACCGTGCGCGGCATGGCCGACGAAGGCAACGTCTACACCGGTTTCCTGTACGCCGGTCTGATGATCGACAAGGCCGGTAATCCGAAGGTCATCGAGTTCAACTGCCGTTTCGGCGATCCGGAAACCCAACCGGTGATGCTGCGTCTGCAGTCGAGCCTGGTGCTGCTGGTCGAAGCCGCACTGGCTCAGGCGCTGGACAAGGTTGAAGCGCAGTGGGATCCACGTCCGAGCGTCGGCATCGTGCTGGCCGCCGGCGGTTATCCTGGCGACTACGCCAAGGGCGCGCCGATCAACGGTCTGGACGCAGCCGCCGCACTGGAAGGCAAGGTTTTCCACGCCGGTACTGCGCTCAAGGACGGCAACGTCGTGACGGCCGGTGGTCGGGTGCTGTGCGCCACTGCCATGGGCGCCAGCGTTGGCGCCGCCCAGGAGCAGGCCTACAAACTGGCCAAGGCCATCGACTGGGAAGGCTGCTTCTACCGCACCGACATTGGCTACCGCGCCATTGCCCGTGAACGCGGTGAGTCTCAGTAATAAGCTACGCTGTGTTTCCGGCAGGGGCTCATCGCCCTTGCCGGACTGTTCCGACGCTGCGCATCGTTATATTCTGGCATCAACCTACGAAGGGATTTCGCCGTGCGCTGGCTCAGGATTGCCATAGGCTTCACCGTCACGCTGTTGACCTTGCTCTGCATGCTCCCGGCCCAGGCCGCGCAAGGCAGTGGCTGGTCGGTATTGCTTGACGATCAGGGCAACCTCCAGCTGAGCGACATCCGCTCCGCCCGCTACACCAATCAATTCAGCCCTATCGAGCTTGACCGCCTCACCGCGGCCGAACCCGATGGCGCCCTGTGGCTGCGCTTCAGGCTGGCGCCCGGCAAGCACGAACAAGTGCTGCGGATCTTCGCCCCCGACCTGTCGCACCTCAATCTGTATGTCCTCGACGGCGATCGCCTGATCGAGCAACGCGACACCGGCACCACCCAGCCCCAGGTGGAACGACCGCTGCCGAGCAGCGACTTCATGCTGCCGTTGCCGCAAAGCGAAAAACCCCTCGACGTCTACCTGCGACTGGTTTCCGATCACCAGTTGCGCCCGTACATCACTCTGCAATCGGCGGTGATGGCCGCGGCCAATCACAACCAGACGCTGATCTACGGCCTGCTGTTCGGCTGTCTGGCGATGCTGATCCTGCATAACCTGATCCGTTACGCCTACACCCGCTCGCGCAGCAGCCTGTGGCTCGCGGTGTGTGAAGGCCTGTTGAGCCTGAGCCTGTTGCTGTTGCTCAACCTCGCCGGTCCGTGGCTGCCGAATTGGCATGCGATCCAGACCCCCGGCGCCTATCTGGCCCTGCTGCTGACCGCTCCGGCTGGCCTGATGTTCGCCTACCGCTTCTTCGCCCCGCTCGGCCCGCATCCGCTGAACAAGCTGCTGATCGGCGACATCCTGTTCATCGTGATCTGCAGCCTGCTGCTGTTGTTCGTCAACACCCTGCCGCTGAACATCATCACCTACGCGCTGGTGGCTTTGGCCGGACTGAGCATGTTGCTGGTGGCGTTCTATCACTGGCAGAAAGGCTACCGCCCTGCCCGCTTGTTCGTCGCCGCGATGGTGGTGTTCAACATCGGCACGCTGATCATCCTCCCGGCCTTGCTGGGGCTGACCCTGGTGGCGCCGCAAGGTCTGATCATGACCCTGATGGGTTTCATCTGCATCAGTGGCCTGCTGATGAGCATCGCCCTCGGCGAGCGTCAGCGCAGCATCACCGAAAGCCGTTTCAGCATCAGCCGTGACCTTGCGGCGAGCAACGCCGAGATCAATGCCAAGGCCGAGTTCCTGGCCAAGATCAGCCACGAAATCCGCACGCCGATGAACGGCGTACTGGGCATGACTGAACTGCTGCTCGGCACGCCGCTGTCGGTCAAGCAGCGCGATTACGTGCAGACCATCCACAGCGCCGGCAACGAACTGCTGACCCTGATCAACGAGATCCTCGACATCTCGCGGCTCGAGTCCGGGCAGATCGAACTGGACGACGTGCAGTTCGACCTCAACGCGCTGATCGACGATTGCCTGAGCATCTACCGCGCCAAGGCCGAACAGCAGAACGTCGAACTGATCAGTTTCATCCAGCCGCAAGTGCCACGGGTCATCAGCGGCGACCCGACACGCCTGCGCCAGACACTGCTGAGCCTGCTGGAAAACGCCCTGAAGAAAACCGAAGAAGGCGAAGTGCTGGTGGTGGTCGCCCTCGACGAACGCAGCACCGGGCCCCGCCTGCGCATTGCCGTGCAGGACAGCGGCCAGCCGATGGATCAGGAAGAGCGCGACGCGCTGATGCACGCCGAATTGCACAGCAAGCACTTCCTGTCGGCCAACCGTCTGGGCGGCAACCTCGGGCTGGTGATCGCCCGTCAGTTGATCCGTTTGATGCAGGGCGAGTTCGGCATCAAGAGCGGCGCCAGCCAGGGCAGCACGCTGTGGCTGACCCTGCCGCTGGACCCTGATCGCCTGGAGCATCCGACCTCGGACCTCGACAGCCCGCTGCAAGGCGCACGCGTGCTGGTAGTCGACGACAACGACACCTGCCGCAAGGTGCTGGTGCAGCAATGCAGCGCCTGGGGCCTGAACGTCAGCGCCGTGCCGTCGGGCAAGGAAGCGCTGGCCCTGCTGCGCACCAAGGCGCATTTGCGTGATTACTTCGACGTGGTCCTGCTGGACCAGAACATGCCCGGCATGACCGGCATGCAACTGGCGGCCAAGATCAAGGAAGACCCGAGCCTGAACCACGACATCCTGCTGATCATGCTCACCGGCATCAGCAATGCGCCGAGCAAGATCATCGCGCGCAACTCGGGGATCAAGCGCATCCTGGCCAAACCGGTGGCCGGCTACACCCTCAAGACCACGCTCGCCGACGAACTGAACCAGCGCAACCGTGGCCAGGTGGTGTTCCAGCCACAGGTCGCGAGCCCCGCCGCACCGGTCAAGGTGCCGAGCGACTTCCGCATTCTGGTGGCCGAAGACAACACCATTTCGACCAAGGTGATCCGGGGCATGCTCGGCAAACTCAACCTGCAGCCGGACACCGCCAGCAATGGCGAAGAAGCCTTGCAGGCGATGAAAGCCCAGCGCTACGACCTGGTGCTGATGGACTGCGAAATGCCGATCCTCGACGGCTTCTCTGCCACCCAGCAACTGCGGGCGTGGGAAGTCGGCAATCAGCGCATCCGCACGCCGATCGTGGCGCTGACCGCGCACATCCTTGCCGAACACAAGGAACGCGCGCGCCAGGCCGGGATGGACGGGCACATGGCCAAACCGGTGGAACTGTCGCAACTGCGTGAGCTGATCGAACATTGGGTGGCTCAGCGTGATCAGCAGAACCGCACAGCCTCAACGTTCTGAACGGTGTTGCCGATCAAGCATTTTCCTCGCTATCCGACAGCGTCATCTTCAAAACATGAGCCTCATGCTTATCCCTGACTTTTAAGGCGATCGCATCACGCACAGGTCCGTAGAGAGTTTCCGACAAACTGGCCTTGGCGTAACGCAAACAGACTGTTCCCTGTATTTCCTTTGCCTCGAAACGCTGGGCTAGTGGATTGAGATCGATACGCACATGAGTCTTGAGTTCAATATAGACGCTGGAAATACGCGTTGGCGTAGAAGCAACAACCACAAGCAATCGAACCACCTCGGCAGGAGCAGGTGCGTCATCGGCCGCGGACGCTGTCGTCTGCACGTGAGCCCTCAGTAGCGCCATTGCAGGCCCGGCACCGGACAACAGTGCCAATTGCTGCAAAGTTAATACCGCAGAATCGGCATTTTCCAGATCTCCCTTAGCGATTGCACTGCTGACCCATTCGCCGACGGGTTCGACATCCTGCTCATTGACGGACCAATCTTGTCGCACGCGGGCATATCGAAGCCAATAATCATCCATCAACTCAATATAAGCGTTATACCAGTCAGCACTTTTCGAGTTTTCGACTTTTTTGCTCGCGGCCAACTGCGCCAACAATATCGAATTGACCAGATCACTGTAATGCCCCGTATCATCCCCTGCCGGCAGCAACACCAAACAAGCGCCGACGACCACCACAGAGTATTCACACTTCATATAGACCTCATAAAAAAAGGCGACCTGTTACGGCCGCCTTTTAATTCATCAAATTTCGATATCAACAATCTGGTCTTTATGCGGAATCAACCTATCCCTGATCATGTCACGGACACCATCAGCCACCAGTGTATTTTTGGCGAAGACGGTTTCGCCGCGATACAGTTTTACATTACGAATATCTACATCCACAAACATGACTTTGGTCGAAGTATTCTGGCGCAGGAAGCGTACTGCACCCACTGCCATGATTGCTTCATCCTCAACCTCGACACAGGCTGCGCTGGCTAGACCACCCACCCCTTGATTGAGCAAGTTACGCTCGTATACCGTGAGTGCCGCGGTGTCACGCTTTTGCAGGGCGGCGATAGCATCGCCCGCTACTTTCAGCATCATCGCGGTGGCCGGGCCAGGCAGGGCAGCACCTGCAACGACCGATGCAAGAATTTCAAGAATCAGCTTGTCCATACGAACACTGGTTCCGCCCACTTCCAGATCGCTGTAGTAACGGGTGACAGGCGTCCAGCCTGCCAAGGTCATCACATCCCGAAAGTACAGATACCACTCTTTACCTTGATACTCTTCAGGATATTTTTTGTTCGCTGCACGGGTAGCGAACAAAAAGGCATTTTGCGCATCGGACTTGTTATCGCCGGTGAGTTTACCGGAGAAGCCCAGCACGCCCTCTCCGACGATGCTACCGCGCGAAGGCTCTTCAATTTCATCGCCTAGCATCTGAAGACCACGCGGCTTAATAATCAGCGATTCACCGATATCACACTCAGCCAGTGCTTCAACACAAGCTTTTACATAACTATCACTAACAACCTTGTTATACATATCAATTTTCCATTATTTAATTTACAAGCACCTCATAAATCCGCAAAACAACATTAACCAAATCCAAAAAAAACAACAAAGCAAAACCTGTAACTTGATATCTTATACTTTCCAAAAACCGCAACCATCGACACAAGACAAAAGAAACTTGATTAACCCAACTGTCCAAACACAAACAACTAAACGACTGATAGACTCCACATCGTCCACTCCATAGCGGCGAGTCGAAACCATGGTCCATGTGCTGTTCAGCGTTTACCTGAAGATGCTGGTGCTCTACAGCCCGTTCTTCGTATTGTCCTGTTTCATCAGTCTGACCCGCGGCTATTCGCGTAAGGAACAACGGCGCCTGGCCTGGAAAGTAGCCATCGCGACACTGGTTTCCAGCGTCTTGCTGTACCTGTTCGGACGAGTGATTTTCGATGTGTTCGGAATCACCGTGGACGCGTTCCGCATTGGCGCCGGCAGCGTGCTATTCATATCGGCATTGGGCATGGCACAGGGCAAACCTGCGGTGCAAGCTGACAATGTGCAGCAGGATGTGACCATCGTTCCTCTCACCATTCCGTTGACAGTCGGCCCCGGCACCATCGGTGCGCTATTGGTGATGGGTGTCAGCCAGCCACACTGGGACGACAAGCTGTTCGCGATCATGAGCATCGTACTCGCCAGCTTCACGGTTGGCGTGGTGCTGTACCTGTCGAACCGCATTGAACGCATTCTCGGCGACCAGGGCTTGCAGATCGTCAGCCGCCTGATGGGGCTGTTTGTGTGCGCACTGGCGGCGCAGATCATCTTTACCGGGGTCAAAGGCTATCTGGTGCCTTGAACCGTGAAACAAAAAGACCGCCGACGGTAACGTCGGCGGTCTTTTTTCGTCATTAACCGCGGACCGTCAACCCACCGACTCGACGGCTTTCTTCGCATCCGCCTGATCGATCAACGTTTTCAGCGTCACGCCCTCGGCGCCTTCCTTGCGCGCCTTCAGCCAGCGAACCAGTGTCGACACCTGGCACGGACGCAGACCATTGACCTCAAGCATCGCATCGCCCCGCAGCGAGGGATCTGACGCATCCGCATTGCGTACCAGCACACAGTGCTCACTGTCAGGGTCGATCACCACCAGGTGCTCGTCGACCATCCCTACTTCGAGCTTGTGTGGATCGGCCATGGTCAGGATCAAGCGACTCATGACCGCGGGAAAACCCACAAGCGGATAACGGCAATCAACCACCACCGAATCGAGCTTGCGCATCAGCGCCTCGGACAGGTGCCACTTCATCCAGCCACGCCCTACCCGCAGAACCAGAGTGCGCACATCGTCCGGCACCAGCGGCAGGGGATCGTAGGCGTCCACCCGGCCTTCGAGCACCAGCACGTCACCCGTGCGCTGGACATAATCCAGCGGTTTGATCTGGCGCATGCTCGGATAGCCTTGAACGACCCGCTCCTGCGGCTCATGCAGCAGGACATCGGCATGCCGTCGGGTTCCGAGCAACTCGTAATCCTCCGGCAGGTCGACTGCGGGAATCTGGATCAACCGCGCGCTGTCAGCGATGTACCACTGCACACTGACGTCGTGAGAAGCGATAGAAATGAACGGACGATGTGCTGCATTCGCCAGCAAAGCCTGCAAGTCACCAATCAGATGCTCGCCATGGGCCGCCAGCCAATCGTGCTGCACACCGATGATCTGCGGTTGCTCCTGATGCTCCAGTTGCAGCACCACACCTTCGCGCGTCGTGCCCACAAGACCGGCACCGTCGACCCGCACATCGGTAAAATGCCACGCCGTCCAAAGTCGCTCTGGCCTGGTCAGCATTCGGGCCTGCAACAATTGCGTGCCTTCTCCAAATGCCGACTGCAGATGTTGCGGATCGATAAACGTCTGGCGCCAGACCTCACCGCTCTCGGGTTCGAACAGCCATGCCGACTGATTGTCCGGCGTCATGCCCAGCAGGCGGACCTGCGTCTGTTGCGCTTCACATAACAGCAAGTGGTTATCGATGTACCAGGCGTGCAAGCGTGAATCACCGTCGGCATTGGCAATGCCGACAATCGGGAACTGCTCGACGGCGTATTGCCGGGCGATAGCTTCGAACGCCAGCCACCATTGCTTGCGCCCCTTGAGCCAGGATTCCGCCAGCCCCGCAAAATGCACTTCACCGTCAGTGCCGATTGCGAATGACAATCCGCTTTCGGTACGGGCCTGATAGCCATTGTGTTCAGCCGTCACCTGTTTCAGGCGCTCGGGTTGCACCCAGCGGTGCGACCATTGATTCTGTTCCTGCATCACGGTGCGTTGAACCCGGCACAGGTTCTGGAACTGCCGGTCGTAAATGACAAACACGTCGCTGTCGTCGGCCAGCGTCAGCAGCATCAGCTCGTTCAGGTTCTGGATCGAGTCAGGCCAGGCGCGCGCATGGTGGCGGCGCGGTACCGGGCGCACGATCAGCTTGTCACGGGTGCGAACCCAGGCCATGTCCCGGGCGTTCTCTTCGATCTTCCAGCAGATCGAAACGTAAGGCGCGAACCGCCAGTCGATCGTGGCATAGCCTTTGTCATCCTGAACCGGCTTGTGCATCACCCAGTCAGCCAGCACCGGAGCCCAATTCGCCAGGTTCCGGCTATCGTCGAGCAGCGCCTCGTAGGTGGGTTCAAGTCCGTGAGTGATCGAACTCAACCACAGCTCACCCCTGTTTATCAGGTAGTTAAGGCGTTCAAGCGTGCCGTCTTCAAAAACATATTCCTGCACCACGTGGACAACACCCTGGCTATCGGCTTCGACACTGCGAATCGTGCTGACGCCCTTGAGCCGGAACATCAAACGATAACGATGGCTGAGCAGCCCTGTGCCGACATCGACCTGGCAGATATCGTAGCCACTCGGATCATGGAAAAACGCCGAACCACCGGTCACCACCGAGAACAATCCCTCATCGTCAAACACTTCATCATTGCGGATATAGAGGACCCGATCCTCCGTGGCGTCGTACCAGCCGTTGGTGTAACGCGGCGTCTTGGGGTTTTCAAAAGGAACCCGGTAGTTGTGGATAGGCGTATAGCGCAGCGCCAACCGATGCGCCCGTGCCAGCGCTTGCAGATGATCCTGCAGGGTCTGGTCATCCAGCCCTTTGGGCGCCTGTTCCTGAAGCAGCTCCAGCTCGTGCCGTTTGCCGTCGGCAATCCTGAAGAGCCGGCCATTTTCGATCAGCAGGGAAATCTCCGGCGCGTTGCCTGCGGTGATCTTGAACTCGCAGCCTTTGACACTGAACTGCCCGTCCTCGTCGAACACGATGTCCTTCTCGCCGGCCCAGGGTGCGACAATGATCCAGCGGTTCTTTTGCGCATCCACTGACACCAGTTCGACGTTGACGCCTGGATTGAGCACCAGCGTGCAAGTGCCTCCCCCACCCTGAATCCGATAGCTGATCTGCTCGTGCCAGGGCTTGGGAATCACCGGCACAACCAGTTTGCGCGTCTGCGTATCAAGCGTGACGCTGATCTCGGTCGGCCGGTAATCGGGGTGCATCCGGTGGACGATGTAGTGGCTGGGAAACGAATAGAACGAAAACAGGAACAGCCATTGACCGTCGGCTTTTTTCTTCTCCAGACGCCGCGCGATGTCGAAGCCCTTGTCGTGGCGCTGTGATGCGAACGGCAATATCTGGTACTCGTAGCGGTAACAGGCAAGCGGCGTGCATGGCAGGACAATCGCCTGTTCGGCCGATGGTGCGAACGTCATTTCGGCCGGGTAGCCAAGCTCTTTACTGAGGTGGATGGCTCGCGCGTAATCGACCTCGAAGTCCGGCACGCCGAAATGATCGTGCAGCGGATACAGGCGAGAACTGTCGAGCAGCAATTTGCCGGTGCTCAGATCCAGAGCGTTGATGATCAGCGACGGTCGCGGCAACCAGACACCTTGCTCGCCGCTGTAGTGATATCCGTCCCCGTGATGTGCCTGCTCCAGCTCCGCGAAAAACAATCCGACCGCCTTGGCCTCTTCAGCGATGGTCGCGAAATTCTGCGCCAGCGCAGTCACGCCAACGGCAAGGCCACCCAGAATCACCCCGGCGCCTCCCAGCACCGCAGCCGCCGTACCCGCGCCAGCGGCCGCTGCGCCAAGGCCCGCACCGGTCAGGGCCAGACTGCTGGCGTCGAAGGTCAGTTGGGTGGCATAGGTGGCGGTCTCGACCTCGTTACGAGCATTCGCCAACTGATAGATATCAAAGCCGACATTCGCCAGCCCCAGCACCGCGCCGACACCCTCGTTTGCCACATGCCCGGCCACCGCGCCGAGGGTTCTGCCGGTCAACGGCTCGAGCGCTTCGCCGACCACCTTCGCAGTGGTGCGGGCGATCAGTTTTTCATCACGCAACGCGGCTTGCACCAGGCCGATCAGCCCCGCCACGTCGACCACATTGCCATGCACCAGTTGTGCGTAGTTGACGTAGGCGTGCCACTGCACCGCGGTGCTCGATGTGCGCTCATCACCCTCGCGCCCGCGCAATGCGTTCATCAGCGCCTGTACCGCAAAACCGGCATTGAGCGTGTGCACGGCCGCCGCCTCCGTCGGATCCACCACAGCGCCGGTCGCAGGTTTGTGCCCCAGCGCCGAAAACAGATCCGTCAGGTAATTCCTGATCCGCAGCAGGCGATCATCCCGGCGGGTGACCACGGCGACCGTCTCGCCACTCTGCGGATCGAGCATGTTTACCCGGTAACCGCCCTCGGGTGTCACCTCCAGCGAGTCGAACAACGGCACCAGCGGAGTGACCGACTCATGGTCCTCCTGCAAGCGTGCAGTGACGTCGGCAATCTGCTTGGCCCACCAGTCGTTGTCTGAAGACAGCAATGCACTGCCCAGGCGCGAATTGTCCATGAGCGATCGCCCGTGAGCACTGTTCATCCTCTGGCGAACGGGCCTGAACGGTTTATCTGGCAGCGGGTGATCGCGCAGCAACTGACCCACCTTGATACCGTTCGACAGGTTCAGAGCGGCAACCTTTTCACCTTGCACATCGATCAGATCGAATTCCGGCCGGCCAGGTTTGCCGTACACGGCGTAATGACGGGCGATGTCTGCTTGCTTGAAAAATTGCTTCAGGGCCATCCGGAAGGTCGCCGGGCTGTCGAATTCGAACAGACCGAAGTTCGGATCGTAGAAGTGGTAAGTGTGAGCCGTCCCGTTGACGGTCCGGGCCACCAGCATCGAGTGATTGTCCGAGTTGAGCATCAGGGTTCGCGGGCCCACGGACGCCTCGAGAGTCGCGACCACCTTGTCCAGATCGAGCCGCCCCAGCGCCGTGCCCACCTCTGCGGCGTGCACGCCACGCATTTCCTCCAGCGCGGCCAGAAACGCCTTCGAGTCCGGGTGTTCCGGCTCAAGGACCGCCAGAAAGAATCGCTCGCGCAATTGTCGGGTCGCACCCTCACCCTGCGTGAGGGCGGCACTCATCGTCAGCGCCAGCGGAAAACAGCGTCCGGCGGCGGTGTCACCCGGCCCGTGCATCAACAGATCCTGAGGCACCAGTTTGACGGTGCCGGCCTCGAACTGATTGAGCACCTGCTCCGCCCGTTCCTGGATTTGATCGCGATGCTCCTGAGTGGCCAGACGCTGGATCTGCGCGACCCGGCGCCCCCAGTCAAACAGCGTCGCAGCGTTGGCCAGCGCGTTCTTTTTCAGGCTGAGTGCGTCGACCGCGCGCGCTGGCAATTCATCATCCACACTGGACATGCCTGCCATGAACGCTGGTGCCCGGTGCCGATAAAGATGCTGTTCAATCACCGCGTAGCGCCCGGACGTCCCGCGCTCACTGACGCTGTTGATCAAATTGTCCAGCGTATCGCTCAATGCGGAAAAACTCTGAGCATCCAATGAATCGGCGCCCAGCAACGCTCCGATCGTCAAACGCTGTAACGGGGTGACCTGCGCGAGTTGCCAGGAACGTGTACCCAGCCCGATCAACAGCTCATCCAGCGCGACACTCTGGGCAATCGGACTTTTCGGGAATGCCGGGGGCCGAAGGCGAGTGTCCTGATGACGGATGGCCTGACGATCATCGAAGCTCAGCGGTAATCCGTCGGCGAACACAATCGAACCGTCATGACCGCTCATCATCGCCCTGGTGAACGGCTCCCCGAGGTGATCCACCATACGCTGCAACAGCTCGGTATTCAGGACATGACGTCCTTCGACCAGTGGCCAGCCGAGTTCGAATTCGACGGTGGTCTGCTTGAGCAACTCGGCGATGTTCCCGGCATAGCGGGTTTTGTATCGGCCGTCGCGCCAGCTTTGCTGCTCAGTCTCGAGCCACTTCAGGGTATCGGTTTCGTTTTCTTTCCAGGAGTGATCCAGCTCCTCTTCAGTGAGCTGATTGACCGTCTGCAGAGGTGCGATGGCCATTTCCCGCCGTGACGCCTGCGCCCCCTCGGGCGTTAAAAATGTCTTTTCGAAATCGCTGGTGCCATCCTTGATTCCGGCGGGCCCGGTCAAATAGATCGTCCCCTCGTTTCCCGGACGGATACCTTCGTTGTGGTATCCGGCAACGGCATCCGCCAGATAAGCCGCAAAAACGGACTCCATTCCGGGCAACTCAATCAAAGGCCCGTAAGATCGTTCCAGTACTTCGTTGGCCAACATGCTCATCGCCTCGCCTTCTTGAAGACTGATGCCTCTTTCAATGGCCAATCGGGCGGTGTCATCGATCAGCTCATAGTTGAACCTGAAGCGCTTGAGCACGGACTCAAGTACCGCCGAACCGGCATGAGCCATCATGTAGGCATTGCTGATCGTGTGTCCCATTGCCACTGCGCGCAACGCATACGGTCGGACAAGCAGATCCTGCGGAGGCTGAAACACCTGAGTCAAAAGCGGCCGGCTTTTGGCAAACGCTTGCAGCACCGGGCGATGCTCTTCGGGAATTTGCGAGAGCTTATCCCCGTATCGCCCCCGCAGTGCCTGTCGACCGGGCATCCAGTCGGGATTCTGATCCAGTATCAATTGCAAAACACCGAGTCGTGCACCGGTACTAAAGCCACTGATATCGACACCTGCGATTTCCTTCAGCAATGGTGGCAAGTTGTCGACATCGCTATAACTGCCACCTTCGAAGTGCAGGACTTCTGCCCTTACAATATCCGACGCAGCGGCGAAGTTGCCGCGCATGCGCATTTCCCGCTGATAAAGATCCTGCAACTTCAAAGGTATATCCGGGCCGGCCAGATCGCGCACGCGAACATCATCGCCGACCAGCGCATCAATACTTGCTCTGTTGTTTGCCTTCAAGATCCGCAGATCCTGAAGATTCTGCCCATAGGCACGGTTCAACAATTGCAATCTTGCCTCATCGGCGGGCTCGCCTCTCGCAACCGCCGCACTAATGTATTCGCTCATCTGTTGTTTCAAAGCGATAGCGCGGGCGACATACATTTCGCCCAATACTGTGTCGGAGCTACTGTCTATGCCCCCGTGTTCCATGGCGTCAGCCTTGGCCGCCTCGACCATCAAGCGATTGGCCTGCCAGGCCAGCAACGCATCACTGTCATACCAGACATAGATCAGGTACCCCTGCCCCCCCAGCACCTGTTTCCAGACATTGATGTAATCGCGCTGAATCTCGCCGATGCCGCCACCGAGCCAGATGAAGTGCAGGATTTTCGGCACTGCCGTGGCGGGAGTTTTCATCAACTTCACAGAGTAATTGAGCCGCGACTCGAAATCGCTGACTCTGGTACTGATTTCTGAAAGATCGGGGGCTGTCTCGATCTCCGGGCCCGGCGCGGGGGATTTCTCGACTTCACGTCGCACTCGCCGTCCGTCGAACTCTTCAAGCGCCCGCTTGAACAGCGCGAGTGGTTGCAACAGCCGTGGCGAGTCGAGCAAACCGACGCAGGCAAAGTAGTAACGGATCACCTCGTCATAACGAGCGGAACCCTTATAGGGCAACAGTGCTTGTTCAAGATCAGATAACTTGAACAAATTGACAAACTTTACATACCCACCATCAACTTTAGCTTCCTGCATTGAATATTCCCTCGACATAATAAATTGCATACACGCGCCGACGCCGCGAGACAAATAACTTGCAACAAGAAACACTAAAAACTGAACAAACCTCAGAAAGCCGAAACTAGTGCAAAACAACACCCATAGACAAACACAAAGCCATTCAAACGATGTCCAACGAAACATCCAATAACACCAGGCCGTTCAAACAAACGCTATTGAAATAAATACAACCTTCAGAAAACGCACAAACCAAAAAGGCCGCGAATTGCGAATTCGCGGCCTTTTGGGTTTCGTCGATAATTAATATAACGGTATCAGCCTGCGGGCTTGTCCCCGTACCAACGCGGCGTATACACCCACTCCCCGCCCTCGGCACGAGGGAAGGTGCAGGTGGTGGACGAACCGATCAGCACCATCGTGCGCATGTCGACCTGATCCGGCGTCAGCGCACCCAATGTCGTCACCCGCAGCGTCTGCCCCGGCCGACCGATATCGCGGCCCAGCACCACCGGCGTTTCTGGCGTGCGGTGCTGCGCTACGATTTCCAGCGCTCGCCCCAGTTGCCATGGACGCGCACGGGAGATCGGGTTGTAGAAGGCCAATGCCAGATCCGCCTCGGCGGCCAGATCCAGGCGTTTTTCGATGATCGACCACGGCTTGAGGTTGTCCGACAGCGACATTACGCAGAAGTCGTGCCCCAGTGGAGCACCGGCCTGAGCAGCCGTGGCGAGCGACGCGGACACCCCCGGCAGGATTTCCAGATCGACGCTGTGCCACGCCGGATCCGTCGACTCGTGCAACGCTTCGAGCACCGCCGCCGCCATGGCGAACACACCCGGATCGCCGGACGAAACCACAATCACCGAACGGCCCTGAGCGGCCAGCCTGAAGGCATGGCGAGCGCGCTGCATTTCTTCGCGGTTATCGGTGCAGTGCTGCACTTGATCGTCGCGGAACGGGCCGGCCATGCGCACGTAGGTTTCATAACCCAGCACGTCGGTGGCACGGGCCAGTTCGGCCTTCACCGCTGGCACCATCAACTCGGCTGCACCCGGACCGAGGCCGATGACGGCCAGACGACCGCGCGGGCGACCGATCTGCGAAACATCCAGCGGCTGTTCGGCCACGGCGATGGCCATGTCACGGGATGTTGTGATGATTCGAGCGTCGGGGACTGCATCGCGAGCCAGTTCACCGATGTCATTCGCCGGCGCGACAAAGCGTAGCGGCACCGCCAATTCAAGCGCCGCTTCACGCAACGTCGGGCTCGCCATCTGAACGTCAGCTGCCACCAGACAGGCCAGCGATTGAATCGCCACACCGGCCTGTTGCAACGCATCGCGAATCGCATCCGGCAGGTCAGCCACAACGGCATTCACCGCCACCGCCACACTGCGTGGATAAATCAGCAACTCACTGGTACTCGCCGCGCGGGCATCGCTGCCGACATGAATCGAGCGCTGCGCCTGTGGATCTTCCGGCAGTTGCGCTTGCTCAAGCCACGGCGCAGCACCGTCGATGCGCACGCTGTGGCCGGCCAGCAAATCAGAGACAAAGCGCTTGCCCTGCTCCAGATCGCCAAGGGCATAACCGCCGGGCGGGTTGAGCAGGCAAGTGCCGAAACGCAATTCGCCGCTGGTGGTGATCGCCGCAGGCACTTCAAGCGCATCTGCGATCTCGCGAGCCATGACGTTCACCCCGCCGAGGCCACCGAGCAACGGAACCACGGCGCTGCCGTCTTCCGCCACGGCGAGCACCGGTGGCTCGACGCCTTTCTCCAGCAACAGCGGCGCCAGTGTGCGGATGACAATGCCGGCCGCGCACAGGGCAATGATCGGCGTGTCCTGTTGATACAGCTCGCGCAAAGTCGCGCCGAAGTCGCTGTAAGTCAGGTCGGCGCCTTCTACGCGCCCTTTCAGACCATGAATCTGCGCAGCCGGATAAACCTGCTGAAGGCGACGGGCCGTGGCCAGCGCGCCCTGGCCGAGAATGACGATGGCCGGTGTGGATTGGGTCATCAGCCTTGCCACCGTTCGCCGGGAACAATGATCAGCGAGAAGTACGGCGACGACATCGGCTCGACCTCGTCCAGCGGCACGATCTTCTGGTTGGCCATGGTCGCGCGCTCGACGTACAGCGCACGTTCGGCCAGGCCCAGCTCTGCCAACACGTCGCGCACTTTCGGGAAGTTGCGCCCCAGCTTCATGATCACCGCCGCGTCGGCATCAGCCAGACGGCGCTTGAGTTCATCGTGAGGCAGCACACCGGACAGCACCGACAGGCTCTGATTGCGATACACCAGCGGCGCACCCAGCACCGAAGCGCCGCCGAGCATCGAGCAGACGCCCGGCACCACTTCGGCTTCGTAACGGCTGGCGAGGCGATCGTGCAGGTACATGTAGGAGCCGTAGAAGAACGGATCACCTTCGCAGATCACCGCCACGTCGCGACCGGCATCCAGATGCGCGGCCACTTCCTCTGCCGCGTCATCGTAGAAATCGCTGATCACCTGTTCGTAGGACAGTGGCGCCGGCAGCACTTCGGTGGTCACCGGGTACACCAGCGGCAGTAGATTCTGGGCGTCCTGCAGGTGCGCTTCGATGATGCCGAACGCGTTGCCCTTCTTGCCCTTCGCCACGAAATACGCCACCACCGGCGATTTGCGCAGCAGGCGCAGGGCCTTGACGGTAATCAGTTCCGGATCACCGGGGCCGACGCCCAGGCCAATCAAACGTCCTTTAGCCTGCATCATTCGATCTCCGTGGCGAGGGCATTGACCGCAGCGGCGGCCATGGCGCTGCCGCCGAGGCGGCCCTGCATGATCACGAACGGCACGCCACGACTGTTGGCGGCCAGCTCGGCCTTGGATTCGGCAGCGCCGACGAAGCCCACCGGGAAGCCGAGGATCAGCGCCGGTTTCGGGGCACCGGCGTCGAGCATTTCCAGCAGATAGAACAGCGCGGTCGGCGCGTTGCCGATCACCACCACGCTGCCTTCCAGATGCGGGCGCCACAGTTCCAGCGCCGCTGCCGAGCGAGTGTTGCCCAGCTCACGCGCCAGCTCCGGCACACTGTCGTCGCGCAGGGTGCAGATCACTTGGTTGTTGGCCGGCAGGCGCGCGCGGGTCACGCCCTCGGAAACCATCCGCGCATCGCACAGGATCGGCGCGCCGGCGGCCAGCGCATCGCGCCCGGCCTTGCCCGCGCCTTCGGAAAATTGCAGCCCGTCGATGGCCTCGACCATGCCGCAGGCGTGGATCACCCGCACCGCGAGTTTTTCCAGGTCGGCCGGGATGCGAGCCAGGTTGGCCTCGCTGCGAATGATCGCGAAGGAGTTGCGATAGATCTCCTGACCGTCGCGGATGTAATCAAGCATCAAGGGGGCTCCGTGAGCGGGCGGCGAGCAGGGTCGCGGCCGCTTCGATAGTAAGGTTGTGAGCGTGCAGCGCGCCGAAACCCGGCAGCGCTGCATCGCGAAAATAGAGATCGTAGTGACCGGGGCCGACCGCCAGCAAAGTCACCGCAGCCCGATGCGCGGCGGCGCAGGAACGCGGGCAGCCGGACAGGTGCACGTCAACGGCATGTGGCAAAAGCGTAGCCAGAAGACGGGCATCGTGTTTGGTGTCGGCCAGGCCTTTGCCGCAGCCGTTGGAACCGGTGCAGGCGATCAGGTGCGCCAGCGGGTCTTCGACATGGGTCAGCAGGTTCAGCTTGTCCAATTCATCGAGCACTTGAACCGCATCGGTTTCCCGCACATTGGGCAACAACAGACTCTGCCAAGGGGTGAAACGCAGGCTGCCGTCGCCGAAGGTTCTGGCCAGTTGTGCGGCGCCACGCAGCATGTCCGGATCGAGGCGGCCGAGCGCCGGTGCGGCACCGACATAGACCTGACCGGCCGAGTGCTGAGGATGGATGCCGAGGTGCAAAACTTCCGGTCTGGCTTCGCGCAGCCAATCACCAGCGGCTTTCAGGTTGATCCGCTGAGCGAGTTTTTCCAGGAACACCGGCGCCGGGCATTCATCCAGCAGATGGCGCATTCGTGTCTGCTCCGGTCGGGCCAGTTCGAGGAACAACTCCAGCACCGCGACCACCAGCGCATGTCCGTCTGCAAGCGCCACGGCGGCCAGCGGTCGATCCGTCGGGCAACCCGCCAGGCCGAACGCCAGCAGCGTGTCGCCGCGATCTTCGAATGCCGACAACCACAGGTCATGAGGATGTTCGAGCATCGCCAGCGCTTCACCACCATCCAGTTGCACGGCGAACTTGGCGCTCAGTTCATGGAAACGCGGATGGCTTTGCAGGGTCTCGAGGATCTGCCCGGCCAATGGGCGGGTATCGAAGCGCATCTGCCGGTCGATGCCCGCAGCCGGGCTAAGCATCAGGTTGCGCACATCGTCGCCCGCTGCGGTTCGCGGCCCGAGACCGGCGGCCAGCAGGCTCTCGATCAGCGCGGCAGACTGCTCGCCGATCCCGCGAATCTGCAGATTGCCACGGTTGGTCGCCTCGATCGCCCCGCCGGCAAACCGCTCGGCGGCGTTGGCCACCGCATCGGCCTGATCGGCCGTGATCGAACCGCCATCGAGCTTGATCCGGCAGATCCCGCCATCCAGTGCCTGGACGATACGCAACAACCCCGGGCAGGCCGAGGGGCGTATGGCGTTGAAGATCGGGCGTTCGTTCAAGGGATGACCGGCTGACGGGCAGCACCAGGTGGTGCGAAAGTTCGCCATTATGCCTGTTTTGCCCGAGCGCATGAAAATGCCTGCCGGATGGAATAACCACGATCGCCCGATTTTCTGTCGCCTAAGCGGCTAGATTTCGATATGACTAAAGTCGAACGACATCTCTTTTATCGCCTTCTCCACCAATGGTCGACGAACTTCGATCGCGTGACGGCTCATCGATACTCGTCGAGCCCGAATATCCAGCTGATTCATCGGCTGATAAACTTTCCAGAACAGGAAACTTGTCGTCAGTGTGGACTTGATGAACCTGAAATTTGTAATGACAAGTTCCAGATCTCCGTTGGCGTTATAACTGACAGGGATCACTTTGAAATCGAAAGCCTTTCCGCTCAGCCCGTTGATTGATTCCAGCAGCATCAAATCCGCTTCCAGACTCGACAATCCCGATTCAACACCCCTGATCTGTTCAGGACTGAGCCAAGGCCTTGCCAGCTTCATCCACATTTCACCGACAGTTCCCGAAAAACTCGGCTGGACGTATTCGATATCCATCTCGTCCTTCTTCCAGAAGTACGAATACAGCAGATCGGCGAAATAATCGATCCAGGGCCCGGGGTGTGTTTCGCTGTTGTACTGTTTGTCCGCTTCTTTCTTTGCGATGTAAATACAGTTCAATGCGAATTGATAATCCCCCGGCGATTGCCCCTCTAACCCCGTCAACAAAATATCCCCTACCAGCGTCGCATGATGGGTGGGCGTTCCTGCTTTCACATTCATATCCTTATTACTTCCTGCCATTCATGGCTTTTGTTTAAGTTCATCGGAACCATAACAAATACACCACGTCCGACAATCGCCGTTCAACCACAGGAAGTTTCCGGGGCCGACAACAGACCAGCGCGAGAGCACAGCCACCGCGTTATCATGCCGCCCATGAACACGCACATGAATTGAGGAACGGCATGACGGTCTGGCTGACAGTAGTGGGAATCGGTGAAGACGGCTTCAAGGGCCTGGGCAAGAATGCCCGGCGCGCCCTGATGGGCGCTTCGCGGATCATCGGCGGTCAGCGTCAGCTGGATCTGTTGCCGGTGTGCCTCCGTGGCGAGCGCCAGTTGTGGCCGAGCCCGTTTTCCCTGGCCCCGGTGCTCGAGCGTCGCGGCGAAGCGGTGTGCGTGCTGGCCAGCGGTGATCCGATGTTCTACGGCGTTGGCGCGAGTCTGGCGCGGCAGGTGCCGGGGGCCGAGATGCTGGTTTTGCCATCGCAATCCTCTTGCTCACTGGCGGCTGCCCGACTGGGCTGGCCGTTGCAGGAAGTGGTGATCGTGTCCTTGGTTGCGCGACCGTTGGCCGCCCTCAACGCACAGTTGTCCAGCGGCGTACGCCTGTTGCTGCTGAGCAATGACGGTCAAAGCCCCACGGCTATTGCCGCGTTACTGCGTGAGCGCGGATTCGGCGCCAGTCGCCTGAGTGTTCTGGAACATCTGGGCGGCAACGCAGAGCGCCGGATCGATGGCACCGCCAACGACTGGAACGATCCGCTCGTTGCCGACCTCAATGTGATCGCCATCGAATGCCTGGGTGATCCAGATACACCACGCCTTTCGCGTCTCGCCGGCCTGCCGGACTCGGCCTTCCAGCATGACGGCCAACTGACCAAGCGCGACGTGCGCGCCATCACCCTCGCCCGCCTCGCCCCGACACCGGGCGAACTGCTGTGGGACGTGGGCGCCGGCAGCGGTTCGATCAGCATCGAGTGGATGCGCGCTCACCCGAGTTGCCGCGCTCTGGCGATCGAGGCTGACGACGGTCGCCAGCAGTTGATCGAACACAATCGCGATGCCTTAGGCGTTCCCGGCCTGCAACTGATTCGCGGCAGTGCCCCGCAGGCTCTCGCCGGGCTGGAACGTCCGGACGCCATTTTCATCGGCGGGGGCGTGACCCGCGAAGGCGTGCTCGACACCTGCTGGGCGCAACTCAAACCCGGCGGCCGACTGGTTGCCAACGCTGTGACCCTGCAAAGCGAAATGACCTTGATGAGCTGGCGCGAACGCCACGGCGGCGAGCTGACCCGCATCCACATCGCTCAAGCCCAGCCGCTGGGCGAGTTCGATACCTGGCGCCAGGCTTTGCCAATCACCCTGCTCGATCTGGTCAAACCCTTCGATGCGTGACGAAACCGCCGAACAACCCGCGCCCCTGCGTAGCGGCCTGACCACCGGCAGCTGCGCCACAGCCACCAGCCTCGCCGCTGCCCGCCTGCTGCTCGGCGGAGTGGTGGCGGACGCCGTGCAGATCGTGTTGCCCAAGGGCAAGCAGGTGCAGATGCGCCTGGAGTTCTGCCGGCTGACCGAAGACGGCGCGGAAGCCGGGACGATCAAAGATGCGGGCGATGATCCGGACGTGACTCACGGCGCCCTGCTCTACTCCCGCGTGCAACTGATGGCCGAGCCGGGCATCCGCTTCATCGCCGGCAACGGCGTCGGCACCGTCACCCGCCCGGGGCTGGTGCTGGCCGTCGGCGAACCGGCGATCAACCCGGTGCCGCGCAAGATGATCAGCGATCACCTGACGCTGCTCGCCGAAGAAACCGGCTATCGCGGCGGCTTCGAGGTGACGGTCAATGTCGAGGGCGGCGAAGCCCTGGCGCTGAAAACCATGAACCCGCGCCTGGGGATTCTCGGCGGCCTGTCGATCCTCGGCACCAGCGGCATCGTCCGGCCGTTTTCCTGCGCGGCGTACATCGCCTCGATCCATCAAGGCATCGACGTGGCGAAAACCAACGGCTACCTGCACATCGCCGCCTGCACCGGCAACGCCAGCGAAGACACCATGCGCCGGGTCTACAACCTGCCGGAAATCGCCCTGATCGAAATGGGCGACTTTGTCGGCGCGGTACTCAAGCACCTGCGCAAAGTGCCTGTGGATAAACTCAGCCTGTGCGGCGGCTTCGGCAAGATCAGCAAACTGGCGGCCGGACACATGGATCTGCACTCGCGCCATTCGAGCATCGACCTGCCGCAACTGACCGAATGGGCGGCGGCGATTGGCGCTGACGATGCATTGCAGCAAGCCATTCGCGGGGCGAACACCAGTCAGCAGGCGTTGGCGATGGCCAGTGCGGCGGGTGTTGCGCTGGGTGATGAGGTTTGCCGCCACGCCCTGGAGTTCGCCCGTAGCGTGGTGCCGGCGCAGGTGCAGGTCGAAGTGTTTGCGATTGATCGTCAGGGCGGCATCGTTGGCCATGCGGGGGCTTTTGTATGAAGCGAATCCTGTTGCTCGGCGGCGTCACTGAATCGCTGGCCATCGCGCGCACGTTGGGACCGGAACACATTTACAGCCTGGCCGGCGTCGGCCGGGTGCCGACCGATCTGACGTGTCAGGTGCGCGTCGGCGGCTATGGTGGCGCCGAAGGTCTGGCGCAGTTCATTCGCGACGAAGGCATCACACTTTTGCTCGACGCGACCCATCCCTACGCCGCACAGATCAGCCAGAACGCCGCCACCGCTGCGCAACTCACCGGCATCCCCTGCTGGGCCCTGCGCCGCCCCGCGTGGCAACCAGAGCCGGGCGATGACTGGCGCGAAGTCGCCGACTGGGCCGAACTGATCACCGCCCTCGAACCCTTCCGCCGCCCTCTGTTCACCCTTGGCCGCGAACCGCTGCAACACCTCGACGAAATCCCTGCGCACCAGTTCTGGACCCTGCGCGCCCTCGACGTCTACCCCGGCAACGAGCGCTGCGAAGTCATCGGCGCCCGTGGGCCGTTTCTGCTGGAGGATGAGCGGGCCCTGTTCGAACGCCGGCAGATCGACGTGCTGATCAGCAAGAACAGCGGCAGCACCGCAACCGAGCCGAAACTGGACGTGGCGCGGGAGCTTGGGGTGCCGGTGATGGTGTTGAAGCGGCCGGAGTTGGCGGGGGTTGATCGGGAATTCATGAGTACGTCTGAAGTCCTGAAAGCCCTCTCTACGTCAGATAATTCCTGATTTCGAGCTAATCCTTGATTTGACCGGCAAATTTTCAGGAAGCAGCTGACTGTTCGTTCTTGCCACCTCACGCCAAGATTTCGATTCCTTTAATCCCCACAGATTTGCAGCGAGCAAATTCTTGAAGCGCACTTCAGCGCTCAAGAAAAATGCGGCTTGTCAGTCTGTATCCCAAGGAATACGATTTCGACATGATCGAATTTGAACGATCCCCTGCATTTGCCGATTGGCTCGACTCGATGAAAGACACCAATGGCAAAGCTCGCATCATCGCCAGAATTCGAGGTGCAGAGCATGGAAACATGGGTGATTGCGAGTTCGTTGGCAGTGCCGTTTATGAAATGCGTGTTCATTACGGTCCCGGTTACAGGATGTACTTCACACGTAAAGGTGACGTGATTTATCTGCTACTGCTGGGAGGTGACAAGTCGACACAAAAACGAGATATCAAACGCGCCATCCGGATGGCGCAAAGCATCGGTAATGAGGAGTAAGTCATGACCGAAAAATTCACCCGCTTCGACGCTGCAGAGTTTCTTAAAACACCCGAGGAAATGGCGGCTTACCTGGACGCTTGTTTTGACGAAGATGCTGGCGACGGCGTTCTCATCCGTGCAGCGCTTAATGACATTGCCCGCGCCCAAGGCATGACCCAGGTTGCACGAGATGCAGGTCTGGGCCGCGAAAGCCTTTATAAAGCGCTGAGCAGCACTGGAAATCCGGAATTCGCGACTATCATGAAAGTCATGAAGGCGCTGGGCTTGCGGTTACATGCCGTAGCAGGCTGAATCCTCTGCGACACCAAACCGCACGACGCTTTTTTACTTATCGGCCCTGATCAGGCTAAATAGCCGCGCCTGATCGCCCACCCTACGGATCTGTCCCATGAACCGACACCGGCTCGCATTTGCCTGGATCGCCTGCTTTGCAGTGCTGTTCAACATGCTCGCCATGCCGTTGACGGGAGCGATGGCGCAGGCGGCGCAGACACCGGCCGAGCAGTTGCTGTGGAGCAGTTTCTGCACCGGCAGCGGGACGAAGATGGTGGCGATCGACATCGGCAGCCTCGATCAGAAAGCGCCGCAGAGCGGTGACAATCATTCGACCATGCAGCATTGCTGGTGCTGTTCCGGATCGGCGCCGGTGGTGGCGTTGCCGGGGCATTCGCCGCAGCTGTATTTCGCCCGATACGAAAGCAATCGCAGCGTGGCACCCGCATTGCTGCAGACTCCGACACCGCGCCAGCAATGGCCGAGCCTCAATCCCCGCGCCTCTCCTCTGGTTTGATTTGTTCCCGCATTTGACCTGCGTTTCAAATCGTTCTGGAGAACTGCCATGTTGAACAAATTCATCGTCATCGCTGCGCTGTTGCTGCCTGCGTGCTTCGCCCATGCCCACGAATACAAGGCCGGCGAGCTGGAAATCGCCCACCCGTGGTCGCAGGAACTGCCGCCGAACGCGCCGACCGTTGCCGCGTATTTCATCATTCACAACGCCGGCAAGACGGCTGACCGCCTGCTCAGCGTCGACTCGCCCATCGCCCCGACTGCCGAACTGCACGAGCACGTGATGCAGGGTGATCTGATGAAGATGCAACAGGTGCCGAACGTGGCCATCCCGGCCGGTGGAAACGTGACCTTCGCGCCGATGGCCTATCACGTGATGCTGATGAATCCGACCGACCGCAGCCTGCTGACCGACGGCAAGCGCTTTCCCCTGACGATGCACTTCGAAAAGGCCGGTGACGTGACCGTCGAAGTCGCCGTGCAGAAGAAGTCGCCGGAAGCCACGCAAGCCCACGCGCACGCCCAGTAACCGTTCCGGCAGACTCCGCCCATGCGCCCCCTGAGCGCCAGGCCCTCCCTGCAACGCCGTCAGACTGAACGCCTGACCCGCGGCAGCTGGATCGCCCTGTTCGCCATGTTGATGATCTTCATCGGCCCGCTGATTTCCCAGTCGATGCCGATGGATCAGCACGCCTCGACCTCCATGCCGATGAGCATGGACATGTCGATGGACATGGCGGGCATGGATCATTCCGGGCACACCGCGCAGCCCACCGCCGAGCACTGCCCACCGCAATCCTCGCACCATGTGCTGTGGGAAAAGTGCGGTTATTGCAGCCTGCTGTTCAACTGCCCGGCACTGACCGGCGGCGGCAGCTTCGCCACTTTCAGCATTCCGCTCGTCAACACCTTCACCCCACCCTCCCCGCGCCTGGGCCATGCCCGGCAGACCTTCTTTCCCGGCGCCCGCACCCGCGCCCCGCCCGTCGCAGCGTAAACACCCACCTCTGATTGCACACGGTTGAGAAGACAGCCTCAGGCTGCCGGCCGTGTCGTTTACGACTGTTTGATGGAAATTGTCATGTCCAGGTTTTCTGCTGTCCCACGCCCGGGTTCTGCCCCGGCGTCCTTTGCCCTGAACGAATCCCGCGTTCGTTTCAGGCACGCTACCGCCGTCCTTTGCGGCGTCCTGCTGTCCCCGCTGGTCCACGCCGATGAACACGCCGCCCACGCTGACGAACTGAGTCCGACGGTGATCACCGCCATCGCCCCGAGCTCGCCGCTGACCATCGTCACCAACCCGAAGGACCCGCGCCAACCGGTGCCGGCCAGCGACGGCGGCGACTACCTGAAGACCATTCCGGGCTTCGCCCTGGTGCGCAACGGCGGCACCAACGGTGATCCGGTATTGCGCGGCATGTTCGGTTCGCGCCTGAACATCCTCACCAACGGCAGCATGATGCTCGGCGCGTGCCCCGGCCGGATGGACGCGCCGACCTCGTACATCTCGCCCGAGACCTACGACAAACTCACCGTGATCAAAGGCCCGCAAACCGTGCTCTACGGACCGGGCGCCTCGGCCGGCACGATCCTGTTCGACCGTGAGCCGGAAAGCTTCGGCGAGCTCGGCACCCGGGTGAACGCCAGCGTGCTGGCGGGCTCCCACGGGCGCTTCGACAAAGTCGTCGATGCGGCGGCCGGCGGCTCGCTGGGCTACGTGCGGGTGATCGGCAACACCGCGCATTCCGACGACTACCGCGACGGCAACAACGACATCGTTGCCTCGCGCTATGACAAGTGGAACGGCGACGTGGCGCTGGGCTGGACCCCGGACGCCGACACCCTGATCGAACTCACCGCCGGCAAGGGTGACGGCGAAGCACGCTACGCCGGACGCGGCATGGACGGCTCGCAGTTCCTGCGCGAAAGCCTCGGTCTGCGCGTCGAGAAATCCAACATCAGCGACGTGCTGGAGAAGCTCGAAGCGCAGGTCTACTACAACTACGCCGACCACGTGATGGACAACTACACCCTGCGCACCCCGTCCGGCACCGGGATGATGGCCGGTCCCATGGCGTCCAACGTCGACCGCCGTACCCTCGGCGCACGGATCAAAGCCACCTGGCGCTGGGCCGATATCCAGCTGATCACCGGCCTCGACGCGCAGACCAACGAACACCGTCAGCGCAGCGGGATGGGCATCGATACCTACAAGGATCAGCCGTTCACCAAGGACGCCGACTTCCATAACTACGGCGTGTTCAGCGAAATGACCTGGTACGCCGCCGATCGCGACCGGCTGATCACCGGCGCCCGGGTCGACCGTGCCTCGGCCAAGGATTATCGCCAGACCACCGGCTCGGGAATGATGTCCCGTCCGAATCCGACCGCCGGCGATACCCGTGCCGACACACTGCCAAGCGGCTTCGTCCGTTACGAGCATGACCTGGCCGACAGCCCGACCACGCTCTACGCCGGCCTCGGTCACGCCCAACGGTTTCCGGATTACTGGGAGCTGTTTTCGCCCAAGTCCGGCCCGGCCGGTTCGGTCAATGCGTTCGATTCGATCAAGCCGGAAAAGACCACCCAGCTCGACTTCGGCGTGAACTACAAGAGCGCCGCGCTCGAAGCCTGGGCCTCGGGTTACATCGGCCAGGTGCGCGATTACATCCTGTTCGATTACACCCCGGGGATGATGGGCATGAGCACTTCCCGCGCCGAGAACATCGACGCGCGGATCATGGGCGGTGAACTCGGTGTCGCCTACAAACTCACCGACAACTGGAAAGCCGACGCGACCCTGGCCTACGCCTGGGGCAAGAACAGCAGCGATGGCAAGGCCCTGCCGCAGATGCCGCCGCTGGATGCGCGCTTCGGTCTGACCTATACCGAAGACAACTGGAGCGCCGGCGCACTGTGGAGGGTGGTCGCCGCGCAAAACCGTATCGACCAGAACAAGGGCAACGTGGTCGGAAAGGATTACGACAAGAGTTCAGGCTTCGGCGTGTTCTCGCTCAACGGTGCCTACCGGATCAACAAAAACTGGAAGGTCAGTACCGGCGTCGACAACCTGTTCGGCAAGGCTTACGCCGAACACCTGAACCTGGCGGGCAACGCCGGGTTCGGCTACCCGGCGAACGACCCGCAAGCGATCAATGAACCGGGGCGCACGTTCTGGACCAAGGTGGACATGAGTTTCTAACCCTGAAGGGCGCTCGCTCCCTTCAGGGAGCGGGCGGCAACAGACAACTAGAAGATCCAAGCCAAGCGGAGCACACGTGATGAAACAGCCCAAACCGAATTTCTACAACCTGGCCTGGCGTTGGCATTTTTATGCCGGATTGTTCGTCGCCCCATTCATGGTGATGCTGGCCCTGACCGGCATCATTTACCTGTTCAAGCCGCAACTCGATTCGCTGATGTACAGCAGCCTGCTGAACGTCCCCGCCGGACATCACACCGTGCCGGCCGATGACTTGCTGCAAAAGGTCAAAAGCGCTTATCCACAGGGCCAGGTCACCCAGTACCTGCCACCGGTGAATGCCGAGCGCAGCGCGCAATTTGTCGTGGCCAATGCCGGCCATGAGCTGAACGTGTTCGTCGATCCGTACCACGGCGACATCCTCGGCGAGCAGGATGCCAAGCAGAACCTGCAAGCCATCGCCCGGGCGATCCATGGCGAACTGATGATCGGCACCGTCGGTGACCGACTGATCGAAATGGCCGCCGGCTGGGGCGTGGTGCTGGTGGTGTCCGGGGTTTTCCTGTGGTGGCCGCGAGGCCAGGCAGCGGGGATTCTGTGGCCACGCCTGAGCAGTCGTGGCCGCGTCCTGTGGCGTGACCTGCATGCCGTTACCGGATTCTGGGGCGCGGCCTTGCTGCTGGTGATGTTGCTCAGCGGCATGACCTGGACCGGCTTCTGGGGCAAGCAATACGCCCAGGTGTGGAACGTGTTCCCGGCGGCGATGTGGGACAACGTGCCGACCTCCGACGTCGAGGCCGGCAGCCTCAACAACGCTGCCCGCCAGACCGTACCGTGGGCGATGGAAAACACGCCGATGCCGATGTCCGGCGACCACGCCGAACACATGGCCCACGGCGGCATGCAACACGGCCCCGCCGCCCCGACCATCCGCCTGCAGGATGTGCAGAACATCGCCATCAAGCGCAAGGTCGAGCCTGGCTACAGCATCACGATGCCGACCACCGCGACCGGCGTGTTCACCATCGCCGTGTTCGCCGACGACCCGCGTAACGATGCGACCCTGCACATCGATCAGTACACCGGCAAGGTGTTGGCCGACGTGCGATTCGAGCAGTACGGCGCTGTTGCCCGCGCTACCGAGATCGGCGTGATGCTCCACGAAGGCAAGATGTTCGGCACCTTCAACCAGATCATCGTGCTGCTGATCTGCCTGATGATTCTGCTCAGCGCCGTCAGCGGCGTGGTGATCTGGTGGAAGCGCCGCCCGCAAGGAAAATTCGGCGTGCCGCCGCTGCGTCACGATCTGCCGAAGTGGAAAACCGGGGTGGCGATCATGCTGGTTCTGGCGGTGGTGTTTCCGCTGGTGGGGGCTTCGCTGGTGGTGGTGTGGTTACTGGATCGGCTGCTGTTGTCGCGTCTGGGCCGACAAGCTGAATCTGCCTCAACTTCATCATGAAACAGGCGAGATGCGCGATCTAGACAGGTCTTTAAACTGCCGGGGCTTAAACTCCGGCATTTTTTAGTGTTACTGTATAACGCAAATTTGCTGCTCTGCCCGCAGCCATGCACCGTCATGAGCCTGCGGGCTTTTCTTTTGAAGAAGTGATTCACCGCCCCGATGAACAAGTACCTCTTGTCCAGCCTCTGTCTGTTCGCCCTGAACCACAGCGCCCACGCCGACAACGCCCCGCTGACGCTGCCCACCGGCACCATCACCGCCCCGGCCAGTGACGACCAGACTGTCAGCCTGACCACGCCGACCAGCGCCGGCTCGCGCCTGAACCTCACGGCCATGGAAACCCCGGCCAGCGTCGAAAGCCTGAGCGGCGAACAAGTCCGCGCCCGTGGTGATCGCAGCGTGCAGGACGCGGTGTCGCGCAGCACCGGCATCAGCCGAACTGGCACGCCGGGCGATGGCGGCACTTCGTTGCAGGCCCGGGGTTTTACCGGACAGAGTTCAGTGATGCAGTTGTATGACGGCAACCGCATGTACACCGGCATGGGCACCGTGACGTTCCCGGTCGACACCTGGTCGGTGGAGCGTGCCGACGTGCTGCGCGGCCCGGCCTCGGTGCTGTACGGCGAAGGCGCGACCGGCGCGGTGGTCAACGTGATCCCGAAGAAGCCGTTCGAAGGTGAAATCGAAAACCACGTGCGCGTCGGCTACGGCTCGTTCGACCGCCAGCAGCAGGCGTTCGACAGCGGCGGTTCGCTGACCGACACCCTGAGCTATCGCCTCAACCTCAATCGCCTGCGCAGCAATGGCTGGGTTGATCGCGGTGAATCGTCCAGCGACTTCATCAGCGCCGCCCTGCGCTGGCAGGCCACTGACGACCTGACCTTCACCCTCGCCCACGATTACGGCGACCAGCGCCCGCAGAACTACTTCGGCACACCGTTGATCAACGGCCAGTTGAAAGACAGCCTGCGCAACAAGAACTACAACGTGCGCGACGACAAGCAGCACTACAACGATCAATGGACGCGCCTGACCACGGATTGGCAGATCAACGAGGCGGTCAGCGCCAGCAACGAGCTGTACTACCTCAAGGCCCAGCGCCGCTGGCAGAACGCCGAGAACTACAACTTCGACGCCGGTAGCCAGCAGCTGAGCCGCAGCGGCTACTTCGGCATCGGCCACAAACAGGAACAGGTCGGCGACCGCCAGACTTTCACCTTCAAGCATTCGCTGTTCGGCCTCGACAGCCAGACCGTGACCGGCGTCGACTACAACCGCATCCGCTTTCAGCTCGACAGCAACTCGCCGTTCAACGACGTATTGCCGAACGGTCAGCCGCTGGATCGCTATCACCCGCAACCCGGTTATTTCGAGAGCGCCGATCCGTATCGCGATCAGTTCGACAGCACCACCAAACAGATGTCGGTGTTCGCCGAAAACCGCACGCAACTGAGCGAGCGCTGGTCGCTGGTGACCGGTGTGCGCCGCGACTACGTGCACGTGGATCGCAACAACCTGGTCGACGGCAGCCAGAGCGACAAGACCCTGACCGGCAACAACTGGAAGGCCGGTCTGGTGTTTGCGCTGACGCAGGACACCTCGTTCTACGGTCAGGTCGCCACCAGCACCGATGGCATCGGCGGTCTGATTTCCCTGAGCCCGAGCCAGCAGCAATACGACTTGTCCACCGCGCGGCAAACCGAGATCGGCCTGAAGCAGCTGTTCTGGGATCAGCGCGGCGAGTTCACGCTGGCGGCGTATCGCATCGTGAAGAAGAAGCTGCTGACCGACGACCCGGGCAACCCGACGCTCAAGCAGCAGGTCGGCCAGCAATCGTCGAACGGGCTGGAAGCCAGCCTCGATCTGCAATTGCCACACGCCTGGCAGTTGCAAGCCAACGCCGCGATCGTCAAAGCCAAGTACGACGATTTCGAAGAAGTGGTCGGCGGCGTGCCGGTGTCACGCAATGGCAATCGCCCGGTGGACGTGCCACGGCGCACCGCCAATCTTTGGCTGAGCAAGGCGCTCACTGATGACCTGAAGGCCGGTGCCGGTGTGCGTTACGTCGATGCGCGCTACGCCGACATGGCCAACCGCAACGAGCTGCCGAGTTACACCGTGGTCGATGCGACGCTGTCGTGGAAAGCCCTGCGTAACACCACGCTTGGGTTGCAGGTGAACAATCTGTTTGACCGGACGTATGCGCAAAGCCAATACAATGAGGGCCAGCAGTGGATTCTGGGTGAGCCTCGTTCGTTCTTTGTCACCGCTGACTACACCTTCTAGAACAGGAACGAAATGACCTCACTGTCCCTCACCCATCTCGCCTGGACACCTCTGGGCCACGGCCACTGCCATCACCAGTTCCAGCTGCGTGACGCCTCGTTGCAAGTGGCCGCCGGTGAGTTCGTCGGGCTGATCGGGCCCAATGGCAGCGGCAAGACCAGCCTGTTGCGCTGCGCCTATCGCTTCAGTCAGCCGGAACACGGTGAGGTCAGACTCGACCACCACAACGTGTGGAAACAATCTTCACGCTGGTGCGCGCAACGCATCGCCGTGGTGCTGCAGGAATTCCCCGACGCCTTCGGCCTGACCGTCGAAGAAGTGGTCGCCATGGGCCGCACGCCGCACAAGGGCCTGTTCGATGGCGACACGCTGGAGGACCGCCAGCTCGCCACCCAGGCCCTCAAGTCCGTGGGACTCGACGGCTTCGAAGACCACGAGTTCGCCACCCTGTCCGGTGGTGAAAAACAACGCGTGATCCTCGCCCGGGCCCTGACCCAGCAACCGCAACTGCTGATCCTCGACGAGCCGACCAACCACCTCGATCCGCGCTATCAGCTGGAGCTGCTGCAACTGGTCAAGCGTTTGCAGATCGGGACCCTGGCGAGCATCCACGACCTGAACCTGGCCGCCGCGTTCTGCGACCGTTTGTATGTGATCAACCACGGTCGCATCGTCGCCAGCGGCACCCCGCAACAAGTCCTGACCGTCGAACTGCTGCGCGACGTGTTCGGCGTCGAAGCATTGATCGACTCCCACCCCCTCCACGGCTACCCGCGAATCACCTGGATAACCCGACCATGACTGTGCGCTCCCTGCTTTGCCTCACTCTGCTGCTGGGCACCACCCACGCCTTTGCCGAGGCCACGAAGTACCCGCTGACGATCCAGAGCTGCAACCGTGAAGTCACCTTCAAGCAAGCGCCGAAGCACGCGGTCAGTCACGACATCAACATGACCCAGATGATGCTCGCCCTCGGCCTCAAGTCGAAGATGGCCGGCTACAGCGGCGTCAGTGGCTGGAAGTCGGTGACACCGGAAATGCAGTCGCTGCTCGACGGTCTGCCGGAACTGGCAGCCAAGTACCCGTCGGTGGAAACCCTGCTCAACGCCAACGTCGACTTCTTCTTCGCCGGCTGGGACTACGGCATGCGCGTCGGCGGCGATCTCACGCCGCAGACCCTGCAACCGCTGGGCATCAACGTCTATGAACTGACCGAATCCTGTGCATTCGTGATGAAGCGCCCGGCCGCCACGCTGGACGACACTTACAACGACCTGCGCAACCTCGGCAAAATCTTCGACGTGCAGGATCGCGCCAACGCGCTGATCGCCGACATGCAAAGTCAGGTCGCCGAAGTCCGCAAAGACCTGCCCGCCGAGAAACCACGGGTGTTCCTGTACGACAGCGGCGAAGACCGCGCCATGACCTCCGGCCGCCTCGGCATGCCGCAAGCGCTGATCGACGCCGCCGGCGGGCGCAACGTTCTCGATGACGTCGAAGCGAGCTGGACCCGGGTCAACTGGGAGACCGTGGTCGAGCGCAATCCGCAGGTGATCGTGATCGTCGACTACAGCGAGATCACCGCCGAGCAGAAGATCGAATTCCTGCTGAAGAACAAGGCGCTGCAATCGGTGGACGCGATCAAGAACCAGCGCTTCATCGTCATCCCTTACGTGCAGGCCACGCCGGGGATCGACAACGTGCTGGCGGTTGAAACCCTGGCCAAAGGTTTCCACGGCGAATGATCAATCGTCGTTACGGCTGGCTGCTGATTGCCCTCGGCGCGGTGCTGCTGGTGTCGTGCGTGGTGTCGCTGGGCTTCGGCCCGGCGCGGGTGCCGGTGGACGTGGTGTGGCGGATTCTGCTGCACAAGTTGTTCGGCCTCGGCGTGCCGGACTGGAGCGCCGGCCAGGAACACATCGTCTGGCTGATCCGCGTACCGCGCATGCTGCTCGGTGCATTGGTAGGCGCCGGGCTGGCGTTGATCGGCGCGGTGCTGCAAGCGGTGACGCGTAATCCGCTGGCCGATCCGCACCTGCTCGGCGTCACTTCCGGCGCAACCCTCGGCGCAGTGATCGTGGTGCTGCACGTCGGTGAAATCGTCGGCCTGCTGACCTTGCCGATTGCCGCGTTCATCGGCGCGTTGTTGAGCATGTTTCTGGTGCTGGGCATCGCCAACCGCCAGGGTCGGCTGGACAGTGATCGTCTGCTGCTGTGCGGCGTGGCGGTGTCGTTCGTGATGATGGCGATCGCCAACCTGCTGTTGTTCATGGGCGATCACCGCGCCAGTTCGGCGGTGATGTTCTGGATGCTCGGTGGCCTCGGTCTGGCGCGCTGGGAGTTGCTGGCGGTGCCGGCGCTCAGTGTGTTGCTTGGCTTGATTCTGCTGATCGGCATGGCCCGTCCGCTGAACGCCTTGATGGCCGGCGAACAGACCGCCGTCACCCTCGGCCTGAATGCCCGGGCGGTGCGTCTGCGGGTGTTCGTGATTGCTTCGTTGATGACCGGGGTGCTGGTGTCGATCAGCGGTTCCATCGGTTTTGTCGGGCTGATGGTGCCGCACATTGCCCGGCGCCTGATCGGTGCCGAGCACCGGCGTCTGCTGCCGGTGTGCGTGTTGCTCGGCAGTGTGTTTCTGGTGTGGGTCGACGTCGCGGCGCGGACACTGATCGCCCCCGAAGACCTGCCCATCGGCGTCGCCACCGCAGCCCTCGGCGGCCTGTTCTTCATCGGCCTGATGCGCCGCCGCTGAATCCTCCGGGTGCGCCCCAATCTGGCGCACCCCGTTGCACCTTTGCATGCAACACGTCCTCTCGTGGTGCGCCGACTCCGTGCGCGACCGCTCTAAACCGACATTTCCCTGCCCAAACCCGACCGGGCACAGCCCTTGCAAAACAGCCTTCAGTCGTTCGCATCTGCCAACCATAAAAAACTTTAACGTTCATGGAGATCGCACAATGAAGCGTCGCAGTTTGATCAAGGCTTTCACACTCACGGCATCCATTGCCGCGATGGGCATGACCTGGACCGTACAGGCCGCCGAGACCATCAAGGTCGGGATTCTGCATTCGTTGTCCGGCACCATGGCGATCTCCGAAACGTCGCTCAAGGACATGGCGTTGATGACCATCGACGAGATCAACGCCAAAGGCGGGGTGAACGGCAAGATGCTCGAACCGGTGGTGGTCGACCCGGCCTCGAACTGGCCGCTGTTCGCGGAAAAGGGCCGGCAGTTGCTGACTCAGGACAAGGTCGCGGTGGTGTTCGGTTGCTGGACCTCGGTGTCGCGCAAATCGGTGCTGCCGGTGTTCGAAGAACTCAACGGCCTGCTGTTCTACCCGGTGCAATACGAAGGTGAAGAGATGTCGCCGAACGTGTTCTACACCGGCGCCGCGCCAAACCAGCAAGCGATCCCGGCGGTTGAGTACCTGATGAGCGAAGAAGGCGGCAGCGCCAAGCGTTACTTCCTGCTCGGCACCGACTATGTGTACCCGCGCACCACCAACAAGATCCTGCGTTCGTTCCTGCACTCCAAAGGCGTAGCGGATAAAGACATCGAAGAGGTCTACACCCCGTTCGGCCACAGCGACTATCAAACCATCGTCGCCAACATCAAAAAGTTCTCGGCCGGCGGCAAGACCGCTGTGATCTCGACCGTGAATGGCGACTCCAACGTGCCGTTCTACAAAGAACTGGCCAACCAGGGCCTGAAGGCAACCGACGTACCGGTGGTGGCGTTCTCGGTGGGCGAAGAAGAGCTGCGCGGCATCGACACCAAACCGCTGGTGGGCAACCTCGCGGCGTGGAACTACTTCGAGTCGGTGGATAACCCGGCGAACAAGAAATTCGTCGCCGACTGGAAAGCCTACGCGAAGAAACACAACCTGCCGGGCGCCGACAAAGCGGTGACCAACGACCCGATGGAAGCCACTTACGTCGGCATCCACATGTGGGCGCAGGCGGCGGAGAAAGCCAAGTCCACCGACGTCGACAAGGTCCGCGAAGCCCTCGGCGGCCAGACTTTCGCCGCGCCGTCGGGCTACACCCTGACCATGGACAAGACCAATCACCACCTGCACAAACCGGTGATGATCGGCGAGATCCAGAGCGACGGTCAGTTCAACGTGGTGTGGCAGACCGAGGGGCCGATTCGGGCGCAGCCTTGGAGCCCGTTCATTCCGGGTAACGACAAGAAGCCGGAGTATGCGGTGAAGAGCAACTGAGTTAACCCGCTCAATCTGATCGTTCCCACGTCGAGGCGTCGAACCGTCTGCGTGGGAACGATCAATACAGGAACGCCCGTTATGCCCACTGCCCTTTGCCGCTTGATCCTGGCCCTCGCACTTTTGCTACCGATAACCGCCCACGCCAGCGACGCCGAAGACTTCGTCGCCGCCAACCCCACGCAACAGGCCAAACTTCTGGAAGCCTGGGCCGCGCAGCCCGATCCGGCCCGTGTCGAACTGATCAACGCCCTGCAACAAGGCGAGCTGACCGTTGACGGCCAACCCAAAACCCTGCGCCTGAACAACCGCCTGCGGGGTCTGATCGACACCGCGCTGGCCAGCCACCAATTGCTCGCCGCCGACGCCAAAACCCGTCTGACCGCCGCGCAGCAATTGCAGAAAAGCGCCAAACCCGCGCAGCTGAAATTCCTCGACCAGCAACTGGCTGGCGAACAAGACGAAAGCGTCCACGCCGCCCTGAGCCTGGCGCTGGCCAATCTGCAACTGGTCGACACCGACCCGGCGGTGCGCCTGGCGGCCGTGCGTCTGCTCGGTGAAACCGGCGACCCGCTGGCCCGCACTCGCCTCGAAGGTTTGCTCGAACCCGGCGTCGAAACCGATGCCAACGTGCGCACCGCCGCCGAAACCAGCCTCGCCCAGGTCAAGCGCAAACTGCTGGTCGGCGAACTGCTCGGCCAGGCCTTCAGCGGCATGTCCCTCGGTTCGATTCTGTTGCTCGCGGCGCTGGGTCTGGCGATCACTTTCGGCCTGCTCGGCGTGATCAACATGGCCCACGGCGAGATGCTGATGCTCGGCGCCTACTCGACCTACGTCGTGCAGCTGATGTTCCAGCGCTACGCGCCGAATGCCATCGAGTTCTATCCGCTGATCGCGCTGCCGGTGGCGTTCTTCGTCACCGCTGCCATCGGCATGGCCCTGGAGCGTACGGTGATCCGTCACCTCTACGGCCGCCCACTGGAAACCCTGCTCGCCACCTGGGGCATCAGCCTGATGCTGATTCAGCTGGTGCGTCTGGTGTTCGGTGCGCAGAACGTTGAAGTGGCGAACCCGGCGTGGCTGTCCGGCGGGATTCAGGTGTTGCCGAATCTGGTGCTGCCGTACAACCGCATCGTGATCATCGCCTTCGCGTTGTTCGTGGTGGTGCTGACCTGGCTGCTGCTGAACAAGACTCGCCTCGGTCTGAACGTGCGCGCCGTCACCCAGAACCGCAACATGGCCGCCTGCTGCGGCGTGCCCACCGGGCGCGTCGACATGCTCGCCTTCGGCCTCGGCTCGGGCATCGCCGGACTCGGTGGCGTGGCCCTGAGCCAGATCGGCAACGTCGGCCCGGACCTCGGCCAGAGCTACATCATCGACTCGTTCCTGGTGGTGGTGCTCGGCGGTGTCGGCCAACTGGCCGGCAGCGTGTTCGCCGCGTTCGGCCTGGGCATCGCCAACAAGATTCTCGAACCGCAGATCGGTGCGGTGCTCGGCAAGATCCTGATCCTCGCGCTGATCATTCTGTTCATCCAGAAACGTCCGCAAGGCCTCTTCGCACTGAAAGGACGGGTGATCGACTGATGAACCAGCCTCTACTAGTCACGGCCACACAAAAGGCCGGCCCCAAAGTAACTCTCGCTGTCGGCGCGGTGGTTCTCGCCTTGCTGATCGCCCTGCCGCTACTGTCGCTGTTGCCGGCGGAAAGTGCGCTGCACGTTTCCGCTTACACCCTGACACTGGTCGGCAAGATTCTCTGCTACGCCATCGTTGCCCTGGCACTGGATCTGGTCTGGGGTTACGCAGGTCTTTTGTCGCTGGGCCACGGTCTGTTCTTCGCCCTCGGCGGTTATGCGATGGGCATGTACCTGATGCGTCAGGCCGCCGGCGATGGCTTGCCGGCGTTCATGACCTTCCTGTCGTGGACCGAATTGCCGTGGTACTGGAGCGGCACCGGCAACTTCCTCTGGGCGATGTGCCTGGTGGTGTTCGCCCCGGGATTGCTGGCGCTGGTGTTCGGTTTCTTCGCCTTCCGTTCGCGGATCAAGGGCGTGTACTTCTCGATCATGACCCAGGCCCTGACCTTCGCCGGGATGCTGCTGTTTTTCCGCAACGAGACCGGCTTCGGTGGCAACAACGGCTTCACCAATTTCCGCACGATCCTCGGTTTCGGCATCACCGAACCCGGCACTCGTGCGGTGCTGTTTCTGGCGACGGTACTGTTGCTGGTGGCGAGCCTGTTCATTGGCTGGCGGCTGGCGCGCAGCAAGTTCGGCCGGGTGCTGACAGCGCTTCGCGATGCGGAAAACCGCCTGATGTTCTGCGGCTACGACCCACGGGGTTTCAAGCTGTTCGTCTGGGTCTTGAGTGCAGTGTTATGTGGTCTGGCCGGTGCGCTGTACGTGCCGCAGGTGGGGATCATCAACCCGAGCGAAATGTCGCCGACCAACTCGATCGAGGCCGCCGTGTGGGTGGCCCTTGGCGGGCGCGGCACCCTGATCGGCCCGCTGCTCGGCGCCGGTGTGGTCAACGGCATGAAGAGCTGGTTCACCGTGGCCTTCCCCGAATACTGGCTGTTCTTCCTCGGCGCGCTGTTCATCGTCGTGACGTTGTACCTGCCCAAAGGCGTGATCGGTCTGCTGAAGAAACGAGGTGAATCATGAGAGTCACGGCGAGCGCTGAATTCATGCTGGAACCGGCCTTTTTCCCGGTGGAGCCCAACAAGGACGAAGGCACCAGCCGCGACTCGATCGGCCTCGGGCAACGCGTCGGTCCGGGCCTCGACACCCGTCACGGCACGATCCTGACCCTGGAAGACATCAGCGTCAGCTTCGACGGCTTCCGAGCGCTGAACAATCTGAACCTGTACATCGGCGTCGGCGAACTGCGCTGCATCATCGGCCCCAACGGCGCGGGCAAGACCACGCTGATGGACGTGATCACCGGCAAGACCCGGCCGAGCCACGGCAAGGCGTGGTTCGGCGAAACCCTCGACCTGACGCAGATGAGCGAAGTGCAGATCGCCCAGGCCGGCATCGGGCGCAAGTTCCAGAAACCGACGGTGTTCGAAGCGTTGAGCGTGTTCGAGAACCTTGAGCTGGCGCAGAAAACCGACAAGTCGGTGTGGGCCAGCCTGCGGGCGAAATTGAGCGGCGAGCAGAAAGACCGGATCAGCGAAGTGCTCGACACGATTCGCCTGACCACTTCGGTCAACCGTCCGGCCGGGCTGCTGTCCCACGGGCAGAAACAGTTTCTGGAAATCGGCATGTTGCTGATGCAAGACCCGCAGCTGTTGCTGCTCGACGAACCGGTGGCGGGCATGACCGACGCCGAAACCGAGTTCACCGCCGAGCTGTTCAAGTCGCTCGCGGGCAAGCATTCGCTGATGGTGGTGGAACACGACATGGGTTTCGTCGGCTCGATTGCCGACCACGTCACCGTGTTGCACCAAGGCAGCGTACTGGCTGAAGGCTCACTGGAACAGGTGCAGGACAACGAGCGCGTGATCGAAGTCTATCTCGGCCGCTGAAGAGGAATTGAACATGCTGCAAGTCGACAAGCTGCACCAGTACTACGGCGGAAGCCACATCCTGCGCGGCCTGAGCTTTGACGTGAAGGTCGGCGAAGTGACCTGCCTGCTCGGCCGTAACGGCGTGGGCAAGACCACGCTGCTCAAATGCCTGATGGGCCTGTTGCCGGCCAAGGAAGGCGCGGTGAACTGGGAAGGTAAACCGATCACCACGTTCAAGCCGCATCAACGGGTGCACGCCGGGATCGCCTACGTGCCGCAGGGCCGGGAGATCTTCGGCCGGCTGACCGTGGAAGAGAATCTGCTGATGGGCCTGTCGCGTTTCCCCGGCAGCGAAGCCAAAGAGGTTCCGGCGTTCATCTACGAGCTGTTCCCGGTGCTGCTGCAAATGAAACAGCGGCGCGGCGGCGATCTGTCCGGGGGGCAGCAACAGCAGCTCGCGATTGGCCGCGCTTTGGCCAGCCGCCCACGGTTGCTGATCCTCGACGAACCCACCGAAGGCATCCAGCCGTCGGTGATCAAGGAAATCGGCGCAGTGATCAAGAAGCTCGCGGCCCGTGGCGACATGGCGATTCTGCTGGTGGAGCAGTTCTACGATTTCGCCGCCGAACTGGCCGATCAGTACCTGGTGATGTCCCGGGGCGAGATCGTGCAGCAGGGCCGTGGCGAAAATATGGAAGCCGAAGGTGTACGCGGGCTGGTGACTATTTGAGGTTACGGTCTAATCTGTAGCGTCCTAACGATAATCAGAAAACATGAACTTACCTGTTGCGACTGCCCTGTTTACCCCGAGCTGGCACGCCGAGCTGGAGCTGGCCTACGCCCGCTTCGGCGATTGCACGCGGCCGACCCGACGCCGCCACCTCGGCCCGTTGCGGGTGCAAAAACATCTTTACGCCGAAGGGCCCGAGGTCTGCCAGCACATCATCGTCCACCCGCCGGGCGGGATCGCCGGCGGTGACCGGCTGGACATCAGCGCCCGCGTCGAACAAGGCGCCTGGGCACAGATCACCAGCCCCGGCGCGGCCAAGTGGTATCGCGCGGCGGGGCCCGCTTATCAGTCGCTGAACCTGCATGTCGCCGATGGCGCGACACTGGAATGGCTACCTCAGGAGACCATCGTCTACAGCGCCGCCCAGGCTGAACTCACGACCTCGATCGAGCTTGAAGGCGATGCGCGGCTGTTCTACTGGGACGTGGTGGCACTCGGGCGTCCAGCCAGTGGCGAGCGTTTCGACCTCGGGCATTTTCAGGCGCATCTGGATATTCGCCGTGATGGGCGGTTGTTGTGGCATGAACGCCAGCGCATCGTCGGTGATGACGGATTGCTGGATTCGCCGATCGGGCTGGATGGCAATCCGGTGTTTGCGACGTTGCTGGTGACCGGTGAAGTCGATGCTGAACTGCTGGAGCGCTGCCGTTCGTTGGGCCACGACGTGCGCGGGGATCTGACGCAGTTGCCCGGTCTGTTGGTCGCCCGTTGCCTGGCCAGTGAAGCGTTGCTGGCGCGTGGGTGGTTGATCGATCTGTGGCGACTGCTCAGGCCTGTGTTGCTCGGCCGTGAAGCCCTGCCTCCCCGAATCTGGAATACCTGATTTTTCTTCAACTGCCGACAATGGATTTCAAACGATGGACCTGACCCCACGCGAAAAAGACAAGCTGCTGATCTTCACCGCCGGCCTCGTTGCCGAGCGGCGACTGGCCCGTGGCGTGAAGCTCAATTATCCGGAAGCCATGGCCTTCATCTCCGCAGCGCTGCTCGAAGGCGCCCGTGACGGCCAGACCGTGGCCGAGCTGATGCACTACGGCACCACCCTGCTGACCCGCGATCAGGTGATGGAAGGCATCCCGGAAATGATCCCGGAGATCCAGGTCGAAGCGACGTTCCCCGACGGCACCAAACTGGTCACCGTCCACCAACCGATCGTCTGAGGCCGCACCATGACTTACACCATTCGCGATGCACTGCACGCCGACCTGCCGGCGATCCGCGACATCTACAACGACGCCGTGCTCAACACCACGGCGATCTGGAACGAATCCCCGGTCGATCTCGGCAACCGTCAAGCGTGGTTCAGTGCGCGCCAGGCCCAGGGTTATCCGATCCTGGTGATCGTCGACGCCGACAACACCACCCTCGGCTACGCTTCGTTCGGCGACTGGCGGCCGTTCGACGGTTTCCGCCACACCGTCGAGCACTCGGTCTACGTGCGCAGCGACCAGCGCGGCAACGGCCTCGGCCCGCAGCTGATGACCGCGCTGATCGAACGCGCGAAGACCTGCGACAAGCACGTGATGGTCGCCGCCATCGAGAGCGGCAACGCCGCATCGATCCGCCTGCACGAACGCGCCGGTTTCATCACCACCGGGCAGATGCCGCAAGTCGGCACCAAGTTCGGCCGCTGGCTCGACCTGACCTTCATGCAACTGACCCTCAATCCTGGCGCGGAGCCGCCGCCCGCCCACAAGGAGTGACACCGATGAACCCCGCCCAACTGCGACGCGTCAATGCTGAAAGTTTTGCGCACTATCGTCAGGGCCTGATCGACCTGCTGCTCGACGCCGTGGGTTATGGCGCCAGCGTCGGCTTCATGGCCGATCTCGATGCCGCGCAGGCCCGCGCCTATTTCGACGATGTGCAGGACAACCTGAACAAGGGCAACGTCTTGCTGTGGGTGGTGGTCAAGGACGAACAGGTGCAGGCCAGCGTCCAGTTGAGCCTGTGCCAGAAAGCCAACGGCCTCAACCGCGCCGAGGTGCAAAAACTGCTGGTGCGCGAACACGCCCGGCGGCGCGGCCTCGGCCAGCAGTTGATGGAAGCGCTTGAGCTGGCAGCCCGCCAATACAAGCGCGGCATGCTTTACCTCGACACCGAGGCCGGCTCCCCCGCCGAAGATTTCTACAAGGCCCTGGGTTACACCCGCGCCGGGGAAATTCCCGATTACGCCTGCGACCCGAACGGCACCTACCGCCCGACGGCCCTCTATTACAAAGTCCTGCAAGGAGCGAACTGATGATTCCCGGCGAATACCGGATCCAGTCCGGCGACATCGAACTCAACGTCGGTCGTCGCACCGTCAGCCTGAAGGTGGCGAACAGCGGCGACCGGCCGATCCAGGTCGGCTCGCACTATCACTTCTTCGAAACCAACGACGCCCTGACCTTCGACCGCGCGGCCAGCCGTGGCATGCGCCTGAACATTCCGGCAGGCACGGCGGTGCGTTTCGAGCCGGGCCAGAGCCGCGAAGTGGAACTGGTGGATTACGCCGGGCACCGGCGGGTGTTCGGGTTTGCCGGACGGGTCATGGGTGACCTCTGAGTCCGCGTGTACCGTTATTTCTCTGAAGGACGCTAGATGAAGATTTCCAGACAAGCCTACGCCGACATGTTCGGCCCCACCGTCGGCGACAAGGTGCGCCTGGCCGACACCGAGCTGTGGATCGAGGTCGAACAGGACTTCACCACCTACGGCGAAGAAGTGAAATTCGGCGGCGGCAAAGTGATCCGCGACGGCCAGGGCCAGAGCCAGTTACTGGCGGCCGAAGTGGTCGACACCGTCATCACCAACGCGCTGATCATCGACCACTGGGGCATCGTCAAGGCCGACGTCGGCCTCAAGGACGGACGCATCGCCGCCATCGGCAAGGCCGGCAACCCGGACGTGCAGCCCGGCGTGACCATCGCCATCGGCGCCAGCAGCGAAGTGATCGCCGGTGAAGGCATGATCCTCACCGCCGGCGGCATCGACACCCACATCCACTTCATCTGCCCGCAGCAGATCGAAGAAGCGCTGATGAGCGGCGTCACCACCATGATCGGCGGCGGCACGGGACCTGCCACCGGCACCAACGCCACCACCTGCACCTCTGGGCCGTGGCACCTGGCGCGGATGCTCCAGGCAGCGGATGCGTTCCCGATGAACATCGGCCTCACCGGCAAGGGCAACGCCAGCCTGCCGGAGCCTCTGATCGAACAGGTCAAGGCCGGCGCCATCGGCCTCAAGCTGCATGAAGACTGGGGCACCACCCCGGCGAGCATCGACAACTGCCTGAGCGTCGCCGACCAGTACGACGTGCAAGTGGCAATCCACACCGACACCCTCAACGAGTCCGGTTTCGTCGAAACCACCCTCGGCGCGTTCAAGGGCCGGACCATCCACACCTATCACACCGAAGGTGCCGGTGGCGGCCATGCGCCGGACATCATCAAGGCCTGCGGTTTCGCCAACGTGCTGCCGAGTTCGACCAACCCGACCCGGCCGTTCACCCGCAACACCATCGACGAACACCTCGACATGCTGATGGTCTGCCACCACCTCGACCCGAGCATTGCCGAAGACGTGGCGTTCGCCGAAAGCCGCATCCGCCGCGAAACCATTGCCGCCGAAGACATCCTCCACGACCTCGGCGCGTTCTCGATGATCAGCTCCGACAGCCAGGCCATGGGCCGCGTCGGCGAAGTCATCACACGCACCTGGCAGACCGCCGACAAGATGAAAAAGCAGCGCGGCCCGCTCGCGCAGGACGGCGAAGGCAACGACAACTTCCGCGCCAAACGCTACATCGCCAAGTACACGATCAACCCGGCGATCACCCACGGCATCAGCCATGAAGTGGGTTCGGTGGAAGTCGGCAAGTGGGCCGATCTGGTGCTGTGGCGCCCGGCGTTCTTCGGCGTGAAACCGACGCTGATCCTCAAGGGCGGCGCCATCGCCGCCAGCCTGATGGGCGACGCCAACGCGTCGATCCCGACCCCGCAACCGGTGCACTACCGCCCGATGTTCGCCAGTTACGGTGGCTCGCTTCACGCCACCAGCCTGACCTTCATCAGTCAGGCGGCGCAGGAATCGGGACTGCCCGAAGCATTAGGCCTGAAGAAGAAAATCGCCGTGGTCAAAGGTTGCCGTGACGTGCAGAAAACCGACCTGATCCACAACGATTACCTGCCGAACATCGACGTCGACCCGCAGACCTATCAGGTCAAGGCCGACGGCGTGTTGCTCTGGTGTGAACCGGCCGAAACCCTGCCGATGGCGCAGCGTTACTTTCTGTTCTGAGTCAGCGCCCCGGTCGTCGAGGCTTTCGACGACCGGGGCTGGCAGTGCTTCAGCGCGTTGAAGCGTCCATCGTATAACGCGAAGGGCCGGGTTGCTCACCCTCGAGACTGACCGTCACCGGCTCGCCTGTTTCCAGGCGCGACAGAGCAATCAGTTGCTGGTTGCGCTCGATACTGCGTTCGACCTCCAGCATCTGCACCGCCTCCTGGTACGCCGTGCTGGTCACGTCCTCATATTCATCCTCAAGTCGTTGCAGCTTTTCATCTGCGCTGTGCTTGAGTGCGCCGAGCTCATCCGGGTATTTCTCGGTCAGGTACTGCACCCAGTAATCGCGGCTGATCAGTTCTTCATAGAACGTCTCGCTTTTTTCGGCCTTCACAATCGCGTTGCGGGCAGTCATCAACTCCTCGCCCCTGATCGGCCGGGCAAAGCGCATATGGCTGGGCTGCCCCGGCAGTTGCAGACCGTCCTCCCAACCTGAAGTCAGACCGATTCGATATTGCAGACGCACTTCCGCCGGATCGGCGTGACGCCCAATGTTGCGTGCAGCGAGTTTTTCCACCTCCCCCAGGCGAAACAGCTGACGGGACAAGTCGAGCAAGACGCGCCCTTTAGCCGCAAGACCTGGCTGCAAGTGTCGCAAGGCGTTGTACTCATACACCTTGACCTCGATTTCACTGAACGCCAGGGTTCGTCCGTCGACGCAGGTCGTGTGCGTTCTGGCCATGGAGAACAGCACGTCGCGCAACTCCTGGCTGCCATCGACTGCCTCGACGATTTCCCAGACCCGGCGGGTCAGGTCAGCGCGAAATACCCGGAACTCCTCGGTGTCCGGCATCCGCGAAAGCAGATGAAAAAAGGCTGCGTTGTCCGGTTCCGCGGCTAACCGCTGCCACATGGCCCGACAACGCCCGGCATCCTCGGGCGTCATGTTTTCGACCCACGGTGTGACCTGCTGATCGAGCACGTTTTCGTCGAGTGCGGGCACCACTTCATCCGGTTCCATCTCACTGTCTGCAAGCTCGATATCACTGTCTGTGGAGCTATCCAGATCATCGATCATCCGGTCGATTTCGGCGTACGTCAGGCCGAGTACATCGTGTCGTCCATGCGCATCGGCGTACTCGCGCAGACGGAGCAGACTCGACTGGGATATTTCGTAGTTTTCCGCAAGGTTGCTGCCGGCGAGCAGCGCGGCATGAGTGTCGTCATACAGCTCGTCAGGAATCGACGGAATTTCGTTGTTGCTCAGGTCAATCGCCTGCAAATGCTCCGATTGCAGCGCGCCCTCGGGCCATTGCGTGAGCAGGTTGTCACGCAGGTCCAGGCGTTCCAGGCGGCCGAGGCCCGTAACGCTGAAGGTGCGCAGGCTGTTGTGGCTCAACCCCAGCCACTCCAATTGCGGCAGTTCCGTCAGCACCGGGTACAACGGAGCGGAGTCCGCCAGCCCCGTCAGCGACAGCTCCAGACGCCTCAGCTGACGCATCTGCCTGACAGGTTCGGGGATGATTTGCAGGTGGTTGCCGGAAAGGTTCAGCCGGCGCACTTGAGTGAAGGCGCCAAGAAATCCGTTGGAGCCTTCGGCAGACAGTCTGACCCCTGACAGATTCAGTCGGTCCACAGATGGCATGGCCTCCGGTAACTCGGGCAGATTGCCCACCTGCAAACCATCGAGACTCAACTCCATGTCGGCCACACCATTCCAGTCGAACGTGCCGTAGCGCCAGCATTGCAGGATGCGCTGCGCAGCTATCTGCCGGCTTCGCGACGATATGACCCAGTCCATGCCACGGGTCTCATGGGTGAACAACCAGTCATTCAGGCGCCGGGTCAGTGATTCGAACGTCTGTTCCCAGTGCTCGATCCGGGCATTGATCCGGATCTCGTCCATCCCGGCGCTGCGCATCCGCTCAATCGACGCTGTTGCGCCAGGCGTGTCGTATTCGGGGCGCAGGCGTTGTAATCGCACAACAAATCCGCTGGTTCCATCGCCTGCGGGCAGCGGCGGCAATGGCAACAGCCGCCGGGCGATTACCGAGCCGGTTTCCGTGGGCGGTGTGCGATGGCGCGGTTCCTCCAGGGCGAAGCGTTGCAGCGAACCGGAGCGCAGACCCAATTTGTCTTCGATCCGCTGGCGCGCAGTGGCAAGGGCCGTTTCACTCTCCTCGCTCAACGGGTTGCCAGTGAGGCTGGTATCGAGCAGCAGCGTGTCGCGCGTCAGCAGCGTCTGCGGCAACGAGGTGAGCTGGCTGTCGCTGACATCCAGCCAGGTCAATCCGGGCAAGTCTTCGACCCCGACCGGCCATTCGCGCAGGGCCGTCGCGCTCAGATCCAGCGCCTTCAGGCGATTCATGCCGCTGACATCGACACGGGTCAGAGGATTGTTGTGCAGGTTCAGGTATTCGAGTGCCGGCAGGGTATCTGCCTGCAGTGGCAATTCATTCACGCCACAATGACTCAAGTCCAGGGTATCGACGCCTGAAAAAGTGCCGATGAAACCGCGCAGTTGCTCGACCGGCGCCTGTAACCCTGCCAGGTGCAGACTTTTGACATGGCTGAAACCTGCGGCGGACAACGTCGGCAGGGTCTCTACCGGGGCACCGGAAATATCCAGCACCGAGGCATCGTTGGGCAGACTCACATACAGGTTGAAAAACACGCTTTCGGTACGTGCGCCATAACGCTGGAACAGCCCGCCACGCCAACTGGCCTTCAAGGCTTCGGCCACTGCCGAACGGATGACGCCACCGTTGAACACCGTCGGCTCGGGACCGACCCATTCCTCCAGCCTGTTGAGTTCGCTGTACTGGTCGCTCAAGGTTTCAATCGCTGCGAGCCGGCTGGCGACATCCGGCCACTGTGCCTTGAACCCGTTGCTCAGGACATCGAACAGGTTCGGTTCCATGCCCACGAACCGCTTGAGCTCGCCACGGCAGTAGTCGCTGACCATCTCGTCCAGATCGATCAGGTGTCGCGGCTGACTGCGGACAAATTCGTAGATCGGCTTGAATACCCGGCGCGGGAATTTCGCCCAGTCCAGCGATAAACCGGACAACAGGCGCTGGTGGCCTTCGTAGATTTCCATCGGCAAGGTATTGATCGCTGTCCTGCGCAGGTTCAAGCGCTCAAGCCGCGGCAAATCCAGAACACCGCGTGGCCACTGGTGCATCTGCACGCTGGCGATTTCCAGCTTGCGCAACTGGCGCATGCCACTGACGTCAAGCGTCACGGGCAACACCGGGCTGACGCCGTTGCTGGTGCAATGCAGCTCCAGCTCTTCGAGTCGCGTCAGCTCCCGCAGCCTGGAGGCGACTTGTCCGGTAATGGGTGTCGACAGTTTCAGGCGGCTCATGTGGCGCAGCGTTTTCAATACCGCGTGCACCCTGTCGAACTCTGCGACACCGGCGATCAGTGTCAGCTTCTCCACGTTGGGAAACGCTGACAGGGTATCGGCGACCAACGGCGCGCGCAGGTTCAACTCACGTACGTGGGCGAAGCTGGCCGGCAACGGCGGCAACGGTGCCGCACTGAAGATCGTGACGCGCGCCGCTTCTGCGCTGTGTGCGGCCAACGGCGCGCTGCGCCAGCACTCCTTGATGTTGTGCACCACGTTGATGAAGTCGTCACGGTTGGCATGCAGACGCAGGTCTTGCGACAGCAGCCATTGTTCAAGGGTGCTTTCCAGGTCTTGCCATTCCTTGAGCCGGTTCTGGAGCAGGTGATAGATCTGCTGGTCGGTCTTTCCCAGCCGCCACTGCTCAAGAATGAAACTACGGGCCTGATTGCCGTCCAGTCCGTAGAGATTCTCGACGTGACTGACCAGCACCGGATCCACGCCCGGCCCCTCGCCGCTGGCCGGGTACCCGAGCAACCCGGAGGCGATCCGTTGTGGTGGCTTGAACCAGGGCCCGGGGGCGGAAGCGACTCGAAGCATCTGTGCGGATTCGCGACGGTGGGCGAGTGCGAAATCCACGATCGCGGTTTGCAGTTCGGCGTGTTGCCCCACATGCGGCAGCCCTATCGAGCGCCGCGCTTCATCGGGCAGGGCGTGCATCAGCGAGGCGTAAAAGTTGTCACTCTTGACCGGCACACTGTTGAGCGTTTCCGCACGGTCATTGAAGGCTTGCCACGCTGAACCGTTCTTCACCAGGTACTTGCGCTGCGGCGCGGTCTCGCTGCCAATGGACTCCACCAACGGGCCGCTGATACTGCCCTGGCGCAGTTCCAGTCGGACGTTAGCGGGCCAGCCCGGCAACCTGCTCAATGTATGCAACGCCAGTCGGGCGCTGTCGTCCGAGGCCATGGTGTCGCTGTGCAACCCGGCCATGGCCCGGGTCAGGCGCCCTTCACCGGCATACCAGCGACTGAGTTCGTGCAAATGCAACGGAACCTGCCCGGCCCCGTCCAGGCGAGCCAGTTCTACGGCATCCGCCTGACGCAATACGGCACGGGCTGCGGCCTCGCTCAGACCGGGCTGGATGCGTTGCAGCCTGGCCACTCGGGGGGCGACGGGGTCGCTGCCGCGCATGAGGCTTTCGAACAGGGCCGGTTTGTGTGTGTCGGCGAAGTCGGCTATCTGCCTGGCGAACTCTTGGACTCGCAAGGCTTGAACCCGTGCCGGTTCGCCACCGAGCAGGCGCACGACTTCGGGTTCATCCAGCGACGCCAGAATCCGTGCCGGCAGTGCGCCGTCCAGGATCTCCTGGCGACTCACCCGGATCGGCGCCTTGCCCCCGCGACGGCTGCCAAAACGGCGAGCGGAACCTGAAAAGTCGGGTGAGTCGTAGACTTGCAATTGTCGCCCCCACGGCCAGCGCGGCATGTCGGGCAGCAGCGGCACCACCTGCAGATAGCGACCGTCGATGTCTTGCGCGCCCGCTACCTGCTCGACGATCACCCCGGCATCGCGCTCGGCACGGAACAAGCCCATGGCGTCCATCAGTTCTGGCGGCGGCAAGGCGTTGTCCAGGTGCATCTTGCGCAAGGCGTTGTCGCTGACACCCGCGACGTCGGCCAGCGTCAGCAACTGTGTGTCGGCGAAGGTATCGGTGCTGTGGCCGATACGGCGTAACAGAGTCAATCGGTCCCAGTCTTGCGGGCGCTCCAAGGTATGCCGCCAGGCGCCGGCGCCGTTGTGCGTCAGAGGGGGCTGGAAAGCGTGCGGATCGCTTGGGTGCTCAATACGCCAGGCTTTGAGTGATTCGTCATAGCTCTGCTGGTAGGCCTTGCCGTCAAAGCGGATACAGGTTTTGTCTCCCAACCGGTATTGCCCCAACTCATTCGGTACCGCGTGCGGTTCCAGCAGGAGCGGGCTCTCGTAGCCGCTCAAATCAGGCTTCCACAAGCGGGAGGCCCCATCGGGCAACTCGACCGGGTGCAGGTTTTCGATGACTGGTACCGACCTGGCCGCCGTCAGTTTCACCAGGCCCTTGGCGGCGCCCGCCATCACGGCCATCAATGCCAGGTTTTCTGCGACATCGAGCAGATGCGCCCTGGCGTCCTTGCGATCACCTTCGCTCCACTCGATGGCGCCTTCGAAGGTTTCTTCGAACAGTTGCCCGGTCATTACCACCATCATCACTTCGCCCAGCACCGGCACGAACATCGAGACGCCCGTCAGCACCAGCATGCCGATGTTCAACAACGCGGCGAGCTTCTCTGAACGCACTTTTGCGTCGACATCCGCCGTGGGCACGGCGTGACTGCGAGCGTCTGCGATCAGCCGGTCGCGGTGTTGCTCGAACTGGTATTGCCACAGGTCGGCGTTGTCCGACCAGAGCCCGCCGCCCCGGCGAGACAGGTCGACCGGATTCAGATACGGATCGGCATTGGGTACTTGCTCGACCGGCGCCGTTGGCGGTAACTCCTTGATCCCGATCAGCGCCCCCGTGATTGGATTGAGTACCTTGTAAATCTCGTTGAGCAGCGGTCCGTAAGGCGCCAGCCTTTGCGTGAAGGTGCGGTTCGGTGTGTCATCGGTGAACTGGTTGAAGTAGCGCGGCCGGTCGGCATAGGCCACGAACCGGCTGAAAAACCGCTGGTAGGCATTCGGTTCCGCCGGATGGGCCTGGGTGGCGTCCCGCGCGGTGAAGCGCCGCTTGAACATCGCGGCGATGTCCCCGCCGCTGTAGCGTTTGAGCGGGTGCTCGGGATCACCCGGGATATACAGAATCGCATCGTCGCTGTACCGATACTTCTCGCAGATCGTGAACATCACGCAGCCGGTCATGCGCCGGCCCATCAACCCCAGGTCACGGAACCAGATCTGCCGACGACCCTGGCGCGGGGCCAGGTCGCCGTTGAGGATCGCGCGCATCGAGGTGTAGTCCTCGGGTCCGATATCGCCTTTGATCAGCGCCAGTTCTGCAGCCGCACGCAGCGCGCTCCTGTGCGCGTCGATGAAGGTTTCGCGCAGCGCCTCCCCCGGATACAGGAAGGTTTTGAGGTACTGCTGATATTTCGCCCCGATGTCCAGCGAACGGCACAGGCCGGTGAACTGCTCGACGGTCAGTTGCGTGCTCAACGGCGCAAGCGTGCCCTCCACAGCCGTCTCGCCATGAAAACCTGAACTGCGATGAAAAAAACCGGGATGACACTCTCGGGCTTCGAAGTTGTGCAGCGCCGCCTGCAACAACGGCAGTCTCAGGACTTCGAAACGATCGATTTCGATGGCGAAGATCCCTGCCTCCACCGGTTTGTTCAGCACCAGCCAGGTCATGTTGACGTCCAGCGTCACGTTGAAGCGGTCCTTGAGAGCCTTGACCAGCAGTGGCGCGGCGAAGCTGTCGACATCCTGAAAGCCCGACATGGCCTGGTCCAGGCGTGCCTGGGCAGCGACGCTGGCGGCCACCGCATCGCCTGCCGCCTTGCGCTGGTCGCGTGACGCGCGCCGGTACCAGTCAGGCACGGCGACATCAGCCTGTTTCAAGGCTTCGCGCTGTCGCGCCGGTGCGTCGATCAACCAGTCAGGGCTCGAATGTGCGAGAAACGCACCGTGCAGACTCTGTGAAACCACCGGCCCGGCGGGCGGTGCAATGCTGTCTGGCGAAGGTTCGATGACAGGGGTTTCGGACATGGTTTCGCTCCTGGAAATGGAACGAAAGCAGACCATGGTGCCGGTTCTGGCCTGCGGTACATATGTCTGGGGATACGGCGTCTTGTCAGTAGAAGTTTCACCCCCGAACGGCGCTTTCTTTCCCGCCCAAACGGACTACTATTCGACACGCCCCGCCTTGATTTTCCAGGAACCCGGTCATGCGTTTATCCGACTTCATCAGGCAACACGCGGATCACATCGTCGAGGAATGGGAGCAGTTCGCCCGCACGATCACGCCGGCGGCCGACACCATGGATCAGGCGGCGTTGCGCGATCATGCCAAGGCCATCCTGCTGGCCGCCGCGCGGGACATGGACACCGCACAGACCGCCCGCGAACAAATCGCCAAGGCCAAGGGCGAAGGCCCGGAGAAAACCCCGAGCCTGGACAAGGCCGGCGCCAGCCATGGCGAGCTGCGGCACACCGTCGGCTTCGATCTGGTACAGATGACTTCGGAATTCCGCCACCTGCGGGCCTGCGTGATTCGCCTCTGGGTCAACAGTCTGGAATCGCCGGACATGGCGTACTTTCAGGACATGATCCGCTTCAACGAAGCCATCGATGAAGCCCTCGCCGAATCGACGGCGGCCTACGCCGAGCAGGTCAACCGCTCGCGCGACATTTTCCTCGCGATCCTCGGTCACGACCTGCGCGCACCGCTGCAAGCGGTCAGCATGTCCACCGAATTGCTGATGCGCAAAACAGCGCTGGAAGGCGATGCGCTGTCCTGTGCGCTGAACATCAAGCAAGGCGCGCGGCACATGGCGGCGATGGTCAGCGACCTGCTGGAACTGGTACGCAGCCGCCTGGGCAAGAGCCTGCCGATCGAACCGGCACCGATGGACCTGGCCGACGCGGCGCGAGCAGCCATTGCCGAAGCCTGCGCCGGCAATCCGGAATGCGATCCGACTCTGAAAACCGAGGGCGACACCCGTGGTGCCTGGGATCCCGGACGAATCGATCAACTGCTGCAGAACCTGATCGGCAATGCCTTGCAGCATGGCGCCGATCCGCGCGAAGTGATCGTGACGTTGAAGGGAGAAGCCAGGCACGTGCTGCTGACCGTGCACAACTACGGCAACCCTATCCCCGAAGAGGCCATCGGCACGATTTTCGATCCATTGGTGCGCAGTGCCGACGAAGAACTCGGCCAGCCGTCGACCAGCCTCGGTCTGGGCCTGTTCATCGTCAAGGAAGTGGTGACCGCCCACGGCGGGGCGATCGAGGTCAGTTCAAGCGAAGCCGACGGAACGCTGTTCAGCGTGACGCTGCCCAGGCAGGTTTGAAGCGCTACTCGACCACCAGCCGCGCCAGACGCTGACGGAGCATGCGGTTCTCGGCCCGCAGCTCCTGCACTTCTTCCAGCAGGTCCAGCGCCAGGGCGACGCCTTCCCATTCCAGGTCAAGGTCGCGCCGCAGCTTGGCGGCGCGTTTGGCCAGGGCCAGTTCATAGTCGGTGAAGCGCCATTCCCGGGGCTGCGCGCCCTGAGGTTCGAGGATGCCGTGTTCGACGATTTCGATCACGTAGACGTCCGACAGGTCGGCCGCCTCACAGAATTCTGCCATGTCCAGTTGAACGATCAGGGGGCTGCTCATGATGGGCTACTCCGTCGTCAGTATCAGAAGTTCTCGCGCGGATTGAAGGCGGCTTTCTTCGCCAGTTCCTGCCACAGCGCCTTGACGTCATCGCCGTTGGCTTTCGGCATCACGGCCTTGAGCTGGACGAACAGGTAACCGCGTTCGCCGGCCTTGTTCTGCAGACCGTGGCCCTTGGCACGCATGCGCTGGCCGTTCTGGCTGCCGGCCGGGACCTTGAGGTTGATCTTGCCGGTCAGGGTCGGCACGGCCACTTCGGCGCCCAGCGCCAGCTCCCACGGTGCCAGCGGCAAGGTGATGATCAGGTTTTCGCCTTCAACGTCGAATTTCGGGTGCGGCGCGAAACGGATGGTCAGGTACAGATCGCCATTGGCGCCGCCACCGATGCCCGGTGCGCCCTGGCCTTTGAGGCGGATGCGCTCGCCGTCGGTCACGCCCGCCGGGATCTTCACGTTCAGGCTCTTGCTGGTGTTGCTGACGTGCTGGCCCGAACCGTTGTATTGCGGCACCTGGAAGCTGATCTTTTTCGATTCGTTCGAAAGCGTCTCTTCCAGAAAGATCGGCAGTTCCAGTTCCACGTCTTGCCCTCGCCGTCCGGCGCTGCGGGATTGCCGGCCAGCGCCGCCACCGAAACCGGGGCCGCGATTGCCGAAGATCGAACTGAAGAAGTCCGAGAAGTCACCGGTGTCGCCACCGCCGCCGCCGAAGCCGCCACGGCTCTGCCAGCCCGGTGGGCCCTGGAACGGCTGACCGTGCTGGCCGTAACGGCGCAGGTCGTCGTATTCGGCGCGTTTGTCGGCGCTTTTCAGCGCTTCATAGGCTTCCGAGGCGTCCTTGAACTTGGCCTCGGCGTCCTTTTCCTTGCTGACATCGGGGTGGTATTTGCGCGCCAGCTTGCGATAGGCAGCCTTGATTGCCTTGTCGTCAGCCGTCGGCTCCACGCCGAGTATCTTGTAATAGTCTTTGAAGTCCATCGAAGGAATCACCATCCGTTATCGATTTCGCGCCGATGCCAGCATGCGCCGATTCGCGCAAGGCTGGTTGACCGATCTCAAGGTTGTGACCGGGTGGCGCAACAGAAGTTTATCGGCAGTGGACGGCGGTTCTTGCGACCGCCGGTATGTCTGCCGGCCCATGCCAGCAAGTTTGGGGCAAAGCGGCGAGTTTCAAGCAAGCTTAGTCGTGAAATAGCAGATGACCGGCCTTCGAATCTGTCGCGCACTGACATACACTGCGCGGCCGTTTTTTTGACCGGAACCGAAAGACCATGAAAGACGCCTCTCCAGCCCGTGCCTGCGGCATCGACTTCGGCACGTCCAACTCCACCGTCGGCTGGCTGCGCCCCGGCGTGGAAACGATGATCGCGCTGGAAGACGACAAGATCACCCTGCCGTCGGTGGTCTTTTTCAACATCGAAGAGCGCCGCCCGGTTTACGGCCGTCTGGCGCTGCACGAGTACCTGGAAGGCTACGAAGGCCGGCTGATGCGCTCGCTCAAGAGCCTGCTCGGTTCCAAGCTGATCAAGCACGACACCAGCGTCCTCGGCACCGCGATGCCGTTCAAGGACTTGCTCGGTCTGTTCATCGGCCAGCTCAAGAGCCGCGCGGAAACTGCCGCCGGTCGTGAGTTCGAGCAAGTGGTGCTGGGCCGTCCGGTGTTCTTCGTCGACGACGATCCGCTGGCCGACCAGGAAGCCGAAGACACCCTGGTGGAAGTGGCGCGCAAGCTCGGCTTCAAGGACGTTTCGTTCCAGTACGAGCCGATTGCCGCGGCCTTCGACTATGAGTCGACCATCGAGAAGGAAGAGCTGGTACTGATCGTCGACATCGGCGGTGGTACGTCGGACTTCTCGCTGGTGCGCCTGTCCCCCGAGCGTCGCGGTGTGGATAACCGTCACGACGACATCCTTGCCACCGGCGGTGTGCACATCGGCGGGACCGACTTCGACAAACAGTTGAGCCTGCAAGGCCTGATGCCGCTGTTCGGCTACGGCAGCCGCATGAAAAGCGGTGCGTTCATGCCGACCAGTCACCACATGAACCTGGCGACCTGGCACACCATCAACTCGGTGTACTCGCAGAAATCGACCCTGGCCCTGGGCAGCATGCGCTACGACATCGAGGACACCGGCGGCATCGATCGTCTGTTCAAGCTGATCGAACAGCGCGCCGGGCACTGGCTGGCGATGGAAGTGGAAGAAACCAAGATCCAGCTGACCCACAACGACAGCCGTCATGTGCCGCTGGACCGCATCGAGTCGGGCCTGAGCGTGGAACTGACCCGGGAGTTGTTCGAGTCGGCCATCGATTCGCAACTCGAGCGCGTGCGCGGCAGCGTCACCCAGTTGCTGGCCGACGCCAACGTGGCGGTGGGTCAGGTCGATACGGTGTTCTTCACCGGTGGTTCGAGCGGTATTCCGGCACTGCGCAACAGCGTTTCGGCGATGCTGCCGAACGCGCGGCATGTGGAAGGCAATATCTTTGGCAGCATTGGTAGTGGTCTGGCGATCGAGGCCATGAAACGTTACGGTTCGATCAACTGACACTACGATGATCGTTCCCACGCAGAGCGTGGGAACGATCATTGCGGCTTCTAAACCATCCCGCCCAGCTTCAACTCACTCTTCAGATACGCGTAATAAATCGGCCCAGCCACCACTCCCGGCAGGCCGAACGCGGCCTCGAACACCAGCATTGCCAGCAGCAACTCCCAGGACTTGGCACTGATCTGCCCGCCGACGATGCGCGCGTTGAGAAAGTATTCCAGCTTGTGGATAAAAATCAGGTAGCCCAGCGCCGCAATCGCCACCCAGATCGACAGCGACAGGCCGACGATGGTGATCAGCGTGTTCGACATCAGGTTGCCGATCACCGGCAGCAGACCGAGCAGGAACGTCAGCACGATCAGGGTCTTGGTCAGCGGCAGCTTGATCCCGAACAGCGGCAGGATCACCGCCAGGAAGATCCCGGTGAAGAAGGTGTTGAGCAGGGAAATCTTGATCTGCGCGAACACGATGTTGCGAAACGCCTGAACCAGCAGGTGCAGACGGTCGAACAACGCAGCCGCCAGGGGTTTGCGCTTGGTGACGTCCGGCACGCGCTGCAAGGCGATGATCGCACCGAGCACCATGCCGATCAGCAGCGTCACGAACATGTGCGCCGCGTCCTTGCCCACCAGTTGCAGGTCAGCCAGGTGTTTGCTCATCCAGTCGCCGATGGCCACCCGAAACTCGGCAGCGCTGGCCGGCAGGTAGGCGTCGATGAACGGCGGCAACTGCCCGCGCGCGCGGTCGACCACGCCCATGAATTTGTCGAGGGAAGCGCCGGGGTTTTCCGCCTCATGCAGCAGGAAGCTGATGGCACCGGCGAAGATCAGCGTCAGCACACTCACCACCAGCGTGCCCAGCAGCGCCACCGCCAGCCAGCGCGCGCGCCGGCCTTCGATCAGCCGTTGCAGTTGCGGGGTGAGCATGTTGACCAGTTCGAACACCAGCAACCCGGCCAGCAGGCTGGGCAGCAAACGCAATGGCAACACCAGCAACAGACCGCCGAAAATGATGATGCAACTGACCCAGAACACTACATGACGCTCAGAAAACGTTGGCATACAGCCTCAAAACGAACGGCGTAAAAGGATTGGCAGTCTGCCAGCGATCCGGCGCCGAAGCGAGCGGATGCCCTGCCGCTCGCTGCGATCTGTCGATCTTATTTTTTCTTCAGGCAATCACTCATGAAGGTCTTGCGCGCATCCCCCGTCAGCGCCTTGGTCTTGGCATCGGCATTACAGGTTTTCATCTTTTCCTGCTGCGGGGTCAACGCCTTGGCGTCGTTGGCCGCCGGCGCTGCCTTGAGGCAGGTGCTCATGAAGGCTTTGCGCTCGTCACCCTTGAGGCTCTTGGCCGTGGCGTCGGCGTTGCAGGTGGTCATCTTGTTCTGTTGCGCCGTGGCGGCGAAACCCTGGGAGCACAGCAGCAGACCGATCATCAACAAAGGGACACGCAGCATCTTCATGGAGTTTTCTCCTTGGCGCCGCCTCGATGGAGGCGGCCTCCGGCTGAGTGTAGTCAAAGCTTGTTACACCTTCCTGCCTTCAAGATGGCTGCGCCGGTATTGCTCCGGCGTGCATCCGGCCTGCCGGGCGAACATGGCGATGAAGGCCGAGCCGCTGCTGTAACCAAGGTCGAACGCGATCTCCTGCACACTGCGCGCCGACTCCAGCGCCTCGATCGCCGCGAGATAACGCAGCCGCTGGCGCCATTCGCCGAAACTCATCCCCAGCTCCCGCACAAATTGCCGGGCAAGGGTGCGCTCGCTGACATGCACTTGCGCCGCCCAGTGCGCCAGCGGTTCGTTGTTGCCGGGCTCGGCCTGCAGGGTTTCGAGGATGGTCAGCAATCCGGGGCTGCTGGCGTAGGGCAGATAGCATTGGTGAACCGGCGCCTGGCGCAGTTGATCCACCAGCACCTGGGCCAGACGCTGGTCAGCTTCAAACGCCGGAATCTTCACATCGCGAGCGGCGAAGTCCTTGAGGATCGCCTTAAGAATGTCGCTGATCGCCAGGGTGCAGGCCTGCGCCGGCAAATCGGAACAGACATCCGGCGCCAGACAGACCGCCCGATAGTTGACCGGTTGATGGCTGTAGAAACTGTGCTCGACCTGCGGCGGCACCCACACCGCGTATTGCGGCGGCGACATGAAGCGGCTGCCATCGACATCCATGTGCAGCACGCCGTGGGCCGCGTACTCCAGCGTGCCCCACGGATGGCGGTGCGGCGCGGCGTATTCATGGGCGTTGAAGTCGGCATAGCGGAAATACACCGCCGACGGCAGTTCGCTGAAATCCAGCAGATCGATGTGTTTACTGTTCATGCTGTCCGGAATCAGGGGCGGGTTGTCCGGTTCGCAGTATAGGCCTGCATCCAGACAGGGGATAATCATCGTTCATCAACGTACTGGTTTCTCCTCCCATGCAATACGCGTTTCCCCTGCTGGCGATTTTTATCTGGGCCGGCAACACCGTGATCAACAAGCTGGCCGTTGGCGCGATCTTTCCCGCCGAGATCGGCTTCTACCGCTGGCTGCTCGCCGGTCTGCTGTTCACGCCGTTCATGCTCAAAAAAGTAATTGCGCACTGGCCGCAGATCCGCCCGAACCTGGGCAAGATTTTCATCCTCGGCGTGCTCGGCATGGCGGTCTACCAGAGCCTGGCCTACTTCGCCGCGACCATGACCAGCGCCACCAACATGGGCATCATCCTCTCGCTGATGCCGCTGATGTCGCTGGCCATGGCGATCATCAGCCTCGGCCAGCGCCTGACCGCCGGCGCGCTGGTCGGTGCCGTACTTTCATTCGCCGGTGTGCTGGTGGTGGTGTCGTCCGGCAGCCTCGGCGCACTGCTGCAACACGGGGTGAACCTGGGCGACGCGATGATGCTGATCGCCACCCTCGCCTATGCGATCTACAGCACCCTGCTGAAAAAATGGCAGCTGCGCCTGCCGCCGCTGGTGTTGCTGTATTTGCAGGTGCTGGTGGCGGTGGTGGTGCTGTTTCCGCTGTACGCCGCGTCGCCGAAAACCGGCCTGACCCTGCAGAACATTCCGCTGGTGCTGTACGCGTGCCTGCTGGCCTCGATGCTCGCACCGCTGGCGTGGATGCAGGCCGTACAGCGTCTGGGGCCAAGCCGAACCACGCTGTTCTTCAACCTGCTGCCGTTGATCACCGCGCTGATTGCAGCGGTGGTATTGAAGGAACAACTGGCGATGTATCACCTGGTCGGTGGCTTGCTGACGCTGGGCGGGGTGATTCTTTCCGAGCGCTGGACCACCGTCCTCGGTCGCTCCCGCACCCCGAGCGCCGCCTAGACCCCGGCGGCTTTCAACCGCGCGGCATGCTCGACGAACAGCCGCACCGGATCCGCGCCTTTGCCAACCAGACCCAGCGACTGGTTGACGATGTCGAAGTGATCCATCGGGTAGTCATCGCCGATGACCGTGCCCAGGTGCGAGCTGTAGCGTCCGACCATGCCGTCGCACTGCCCCGGCTCACGCACGAAGGTTTTGGCGAACAACCGGCAACTGCGGTTGGTGCCGTCGAACAGGTTGCCGCCGCGATCGGTCTTGCCCGGCTGCAAGGTGCCGGACCACGAGTAATAACGCACGCCGTTGACCTCTTCCGGCCCGTGCCCGCCCCAGGTTTCGGGCAGACCCTGTGGATAACGCTGGTTGAACAGCGCCACGCCTTCGGTGGTCAGGGAATGGTGCGAGGCGTGGATATCCACCGGCAGTTTCGGCCCGTGGTAACCGGTTTCCAGCAGCGCCATCAGCCAGCCGACAAAACGCAACAGCGCTTCCAGAATGCGGCCCTTGGCGCTGTCCGCCGGATAGTGTTTCGCCAGATAGTCGGCCAGTTCCGAACCGTGATTGGGCCCGGCCACCGACGTGACTGAGGCCACCAGATCCGGACGCTTGGCCGCCGCATAACGCGCCGTCAGCGAGCCTTGGCTATGGCCGAACAGATTGACCTTGGCCGCGCCGGTCTCACGCAGGATTTCATCGATGCGCGCCAGCAACTGCTCGCCGCGTACTTCGGTGGAATTGAGCGGCGACACCTGCACCGCAATCACCGTCGCACCACCCCGGCGCAACGCTTTGATGATCCCGTACCAGTACGGGTACAGCACCAGACGGATGAAACCGAGCATTCCCGGCACCAGCACCAGTGGATAACGTGTGGCCGAATCTTGCGACATGGGCAAACATCCTTGTGGTCGGTGAGTGGATGCAGGGCGTGCAAAACGCCCGCCAAGCATCCTCCTCGATGATGACAACTCCACGACCAGCCTACTTCAGCCCCACCACCCCCGCCACAATCAGCCCCACCGACAGCAACTTCACCAGCGTCAGGCTCTCGCCCAGCAGCGCGAAACCGAGAAACACCGTGCCGAGCGAACCGATGGCGGTCCAGATCGGATAAGCGATGCTCACCGGCAACTCGCGCATCGCCAGGGTCAGGAAGTAGATCCCGCCCACCGCCGCAACCACGGTGATCAGCGACGGCCAGAGCCGGGTGAAACCCTCGGCGTACTTCATGCCCATGGCGAAGGTGACCTCGAACCCGGCCGCGATCAGCAGAAACAGCCAGGCCACCTAGAACTCCCGGGCGAGATCGAGCAAGCGCTGCTCGGCCTCGGCCACCGACACCGCGAAGGTGCGCTCGGCGGATTCCTCGCCCTCGGCCGCGACCACCGTGACGTCGTTGATGCCGATGAAGCCCAGCGCGGTGCGCAGCCATGGATCGGCGTGGTTAAGCGCCTCCAGCTCACCGCCCGGGCCGAATCCGAAACCGCCGCGACTGGTGACGATCAACGCCTTTTTGCCGTGCAGCAGCGGCGTGTACTGGGCGATGCCGTTGTCCAGGGTATGGTCGAACGTCAGACCCAGACGGACGATTTGATCGACCCAGGCCTTCAGGCCGCTGGGCACGTTGAAGTTGTACATCGGCGTGGAAATCAGCAACAGATCGTGATCGAACAACTCGCCCACCAGTTGATCGCTGAGCGCCAGATCGGCCTGCATCGTCAGCGGCCGAGCCTCGGGCTCCGGATAAAACGCCGCCGCGACAAACGCTTCATTCACTGCCGGAATCAACGCCCGCCCAACCTCACGTCGGGTGACCTGAGCCTGTGGATGACGGACTTGCCAGGCGCTGAGAAAACTTTCCGCCAGACGCCGCGAATGGGAACGCTCACCACGAGGGCTGGCATGGATCGCAAGAATTTTGCTCATCTGAATCTCCTTGGGACTAGACTTGAGTGACTGTGTGGCGCCAGATTGCTGCCATTCAGTCGTTGCCTCAAATGAGCAAAAATCAGTCGGGATGAATTGATTTCATCCGTGGAGCTTTCATGTTCGCAGCCTTGCCCCTGACCGCCCTGCGCGCGTTCGAATCCGCCTCACGCCTGCTGAGCTTTAAGGCGGCCGCCGAAGAACTGGCGGTGACGCCGACGGCGATTTCCCATCAGATCCGCACGCTGGAGGACTGGCTCGGCGTGGCGCTGTTCGAACGCCTGCCGCGTCAGGTGCGCCTGACCGAGGGCGGCGAACGGCTGTTTCGCAGCCTGCATGGCGCGTTTCTGGAAGTGGCGCAAAGCGTCGACACCCTGCGCCCGCAACGCAGCGGCAGCAGCCTGACGCTGTCGACCACCGCCGCATTCGCCGCGCTGTGGCTGGTGCCGCGACTGGGGCGGTTTTACGCGAAGCATCCGAACATCAATGTGCGACTCGACACCCATTGCGAAGTGATCGACCTGCATCAGGACGCCAGCGTCGATCTGGTGCTGCGCTACAGCCTCGACGACTACCCGAACCTCTACGGGTTGTGCCTGTTCGATGAGTCGTTCGGCGTGTACGGCTCGCCGGAGCAAGTGGCGCTGGCCGCCCGTCGCACCCCGGCGTTGATCAGCGTGCGCTGGCACAACTCGAAGCTCTACGCCCACGGCTGGGAGGCATGGTGCGCGCAGTCAGGCGAGAACTGGTTGAATCAGCATCCGGCCGTCCGCGAATACGACGAAGAGCATTACGCGTTGCAAGCGGCCATCGCCGGACAGGGCCTGGTGCTGGCGAGCAATATTCTGGTGTCGGAAAGTGTCGCCAGCGGACTGCTGGTGCCATACCAGGGCGAGGTGCAGGTCGATGGCGCCGGTTACAGCGCGCTTTGCGTACCGGGCCGTGAGCGCCATCCACCGGTGAAAGCGTTTTTTGCCTGGCTGCGCGAAGAGGCGCAGCTTTCCGGGCATGTCCCACGCTGAATCCGACAAAACTTTTTGCAGCGTCCGTCACTCACAACCTGGTAACGATCACGTCAGCAGAACGTGACGCCAATCGGATTAGCCTCCAGGAGACTGAAATGAGTGACCTGCATTTGTCTGATGTTCAAACCCTGCGCGAGCGCGCACGCCAGCACGTGGAAAATGGCGCTGTGACCGAAAGCTACAGCGCCAACCGTGAAGAAGTGCTACGCCTGCTCAACGAATCGCTGGCCACCGAACTGGTCTGCGTCCTGCGCTACAAGCGCCACTACTTCATGGCCAACGGCCTGAAAGCCAACGTCGCCGCCGACGAGTTCCTCGAGCACGCCACTCAGGAAGCCGAACATGCCGACCGTCTCGCCGAGCGCATCGTGCAACTGGGCGGCGAGCCCGAGTTCAACCCTGACCTGCTGTCGAAGATGTCCCACGCGCAATACGTGGCCGGCAACACCTTGAAGGAAATGGTTTACGAAGACCTGGTGGCCGAGCGGATCGCTATCGACAGCTATCGCGAGATCATCCAGTACATCGGTGAAAAGGACCCGACCACGCGCCGGATCTTCGAAGACATCCTGGCTCAGGAAGAAGAGCATGCGGATGACATGGCCGATATCCTGAAAGACCTCTAATCCCCGCTAACCCCGCTGACCGATCGTTCCCACGCTCTGCTTGGGAACGATCTGAGTTGCAGCGATTACTTGGTGGGTTTGACCGTCACCGGTGCCTTGCCCGCCTTCATCTGCTCCAGCAACGGCGCGCACTGGTTAGGCTCGCCACCACTCGGCGCCACCAGCGCCAGCAGTCCCGCCGCCGGTGCAGCGATCACACCCAGCGCCACCATCCCCGCCCCGCGCAGAATCAGCGGCACCGCTTTGACCCCGGCATCCGGCTTGATGAACTTGCCGCGCACGTACAACGGCGAACGCAGGGAAATCAAACGCCAGCCCTTGGATTCCGGCGTCACCGTCAGATCCAGTTGCTCGGTGGCCATGTTCGCCGTGCCGTCGATGTAGATGATTGCGTTCTCCGTATCGAACACAAACAGCCGCGTACTCGCCAGGCCGGTCTTGATGTCGAAGTCCGCGGCCGCGCAGTTGATCTTCACTTCCTTGTCGCCAAAGATCTTGCCGACCACGTAGTTGCCGACGTTGAGCCCCGCCAGCTCCATCAACTCGCGACTGATGGCGCCGTCGTTGATCAGCATCTTCAGGTTGCCGTTGGCGCCGCCCAGCAGTTTGGCCACCGAGTTGCCGCGACCGGCGATATCGGCATCACCGTTGAGCTCGCCGAAACTGGTCTTCATCGGTTCGAAGGTCGGGAACAGCTGTTTGAGCTTGAACTTGCGCGCGGTCAGTTTGGCCCGGCCTTCCAGCGGTTCGGTGCGCCCGTTGAGGCGGATCTGCGCGTCGAGGTTGCCGCCGGCCACGCCGAAACGCAGCGGCTCCAGACTCAGTTCGCCGTCGTTGAGTTTCAGGTGGGTATAGAGGTCGGTGAACGGCAGTTCCTCACTGTGGACGATGCGCTTGCCGGTGAATTCGACGTCAGCGTCCATGTCACGCCAGCGCTCGGTCTTGAACTCCTCCACCGGCAACACCTTGTCCGCCGGCTGCTTGCTTTCGCCGCCACGGGCCTTCTGCTTGGCATTGGAGTCGGCACCGATCAGCGGCGCAAGGTCGGCAAAAAGCAGTTGATTGGACAGCAGCGCGCCACTCAGCTTAGGCCGTGGCTGACTGGCGACGTAGGCCAGATCGCCATGGATGTCGCTGCTGCCGATCTTGCCGTTGAACTGTTCATAGCGAAATTGCGCCCCGCCCGGCTCATGCAGCTTGGCGATCAAATGGCCGTCGGTGGCGTACGGCGGGGTGTCCGGCAGGGTCACGCCGGTCAGCGGATACAGATTGCCGAGGCTGGCGCCCGCCAGTTTCAGGCGCAGGTCGAGGGCACCGAGGTTCAGCGGATCGGTCAGGGTGCCGGCGAGTTCGACGCTGGTATCGCCGATCTTCGCCTGGGCCTGCAACGGGAACGGTTTGCTCGCGTCCTGCAGAGCCAGCAGACCGCCGATCTTGCCCTGGCCGGCGAGTTTCTGGCCGTGGTACTGGCCGGTGACTTTCAGGCCGAAGGCGTAATCCTGCGGTGCACCGCCCTTGTCCTGTGCGGTTTTCGCGGCCTTGTCGCCGACGATGTCGCTGAACGGAATCGGCTTGCCCAGCGGATCGATCAACAGATCGAGGTTGGTCTTGAGGGTCTGGTCATCCAAGGTGACGTGGCCCTTGTCGAAACCGATGGCGCCGATGTCGACCACCCAGTTCGACGGCTCGGCATTCGGGTCCTTGGGATCGAACTTGAAGGTCCAGTTGGCGCGGCCGTCGGCCAGGCGCTGCAATTGCGCATTGGGTTCGGTCAGGTCGATACGCGGGATCGTCACCCGTTGCGCCAGCAAGGCCAGTGGCGAGATGCGCAGCTCGACCCTTTTCAGGGTGACCATCTGCGGCTGCTTCGACCAGTCCGGATTGCCCAGCGTCAGGTCTTCGGCCACCACGTGCGGCCACGGCACCCAGGCGCGCCAGCCGCCCTCGTCGAGTTCACGCCGCCAGACCACCGACAGGTTGCCGTTGATGGCGAACGGTCGATGCAGTTCTTCCGAAACCTTGGCGTTGAGCGGCGGTTTGATCCGGTTCCAGTCGAAGAACACGATGATCAACACCAGCACTGCCAGAAGCAGCACGAGGGTGGCGAAGGTCCAGGCGAAGATTTTACGCGTGCGCGTCATTGCACAAAGCTCCTGAAGACGACTGCATCCATTGGCACGACGCAGCTGAAACGACGGGCCGTGATGGCCCTCATGAAATCTGTGACTGACAAACAGCCCGCAGGTTTAATCCAAAGCCCCATCGAGGGGAAAAAACGGTCGCCATTCTGACCGATCGGTCGAGTTGGCGTTACCGGCCCCGCACTTTTGCGGGGCGCGAGTGGGTGGAAAATACCCACCGCAGTGCAAAACCGCCCGCCTGAAACGCCCGAGCTAGAGCCTCCCAAGCGAACAATCAATTCTGTTGATTATTACCATTGTGTTTATGAACTTTTATATCGACTTATCGAGAGTAGCATTGCCCTCGTACCCACTTTATCGCCCTCCCAAGGAGCAACCCATCATGAAACGCCAACTTCTGTTCAGTCTTACCCTCTCGATGCTGGCCAGCACCGCTTTCGCCCTGCCAGCTGCCGAACAGGCTACCCCGCAAGTGAAATCCAGCCACTCGGTGTTCAGCCAAACTGTTGCCGCTGATGGCTCGGACCGCACTCCACAAGGCCAGACCCTGGCTGAAAACGGTCGCAACCGTCTGGAAGAAAAAGGTCTGGTTCAAGATGGCTATGACAAAACCCCACAGGGTCAAACCGTAGCTGAAGGCGGCCGTGATCGTCTGGAAGAGAAAGGTCTGGTTCAAGACGGTTCGGATCGCACTCCACAAGGTCAAACCCTGGCATCTGACGGTGGCGACCGTACCCCACAAGGCCAGACTCTGGCTTCTGACGGCGGCGACCGCACTCCACAAGGTCAAACCCTGGCTGCTGACGGCTACGACAAAACCCCACAAGGTCAAACTTTGGCCGAAGGTGGTGGTGACCGTGTGATCGAACGCAACAGTGCTTTGAGCTAAGCCCATGGCGGCCTGGAAAAAAAGCCCAATCCCCGGATTGGGCTTTTGACTTTTCAACAGCCTGTATAAAGAAGTCGCGATTTCCCTGCTCCATCTCCCCCGCTGCCGTTCGACGCCGACAAAGCCGATTTGCTAGAGTGCGGCGCTTGTCTTGCCTAAGAACACACCCTTGCGATGCTGCCCCGCGCCGAACAGAAACAACAGACCCGCAACGCCCTGATGGACGCTGCCCGCCACTTGATGGAAAGCGGCCGAGGATTCGGCAGCCTGAGCCTGCGTGAAGTGACGAAAACCGCCGGCATCGTGCCCACCGGTTTCTATCGGCATTTCGCCGACATGGACGAACTCGGCCTGGTACTGGTCAGCGAAGTCGGTCAGACCTTCCGCGAAACCATCCGCCTGGTACGCCACAACGAATTCGTCATGGGCGGCATCATCGATGCGTCGGTGCGGATCTTCCTCGACGTGGTCAGCGCCAACCGCTCGCAATTCCTGTTTCTGGCCCGCGAGCAGTACGGCGGATCGTTGCCGGTGCGTCAGGCCATTGGCCGTTTGCGGGAGGACATCAGCTCCGACCTGGCGGCGGATCTGGCCTTGATGCCCAAGCTCCAGCACCTCAATCGCGAGGGCCTGAGCGTGATGGCCGACCTGATCGTCAAGTCGGTGTTCGCCACCCTGCCGGACATCATCGACCCGCCCGCCGAAGCGTTGCCCGAACATCTGACGCCACAGGCGAAGATCACCCAGCAGCTGCGCTTCATCTTTATCGGGTTGAAGCACTGGCAAGGACTCGGCAGTACCGAGTGAGAAAGCAAAAAATCGCAGCCTGAAGCTGCGATTTTTTTTGCGCCGCAAATTGGTGCATGTAAAAAACTTCATGCACCAAAACACCCCACAATCCTGCAACATCTTGAAACATCCACTCGTCTCCGACAGGGTTTTCCTACGCTTCGTCCGATTGGCAAGCCCCTTGCTCTAGCCTGAGCATTGTCCACTGCTGGAAGCTTTCCGATGCTGGTGATTCATCGCAGAATCGACCCCCAACCCGTCTGGGCCGCCGAGTTGCACCTGACCTTCGAAGCCAGGAGCAAAAGCCGCCTGCGCTGTTTCAGTGCCGAAGGCGAAGACGTCGGACTGTTTCTGGAGCGCGGTCAGCCTCCACTGTATGACGGCGAATGCCTGCAAGCCGAAGATGGCCGGATCGTCCGGGTCTGCGCCCGCCCCGAACAATTGCTGCACGTCACCTGCGCCAACGCCTTTGAACTGACCCGTGCGGCCTATCACCTGGGCAATCGCCATGTGGCGCTGCAAGTCGGTGACGGCTGGTTGCGCCTGCTCGACGATTACGTGCTCAAGGCGATGCTTGAACAGCTCGGCGCCGCCGTGGAATCGATCGAAGCGCCGTTCCAGCCGGAACACGGCGCCTACGGTGGCGGCCATCACCATTCGCGGCACGGTGACGAAGACTTCAACTACGCGCCGAAACTCCATCAGTTCGGCGTCCGTTTGTGAACCCGGCCTGGGCGCTGCTGCGCCTGGCCAGTCCGCAATTGCCGATTGGCGGCTACAGCTATTCCCAGGGCCTGGAAATGGCTGTGGATAACGGCCGCGTCGACAGCCCGGACAGCGCCCGCCGCTGGATCAGCGATCAATTGCTGCTCAACCTCGCGCGGTTCGAAGCGCCCATGCTGCTCGCCCATTGCCAGGCCGCCGCGGACGAACACTGGGATGAATTGCGCAAGCTCTGCGAAAGCCACCGCGCCAGCCGCGAAACCCGCGAACTGCATCTGGAAAGCCGGCAGATGGGCTACTCGTTGCAGCAATTGCTCAACGGCCTGCCCGAACTCGATCAGCCCGCGCGGGACTTTCTCGAACACTGCGCCGAGCCGCACCTGGCCCTGTGCTGGGCACTGGCGGCCCGCGCCTGGCAGATCAGCCCGCAGGACGCTCTCGCCGCGTGGCTGTGGAGCTGGCTGGAAAACCAGCTCGCGGTGCTGATGAAAACCCTGCCGCTGGGCCAGCAAGCCGCCCAGCGTCTGACCAGCGAACTGCTGCCGCTGCTGCAACAGGCGCAGCAGGACGCCACCCGAATCAATCCCGAACACCTCGGCAGCGCCGCGTTCGGTCTGTCCCTGGCGTGCATGGCCCATGAGCGCCAGTACAGCCGTCTGTTCCGTTCCTAGGGCCTTTTATCTGGAGAATCACATGAACACACAACCCCTGCGCGTCGGCATCGGCGGCCCGGTCGGTTCCGGCAAGACCGCGTTGACCCTGGCCCTGTGCCTGGCCCTGCGCGAGCGCTACAACCTGGCCGTAGTCACCAACGACATCTACACCCGCGAAGACGCCGATTTTCTGGTGCGCAACGAAGCGCTGGCGCCGGAGCGCATCATCGGCGTGGAAACCGGTGGCTGCCCGCACACGGCGATACGCGAAGACGCCTCGATCAACCTCGAAGCGGTGGATCAACTGAACCGGCGTTTTCCGGGGCTGGACCTGATTCTGGTGGAGTCCGGTGGCGACAACCTGTCAGCAACCTTCAGCCCGGAGCTGTCCGACCTGACCATCTACGTGATCGACGTTTCGGCCGGCGACAAGCTGCCGCGCAAGGGCGGGCCCGGCATTTGCAAATCCGACCTGCTGGTGATCAACAAGATCGACCTCGCGCCACTGGTCGGCGCCTCGCTGGAGATGATGAACAGCGACACCCAACGCATGCGCAACGGCAAGCCGTTCGTGTTCAGCAACCAGAAAACCGGTCAGGGCCTGGAAGACATCATCGCCTTCATCGAACGCCAGGGCCTGCTGACCGCAGCCTGATTCACTGATCAACAAGGAAGCTTATTCATGACACTCAAACGCATTCTCGGCGCCGTCGCACTGCTGCTGACACCCGCTCTGGTCTTCGCCCACCCCGGCCACGGCGACTCTGGGCTGGTGGCCGGCATCAGCCACCCGATCGGCGGCCTCGACCATTTGCTGGCGATGGTGGCCGTCGGGCTGTGGGCGGCGCAGCAGCGAGGCGCGGCACGCTGGGCGTTGCCCTGCACCTTCGTCGGCACCATGCTGATCGGCGGTTTGCTCGGGTTTGAAGGGCTGGAATTGCCGGCGCTGGAAAGCGGGATTGCCGCCTCGGTGCTGGCGCTGGGTCTGGCGGTGGCACTGGCGGTGCGTCCACCACTGGTGATGGCGGTGGCGGCAACGGCGCTGTTTGCGTTGTTCCATGGCGTGGCCCACGGCCTGGAGTTGCCGGACATGTCGAGCCCTTGGGCATATGCCGCAGGTTTCGTGGTCGCGACGGCGGCCCTGCATGCGGCGGGTTATGCCGTCGTGCGTTTTCTGCCTCAGGCGGCCGCGCCGCTGGTACGACTGGCCGGAGCGGCTTCGGCGGTGACGGGCGCGTGGTTGCTGGCCGGCTGAATGGCACCTCTGATCGTTCCCGCGCATGGCGCGGGAACGATCGATCGCCACTCTCTGCTACCATGTCGCGCAATCGCCCCTGCCGTGACGACGTCCGCCCATGCCCCACGCTTCCCGCTCCACCTCCCTGCCTGAATTGACCGCCCTGTTCGGTGAAGTGCAACAGCACTTTCTGAACGTGATCGTGCCCCTCTGGCAAGGACCGGGCTGGAACGCCGACATGGCGTTGCCTTACGAGGCGCTGGACGCCGCGCATCAGCCGCTGCCACCGCAGCGCTACCGAGCGATGGCCTGCGCACGGCAGCTGTACCTGTTTTCCAGCCTGATCGGGGTTGTGGATAACGCCGAAGTCCGCGCGGCTGCGCTGTTTCGCTCCCTGCAACGGCACTTTCATGATGCCGAGCACGGCGGCTGGTTCTACAGCATCGATCCGCAGGGCAAACCGCTGGATCAGCGCAAGGACCTCTATACCCACGCCTTTATCCTGTTCGCCTGCGCCCACTATTGGGACAAGTCTCGCGAACCGTTGGTGGAATCGACCCTGAACGCCGCGCTGGAAGTGATCGGCCGACGATTCGCAACGGGCGACGGCCTCTACGAAGCCTGCCTCGACCGCGACTGGATCACGCTGGAAACCGGCCCGCTGCAAAACCCGCTGATGCACCTGGCCGAAGCCTTCCTGGCCACGCTGGCCGTGCGCGAAGATCCCCAGACCCGGCAGGCGCTGAGCGAGTTATGCACAGCCATGCACAAACGCTTCATCGAACCGCAACAGGGCGTGTTGATGGAAAAGCCGCTGGGAGCTGTGGATAACTGGTTTGAGCCGGGGCATCAGTTCGAATGGCATTTCCTGCTGGAATCCTCGCCGCTGTTGCGCGGTTCGAAGCTGCACGCGGCACTGGATCGTGCGTTTGCCTTCACCGAACAACAGGGCGTCGAGGCCGACACCGGTGCGGTGCTGGCCATGCTCGATCCGCAAGGACACGGGAAGGATTCGACCCAGCGTATCTGGGCCCAGGCCGAATACCTGCGCGCCCTGACCTTGCGTCCGGGCAGTGAAAGCGCGGTGCTGCGCCAGTTGCAGGCGCTGCAACAGCGCTTCCTGCACGCCGGCGGCTGGCACGAGTGCCGTGACGATCAGGGCGAGGTCAGCCGCAAGGACATGCCGTCGACCACGCCGTATCACTTGGCGACCTGCTATCGCGGCATCGCTGACTATCTGAGCTGACATCTGTGGCGAGGGAGCCTGCTCCCTCGCCCCGAAACATCAGGCAATCCACTTCCTGTCGCCAGTGAAGCTGATGGTCAGCCAGCGCGCCGCGTCCGGTTTGCCCAGCTTCGCGGAAATCTCCTCCCGCAGCACATCCAGCTGGCCGACGCTCTGCAGCCGGTAATCCGCCGGCAACACCACATGAATTTCGATAAACCGCGCCCGCCCGTGCTTCTGCACATAGGACACGTAATCGTCGAAACCATGCTCGACCTTCGCCGCCTCCATCACCTCGCGCACCTGCTCATCCAGCGTGTCCGGCGCAATACCGAGCACGTCACGCAGCGCCGGGCCAAGGATCTTGAAGGCCGGCGGCAGCATGGTCAGGCCCAGCACGATGAGGATCAGCGGGTCGACGAACTTCGCCCACTCGCCATAACCCTGGGACTTGAGCAGCAACGCCGCGAGGAAACTGATCAACAGGCCCACCGACAGCATCGCGTCCACCAGCCAGCTGATGTTGTCGAACTGGATCAGGCTCGACTTGAGCTTGCGATTGCGGTGCCGGACGTAGAAGAAGTAGGCGAACTCGACAACGGTGAATACCGCCGCGTAGATGATCACCAGCCCCAGTTCGATCTCACGACCGCCGTTGATGATGCCGAACACGCCGTTGAGAAACGCGTAGATCGCGATCAGCAGCAGGAAACTGCCCTCGATCAGCAGCACCATCGGCTCCAGATGCCAGAAACCGAACTGGAAGCGCTGGTTGCTTTGCTTGGCAATCAGCTTCGCGGTGATCAGCATCAGGACTTTGATGAAGGTGGCAATCAGCGAAAAAAAGCCATCGAACAGGATGGACTGGGAACCCGAAACAAAACCGGTGACGATCCCGGCGATCGACACGGCCAACATCAGGATGGTCGATTGTTTGAGCAGCGACTGCTCACCTCGGTTACTCACTTTGACTCCTCGAAAAACCTTGAAAACCGCAGGGTGCGGTGGGGTTGTTGAGGAGTGAGTCTACCTTACTGCCAGAATTTGGCCGATTTGCCCTCTTCGCCAGCAGACTGGCGAAGAGGGCAAAACCGTATCAAGCCTTGTTACGCTCGATGGCAAAACCGGCCCAGGTCTGGCTCACCGGCATCAGCTCAAGGCTGTTGATGTTGATGTGCGCCGGCGCATTCAGCACCCAGAAAATCGTCTCGGCGATGTCCTGCGGCTGGATCGGCTCGGCACCGGCGTAGGTCGCGTCGTAACGCGCCTGATCACCGGCGAAACGCACCAGCGAGAACTCGCTCTCGCACAGGCCCGGCTCGATGTTGCTGACGCGCACGCCAGTGCCCTGCAGGTCGCAACGCAGGTTCAGCGAGAACTGTTTAACGAACGCCTTGGTCGCGCCGTAAACGTGGCTGCCCGGGTACGGGTAGTTACCGGCGATGGAGCCGAGGTTGATGATGCCGGCGCCACGACCGTGGGCGATCAGGCGTGGCAACAACAGACGAGTGCTGTACATCAGGCCTTTGACGTTGGTGTCGACCATGGTGTCCCAATCGTCGAGGTCGCACTTCGGTGCAGGGTCCACGCCCAGCGCCAGCCCGGCGTTGTTGATCAGGCCACGCAGTTTGGCGAACGACGGCGGCAGGTTGGCAATCGCCTCCTCCATCGCCTTGCGATCACGCACGTCCAGCACCAGGCCATGCACTTCGGTCTGCTTCGACAGCTCGGCGCACAGCGCGTTGAGGCGTTCTTCACGACGACCGGTCAGCACCAGTTTCCAGCCGGCCTCGGCAAAACGACGGGCACAGGCTTCACCAAAACCGGAGGTCGCGCCGGTGATAAACAGGGTGTTGGACATCGTGTTCTCCTTGCTTCGGCCGCCGGGGCAGCCATTGGAATAGAAAATCAGCGGGCAGCATGCCCGGCCCCGCTTTAACCGGCAACCACCGAATCCTGCTCATTAATTGATCAATGGCCGCTACGCCATATGCGCCGTGGCCTGTAGCCATGTGCACGCACGTTATCCACAAGCCCTTCCACAGTTTCCGGGGGCAAGTGGAAAAGCGCAAAGCCGCGCTACACAAGGCTTTGCGGGCGATTTGCAAAGTTTTTCGCTTGACCCTGAACAACCAGTTGTGCCGGGCAGGGCATTTTGCACGACCGGCCGGTCATGGCCATGATTGCGCGAGGCCAGCAATTACGGCCCTTAGCCGAGTCTTTCCAGAGTTTAATCACAGACTTATCCACAGGATTGACCACAGCCATTCGCGCTGTTTTGCGTCCCCATAAAAAGGTTGACAAACAGGCCTGCCCCTCAGCAAAAACACACTGTTCAAAAAACAACCACAGCGCTGCAAGCCACGGATTCAAAGGCTTTCAGCCAGCTACACCCACGTTATTCACAGCCAGCTCCACAGCAAACGGGGACAAGTCAAAACTGTGGAAAAACAGCCATTTGCAGCGGCTTTATGTCGCGCTTTGGCAGGTTGGCGATTTTGTTTTCCACAATTTCCCGAAAGTCCTGGTTTTCAGCGAACAAGCAGGCGCAAAAAAGCCCCGACACTCACGCATCGGGGCTTGTGGACAACTCCAAACGATCAGTGACCGCCGAGGTAAGCGTTACGCACCTCCTCGTTCACCAGCAGCTCCTTGCCGGTGCCCGTCAGGCGGATCTCGCCGTTGACCATCACGTACGCCCGGTCGGACAGTTTCAACGCATGGTTGGCGTTCTGCTCGACGAGGAAAATGGTCATCCCGGTTTTCGCCAGTTCCCGCAGGGTGGCGAAGATCTGTTTCACCACGATCGGCGCCAGGCCCAGGCTCGGCTCGTCCAGCAGCAACAGCTTGGGTCGGCTCATCAGCGCCCGGGCGATGGCGAGCATCTGTTGCTCGCCGCCAGACATGGTCATGGCACGCTGAGTGCGGCGCTCTTCGAGCCGCGGGAACAGCTCGAACATGCGCTGCATGTCTTCCTTGGCGTACTTGTCGCCGATCGGAATGGTGCCCATCAGCAGGTTTTCCTCGACGGTCATGTCGGGGAACACCCGCCGCCCTTCCGGCGATTGCGCGATGCCGTTGGAGGCGATGTAGTGCGATGACTTGTGGGTAATGTCCACGCCCTGATAAAGGATCTGCCCGCCCGCCGCCCGTGGCTGGCCGAAGATCGACATCAGCAGGGTGGATTTGCCGGCACCGTTGGAGCCGATCAGGCTGACGGTTTCCCCTTCGTTGATCTGCAGCGAAACGCCTTTGAGGGCCTGGATCGGGCCGTAGAACACGTCCAGATCCTTGAGTTCGAGGATGGGTTGCGTCATACGACTTCCTCTTCGTCGGCGCCCAGGTAGGCAGCGATCACTTTCGGATCGTTACGAATGGCATCCGGCCCGCCCTCGGCGATGACGATGCCGTGGTCCAGCACCACGATGTGATCGGAAATGCTCATTACCATGCCCATGTCGTGTTCGATCAGCACCACGGTCAGATCGTGCTCGTCGCGCAGCAGCCGGATCATCGCGCTCAGCGCTTCGGTTTCCTGAGGGTTGAGGCCGGCGGCCGGTTCGTCGAGGCAGATGATCTGCGGCCGCGTGCACATGGCCCGGGCGATTTCCAGACGGCGTTGCTGGCCATAGGAAAGCTCACCGGCCAGACGGTTGGCGCAGTCCACCAGATCCACCACTTCCAGCCAGTAGAACGCGCAGTCCAGCGCGTCGCTTTCGGCCTTGCGATAGCCCTTGGTGTTGAGGATGCCGGCCAGCATGTTGCGGTTGACCCACATGTGCTGGGCCACCAGCAGGTTTTCCAGCACCGACATTTCCTTGAACAGGCGAATGTTCTGGAACGTCCGGGCGAGGCCCGCGCGGTTCACCAGATGGGTGCCGCCGAACATCTTGTAATACAGACGGCTGGCAAAGTTTTTCGGCGAGACGAAGTCGGTCGGTTTGAACGACTCGCCCAGCAGCTGGATGACGTTGGTCTGCTGGCCGCGCACGTTGAGTTCGATCTTGCCGCCGGAGGCTTTATAGAACCCGGTCAGGCAGTTGAACACCGTGGTCTTGCCGGCGCCGTTGGGGCCGATCAGAGCGAAGATCGAGTTGCGTTTGACCTTCAGGCTGACATCGCTCAAGGCTTTGATGCCACCGAAGTGCATCATCAGTTTTTCAACAGAGAGTACGACTTCACTCATGGCGCAGTCCTCTCATAGTGAATGGCACCTTTGCGTGGAGTGACCCCGGTGCGGCTGATGCGGATCAGCCCGCGAGGTCGCCAGATCATCATCAACACCATCAGGATCCCGAACAGCAACACGCGGTATTCGGCGAAACCGCGCAGCAGTTCCGGGGCAACCGTCAGCACGAACGCTGCGATCACCACACCGATGGTCGAGCCCATGCCGCCGAGCACCACGATGGCGAGGATCAATGCCGATTCGAAGAAGGTGAACGAGGTCGGATTGACGAAGCCTTGGTAAGTGGCGAAGAACACACCCGCCAGACCGGCGGTGGATGCACCGATGGTGAACGCCGAGAGTTTGACCAGCACGTGGTTGAGGCCCATCGAGCGGCAGGCGATTTCGTCTTCACGCAGGGCTTCCCAGGCGCGGCCGACCGGCATCTTCACCAGACGATGCTTGATGTACAGCACCGCCAGCACCACCAGGAACAGCACCGCATAGATGAAGTAGTACTTCACGTCCGGGTTGTAGGCGATGCCGAAGAACTCGTGAAACGGTACCCCGCCATCCTTCGCCCGCTTGCCGAATTCCAGACCGAAGAAGGTCGGCAGTGGCGCCGGCATGCCGTTCGGGCCACCGGTCAGGGACAGCCAGTTGTTGAGCACCAGACGAATGATTTCACCGAAGCCCAGGGTCACGATCGCCAGGTAGTCGCCGTGCAGGCGCAGCACCGGGAAACCGAGGATGCAGCCGGCCAGCCCGGCGGTGATCGCCGCCAGCGGCAGCACGGTCCAGAAGCCCAGGCCGAGGTACTGATAACCGAGCGCCAGACCGTAGGCGCCGATGGCGTAGAACGCCACGTAACCGAGGTCGAGCAGGCCGGCCAGACCGACCACGATGTTCAGCCCCAGACCCAGCAGCACGTAGATCAAACCGAGGATGACCACACCCAGCAGGTAGGAGTTGGACACGAACGGCACGGCCACGGCCAGCACGATCAGCAGCGGGATGATCCAGCGCAGGCGGGATTTGTGATCGGCGGGCAGCACATGCACGCCGGAACCGGTGCTCTCGAATCCTTCGAGGATGCGCAGGCCCTTGGGGGTTTGCAGGAACAGGCTGAGGGCAAAGCGGCCAGCCATGACGATGGCGATGATCCACGCCACGCGGGTCGGTTCGAGGTTGAAGCTGTAGCCGTCGAGGACCACGCCGACAATCGGCCCGAACACGATCAGGGCGATCAGACCGGCGAGAATCGCCTCAACCAGGCTTTTTTTGACATCGATGGATTTTGTAGTGGTTGAAGACATCGCTTACACCTTCGACACAAGAGGACGGCCCAGCAGGCCCTGAGGCCGGAAGACCAGAACAAGTACGAGCAGCGAGAAGCTGAACACGTCTTTGTAGTCGGAGTTGACCAGGCCCGAGAACAGCGACTCGGAGATCCCGAGGATGATCCCGCCGAGCATGGCGCCAGGCAGCGAGCCGATCCCGCCAAGCACTGCGGCGGTGAATGCCTTGATGCCGATGACGAAGCCTGCGTAGAAGTCGAACGTGCCGTAGTTCATGGTGATCAGCACGCCGGCCAGGGCCGCCATCGCTGCACCGATGATGAACACATAGGAAATCACCCGGTCGGTGTTGATCCCCAGGATCGAGGCCATCTTGCGGTCTTGCTGGGTGGCGCGGCACATGCGGCCGAGCTTGGTGTACTTGATCACGTAGGTCAGCAGGCCCATCCCGACGAACGCCGCGACGAGAATGAAGATCTTGGTGTAGGTCAGCTGGACGAAGCCCGAACCGACGTCGATGCGCCAGGCACCGGTGAGCAGTGTCGGAACACCCTGTTGACGGGCGCCCTGGCTGATCTGGGCATAGTTTTGCAGGATCAGGGAGATACCGATGGCGCTGATCAGCGGTGCCAGTCGGGTGGAGTTGCGCAGTGGTTTGTAGGCGATGCGTTCGATGACCCAGCCATACACCCCTGTGACGACGATGGTGAAGACCAGTGTGCCGAGCATCAGCAGCGGGAAGGATTCGATACCGAAGTAAGCCAGCAGAGCCAGACTGATTGCCGCGAGGTAAGCGGAAATCATGTAAACCTCGCCGTGGGCGAAGTTGATCATGCCGATGATGCCGTAGACCATTGTGTAGCCGATGGCGATCAGGCCATAGACCGACCCGAGGGTCAGGCCGTTGACCAGTTGCTGCAGGAAAATACCATCCATAACGCAATCTCACGCAGTGAGAACCTGCACACCCGGGGGCGCGCGGTTCTTCTAGGAAAAATACAGATTTACGTCGGAGCAATGTCAGCCACGACCGGGCTGGCCCCCGCAGGTGTTCTGCAGAGGTCAGCCGATCGCGTCAGCCCTTACTTCTGTTTTTCCAGCTGGTGATATTTGCCGTCCTTGTCCCACTGGTAAACCACGTAGTCGGAGACTTTCAGGTCGCCCTTGGCGTCCCAGGTCTTCTCGCCCATCACGGTTTTCACAGGGTTGGCTTTCAGCCATTTGGCAGCGTCTTCGCCCTTGTTGGACTTGGCGCCATTGAAACCGGCAGCCAGTGCCTGAACCGAAGCGTAGGCGTACAGGGTGTAGCCTTCAGGCTCGGTGCCGGCCTTGCGGAACGCGTCCACCACGGTTTTGCTGTCCGGCAGCATGCGCGGGTCGGCGCCGAAGGTCATCAGTACGCCGTCGACGTACTGTGGGCCGCCAGCGGTGGTCACCAGTTCGTCGGTCACGATGCCGTCGTCAGACATGAACTTCACGTCTTTCAGGCCTTCGGTACGCAATTGCTTGACCAGTGGACCGGCTTCCGGGTGCAGGCCGCCGAAGTAGACCACGTCGGCACCGGCCGCACGGATCTTGGTGACCACGGCGCTGAAGTCTTTCTCGCCACGGGTCAGGCCTTCGTACAGCACCGGCTTCACGCCGCGTTTTTCCAGTTGAGCCTTGGTCGCATCGGCCAGGCCCTGACCGTAGGTGTCCTTGTCGTGCAGCACGGCCACTTTCTTGCCCTTGAGCACGTCGACGATGTAGTCGCCGGCAACGATGCCTTGCTGGTCGTCACGGCCGCACATACGGAACATGGCGCTCAGGCCGCGCTCGGTCACTTGCGGGTTGGTGGAACCCGGGGTGATCGCGATGATGCCGGCTTCGTCGTAGATCTCGGACGCAGGGATGGTGGAGGACGAGCAGAAGTGGCCGACCACACCGGCGACTTTCTGGTTGGTGAGGTCCTTGGCGACCGTCACCGCCTGTTTCGGTTCGCAAGCGTCATCGCCCTTGACCAGGACGATTTTCTCCCCGTTGACGCCGCCCGCCGCGTTGACCGCGTCGGCCGCCGCTTGTGCCCCTTTCATGTACTGTTCGCCAAATGCCGCGTTGGCGCCCGTCATCGGACCCGCCACACCGATTTTCACATCAGCTTGTGCAAACGCAGAAACACCCAGCGCAGTAGCCACTGCGAGGGCCAGAAAGCCTTTCTTGTAAAACGTCTGGGACATGAGGTGGTGCTCCAAGGTTTTTTTTAGTTGGCACTGCGACTTCACTTGAATGCTCAGAGCAAGGGCCGTGCCATCGGTTTTTTATTCTTCAAAAAGTCGCTGCTTTCTTGTTATTTCGACTGTTTCGTTCCCATTTTCATTGGGCGTGCAACCGTCTAAACCGCGGAAGGTGAAACCAATTATTTTTTCAGGCGCAACCCGCACGCGCCATCATTGCAACCGCGGCGCCAAACGACGTGCAACCAGCCTGTAACAGCCCGCGTCACCGAACTGCACACTGCTGGTGCGGGACTGCTACAACCCGCACCATTACAGGCTAGTCGCTACGCGCAAAAGCGCCGCGTTACGCAACAATTTTCAACACTCAAATGACGATCCGCAGGCACTGGCCCGCGTGATACAGCGAGAACCCGGCCTCGTACAGACAACTGCGCAAGCCCACACCCGCCAGGGGCTGCATCGGTGCGAAGGGAATCGGCAACGCCTGAGGATTTCCGTTACACAGGTAATCGGCGAAGGCCTTGCCGACCACGGTGCCGGTGGTCACGCCACGACCGTTGTAACCGGTGACGGCCACCAGTCCCGGCGCCGGCTCGAACAGGCGCATCAAATGATCGGGAGTAAAAGCAATGCGCCCGGTCCAGGTGCATTCCCACTCGACGGGCTTGAGGTTGGGGAAGTAATGCTGCTGCACCCGGTCGGCCCAGGCCTTGAGAAACCAGGTCGGTTTCTGATTGCCGTTGCCGAGACTGCCCAGCAACAGACGCCCATCCTTGTCACGGCGAATACTGCTAAGCACCTGGCGGGTATCCCACGAGCCCTGCCCGCCCGGGAGGATTTCACGGGCGGCGTCTTCGGTGAGCGGCACCGAAGCGACCTGATAGTAGTAACCGGGGAAGAAGTTGCGCTTGAGTTCGGTCCAGTCGCCTTCGGTGTAGGCGTTGGAAGCGATCACTACCTGTTCGGCGAGCACCGAACCCTGCTCGGTCTGCACCGACCATTTCTGCCCCTGACGCTCAAGACGCGCGACCGGAGAGTGATCGAACATCTGCCCGCCCAGGCTGATGACAGCGTTGGCCAGCCCGGTGACATAAGCCATCGGATTGAGCGTACCGGCGCGCCGGTCGAGCAATGCGGCGGCGATCTTCTGTGTACCGGTCGCCTGTTCACAGGCTTTGCCGGTCAACAGTTCGACCGGCGCACCCCGGCGTTTCCACTGTTCTTCGCGACTGCGCAGATCCGCCTCACCCTTGGCGTTGTGCGCCATGTGCAGGGTGCCTTCGCGGCGCAACTGGCAATCGATGTTGTATTTATCCACAAGGCTGAACACCAGCGCCGGCGCCGCACCGAGCATGCGGTTGAGCTGACTGCCGACCGCCTCGCCGAAGCCGGCCTCGATCTCGTCCGGCGGAATCCACATCCCGGCGTTGACCAGCCCGACGTTGCGCCCGGAGCCACCATGCCCGGCGCGATGGGCTTCGAGCACGCAGACGCTCTTGCCCTTTTCCAACAGATGCAGCGCCGCCGACAGCCCGGTAAACCCGGCGCCGATCACGCAGACATCGACTTTGACCTCGCCCCTGAGCGCCGAGTTATCCGGTCGTTGCGGCGTGAGTTTTTCCCACAGACATTCTTCGCGTAACGGCATTGCCAGACTCCAACAGAAACCTGCCAAACACACCTAAAAGATCGTTCCCACGCAGAGCGTGGGAACGATCAATAGCTTTGAGAAAACTGTCAGTCGAAGGTAATGCCCTGCGCCAGCGGCAACTCCAGCGAGTAGTTCACGGTATTGGTCTGCCGGCGCATGTAAGCGCGCCATGCATCCGACCCCGACTCACGACCACCACCGGTTTCTTTTTCACCGCCAAACGCGCCGCCGATTTCCGCGCCGCTCGGGCCGATGTTGACGTTGGCGATGCCGCAGTCGCTGCCGACCGCCGACATGAATTTCTCGGCCTCGCGCACATCGGTGGTGAAGATGCACGACGACAGGCCTTGCGGTACTGCGTTGTTCAGGCGCAGTGCCTCTTCGAAATCGCTGTAACCGACCACGTACAGGATCGGCGCGAAGGTCTCGCTGCACACCACATCACTCTGCTCCGGCATTTCAACGATGGCCGGCGCCACGTAGTAGGCATTCGGGAACTGGTCTTCCAGTTGGCGCTTGCCGCCGAACACCCGGCCGCCCTCGCTCAACGCCTGCTCCAGCGCGTCCTGCATGTTTTCGAAGCTGTGCTTGTCGATCAGCGGGCCGATCAGATTGCCTTCCAGCGGGTGACCGATGCGGACCTTGGAGTACGCGGCTTTGAGACGGGTGACGATTTCTTCCTTCACCGACTCATGGGCGATCAGGCGACGCAACGTGGTGCAACGCTGGCCGGCGGTGCCGACGGCGCTGAACAGAATGGCGCGCACGGCCATGTCCAGATCGGCACTCGGGCCGAGGATCATCGCGTTGTTGCCGCCCAGTTCGAGAATGCTGCGGGCAAAGCGTGCGGCGACTTTCGGCGCCACTTCGCGGCCCATGCGGGTGCTGCCCGTGGCGCTGATCAGCGCGACACGCGGGTCATCCACCAGCGCTTCGCCGGCATCACGGCCACCGATGATCACCTGGCTCAGGTGCGCCGGAGCATCGCTGAAATTCTTCAGTACACGCTCGAACAGCGCCTGACAGGCCAGCGCGGTCAGCGGGGTTTTCTCCGACGGTTTCCACACCACCGGGTTGCCGCAGACCAGCGCCAGCGTGGTGTTCCACGCCCACACCGCGACCGGGAAGTTGAACGCACTGATCACGCCGACCACGCCCAGCGGGTGCCAGGTTTCACGCATGTGGTGGCCCGGACGCTCGGAGGCGATGGTCAAGCCGTACAACTGGCGGGACAGGCCGACGGCGAAATCGCAGATGTCGATCATCTCCTGCACTTCACCCAGGCCTTCCTGAGTAATCTTGCCGGCCTCCCAGGAAACCAGTTCGCCAAGATCATTCTTGTACTCGCGCAGGACTTCGCCGAACTGACGCACCAGCTCGCCGCGACGCGGGGCCGGCACCTTGCGCCATTGTTCGAACGCATGATCTGCGCGACTGATGTGTTGCTCGACTTCGGCGGGGCCTTCCCAGTTCACGGCGCCGATGCGGCTGCCGTCGATGGGCGAATGCACCGGCACTTTGCCGTTCTGGTACAGGGCCGGGTTCACACCTAGACGATCAAGCAATGCGGCAACCATGGGTCACTCCTCAAGCAAAAAACTGAATGTGTGCGGGCGCGATTTCACGACCGGGCAGACCTTTAGTTGTAGCGTCAGGAAGGCTGTGCAACAAACGACCTTTACGCGAGATATCATTCCGTTTATTCATGCTGCGCAGAAAGACAAGAAAAGGATCGCCCATGCTGAACAAACGCCACTTGCCGTCGATCACCGCGTTGCAGTGCTTCGAGGCCGTGACCCGGCACCTGAGTTTCACCCGGGCCGCCGAGGAACTGAACCTGACCCAGAGCGCTGTCAGCAAGCAGGTGGCGCAGCTCGAAGAATTGCTGCAGCACTTGTTGTTTCGTCGGGTACGCCGCCGTTTGCAGATGACCCCGGCTGGCGATCTGTATCTGGTGGAAGTCAGAAAAATCCTGACCCAGGTCGAGATGTCGACCCATTACCTGCGTTCCTACGGCGGCGAAACCGAAGTCCTGCGCGTCTCCACGCCCTCGACCTTCGGCGCCCGCTGGCTGGTGCCGCGCCTAAAGGGCTGGCGTTTGCGTCATCCGTCGATTCATCTGGACCTGTGCAACGAGCAGGAGGCCGATGACCTGCTGCAAGGGCGCAGCGACCTGGCGTTCTATTTCGGCCAGGGCTCACGTCCCGGCACCGAATGCCTGAAGCTGTTCGGCGAAGAGCTGGTGCCGGTCTGCGCGCCGAGCAGCCTGCCGGATACTCCGTTGACTGATCCAACGCAGCTCACCGATCTGGTCCTGCTGCAGAATGCTTCGCGCCCGCAAGCGTGGCACGACTGGTTCGACAGCCAGGGCTACCAGACCGAACACAGCTACCACGGCCCGCGTTTCGAAACCTTTTATATGTGCATCCGCGCCGCGCAGGTCGGCTGCGGCGTCGCCCTGCTGCCGAGGTTTCTGGTGGAAGAGGAATTGGCCGACGGCAAACTGGTCATTCCCTGGCAGCATGCAATGCCCAGCACCGATGCCTATTACCTGGCCTACCCGGAACACGCGGCAGAAGTGCCCAAAGTGCGGGATTTCGTGAAATGGATGCTGGAGCAGATCGACAGTCCCGATGCGGTCTGAGGCGCTGCGCCGGGATAAAAATCGCTGGCAATCCCCACCCCGGATATGCGCCACTAGCGCCATTGATTGATACCGCGCCAAAGCGCGGCCCGTCTGGAGACCCCGTTATGAGCGAGAGTGTGTTTGCCGATCGCATCGTGCAGAACCTGCTCGACACCGACTTCTACAAACTGACGATGATGCAGGCGGTGCTGCACAACTACCCCAACGTCGAAGTCGAATGGGAGTTCCGTTGCCGTAACAGTGAAGATCTACGCCCGTACCTGGCGGAGATCCGCTTCCAGGTCGAGCGTCTGGCCGAGTTGAGTCTGAGCGCCGATCAGTTGAGTTTTCTCGAGCGCATCTCGTTCCTCAAGCCGGATTTCCTGCGCTTCCTCGGTCTGTTCCGTTTCAACCTGCGCTACCTGCACACCGGCATCGAGAACGGCGAGCTGTTCATCCGCCTGCGCGGGCCGTGGCTGCATGTGATCCTGTTTGAAGTGCCGCTGCTGGCGATCGTCAGCGAAGTGCGCAACCGCTATCGCTACCGTGAAACAGTGCTGGAACAGGCCCGCGAACAGCTTTACCGAAAATTCGACTGGCTGACCGCCAACGCCTCGGCCGAGGAGCTGTCGCAGTTGCAGGTCGCCGATTTCGGCACACGCCGGCGGTTTTCCTACCGTGTGCAGGAAGAAGTGGTGAACGTGCTCAAGCACGATTTCCCTGGGCGTTTCGTCGGCACCAGCAACGTGCACTTGTCCCGCGAACTGGACATGAAACCGCTGGGCACCATGGCTCATGAGTGGATCATGGCCCACCAGCAACTCGGCCCACGGCTGATCGACAGCCAGATCGCCGCCCTCGATTGCTGGGTCCGCGAATATCGCGGCCTGCTGGGGATCGCCCTGACCGACTGCATCACCACCGACGCGTTCCTCGGCGACTTCGATCTGTTCTTCGCCAAGCTGTTCGACGGTTTGCGTCATGACTCCGGGGATCCGGTGCAGTGGGGCGAAAAATGCATCGCCCACTATCACAAGCTCGGCATCGACCCGATGAGCAAGACCCTGGTGTTCTCCGACAGTCTGACGCTGCCCAAGTCGCTGGAGATCTTCCGGGCGCTGCGCGGCCGGATCAATGTCAGCTTCGGCATCGGCACCAACCTGACCTGTGACATTCCGGGTGTCGAACCGATGAGCATCGTGCTTAAAATGACCGCCTGCAACGGCCAACCGGTGGCGAAGATCTCCGACGAGCCAGGCAAGACTCACTGCAAAGACCCGAATTTCGTCGCCTATTTGCGACACGTTTTCCAGGTTCCTGCCGTTTCCAGCCTTTCTAGCAAGGAGTGAATTCATGCAAGCCGTACAGCGTGAGATTGCTGAACAGCTCAACGTTCAGCCGCCGTTCGCCGATTACCAGGCCCTCGAAGCGGAAGTCGCCCGACGCATCACCTTCATCCAGGATTGCCTGACCAGTTCCGGGCTCAAGACCCTGGTGCTGGGCATCAGCGGCGGGGTCGATTCGCTGACCGCAGGGCTGCTGGCCCAGCGCGCCATGCGTGAACTGCGCGAGCGCACCGGTGACGAGGCCTACAAGTTCATCGCCGTGCGCCTGCCGTACGACGTGCAGTTCGATGAACACGACGCCCAGGCTTCGGTGGACTTCATCGCCCCGGACGAGCGCCATACCGTCAACATTGGCCCGGCGGTGAAATCCCTGGCCAGCGAAGTCGCAGCTTTCGAAGGCAAGCACGCGGTATCGGTGGATTTCGTGCTCGGCAACACCAAGGCGCGGATGCGCATGGTCGCCCAGTACACGATCGCCGGCGCGGCCCATGGCCTGGTGATCGGCACCGACCACGCGGCGGAAGCGGTGATGGGTTTCTTCACCAAGTTCGGTGACGGCGCCTGCGACCTGGCCCCGCTCAGCGGTCTGGTGAAAAACCAGGTTCGCGCCATCGCCCGCAGCTTCGGCGCACCGGAATCGCTGGTGGAAAAAGTGCCGACGGCGGATCTGGAAGACCTGTCGCCGGGCAAGCCGGACGAGGCGTCCCACGGCGTGACCTACGCCGAGATCGACGCGTTCCTGCACGGCGAGCCGGTGCGTCAGGAAGCGTTCGACATCATCGTCAACACCTACAAAAAGACTCATCACAAGCGGGTCATGCCGTTTGCGCCTTGAATCCGGGGCATAAAAAAAGCGTCCTTCGGGACGCTTTTTTTTGACCTTGTGTTGCTTACTTCAGGGTCACGGTGCCTTTCATCATCGAGATGTGGCCCGGGAACGAGCAGAAGAAGCCGTACTTCTCGTCAGCCTTGAGCTTGGACACGTCGAAGGTCACCGAGTCGGTTTCCTTGGCGCCGATGATCTTGGTGTGAGCGATAACGCGCTCGTCACCGTCCTTCAGGTAGTTCTTGTCGATGCCGGCGGCCAGGCCGTCGGTGGCGATCGGCTGCATGTCGGCTTCTTTGCTGATCACCAGGTTATGGCCCATGACGTTCTTCGGCAGGCTGCCGGAGTGGGTCAGCTCGACGGTGAAGGTCTTGCAGCTCTTGTCGATTTCGATGGCCTTGGTGTTGAAGGACATCTGATCAGTGGAATCAACGGTGGTTTTGCACTCGGCAGCCATCAATTGGCTGCTGGCCAGCGCCAGCAGGGATACCGCAACAACTTTGGAAAACATGGTGAATCTCCAAGGCAGGGTTAACAAAAACACGAATGGTTGGAAGACTGCCTGAAATCTTCGCAAGTTCCTATGACTTGAGTCAAAAATTGTATACAACTTTCAGGCTATGACACTCATCGAAACAATCTAACAGCCAGACGATTGGCCGGGCCGTATCTTCAGGGCTCAACGTCCATCTGGAGCATCCGTCATGTCCTTCAACAGCCTGTTGTGCAGTCTGCTCGCCGCCTACGCCTGTGGTGCCAGCGGCACCTATGAAACCCCGAAACGCGAAGTCTAGCCCTTGGATCAAGGCGTGCCAGCCATTACCCTGTGACCGATTGACCCAGGAGGAAGGCATGTCTCTCACATCCGTTTGTGTATTTTGCGGTGCCAACGCTGGCACCACCCCGGCGTACACCGAAGCCGCCATCGCCCTCGGCACAGCTCTCGCCGAGCGTAAGCTGACGCTGGTCTACGGCGGTGGCGCCGTCGGCCTGATGGGGATTGTCGCGGACGCCGCGCTGGCGGCCGGTGGCGAAGTGATCGGCATCATCCCGCAGAGCCTGATGGACAAGGAAATCGGCCACAAAAGCCTGACGCGCCTGGAAGTGGTCGACGGCATGCACGCGCGCAAGGCGCGGATGGCTGAACTCAGCGATGCGTTCATCGCCCTGCCCGGTGGCCTTGGCACCCTGGAGGAGCTGTTCGAAGTCTGGACCTGGGGCCAACTCGGCTACCACGGCAAGCCGCTGGGCCTGCTGGAAGTGAACGGTTTCTACAGCAAACTCACTGCATTTCTCGATCACATCGTCGGCGAAGGCTTCGTTCGCGCGCCGCACCGTGACATGCTGCAAGTGAGTGAATCGCCACAAACGCTGCTCGAAGCCCTCGACCACTGGAAGCCCACCGTCACGCCAAAATGGGTCGACCAGAAACCCGGTTAACCGCCGGGCACCGATACAGGGCAGAATACGCGCCGCTCAACCTCACCTTCGACCCCAGAGGATCGCCCATGGCCAAACCCAATTACTCCTTCGCCAAACGTCAACGTGACCTGGCCAAGGAACAGAAGAAAGAGGAAAAGCTTCAGCGCAAGAAACAGATGGCTGAAGAAGCGGCACTGAACCCTGACGGTGAAGTGGCGACCGATGATGATGTTGAGGCACCGAAAGACCAGGCACCCGACGCCTGAGCTGAATCGCGAAATTGAACACCCTCCATTGTGGGAGCTGACTGGCTCCCACGATGGATCGCACTTACTCCAGCGGCATCACCGTGACCCGCACCTCCGGATCATGGCTCCCTCCCCCCAGAATCACCCCGCGCAACGGCGAGACATCGGAAAAATCCCGGCCCCAGGCCAGGGTGATGTGCTCCAGTGCCGGCTGCACATTGTTTGTTGGATCAAAATCCACCCAGCCCAGCACCGGGCAAAACACCGAGACCCAGGCATGGGAAGCGTCGGCGCCGATCAACCGTGGCTGCCCCGGTGGCGGTTGGGTCAGCAGGTAGCCACTGACGTAACGCGCCGCCAACCCGCGTGATCGCACGCAGGCGAGCATCAGGTGCGCGAAGTCCTGACAGACCCCGCGCCGACGCTCCAGCACTTCCACCAGCGGCGTCGCGACTTGCGTCGCTTCGGCGTCAAAGGTGAATTCGCTGAAGATCTTCTGCATCAGGGCCTGCACGCCCAGCATCAACGGCCTGCCAGCCGGGAAACAGCTCTCCGAGAACTCGACGAAACTGCGCTTCAGGTGCACGTAGGGCGACTGGAATCGATAGCGACAAGCTTCCAGCAACGAGGCGGACAGCGGCTGGCTGCTGTAGGTCAGCGCGTTACGGGTCAGTTCCCAGGCCGGCGACTGATGGAAATCCACCACAGGTCGCGCCAGCACTTCGACCGTCAGCCGTGCGTTGACCTGCAATTCATCGTGGGGCCGTTCGAAGGCCAGGCGAGTCAGCGGATTGCCGAACACATCCTGCTCGTCACGGCGGGTGGTCGGCTCCGGAGTGATCAGCAGTTGCTGCTCGGTGCAGCGCTGCCACTCGCATTCGCGCGGCCACAGATGCGCCAGTTGCTGGGCCAGGGACACCGGGCTGTCGTAGCGATAGCAGGTGTCGTGAAGGATCTGGTAATGGGCACTCATCAGACGGACACCGTGCGCTGGCTGACATCATCGACATGGGCGAAATGGCGCAGGGCCAGACGATCCGAAACCTGACTGCTGGCGTCGGCGATTTCCTGCAACAGATCCGCCAGACCGTCGAGGGCCGCGCGTACGCTGGATTCGCCGAACAGCGGATTCTCCAGACAGCTCAGGTCGAAGCGCGCCAGACGTTCGACCAGCGGCGGCAATCCTGCCTCCCTCGGCACACCGAAGTCATCATTCAGCCGCTTCAGGGTGCGAGTCACCAGCTTCAACTGGAACAGCACCGCATGGGGGTTCTGCTCATCCAGCAGCAACAGGTCGAGCACCGGAATCAACTGCGCCACCGCCAGATAACGGGAGCGATAGGTGATGCTGCTGTTGCCCAGCTCCAGCAACCACTCAAGTCCGGCCTGATCGAACGCGCCAGCGCCACGCAGGAACCCCGCGAGGCTGCTGCTGAGAAATTGCAGGCGCTCGATCCGCCGGCCGATCATCAGGAAGCGCCAGCCTTCGTCACGGGTCATGTCGTCGAGGGCAAACCCGGACAGCGCCGCCAGCGACATCACCAGCCGGTTGAGAAAATCCAGCAGCTCGCCGAAATCCGGCTCGTCGGTGTCCAGCTCCGAAGCCTCGCGTTGCAGTTCCACCAGCGCCTGCCAGTTTTCCCGGGACAGCTTGCCGCGCACTTGCGATGCCGCCCACTGCAAGCGTTGCAGGTTGGAGCGCAGGCTGAACGACCAGTCCTCGCCGAGCAGTGCCGCGAGCAAGCGCTCCGGCAGTTCACCTTCGTCCGGTAGCAGCATCAGCCGCTCGCCAAGATCCACGGCAGCCTGCAGGGCTTGCGGGTCATCACCGTCGACGTAACGCGCGAGCATGATCCGCAGCAGCCGCGCGCTGTCGTCGCAACGCTCGCAGTAACGGCCGAACCAGAACAGATTCTCCACCACCCGCGACGGCAGGTACGGATCGCGGCGCACCAGATCAGGCACGCCGATGTTGCGCTGGGCTTTCCACTGTTCACCGCTCGGCGGCCGATCCCCCAGCACCCAGGTGTCCTTGCTCGCGCCACCGCGCTGCATCGACACCACTTCGGCATCGGCTTCGGCCGCGACCCGGGTCAGGCCACCGGGCAGCACCCGATAACCGTCGTGACTGGCCACCGCGTACATGCGCATGCCGATCGCCCGGGGTTGCAGTTGCCCGTCCTCGGGCTGCCAGATCGGCGCCTGGGACAACTGGGCGAGTTCTTGCGCGACATAGGCATAAGGGCGGGCCTGCATGCGCGCGGCGAGACTTTCACGCTGTTTTTCGCTCAGATCCCGGCCAAACACCGGCGTAAAGCTTTGCGACGGGAACGCCGGTTTGATCAACAGCTCCGGCAGTTTCTCCAGGGCCTGGGCCAACACCGGCGCTTCGCCGCACCACCACGTGGCGATGGACGGCAGGATCAGCTCTTCGCCGAACAGGTACTGATTGATCTTCGGCAGGAAACCCAGCAGCCCCGGCGACTCCAGCACGCCACTGCCCAGTGCATTGGCCACCAGCACCCGGCCCTGACGCACCGCCTCCAGCAATCCCGGAACGCCGAGCGCCGAATCCGTGCGCAATTCCAGCGGATCACAGAAATCATCGTCGAGCCGACGCATGATCGCGTGCACCCGGCGCAGGCCGCTGAGGGTTTTCAGGTAGACCGTGGCATCACGCACCGTCAGGTCGCCACCCTCCACCAGCGGATAACCGAGCTGACGGGCGAGATAGAGATGCTCGAAATAGCTTTCGTTGAAACGCCCCGGGGTCAGCAACACCACCAGCGGCGCGTCATCGTTGCAGGGAGCCTGACGGGCCAGGGTTTCCTGCAAGGTGCGGAAGAAACCGGCCAGATGCTGGACTTTCAGATCCCGGTACAACTCGGGGAAGGCGCGGGACACGATGGTGCGGTTTTCCAGCGCATAACCGGCGCCCGATGGCGCCTGGGTACGATCCGCCGTCACCCACCAGCGCCCGTCCGGCGTGCGCGCCAGATCCACGGCATACAGATGCAGAAAGGCCCCGTCCGGTGGTGCAATGCCCTGACAGGGCCAGAGAAAATTGTTGTGGCCGAACACCAGCTCCGCCGGCAACAAGCCTTCGCGGATCAACTGCTGCGGGCCGTACAGATCCGCCAGCACCGCATTGAGCAAACGTGCACGCTGGGCGATTCCGGCCGACAGTTGTTGCCACTCATCGGCGGCGATCACATGGGGCAGCAGATCCAGCTCCCACGGACGATCCGCGCCCTTGGGGTCGGCATAGACGTTGTAGGTGACACCGTTTTCCTGAATCTGCCGGGTCAGCAACGCCTGACGCTGCACCAGTTGCGCCGGGGTGCTGCGCTGCAATTGGTCGACCAGTCGCCGCCAGTGCGGGCGCACCGCCCCGCTGTCGTCGAGCAGTTCGTGATAGGTGCCCGCTGTCAGCGGGTAGCGGTCAAGCAGGTCAGGCATGGAAAGCTCGGCAGCCGGCAAGGAACGGTCAGACTAACGCAGGCACATGACGCCCGGATATACGAAAAATCCGGGCGTCGTGCCTGATTCAGAAACGTCGTAAATCGAGTGTCATCGGTAGTTCGTCGTTCGTTTCGACATTGGGTATCGGAAGTTTCCCCGGCGCATGTCCGATGCGGAAGAAACGCGCCATGCGCCGGCTCTCCGCTTCGTTGGCGTTGACCGGCAGCGTTTCGTAATTGCGCCCGCCCGGGTGCGCGACGTGGTACTGGCAGCCGCCCAGCGAGCGTTGCATCCAGGTATCAAGCAAGTCGAACACCAACGGTGCATGCACCGGGATCGTCGGTTGCAGGCAGTTGGCCGGTTGCCACGCGCGGAAACGCACGCCGGCGACAAACTCGCCCACCCGCCCGCTCGGTTGCAACGGCACCGGGATGCCATTGCAGGTCAGCAGATAACGCTGCGGCGGCAGCCCCGTAAGCTTGACCTGCAAGCGCTCCAGCGATGAGTCGACGTAGCGCACCGTACCGCCCGCCGCGCCCTCCTCGCCCAGCACATGCCAGGGTTCAAGGGCCTGACGCAATTCCAGCTCGATACCGTTGACGGCGTAGTCGCCGACCTTGGGGAAACGAAACTCGAGATGCGCCGCGAACCATTCGGCGCGCAGGGGATAGCCGGCGTTGTTGAGTTCGACGATGACGTCGGCAAAGTCCTGCTCGATGAAATGCGGAAGCAGGAAGCGGTCGTGCAGCTCCGTGCCCCAGCGCACCAGTTTCGGCGGCGCATAAGGCTCGCGCCAGAACCGCGCCACCAGCGCCCGCAACAACAGCTGCTGAGCCAGGCTCATGCGCGCATGGGGCGGCATCTCGAACGCACGCAACTCCAGCAGACCGAGGCGCCCGGTGGCGCCGTCCGGTGAATACAGCTTGTCGATGCAGAACTCCGCGCGATGGGTGTTGCCGGTGACGTCGATCAGCAGATTGCGCAACAGCCGATCCACCAGCCACGGCGGGCATTCCTCTCCAGGCGCCGGCATCTGCGCGAAAGCGATTTCCAGCTCATACAACGCATCGTTGCGCGCTTCATCGACTCGCGGTGCCTGAGAGGTCGGGCCGATGAACAGGCCGGAAAACAGGTAGGACAGCGAAGGATGGTTGTGCCAGTAGCTGATCAGGCTGCGCAGCAGATCCGGACGGCGCAGAAACGGTGAATCGCCCGGTGTCGCGCCGCCGAGGACGAAATGGTTGCCGCCACCGGTGCCGGTGTGTCGTCCGTCGACCATGAATTTCTCAGTGGACAGTCGGGTCTGGCGCGCTTCTTCGTACAGAAATTCGGTGCGCTCGACCAACTCGTCCCACGTCGCGGAAGGCTGCACGTTGACCTCTATGACGCCGGGATCCGGGGTGATGCGGAAATTGCTCAGGCGCGGATCGCTCGGCGGCTCGTAGCCCTCCAGCAATACCGGGCAATGCAGCTCCTCGGCGGTGGCTTCGATGGCGGCCACCAGCTCCAGATAATCCTCGACCCGCTCCAGCGGCGGCATGAACAGGTACAACCGGCCTTCCCGGGCCTCGGCGCAGAACGCGGTGCGGGTCAGCCAGTCGGCGGACTCGTCGATCTTCGGCACACGATCGTCCGCCGGAGCGGGCTCACCGTGTTCGTTGAACTGCGATGTTTCGGGCAGCTCGGGGAAGTCCTGATTCGGATCGTTTGGATGAATGAACGGATACTCCGCGGCCTTCACCCAGGGCTGCGAGCCCAATGGCAGGCGATAGCCGAGCGGCGAATCTCCCGGCACCAACCGGCAATGTTCATCGCGCAGATACCAGCGCCCGCTCTGCCATTGATCGCCCTTGGCGGTGCGCGCCAGCGGCAGCACCTGGCCGATGACCTTGTCCAGCCCCTGACTGAACACCTTGCGCAGTCGCGCACGTTCCAGCGGTTCCTCCAGGCGCGAGTCTTCGGCGCTGACGTTGCTCGGCAAGGCGCCCTCGCGCCAGAGGTAATAGAAATGGTCTTCGTAGGCCGGGAATACGAAGCGTGTCGGCAGTTTCAGGCGTTCGGCGACACTCGCCAGAAAGCGCCCGGCCAGTTCACCCGTGGCGCCGTAATCCTGCTGTTCATCGGCAATCAATGCGGTGTTGTGCCAGATCGGCACGCCGTCGCGGCGCCAGTAGCAATTCAGCGACCAGCGCGGCAGTTGCTCGCCCGGATACCACTTGCCCTGACCGAAATGCACCAGCCCCTTGGGCGCGTAATGTTTGCGCATGCGCTGGAAAAGTTCGGCGGAGAGCCGGCGCTTGTCCGGGCCCAGCGCGGCGGTGTTCCATTCGGCACCGTCGGGGTCGTCGATGGACACGAAAGTCGGTTCGCCGCCCATGGTCAGGCGCACGTCGCCTTCCAGCAGGTCGGCATCGATCTGCCGGCCCAGCGCCTGGATCGCCAGCCATTGTTCATCGGTGTAGGGCTTGGTGACCCGAGGTGCTTCCCAGATTCGCTCCACGGACATTTCGTGACTGAACTCGCATTCGCAAGGCTCTACCAAGCCACTGATCGGCGCCGCCGACGATGGATCGGGACTGCAGGCCAACGGGATATGCCCTTCCCCGGCGAACAGCCCCGACGTCGCATCGAGGCCGATCCAGCCGGCGCCGGGCAGATACACCTCGCACCACGCGTGCAGGTCGGTGAAGTCCACTTCGGTGCCGGACGGGCCGTCGAGGCTTTTCACGTCGGCGGTCAGTTGAATCAGATAACCGGAGACGAAACGCGCCGCCAGCCCGAGATTGCGCAGCAGTTGCACCAGCAGCCACGCCGAATCCCGGCAAGAGCCGGAGGCGTGTTCGAGGGTGTGCTCCGGGGTCTGCACTCCCGGCTCCATGCGAATCAGGTAATTGATGTCTTCGCTCAGACGCTGGTTGAGCGCCACCAGGAAGTCCACGGCCGGCAACGGCGTGCGGTCGATGGCGTCCAGATAGGCCTTGAATTTCGGCGTCAGCGGCAGGGTTTCGAGGTACGGCGCCAGCTCCTTGCGCTCATCGGCGGCGTAGGCGAAGGGGATTTTCTCGGCGTAGGGTTCGAGGAAAAAGTCGAACGGGTTGAACACCGCCATCTCTGCCAGCAGGTCGACCTCGATCCGCAGCTCGGCGGTTTTCTCGGGGAACACCAGCCGTGCGAGGTAGTTGCCCTGAGGATCCTGCTGCCAGTTGATGAAATGCTGCTCGGGCGAGACTTTCAGTGAATAAGACAGAATCCGCGTGCGGCTGTGGGCAGCCGGGCGCAGACGCACGATCTGCGGGCCGAGTTCGACAGCGCGGTCGTAGCGGTAATGCGTGACGTGATGCAATGCGACATGAATCGACACGGCGTGCCTCCTGCGAGCCCAAGCGTATTCGAAAGCGCGCAAGACTTATGCCATGCAGAGGCTTGGGCGCTTTCCCGGAATGCTTAGGGCAGTACAGCACCAAAATCGGGCGATGCGGTGAAATGGTTTGCCACAGTTGCACGCAAATGTTGCGAGGCACAACGCAAAACGCCAACCCGAAGGTTGGCGTTCTGTTTTGGCTCAAGTGCGTTTTAGCGCGGTACGACCGGCTTGCGTGCCGGTTTCGGCCCTTTGCCTTTCGCGGCGTCCTTGCGCTCCTTGGCGGCCTGCTGGTTGCGGGCGAATGCCGCGGCCTTGGCCTGTTCACGCTTGTCCCATGGATTGCCACCATCACTGGCTCGTGGAGGCAGACCGGTGTGCTGGGTGAGGATCTTGGTGGTCTTCTCTTTCGCGACCTTGTGGCTGCCGGCCGGCGTCGAGTTCTTGCGACGGGCACTCTGGTAGCTGTCGGTGGCCGGCTGATGCAGCGGGATCAACTGGTTCTTGCCCGGCCCGATCAGGTCGGCGCGGCCCATGCGGGTCAGCGCTTCACGCAGCATCGGCCAGCCCTTCGGGTCGTGATAACGCAGGAACGCCTTGTGCAGACGGCGCTGCTCCTCGCTCTTGACGATGGTCACGCCGTCGCTCTTGTAAGTGACCTTGCGCAGCGGGTTCTTGCCCGAGTGGTACATCGCGGTGGCAGTGGCCATCGGCGACGGGTAGAACGCCTGCACCTGGTCGGCACGGAAACCGTTGCCTTTGAGCCACAGGGCCAGGTTCATCATGTCTTCGTCGGTGGTGCCCGGGTGCGCGGCGATGAAGTACGGAATCAGGTACTGCTCTTTCCCGGCTTCCTTGGTGTACTTCTCGAACATGCGCTTGAAGCGATCGTAGGTGCCGATCCCCGGTTTCATCATCTGGTTGAGCGGACCTTCCTCGGTGTGTTCCGGGGCGATCTTCAGGTAACCGCCGACGTGGTGGGTCACCAGCTCTTTGACGTACTCCGGCGACTCGACCGCGAGGTCGTACCGCAGGCCGGAGGCGATCAGGATCTTCTTCACACCCGGCAACGCACGGGCGCTGCGGTACAGCTGAATCAGCGACGAGTGGTCGGTGTTCAGGTTCGGGCAGATGCCCGGGAACACGCAGGACGGCTTGCGGCACGCGGATTCGATTTCCGGGCTCTTGCAGGCGATGCGGTACATGTTCGCGGTCGGGCCGCCGAGGTCGGAAATGACGCCGGTGAAACCCGGCACCTTGTCGCGGATCTCTTCGATTTCGCGAATGATCGACTCTTCGGAACGGTTCTGGATGATCCGGCCTTCGTGCTCGGTGATCGAGCAGAAGGTGCAGCCGCCGAAGCAGCCACGCATGATGTTCACCGAGAAGCGGATCATGTCGTAGGCCGGGATCTTTTCCTTGCCGTACGCAGGGTGCGGAACACGTGCGTAAGGCATGCCGAACACGTAGTCCATTTCTTCAGTGGTCATCGGAATCGGCGGCGGGTTGAACCAGACGTCGATCTCGCCATGCTTCTGCACCAGCGCACGGGCGTTGCCCGGGTTGGTTTCCAGGTGCAGCACGCGGTTGGCGTGGGCGTACAGGACCGGGTCGTTACGCACCTTTTCCATCGACGGCAGGCGGATCACGGTCTTGTCGCGGGTCATTTTCGGGCTGGCCAGGATCTGTACGACCTTGGCTTCTTCCGGATCTTCAACCGGACCCTTCTCCTGCTCGATCGCGCAAGCCTGAGTGTCCTGGGTGTTGACGTACGGGTTGATGATCTTGTCGATCTTGCCCGGACGGTCGATGCGCGTGGAGTCGACTTCGTACCAGCCCGCCGGCGTGTCACGACGGATGAACGCGGTGCCGCGCACATCGGTGATGTCTTCGATCTTGTGACCGTAGGACAGACGCTGGGCGACTTCGACAATCGCCCGCTCGGCGTTGCCGTACAGCAGGATGTCGGCGCTGGCGTCGATCAGGATCGAGTTGCGCACGCGATCCTGCCAGTAGTCGTAGTGGGCGATGCGGCGCAGGGAGGCTTCGATGCCGCCGAGCACGATCGGCACGTGCTTGTAGGCTTCCTTGCAGCGCTGGCTGTAGACCAGGCTTGCGCGATCCGGACGTTTGCCGGCCATGCCGCCCGGGGTGTAGGCGTCGTCGGAGCGGATTTTCTTGTCCGCGGTGTAGCGGTTGATCATCGAGTCCATATTGCCGGCCGCGACGCCGAAGAACAGGTTCGGCTCGCCGAGCTTCATGAAGTCGTCTTTGGACTGCCAGTTAGGCTGCGCGATGATCCCGACGCGGAAGCCTTGCGACTCCAGCAGCCGGCCGATGATCGCCATGCCGAACGACGGGTGATCGACGTAGGCATCTCCCGTAACAATGATGATGTCGCAGGAATCCCAGCCAAGCTGATCCATCTCCTCCCTGCTCATCGGCAGGAATGGCGCCGGCCCGAAACATTCGGCCCAGTATTTTGGATAGTCAAATAACGGCTTGGCTGCTTGCATGTCGATGACCGGTGTTGAGGTGCAAAATCGCGGGCGCGGAATATAGCACAAAAAATGACCAATTCCGACGGCTGTGGTCGGAAATATCAGAGGCTTTCAGATGACGACGGGCTTACTCGTCGTCGTCGAAGTTATAGCTGCCCGGCGCGAGGTTTTCGAAGCGCGTGTACTTGCCGATGAAAGCCAGGCGGATGAAGCCGATCGGGCCGTTCCGCTGCTTGCCGATGATGATTTCGGCGATGCCCTTGTGTTCGGTTTCCGGGTGATACACCTCGTCCCGGTACACGAACATGATGACGTCGGCGTCCTGCTCGATCGCTCCGGATTCCCGCAAGTCGGAGTTCACCGGACGCTTGTTGGGACGTTGCTCCAGGGAACGGTTGAGCTGCGACAGGGCGACTACCGGGCAGTTGAATTCCTTGGCCAGGGCTTTCAGGGATCGGGAGATCTCGGAAATCTCGTTGGTCCGGTTGTCACCGCTGGAGCCCGGGATCTGCATCAGCTGCAGGTAGTCGATCATGATCAGGCCGATGTCGCCGTGCTCGCGCACCAGACGCCGGGTCCGGGCACGCATCTCCGACGGGCTGATGCCGGCGGTGTCATCGATGAACAGCTTGCGGTCGTTGAGCAGGTTGACCGCCGAGGTCAGGCGCGGCCAGTCGTCGTCTTCCAGCTGGCCGGAACGCACTTTGGTCTGGTCGATACGACCGAGGGACGACAGCATACGCATGATCAGCGATTCGCCTGGCATCTCGAGGGAGTACACCAGCACCACCTTGTCGCTGCGCAACACGGCGTTTTCCACCAGGTTCATCGCAAAGGTGGTCTTACCCATCGACGGACGGCCGGCGACGATGATCAAGTCGGCCGGTTGCAGGCCGCTGGTCTTCTCGTCGAGGTCGGTGTAGCCGGTGGACAGCCCGGTGATCGAGTCGGCGGTGTTGAACAGGGTGTCGATGCGGTCGATGGCCTTGGTCAACAGGTCATTCACGCCCACCGGGCCGCCGGTTTTTGGCCGGGCCTCGGCAATCGCGAAAATCTGCCGCTCGGCTTCGTCGAGGATTTCCTCGGCGGTGCGACCTTCGGGGTTGAAGGCGCTGTCGGCGATCTCGGTGCTGATACCGATCAACTGACGCAACGTCGCACGCTGGCGGACGATCTGCGCATAGGCCTTGATGTTGGCGACGGACGGCGTGTTTTTCGCCAGCTCACCAAGGTAGCCGAGGCCGCCGACCTGCGAGGTCTGACCTTCCTTGTCCAGTTGCTCGGCAAGGGTCACGACGTCGATCGGCATGTTCTGATCGGCCAGTTTGGCGATCGCACGGAAAATCAGACGGTGGTCATGTCGGTAGAAATCGCCGTCGGAGACTTGATCGAGCACGCGTTCCCAGGCGTTGTTGTCCAGCATCAGACCACCGAGTACGGCCTGTTCGGCCTCGATGGAATGCGGCGGCACTTTCAGCGCGGCGGTTTGCAGATCGTATTGCTCGGGAGCGGAGATTTCGTTCATGGCCACTTTTTAATCAGGAAAAGCAGGGAGTGCAGAAAGACAAAGGGCACGACCTGTAAACAGGATCGTGCCCGATGTTAACCGTCTGACGGACAAGCCGCCAGTCGATCAGGGTGTTGCTTAAGCTGCTACCACGACAACGCGTACGGTGGCTTCAACTTCGGCGTGCAGGTGCACAGCCACGTCGAATTCACCCACGTTGCGGATGGTGCCGTTCGGCAGACGAACTTCGCTTTTCGCAACTTCAACGCCGGAGGCGGTCAGTGCGTCAGCGATGTCGTGAGTACCGATCGAACCGAACAGCTTGCCTTCGTCGCCAGCGGTGGCAGTGATGGTCACTTCCAGCTCGGCCAGTTGGGCAGCACGGCTTTCAGCCGATGCTTTACGGTCTGCGGCGGCTTTTTCCAGCTCAGCGCGACGCTCCTCGAACGCAGCCAGGTTGGCAGCGGTCGCAGCGGTGGCTTTGCCGAAAGGCAGCAGGTAGTTACGGCCGTAACCGGCCTTAACGTTTACTTTGTCGCCCAGGTTGCCCAGGTTGGCGATTTTTTCCAGAAGGATCAGTTGCATGTGGAAATCCTCTTAACTTTTAACCTTCACCGTTCGCGTTATCGGTGTCTTTCGACACCCGACCGCGAAAATCAATCAGGCTGTCGACAATGGCCAGAACCACGAGCAACGGATAGATCAGCTGCATGAACAGCAACAGCGTCACGTACAACCCCACCAGCCAGAAACCGGCCAGTCGCCTTTGCGCCACCAGCCCGTGAATCAGGGCCAGCCCGGCGAACACCAGCGGTACACTGCACAACGGCGTCAACATGGCCATCTGTGCACCGAGATTCGGGCCCAGAAGCATCAACGCCAGCAGTAACATCGCCGGCCCCAGCGGGATCCGGATGGCGCGAAACTCGCGACCAAAACCACCCGGGTTGTACAACAACGCCTGCCAGTAACGCCCGACAATCAGGCTCAGCACGCTGACGATCTGCAACAAGGCCGCAATCAGGCCGGTCAGGACCGGTGCGATCAGCGACGCGAAACGCGCCTGCTCGTCTACCGACAATTGTTGGTAGGCATCACCGAGAAGCGCGGGCATGACCTTTACCAAGGCCTGCGCCAGCATCTCGATCTGGGGCGCAAACGCCGCCCCGAGCACCACTGAAAACACCAGTCCCATGGCTACGCTGACCAGCAGCGTGCGGACCCAGGACTCGCTTGCGCGCAACACCAGCGCAAGCCCCGAAGACCCCAGCAGCACCAGAAGCGCCCGTGGGTCATCGGCATACAACCACCAGATCAATGCCGGCAGCAGTCCCAGCGACACGACGCCCAGGGCGTCGGTCAATCCGCGCCGCAGAAGCACCAGGCTCCCGGCGGCAGCACCCAACCAATACAACAACGGCAATGTTGCACACCCGGCCACTACGAGAGTGGCCTGCATACGGCCGCGCATGATGAACTCAGCTAAGGCACGCATGCATTCAATCCTTTGCTACTTGTCGACTGCCCGGTCTCAGCGGCCGTGGCTGTCGGTGTAGGCCAGCAGGGCCAGGAAGCGGGCGCGCTTGATAGCGGTGGCCAGCTGACGCTGATAACGAGCTTTGGTACCGGTGATGCGGCTTGGAACGATTTTGCCGGTCTCGGATACGTAGGCTTTCAGAGTGTTGAGATCTTTGTAATCGATCTCCTTCACGTCTTCAGCGGTGAAGCGGCAGAATTTACGACGACGGAAGAAACGTGCCATTTGATAGGCTCCTTAAAAGGTCCGTGGATTACTCGTCAGCGTTATCGCTGTTGTCGCTGTCGCTATCGCTGTCATCGCCATCGGCGCTGCCATCGTGCTCAGGACGTTCGCGACGCTCACGGCGCTCACTGCGGTTTTCTTCAGCCTTGAGCATCTCGGACTGGCCGGTAACGGCTTCGTCGCGACGGATGACCAGGTTACGGATCACAGCATCGTTGTAGCGGAAGTTGTCTTCCAGCTCGGCCAGGGCCTTGCCGGTGCACTCAACGTTCAGCATCACGTAGTGAGCCTTGTGAACATTGTTGATTGCGTAGGCCAGTTGACGACGGCCCCAGTCTTCCAGACGGTGGATTTTGCCGCCGTCTTCTTCGATCAGCTTGGTGTAACGCTCAACCATGCCGCCGACTTGCTCGCTCTGGTCAGGGTGGACCAGAAAGATGATTTCGTAATGACGCATGAATGCTCCTTACGGGTTGTAGCCTGCCGCTCAAAAACGGTCAGACAAGGAGTGAATGACACTTATGGACTTGCTGGCGCGGGGCACATGCATGCCTGCCGCCACAGCAAGGGGCGCAATTGTAGAGAAGGGACTGAAGAGGTGCAAGGCAATTGGTGATTATTTGAACAGTCACACTTTCTGCCACACCAGAAAACACTATGGGAGCGAGCCGGCTCGCGATGAGGGCGCAACATTCGACATTTATGCTGAATGTTTCACCGCTATCGCGAGCAGACTCGCTCCCACATTTTGCGCTTCGTGAGGCTTAAGCCTTTTTAGCCGCCGCCTTGGCCTTGGCACCGCGCTGGCGCTGGGCCTCGAACAGGCACACGCCGGTCGCAACCGAGACGTTGAGACTGCTGACGCTACCGGCCATCGGCAGGTGCACCAGGTAATCGCAATGTTCGCGGGTCAGGCGACGCATGCCTTTGCCTTCGGCACCCATGATCAGAATGGTCGGGCCGGTCAGGTCCTGGTCATAGATGCTGACTTCGGCCTCACCCGCCGTGCCGACAATCCACAACCCGCGCTGCTGAAGCTTTTCCAGGGTGCGCGCAAGGTTGGTGACGGCCACCAGCGGAATCACTTCCGCCGCGCCGCAAGCCACTTTACGCACCACTGGGGTCAGGGTGGCCGACTTGTCTTTTGGCACGATGACCGCCAGCGCACCGGCAGCATCCGCCGAACGCAGGCAGGCGCCGAGGTTGTGCGGGTCGGTCACGCCGTCGAGCACCAGCAACAGCGGCGCGCCTTCGGTGCGATCGAGCAGCTCGTCGAGCATCGCTTCGCCCCAGACCTGGCTCGGACTGACGTCCGCCACCACGCCCTGGTGCACGCCTTCGACCCAGGCGTCCATTTCGCGGCGCTCGGCCTGACCGATCTGGACCCGGTTTTCGTTGGCCAGCTCGATCAGCGTCTGCACGCGCGGATCGTTGCGGCTTTCAGCCAGCCAGATCTGCTTGACGCGTTTTGGGTGGTGACGCAGCAACGCTTCTACCGCGTGAACGCCGTAGATTTTTTCCAACTGACTCATGACTTCGCCTTCGGTTTACGCGCCCCGCCACTTTTGGCTGGAGCGGAACCCGCTTTCGGCGGGCCTTTACGGTGTTTGCTCGGTTTGGCTGGCTTGCCGCCGGAGGCCTTTTCAGGCGCCGACCGTCCGGTCTTTCCCCCGGACGCCGCTTTACCACCGTTTTTGGCGTCGGCCAGCAAGGCCTTCTTCATTTCACGGCTTTTGCGCAGCTCGGCGTTTTTCGCCACGGCGTCACTCGGGCGATAAGCCTCGGCGACCTTTTCCTTGGCCGGCCGACGGCTGGCGGTTTTTGCCGGAGCCTTTTCTTCCACAACTTTGGCCGCTGGAGCGGTCGTCTCGGCGCCACGCTTCTTGCGGCCGATCGGCGCGCTGATGGTTTTTTCAGCCATCTCGAAGTCGATCTTGCGCTCGTCGAGATCGACGCGCATCACGCGCACCTCAACGGTATCGCCAAGACGGAAGCTGCGACCGGTGCGCTCGCCCGCCAGGCGGTGGTGCACAGGGTCGAAGTGGTAGTAGTCGCCCGGCAACGCCGTTACGTGCACCAAACCTTCGACGTAGATATCGGTCAGTTCGACGAACAGGCCGAAACCGGTCACCGCAGTGATCACGCCCGGGAACGATTCGCCCACGCGGTCTTTCATGAACTCGCACTTGAGCCAGTTCACTACGTCGCGGGTCGCTTCGTCGGCACGGCGCTCGCTCATCGAGCACTGCTCGCCGAGTTGCTCCAGCGCCGCTTCGTCGTACGGATAGATGCGCGCCTTCGGAATGGTCATCGCACCGGCACGGCGAACGTGCGGGGTGTCCTGTTTCGAATGGATCACGCTGCGGATCGCCCGGTGCGTGAGCAGGTCCGGGTAACGACGGATCGGCGAGGTGAAGTGGGTATAGGCTTCGTAATTCAGGCCGAAGTGGCCTTCGTTCTGGGCGCTGTACACCGCCTGGCTCAGGGAGCGCAGCATTACGGTCTGGATCAGGTGGAAATCCGGACGGTCCTTGATGCTGGCCAACAAGGCCTGATAGTCCTTCGGCGACGGACCATCCTTGCCTTTGTGCAGGGACAGACCGAGCTCACCGAGGAACGCGCGCAGTTTTTCCAGACGCTCCGGTGGCGGGCCATCGTGGACACGGTACAGCGCAGGGATTTCGTGCTTCTTCAGGAATTCGGCAGTGGCCACGTTGGCCGCCAGCATGCATTCCTCGATCAGCTTGTGCGCGTCGTTACGGGTGGTCGGACGGATTTCGGCAATCTTGCGCTCGGAACCGAAGATGATCCGGGTTTCCTGAGTTTCGAAATCGATCGCGCCGCGCACGTGACGGGCAGCCAGCAATACCTTGTACAGCGCGTAGAGCTGCTTGAGATGCGGCAAGACGTCGGTGTATTCACCGCGCAGCTTGCGACCTTCGGTAGCCTTCGGCGTTTCCAGCATCGCGCTGACCTTGTTGTAGGTCAGACGAGCGTGGGAATGGATCACCGCTTCATAGAAGCAGTAGTCGGTCATTTCGCCGGACTTGGAGATGGTCATCTCGCAAACCATGGCCAGACGATCGACATGTGGATTCAGCGAGCACAGGCCGTTGGAGAGTTGCTCCGGCAGCATCGGCACCACGCGTTCGGGGAAGTACACCGAGTTGCCACGCACCTGGGCTTCATTGTCCAGAGCCGAACCGATCTTCACGTAGCTGGAAACGTCGGCAATCGCCACGTACAACTTCCAGCCACCGGAGAACAGGCGCAGTTTGCCCGGCTTGGCTTCGCAGTAGACCGCGTCGTCGAAGTCGCGGGCATCTTCGCCGTCGATGGTGACGAACGGCAGATGGCGCAGGTCGACGCGCTTCTCTTTGTCCTTCTCTTCGACTTCCGGCTTGAGCTTGCCGGCTTCCTTCAGAACGGCTTCAGGCCAGACGTGCGGAATGTCGTAGGTGCGCAGGGCGACATCGATTTCCATGCCCGGCGCCATGTAGTTGCCGACGACTTCGATCACATCGCCTTGTGGCTGGAAGCGCGGAGTCGGCCAGTGGGTGATTTTCACCTCGACGAACTGACCGATCTGGGCGTTGGCGTTGCGGCCCGGGGTAACCAGCACTTCCTGCTGGATCTTCGGGTTGTCCGCAACGACGAAGCCGATACCGCCTTCTTCGAAGTAGCGGCCGACGATGCTTTCGTGGGCACGGGACACCACTTCGACGATCACGCCTTCGCGACGACCGCGACGGTCCAGGCCGGAAACACGGGCCAGGGCACGGTCGCCATCGAACACCAGACGCATTTGCGCCGGGCTCATGAACAGGTCGTCGGAGCCGTCATCCGGCACCAGGAAGCCGAAGCCGTCGCGGTGACCGCTGATGCGACCGAGGATCAGGTCGAGCTTGTCTACCGGCGCATACGTGCCACGGCGGGTGTAGATCAGTTGAGCGTCGCGCTCCATGGCGCGCAGGCGGCGGCGCAGGGCTTCGATCTGGTCTTCTGTGGTCAGACCAAACTCTTCGACCAGTTGCTCGCGGGCAGCAGGCGAACCCCGATCAGCAAGGTGCTGAAGGATCAGTTCGCGGCTGGGAATAGGGTTTTCATATTTTTCCGCTTCACGAGCGGCCTCGGGATCGAGGGACTGCCAATCGGCCATTAGAGAGTTTTCACCTTGTCTATATGCGGGTTAGTTTGGCATAGGCGCCATCAAACGGGAAATTTCCGACTATATAAGACGCGTCTGGAGCCTTGTATCGACGCCTGGAGGGCGTTTTGAACACCGCTGGTAAAAAAAATCATTTTTTTTGCTGGCAGGGGTTTACAGTTAAAAAGGCGCTCCGTATAGTGCGCGCCATCGACGACGTACACACGTTGACGAGATGCCCAGGTGGTGAAATTGGTAGACACGCCAGCTTCAGGTGCTGGTGACCTTACGGTCGTGGAAGTTCGAGTCTTCTCCTGGGCACCAATTTCGAGTTTGAGACTAGATCAGTTTCAATACTCACACAAAAACCCGCGAAAGCGGGTTTTTTGCATTCTGCGCCCCGCCTTTTTCTGAAAATGATTTATTAAAATCAAATCAGGGGTTTACAGATCAAAAGGCGCTCCGTATAGTGCGCCACATCAACAGCGACAACGCTGAAGATGAAGCCCAGATGGTGAAATTGGTAGACACGCCAGCTTCAGGTGCTGGTGACCTTACGGTCGTGGAAGTTCGAGTCTTCTTCTGGGCACCAATTCAAATTCAAGGTCACGATCTTGAATCTCACAAAAACCCGCGAAAGCGGGTTTTTGCGTTTCCGGGGTTTGGAAATCCTGGAAACCAACGCCTACCAGACCCACCCCTTCCCCGCAAGGCGCACTTGAGAAACAATATCGTTTATCATTGTTGCAAGTTTTTGCAATGCGACAGTGAGGAACCCTGCGAATGATGTTTCGAAATACCCTGCGCCGCGGCTTGACCTTCACCCTGCTCGGCCTGGCACTCGCCACTCCCCTCACCCAGGCTGCCGACGCGGTTTCCCTGACTCTCTACAACGGTCAACACAAGGAAGTCGGCGACGCGATCGCCAAAGCCTTCGAAGCCAAGACCGGCATTCACGTCAACGTGCGCAAGGGCAGCAGCAATCAGCTGGCCAGCCAGATCATCGAAGAAGGCGACCGCTCCCCTGCCGACGTCATCTACACCGAAGAATCCCCGCCGCTGAACAACCTCGGCGAGCAAGGCCTGCTGGCCAAGGCCGACGACGCGACCCTGGCCGTTCTGCCGAAAGAATACGTCGCCGGCAACGGCACCTGGATCGGCGTCACTGCCCGGGTTCGTGTGGTCGCGTTCAACCCGAAACTGGTCGATGAAAAAGACCTGCCGAAATCGGTATTGGATTTCGCCGACCCGCAGTGGCAAGGCAAGGTCGGCTTCGTACCGACCAGCGGCGCCTTCCAGGAACAAGCTGTCGCCATCATCAAGAAACACGGCCGCGAAGCCGCCGAAGAATGGCTGACCGGCCTGCGCGCCTTCGGCAAGACCTACAGCAACAACATGGTCGCCCTCAAGGCTGTGGAAAACGGCGAAGTCGCCACCGTACTGGTGAACAACTATTACTGGTTCGCCCTGCAACGGGAAAAAGGCCAGCTTGATTCGAAACTGCACTACTTCACCGGCGGTGACGTTGGCGGTCTGATCACCGTGTCCAGCGCAGCCGTGCTGAAATCCAGCAAACATCCAAAAGAAGCCCAGCAATTCCTCGCCTACATGGCCAGCGAAGAAGGCCAGCGCGTGATCACCCAGACCACCGCCGAATACCCGCTGCACAAAGGCATGGAATCGGATCGCGGCCTCAAGCCATTCAGCGAACTGGAAGCACCGGACGTCACGCCGGCCGATCTCGGTAACGCCGAAGAAGCGCTGGATCTGGAACGCGAAGTTGGCCTGAACTGATGACCGCATCGTTATCCGCCCCCGCCACACGCGGGGGTTACGTGCCACGGCGCAAGCGGCCGTCGATCTGGCTGGTGCTGCCGGTGTTGTTGCTGGTAGTCATGAGCCTGTTGCCGCTGGCCTACGTCGGGCTCAAAGCCTGGCAGGCGGGCTGGTCCGAGGCGCTGCATTTGCTGTGGCGCCCGTATGTGTTCGGCCTGCTGCGCAATACGCTGGCGCTGATGGTTGGCGTGACCGTGACCTGTGGCGTGATCGGCCTGTCGCTGGCGTGGTTGCTGGAACGCAGCAATCTGCCGGGCCGACGGCTGTGGGGCGTGATTCTTTGCCTGCCGTTCGCGGTGCCGGCATTTGTCAGCAGCTTTACCTGGGTTTCGCTCAGCGCGCAGTTCGAAGGACTCGGCGGGGCGATTCTGGTGATGAGCCTGTCGAAGTACCCGCTGATCTTTCTGCCGGTGGCCGCCACGCTGCGCAATCTTGATCCTTCTCTTGAGGAATCGGCTCGCACGCTGGGCCAGAATCGCTGGGGCGTGTTTTTCCGGGTCACCCTGCCCCTGCTCTGGCCTTCGCTGCTGGCCGGCTCGTTGCTGATCGCATTGCACATGCTGGTGGAATTCGGCGCACTGTCGATCATTGGCCTGCAAACCTTCACCACGGCGATCTATCAGCAATTCGAACTGGAATTCAGCAATGCCAACGCGGCGATGCTGTCGGCGGTATTGCTGGCGCTGTGTTTGATGCTGTTGTGGCTGGAGCTGCGCGTGCGCGGCAAGGGTCGCCATGTGCGCACCGGCCAGGGCGCGGCCCGTCAGGCTGAACAAGTGCGACTCGGGCCTTGGGCGATTGCCGGTCAGCTGTATTGCCTGATGCTGGCGATTGTCGGCAGCGGGATTCCACTGGGCATGCTGGCTTACTGGCTCGCCGTGGGATCGTCAGCGGCATTCCCGGTTGCGGCGATCACCGAAGCTTTGCTGTCGTCGCTGGCGCTATCGCTGGGTGGCGCGGGATTGTGTCTGGTGCTGGCGGTGCCGGTCGGGTTGCTGGTAGTGCGGTACAAAGGCCAACTGGCGATCTGGGCCGAGCGCCTGCCCTATCTGCTGCACGCCCTGCCGGGATTGGTGATCGCCCTGACGCTGGTGTATTTCGCCCTGCATTACGTGCCGGCGCTGTACCAGACCTCCGCGCTATTGCTGATCGCCTATGCGCTGCTGTTTCTGCCGCTGGCTCAGGCGCCGATCCGCACGGCGCTGAACAAGGCCGCACCGCAACTCGAAGAAGCCGCCCGCACGCTGGGCGCCTCTTCGTTCACGGCGTTCTGCCGAGTGACCCTGCCGATCATCTTCCCGGCACTGGGCGCAGCGTTTGCGCTGGTGTTTCTGGATGCCATGAAGGAACTGACGGCGACGCTGCTGCTGAGCCCGACGGGGCTCAACACATTGGCGACCGAAGTCTGGGCGCACACCGCGAATGTCGAGTTCGCAGCGGCGGCGCCTTATGCGGCGTTGTTGATTGTGGTGTCAGGATTGCCGGTGTATCTGCTGACGACCCGGATGTATTTGAGCCGATAAAAAAATCGCAGCCGAGGCTGCGATTTTTTTTGCCCGGACTATCAGGCCCGGAACTGCCCCAGACTCGCCTTGAGCTGCGCCGCCAGACCATCCAGCACCTTGCCGCTGGCCGTGGTCTCGACCACCGCCTGAGCGGCTTTCTCGGCCTGGGCATGGATCGTCTCGACCCGCCCACGCACAGCCTGCGCGCCTTGCGCCTGATGCGCCGCTGCCTGAGTCGCCAGACCAATCGCCGCATGCACCTGCTCGACCGACGCCTGCACCGACTGCTGCAACCGCGCGCTGTCACGCAGCACCAGCAAGCCTTCGCTGGCCTGACGCCCGGCCTGGCCGATCGCCTCCACCGCCTCACGGGCGCCCTGCTGCAAGGCCACGATGTGCGCCTGAATGTCGCCGGTGGAGCTTTGAGTCTTGCTCGCCAGCGCCCGCACTTCATCCGCCACCACTGCAAACCCGCGACCGGTCTCGCCGGCTCGGGCCGCCTCGATCGCAGCGTTGAGAGCCAGCAGGTTGGTCTGCTCGGCGATGCCATGAATCACGGTCAGCACCACTTCGATCTGCTCGCTCTGCTGCGCCAGCCGCTCGATGACTTTCGCCCCGGTATCGACCTGCCCCGCCAGCGCCTCGATCAGGCTGCCGACCTTCGCCGAGGTGCGAGTGTTCTCGTCGGTGGCCTGGCGAATATCGACCACCTGCTTCAACGCAGCCTGCATCGCATGGCTTTCCGACTGCGCCTCGTCGGCCATTTGCGACAACGCGCGCAGACTTTCGGCCACTTCATCACGCTGCATCCCGGCCGCCGCATCGGCACCGGCGTTGCGCAGGGTCATGGCACCGATCTCCACACCGGTACGCTGAGCCACATCCCCGGCCTCGCGCACGATCGGCTGCAACTTATCCACAAAGCGGTTGACCGCCGAAGCCATGTCGCCGATTTCGTCCTTGCTGTTGATCTGCACACGCTTGGTCAGATCGCCCTCGCCCGCTGCCAGATCATCCATGGCGGCGTTGAGCATTTTCAGGCGATTGACCACCCGATGACCGAGCACCACTGCCAGCAGCAACAGCACCCCGGCACCGACCAGCGCCAGGCCCATGCCGATGCGCCAGCGCAGGGTTGCTGCAGCGTCCTGCACGGTACTAGTGGTGTTGGCCTTCATCTTGGCAGCCGTGGACTGTGCCGATTGCAGACGCGCACGCATGGCGGTGGCGCTGTCGGCAGCGGCGCCTTTGAGGCTGTCGCCGACCAATTGATCGCTGCTGGCAATCAACGCCGAGAAGCGCTGATCGAGCGCCGCCAGATCGGTTTCGACCGAAGCAGTCGAAACGCCCATCAGTACCTTGCCGATTTCAACTCCGTTAGGATTGATCGAGGCTTCGAGGTAGTAGACCGACGGATCGTTCTTCGCCGCATCCAGCACTTTATCCAGCGCCCGCTCGCCCTGGCCTTTTTCCAAAAGAGCCTTGTTGATCGGGTTTTCGCGGTTGAGGTAGCGGGTCAGGTGCTGGCCGGTGGCGTCGTCATACACCACGAACAGCACGTTGGGATTGCGCTGGGCCCGACGGGCGAATTCGGACAGGGTCGGCACGTCGCTGTCCCACATGGCGCGAGGCGCCACCGAGGCCAGCAACTGGGCCATGTCATTGGCCGAATCCTTCAGGTCTTTTTCCAGAGTCGCACGCAGCTGCGCCTGCTCTTCCTTCAGACGCGAGGAAAGACCGGCGGTAAGACGTTGACGGGTACTTGAGGAGAGATTGTCGAGGCTCGACGTGACTTCGCGCCCGGCTTGCTCCAGCTCACCGGACAACTTCTGGCTGTCGGCGCCCAGGCGAGTGCCGAGATCGGCTTCCAGCGCGGTGACGGTGCTCCGCGTCAGGGCGACGGCCACCAGCACTTGCACCAAAAGGGCGATACCAAGGGTAACGAACACAGGCCGCAACAAACGGCTTTGTAACAGTGAGAGAACGGCTGACACTTTGAATCCCTCTACTTCTGACGCCATTAATTTGATGGCACTCTTGTAGACAGAATCACAGCAAAGGTCATGCCGTCCAACAGGCATAAACGACAAAGGCCCCGATGAAGGGGCCTTTGTGTTTTTACATCAACGACTTATCAAGCGAACGGATGACGCAGAACGATGGTTTCGTTGCGGTCCGGACCCGTCGAAATAATGTCGATCGGCGCACCGATCAACTCTTCAACGCGTTTGATGTAGGCACGAGCGTTAGCCGGCAGCTCTTCCAGGGTTTTGGCACCCACGGTCGATTCGGTCCAGCCTGGCACTTCTTCGTACACAGGCTGCAGGCCTACGTAGCTGTCAGCGTCAGTCGGAGCAACAGCGTTGCCTTGTGCATCTTTGTAGCCGGTGCAGATGTTGATGGTTTCCAGACCATCGAGTACGTCCAGCTTGGTCAGGCAGATGCCCGAGATGCTGTTCACATCGATAGCGCGACGCAGGATAACGGCGTCGAACCAGCCACAACGACGGGCACGGCCAGTGGTAGCACCGAACTCGTGACCTTGCTTGGCCAGGTGCGCACCGACTTCGTCGAACAGCTCGGTCGGGAATGGGCCCGAACCTACGCGAGTGGTGTAAGCCTTGGTGATGCCCAGGATGTAATCCAGGAACATCGGGCCAACGCCCGAACCGGTCGCAACGCCACCCGCGGTGGTGTTGGAGCTGGTCACGTACGGATAGGTACCGTGGTCGATGTCGAGCAACGAACCCTGGGCGCCTTCGAACATGATGTCTTTGCCGGCGCGACGCAGGTCGTGCAGCTCGGCAGTCACGTCCAGCATCAGCGGCTTGAGCAGCTCGGCGTATTCCTTGCACTCGGCCAGAGTCTTTTCGTACTCGATGGCAGGCTCTTTGTAGTAACCGACCAGCATGAAGTTGTGGTAATCCACCAGTTCACGCAGCTTGTCTTCAAAGCGCGGCATGTTGAGCAGGTCGCCAACACGCAGACCGCGACGTGCAACCTTGTCTTCGTAAGCCGGGCCGATGCCGCGACCGGTCGTACCGATCTTCAGCTCGCCACGGGCCTTTTCACGGGCCTGGTCCAGCGCCACGTGGAAGGACAGGATCAGCGGGCAGGAAGGGCTGATACGCAGGCGCTCGCGCACCGGTACGCCTTTCTCTTCCAGCTTGGTGATCTCGCGCAGCAGGGCGTCAGGTGCAACCACCACGCCGTTGCCGATCAGGCACTGCACGCCTTCGCGCAGCACGCCCGACGGGATCAGGTGCAAGACGGTTTTTTCACCGTCGATCACCAGAGTGTGACCGGCGTTGTGGCCACCCTGGTAGCGCACTACGGCGGCAGCATGTTCGGTCAGCAGATCAACGATCTTGCCTTTGCCCTCATCACCCCATTGGGTGCCCAGGACTACGACATTCTTACCCATAACACTTGTCCTCATTCGCGCAAACTTGGTGCCGGCGTCAGCCGGCAGGAAAACTCAAGAAGCCAGTGGCGATACTTGCCAAAGCCCGTTCTGCTGGATCAATTGCCGGTCGCAGTCCGCATCACGGGCGGCGGCCAAAGGTTGTCCAGGCAATGCCTGAACGACACGCTGACCCTCACTGCGCAACTGGCAAACCTGCTGCCAGAGTGCCGCATCCGTACTGTCAGGCATCCAGATACCGCCAGACGGTAGCTCGATCTCAGCACGCCCCAGGGTCACCAGGGTTTTCAAATCGGTGGAAAAGCCGGTGGCCGGACGGGCGCGGCCGAAGTCGGCGCCGATGTCGTCGTAGCGACCGCCCTGGGCGATGGACTGGCCAACACCCGGCACGAATACCGCGAACACCACACCGGTGTGGTAGTGATAACCGCGCAGCTCGCCCAGGTCGAAGTACAGCGGCAGCTCCGGGAAACGCACCGACAGACGCTCGGCGATCGCCAACAAATCTTCCAGTGCCGCCAGTACCGGGGCCGGTGCATTGGCCAGACGCTCGCGGGCAGCGGTCAGTACTTCACGGCCGCCGCACAGGTCGACCAGCGCGCGCAACATGCCGGACAGATCGGCCGGCAGGCCTTCGGTCAAGGTAATGACCTCGTCGATGGCCTTGCGTTGCAACGCATCGAACAACTGCTGCTCGACTTCACCCGACAGACCGGCCGCCTGGGCCAGACCGCGGTAGATGCCGACGTGCCCGAGGTCCATGTGTACGTCCGGCACGTCGGCCAGTTGCAGCATGGCCAGCATCAGGCTGATGACTTCAACGTCGCTGCTCGGGCTGGCATCGCCGTACAACTCGGCGCCCAGCTGGATCGGGCTGCGCGAGGACGACAAGGCACGCGGCTGGGCATGCAGCACGCTGCCGGCGTAGCACAGACGGCTCGGGCCTTCGCGACGCAGGGTGTGCGCATCGATGCGCGCCACTTGCGGCGTGATGTCGGCACGGAAACCCATCTGCCGGCCCGATTGCGGGTCGATGACCTTGAAGGTACGCAGATCCAGGTCCTGGCCCGCGCCGGTCAGCAGGGATTCCAGGTACTCGATATGGGGAGTCACGACAAACTCGTAACCCCAGCTCTGGAACAGATCCAACACCTGACGACGCGCGACTTCAATGCGCGCCGCTTCCGGTGGCAGTACTTCTTCGATGCCATCTGGCAGCAGCCAGCGGTCTACCGTTGCCATTACGCCATTCCCCTTAGATCCGGGCGGCCAGCCCGAGGGCGAGCCTTGAGTGAAGCAGAAAATGACCGGCCCGTTCAAAACGCACGCGCATGAACGACGCGGCGAAAGGCCTGTTACCGGCTTCGCCCATCACTTTCCTCGAAAAACTGTCGGGCCATTCAACCCGATCTTCTGCAACAAAAACAGCAATCAAACGTGCAGACGCAAAAAAGCCGGGAATTTCCCGGCTGCCGCATCATACACACGTTTTCCCAAAGGATCACCCCGCCCGAGGTTTTAGCCGCCGGGCGGAATGATTCAGGTCAACGTCGTATCAAGGCTTGGACTTTTCCAGGTAACGGAAGAAGTCGCTGCTTGGGTCGAGGACCAGGACGTCGGATTTGTTCGCGAAGCTTTCACGGTAGGCACGCAGGCTACGGTAGAAACCGTAGAATTCCTGATCCTGGCCGTAGGCCTTGGAGTAGATCGCAGCGGCCTGGGCGTCGCCGTCACCGCGAATCTCTTCGGATTCACGATAGGCTTCAGCCAGCAGCACGCGGCGCTGACGATCGGCGTCGGCACGGATGCCTTCGGCCAGCTCGTTACCCTTGGCGCGGTGCTCGCGAGCTTCACGCTCACGCTCGGTGCTCATACGTTCGAACACGCTGCGGTTCACTTCTTTCGGCAGATCGATGGCCTTGACCCGGACATCGACCACTTCGATACCCAGCTCTTTTTCCGCCATCTTGTTCAGCGACGCAGTGATATCGGCCATCAGCGCATCGCGCTCACCGGATACCACTTCGTGCAGAGTGCGCTTACCGAACTGGTCACGCAGGCCCGATTCCAGACGACGGGACAGACGCTCGTCGGCGATCTGCTTGAGGCCGGAGGTTGCGGTGTAGAAGCGCTCGGCATCTTTCACGCGCCACTTGGCGTAGGCATCGACCATCACGGCTTTCTTTTCCAGCGTCAGGAAACGCTGTGTCGGTGCATCCAGCGTCATCAGACGTGCGTCGAATTTACGCACCTGGTTAACGTAAGGAACCTTCACATGCAGACCCGGCTGAACGTCAGCCTGAACCACGCGACCGAATTGCAGCAACACCGCGCGCTCGGTCTGAGCAACGATGTAGAAGCAGTTCCAGCCAACCAGTACCACAACAACGCCAACGATCAGGGCGATCAGCGATTTATTGCTCATCAGCGGGTCTCCCTTGTACGCGACTGCGGCAGGTCAGTGACATGCGGCGCAGCATCCGTGTTGTTGCTGGCGGCAGCCGAACCGGTAACCGGTGCATTACTGCCCGAACTGTTCTGAATCATCTTGTCCAGCGGCAGGTAAAGCAGGTTGCTCTGGCCGTTCTTGTTGCCGGTCACGAGTACCTTGCTGGTGCTGCTGAAGACTTCCTGCATGGTGTCCAGGTACAGACGCTGGCGAGTGACCTCGGGCGCCTTGCGATACTCGGCAACCAGCTTGGTGAAGCGATCCGCTTCACCCTTGGCGCGCGAGACCGTTTCGTCACGGTAACCGTTGGCATCTTCGAGGATGCGCTGGGCCTGACCACGTGCTTCCGGCACCACGCCGTTGGCGTAGGTTTCAGCCTGGTTGCGCGAACGCTGCTCGTCTTCACGGGCGCGGATCACGTCATCGAAGGCTTCCTGCACTTCACGCGGTGCCGCTGCGCTCTGTACGTTGACCTGGGTGACGGTGATACCGGTGCGATAGGTATCGAGGAAACGTTGCAGACGTTCCTTGATCTCGCTGGCCATCAGCTCACGACCTTCGGTCAGCACCTGGTCCATCGCGGTGGAACCCACCACATGGCGCAGCGCACTGTCGGTCGCGTGTTGCAGGCTGATTTCCGGCTGGTCGACGTTCAGCACGAAGTCCTGCAGGTTGCTGATCTTGTACTGCACGGTCAGCGGCACTTCGACGATGTTCTCGTCTTCGGTCAGCATCTGGCCCTGCTTGGTGTAGGCACGCTCACGCGTGACGTTCTCCATGTACTTCTTGTCGATCGGCGGGAAGTAGATGTTCAGGCCGGGACCGACAGTCTCGTAGTACTTGCCGAAGCGCAGCACCACGGCTTGCTCCTGCTCGTCCACGACGTACACCGCGCTGTACAGCCAGACGGCCGCCAGCACGACAAGGCCGATGCCGAGCAGGCCGCCGAAGCCGCCGCTCTTGCCCGATCCACCACCGTCGTCACCGCGTTTTTTTCCACCACCGAACAACCCGTTCAGGCTTTCCTGCAGCTTTCGGAAGGCCTCGTCGAGATCCGGCGGTCCCTTGCGGTCGCCGTTGTTGCGACGCTTGCCACCCCAAGGATCCTGATTGTTCGAGTTGCCACCCGGCTCATTCCAAGCCATAGCGCTCTCCATCTGATAAAGCAAAGACGCACCCACGGCGCGCCGACCAATGCTACAGAATGCCTGCCGTTGCGGCACAACCGCTTTGCCAGGCTTTTATTGCAAAGTGTGTTGCTCGATGAACTCCGTCGGCACAACGCCTTCACGACTCACCAGTCGATTGAGCTCCGAGCGTGGCAATCGAACGGCCAGCAAGCTGACCCCTTCTTCGTCGTGTTCTTCTTTCTGTACCGCGCCCAGTTCGAAGAACTGCGCACGCAGACGCGCGAACCGCTGAGGCAGGCGCAAGGTTCCCACGAACAGGTCACTGCCCAACAACTCGGCAATCGCCTGCTCGAGCAATTCCAGACCGGTGCCATCACGCGCCGACAGCCAGACCCGCTGGGGCTTGCCGTTTTCATCGCGCTGGATTTGTGGCTCAACGCCTTCAAGCAAATCGAGTTTGTTATAGACCTCGAGGATCGGCAAGTCCTGGGCACCGATCTCGCCCAGCACCACCATCACCTGCTCGATCTGCAACATGCGATCCGGTTCGGCCGCATCGATCACGTGCAACAACAGGTCGGAGTTGCTCGACTCTTCGAGCGTAGACCGAAATGCCTCGACCAGTTTGTGCGGCAAGTGGCGGATGAAACCCACCGTGTCGGCCAGGACAATCGGCCCCAGGTCGTCCAGATCCAGACGGCGCAGGGTCGGGTCGAGCGTGGCGAACAGCTGGTCAGCCGCGTACACGTCGGACTTGGTCACGTTATTGAACAGCGTGGACTTGCCGGCGTTGGTGTATCCCACCAGAGACACGGTAGGGATATCCGCACGCGAGCGGCCGCGACGCGACTGTTCGCGCTGGCTGCGCACTTTTTCCAGCCGGCCCTTGATCTGACGCAGGCGAACCCGCAGCAGTCGCCGGTCGGTTTCGAGCTGGGTTTCACCCGGGCCGCGCATGCCGATACCGCCACCCTGACGCTCAAGGTGAGTCCAGCCGCGAACCAGCCGGGTGCTCATGTGGTCAAGCTGGGCCAGTTCTACCTGGAGCTTGCCCTCATGGGTACGGGCGCGTTGGGCGAAAATATCGAGAATCAGACCGGTACGGTCGATCACGCGACACTCGAAAACACGTTCGAGGTTACGTTCCTGACTGGGCGTGAGGACGTGATTGAAGATCACCAGATCGGCTTCTTCGGCGTGGACCAGGTCGCGCAGCTCCTCGACCTTGCCGCTGCCAATCAGGTATTTGGCGGTTGGCCGATGACGCGGCACGTTAAAAAACGCAACGGTCTCGGCGCCAGCCGAATTTGCCAGTTCCTGAAACTCCTGCGGATCTTCGCGCGCCTCAGGGTCCTGTCCATCCAAGTGAACGAGGATGACTCGCTCACCACCACCGTGGCGCTCAAAGAACAAAGGAGACTCCTATCAGGCGTTACCTGGCTCAGCGTCACCTGCTTCGGATTCGGTTGCGCTTGGCAGACGAATTGGACGAACCGGCACGACTGTAGAGATAGCGTGTTTGTAAACCATCTGGCTGACGGTGTTCTTCAGCAGGATAACGAACTGGTCGAACGACTCGATCGTGCCTTGCAGTTTGATCCCGTTCACCAGGTAGATGGAAACCCCCACTTTCTCTTTACGTAAAGTATTCAAGTAAGGGTCTTGTAGCGAATGCCCTTTTGACATGTGCCGCACTCCTTTAAGGATTCAATATAAAAAATAGGTAAACAGATGGCTTTTGCCGCCACACCCCCAAGGATAGACGGCAATTGCAAGGACTCAGCTCAATATGGAGATCGTCCCAAGGTATTTCAAGGCGCGTGGCAGATTGTCGCAATCCAGACTGTCGAGCCAGTGTAAATCTTTCCAGCTGCGCAGCCAGGTGAACTGGCGTTTGGCCAATTGGCGCGTGGCGATGATGCCCCGTTCCTGCATCTCGGCCGACGTCAGCTTGCCATCCAGGAAGTCCCAGACCTGGCGGTAGCCTACCGCACGTATAGACGGCAACCCGGCATGCAGGTCACTTCTATTACGCAGGGCTACGACCTCGTCGATGAATCCCTGTTCCAGCATATTTGTGAATCTTTGTTTAATGCGCTCGTGCAGTACCTGCCGATTAGTTGGAGCAATCGCCAGGTTCGCGACAGTATAGGGCAATTGTTGCAGTCCCGATGCGGCCGCTTCGGTACTTTGTACAGATTGTTTCAGCCGCAGTTCAGTCATGCTCTGACCGCTGACCCGGTAAACTTCCAGCGCACGACTCAGTCGTTGTGGATCGTTCGGATGAATGCGTGCCGCAGACTCCGGATCGATGACCGCCAGTTGATCGTGCAGGGCTTGCCAGCCAAGGCGTGCAGCCTCTTCTTCGATCTGCGCGCGAACTTCGGGATCGGCCGCCGGCATGTCCGCCAGGCCTTCGATCAAAGCCTTGTAATAAAGCATCGTGCCGCCCACCAGCAGCGGAATTTTTCCGCGTGCGGTGATCTCGGCCATGGCCTCCAGCGCATCGCGGCGGAAATCCGCTGCCGAATAGGCTTCGGCCGGGTCGAGAATGTCGATCAGGCGGTGGGGAAACTCGGCCAGCAGCTCTTTGGACGGTTTGGCGGTGCCGATGTCCATGCCGCGATAGACCAGCGCCGAATCGACACTGATCAGCTCGCACGGCAGCACCTTGGTCAGCTCGATGGCCAGGTCGGTCTTGCCCGCAGCGGTCGGGCCCATCAGGAAAATCGCTGGAGGAAGCTGGCTCATCAACGACCGCGCAGGAACAGTTTGTCCAGATCGTCCAGGCCCAGTTGGGTCCAGGTCGGTCGGCCATGGTTGCATTGACCGCTGCGCTCGGTGTTTTCCATGTCACGCAGCAGGCCGTTCATTTCCGGCAGGGCCAGGCGCCGGTTGGCGCGGATCGCGCCGTGGCAGGCCATGGTGCCGAGCAGTTCGTTCAGATGCGCCTGGATCCGGTCGCTGGTGCCGTATTCCATCAAGTCCGACAGCACATCGCCCACCAGACGGTTGGCTTCGGCCTGCTTGAGCAGGGCCGGGATCTGCCGGATGGCCAGGGTTTCCGGGCCAAGGCGCTGCAATTCAAAACCAAGACGCTGGAACCACGCCGCATGTTCTTCGGCGCAATCGGCCTCGCGTTGACTGACCGCCAGCGATTCCGGCACCAGCAGCGGCTGGCCGCTCAGGCCTTCGCTGGCCATGGCAATCTTCAGGCGCTCATACATGATGCGCTCGTGCGCGGCGTGCATGTCCACCAAAACCAGGCCCTGGGCGTTCTCGGACAGTATGTAGATACCCTTGAGCTGCGCCAGCGCGTAGCCAAGCGGCGGAATGTCTTCCTGACCGGCTGGCAATGCATTGGCATTGGCCTCGGGCAGCGGCGCAAAAAACTCGCGGTACGCGGCCTGGGCCTCGGCTACCGGCACGGTCGATTGCGGACGCGGCGTGTATTGATACTGATAAGCGCCGCCAGCGCTGGCACCCGACGAGGTATTGAACGCCGGTTGCGCCTGCGGCTGCTCCAGCAACGCATTGGCGGCCAGACGCATTTCGCCCTGCGGCCCGAATTCACCGGCTTCAAGGCCGGTTGGCCGGACGATCGCGGTAGTGACCGACCCGGCTAGCTGATCTTCCGGCCGCACATCGCCGAGGGCACGGTGCAAGGTGCCATACAGGAAGTCATGCACCATGCGTCCGTCACGGAAGCGCACTTCGTGTTTGGTCGGGTGCACGTTGACGTCCACCGCCGCCGGATCGACCTCGAAAAACAGCGCGAACGTTGGGTGCCGGCCATTGAACAGCACATCGCGATAAGCCTGACGCACCGCGTGGGCCACCAGTTTGTCGCGTACTGCGCGGCCGTTGACGAAGAAATACTGCAAGTCCGCCTGACTGCGGTTGAAGGTCGGCAGACCGACCCAGCCCCACAAATGCAGGCCATTGCGCTCGATCTCGATCGGCAACGCCTGCTCGAGGAAGCCCGAACCACAGATCGCCGCCACACGCCGGGCGCGGGCCGCATCATCGTGGGCTTCGTGCAGGCTGAGGATGGTCTTGCCGTTGTGGCGCAAATGGAACGCCACGTCGAAACGCGCCAGCGCCAGTCGCTTGATCACTTCTTGCAGGTGATCGAATTCGGTTTTTTCGGTCTTGAGGAATTTGCGTCGCGCCGGAGTGTTGAAGAACAGGTCACGGACTTCCACCGACGTGCCGACCGGGTGCGCCGCCGGCTGCACGCGGGGCGCCATGTCGCGGCCTTCGGTCTCGACCTGCCAGGCCTGATCGGCATCGCGGGTGCGCGAGGTCAGGGTCAGGCGTGCCACGGAGCTGATCGACGCCAAAGCCTCGCCCCGGAAACCCAGGCTCATCACCTGCTCGAGGTCTTCGAGGTTGCGGATCTTGCTGGTGGCGTGACGGGCCAGGGCCAGCGGCAGGTCATCGGCGGAAATGCCGCTGCCATCGTCGCGCACTCGCAGCAGTTTGACGCCGCCCTGTTCGACATCGACGTCGATACGCTTGGCGCCGGAGTCGAGGCTGTTTTCCAGCAACTCCTTGATCACCGAGGCCGGGCGTTCGACCACCTCACCGGCGGCGATCTGGTTCGCCAGCCGCGGGCTGAGCAGTTCGATGCGGGCAGCGTTCAGGACCTGATTCATTCTTTGGACGCCAGTTCGGTGCCGGGAATGGTCAGGTGCTGACCGACTTTCAGATCATCGCTTTTCAGGTTGTTGGCACTGCGCAGCGTGGCCGGCGAGATCTGATACCGCACGGCAATCATCGCCACGGTCTCACCCGGGCCTACCCGGTGATCACGCGGCCCTTGAGCGATCTTGCCCGAATCACGCAGCCAGGCGATGTAAGTGCCCGGTGGCGGATTCTGCTGGAAGAACTGGCGCACGCCACTGCTAATCGAGCGCGCCAGCGCCTGCTGGTGGCTCGCTGCCGAGAGCTTGTTCGCTTCGTTGGCGTTGGAGATGAAGCCGGTTTCCACCAGGATCGACGGGATGTCCGGCGACTTCAGCACCATGAACCCGGCCTGCTCCACGCGCTGTTTGTGCAGCGGGGTGACCCGGCCAATGTTGGTCAGGACTTTCTGGCCGACGTTGAGGCTGGAGGTCAGCGAGGCGGTCATCGACAAGTCAAGCAGAACGCCGGCCAGCATGCGGTCCTTGTCGTCGAGACTGACGTTGCCGGCACCGCCGATCAGGTCGGAACGGTTTTCGCTGTCGGCCAGCCAACGGGCGGTTTCCGAAGTGGCGCCACGGTCGGACAGGGCGAACACCGACGCACCGAACGCGGCCGCAGACGGTGCAGCGTCGGCGTGGATCGAGACGAACAGGTCGGCGCCCTTCTTGCGGGCGATTTCGGTACGGCCGCGCAGCGGGATGAAGTAGTCGCCGGTACGGGTCAGTTCGGCGCGGAAGCCTTTCATGCCGTTGACCTGACGCTGCAACTCACGGGCGATCTGCAGTACCACGTCTTTCTCGCGCTGACCGCGCGAGCCCGATGCACCCGGGTCTTCGCCACCGTGGCCGGCGTCGATCACCACGATGATGTCGCGCTTGCCGGCCGGGGCCGGTGGCAGTTTGATCGCAGGCTCGGCCGGCGTGACCGGCACCGCAGGAACGGTCGCAACCGTCGGGGTCGGGGCAGGTGTGGGCGGTGGTGCAGCGTCAGCCGGGTTGTCGAACAGGTCGACCACCAGTCGGTTGCCGTACTGCGCATTCGGCGCCAGCGAGAAGCTTTTCGGGGTGACGGCTTTTTTCAGGTCGATGACCACCCGCAGGTCGGTCGGCGTGCGTTGGGCCGAGCGCATGGCGGTGATCGGCGTGTTGGCGGTCTGCACATTCAGCGGCGCGCCGAGGGTGGCGCCGTTGATGTCGATCACCAGACGATCCGGCGCGGTCAGCGTGAAGACGCTGTGCTGCACCGGGCCTGTCAGGTCGAACACCAGTCGCGTGTTGTCCGGCGCCCGCCACAGGCGCACGCTGTTGACCTTCGTCTCGGCCACAGCGTTGACGGTTACTGCCATCAACATCAGTCCAGCGGCAGCCACCAACGCGCGAAAGCGCATACCTAACCCCATCATTCAATTGGTTTCCAATGCCAAAGCGGCACACCAGGCCTCGCCGCGCGAGCCCTGGGACAAAATGGTCAGCGAACGTCCGCTGTCTTGCGGGCTAATGGTAATGGTCAGGTCAGGCTTTGGCAAAAAGCCTGCACCTTTATCGGGCCATTCGATCAGGCACAGGGCGTCGTCTTCGAAATAGTCGCGGATCCCGAGAAACTCCAGCTCCTCCGGATCGACCAGGCGATACAGATCAAAGTGGAAGGCACGGATGTCACCGATCTCGTAAGGCTCGACCAGCGTGAAGGTCGGACTTTTCACCGCCCCCACGTGCCCCAGACCGCGAATGATGCCCCGCGACAGCGTGGTTTTGCCCATCCCGAGGTTGCCTTCGAGAAAGATCAGGCCATGGCCCCGGGTGATACGGGCGATGCGTGCGCCAAAGTCGCTCATGGCCTGTTCATCGGCCAGGTACAGGGTTACTTCAGACACGGTGCATGCTCCTCCAACAACTGACGAATGGCTGGAATCAGATCACTGGCCGCCAGCCCACGGCCGAATTTACCTTGTTGCGCACCGGCGTTGGCGTGCAGCCAGACTGCCAGACACGCGGCATCAAAACCGTCCATGCCCTGGGCCAGCAGTGCGCCGATCAGACCGGCCAGTACATCGCCGAGCCCTGCGGTGGCCATGGCCGGATGGCCTTGATGACACAGCGCCAGACGACCATCGGGATGAGCCATCAGACTGCCCGCACCCTTGAGCACCACCACCGCTGTATATTTTTTGCTCAACGCCAGCGCCGCCGCCGGACGATCGGCCTGCACGTCGGCGGTGCTGATCCCCAGCAGCCGCGCCGCCTCACCCGGATGCGGCGTGATCACACAATCGTTGGGCAGACAGACGAAACCGCAGGCCAACAGGTTCAACGCGTCGGCATCCCACACCTGAGGCAGCGATGCATTGGCAGCGGCCGACAGCAGCGCCCTTCCCCAACCGGCCTGACCCAGCCCCGGCCCGACCACCAGCACGGACGCCTTTTCCAGCAGCCCCATCAATTGATTGGCCGAAGAAGTGCCCAGCGCCATGGCTTCCGGTACCCGGGTCAGCGCCGCCGGCACATGTTCCGGGCGAGTCGCGACCGAGACCATCCCGGCACCACTGCGCAACGCGCCTTCAGTGCTGAGAAGAATCGCCCCGCCAAAGCCGTGATCGCCGCCAATCAGCAGCACATGGCCGAAACGCCCCTTGTGCGCAGCCGGCGCGCGGGCCGCCGGTTGCGGCAGGTTAATCGCGCTGAGTCGTTGAGCGGCGGCAGGAATGTCACTGAAGTTTTCGGCCGAGGCCTGCAGATCGTTAAACAGCAGTTCGCCGACGTGATCCGCCGCCGCGCCCGTGAACAGTCCGAGTTTCAGGCCGATGAAGGTCACGGTGAGGTCGGCGTGCACCGCATCACCCAGCGCATGACCAGTGTCGGCGCACAACCCGGAAGGGATATCGACCGCCACCACCGGCAGTCGGCTGGCATTGATCGCCGCAATCGCAGCGGCATAGGGCTCACGCACCTCGCCGCTCAGGCCGGTGCCGAGCAACGCGTCAACGACGATGCCGCGCAACTCGCAGGACAGATCCCATGGGGCAATCGAAACGCCATCGGCCACAGCTTCGGCGTGCGCCACGGCGGCGTCGCCCTTCAAACGCTGCGGCTCGCCGACAGCCAGCACCTGAACCTGCCAACCCGCCCGATGCGCGAGCACCGCCACCAGATAACCATCGCCTGCGTTGTTGCCGTGCCCGGCCAGTACCGTCATTTCATTCGCAGCCGGCCATTGGCGCACCAGTGCGCGCCAGGTGGCGTGGGCGGCACGCTGCATCAATTCGAAGCCCGGCGTGCCGGCGGCGATCAGCCGTGCGTCGAGTTCGCGCACCTGCGCGGCACGGTACAGCGCGTCGGGTAATTGATCTTTAGTGTGCGGCATGCGTCTTCGGGCTCCGATGTCTGGCAGAATTATACGCACCTCAGCTCCGGTTTCTCTCGCCTCATGTCCGCCATCACCACAGATCTGCCAGCCCTCGCCCAATCCATCAAGGACTGGGGCCGCGAGCTGGGCTTCCAGCAAGTCGGCATCAGCGGTCTGGACCTGGCCGAGCACGAGCAGCACCTGCAACGCTGGCTCGAGGCCGGCTACCACGGCGAAATGGATTACATGGGCGCCCACGGCAGCAAACGCTCGCACCCCGAAGAGCTGGTGCCGGGCACCTTGCGCGTGGTGTCGCTGCGCATGGACTACCTGCCGGGCGACACGCAAATGGCGCAATTGCTGGCCAAACCGGAAAAAGCCTACATCTCGCGTTATGCCTTGGGCCGCGATTATCACAAGTTGATCCGTAAACGCGTTCAACAACTGGCGGACAGGATTCAATCCGAGATCGGCCCGTTCGGCTTCCGTGCCTTCGTCGACAGCGCCCCGGTGCTGGAAAAGGCCATCGCCGAACAGGCCGGGCTGGGCTGGATCGGCAAAAACACCCTGGTGCTGAACCGCAAGGCCGGCAGTTATTTCTTTCTCAGCGAACTGTTCGTCGACCTGCCGTTGCCGGTGGACGAACCCCACAGCACCGAACATTGCGGACGCTGCACCGCGTGCCTCGACATCTGCCCGACCAACGCTTTCGTCGGCCCTTATGTGCTGGACGCGCGACGCTGCATTTCCTACCTGACCATCGAACTGAAGAACGCCATCCCGGAAGACCTGCGACCGCTGATCGGCAACCGGGTGTTCGGCTGCGACGACTGCCAGATCTGCTGCCCGTGGAACCGCTTCGCTCGCCCGTCCGGCGAAAGCGATTTCAAGCCACGGCACAACCTGGACAACGCCGAACTGGCCGAGCTGTTTTTGTGGGATGAAGACAAATTCCTCAGCAGCACCGAGGGCTCGCCGCTGCGCCGCGCGGGCTACGAGCGTTGGCTGCGCAATCTGGCGGTGGGATTGGGCAATGCACCATCGAGCATTCCAGTGCTGGAAGCGCTCAAGGCACGGCGTGAATACCCGTCAGAACTGGTGCGTGAACATGTGGAATGGGCGCTGAAACAACACGCCGACCGTCAAGGCGCGTCGTTATAGACGAACTTCGGCATTTCCCAGTGGAAGCGAATCGCCAACAGCCGCAATAGAAAGCCACCGAACAACGTGATCAGGATCGCCTGTTCGCTCGGCACGTTGAGGAACAGACAGAGCATGTAGCACCACGCCGCAGCGAACGAGACGCTGGCGTAGAGTTCGCGACGGAAGATCAGTGGGATGTCGTTGCAGAAGATGTCACGCAGAATGCCGCCGAATACCCCGGTGATCACGCCGCTGACCGAAGCCACCAGCATGCCGTGGCCCATTTCCAGAGCGGTCATGCAGCCAATCAGGGTGAATGCCACCAGACCGACCGCGTCGAGCACCAGAAACAGTGATCGCAGGTGACGCATCCAGCGTGCGGTGAACACCGTGATCATCGCTGCAATGGTCGTCAGCACCAGGTATTCCGGGTGTTTGACCCAGGTCAGCGGGTAGTGCCCGAGCAGCACGTCGCGCACCGAACCACCGCCCAATGCCGTAACGCAGGCGATCAGCACCACGCCGAACCAGTCCATGCCGCGACGGCCTGCAGACAGGGCGCCGGTCATGGCTTCGGCAGTAATGGCGACGAGGTAGAGCATCAGCAACATGGTGGCGATCCTGGCAGGAAGGCGCGCAGTCTACTCACTTCGCCGAGGCACCAAAAGAGGGCGCCCCGGCGTGGGTGCCGATCTCAGAACTTGATGAAATGCTTGCGGTAGTGCTGCAGCTCGGCGATGGATTCGCGGATGTCGTCCAGCGCCAGGTGAGTGCTGCCCTTCTTGAAGCTGTCACGCACGTCCGGCGCCCAGCGCGCGGCCAGTTCCTTGAGCGTGGAGACGTCGAGGTTGCGGTAGTGGAAGTAGCTTTCCAGCGACTTCATGTGGGTATAAAGGAAGCGGCGATCCTGGCAGATGCTGTTGCCACAGATCGGCGACTTGCCTTTCGGCACCCACTTCTCCAGGAAGGCGATGGTTTCGGCTTCAGCCTCGGCCATGCTCACGCGGCTGTCGCGCACGCGCTGGGTCAGTCCCGAGTTGCCGTGAGTGCGAGTGTTCCACTCGTCCATGCGGGCGAGGACTTCGTCGCTGTGGTGAATGGCGATCACCGGGCCTTCGGCCAAGGTGTTCAGGTCACTGTCGGTGACGATGGTGGCCATTTCGATGATGACGTCGTTTTCCGGATCCAGACCGGTCATTTCCAGGTCGATCCAGATCAGATTCTGCGGGTTTTGCATATTTCGGCTCCTGAGCAATGCTGCGCAGTTTAGCCTAGGCAGCCTGCCGGGCGTGCTAAACTCGCGGCCGTTTTACCTAATCGCTGCATTCTTCAGACGGAACACCCATGGCCAAACGCCAACTCAATCGTCGTCAAAACTGGCGCATCGAAAAGATTCAGGGCGAGCGCGCCGCCCGCGCCGCCAAACGCGAGTCCTCGGCAGTCGAGGCGCTCGAAGGCGGCGATCTGGGCCCGGAACAGCACGGTCTGGTGATCGCCCACTTCGGTGTGCAGGTCGAGGTCGAGGCCGTTGACGGCGAACTGGCCGGCCAGGTCTTCCGCTGCCACCTGCGCGCCAACCTGCCGGCGCTGGTGACCGGCGACCAAGTAGTCTGGCGTGCCGGCAACCAGGGCATCGGTGTGATCGTCGCGCAACTGCCGCGCACCACCGAACTCTGCCGCCCGGACAGCCGTGGCCAGCTCAAACCGGTGGCCGCCAACGTCGACATGATCGTCATCGTGTTCGCCCCGCTGCCCGAGCCCCATGCGAACCTGATCGACCGCTATCTGGTTGCCGCCGAGCACGCCGGCATCCGCCCGTTGCTGCTGCTGAACAAATTCGACCTGATCGACGAGCAGAACGCCCCGGCGCTGAATGCCCTGCTGGCGGTCTATCGCACGCTGGGTTACCCGGTGCTGGAAGTCTCGGCGCACCACGGCAACGGCATGGAGCAATTGCAGAAACAGCTCGACGGGCGCATCAGCGTGTTCGTCGGCCAGTCCGGTGTCGGCAAGTCGTCGCTGGTCAACAGCCTGCTGCCGGAAGTCGAAACCCGCGTCGGCCCGCTGTCCGAGCTGTCCGGCCAGGGCACCCACACCACGACCACCGCGCGCCTGTTCCACTTCCCTGGCGGCGGCGAACTGATCGACTCCCCGGGCATCCGTGAATTCGGCCTCGGCCACGTCAGCCGCGCCGACGTCGAAGCCGGCTTCATCGAGTTCAACGACCTGCTCGGCACCTGCCGCTTCCGCGACTGCAAGCACGATCGCGAACCGGGATGCGCACTGCTCAAGGCCCTGGAAGATGGCCGCGTGCAGCAGCAGCGAATGAACAGCTACCGCTCGATCATCGCCAGCCTGCCGGAAAACGGTTACTAGACTTTCAAGTAACCAGACACAAAAAAGCCGCGATCATCTCGCGGCTTTTTTGTGGGTCACTGTTTCGGCGCAGTGGCCGGTGCAGCCGGCGCCGGGGCTGGTGCCGCTGCGCCCGGTTCGGTCGGTTTCGGCAGCGGGTCGTCGAACAGGTTCAGCCGTTCGCGCAGCTCGTGCGCAGGCACTGGCTGCTGATCCGCCGGCAATGCGTTCGGGTCGACCGGGGTGGCCGGCGCCGCGCCGTTCTGGCCTTGATCTGCCGGTTGCGACGGGTCAGCGCCTTGCGAACCTTCAATGGCCGCCTGGGCTTTCTTGGTCAGCACCACGATGTCGATGCGGCGGTTGACCGGGTTGAACGGGTTCTCCTTGTCGAACAGTGCCGACGAGGCGTAACCAACAACCCGCGCCACTTGAGCGTCCGGATAACTGCCCGCCACCAGCGCACGCCGGGCGGCGTTGGCACGGTTGGCCGAAAGCTCCCAGTTGCCGAAGTCGCCATTGCCCACGTAAGGCTTGGCATCGGTGTGACCGCTGATGCTGATCTTGTTCGGCACCGCTTTGATGGTGTCGGCCATGGCCAGCAGGATGTCTTCGAAGTACGGCTTCAGGCGTGCAGAACCGGAGTCGAACATCGGCCGGTTCTCGGCGTCCATGATCTGGATGCGCAAGCCGTTCGGCGTGATCTCGAACAGGATCTGGTCCTTGAACTTCTGCAGTTGCGGGTTCTCGTCGACCTTGTTCTGCAGCTCTTGCAGCAGCAATTCCAGGCGTTCCTTCTCGACCTGCTCGGCCATGCCTTCAACCTGTTCGGTGTCAACCGTGACCTTGTCCGGCTGCGGCTGCGACTTCACTTCAGGGTTGAGGGTATTTTCCGGCGCGAGGGTCGGCGTGCCGCCCAGATCGATGATGTACGGCGTGCCGCTCTCGGAGAAACCGACCGGGTCCTTGAAGTAACCGGCGATGGCGATCTTCTGTTCCGGGGTCGCCGTGGACAGCAGCCACAACACCAGGAAGAACGCCATCATCGCCGTCGCGAAGTCGGCGAAGGCGATCTTCCACGCCCCGCCGTGATGCCCGCCGGCGATGCGCTTGACGCGCTTGATGATTATCGGCTGGTTATTTTCCATGACTTAGCGACCGCGAACGGCTTGTTCCAGCTCGGCAAAGCTTGGACGGTGAGCCGGGTACAGAACCTTGCGACCGAACTCGACAGCCAGCGACGGCGGCATGCCGGAAGCCGAAGCCACCAGCGAGGCCTTGATGGCTTCGTAGACGTTCAGCTCTTCCTTGGCATCGTGGGCCAGGGAGTGCGCCAGCGGGCCGAAGAAACCGTACGCCGCGAGAATACCGAAGAAGGTACCTACCAGTGCCGCACCTACGTGCAGACCGATGGACTTCTGATCGCCTTCACCCAGGGAGGCCATGGTCACCACGATACCCAGTACCGCCGCGACGATACCGAAACCCGGCATGGCGTCGGCAATGCCATTCACCGCGTGGGACGGATGCTCGAGGTCTTCCTTCAGGCTGTACAGTTCCATGTCGAACAGGCCTTCCAGCTCGTGGGGAGCCATGTTGCCGGAGGACATGATGCGCAGGTAATCGCAGATGAACGCGGTCATGCGTTCGTCTTTCAGTACCGCCGGGTACTTGGCGAAGATCGGGCTCGCGGCGGCGTCTTCGATGTCGCCTTCGATGGCCATCATGCCTTCGCGGCGGCTCTTGTTGAGGATCTCGTAGATCAGGCCCAGCACTTCCAGATAGAACGTGTGGCTGAAACGCGAACTGAACATGCTCAGGGATTTCTTGAGCACGTGCATCGTCATGTAACCGGGGTTGGCCTGCAGGAATGCACCGAGTGCAGCACCGCCGATGATCATCACCTCGAAGGGCTGGATCAGGGCGGCAATCTTGCCGTGGGAGAGCACGTATCCGCCGAGCACGCTCGCGAATACGACGATGATGCCGATAATTTTAGCCATAGGTAGAAAGTACTTACTTAAGTCGGGTTCAAGGTCATATTCGGAAGTTAAAAAATCTCTTCTTCTACTTATCGGCAAAACTGCGCCAGACTATAGCCAGTTCAGGCGAAAAGCCAATTTAGCCCATGCCGGGCGCGTCTACAGTCAGTGAAGATCTCGTCCAGACATGGCTAATGAAACGAACGTCCCACACGCAAAACCGACCACGCTCGATGGCTGGGTGAAGCTGCTCGACAGCGTTCGCCTGCCGGTGCCGCAAGACGCCCATGACCGGGTCTGCCGGGCGATTCGCGATGACCGCAGCTCGTTGCGCGACATCGCCGACCTGATGCAGGACAGCCCGGCGCTGGCCCTGAGCATCATCCGCGAAGCCAATCGCCACACCCACGGCAACATGACCACGCCTGCGGAGAACCTCGAAGTGGCGATCAATCGCCTCGGCCTTGGCCGTACCGAAGAACTGCTCGCCCGCCTGCCCGCCGAACCTGCCGCACAGATCCCGCAGGCCCTGCGCCAGTTGCAGATGATCAGCCAGCACGCCACGCAACAGGCCAACGGTTTTTTCGCCAGCCGCCTAGCGCGACTTTGGCAGGACATTCATTGGGGCAGCCTGCTGTTTCTGTCGCCGCTGTGGCCGTTGGCACTGACCTTTCCCCAATTGCTTGAAGAGTGGGAAGTGCGGGTTATCCACAAGGGCGAATCGGCGCGAGTCGTGGAAAAGCAGCTGTTCGGTGTGCGCCTGCTGAAAATCGGCGAAGCGCTGGTAGAAGCCTGGCGCCTGCCGATCTGGGTCCAGCAAGGTTATCGGCTGCTGCTGACCGAGCAGCGCGAACTGGTCAAGGTTCTGCGCATTGCCCGCGACGTCGATCATCCGCTGCGCCAGCAAAACCGCCTCGACGACGATCCGACCCTGCGCCGCTGGCTCAATCAGCCGGCCAACACCGTGTTGCTGGCCAACGGTCTGGCACTCTCGGCGCAACAGGCCTGGGACAGCCCGCACAGTGAGCGCTGGCAATTCCTGACCAGCCTTTATCTGCAAATCTCGATGGACGAGGTGCAACAACAGTTGCACCAACAGGCTGCCGTCAGCGCTCGCCATCATTCCATGCCGGACCTGTGGCACCCGGCGGTTTCGCTGCTGTGGCCGTGGGACACCCGTCGCCTGCCTGCCGGAATGCTCCCGGCTGCGGCGCCGTCCGCTGAAGACCTGACCCAGTGGCGCCGCCAATGCGCCGAGCTGTTGGCCGTGCCAAGCCGCTTCACCAACGCCATGAGCCTGACTGTCGCCGCCCGCGATGCGCTGGTCGCCAGCGGCATGCGCCGGGTGATGATCCTGATGGCCGACCGCAGCCACGCCAATCTGCGCGTCCATCAAACCTCTGGGTTGCCGAAGGAAGCCGCTGCGCTCAATTTCGTCGTCAGCCAGAGTTCGGTGCTGCAACGCTTGCTCGCGCAGCAGGCGCAAGTGCGGATCACCCCGGACAACAACGCCCAGTTTTCCGCCCTGCTGCCGCCCTCGCTGCGCACGTTGTTTCGTGGCGAACACCTGTTCCTGCGCTCGCTGGTGAACAATGGCCGGGTGATCATGATCGTGGTCGCCGACCAGGGTGGCGGGCCGTTCGCCGACATCACCGTGCAAGCCTTCGGCAAAACCGCGCAATGCATCGAGAAAGCCCTGCACAGTTTTAGCCAGCGCGGCCAATGACAGCTACAATCCTTCCCCTTTGTGCTCTGGAGACCTCACATGTCTGATTTCTCTGGCCTGGCCCTGGTGATCGAGCCGAGCGACCTGCTGCCGCGCCTCGAATCCCGCGATCTGATTCTGGTGGATCTGACCAGTGCCGCCCGCTACGCCGAGGGACACATTCCCGGCGCACGCTTCGTTGATCCGAAACGCACCCAGCTGGGTCAGGCGCCGGCTCCGGGCCTGTTGCCGAGCAAGGAAAAACTCGAAGAACTGTTCGGTGAGCTCGGCCATCGCAAGGACGCGGTCTACGTGGTCTATGACGACGAAGGCGGCGGCTGGGCCGGGCGCTTCATCTGGCTGCTCGACGTGATCGGCCACGACAAGTATCACTACCTCGACGGCGGTCTGCCGGCGTGGCTGGCGGAAGGTTCGCCGATGTCGATCCAGATTCCTCCGGCGGCGGGCGGCCCGGTTGCCCTGACGCTGCACGAGGAACCGACCGCCACCCGCGAATACCTGCAAAGCCGTCTCGGCGCCGCTGACCTGGCCATCTGGGACGCTCGCGGGCCGCTGGAGTATTCCGGCGAGAAAGTCCTGGCGGCCAAGGGCGGGCACATCCCCGGCGCGGTCAATTTCGAATGGACGGCGGGCATGGATCAGGCGCGTCAGCTGCGCATCCGTACCGACATGCCGCAGATTCTCGAAAACCTCGGGATCACCAAAGACAAAGAAATCATTACCCACTGCCAGACCCATCACCGGTCCGGTTTCACTTATCTGGTGGCCAAGGCCCTCGGTTATCCGCGGGTCAAGGGCTACGCCGGTTCCTGGGGCGAATGGGGCAACCACCCCGACACCCCCGTCGAGCTTTAAGGATTTTTAAGGACAGTCATGAAAGAGCGTTTGTTTATCATCAGCCAGTACCTGCTGCCTCATCACCTGCTGTCGCGCCTGGCCGGCTGCGTCGCCGAGTGCCGCGTGCGCTGGTTCAAGAATGCCTTCACCACCTGGTTCGCCAAGCGTTATCAAGTGGACATGTCGCAGGCACTGGTTGAAGACGTGACCGCTTACGAGCACTTCAACGCCTTCTTCACACGCGCCCTGAAAGACGGCGCACGCCCACTGGATCAGACCCCGGGCGCGATCCTCAGCCCGGCCGACGGTGCGATCAGCCAGCTCGGCCCGATCGAGCACGGTCGCATCTTCCAGGCCAAGGGCCACAGTTTCAGCGTGCTGGAACTGCTGGGCGGCGATGCAGCGAATGCGGCACCGTTCATGGGCGGTGAATTCGCCACTGTTTATCTGTCGCCGAAGGACTACCACCGCGTGCACATGCCGCTGGCCGGCACCCTGCGCGAAATGGTCTACATCCCGGGCCGGATCTTCTCGGTCAACCAGACCACCGCGGAAAACGTGCCGGAACTGTTCGCCCGCAACGAGCGCGTGGCGTGCATTTTCGACACCGAGCGCGGGCCGATGGCCGTGGTGCTGGTGGGCGCGATGATCGTGGCATCGATCGAAACCGTGTGGGCCGGTCTGGTCACGCCACCGAAGCGCGAGCTGAAAACCTTCCGTTACGACGAAGCCGCCCGTGCGCCGATTCATCTGGAAAAAGGTGCGGAACTGGGGCGCTTCAAGCTGGGTTCGACCGCGATCGTGCTGTTCGGGCCGGATCAGGTGAAATGGGTTGAAGAATTGAAAGCCGGCTCGCCGGTACAGATGGGTCAGGCCCTGGCACTGTCGAACGCCTGAACCTGTTGATCCGCCCTTTCGCACGTCTGCGAAGGGGCGGACACGACCTGAGTGGCGCCGTTACTCTATCTGCCCACGGAAGCCGATCGGCCCTTCGTTGGCGTAGGTATTGGTGCCGCTGAGGTTTTTCCCGCCGTCATTGGACGTGACGCTCAACGCGATAACGTTCTGGTTATCCCGCCCGCCGATCACCCACTTGCCACCTGGATGCCAGGGGGCATCGTTGCCACCCCACTGGTTTTCGACGTTGTACTGGTTCTGGCCAGTGCGCTGAGCCTTGAAGCCAATAGGGCCTTCGCCGGCGTAGGTCATGGTGCCGGTGAAGCTTTTGCCACCGTCGCCGGACTTGATCTCGATCGCGACGACGTTCTGGTTGTCCCGCGCGCCCAGCACCCAGGTTCCACCCGGATGCCAAGGTGCCGAACTACCGCCCCATTGATTTGCCACTGCGTATTTAGACATGAACCTCATCTCCTTGAAGTTTTTCAGAGACCTGCCCGACGTTGCGGCAAGCCGTGCAACCGTGCGTTTCCGATCGCACGCCTGAGAGCCTAGTAGCGCCTGCCGAAATGGCACCAGGCCAGCAGACCAACGGTAAAAAAGCCTGACAATCGCCTGCGAAACAGAGCACAACTGCTAGAGTTTTTGGCATTGCCCTATTCGCCGCCGGAGCTTGTCACGGCATGAGTGAGCCTCGATCCCAACCGAAACTGAGTGCCCCGACGCCCACGCAGTTGCGCCTGTCCTTCTGTGAGGCCACCCCGCGCGACCTCAAGCGCTGGATCGCCGATCTGCCCAAGGCCAACATCGGCGAAACCGCGCGTCTGCTGTATCAAGGCCTCGGTGAACTCAATCAACTGCTGACCCCCAGCGACAACCGCCTGCATCTGTTGGAGCTGCTGCGGCCCGAGGTGTATTTCGTCTGCCAGCATCTGGAACGGCACTTTCTGCATCAGGCGATCATGCTCGATGAGCGCTCACGCAAGATCAGCAACCTGTGCCAGGCCCTGCAAAGTCAGCTGACCATCGGTTACAAACAGATCATTCTGCGGATCGCGCCCAAGTACTCCCGGGATCGTGCAGCCCTGGTGAGCGAAGCGCTGCAACGGGCGGCCCATGCGCTGAAAGGGCAACTGGTTCGCGCCACGCAGTTGTACAGCGCCGCACCGGAACAGCTGTGGTTCGAACTGCATCAATTGTTTCGCTGTGCCTGCGAGCTGCAACTGCAACATCGCCGGGTGCGCGACGACCTTGCCAGCCTGACCGGCGAGTTGAGTGTCGAGCAGACCTACCTCGCCGCCCTGCTGCTGGGCAGCGCCCGCTGCAATCAGTTGCGCCAGAATCAGATCGCGCGTCTGGCCCAAGTGGTGGAACCGTGGAGTGCGTGGCTGAAACTGCATCCCGCCCATCCGGGCGAGGGGTTGTTCGCGGTTTCGGCAGAGATCGACGCCGGCCCGCGTTACCGCTCCCAGTTTCGCAGCGAACAGCAGGCCAGTCTGCTCGGCTTCGATCCGCAACCGCTGGTGAACGCCATCGAGGCTCACCTGCTGCATCAGGATGCGACTACCCCGCTGCCCGTGCCGTCCGGCCTGACCCTCGACACCCTGCAACACCTGCACGCCACCTGGGGCGAAGCCGCCGAACGCAGCTTCCAGCGCACCGTCGGCCAGGGCAACCTGACCGTGTGCGTCGGCATGAGCGCCCTGCACTTCTACCTCGGCGGCGAACGCACCTTCAGCGAACTGCTCAAGCACCCCGGCGCCCGTGCGGCGAATTTCAGCCGCGCGGTGGTTCAGGGCGAAAAGGACAGCTGGAGCCAGGCGTTCGATGCCGCACCGCAGAGCACATCCGATGAATTGTTGCCCTACGAGGAAATCCGTTACGAACCGCTGATCGACGATGAAGGCGACGCCGACAGTCCGCCGCATTACCCGACCTATGCCTTGCCCGTCATCAACCACAGCCCCGGCGGTTATTGCCTGGCCTGGCCAAAGGACGTACCCGCTGAATTGCAGGCCGGGGAAATGGTCGGGATTCAGGACAGCCTCAACCAGGGCTGGAGCATTGCCGTGGTGCGCTGGATCCGCCAGGTGCGCGGCGCCGGTACGCAAATGGGCATCGAACTGGTGGCGCCCCATGCCCGGCCGTGCGGGTTGCAACTGGTGCGTTCGCGGGATGATCACAGCCAGTATCTGCGCGGTTTGCTGTTGCCGGAGATCAGTGCGATCGATTTGCCAGCGACATTGCTGGCGCCACGGCTGCCGTTTCAGGAAGGCAATAAAGTGCTGATCAACACCCAGGGCGAAGAGCACCGCGCCGGGCTGGATCGGCGGGTGGCCAGCACTCACAGTTTCAATCAGTTTGCCTATCGCTCGCTGGAGGCGGCCAGGAATGGCGGGAGCGAAGAAGATTTCGACTCGTTGTGGAAATCCCTTTGAGCCAGGACCGCAGCCGAGGGCTGCGATCCCGTGCTTATATCAGAGCTGCCCGTCGCGATCCCGGAAGCCCAGCAGGTACAGCACGCCATCCAGCCCGAGGGTCGAGATCGCCTGCTTCGCCGACTGCTTGACCAGCGGCTTGGCGCGGAACGCCACGCCCAGACCGGCAATCGCCAGCATCGGCAGGTCGTTGGCGCCGTCGCCCACGGCGATGGTCTGCTCCAGACGCAAACCTTCTTTTTCAGCCAGTTGCTTCAGCAGATCGGCCTTGCGCTGGGCATCGACGATCGGCTCGATCGCCACGCCGGTGCACTTGCCGTCGACCACTTCCAGTTCGTTGGCGAACACGTAATCGATGCCGAGTTTGGCCTGCAATTGCTTGGCGAAGTAGGTGAAACCGCCCGACAGGATCGCAGTCTTGTAGCCCAGGCGCTTGAGTTCGGCGAACAGGGTTTCGGCACCCTCGGTCAGGCGCAGCGAGGCGCCGATCGAATCGAGCACGCTGACATCCAGGCCCTTGAGCAGCGCCAGACGCTCTTTGAAGCTGGCGCGGAAGTCCAGTTCGCCGGCCATTGCCCGCTCGGTGATTTCCGAAACCTGATCGCCGACGCCGGCGGCCTTGGCCAGTTCGTCGATGACTTCGGCTTCGATCAGGGTGGAGTCCATGTCGAACACCGCCAGACGACGGTTGCGACGGAACAGCGAATCTTCCTGGAAAGCGATATCGACGTTCAGTTCCTGAGCCACGCTGAGGAATTCGGCGCGCAGGGCCTGCGGATCGGCCGCTTCGCCACGTACGGAGAATTCGATGCAGCCCTTGCCCTTGTCGGCCGGGGTGTCCAGCGGCATGCGACCCGACAGACGGTCGATATGGTCGATGTTCAGGCCGTATTTGGCGGTGATCGAGCTCACGGCCTGCAACTGGCCGGCGGTGACCTTGCGGGTCAGCAGGGTGACGATGTGGCGTTTCTTGCCCTGATTGCCCACCCATTGCTGATAATCCTCTTCGGACACCGGGGTGAAGCGCACCTGCTGGTCGAGCTCATAGCCCTTGAACAGGATGTCCTTGAGCACCGACTTGCCTTGCTCGGAGTCGGGGATTTCCACGAGGATGCCGAACGACAGCATGTCGTGGATCACCGCCTGACCGATGTCGAGGATATTCACACCACCCTGGGCCAGAACACCGGTAATGGCCGCCGTCAGACCCGGACGGTCGACTCCCGTGATGTTAATCAGGACGATTTCGCGCAACGCGCACCCCCGCAACTGGAAAAAAACCGCATTCTACCCACTTTCAGTGACCATCGGGCACCGCCAGCGCTTTGCCGGTCTAGGGCCTGTCGCTATACTGCGCGTCAACTTCACGGACAAAAGAGCCGAGCTCAGTGAACCGGCCCACGCCAGTTAAAACCGATAACTTCTTTCTGCTGATCTTCCGTGCACTGCGCCACCGCCGTGTACCGATTGCATTGCGCATTGCCAGCCATAACGTGATCCTGGTCGCCCTGGCCCTGGTGATCTATGCCTGCGTGATGGGCCTGCAGTTCAAGCAGGCCATGCACGAGCAGGCCGATGCGCTGGGCGAAAGCCTGACCACGCAGACCGCCACCTCCGCCACCGAACTGCTGGTGTCCAACGACATCCTCAGCCTCAACGTGCTGCTCAACAACCTGACCAAGAACAAGCTGGTGGCCCACGCCGCCATCTACAGCGTGGACAACCGCATCCTCGCCGAGTCCGGTCAGCGGCCCAAGCACGGCCTGCTGGGCGAAGCCGAGGGCATGTACGAGAGCAAGATCACCTTCCAGGACGTGACCGCCGGGCAACTGCGCATCAGCCTGGACATGGACCAGTTCCAGCAGCCGATGACCATCAGCCTTCAGAGCATGGGCATTCTGAGTGCAATCCTGCTGGCACTGTCCCTGGCCCTGAGCCTGCGTCTGGGCCGGCACATCTCCACGCCGCTGCTGCAATTGCGTGTGTGGCTGCGCCGGATCGACGAATACACGCCGGGTATCGAGCGTCAGGACGAGATCGGCGATCTTGCCCGCCAGTTGCACGCCAACTATGCCCCGGAGCCGGCCGAACCGGAACCCGAGCCGGAACCCGAGTTCGAGGACGACGAGCCGGAATTCGAAGTGCGCAACCTGCGTGATCCGAGCTTCGACGAGAGCCGCCCGATGGCTGCGCAGAAGCCTGCGCCACGCCATGTGGTCAGCACCGTTGAAGACGACGATGACGAAGATCCGTTCGCCGATCTGCGTGACGAGTCGCTGAACGAAACCGCACAACCGGCGGTGCGCCGGCCGACCCCAAGCGTGCCGCAACACACGGCGGTGCTGGCGGTACAACTGGGCTCGCAGGAACAACTGCGCCGTTTGCCCCGCGCACGTCTGGAAGAGTTGCAGGATCGCTATCGCGATTGCCTGGAGCAGGCTGCTTCGCTGTATCAGGGCGAAATCGAAACCCTGAACGACGGCAGCACGCTGATGCTGTTCCACACCGAAGACAGCGGCGACGATTACCTGACCAACGCCATCTGCTGCGGCGAGCTGCTGCGGGCGCTGGGCCACCAGTTGCAGATCGAAGTCGCCGACAGCGGCATCACCCTGCAATTGCAGCTGGGCCTGACTCTTGGCGACGAACTGTTCGGTCTGAGCCAGATCGACCTGTTGCTGACCGACTCCGCCCAGGACGCCCTGGCCCTGTCGCAACACAGCCGCAACCTGCTGCTGGTGGAGCGCAAGATTGGTGATGACGCGTTGATTCGCCAACGCGCGCGAATCCGGCCGATTGCCAGCCCTGAGGGGGCTTGCTGTGTGGAGCGGTTGATGGAGCCTTATCCGTCGATGCTTGAGCGGCAACTGGCGCGGATGCATGAGCGTCGGGCCTGAGACCCTGATATGAAGAAGCCCGCAGACGAGTGATTGTCTGCGGGCTTTTTTGTGCGTGGCGTTTCCATGATTGCGCCTGGCCTTGAGAGCCCCCTCACCCTAGCCCTCTCCCGGAGGGAGAGGGGACTGACCGAGATGTCTTGCGTCATACATCGACCTGAAAGATCTTGGCGATTATGGATTCGGCAAAACACGTTCAGGTCGATGAAATCCTAGAGCATCCCCCTATCAGTCCCCTCTCCCTCCGGGAGAGGGCTAGGGTGAGGGGCTTTTCGAATTGGGCACCAATGCAGGTTCCACCAACGTCCAGAAACAACAAAGCCCGCACAAGGCGGGCTCTGTTCTGACTCGTTCCAGCCTTAGAAGCGAAACACTTCCATATCCGTACGAATCGGCGAAGCCATCGGTATCTTCGGCTGCTTCTCGGCTTCCGCCGCCGGTGCTGCCGGCTTCGGCGCCGGTTTGCGCGGCGCCTCGGCCACCGGAGGCTGATTGGCCAACGGCTTGAGCGCTACCGACAGCTGCTCCGCCAGACGCTGCAACAACACGCCTTGCGCCTGCACCTGCGCGGCGGTAGTGCCGGCATGCTGTTCCTGCAGATGAACAATGCGGTTATCGCGCACCTGACCACGGCGGTCGATCAGGCGCCATTGCGCGTCGAGGATCGCCGGTTGCGACTGACCCGAGTCCAGACGCGTAATGGTCAACAGCACCTGCACGTCCGGGGTGAAGCCCACGGTGGCCGGCGCCAGCACGACGCGCTGACTGTCCAGATGCCCGGCGACCTGACGCAACAGCAACTGATCGATGTCCGAAGACAGGCTACCCGCCCAACGGCCATCGACCGAGGCTTGCAGGCTGCCGTCCGGTTGACGCTGCAACAGGGTTTCACGTTGCAGGTAATCGGCAACGATTACAGGGCCCAGCAAAACTGCCATGCCTGAGCTTTGCGCAGGCTGAGCCGGACTTCCGCTGTCCAGCTGATACAGCGACACCGGCTGGTGAACGCTGCAACCCGCCAGGCCAAGAACGCCGGCGAGCAGGAAAATAAGGGGGCGCAGAGAAGTCATCATCCCGTCCAGGTGGCCGCCACAAGGCTGACCACAGTGAAAATACTCAACAAATATGAAGAACGCTCGGCCACGCCGGCGCTTGGAAAGGCCATATCATCCGTGAATATGCGTTCCGACTCCAGCGCCAAAGCGCCGATCTACGGGTTAAATCGTAGATCGGGGCGTCTAGGACGCTTAATTGAGGTTTTCGACGAGCAGCGCATCCACCCGCTGGAAGCCACGTGGCAGTTTGTTGCCACGACGTCCACGTTCACCTTTGTAGTGTTCGAGGTCGTCGGCTTTCAGCGACAAGGTGCGTTTTCCGGCCTGCAGCACCAAGGTGGCGCCTTCCGGAAGAACGGCGATGTCCGTGACATATTCTTCGCGACTGGCCACACGCTCACCGGAAATACCAATGATCTTGTTGCCTTTGCCCTTCCCTAATTGTGGCAGATCGCTGATCTTGAAGATCAGCAGGCGACCCTCGGTCGTCACCGAGGCCAGCCAGTTGTGCTCGCGGTCGGCGACCGGACGCGGCGCAATCACCTTGGCGTTGTTCGGCAGGCTCAAGAGTGCCTTGCCGGCCTTGTTCTTGGCCTGCAGGTCTTCGCCTTTCACCACAAAACCGTAGCCGGCGTCCGAGGCGATCACGTACAGCGAGTCCTCTTCAGGCATCAGCACACATTCGAACGTTGCACCCGGCGGCGGCGTCAGACGGCCGGTCAACGGCTCGCCCTGGCCCCGTGCCGATGGCAGGGTGTGGGTGGCCAGCGAGTAACTGCGGCCCGTGGAGTCGATGACCACAGCCGATTGGTTCGAGCGCCCCGCCGCCGATGTCTTGAAGCCGTCCCCGGCTTTGTACGACAGGCCGGTGGCATCGATCTCGTGGCCCTTGGCCGAACGGATCCAGCCTTTTTCCGACAGCACGACGGTAACTTTCTCGTTCGGCAGCAGATCGTGCTCGGTCAGCGCCTTGGCTTCGGCACGCTCAACGATTGGCGACCGACGGTCGTCGCCGTAGGTTTCGGCATCTTTCAGCAGCTCGCTGCGAACCAGCTTCTTCAGCTTGGCTTCGCTGCTCAGCAGCGCTTGCAGTTTGGCTTGTTCCTTGAGCAGTTCGTCCTGCTCGTCGCGCAGCTTCATCTCTTCCAGTCGCGCCAACTGACGCAGACGGGTGTCGAGGATGTAGTCAGCCTGGATTTCGCTGAGGGCAAAACGCTCGATCAGCTTGGCCTTCGGGTGTTCCTCGGTACGGATGATATGAATCACTTCATCCAGGTTGAGGTAGGCAATCAGCAAACCGTCCAACAGGTGCAGGCGACGCTCGACCTTGTCGAGGCGGAATTGCAGACGGCGACGTACGGTCAGCACGCGGAATTCCAGCCACTCCACCAGCAACGCGCGGAGGTTTTTCAGCTGCGGCTTGCCGTCCAGACCGATGATGTTGACGTTGACCCGGTAGGTCGACTCCAGCTCGGTGCTGGCGAACAGGTGCTGCATCAGCGCTTCGTGATCGACGCGGCTGTTGACCGGGATGATCACGATGCGGCACGGGTTTTCGTGGTCGGATTCGTCGCGAAGATCGGCGATCTGCGGCGCTTTCGACGGTTTGGCCTGCATCAGTGCGGCGATCTGCTCCAGCACCTTGGCCCCGGAGACCTGGTGCGGCAGCGCGGTGACGATGATGTCGCCGTCCTCGACGTGGTACACGGCGCGCATGCGTACCGAGCCCTTGCCGGTTTCGTACATTTTCAGCAGGTCGGCGCGCGGGGTGATGATTTCCGCTTCGGTCGGGTAGTCCGGGCCCTGGATGTGTTCGCAGAGCTGTTCGACCGTGGCTTTCGGCTCATCGAGCAGACGCACGCACGCGGTGGCGACTTCGCGCAGGTTGTGCGGCGGCACGTCGGTGGCCATGCCCACGGCGATGCCGGTGGTGCCGTTGAGCAGGATGTTCGGCAAACGTGCCGGCAACACCAACGGTTCCTGCAGGGTGCCGTCGAAGTTCGGGCCCCAGTCTGCGGTGCCCTGGCCCAGCTCGCTGAGCAGCACTTCGGAATAACGTGACAGCCGCGCTTCGGTGTAACGCATGGCGGCGAAGGATTTCGGATCGTCCGGCGCACCCCAGTTACCCTGGCCGTCCACCAGCGTGTAGCGATAGCTGAACGGCTGGGCCATCAGCACCATCGCTTCGTAGCACGCCGAGTCGCCGTGCGGGTGGAACTTGCCGAGCACGTCGCCGACGGTACGCGCCGACTTCTTGTGTTTGGAGTCGGCATCCAGCCCCAGCTCGCTCATGGCGTAGACGATACGCCGCTGTACCGGTTTCAGACCGTCGCCGATATGCGGCAGGGCACGGTCCATGATCACGTACATGGAGTAGTTGAGGTAGGCATTTTCGGTGAAGTCAGCCAGCGACCGGCGTTCTACGCCATCTAAGCTGTCTGCAAGGTTGTCGCTCATGCGGGCCTCATCGGTTCGTTGTCTGGCGCAGCAGCATGGTGCCGCCGCGCTGAGTAAATTCAAGTTTGTTCAGGGCGCTCATGCCGAGCAGCACCTGATCGCCATGCAGCCCCGGCGCCACCAGTGCGCGGACGTCCCGCAGCACGATGTCGCCCAGTTGCAGGCGGTCGATACGGGTGCGATAGCCCTGGCTCAGGCCATTGGCCGTGCTCAGGGTCACACCGAAACCTTCTTCCAGCCGGAGGTTTTTCGCCACCTCGGCCGGGATTGCCACGTCGGTCGCGCCGGTGTCGAGCATGAACTCCACCGGCCGACCGTTGATCAGGCCGCTGGCGACAAAATGTCCCTGGGCGTTGCCGATCAGTTTCACTTCGATAAAGCCGTTACCCTGCTGCGAAGCCACTTCCACATTGGGATTACGCTGGCGCTCTTCCCACTGGCCGAAAAACCGCGTGGCCAGAAACAGCGCCGCGCACCACGCCAGAATCATCAGCACCCGACCGGCGCGTTTGCCCGGCGGTTGCTGGCTCATGGTTTGGCGCTCCAGCCACCCTCAGGCGCGGCGAAACGCCAGATGATCGGGCGAACCTCGCCATCGGCGCGCGGGCCGAAATTGTTGTCGACGCCGATCCAGGCACCCTGAGCATCGACGACCAGTGCCTCTTCCAGCCCGAAGTTCTGCTCGTAACGACGATTGGCCTGCAACAGCTCGGCCGCATAGGACCAGCAGAGCTCGACCTTGGCTGTCTGAGCATCGCGTCGACAGATCTGGTACGCGTTGCGCTCAAGGGTAAACAGCTTGCCGTTGAACAGGGAGATATCGGAAAAATCCCGATTGACCGGACGGGCCTTCGGGAACTGCGGCGGCTGCATTTCCATCCCGCCTTCGCTGAGCAGCACGCAGCGTCCGTCACAATCCCACACCGTCTGCTGGCGCTTGATCAGCAACAAGCCACGGCTTTGCCGCTCGGCGGCCAGCCACATCTGATCGCCCGCCGGGTTGATCGCCAGGCCTTCGAATATCGCGTTGAATTGCAGCAGCATCCCACTTGCCCGCGCTTCGCGAACCATCATCGGCGAGATTTTCAGCCACGACGACGGCCCCTGCGGCGGCACTTGCAGCACGGCCGCGTGGGCTTCGCTGACGATGTAGCGGTTGCCGGCGCTGTCACAGCTGATGCCTTCGAAATCCAGATCGCCGCCACGAATGAACGACGCCGCCCAGGTGCGCGAACTGATGCCCCACGGCAAGCCGCTGTCCGGCACTTTCGGCGGATCGATGCGCACGGCCGTGGCCTGCCAGACCCGGTCGCGGATATCGAGACGGTAGATCTGATCATCGTCGCGGTCCGAAACCGTCCACAGGTCATTGCCGCACAAGGCCAGCCCCGACAGGTTGCCGCCGCGCATGCCTTCGACCGGGTGTTCGGCGAGCACGCGCAGCTCTTGCACTGGCTCTGCCGACACCGTCATCGAACCCAGCAGCAACGCACCCGCCAAGGCCCAGCCAAACCGCATCAGGCCAGAACCTCGGCGAGGTTGCCCTTGGATTCAAGCCAGGTCTTGCGGTCGCCGGCACGTTTCTTCGCCAGCAGCATGTCCATCATTTCCGAGGTCTCGGCGAAGTCATCCCCGAGGGTCAACTGCACCAGGCGCCGGGTGTTCGGGTCCATGGTGGTTTCACGCAACTGCGGCGGGTTCATTTCACCCAGACCTTTGAATCGGGTGACCTGCGGTTTGCCGCGTTTCTTCTCGGCCACCAGACGGTCAAGGATCCCGTCGCGCTCGGCGTCGTCCAGGGCGTAGAAAATCTCTTTGCCCAAATCGATGCGGTACAGCGGCGGCATCGCCACGTAGACGTGACCGGCATCCACCAGCGGGCGGAAATGCTGGACGAACAAAGCGCACAACAACGTTGCGATGTGCAGACCGTCGGAGTCGGCGTCGGCGAGGATGCAGATCTTGCCGTAGCGCAGCTGGCTCATGTCCTCGGCGCCCGGATCGACACCGATGGCCACCGCGATGTTGTGCACTTCCTGGCTGGCCAGCACTTCGCTGCCGTCGACTTCCCAGGTGTTGAGGATCTTGCCGCGCAACGGCAGGATCGCCTGGAATTCCTTGTCCCGCGCCTGCTTGGCCGAACCGCCGGCGGAATCACCTTCCACCAGGAACAGCTCGGAACGCATCGGGTCCTGCCCGGCGCAATCGGCCAGTTTGCCCGGCAGCGCCGGCCCCTGGGTGATGCGCTTGCGCTCGACTTTCTTGCTGGCCTTCAGGCGGCGGCCAGCGTTGCTGATCGCCAGCTCTGCCAGCGCCAGACCGGTTTCCGGGTTGGCGTTGAGCCACAGGCTGAACGCGTCCTTGACCACACCGGAAACGAAGGCCGCCGCTTCACGGGACGACAGACGTTCTTTGGTCTGGCCGGAGAATTGCGGCTCCTGCATCTTCATCGACAGGACGAAAGCAATGCGTTCCCAGACGTCTTCCGGCGCCAGCTTCACGCCACGCGGCAGCAGGCTGCGGAATTCGCAGAACTCGCGCATCGCGTCGAGCAGGCCCTGGCGCAGACCGTTGACGTGGGTGCCGCCCTGCTCCGTCGGGATCAGGTTGACGTAGCTTTCAGTGACCGAGGTGCCGCCTTCGGGCAGCCACAACAGCGCCCACTCGACCGCTTCCTTGGTGCCGGCCAGGTTGCCGCAGAACGGCGCGTCCGGCAGGCGCTCGAATTCGCTGACCGCATCCACCAGATAGGAGCGCAGGCCGTCTTCGTAATGCCACTCGACCTTTTCGCCGGTGCCTTTGTCTTCGAAGCTGATCAACAGCCCCGGGCACAGAACGGCCTTGGCCTTGAGCACGTGCTTGAGGCGGCTGATGGAGAATTTTGGCGAGTCGAAGTATTTCGGATCCGGCGCGAAGTACACGCTGGTCCCGGTATTGCGCTTGCCGACGGTGCCGATCACTTGCAGATCGGTGGCCTTGAAGCCGTCGGCGAAGGTCATCTCGTATTCGTTGCCGTCACGCTTGACCCGCACCCGCACCTGGGTCGACAAGGCGTTGACCACGGAAATACCCACCCCGTGCAGACCGCCGGAGAACTGGTAGTTCTTGTTGGAAAACTTGCCGCCCGCATGGAGCTTGGTGAGGATCAGTTCAACGCCCGACACACCCTCTTCCGGGTGGATGTCGACCGGCATGCCACGGCCGTCGTCGCAGACTTCCAGCGAGTGATCGGCGTGGAGGATGACCTGGATCGATTTGGCGTGGCCGGCCAGGGCTTCGTCGACGCTGTTGTCGATGACTTCCTGGGCAAGGTGGTTCGGCCGACTGGTGTCGGTGTACATGCCGGGGCGCTTGCGCACCGGGTCGAGGCCCGAGAGGACTTCGATGGCGTCGGCGTTATAGGAGCTAGCGCTGGGAGTGGCCATAGGGTCTCGTCGTCAGTAATTCAATGAAAATGGGGCAAGACTTCACAGCGCGGTGAAATCGATTGCCTGATAGGTATCGGCGCCAATCCCGGCAAAGCTGAGCAATGCCGGCAATTGTGTAACAAATCCCTGAAAACTGTGGTCGCCGCCGGCCTGAATGCGCAAGGCACAGGCCCGGTAATACTGCTGGGCAAGGCGATAATCCAGCGTTTCATCCCCGGTCTGCAACCATACCTGATAACGCTGCGGATCCTGCGGCGCCGGCACTTCCAGCTCGGCCAGGGCCGTCACGTGGTCGTGGGTCAGCTCCCAGGTTTCGTCGGTGTACAGGTTTTTCTGGGTGCCCAGGTATCCGTCGAACATCCGGTGCGGACTGACGGCCGGGTTGACCAGCAGGGCTTTCAGGCCATGGCGCTCGGCCAGGTGAGTCGCATAGTAGCCGCCGAGCGAGCTTCCCACCAGCAATGGCCGGCCGAGTTCGGCGATTGCCTGTTCCAGCTGACCGATGGCTTCGCGCGGGTGATGGTGCAGCGCCGGCACACGCAGTTGATTGCTCAAACCCAGCCGCTCCATCACCTCGACCAGCTGACAGGCCTTCTTCGAGGCCGGCGCGCTGTTGAAACCATGGATATAGAGAATCGAACCGGACATTTGAGCTCCCTGGGCGTCGGCTGAAGAAAGCGGAGTTTACAGGGAGTCGAGGGGAGTTGGGCCAGCACCCGAGGAAATCAGCGCTGCGCCCTTTGATCAGTAACCGTCGGAGCCGTAATCAACGGTGAACCGGAAATCGGTGACACGCTCCACACCGGTCTCGATCCGGCCATCCGGCAGCAACCGCAACCAGCGATACCCCGGTGCCTGTTCGCCGACCTTGAAATCTTCACTGCCTGGCTCGAACTGGATGCAGGTCGATGGCGAGGCGATCAGCCGTACGCCGTTGCGCTCGCGGTCGATCTCCTGATGGACATGCCCCCACAGCACGGCGCGGGCCTGCGGGAAACGGTCGAGCACGTCGAAAAACGCTTCCGAATTGCGCAAGCCGATCGGCTCCATCCAGGCGCAATCGATCGACACCGGGTGATGGTGAAAGCACACCAGATGATGGCGATCCGGCGCTTCGCTCAGGGAGCGGGCGAGCAATTGCAGTTGGTCATCCTGCAAATAACCCGGCACTGATCCGGGCACCGCCGAATCGAGCAGGGTCACGCGCCAGTTGCCGACATCCACCACGGACTCCAGCAGCGCACTCTTAACAGTCGCCTGAGCCATGATCTGCGGTTCGTCGTGGTTGCCGGGGATCCAGCGGGCCGGCGCGTCGATCTGCGCCGTCATCTGGCGGAATTGCTGGTAGGACTCCAGCGTACCGTCCTGGGACAGGTCGCCGCTGGCAACGATCAGGTCGATCCGCGGTTGCTGTTCGAGCACCAGCTCGATGACTTTTTGCAGGCTCTCGCGGGTGTTCATGCCCAGCAGCGTTCCGTCCGCCTCGGCGAACAGATGACTGTCAGAGAGTTGCACCAGCAACGCCGTGTCGGCGGTGGTCAAAGTCGATACGCTCGGCAAGGCGTTCTCCCCCGGGATCGCGGGACTGGATAGGTGCGGCAATTATGCGGGGGGACAGCGCAAAGAGAAACCGGCGAACCGGACGCAGTTCACAACTTGCGGTGGTTATCGGACCGCCGCGTATTCGTGTCCGCACGCCAGGCAATGACTCAGCCACTCGCCCAGGAACAGATTGAGCTGGGCCTTCTCGTCCGGCTGATGCATGGCCGCATTCGGGTAAGGATAGACGCCGCGAAAACGTCGCGCATGTTCGGCGCTGATCACCTCGGCCATGCGCGCATCGTGATAGACCTGCACTTCCAGTTGCGGCACCGGCAGCCACGGCAGGCTGTGTTCCTGACGCACCTGCAGGGTCGTGGTGTACGGACAGGCCTGCAGCACTTCCAGGGTCAGCACGCCGAGCATCTGGTCGCCCTGGGTCACGGCGATGCGCCGCGCCTCGGGGTCACTGCGCATGTCCGGCAACAGTCGCATCAGGCGCGCGTAGTTGGCCTCGCAGGCGGCTTGCAGGCCCACGAGGTCGACGCGGTAGCGATCGCGCAGCTTGTTTACGACCATAGCCCCCTCACTTCGGCGCGATTGAGCGCCAGCCACTGCAAGGCGATGATGCTCGCCGCATTGGCAATCCGTCCGTCACGTACGGCCTGCAAGGCATCTTCAAAGGCCCAGACCGTGACGCGAATATCTTCAGCTTCTTCCTCCAGCCCATGCAGGCCGCCCGCGCCTTCGGTGCTGCAACGCCCCAGATACAGATGCACGAATTCGTTGCTGCCACCCGGCGATGGAAAGTATTTGGTCATCGGCCACAGGGCTTTGATGTCCAGCCCAGCTTCCTCCTGTGCCTCGCGGTGAGCAACTTCTTCCGGCTGTTCATCCTTGTCGATCAGACCGGCGACCAGTTCCACCAGCCACGGGTTGTCCGCCTTGCCCAGAGCGCCGACGCGAAACTGCTCGATCAGCACCACTTCGTCGCGCTGCGGATCGTAGGGCAGCATGCACACCGCATCGTGGCGCACGAACACTTCACGATTGATTTCGCGGCTCATGCCACCGGCGAACAGTTCGTGTCGCAAGTGCAGACGGTCGAGCTTGTAGAAGCCCTTGTAGCACTGCTCGCGTCGCACGATATCGACGGCGGTCGGAATGGCTTTGGCAAAATCGGTCATGAGCATCCTCTTTACTGCAAATCCAATACGAGGCCCCTTACCTGCGACCTCGACTTCGCGCCATCCTAACGCGCCGGTGACGTTTGATGCAGCCCCTTTACTGTCAGCGGGATGGACGGTGGAGGCGAAACCCACTCTAATTAGCTTAGTGGCGAACTGACCGCTTCGTTGAGAGTCGAAGCGGTAACTTTTTGCCTTCCCCTGCTTCAGAAAGGACGCCCATGTCGCTTTTCAAAATTGCCTCCGTGGCCGCCATCGCCCTGACCCTGGGCGCCTGCGCCAGCCTGTTCCAGCCCAATTACCGCACGCCGCTGGAAACCACCCGCGACGCCTCGGAAACGCTGAAACCCGGTTGTTCCAACCCGGACTGCCCGCTGGTGAATATCGATACGTTGCGCTTCCCGGCAGAACCGGCGCTGGACGGCATCATCGAAAAACGCCTGCTGCAAATGACCCGCACCGCACCGAACGCCCCGGTGGCGCCGACGCTGGCAGCGTATCGCGAGCAGTTCCTGGCCAACGCCGGCCCGCGCAACAGCAGCTATTTGCAGGCGAAAGTACGCGAGCAGCATGACGGTCTGGTGATCATCGAAACGTCGAGCTATCTGGACACCGGCGGTGCCCACGGTACGCCGGGACGCGGTTTCATCAACTATTCGCGTCAGCAGCACAAGGTGCTGACCCTGGCGGACATGCTGCTGCCAGGTCAGGAAGAGGCGTTCTGGAAAGCCGCGCAAGTGGCACACAACAGCTGGCTGATCAGCACCAAGCTCGATCAGGAACCGGAATTCGTGAAGAGCTGGCCGTTCGTCAAAACCCCGAACGTGGCGCTGACCTACGGCGGCGTGATCCTCAAGTACGACGTGACCACCATCGCGCCTTACGCGCTGGGCCACGTCGAACTGAAGATCCCTTACCCGCGCCTGAACGGCATTCTCAAGCCCGAGCTGTTTCCCGGCCGTAACTGAAAGCCCGACCGAGCACGAGTTGCAGCAGCCCTGCCAGCACCAGCGCCGGCAGGGTTGCGCCGACATCCGGATACAGATTGGCCAGCAAGTGATAGGTGCTGATACCGCCCAGCCACGCCAATAGTGCCGGCCAGCGCAATGCGGCCGACGCCACCTGGGCACTGCGCTTGCGCAGGATGAAGTGATCCACCAGCACCACGCCGAACAGCGGCGCAAACACCGAACCGATCAACAGCAGGAAGTTCTGGTATTGCGCCAATGGCGCGAGCAAGGCGATCAGGGTGCAGATCACGCCGATGGCCAACGCCAGATGCTCGACTTTCAGACGCAACAGAATCCCGCTGGAAACCGCTGCCGAGTGAATGTCGGCGAAAGCGTTTTCCGACTCGTCCAGCAGAATCAGCAACAGCGGAATGCCCAGACCCGCACCGGCCAGTGCCAGCAGCAGCGCGTTGACTTCACCGCTCGGCGCGAATGCCAGGGTGTACGCCACGCCGAGGCTCATCAGCCAGAAGTTACCGATGAAGAAACCGATCGCCGTGCCGCCGAATACGTTCTTCGCCCGCTGGCCGAAACGCGAGTAGTCGGCGATCAGTGGCAGCCATGACAGCGGCATCGCAATCGCAATGTCGAAGCCCACGGCGAGCGACATCGAACCATCCCCGGCCTGTGCCCACAAGGCGGCAAGATCAGCCTTGGCGAACAGGTTCCACGTCAGCCAGATGCACGCGGCCAGAATCAGCCAGATGCCCCACTTGCGCAGGATCTTGCGCACAAACGTCAACGGCCCGCTGACCGCGAGCAAGGTTGCCAGTGCACCGAAGCACAGCGTCCACAGCATCGGACTGGCCCACAGCGAACCTTCGCTGAAAGCACGGGTGCCGAGCAGGCTGGCCGCATCGCGCATGACGATGATTTCGAACGAACCCCAACCGATCAGTTGCAGCAGGTTGAGCAGCGCCGGCAGGCTCGCGCCTTTGCTGCCGAGGCTGAGCTTCAGCGCGGCCATCGACGACAGGCCGGTGTCGCTGCCGATCACGCCAACGGCGGCCAGCAACAGGACGCCGACCAGGGTGCCGAGGAAGATGGCCAGAAGCGATCCCGACAGGCCCAGCCCCGGCGCCAGCAGCGCACCGGTCTGCAAAACCATCAGGCCGATGCCGAGGGAAAACCACAGGGAAAACAGATCGCGACCGCCGAATACACGCTGGTTGGCGGGCACGGCGAGGTCGGGGGAATAAGTACCGGGTTGAATGCTCAAGGGTGTTATCTCAGAGGGACATTTGTTGTTGTGCTGACCCGTTGTGATCGTTCCCACGTCGAGGCGTCGAACCGTCCGCGTGGGAATGCAGCCCGTGACGCTCCGCGTCACTGGACGCGGAGCGTCCCTAGAGGCATTCCCACGCAGAGCGTGGGAACGATCAGTGTGGGATCAAACTTTCTTGTACAGCTGACTGCCTTCCTTCTTGAACCGCTCGGCCTGTTCCGCCAGGCCCTGGGCGACGTCCACGTCGACCGCGTCGATCCGCTGGTTGGCCGCGTATTCGCGGACTTCCTGAGTGATCTTCATCGAGCAGAATTTCGGCCCGCACATCGAACAGAAATGCGCGACCTTCGCCGAGTCCTTCGGCAGGGTTTCATCGTGATACGAACGAGCGGTGTCCGGATCCAGACCGAGGTTGAACTGGTCTTCCCAACGGAATTCGAACCGCGCCTTGCTCAAGGCGTTGTCGCGGATCTGCGCGCCCGGATGCCCCTTGGCCAGGTCCGCTGCGTGAGCGGCGATCTTGTAGGTGATGATCCCGGTCTTCACGTCATCCTTGTTCGGCAGACCCAGGTGTTCCTTCGGCGTCACGTAGCAGAGCATCGCGCAACCGAACCAGCCGATCATCGCCGCACCGATACCGGAGGTGATGTGGTCGTAGCCCGGCGCAATGTCGGTGGTCAGCGGGCCGAGGGTGTAGAACGGCGCCTCGTCGCAGCACTCCAGCTGCTTGTCCATGTTCTCTTTGATCAACTGCATCGGCACGTGGCCCGGGCCTTCGATCATGCATTGCACGTCGTGCTTCCAGGCGATCTTGGTCAGCTCGCCGAGGGTTTCCAGTTCGCCGAATTGCGCTTCGTCGTTGGCGTCGGCAATCGAGCCCGGACGCAGGCCGTCGCCCAGCGAGAAGCTGACGTCGTAGGCCTTCATGATTTCGCAGATTTCGTCGAAGTGGGTGTAGAGGAAGTTCTCTTTGTGGTGCGCCAGGCACCACTTGGCCATGATCGAGCCGCCACGGGACACGATGCCGGTCACACGCTTGGCGGTCAGCGGCACATAGCGCAGCAACACGCCGGCGTGGATAGTGAAGTAATCGACGCCCTGCTCCGCCTGCTCGATCAGCGTGTCGCGGAACAGCTCCCAGGTCAGGTCTTCGGCGACGCCATTCACTTTTTCCAGCGCCTGATAAATCGGCACGGTGCCGATCGGAACCGGCGAGTTGCGGATGATCCACTCGCGGGTTTCGTGGATGTGCTTGCCGGTGGACAAGTCCATCACGGTGTCCGAGCCCCAGCGAATGCCCCAGGTCAGTTTCGCCACTTCTTCTTCAATGGACGAACCCAGCGCGCTGTTGCCGATGTTGCCGTTGATCTTCACCAGGAAGTTACGGCCGATGATCATCGGTTCCAGTTCGACGTGGTTGATGTTGGCCGGGATGATCGCGCGACCACGGGCGATTTCTTCACGCACGAACTCAGGGGTGATTTCTTTCGGGATGCTCGCGCCGAAGCTGTGGCCGGCGTGCTGCTGCTTCAACAGGCCGGCAGCGCGGGCCTCTTGCAGCTTCATGTTTTCGCGGATGGCGACGTATTCCATCTCGGCGGTGATGATGCCTTTGCGCGCGTAGTGCATCTGGCTGACGTTGGCCCCGGCCTTGGCGCGGCGCGGGTTGTTGACGTGGGCGAAGCGCAGCTTGGTCAGCTCCGGATCGGCCAGGCGCTCCTGACCGAAATTCGAACTCAGGCCTGGCAGGCGCTCGGTGTCGCCACGGTCGTCGATCCACGCCGAACGCACGTCGCCCAGACCTTTGCGCACGTCGATCACCACATTCGGATCGGTGTACGGGCCGGAGGTGTCGTAGACGGTGACCGGCGCGTTGATTTCGCCGCCGAAGTCGGTCGGGGTCACATCGAGGGTGATTTCGCGCATCGGCACGCGGATGTCCGGGCGGGAGCCCTGAACGTAGACTTTTTGCGAACGGGTGAACGGTTGAACCGACTGCTCGTCGACCTTGGCCGAGTCACTCAGGTTGATCGCGTTTTTAGATTTTGTAGTCATCACGGGCTCTCCAGACAGCATCCAGGCAGTGGATTGTCGGAGCAGAACCTGAAAGGCACGGACGCACCAGGACTGGTGCTGTGCATCGTCGTCGAGCGTTCGATTGTCGAACAATATCCCGGACGAAGCACAAGAGGACTCGCCGGGTGACGAGAAATCTTGTTCCCTACGCAGGCGCTAACCTGATCAGGTTCAACGGGATCCGAAATTATTCGATCTCAGCCTCATAGCAAGGCACCCCGACAAGAACCCGGCCAGTCTAGACACAACCGACAAAGAACGCCAACACCGCGGCAAACACCATGATGAATGGCGCATTTGGCAGATTGTTGCCTGCCGCCTGCGCAACTACACTCGCTACGCCATGCTGCGCCTTGACGCTGCATGGGCCGCGCCTTACCTTTGGCGCCCGGATTATTTCCATAATATTCATGCTAGGGATCGCCTCATGCTGCGCAAACTCTCACTGGCTGTTGCCGTGTCTTGTGCGTCCACCGCCACGGTCTGGGCAGCAGAAGCGCCTTTATCGACCAAGACTGATCTGGTCAGCGTCTATCAGGAAGCGGTCGACAACAACGCCGACCTGGCCGCCGCCCGCGCCCAGTACGGCGCGCAGAAAGAAGTCGTGCCCCAGGCCCGCGCCGGGCTGCTGCCGAACCTGTCCGGTGGCGCCCAGGTCGCCAATGTCCGCACCGACATCGATCAGCCGTCGGCCGTCGCCAACCGCAGCGCCCAGTCGTATCAGGCGACCCTGGCGCAACCGCTGTTCCGCGCCGATCGCTGGTTCCAGTACCAGGCCGCCAAGGACGTCAACGAGCAGGCCGCGCTGCAACTCTCGGCCACCGAGCAGAACCTGATCCTGCAGACCGCCGAAAGCTACTTCAACGTGCTGCGCAGCCAGGACAACCTGGCCTCGACCAAGGCCGAGGAAGCCGCGTTCAAGCGCCAGCTCGACCAGTCCAACGAGCGCTTCGACGTGGGCCTGTCGGACAAGACCGACGTGCTGCAATCGCAAGCCAGTTACGACACCGCACGGGCCAACCGGATCGTCGCCCAGCGTCAGGTCGATGATGCGTTCGAAGCGCTGATCACCCTGACCAACCGTCAGTACAACTCGATTCAGGGAATCGTCCACACGTTGCCGATCCTGCCGCCGGCGCCGAACGACGCCAAGGCCTGGGTCGATACCGCCGCGAAACAGAACCTCAATCTGCTGGCCAGCAACTACGCGGTCAGCTCCGCCGAACAGACCTTGAAACAGCGCAAGGCCGGCCACCTGCCGACTCTCGACGCCGTGGCGAAGTATGAGAAAGGCGACAACGATTCGTTCGGTTTCAGCAACCCGAATGCCTTCGGCACGCCGTATGGCGGCAACGTCGAACAACGCACCCTGGCGTTGCAGGTGAACATCCCGATCTACAGCGGCGGGCTGACCAGCTCCCAGGTGCGCCAGTCTTACGCGCAACTGGATCAGACCGAACAGCAACGTGAAGGCCTGCGCCGGCAGATCGTCGAGAACACCCGCAACCTGCACCGCGCGGTGAACACCGACGTCGAACAGGTACAAGCGCGCCGGCAGTCGATCATCTCCAACCAGAGCGCAGTGGAAGCCACGGAAATCGGTTATCAGGTGGGGACGCGCAACATCGTCGACGTGCTCGATGCCCAGCGTCAGCTCTACACCTCGGTGCGCAACTACAACAACACCCGCTACGACTACATCCTCGACAACCTGCGCTTGAAGCAGGCGGCGGGGACGTTGAACCCGGGTGATTTGCAGGATCTGACGCGCTATCTGAAGGCCGACTACAACCCGGACAAGGATTTCCTGCCGCCGGATCTGGCCAAGGCTGCCGAAGCCCAGCTCAAGGCCCGGCCTTAAACAAAAAACGCAGCCCTGAGGCTGCGTTTTTTTATGGGCGGTCGATCAACCTTCCCAGGCCATCGAGCAAGCGTTGCAACGCGCCCTGATTGCGGCGCATCACGCTCAATCCGGCTTCGGCCATGCGTTGCGCATCGCGCGGTAACTCGAACAGCCGCTGCACTTCTGTCGCCAGACCTTCGGCGTCATCCACCTCGGCCAACGCCCCGGCACTGCGCAGTTGCGCGGCGATGTCGAGGAAGTTGAACAGGTGCGGGCCGCTGATCACCGGTTTCGCCAGCGCTGCCGGCTCCAGCAGATTGTGCCCGCCGTTGGGCACCAGACTGCCGCCGACAAACGCGCTGTCGGCCAGGGCATAGAGAAACAGCAATTCGCCCATGGTGTCGCCGAGCAGCACCGAAGTCTGCGCATCGACGCTCGCGCCAGTGGAACGACGCACCGTGGCGAAACCTTCGCGTTGGCACAACTCGAACACCGAATTGAAACGCTCGGGGTGGCGCGGCACCAGAATCAGCAGTGCATCGGGATGGTTGGCCAGCAGGCGACGGTGAGCATTCAGCACCACCTCGTCTTCGCCTTCATGGGTGCTGGCAGCGATCCACACCGGGCGCTCCAGCGCCTGCCATTGGCCGCGCAGTTCAGCAGCGCGTTGCAGCAGTTGCGGATCGATGGTCAGGTCGAACTTGATTGAGCCGGTGACTTCGACTGTCTCCGGGCGCGCACCGAGATCGCGGAAGCGCTGGGCTTCGGCTTCGGTCTGCACGGCGAACAGGCTCATTTCGGCGAGCATCGGCGCGGTCAGTTTGCTGAACCGGCCATAGCCTTTGGCCGAACGCTCAGACAAGCGCCCGTTGGCCAGCGCCACCGGAATCCCGCGTTTGGCGCATTGGTGAATGTGGTTGGGCCACAGTTCGGTTTCCATGATCACCGCCAGTTTCGGCTGCACGCGATCCAGAAAACGCGCCGCCGCGCAGGGCAAGTCATACGGCAAATAGCAGTGCTGGATGCGTGGCTCGTTGCCGAACATCGCATGGATGCGCTCCGAACCGGTCGGCGTCATGCAGGTCACGGTGATTGGCAGCTGTGGATAACGTTGCAGCAGCGCGCGGATCATCGGCGCGGCGGCGATGCTTTCCCCCACCGACACGGCGTGAACCCAGATGCCGCCCGGTTGCAGGGTCGGCATGCCATAGGAGAAACGTTCGCCAATCCGCTTGGCATACGCCGGCGCCTTGCGCGAGCGCAGCCACAGCCGAATCGCCACCAATGGCAGCCCCAGGTAAAACAGCGCGGTGTAGAGAGTTCTATTCATGGCGGCGGAGTTTATCGGCTTTTGCCGCCGATCGCCCGCAGGTGTATGGCAAATCGCTCCGCCAGCCAACGGGCGGCCGGTCCCAGCGGTTCGTCGCGGCGCCAGACCAGTTCCACCACCAGCGCCGGCGGCGTCCATTCGCTGTCGAGCTCCACCATCAGGCCCTGATACGCCGAGTACTGCACCACGTGGCGCGGCAGCCAGGCCCAGCCGAGGTCGCGCACCAGCCATTCGGCCATCACGTAGAAACTGTCGGCGCGCCACACCTGCGGACTGGCCGGTTCGCTGCCGGGATAGACGCTGGTCTGGGTCGACATCAGCAGTTGCCGATGTTGAGCAAGCTGCTGACAGTTGACCCGGGATTGCGCCGCCAGCGGATGATTGACGCCGCAGACCGTGACCATTTCCACACTGCCCAGCACCCGACGCTCCAATGCTTCGGGGATTTCGTCATGATAGAACAGCAACCCGAGATCGGCCCGGCGCTCCACCAGCTTGCGCGAAACCTCGCCCTGGGCGGCGCTGGTCAACTGAACTTCAAGACTGGGAAACTGCTCGGCCAGCGCGCCGAAGCTTTCCACCAGCGCCTGATAAGGCATCGCCTCGTCCTGGGCCACCCGCAGCTGCGCTTCCTGCCCGCGCATCATGGCCACGGCCCGACCGTTCAGGCGCTCGCACTGACGCAACACTTCACGCGCCTCTTCCAACAAGGCTTCACCCGTTTCGGTAAGACTCGGCTGGCGACCACTGCTACGCTCGAACAGACTGACACCGAGATCGTCCTCGAGCATGGCAATCGCGCTGCTGATCGCCGACTGCGCCTTGCGTTGCTGACGCGCCACGGCGGAAAACGAACGCTGTTCGGCCACCGCGACGAACACCCGCAACTGCTCCAGATTCCACTGCATGCTCATCGGCCAACCCATCTTGTAAACAGATAGGTAATGACTTTACCCCATCTGGGGAGTCACTAGAATGCCGCCTCAGAAAGCAACGCTACACACGAGGATTTGAACATGAACGCTTACGTCTACCTGGCCATCGCCATCTGTGCCGAAGTGATCGCGACCGTTTCGATGAAAGCCGTCAAAGGCTTCAGCACGCCTTTGCCACTGGTGCTGGTCATCGTCGGCTACGCCATTGCATTCTGGATGCTGACCCTGGTGGTACGCAGCGTGCCGGTGGGCGTGGCCTACGCGGTGTGGGCCGGCATGGGCATCGTGATGGTCAGCGTCGCGGCGCTGTTCATTTATGGGCAGAAGCTGGATGTCCCGGCGATGCTCGGGATGGCGCTGATCGTGCTCGGCGTGGTGGTGATTCAGCTGTTCTCGAAAACCGCCGGCCACTGATCCTGACCTAAGCCCTTGCAGGCACTCGCTCCTGTAAGGGCTCGAGCATTCCCTCTGTTGATCATCGACAAATCCCCTTTTCCCCGAGTCTGTATACTGCGCCCTCGTCTTGAACACTGAGGTCGTTGCATGCCATCTCCAATTTCCACCGACGTGCTGATTGTCGGCGCGGGTGTCGCCGGTCTCTGGCTGAACGCGCGCCTGCGTCGCCAGGGTTTCTCGACCGTGCTGGTGGAAAGCGCCAGCCTCGGCGGCGGGCAGAGTGTGAAGTCCCAGGGCATCATCCACGGCGGCGCCAAGTACGCGCTGCACGGTGCGCTGACCGGCGCCTCGGAAGCCATCGCCGACATGCCGCGCCGCTGGCGCGAAGCCCTGGCCGGCAACGGCGAACTGGACCTGACCGGCGTGCGCCTGCTGTCCGAAGCCCATTACCTGTGGTCGCCGGGCACCCTGGCCGGCAACCTCACCAGTTTCTTCGCCAGCAAAGCGGTGCGTGGCCGGGTCGATCAGGTCAAGGGCGATCAACTGCCACCGGCCCTGCAAGACAAGCGTTTCAAGGGCAAGGTCTACCGCCTCGCCGAACTGGTGATCGACGTACCGAGCCTGATCCAGCGTCTGGCCGACCTGTCGGGCGACGGTCTGCTCGCCGGCCAGACCATCGAGCCGCTGCTGGAAAGCGGCGTGCTGGTTGGCCTGAAAGTCGACGGCCGTGAGATCCGCGCCCAGCGCATCGTACTCAGTGCCGGTGCCGGTACTGCCGACCTGCTCACGGCTTTGGGCCTGACTCATCCGGCCATGCAACGCCGGCCGCTGCACATGATCATCGCCAAGGGCCCGGGCCTGAAGCCGCTGTACGCGCACTGCCTCGGTGGCGGCACCAAGCCGCGCATCACCGTGACCACCCACCCGGCCGCTGACGGTCAGTGGGTCTGGTATCTGGGTGGCGACATTGCCGAATCCGAAGGCGTGGCCCGTGAGCCGGCCGAACAGATCGCCACCGCTAAAAAAGAACTTGGCCAATTGTTGCCATGGATCGACCTGAGCACCGTGCAATGGGCGACTTTACGCGTCGACCGCGCCGAGCCGCTGCAAACCGGCCTGACCCGCCCGGACAACGCGTTCCTCGCCGAAGAAGGTCGCCTGCTGGTGGGCTGGCCAACCAAACTCGCCCTGGCGCCAGACTTCGCTGACCGCGTGATTGCCTCCCTGGAGCGCGATGGCATCCAGCCAAGCCACGCTGCTCCGCTGCCCGAGCTGCCAAAACCACCGATGGGCATTCCCGCCTGGGAGCAACTGCTGCCATGAGCCTGCCAACCCTGCACGATCTGTATCGCCCGCTGGGCAGCACCGGCCTGCTGGTTTCGCCGCTGGGCCTGGGCACCGTCAAGTTAGGCCGCGACCAGGGCGTGAAATACCCCAACGGCTTCCAGATCCCCGACGACGACGCTGCGCGCATGCTGCTCAAGCAAGCGCGGGAGCTGGGCATCAACCTGATCGACACCGCCCCGGCCTATGGCCGCAGCGAAGAGCGCCTCGGCCCGCTGTTGCGCGGTCAGCGCCAGGACTGGGTGATCGTCAGCAAGGTCGGCGAAGAATTTGTCGACGGCCAGTCGACCCACGACTTCAGCGCCGCTCACACGCGGATGTCGGTGGAGCGCAGCCTGCAACGTCTTGAAACCGATTTTATCGATCTGGTGCTGGTGCACTCCGACGGTAACGATCTGGCGATTCTCAACGACAGCGAAGTCTACGCAACCCTCGCGGCACTCAAGGCCGAGGGCAAGATTCGCGGCTTCGGTTTTTCCGGCAAAACCGTCGACGGTGGCCTCAAAGCACTGGAGCAAGGCGACTGCGCGATGGTCACCTACAATCTGAACGAACAAAACGAGAAGGCGGTCATTGACTATGCTGCTGCCCACGGCAAAGCCATTCTGGTGAAAAAGGCGCTGGCCAGCGGTCACGTGTGCCTGAGTCCCGGCGTGGATCCGGTGCGCGCCAGCTTCGAATTGCTGTTCGCCCAGCCCGGCGTGGCCAGTGCCATCGTCGGGACGATCAATCCGCTGCACCTCGCCCATAACGTTGCGACCGTTGCCCAGGTCCTTCGTGGTCACTGACGCCGCCTCGCGGCCTTAAGCAGGAGCCGACATGCCGCGTACGCTCATCAGAAAGAACCCGAGCAACTTCAAGACGCTGCCGCTGTTCGTCGAAGCCACGCCGGAAGGCCTGACCTACCAGAGCGTGGGCATGCCGCTGAATTTCGCCCAGACCCTGCAGCGACGCAAACCGGTCAGCGTGGCCGACGCCGAGCGCTTTGCACTGGAACTGGCCAACCTCGGCGTCTCGGTGCGCCTGACCCTGCACTGGCAGAATCGCGATTACTGGGTGCTGGTGCGCCAGCGCCGGCAGGATCGCGGCGATGTGGTGCTCAAGCTGATTTCCGGCTACGTGCCGGCCCATGAGCTGAACATTCCGCTGCACACGGCGATCCAGGAGATCGCCGAAGAATGCCTGCTGGAAACCCCGGAAGGCTGGCTCGGCGGGCGTTTCAACGACACCTGGCTGCCGGCACCTTATGCGTCGGCGCTACATTATCGTGAGGCCCTGCCCTTTCGCCTGACGCCGCTATCCGGTTCGGCCCGGCCAGTGCGCTGCGCCAATCTGCAATTGCTCGAACGGCCGAGAGCCTACGTGCACTTGCCGACCGCGTCCCTGCAATTGATCTACGACCTGCGGCTGGACGTGCCCAAGGAAGCCAAGAATCTGAGCCTGTTCCATGTCGATGAACGACTGGAAGGCGATCAACTGGTCGCCCGGCTCGACCGCAAGCGCCCCGATCTGTACTTGATGCCGTTGCAGGACGGCGAGCCGCTGCCCGAGCTATACACGCTGAAGAAAGGTCAGTTGTACCCGGCGGGCACTCGCGGCCTGTATCTGGCGGAAAGTTTCGCCCGACAGGACGGCTGGCTGGTGCGCGATGAGCGGATTCGCTGGAAGGACTGGCTGCGCCAGCAGGGTTTGACGCCGCCGCCCAAGGATACGGGGCTGGCGCGGTTGCGCGGCAAGGCGAAGCAACTGCTGAAGAAGATCGTGCCACGCAAGAAAGTGAATTCCTGAACGGCAAAAGACCGCGCCTGCGAGTGACTCCGGAGAGTCGTCGCAGGCGCGGTCTTTATGTTTGCATCACTCGGACTTGCGGATTTTTTCCACAATCGCCGTGGTCGAGCTGTTTTCCACCAGCCCCAGCACTTTAACGGTGCCGCCGTAGGCTTTGACGATATCGGCGCCGACAACCTGGTCGATGCCGTAATCGCCGCCCTTCACCAGCACGTCCGGCTTGACCTCGCGCAGCAGGTTTTCCGGGGTGCCTTCGGCGAAGCTGATCACCCAGTCCACCGCGCCGAGACCGGCGAGAACCGCCATGCGCCGGTCAACGCTGTTGATCGGACGGCCCGGTCCTTTCAGACGGCTGACCGAAGCGTCATCGTTGATCGCAACGATCAGGCGATCGCCCTGGGCCCGCGCCTGCTCGAGGTAGGTCACGTGGCCGGCATGCAGGATGTCGAAGCAGCCGTTGGTGAACACGATCTTCTCGTTGTGCGCACGGGCATCGGCGACTGCCAGCAGCAGTTGCTCCAGACCCAGCACGCCACGCTCGGAACCTTCTTCGCGCTGAATGGCGCGACGCAGTTCCGGGGCGCTGATCGCCGCCGTACCCAGCTTGCCGACCACGATGCCCGCCGCCAGGTTCGCCAGCGCCACCGCGTGCGGCAGTTCTTCGCCAGCGGCAATCGCGGCCGCCAGGGTGGAAATCACCGTGTCACCGGCACCGGTCACGTCGAACACTTCACGGGCCCGCGCAGGCAAATGCAGTGCCGGATGATCCGGACGCAGCAGGGTCATGCCGTGCTCGCCACGGGTCACCAGCAATGCGCCGAGATCCAGGTCGTGCATCAGCGTCGCGCCCTTGGTCACCAGCTCGTGCTCATCGGCGCAACCGCCGACGATGGCTTCGAACTCGCTGAGGTTCGGGGTGATCAGGCTCGCGCCACGGTAGATCGAGAAATCCTTGCCCTTCGGGTCGGCCAGCACCGGAATGCCTTTGGCACGCGCGGCCTGGATCAGCGCCTGATGGTTTTTCAGGGCGCCTTTGCCGTAGTCGGACAGCACCAGCACCTTGATGCCTTCGAGCAGATCGTCGACCTGCGCGCCGAGGGCCAGTGCGTCGGTGGCGAACGGTTCTTCGAAGTCGATACGCAGCAATTGCTGGTGCCGGCTCATGACCCGCAGCTTGACGATGGTCGGCTGGTGCGCGATGCGCTGGAACAAGGCTCGCACGCCCGCACCCTTGAGGCTGTTGCTCAGGCTGTCGGCGGCTTCGTCGTCACCGGTCACACCGACCAGCGACGCCGGCGCACCCAGCGCGGCAATGTTCAAGGCAACGTTGGCGGCACCGCCCGGGCGGTCTTCGATTTGCTCGACTTTAACGACAGGAACCGGCGCCTCAGGGGAAATCCGTGAGGTACCACCATGCCAGTAACGGTCGAGCATGACATCGCCGACCACCAAGACAGGGGCTTGATCGAATCGCGGCATGGACAACTTCATGGAGCAACCCACATACAAAATGAACAGGGGCGCGATATTAACACAGGGTTGGCGAAGGCTTGTGCGGCGGCTGCAACAGGATGAAACAGCTGGCTTTTTTGCTCATTTTTTAAGCAGAAAAGCCGCCAACCGCTCGCAGGCTTCGCTCGGCTCGACCGTTTCCGTATCGATCCGGCATTCCGCCGACAACGGCGCCTCGTAAGGGCTGTCGATGCCAGTGAAATGCTGGATACGGCCCTGGCGCACCGCCTGATACAAACCTTTCGGATCACGGCGCTCGCACACCGTGAGCGAAGTGCTCACATGCACTTCGATGAAGTCGCCCTCGGCAAACAGTTGCCGCGCAGCGTCCCGCTCGGCCCGAAACGGCGAGATCGCCGCGACGATGACGATCAGCCCCGCATCAACCATCAGCCGGGCGACTTCGGCCATGCGCCGGATGTTTTCCCGGCGGCCGGCATCGTCCATGCCCAGGTCCCGGCACAGGCCATTGCGCACGTTGTCGCCATCGAGCAGAAAAGTGTGCAGCCCGAACTGATGCAGGTGCAGCTCCAGCGAATTGGCCAGGGTCGACTTGCCGGCGCCGGACAACCCGGTCAGCCACAGGCAACGCGGCCGCTGTCCCTTGAGCGCGGCTCGCGCCTGGCGGGACAGCGCAAGGCTGTAGGGGCTGATGGCAGGCAGTGTCGCCACACTGTGCAGCGCCTCATTCATAACCGAGCAACTCGTAGTCGCGCTGATAGGCCCGACGCACCAGCCGACGGGTTCGCGCCGAGCAGAACTCCCGCGCCTTCAGCGGTTGGCGCTGCCGGGAGCTGTTGACGTGTGGCAACTGACACACCATCCCCAAGCGGTCGCAGACCTGTTTGAAATCCTGTTCCAGATGTTCCTGGTAACCGATGAAGTCCAGGGCCAGGTGACCCAGTGAATCAGTGAGAAAGTCGGTTTGCGCAGCAAAGTGCAGTTGCCGCGAGATCGTCTCCGGGTGCAGCCAGCGCGTAACAAAATCGTCGAAATCCCGATATTGCCGAACCATCTGCTGAGCGGAGTGATCGCGCCCGCTCAAGTTGTTGCCGTGCAGGAAGGCGTAAGCCGAATAGGCGCGCTCCAGCGGGTCGCGCACAAAGGCGAACTTGTGGGCTGCAGCATATTGTTCGGGAAATTGCTCTTCGTACCAGTACAACGGCAGGTGTCCGGGACGCCAGCCGTCGAACATCGCCGCACACAAGCTGCTGCCGGCGCATTTGGGCACATGGATAAACAGACAGTTGCGCTGCTCGAAGGCGGCGGGAAAGGCCAGACTGGCCGACATCGATTTGTTCACCACTTGCCGGTCAACCACCGACAGGCGCCCCAGCAGAAAGGCCCGCTGCGGCTTGGGCAGCAATTTCCAGAGATAACGTTGCAGCATGCCAGCACCCGCGCGAAGAGGATGGCCCCTTCGATGTGAAGTCAGAGTTCGTTCAGGAACCTTAACAAGCGCGATGCCGGGTTTTATGCCGGTTTGGTCAAGAAGGGTAAAGGTCTGGATACAAATCGCCGGGCGCATTGCACGCCCGGCGTTTTCGAGGCGGGATCAGGCGATATCTTCGGCCGGGGCGTCGAGGCCCATGGCGTTGAGACGTGCGTAGTAGCCGTTCTGTGCCAGCAGCTCGTCGTGAGTGCCGCGCTCGACGATCCGGCCCTGATCCATGACCAGAATCAGGTCGGCCTTCTCGATGGTCGACAGACGGTGAGCGATCACCAGCGTGGTGCGGCCCTTCATCACTTGATCCAGGGCAGCCTGAATGTGTCGCTCGGATTCGGTGTCGAGGGCCGAGGTGGCCTCGTCGAGAATCAGCAGCGGCGCGTTCTTGAGCAGGGCACGAGCAATCGCCAGACGCTGGCGCTGACCGCCGGAGAGCAGCACGCCGTTTTCGCCGACCTGAGTGTCCAGCCCTTCAGGCAGTTGCGCGATGAAGTCCATCGCGTAGGCATCACGCGCGGCTTTCTCGATGTCTTCGCGCGGCGCCCCGGCCAGATCGCCATAGGCGATGTTGTTGGCCACGGTATCGCTGAACAGTGTGACGTGCTGGGTGACCTGGGCAATATGCCGGCGCAGGTTGAGCAGCTTGTATTGCTCCACTTCCACGCCGTCGATCAGGATCTCGCCCTTGTCGTGGTGATAGAAGCGCGGGATCAGGTTGGCCAGGGTCGACTTGCCGCTGCCCGAACGCCCCACCAGCGCTACCATCTGCCCCGGCTCGACCGAGAAGCTGATGTCGTCCAGCACCTGACGCTCGGTGCCCGGGTAGGTGAAGCTCAGGTTGCGCACATCGAGGCGACCGCTGACCGAATCGCGCTCGACCGTGCCGGTATCGACTTCCGGTTCGACGTCCAGTTGCTCGAAAATGCTTTCGGCACCGGCCACGCCCTTCTGGATGGTCGAGCTGACTTCGGACAACTGGCGGATCGGCTTGGGCAACAAACCGGCCAGAGTGATGTAGGCGACCATGTCACCGGCCGAAGCGTCACCGCGCAGGAACAGCACCAGGAACATCAGCACCGCCATGGCGCTGTAGATCACCAGTTGCAGCATCGGCGTGTAGATCGCGCCGGTGCGGGTCATGCGCAGTTGCTTGTCGGTGTTGCTCTGGCTGGCGTCGAGGAAGCGCTTCTCCTCGTAGGCTTCACCACCGAAGCTGCGCACCACGCGATAGCCTTGAATGGTTTCCGACGCGACGTGGGTCACATCGCCCATGGCCAGCTGGATCTTCTTGCTCTGCTTGCGGAATTTCTTGCTGGCGGTGCGCACCATCACGGCGATCAGCGGCAGGATCGCAACCATCACCAGCGTCAGCTTCCAGTTCATGAACAACAGGGAGGCGAACAGGAAGATCACCGTCATGCCTTCACGGATTACGACCTTGATCGCATCTGTTGCCGCCCCCGTGACCATGGTGACGTTGAAGGTGATACGCGAAATCAGATGCCCGGAGTTATGCTTGTCGAAATAACGGTTGGGCAGGACCAGCAGGTTGTTGAAGAGCTGCACCCGCAGGTCATGCACCAGGCCCAGGGAAACCTTGGCCAGGAAATAGTTGCCCAGATAAGATCCCAGCCCCTGCCACGCGGCGATCAGGATGATCAGCAGCGGTACGGCCTGCAACAGCTGCAGGTCGCGCAGGTAAGGCACGGTGGGGAACAGCACTGCCTCGGGATTGGACAGGCCGTCGACAAAGTACTTGAGGATGTAGCCGAGCATCGGCTGGGTAGAGGCAAAAATCAGAAAACCGACGATGCTGATCAGGAACAGACTGATGTACGGCCGGACATAGCCGAGCAGGCGGAAGTAGATTTTCAAGCTCGAAGGGCTTGCGGCGGGACTGGAGTCGGTCATATCACGCGAAAGTCGATAAAAAGGACGCTGACTTTAGCACAGCTTCTTCAGGGTTCTGGCAATCGGCCAAAGGCTGTTATTGTTAGGCGTCTTTTTCAGCGTCAAATAGCCATCATACAAATGGCTGATCAACCTCAGGATTGAAACACACAGCATGCAACTTAGCGGCTTCAGCAGTACGTCCAATCGAATTTTCGATTTCATCAGCCTGTGGATACTTCCCGTCGGCTACTTCCTGCTCTTGTGCGCGCTGTTCTTCCTGCCAGGCCGCAGTATTCACCACAAGCTGTTTTACGGCCTGTTCAGCATTCCGACGCTGATCGCCCTGTGCCTGCGCCCGCGTGAACTCAAGGAAATGCTGCGCGAGCCGGTGTTCATCGCGCTGCTGCTGTTTGCCGGCTGGGCGTTGCTCAGTCTTTGCTGGGGTCCGCAGGATGAACCGATAGGCGGCATGTTCAAACCTCCGTTGCATACCCTGATGCTGTTCGCCGGGTGCTTCCTGCTGGTCCGCTACCGCAGCGACATCCTGACCCCGTTGCTGTTCGCCGCGGCACTGGTGGCCCTGATCGCAACGATCGCCTTCCTGATTCCGTTCATGCTCCACTTCGAGCCCGGCGCGCGCCTGATCGGCGGCGGCGCGTTCGACAACCCGCTGCTCAGCTCCCACCTGTTCGGATTTTTCTGCGCCTACTGGCTCAGTCTGAGCATGACCTGCAAGAATCGCCGGCTGTACTGGCTCAGCATCCCTGCGATGCTGATCATGTTCATGGCCGTGATCGGAACCGGTTCCCGCACCCCGCTGGTGGCGCTGACCATGGCCGCCTTGTGGCTCAGCCTGATTTGCTGGAACCGTCGCTCACTGGTGCTGCTGGGCACACTGGCGATCGGTGGCGCAACGGTGGTGGTGCTGTTCTCGAAAATGATCATCGAACGCGGTGACTCCTATCGTTTCGAGATCTGGCAGCAAGCCCTGGAAAAAATCGCCGAGCACCCATGGATCGGCCACGGCTACAACGCGGTTCTGGCGATTGACCCGGGCGTCGGTTACAACTTCCAGGAACCGCACAGCTTTGCGCTGGGAGTGCTTTATTACGTCGGCATCCTCGGCATGCTGCCCTGGCTGTTTTTCCAGGCCTGGGGGCTGCTGAGCAGCTGGCGTCAACGCGTGCAGCCATTGCTGATCATCGCCTCGACCTGGCTGGTGTTCGGCATCGGTGCCGGGCTGACCGAAGGCGGCGGAATCATTTCCCGCCCCAAGGAACACTGGTTCCTGTTGTGGATTCCTTTGGCGCTGATTGCGGCCCTGAGCATCAATCAACGTGCCCGACGTCTTTTGGCAATGCCGGTACAAAAGCTGTCGGCAAGCGCTCTGCATCAGCTGAGCAGCGACGCCCAGGTCATCGAGGAAGATGGATTGGGGCCCAAGGTCCTGCGCCTGTCCGATGGCAGTTTCCTCAAACTGTTTCGCCGTCGACGCTGGTATACATCGGGCAGCTTCAACCCGTATTCCGAGCGGTTTGCCGTCAACAGCGAACAGCTGCGCCGGATGGGCATTCCCACGCCACAGGTGCTGAACCTCTATCGCCTCGACGACGGCAGCAGCGCCGTGCATTACACGCCGCTGCCGGGCCACACCCTGCGCCAGGTGCTGCAGGGCATCACCGCGCCTGCAGTGCGTCATGCGCTAGTGGAGCGTTTCGGCAAATTCATGGCCAGCCTGCATGAGCAAGGCGTGTATTTCCGCTCGCTGCATCTGGGCAACGTGCTGGTGCTGGAAGACGGGGAGTTCGGGCTGATTGATCTGGCCGACCTGCGGGTCTACCCTTCGCCCCTCAGCCTGTCTCTGCGTCAGCGCAATCTGCGCCACATGCAACGCTACACCGTCGACAGACGCTGGCTGTTCGAGGATCACCTCGAGGCACTGCTCCAGGGGTACGCCGTAACGGCGTCGAAATCCGCCGTAGACAATCTGCACAGGCAAGTGCTGGCCGGCAATACGCCGGCTCGGGTTCATTGATGATTGAGACCAGTCCGTTCATTGCGCCGGCCGCCTATCTGCTGGCCATCGTATCCGCCGCGTTGCTGCTGCGGGCCGTACCGAAGATCGCACGCCATCTGCAGCATTCGGGCGAAAGCCGCTATGCCAGCATCGACGGCCTGCGCGGCTATCTGGCATTCGGTGTATTCGTGCATCACTCGATCATCACCTGGATCTTTCTGCGCACGGGGGTGATCGAGTTTCCGCCGAGCAACTTCTACTCGATGCTGGGTCAGGGCAGTGTGGCGCTGTTCTTCATGATTACCGGCTTCCTGTTCTGGAGCCGTCTGCTCACCCAGGGCCGTCAGCACGACTGGCTGGCCTTCGGCATTTCGCGGCTGTTCCGGCTGTATCCGCTGTACCTGCCATTGATGCTGGCGGTGTTCGTCACCGTGTTCTACCTGCAGGACTGGCAACTGAAGGAACCGGTGTCACAACTGCTCAAACAGGGCCTGTTGTGGCTGACGTTCGATCGCCCGGACGTCAACCAGTATCCGCAAACCGGCATGCTGATCTCCAACGTCACCTGGACGCTGGCCTATGAAGTGTTTTTCTATCTGGCGCTGCCACTGGCGGCCCTGGTATTCGTCTACCGCGGCAACTGGCGACAGGTTGTGTTGTGCCTGATCGGGATTTACACGCTGTACCAACTGGTCGGTTGGGAGCATTCGCTGAAGAAACATTTTCTGGCCAGTTTTCTCGGCGGGATCACCGCCGCCTATTGGGTTCGACGCCCGCAACTGGTGGCCTGGAGCCGCACGACACTGGCCACCGTAATCGCCCTGGCCGCCCTGGCACTGGCCTTCACCGCGTTCAACCGGGCCTTCAAGACCGCACCGCTGTTTCTGCTGTCGCTGTTCTTCGTGATCGTGGCTTCGGGCAACACCCTGTTCGGCGCCTTGAAACCGCGCAGCATCCGCTGGCTGGGGGAGATCAGCTACAGCACTTATCTGCTCCATGGTTTCGTGCTCTGGCTGATGGTTCAGCGCCTGCCGCTGTTGCTGCACCTCGATGCCCGTGAGACCTGGGTTTACCTGCCGTTGATGGCAGCCTGCACCTGTCTGCTGATACTGATCAGCAGCGCAACGTTCCTTTACATCGAGCAGCCAGGCATGAACGCGGGCAGGAAAGTGGTGCAGTGGATTCGCCAGCGTCAGAAAGGCGGCAAGCACCTGGCGGAAAAAGTCGCCCGCTGAGTGCGAGCGACAGCGACCTCAGTCTTTTTCCAGCGGTGAAAACAGTAACCGACCGAGCCCGCGCCAGGTCTTCTTGTTCCAGGCCTTGAACGGGATTTGCGCCAGCAGCTCCCGCGCCAGTTTGCGATCGCGATTGGCGGTTTTCAGGAACATTGAATTGAGCGACTTGTAACGCACTTCGTCGTACAGCGGATGATCGCTGAACAGCGCGTAGGTGCGCAGGATGTTCTCGATCATGAAACGGTGATTCTTGTAGGAGTTGGTGGCGTGCTTGCGATAGCGCGCCATCACCACGTTCAGGCCATCGATGAAGTACCCGGCGCGGGTGATTTTCAGCTCGATGTACAGATCTTCGAGACGAATCGACGGGTCGAACCCGCCCACCTTGTCCAGCGCCTCACGACGGATCATCAGGGTCGGCGCTGGCGGATACGGCTTGCGCTCCAGGAACATGTCATCGAAATCCGCGCGACGGAACGGCACATCCCGGCGCTGACGCTTTTCCGGGTAGAGATTGCCGTCGGCGTCCATCAGCTCGATGTTGCCGGCGCAGATGCCCACTTCCGGCTTGCCATCCATGTAGGCGACCTGGGTGGCGATCCGGTCCGGGTACATGATGTCGTCGGAGCCGAACGGTACGATCAGGCTGCCTTTGGCCCGAGCGATAGCGCCGTTGAGCGTATTGGTCAGGCCCTGGTTCTGCTGCACCCGGAAGTCGAAGCCATGTGTCGCCTGCAAGGCATTGATGCGCTCGACGCTGTCGTCCTTCGAACCGTCGTCGACCACCAGCAGCTCGATGTTCTGGTAGCTCTGATTGAGGACGCTGAGGATGCTTTCCTCGATGTACGGCCCGTGGTTATAGGACGCGATGATGACGGTGACGAGGGGTTGCTCTGCGCTCACGGCTGCGGACTCGCTCATGGCTCTTTCTTCGCTCATGGCTCTTTCTTCGCTCACGGCTGTTCCTTGCGGGCCTGCTCCAGGCCGGTGTCGATCAGGTTCAGGTATTCCTGGCGGAAGACCTCGATGTCGTGCTGCTCCTGCAAATAACGATAGGCCTGCTCACCCTTGGCCTTGAGCTCGTCATCCGACAGCGCGAGGTAGGTGTCCAGCGCCGCAACCAGGCTCGGTACGTCCTTGGGCGTGATCGACAAGCCACCGGCACCTTCGATCAGCGGCAGCATGGCCGGCACGTTCGAGGCGATCACCGGCAGATGCCCGCTCATGCCTTCCAGCAAGGCCAGCCCCAGGCCTTCGGCCAGCGACGGCATGGTCCAGATATCGAACGCGCGTACGTATTGCAGGGCGTTTTCCTTGAAACCCAGCAGGTGCGCCCGGCCGGTCAGGCCCAACTGTTCGATCTCCGCGGCCAGCGGCGCTTGCAAGCGACCGGCACCGATGATTGCCAGTTGGGTGTTCGGGTATTTGTCTTTGAGTTGGGCGAAAGCCTGCAACAGGTAAGTGTGGCCCTTGACCGACACCAGCCGCCCCAGCGCCCCGATCAGCCGCACATTCGGGTCGATGCCCAACAGCTCGCGCGCGCGCTCGCGGCTGTGCTGCAAACCCTCGGCCTGTTCGATGTCGATGGCGTTGGTGATCGCGTACGTATTCTGGTCAGTGAAACCGCAATCGCAGTCCAGCAGGTACTGTTTGACCGCCGGCGACACGCCGACGAAGCGCCAGTGCCGATCGATCAGGCGCTGAGTCTGGCGACGACGGTAGAAGCGGTCGTACTCGCCGAAGCCATGGGAAATGCCGATGCACAGCGGCACTTTCAACCAGCGGTTGAGCGTCAGCATCATGTTCACCGGTTTGAATCGGTTGCAGATCACCACGTCGAACTTTTCCCGGCGGCAGAACTTGTACAGCTGCCACATCGCCCGCAGGCGCATACCCTTGAGGGACTTGTCGGAAAACTCGAAATACACCGAACGGTCAGCCCGGCTGACGGCTTCGCCCGGCCCTGGTTTGCCGCGCAGGAAGGCTGCGGTCACTTCGTAACGATCGGTCGGCAGCGCCTTGACGATCTGTTCGGCGAGGTCGGCGAAATCATGGGATTTGACGTTGTAATCGGGCTGCAGCTGCAGCACCTTTGCGCGTTGACTCATACCTCTCCCCGGTGCGATCCCGTCGCGCCTGTTTCGCTCTGCTTCAGTACCCAGAACAACTCCTGGCGTCTGACCGCTTTGCGGAAAAATTCATTCTCGCCGTAGACCGACGGACGCCGACCGGCCAGCAGTCGCTGAAACAGCCGGCGCAGGCGACGCTTGAACGGCGCCGGTGGCTGCAGGTCATGCATCATGCCCAGCGCCATGGCCTTGTCCCGTTGCAATTCGATCGATAACGGCAGGCACAGTGGCTGCATCGCGAGGGTCGCATCGAACGTCGGTGGCAGTGCAATGCCCTGCCCGCTGTCGCCCATCGGCCAGCGGTCGTTGTCGTGCAAGTGGTTGGCGTAACCGAGCAGGCTCGGTTGGTAATCGAGACTGCGCAAGGCTTCCAGCACGGCTTCCTGGGCGCAGATATGGTCGGGATGCGGATCCAGCGTCGGGTGCGGCAGCACGATCACATCCGGGCGCGCACGGGACAGCACGTCACGCAGGTCGGCCAGCAGATTGTTCCAGGTCGGCGCCCCGTCGGCATCGCCGGGCAAGGCAAACGGATTCAGCTGACGGAACAGACGCGTGTCGTTCAGATCGGCTTCCCGCGAGCCCACTGGTTGATTCGGCGCAGCCTGCATCGCCGCCAGTTGCAGGCAGAAATAACCGAGCTGCACGCAATGTTCCTGCGGCACACCGGCCCAGCGCGGCACCGCAAGACTGTCCCAGGCACGCAAGCGACCCTTGAGCCGCGCCGCCTCGACCTTGTTCAGGCCCATCTGTTGATAGTGTTCGGCTTCGATCTCGCCGGCGGTCAGGGTCACGACCCAGGCTTCTCTGGCCTGGCTGTACAGACCGTAGGCGGCCAGTTCGGCATCGTCGGCGTGAGGGGCGATGACCATCACCCGCTGCTGACGGTAGTCCGGTTGCTCCAGCGCCCACAGCACCGGCTCGCCGGACACCCGGCAAAAGCGCCCGCGCAGACGCAACTGGCCTTGCGACAAGGCTTGCGCCTGACCGCTGAGGTTCAGATAACGCTGGCCGTTGACGCCGCGTTCGAACGTCTGCGCATCGGGATGGGTGCCACCGAGCAACTCGACCCGAGGATCGAAGAAGCGTCCCAGAAAGCTGCTCTTGACCTTCACGGCGAGGATCAGCGTGGCGTCGTCCACCAGCATCACGCCCTCGTCGAGGCGCAACTGTTCGCCGTTCAGATGCACCTTTGGCTGCGGGGTGAACGGCGGAAAGCTGTATTGGTAATCGTCTTTCGGCGAATAGAACAGGTGATCGGCGAACCACGCTTCGTGGGCAATCCAGCCGGCCACCGCCAGCACCAGCGGCAGCCACCAGACCACCAGCACGCCGAGGGCGATCAACACGATCAGTGCGATCAACAGGCCGATGCGTTTATTGCGCCGGTGACGCTTGAGCAGTTGCTGTTTGCGGCTCATGGGCTGACTCATACGGTGAAGACCGGCACAGGATTGCACCAGCGATCCTTGTATTCACGGTCGGCGCGACCGAAGGAAAAGCGCAGCGGCTTGTTCAGTGCCCGCGCATGTTCCCAGGCACTTTGCGTATTGAGGAAACTCAGGACGCTGCCGGGGCTGAATTCGCGGGTTTCAGGGTCGACGCCGCCGTTGATGTATTCGACGCTGATCCACTCCGGGGCTTCGACGCGGTACACCAATTGAATGGCGATCGGTGCGTCGTTGAGGAAGATCACCGAGCCGATCAACAAATCGCGCAGCAGCTCGATGACTTCGGCCATGCGTGCCGCACCAGTGGCCGGAAAACCCCAGCGACGCTGAAACAAGTCGCAGTAGATTGCTGCCAGTTCCGCACTCGAGAAGTCGCTGACCGGCCGCACCACACCGCCCGCCTCTTCCAGCAGGCGCAGTTCACGGCGCTGGTTGTAGCGAAACTTCTTCGACAGTTCTTCGGGGGTACGGGCCATGGCCAGTTGTTCGGTCTGCAACTTGAGGCCGCTGAAGCGGTTTTCGTTGAGCGCCGACAGGTAGCGCCCGCGATGGCGCAGCGGGGCCTGGGCATCGGCGGCGGCCGGCAGGATCAGCTCGGCGTTGCCGAGGTCGAACAGGCCTTTCTTGCCGTTGCGCTTGAGCACGTCCTTGGACAAGGCCAGGTCGCGGCCCCAGGTCGGGATCGCGGCCTTGATTTCGCCCTGCTGCTCCCAGGCCAGATAACGCACCGGGATGCCGGCCAGACTCGCCAGACGCTCGACCACCATGGGATGAGTCGCGACGCTGCCGCCGAAACGTTGCCAGGCCTGTGCATAAGTTGAGGCGTCAACGGGCGACCAGCCACGTTCGCGCCAGCCTTGAAATCGGTTGAGCATCAGCCCCTCGGTGCCAGATCGGTAACTTGCGGCAAATGCCAGAAGGTGTCGCGTACGGCGCGGTCGGAGAAACGCTCGCGCAGGCGATCGAACATCATCTCGGCGCATTGACGGCGTTGCTGCTCGTCCATGCCGGCCAGATGTTTCAGGCCCTGGGCCAGATGCTCGGCATCGCCCAGCGGGAACAGAATGCCCACGCCTTCGACCACTTCCTTCGCCCCGCCACACGCCGTGGCCAGCAACGGCACACCGGCGGCCATGGCCTCCAGCAGCACCATGCCGAACGGTTCGTGGTCGGAGCTCAGGGCAAACACATCGAACGCCCGGAAATAATTGCGCGCGTCCGGCACCTGACCGAGAAACAGCACGCGATCACCAACGCCCAGCTCGCGGGCCTGCGCCTTGAGTTCATCCTCAAGACGACCCTTGCCGAGAATCACCAGCTGGCTGTTGGCCGGCAGACCGGGCAATGCTGCGGCAAAACCGTGCAGCAGCGTGGCCTGATCCTTGTCCGGGTGCAGGCGACCGACGTTGCCGACAATGAACGCATCCGACGACAGACCGAGGGTCTCGCGGGCTTCACGGGCCGACACCTGACTCATCTGCAACGCCGAGACATCGATGCGGTTGTAGAGGGTCTGGATGCGCGTCGCCGGCCATTTCGGCAGGCAACGACGCATGTCGTCGCGCACCGCATCGGACACGCCGAGCAGGCTCAGACGCTTGCGGAAAATGTGCGCAAAGAGTTTGCGCGAGCCGCGCTTGTAATCGCCAAACGCGTGGTGCACGCCAATCACCGGCAGCGAAGTGCCGAGCAAGGCGATGTAGATCGGCTTGAAGCGATGGGCGATGCAGAAACTGAAATTGCGTGAAGCGGCGATCTTGCGCAGATCGCCGATGGCGCCCAGCTTCAGGCCACGAATGGCCTTGGAGCTGTATTCCATGAACAACACTTCATCGGAGGCGCAGGCCGCGGCCACCTCGCTATCGGCAGCCCCGGTCAGAAAGACCGTGGTGACCCGATAACCGGTGCCCGCGAACAGGCTGGCGTACTGCCGCGCGCAGTCGAGGAACGGCCCGTCATAGCCGTGACAGAACTGCAGCACATGGCGTTCAGCCGAGCGTGTCATAAGCGTTTGCGCCTTCTTTGACCACCAGGATGTCTTCCATGATCAGGTATTGCAGATCCGAGCCGAAGAACATGTTCAGGGCGTCGGTCGGCGAGCAGATCATCGGTTCACCACGGCGGTTGAGCGAGGTGTTCAGGGACACGCCGTTGCCGGTCAGCACTTCCAGCGCCTTCATCATGTCGTAGTAGCGCGGGTTGTATTCGCGCTTGAGCACCTGGGCCCGGGAAGTACCGTCTTCGTGGACGACTTCCGGCACGCGGGTCTTCCACTCTTCAGCCACTTCGAAGGTGAAGGTCATGAACGGCGCCGGGTGATCGATCTTGATCATCTGTGGCGCAACGGTGTCGAGCATCGACGGGCAGAAAGGCCTCCAGCGCTCGCGGAACTTGATCTGGTGGTTGATGCGGTCAGCCACGCCCGCCACGCTCGGGCAGCCGATGATCGAACGACCACCCAGTGCACGCGGACCGAATTCCATGCGGCCCTGGAACCAGGCCACCGGGTTGCCATCGACCATGATCTTGGCGATCTGCTCCGGCATGTTGTCGAGCTTGCGCCAGGTCGGTTTGTTCTCGTGACGGGCGCACGCGGCGATCACGTCTTCGTTGCTGTACGACGGGCCGAGGTAAACGTGTTCCATCTTCTCGACCGGCACGCCACGGGCGTTGGACACATAGGCCGCTGCACCGACTGCGGTGCCGGCATCGCCGGAGGCAGGCTGTACGAACAGTTCCTTGACGTCGTCGCGGGCGATGATTTTCTGGTTGAGCTTGACGTTCAACGCACAGCCACCGGCGTAGGCCAGCTTGCCGGTTTCCTTGAGCACGTCGCCCAGGTAGTAGTCGATCATCTGCAGCGCGATTTTTTCGAACAGCGCCTGAATGCTGGCGGCGTAGTGGATGTACGGCTCGTCGGCGATGTCGCCTTCACGCTTCGGACCCAGCCACTCGATCAGTTTCGGCGAGAAGTAGTAACCCTTGCCCTTCTCTTTATAGCGGCGCAGGCCGATCACGTTGGCGTAGTCGGTGTTGATCACCAACTCGCCGTTCTCGAACGAGGCCAGGCGCGAGAAATCGTATTTGCTGGCGTCGCCGTACGGCGCCATGCCCATGACCTTGAACTCGCCGTCCAGCATGTCGAAACCGAGGAACTCGGTGATCGCGCCGTACAGGCCGCCGAGGGAGTCCGGATCGAAGAATTCCTTGATCTTGTGGATCTTGCCGTTTTCGCCGTAACCGAAGAAGGTCGTGGCGTACTCGCCCTTGCCGTCGATGCCGAGGATCGCGGTTTTCTCTTTGAAACCCGAGCAGTGATAGGCGCTGGAAGCGTGGGCCAGGTGGTGTTCAACCGGCTCGATCTTGATTTTCTTCGGATCGAAGCCCAGTTGCTCCAGGCACCAGACGATCTTGTTGCGATATCGCTTGTAGCGACGGTTGCCCATCAGGATCGCATCGAGCGCGCGGTCCGGGGCGTACCAGTAACGCTTGGCGTACTGCCAGCGAGCCTTGCCGAAAATGCTGATCGGGGCGAACGGAATCGCGACCACGTCAACGTCGGACGGCTTGATGCCTGCCTGCTCCAGGCAGAACTTCGCCGATTCGTAGGGCATGCGGTTCTTTGCATGTTTATCGCGTACGAAGCGCTCTTCCTCAGCCGCCGCGACCAGCTTGCCGTCGATGTACAAGGCTGCTGAAGGATCATGGCTAAGGGCGCCGGACAGGCCAAGAATCGTCAATGCCACAGGGGTCTAGCCTCTTTAGTCTGCATTCAGGCGCGATGCGCCTTGAAAAATGATGTGCCCTCGCACCGGGCGAGAGACAGCTAAAGGGCGGGATTATAGCTTAAAAGCGCCGACAAACCTCTAGCGGAACTGGCCGGCGGGTGCGTTGACGCAACAGAAGCTTCAACTTAGACTCCCCTGCAAATGGACTGGGAGATCCCGGTCGGCGTTGATGCCTCGGTGAGATCACCGGGGCTTTTCGCTTTCTGGAAGCCGCAAAAGTTTTAAAAGCCTCACCCACGACCTGGCCGCCAATAAACACTGATATTCCCGTCCACCGCCTGGCGATAGATCGTGTACGGCAGAAACGCCGTATCGAAGACGCCGGACAGGGTCAGGTCGAGCAGGACGACCGGCACCAGAATGCCGGTAGGATCGGGCGGCGCGTGCAGCAGGCAGAAATCGTGGGCGAGCCCGCTGTAGATGCGCGGAATCGACTGGCAGTAGGTCTTCTGTTTGCGCAGGCCGCGCGTGGCGCCCTCTTCGTCCTGCAACACCGTGACAGCGGTGCCGCAACCGGACAGTGCCAGGGAAAATGCGCCGATGGTGATAGCGTTTTTGATGCTCAAGATTTGCCCTCCGGGAACGTCGGGGCAAGCTAGCATCGGGGTTTTGCGAGGGGCAGTTCATGGATTCCGGGAAGGCCGTAGGACAAGTCACAAGGATTTGTCGCTACAACCCTCACCCGGATTCAACAGCAGAAACGTCTTACACGTTGGCGAAATAATCACGCAGTGCCCGCTACATCCTTGGGCAAACGTTGATCAATCACCTGATACAGCGCACTGCTCTCAGGCCAGTTACGCATGAACCGCGCACGATCCCGGGCATAGGCCGAAGCGAAGCTGCCCACCGAGCCGTGCTGGCACATCGAGTCCAGATCGATCAACGCCCAGCGGTCTTCCTGCCAGAACAGGTTGTGCCCCTTGAAGTCGCCATGACTGATGCGTTCGGCGATCAACCGTGCAAACAGTTGATCCAGCGCCTGCAACTCGCTTTCCGGCGCCGCGCCGTTTTCGACGTACGGCGCAAAGCGCTCGATGATGTCCGGCCCGGCCAGGTGTTCGGTGATCAGATAGGCCTTGCTGCGCAGCCAGAAGAACCGGGTTTCCAGCACCGCCAGCGGTTTGGGCGTGGCGATGCCGAGGAACGCCAGGCGATTGCCTTCGCGCCAGGAATGCCAGGCGCGGCTCGGGCGCCAGAAGCGCTTGAGCCAATGGGTAAAATTCTTGATGTTGTAACGCTTGATCACCAGCGCACGCCCGGCAACCTCGACCTTGCCGACACTGGCCGCGCCGCCGGTCTTGTACAGATGGCCCTGATCGAGCAAGGCATCGGCCTGCTCCAGCACCGGCAACATCGCGGGCTCTTCCTCGCGGCGAATCGACCGCAGACCGAACGCGCCGCGCTTGACGCTGAACAGCGTGCACTCACGACCGACCTTGATCAGGTAATCCTTCAAGCGCCAGGCGCGCACCTTGTCGATCTGCTTTTGCAAAGCTTCCAGCGGCAGCGCGTGCTCGCTGTTGCTCAGCAGGTAATACACCAGCAGTTCTTCGGTGAACGGCTCGAGCGACTTGGGCAACTGGGCGAAGAACACCCCGAGGTTTTCCAGCACTTTCTGACGGGACAACGGCTGGCCGGCGCTTTCCGCACAGATACCTGCGCCATCGATCAGATACAGCTGACCGCCGTGGCGCAGCAGGTTGTCCAGGTGCAGGTCTTCCTGCCACAAACCTTTACCGTGTAACTGACCAATGGCGCCGAGCGCTTCGGCCAGCACCGCCGACTGTTCGTCGGCCAGCACCGGCAAGGATTCGACCTTGTTCCAGGCATCGCCCAGGCTTTCGGCGCCCTCGAGGAATTCGAACAGCAGCCAGCCACCTTCGCCGTCCTTCAGACCATCAGCCAGCAACAACGGCGTGGTCATGCCCTGGGCGGCAAGCAGCTTCACGCCCTCCAACTCACGCTGAAAATGTCGAGCAGCCTTGCTGCCGACCAGCAATTTGGCCAGCACCGGACGCCCGCGCCACACACCGGCACCGACGTAACGCTGCCCCGGCAACACCCGCAACAGACTGAGCAACTGCAAATCGGCAGCGCCCGCCGCATCGGCCAGCGAAACCGTCAGCGGCAGACTCGGCGTGCGCCCGGCATTTTTCAGGTCGGACAGCTGCATCAGCGGGTCTCCTTGCGACTGCGCCGCGCGGTCAGCCGCGTGACCCAGCTATCGACCAGCGAACTGTCCGTCGATTGATCAAGATACGCCGCCAGCAGTTCACGCAACTGCGCTTCGCTCCACTCCGGCGCACGGCGCAGCAGCGGCTCCAGGTCCTTGACCCGGTCACGCATACCGAACAGCAACGGCCGAGTCTTTTCCAGGTCGATCAACTGCGCCTGATAGCCATCGCCCTCGGCACGCAGGAAAATGTGTTTTGGATAGAAGCAGCCGTGCACCTGACGCATGCCGTGCAGATGGCGCGCCAACAGGCCGCAAGACTTGAGAATCGCCGATTGCTGCGCGGTATCGAGGTCGGACCAGCGCTGCAGCAGCGAATCGAGATCGTCCCAGCCATCCAGCGCCCGGGTCAGCAGGATCGCACGGACTTCGCCGTTGACCTTGCGCTCACCGAAGAACGCCGCCTGCAACGCCGGAATGCCGAGCTTGTTGTAACGACTGATGTTGCGAAATTCCCGGGCGAACGTCGGCTCGCCAAACGGCGCGTGCAAGGTGCGAGTCAGGTAATTGCACTGGCGCTTGAGGTAATAGCCATGCCCTTCCAGCTCCAGACGAAACACGCTGCTCCAGCCGCCGCCATCGGTGTTGGGCTCATCCACAGCATCGAGCTGCTTGGACCACAGCGCATCGAACGTGCCGAGACCGTGGCGCTCCAGCAGCGCACGGTCTTCAGCGGCCAGAAAATCAGTCATTCGCGTCCCTCGAAAAATCTCACCACGTGGCGAATCCGTTGCTTGTCGGCGGCGTTCAGCCGATCACGTCCACGGTATTGCAGGTAGAAGCGCAGGCGCTGGGTGTTCGACAGGTGATACTTGGCCACCTTGTCGAGACAGGCCAGATCCTTGGTGATCCGGTACTTGAGCCAGAAGCCGCGCCAGAAATCGCCGTTCGGGCAGTCGATCAGAAACAACTGCGCCTGATCGTCGATCAGCAGGTTGCGCCACTTCAGATCGTTATGGGTGAAGCGGTGGTCGTGCATGACACGCGTATAAGCAGCCAGTTGCCGGCTGACGCCGTCGACCCAGGCGCGATCCTTGAGCTTGGGATCGTTGCGCTCGGCCAGTGCCGACAGGTCTTCGGTGCGCGGCAGTTCACGGGTGATCATCGCCCCGCGATCGTAGGCCATGCCGTTACGCTCCAGGCCCCACGCCACCACTTCGGCGGTGGGAATGCCCCACTTGGCGAAGCGCTTGAGGTTCTGCCATTCCATCTTCACCCGGGGCTTGCCCAAATAACGCCGCAGGCCCTTGCCGGCCCCACTGTAGCGCTTGACGTAATAGTTGACGCCGTTGAGCTGCACGCGAATGACTTCGGACAATGGATCGCGAGTCAGGCGCTCGCCCTGAAGGGCAAATACCGCTTCGAGGCTACCGAAATGCTGCGCAAGTTCACTGTACTCAGGCTCCAGATTCCAACCCGCCATCAGAGCGCATCCCCGTAACGTTGCTTGCGCGCATAGAGCTTGTTGGCCTTGCCTTCGAGCCAGCTCAGCAACGGCGCCTCTTCAGCCAGGATCTGGCGCAGCGGTTGCTGGAAGTAACCTTTAAGGAAGCGCAGCTTGTCGCGGCGGGTCAGGCCGATATCCAGTGCGGAAAAGTACAGCGCCGCCAGATCCTTGTTGCGCCAGCGCTGAGTGATCGCCGGCCGGGTCTGGGCGCGGTGCAGGTCGATCACCGAGAGTTTGAAATCTTCGGGCGTGACCGGTTTGTCGGTGTGCAGCAGGAAGTGGCAGATGTAGCAGTCGCGGTGGTTGACCCCGGCGCGGTGCATCATGCCGGTCATGCGCGCAACTTCAGCAATCAGCGCCCGCTTGAGTTTCGGCTGCGGCGGTTGCTTGACCCAGTCGATGCTGAAGTCTTCGAGACTGATGGTCGGCGCCAGCTCTTCGGTGACGATGAACGAATGCTGATCCGCCGGGTTGCTGCCCTTCTCGCCGTACGCGACGGCGGTCATGGTCGGCACGCCGACTTCCTGCAGACGCTGGATAGCCTTCCATTCCTGGCCCGCGCCGAGCACCGGCAGTTTGGCAGTCAGCAGGTTCTTGAAGATCTCGCCCCAGCCGATACCGCGGTGGATCTTGACGAAAAAGCCATTGCCGTCGACTTCCGTGCGCAACGTCCGGCGGGCTTCCAGCTCGCGGTACACCTCGCCCTGCAAGCCTTCGACTTCCACGAACGCATCGCGGCCAGCCCACAGGCTCTTGAACGGTTCAGCCAGCATCAACTTCATTTAAGCGTGCTCCGCCAGAATCACATCGGCCGCGTGCTGCGGCATGCTGTAGAGGTCGGCCGTCTCGGCGAAGGCCAGACCGTTGCGGCTCCAGGCCGCCCGTGCAGCGTCGTCGTTCAACATGTCAGTCAGGTATTGCGTCAGTTGCGCCTGATCGAACGGTTCGTCCAACACCCGCCCGGCGTCGGCCTCGGCGATGTAATGGGCATAACCGCAGACCGCGCTGACCAGCACCGGCAACCCGGCGACCAGCGCTTCAAGCAGCACCGTACCGGTGTTTTCGTTGTACGCCGGGTGGATCAACAGATCGGCGCCGAGCAGGAAACGCGGGATATCGCTGCGCCCCTTGAGGAACGTCACGTTGTCGCCCAGGCCCAGCGTTGCACTCTGCATCTGGAACAATTTGGGGTCATCCTGGCCGATTACAAACAGCCGGGTGCGTTTCTTCAGTTCGGCGGGCAATGCGGCCAGCGCTTTGAGGCTGCGATCGACACCCTTGGTCTTGAACCCGGAGCCGATCTGCACCAGCAGCAGTTCGTCGTCCTTCAGATTGAATTCGGCGCGGAAACCGGCGCGAATCTGGTCGGCATCCGCAGGGCGTCGACGATCCTGGGCGATGCCTGGCGGCAGCAGATGGAAGCGTTCCAGCGGCGTGTCGTAATGCTTGATGAACAGCGGCTGCTGCACTTCGGAAATCATCAGCACTTCGGTCTTCGCGTCTTTGGCGAACACTGCGCGCTCGTACTCGGCGAAGTGGCGATAACGGCCCCAGCGGCGGTACAGCGAATTGCGCAGGTTCTGCGCCTTGTCTTCGAAGCAGCCGTCGGCGGCGTAGTAGACGTCCAGCCCCGGCATCTTGTTGAAGCCGATCAGGCGATCCACCGGGCGCTTGGCCAGGTCCGCTTCCATCCACGCGCTGAGCTTTTCGTTGCGGCGGTGATTGAAGAACGCCTTGACCGGCGCCACCAGCACTTCGAAACCGGGCGGCACGTCGCCTTCCCAGATCAGGGTGTAGACGCGGATCTGGTGCCCGCGCTTCTGGCATTCGAGGGCGATGCGCATGAAATCGCGCTGCAAACCGCCGAACGGGAAATATTTGTACAAGACAAAAGCCAATTGCATCAGCGCAGCTCCTCAGCCATCAACAACGTGCTCAGTCGGCTGGCAACACGCTCGGGATTCAGACGCGTGAAGCACAGGGGCCACTCGCGTTTCAGGTCAAACTGACGGGCATCCTGCGCGGTCGGTTGATACGTACATTTCTTTTGCAGGCACGGCGCGCACGGGAAATCGCTGCCGAGGTGAATCTGCAGCTTGCCGTAGGCGCCGGTCAGGCCCGGATTGGTCGGGCCGAACAGGGAAATCGTCGGCACGTCCAGCGCCGCGGCCAGATGGCCGAGACCGGTGTCCACCGCGACGCAGGCCTGGGCGCCGGCCAGCACCTTGCCGACCCCGGCCAGGTTCAGCTTCGGCAGCACTTCGGCGTGCTTGAAACCGGCGGCGATGCGCTCGGCCCGGGCCTTCTCCAGCGGGTTGCCCCACGGCAGCTTGATCCCCACGCCGAGGTAGCCGACCCGTTCGGTCAGCTCGCGCCAGTAGGCTTCCGGCCAGTGCTTGGTGTCCCAGGTAGTGCCGTGGAGGAACACCACGTAGGCATTCTTGCGCGGCAGTTCGACCAGACGCTCGACGTTGAGGCCGTAATCGCCCAGGCCTTTGGGCAAGTCGTAACCCAAAGCAATCGCGAACAACTGGCGCACGCGCTCGACGGCGTGCTGCCCACGGGCCACCGCCAGTTTGCGGTCATAAAAGCGCGCAGCGATCGGCTCGCGGGCCGAGCCCTTGTCGAGACCGGCCACCGGGGCTTTGACGTAGCGGGTCAGCCAGGCGCTTTTCAGCAGGCCCTGAGCGTCGATCACCAGATCATATTTGTTCGCCCGAACGGACTGCTTGAAGCGCTTCCATTCGCCGCTGGTGATGGTTTTCCAGATGTTTTTGCGCCAGCGGCGGATTGCCACCGGAATCACTTTGCCTACGGCCGGGTGCCAGGTCGGAATCTCGGCGAAACCTTCTTCCACCACCCAGTCGAACTTGATCCCGGGAATCGCCCGGGCGGCATCGGTCAGCGCCGGCAACGCGTGAATCACGTCGCCCAGCGATGAAGTCTTGATCAGCAATACCCGCAAGTTAATGAACCTCGACCACAGAGCCCTGCAAACGCTGCAAGGCATCGTTGACCGCGTCCGGCATCAGCTGGCGCAGGCAGTTGTAATGGCCGAAACGGCAGGTGCGATCAAAGCAAGGGCTGCAATCGAGGCCCAGGCGGACGATTTCCACGTGTTCGGCCAGCGGCGGAGTGAAACCCGGCGAGGTCGACCCGTAGACCGCCACCAACGGGCGATTCAGCGCAGCGGCCACGTGCATCAGGCCGGAATCGTTGGAGACCACCGAATCGGCGCAGGACATCAGGTCGATGGCCTCGGCCAGCGAAGTGCCGCCGCTGAGGTTCACGGATTCTTCACGCAGGCCCGGAATCAGCCGCGCGCGGATGTCTTCACCCACGGCGTGATCGTTCTTCGAACCGAACAGCCAGACCTGCCAGCCTTCGCGGATGCGGGCCTCGGCGACCTTGGCGTAATGCTCGGACGGCCAGCGTTTGGCTTCACCGAATTCGGCGCCGGGGCACAACACTAGCACCGGGCGGTCGAGGGTCAGACCGAACTTGGCCAAGGCGGCCTCGCGGGTCACCGGATCGATCTGCAGAGTCGGGCGCGGATAAGGTTTCGGCAGCTCGGCGTTCGGCTCGTAGGCCAGCGCCATGAAACGCTCGATCATCAGCGGATAACGTTCTTTATCCAGCGTGCGCACGTCATTGAGCAGGCCATAGCGGAATTCGCCGCGCCAGCCGGTGCGTTTCGGGATGCCGGCGAAGAACGGCACCAGCGCCGACTTCAACGAGTTCGGCAGCAGGATCGCCTGGTCGTACTGGCCGGCCAGGGATTTGCCGATCCGCCGACGGGTCGCCAGCTCCAGCGCGCCGTGGCCGAGCGGGAAGCTCAAGGCCTCGCGCACTTCGGGCATGCGTTCGAGGATCGGCCGGCTCCACTCGGGGGCCAGCACGTCGATTTCGCACTGCGGGTGGCGCTGCTTGAGACACTGAAACAGTGTCTGCGCCATCACCATGTCACCGACCCAACTGGGCCCAACGATCAGAATATTCATGTGGTTTCCATAAACGAACCGGGGAGGCTTTACGCCTCCCCGTCTCGAGAATCAGCTTAGCCCCAGCTCACGCCAGATCCGCATCACCTGCCGCCGTTCGTCCGCGAACTGATCGCCCGGTATCACCCCGGCGTCCTTCTGCAAGGCCTGCCGGTGGGCGGCGGAACGATAGGCCTTGTAGGCCTCGCGCAACAGGCTGGCGTCTTCGGCAGGCATCAGCCCTTCGTGCTCCAGCTCTTCCAGAATGCGGATATTGTCCGTCCAGCGCAGCAACGGCGGGTGGGTTTGCGACCACGCCAGAGCCGCGTATTGCACCATAAATTCAATATCGACGATACCTCCGGCGTCCTGCTTGAGGTCGAACGGCGCCGTGGCCTCGAAGGCATTCGCCCCGGTACCGGCGGCGGTGCTCTTGCTGCCGAGGTTGTCGCGCATCTTGGCGCGCATCTCGCTCACGTCCTGTTGCAGTTTTGCCAGATCCCGCACTTTGCCCAGCACCTGGGCCCGGACGTTCTCGAAGGCCTGGCCGACATCCTTGCTGCCCACCAGCACCCGCGCCCGCACCAGGGCCTGATGTTCCCAGGTCCAGGCTTCGTTTTCCTGATAGCGCGCAAACGCGCCGAGCGAACTGACCAGCAGCCCGGACGCACCGGACGGTCGCAGGCGCATGTCCACTTCGTACAGCTGACCGGAGTTGGTCTGCGCCGTCAGCAAGTGAATGATCCGCTGGCCGAGCCGGGTGAAGAATTGCGTGCCGTCGATGGGTTTCGGGCCATCGGTTTCGGCCTGCTGATCGCCATCGTGAATGAACACCAGATCCAGGTCCGAACCATGCCCCAACTCGATCCCGCCGACTTTCCCATAACCGACAATGATGAAGCCGGGATCGCACAGCGTGCCATCGGTGCGCAGCGGCGTGCCGTACTTGGCCACGGTCTGGCGCCAGGCCAGGGCCAGCACTTGCTCAAGAATCGCTTCGGCCAGCCAGGTCAGGTAATCGCTGACTTTCATCAACGGCAGGCTGCCGGCGATTTCCGACGCGGCGACGCGCAAGCGGTGCGCCAGTTTGAAATGGCGCAGGGCTTCCATCTGTTGTTCGAGGTCGTCTTCCGGAATCCGCGTCAGGCGCTCGCGCAACTCGGCGGCCAGTTCCGGCGCCAGCGGCGGCTTGAACAGCCGGCCTTCGTTGAGCAATTCATCGAGCAACAGCGGGAAACGGGTGATCTGCTCGGCGATCCACGGGCTGGCGGCGCACAACGTCAACAAGCGACGCAGTGCGCCGGGGTTTTCGGTCAGCAGCACCAGATAAGCCGAACGCCGAGCCACCGCTTCGACCAGCGGCAGAACGCGCTCAAGCACCAGATCGGGATTTTCATGCTCCACCGCCTGGGCGAGCAGGCGCGGAATAAAGGCATCGAGACGTTCGCGCCCCAGACGCTGCATCGCCCGCAACTGCGGGCTGGCACGCAGACTCGCCAATGTCTTCAAGGCCTTGGTCGCGTCAGCGAAACCGCCCTCTTCCAACTGGCGACAGGCGGCCTCTTCGTCCTGAGCCTCTTCCCACAGCGGCAGCCATTCACCACCGACCACCACTTCGCTCTCGACGCCTTCGTCCTCATCAGGATCGGCGATCACTTGCGCGAAGTGCCAGGCCACGCGGCCGCGCCAGAACATCAGCTTCTCGTGGAACGCCTCCCAGTCGGCGAAACCGAGCATGAATGCGATACGCGCCTGATCCTGAGCGCTGTCCGGCAGCATCTGGGTCTGACGGTCGGCAATCGCCTGGATCGCGTGTTCGGTGTAACGCAAAAATTCGTAACCTTCGCGCAGTTCGCTGATCACCGCCGGCGGCAGATAGCCCTGCCCTTCAAGCGTGCTCAACACCTTTAATAGAGGGCGCTGTTGCAGACTCAGGTCGCGACCGCCGTGAATCAGTTGAAAGGCCTGAGCGATGAACTCGACTTCACGAATGCCGCCGGAGCCCAGCTTGATGTTGTCGGCCATGCCTTTGCGCCGCACTTCCTGCTGGATCAGTTGCTTCATGGTGCGCAGCGCTTCGATCGCCGAGAAGTCCAGATAGCGCCGGTAAACGAATGGTCGCAGCATTTCCTGCAACTGCTCGCCCGCCACCTGATCGCCAGCCACCACCCGCGACTTGATCATCGCGTAGCGTTCCCAGTCGCGGCCCTGATCCTGGTAATACTGCTCCAGCGCATTGAAGCTCAGCACCAGCGCGCCGGACGAGCCGTACGGGCGCAGACGCATGTCGACGCGGAATACGAAGCCGTCGACGGTGATCGGGTCAAGGGCCTTGATCAGGCGCTGGCCGAGGCGGATGAAAAATTCCTGGTTATCCAGCGGGCGCTTCACGCCGACTGTTTCGCCGCCCTCGGGGTAGGCGAAGATCAGGTCGATGTCCGAAGACAGGTTCAGCTCCACCGCGCCGAGCTTGCCCATGCCGAGGATGACCATTTGCTGTGGTTCGCCGCTGCGTCGGCCGGTCGGTGTGCCGAACTGGTCGCAATGGCGGCGGTACAACCATTGATAGGCCTGATCGATGCTGGCATCGGCCATGTCCGAGAGGTCGCGGCAGGTTTGCACCAGATCGGCCTGGCGGTTGAGGTCGCGCCAGATGATCCGCACCTGATGCCGGGTGCGCTGGCGACGCAGGGCCCGGCCCAGCTCATCTTCGGTCTGGGCGAGGCTGACGGCGGCGGCGATCTGCGCGCACAACTCACCTTTGGCGAACGGCCGGTCCAGCTCGCCGGACTGCACCAGCGACAACAACATCGAAGGGTCACGAACGCTCTGTTCAATGACGAAATCGCTGGCGGCGCTGACGCGGGCGAACTGCGCCCAGCGTTCCGGCGTCCAGGACGAGAAGCCGTGATCGTCTTCCAGTTGCGCGACGGCCGCACGGAACGACTGCTCCGATCGGCTGACCAACGGCAGGAGAATGGCGGGCAGTTCGGCAAGCGCGGGCAGGGTCATGGTCTATCCTTGATCGGCGTGTAAATGGCCGCTTGTAGTGATGATTGAAAAACCGCTACGCGAAGGACTGTCGAACAAAAGTGAGAAATAGCTGAAATTTCTTTTTCTTTGGCAGCCAGCATCAAACTTTCACCTTTTTCGGATGGCTAAAGACCAACCTTAACGATTATTCTCACAACGCAGTCGGAGGCCACAAGCCTTTCATCTGTAGTTTTACTACTCGTCTATACATTCGAAAGGCTGAAATGCCGGATGATTTGTAGTAAAACTACACGCCGCCGGAACAACCTGTCGGCAATCCAAGAATTTTAAATCGTCTGCCCACAAGGCCAGTCGCAAACTCAGGCAACCGATTCTGGAAGCCTTTCCGCCCTGGAGCAAGCCATGCAAGACCTCGATCCCGTCGAAACCCAGGAATGGCTGGACGCCCTGGAATCGGTTCTCGACAAAGAAGGCGAAGACCGTGCTCACTATCTGATGACCCGTATGGGTGAACTGGCAACCCGCAGCGGTTCGCAGCTCCCTTACGCCATCACCACGCCTTACCGCAACACGATCCCCGTTACCCACGAAGCACGCATGCCTGGCGACCTGTTCATGGAACGCCGCATTCGCTCGCTGGTACGCTGGAACGCGATGGCCATGGTAATGCGTACGAACCTGAAAGATTCTGACCTGGGTGGTCACATCTCCAGCTTCGCTTCCAGTGCGACCCTGTACGACATCGGCTTCAACTACTTCTTCCAGGCCCCGACCGACGAACACGGCGGCGACCTGATCTACTTCCAGGGCCACACCTCGCCAGGCGTTTACGCCCGTGCGTTCATGGAAGGCCGCATCACCGAAGACCAGATGAACAACTTCCGCCAGGAAGTCGACGGTCAGGGCCTGTCGTCCTACCCGCACCCTTGGCTGATGCCTGACTTCTGGCAGTTCCCGACCGTTTCGATGGGTCTGGGCCCGATCCAGGCGATCTACCAGGCTCGCTTCATGAAGTACCTGGAACACCGCGGTTTCATCCAGCCGGGCAAACAGAAAGTCTGGTGCTTCCTGGGCGACGGCGAGTGCGACGAGCCGGAATCCCTGGGCGCCATCTCCCTGGCCGGCCGCGAGAAGCTGGACAACCTGATCTTCGTCATCAACTGCAACCTGCAGCGCCTCGACGGCCCGGTTCGCGGCAACGGCAAGATCATCCAGGAACTCGAAGGCGTGTTCCGCGGTGCTCAGTGGAACGTGACCAAAGTCATCTGGGGCCGTTTCTGGGACCCACTGCTGGCCAAGGACGTCGACGGCATCCTGCAACGCCGCATGGACGAAGTCATCGACGGCGAGTACCAGAACTACAAAGCCAAAGACGGCGCGTTCGTTCGTGAACACTTCTTCAACACGCCTGAACTCAAGGCGATGGTTGCTGATCTGTCCGACGACGAGATCTGGAAACTCAACCGTGGCGGCCACGACCCGTACAAGGTCTACGCGGCGTACCACGAAGCGGTCAACCACAAAGAACAACCGACCGTCATCCTGGCCAAGACCATCAAGGGTTACGGTACCGGTGCGGGCGAAGCGAAGAACACCGCGCACAACACCAAGAAAGTCGACGTCGACAGCCTGAAGCTGTTCCGCGACCGCTTCGACATTCCGGTGAAAGACGAAGAGCTGGAAAACCTGCCGTTCTTCAAGCCGGAGCCAAACAGCGCCGAAGCCCGTTACCTGGCCGAGCGTCGCTCTGCACTGGGCGGTTTCGTGCCTCAGCGTCGCGCACAAAGCTTCAGCGTACCGACTCCGGATCTGGACACCCTCAAGGCAATCCTCGACGGTTCCGGCGACCGTGAAATTTCCACCACCATGGCCTTCGTGCGGATCCTCGCGCAACTGGTCAAGGACAAGGAAATCGGCCCGCGCATCGTTCCGATCATCCCGGACGAAGCCCGTACCTTCGGTATGGAAGGCATGTTCCGTCAGCTGGGCATCTACTCGTCCGTCGGCCAGCTCTACGAGCCAGTCGATAAAGACCAGGTGATGTTCTACAAGGAAGACCAGAAAGGTCAGATCCTTGAAGAAGGCATCAACGAAGCAGGCGCCATGAGCTCCTTCATCGCGGCCGGTACTTCGTACTCCAGCCACAACCAGCCAATGCTGCCGTTCTACATCTTCTACTCGATGTTCGGCTTCCAGCGTATCGGCGATCTGGCCTGGGCTGCCGGCGACAGCCGTACCCGTGGCTTCCTGATCGGCGGCACCGCCGGCCGTACCACCCTGAACGGTGAAGGCCTGCAGCACGAAGACGGTCACAGCCACCTGCTGGCTGCCACCATCCCGAACTGCCGCACCTACGATCCGACCTACGGCTACGAGCTGGCGGTGATCATTCAGGACGGCATGAAGAAGATGACCGAAGAGCAACAGGACATCTTCTATTACATCACCGTGATGAACGAGTCCTACCAGCAGCCAGCCATGCCGGCCGGTGCCGAAGAAGGCATCAAGAAAGGCATGTACCTGCTGGAAGAAGACACCCGCGATGCGGCGCACCACGTACAGCTGATGGGCTCCGGCACCATCCTGCGTGAAGTCCGTGAAGCGGCGAAGATCCTGCGTGAAGAGTTCAACATCGGCGCCGATGTGTGGAGCGTCACCAGCTTCAACGAACTGCGTCGCGACGGCCTGGCCGTAGAGCGCAGCAACCGTCTGAAACCTGGCCAGAAGCCTCAGCGCAGCTACGTCGAAGAATGCCTGAGCGGCCGCAAGGGTCCGGTCATCGCTTCTACCGACTACATGAAACTGTTCGCCGAGCAGATCCGTCAGTGGGTACCGTCCAAGGAATTCAAAGTCCTGGGCACCGACGGTTTCGGCCGCAGCGACAGCCGCAAGAAACTGCGTCATTTCTTCGAAGTCGACCGTCATTTCGTGGTGTTGGCAGCCCTGGAAGCACTGGCTGACCGTGGTGATATCGAACCTAAAGTCGTGGCCGAGGCCATTACCAAGTTCGGCATCGACCCGGAAAAACGCAACCCACTGGACTGCTGAGGAGAAACTCTGTGAGCGAACTCATTCGCGTACCTGACATCGGCAGCGGTGAAGGTGAAGTAATCGAACTGTTTGTGAAGGTCGGCGACCGTATCGAAGCCGACCAGAGCATCCTGACTCTGGAATCGGACAAGGCCAGCATGGAAGTGCCGGCCCCGAAGGCCGGCGTCATCAAGAGCCTGAAAGTGAAGCTGGGCGATCGCCTGAAAGAAGGCGACGAACTGCTGGAACTGGAAGTCGAGGGCGCCGCGCAAGCGGCCCCTGCTCCGGCTGCTGCGCCTGCCGCCAAGGCTGAAGCTGCACCGGCTGCCGCTCCTGCACCGGCTGCACCAGTCGCAGCTCCGGCTGCCGCTTCGGTTCAGCAAGTGCACGTGCCGGACATCGGTTCGTCGGGCAAGGCCCAGATCATCGAGATCCAGGTCAAGGTCGGCGACACCGTCGAGGCTGATCAGTCGCTGATCACCCTGGAATCCGACAAGGCGAGCATGGAAATCCCGTCGCCTGCCGCTGGCGTGGTCAAGGCCATCAGCGTCAAGTTGAACGACGAAGTCGGCACTGGCGACCTGATCCTGGATCTGGAAGTGGCGGGTGCTGCGGCCCCTGCTGCTGCCGCTCCGGCCCAGGCTGCTGCTCCGGCCGCTGCCGCTGCACCGGCGCCTGCCGCCGCGCCAGCCGCACCGGTTGCCGACAGCGTTCAGGACATCCACGTTCCGGACATCGGTTCGGCCGGCAAGGCCAAGATCATCGAAGTACTGGTCAAGGCTGGCGACAGCGTTGAAGCCGACCAGTCGCTGATCACCCTGGAATCCGACAAGGCGAGCATGGAAATCCCGTCGCCTGCCGCTGGCGTGGTGGAAAGCGTTTCCATCAAGCTGGACGATGAAGTCGGCACCGGCGACCTGATCCTCAAGCTGAAAGTCAAAGGCGCCGCTCCGGCTGCTGCCCCGGCTCCAGCTGCCGCTGCTGCTCCGAGCGCTCCGGCGCCGGCCGCTGCTGCTCCGGCTGCCGCTGCACCTGCTGCTGCCGCTCCGGCCGCCGCTCCAGCCAAGCCTGGTGCGAAAGTTCACGCCGGCCCTGCCGTGCGTCAACTGGCTCGCGAATTCGGCGTCGAGCTGAGCGCTGTCGGCGCCAGCGGTCCGCACGGTCGCATCCTGAAAGAAGATGTGCAGGTTTACGTCAAAGCCATGATGCAGAAGGCCAAGGAAGCACCGGCCGCTGCTGCTGGCGCAACCGGTGGCGCGGGCATCCCGCCGATTCCGGTCGTCGACTTCAGCCGTTTCGGCGAAATCGAAGAAGTGCCGATGACCCGCCTGATGCAGGTCGGTGCTGCCAACCTGCACCGCAGCTGGCTGAACGTGCCGCACGTAACGCAATTCGACTCGGCGGATATCACCGAGCTGGAAGCGTTCCGCACCGCACAGAAAGCTGTCGCAGAGAAGGCCGGCGTCAAGCTGACCATCCTGCCGCTGCTGCTCAAGTCCTGCGCACACCTGCTCAAGGAACTGCCGGACTTCAACAGCTCGCTGGCACCAAGCGGCAAGGCGATCATCCGCAAGAAATACGTGAACATCGGCTTCGCCGTCGACACCCCGGATGGCCTGCTCGTACCGGTCATCAAGAACGTCGACCAGAAGAGCCTGCTGCAACTGGCCGCCGAGGCCGCTTCCCTGGCTGAAAAAGCCCGGACCAAGAAGCTCTCGTCGGACGAGATGCAAGGCGCATGCTTCACCATTTCCAGCCTCGGCCACATTGGCGGCACCGGCTTCACGCCGATCGTCAACGCGCCGGAAGTGGCGATCCTCGGTGTTTCCAAGGCAACCATCCAGCCAGTCTGGGACGGCAAAGCCTTCCAGCCGAAACTGATGCTGCCTCTGTCGCTGTCCTACGATCACCGTGTGATCAACGGCGCCGCTGCTGCACGCTTCACCAAGCGTCTGAGCGACCTGCTGGCGGACATCCGCACCATCCTGCTGTAAAGCGCTCGGCCCTCCGGCAACGGAGGGCCGACCGTGTTCCACGTTTTCGAGCGCCACACGCTCGTACCTCAACCCCGTCAGTTTGGCGGGGCTTTTTTTGCCTGAAATAACTGTAACCTGCACTTTTCCCACAACTTGCGCTGATATAGGCCACGACCTTAGTCCACTTCCTGTCGATATTTTTCAGCGACAGACAACTAACCTTGGCGCATCAAAGTTGCACCGACAAGCCAAGCAACTTTATTACTCACCAACACTTATTCGAATGGATTCGAACATGCTGAAACCTACTGTCGGCCCGATCGTTGGCCACACAACAACTAATCAGGCGCGGATCTTTATTCGCGGCGGACTGCAACATAACGCGGCCGTATTTGCCGGCATTCGCTATCGGATATTGGATTCAAAACAATGGCAACCGGGCCAGTTTGTAAAACTTGATTCAACTCGCGACATGACTGAAGTTCTGGTACTCGACCATTTGCAAGCCGACACCGACTACGAATACCAGGCCGGCTGGTTCAGCCCGATGAGTCCCGTCCATACCATTCACAGCGTGGCGGAGCTGCCGCTGCAATGGCCACGGGAGATCTATCGCCTGCGCACCCGCAGCAGCCAGTCCTTGCAGCCGCACGCCTACATCCTCGGCTCCTGTCGCTACCTGCGCCTGACCGCCGGCATCCCGTCACTCCCGCATCTGGGTGACCGGATTTTCGCTTCGATCAGTCAATTGATCGAAGGCGCACAACCGGCGATCAGCGCAATCATGATGTGTGGCGATCAGATCTACGCCGACGATCTGAACTTGTTCGCCCCGGACCGCGACTATGAAGACATCATTGCAAAGTATCGTGTGGCGTTTTCCCTGCCTAACATTCGACGACTGATGTCCGGCACTTCGACTTACATGATCCTTGATGATCACGAAATTGAAGATAACTGGCCAATGAACGCCGGAAAGTCCGACAACATAATGTTTCGAAACGCAATGGCGGCTTACGAAATCTATCAAGCAAGTCATAGCCCGATCTGCTCAACAACAACTAACGGCACAATCGACCGCACTTCACTGAAGCACTACTGGTATCAATTCAGCGACGGCGATATCGAATGGTTTGTGACGGACAGTCGAACTCGCCGCAACTTGTCGAACGACAACCGCCGCATCCTCGATGAAGAACAGGAACAGGCCTTGTGCACGTGGCTGGTCGAAAGCACGGCACGGGTCAAATTCGTGGTCACCAGCGTCATGTTCTACCCCGACCGCAAAATGAACGGCAATGATGCCTGGGCGGGCTTCCCCGAACAGCGCCTGCGCCTTCTGGAAACCATCCGCCTGCATCGACTCAAGAACGTCGTGTTCATTTCCGGCGATGTGCATGGTTCGCTGACCAGTCGCCTGAGCCACAGCGAAGACCCGGACTTTGAAGTACACACCGTCGTGTCTTCGCCGCTGAGCAACAGCAAATTGCTGCCCTACGCCACCGCCGCGACGTTCAGGCTCGATCAGCCGCTGGCGCAGACCGAGGCAGGCGCATACCAGCACGAACTGACCAGCCAGGTCATCAGCCAGGACAACTTCGCGCACATGGTGGTCGAGGCCGGGAGGATCCAGGTCAACTATCACGACCGGGATGGCAGGCACCTGCAATCCATCGATATTCCGTTGCGATGAATTCAGCGGCACGACCGTTCCGGATGCCCGAAGGCTCTGGAACGGCCATCTCCGCGCTTAATAGCATTAGTTTCCGGCAAGTGCTGGAGAAATGTTCACTGCAGCCGACATATTCTTATAGCACTTGGCCTTCATGTCTCTTGTCAGTCGGTGCCGCAATGATGCAACCTTGCCGCAGGCAACAGTAAAGAGGGCGAGAGCCCGGCGCGTTCAGCAAATTTCCAAGCGAGTTCCCTTCATGAAGAGCCAACCCGATGCCGCCAGCCGTATGGTGGCCGAGGTAGTGACGCAGTTGCCTGTGCCCTCGCGGCTCGGCATGCTGCGTTTCGAGCGCCTGAATGAAGCCAGCTGGGCGATGCTGTTTCTCGATCCCAACTGCGAACGCCAGTTCGGCCAGCCCGCCGTCGAACTCTGCGCCCTGGTCGGCTCGCCCTACGCCAGCCTGATGGAACCCGAAGCGCGCTATCAACTGCACGATGCGATCCAGCAACAACTCGGCGACAGCCCGCATTATCTGGTGCGCTACACCCTGCACACCGCCGCCGGCGCGCTGAGCATTCTTGAACTCGGTGAAGCCTACAAACAGCACAACCGCCACTTGCTGCGCGGTTACCTGCTGGCGGTCGACAACGTATTCGACGAAGCACCACCGCTGCCGTCCGTCGACCTGGAAACCCAGAATTCACGCCTGCAAATCGCCCTTGAGCTCAATCAACGTGCCCAGCAGGAACAACTGCAACATCTGGAACGTGTGCGCGCCCAACAGGATCTGATCCTGTTGCTGGCCCGCCAGCGCTACAGCAGCCAGAACTCCCTGCAGGAAGCCGCCGAGCTGATCACCCGCTGCGCATGCGATATCTACGAAATCGACTGCGCCAGCCTGTGGAACCTCGAAGGCCAGAAGCTGGTGCCGATCTCGGCGTACCACCGCGCCACCCAGGAATACATCCTGCCGGACGTGATCGACGTCAGCGGCTTCCCCGATTACATGGACGCACTGCACGGCAGCCGCGCCATCGACGCGCACAACGCGATGCGCGACCCGCGTACCCGGGAAATGGCCGAAGCCCTGCGCCCGCGTGACGTCAACGCCATGCTCGACGCCAGCATCCGCGTCGACGGCCAGGTGGTCGGCGTGTTGTGCCTGGAGCAGACCGGCGTCACCCGCGCCTGGCAGTCCGACGAAATCGCCTTTGCCGGTGAACTGGCCGACCAGTTCGCCCAGGTCATCAACAATCACAACCGCCGCACCGCCACCAGCGCCCTGCACCTGTTCCAGCGCGCGGTCGAGCAAAGCGCCAACGCCTTTTTGCTGGTCAACTGCGACGGCGTGGTCGAGTACGTCAACCCGAGCTTCACCGCGATCACCCAGTACACCACCGAGGAAGTCCACGGCCAGCGCCTGTCGGAGCTGCCGGCCCTGGAAAACCTCAGCGAGCTGCTGTTCGACGCGCCGTCGGCGCTGGCCAAGAGCAACAGCTGGCAGGGCGAATTCAAGAGCCGCCGCAAGAACCTCGAACCCTACTGGGGCCAGTTGTCGATTTCCAAGGTCTACGGCGACAACCGTGAGCTGACGCACTACATCGGCATCTACGAAGACATCACCCAGACCAAACTGGCGCAGCAACGCATCGAGCGCCTGGCGTATACCGACAACCTGACCAACCTCGGCAACCGGCCTGCATTTATCCGCAACCTGGATGAACGCTTCGCCCGAGATAGCGATACCCCGATCAGCCTGCTGCTGGTGGACATCGACAACTTCAAGCGGATCAACGACAGCCTCGGTCACCAGACCGGCGACAAACTGTTGATCAGCCTGGCCCGGCGCCTGCGCAACAGCCTGAGCCCGAGCGGCAGTCTGGCGCGGTTCGCCAGTAACGAATTCGCGGTGCTGCTCGACAACACCGACCTCGAAGCCGGCCAACAGATCGCCAGCCAGCTGCTGATGACCCTCGACAAACCGATGTTCGTCGACAACCAGTTGATCAGCGTCACCGGCTCCGTGGGCCTGGCCTGCGCGCCGCTACACGGCCGCGACCCGCAGACCCTGATGCGCAACGCCGGCCTCGCCCTGCACAAGGCCAAGGCCAACGGCAAACATCAGGTCCAGGTGTTCACCGAAGCGCTGAACGCCGAGGCCAGCTACAAACTGTTCGTCGAGAACAACCTGCGCCGCGCCCTGACCCAGAATGAACTGGACGTGTTTTATCAGCCGAAGCTGTGCCTGCGCAGCGGTCGCCTGCTGGGCATGGAAGCGCTGCTGCGCTGGAACCACCCGGAGCGCGGCATGATCCGCCCGGACCAATTCATCAGCGTCGCCGAGGAAACCGGCCTGATTATTCCGATCGGCAAGTGGATCGCCCGCCAGGCCTGCCGCATGAGCAAAGCGCTGACCGCCGCCGGCATGGGCAACCTGCAAGTGGCGATCAACCTGTCGCCCAAGCAGTTCTCCGACCCGGATCTGGTGGCCTCGATCGCCAACATCCTCAAGGAAGAAGCCCTGCCGGCCAATCTGCTGGAACTGGAGCTGACCGAAGGCCTGCTGCTGGAAGCCACCGAAGACACCCACTTGCAGCTCGACCAGCTCAAGCGTCTGGGCCTGACCCTGGCGATGGACGACTTCGGCACCGGTTATTCGTCGCTCAGCTACCTGAAAAAATTCCCGATCGACATCATCAAGATCGATCGCAGCTTCATCCATGAAATCCCGGACAACCAGGACGACATGGAAATCACCTCCGCCGTGATCGCCATGGCCCACAACCTGAAACTCAAGGTCGTGGCCGAAGGCATCGAGACCGCCGAGCAGCTGGCGTTCCTGCGCCGGCACCGCTGCGACGTCGGCCAGGGCTACCTGTTCGACCGGCCGATTCCGGGCGGCGAGCTGATCCAGGCGCTCAAGCGCTACCCGCGCGGCCCGCTCTGCCTGTAAATCCCAAGGCAGTACCCGCACATTTTGCCTAGTGATTAACCGGGCATCATTGGGCACACTGGCGGTCAGACTTTTTACATCCCATCCTGACTGAGAGGAACGATCATGGTTCTGCGCTCGGAAATTCTGGTGAACAAAAACGTGCTACCGACTAAAGAACAAGCTCTGCCTGGCCGCGAAACCGCAATGACCCTGCCTGAAAAGCATTTCGTGTTCGAAGACACGCCGCTGCTCGGCCCGTTTTTCGAAGATGTCGACTTCGCGATTTTCGGTCTGGGTTGCTTCTGGGGTGCGGAACGCCGCTTCTGGCAGCGCGAAGGCGTGGTCAGCACCGTGGTCGGCTACGCTGGCGGTTACACGCCGAACCCGACCTACGAAGAAGTCTGCTCGGGCCTGACCGGCCACGCCGAAGTGGTGCTGGTGGTGTATGACAAGGCCAAGGTCAGCTACGAAGAGCTGCTGGCGATGTTCTGGGAATTGCACAACCCGACGCAGGGCATGCGCCAGGGCAATGACATCGGCACTCAGTACCGTTCGGTGATCTACGCGACCCATCCGGAGCAACTGGATGCGGCGCTGAAGAGCAAGGCTGTCTATCAGGCTGAGCTGTCGAAAGCGGGTCTGGGTGAAATCAGCACCGAGATTGAACAGGCGCCGACCGTTTACTTCGCCGAGACCTATCACCAGCAGTACCTGGCGAAAAATCCGGAAGGCTACTGCGGGATTGGCGGCACCGGCGTTTGCATGCCACCGAGTCTGGCGGGTAACTAAGTCCGCCCTGATCGCTCCCGCGCTATGTGCGGGAGCGATTGACGGTTGATCAGCTCTCGGCGATCAACCAGTCCATCTGCCACCCACCCTGGGTCTGCCCAAGTTTCTTGGACAGCCACGGCAGCAGCTCACGCAATTCTTCCTCCAGCCCCCACGGCGGATTGGCAATCGCCAGACCAGAGCCGTTCAGACTGTTCGGCGTGTCCAGCGGATGCACCAGCAGCTCGACCCGCAGCAACTTCGGCGCACCGGTGCCGGCCAGATCCTGATAGAAACGACGCAATGCGCGCTGATCCTTCACCGGATACCAGATTGCCGCCACGGTCTGGCGCATCCGGCCAATGGCTTCTTTCATCGACGCCGCACAACGCTGCATTTCATCGAGCTGTTCGAACGGCGGATCAATCAACATCACCGCGCGCTTCTCCTGCACCGGCAACATCGCGCGGGCGACATGCCAGCCCTCGCCCAGATGCACCTTCACCCGACGATCGCCGGCCATGTTGTCCTTGAGCAGGACGCCGTCTTCAGGATGCTTCTCGTTGAGCATCACCCGATCCTGCGGCCGGGTCAGACGCCGCGCCAGCTCCGGCGAGCCCGGGTAATAACGCAACTGACCGTCCGGGTTCATCTCGTGCAGCACTTTCATGTAGTCCGCGGTCAGCGCCGGCAGATCCGGCTGATCCCACAAGCGCGCGATGCCTTCCAGGTACTCGCCGGTACGGTTGGCCTGATCGCCCTGCAGGTCATACAGACCGATGCCGGCGTGGCTGTCGAGATAGGCAAACGGCTGCTCCTTGCGCGACATCAGGGCGATGAGGCGGGTCAAGGTCAGGTGTTTGAACACATCGGCGTGATTGCCGGCATGGAAGGCGTGACGATAATTCATGGCTGCTCCTGCGAGGGCCGTGAAGTTTACCTTTTACCGGGCGGCAAGTCAGGGGTTGGGGGCTGAGTGGGCGAAAGCCTGTCAGCAATAACACGAGTGCCATTATTGGCAACTCATTCGCCCATCTGAATGGAGCTTCGGTTGAGCGGGAGGATCTGTGTCTTTAGTAGATTTTATATCGAAGGGACCATATCGGTTTCGTCAGGCTCAGCACTAGCTTCAGACCTATTATGCCCAATCCTATCTTTGGGGAGTTTGAGGATGATATTTCCGCGGTTGCTATAACTGAAATGAATACAAATTTGAGGGCTAGACATCGTGATGGCAATGAGCTAGCTTTTGTGGCCTTAACATTTTGGATCCAACACGGCAGCCTAGCGAAACAACGATTTTTTCGCTCGCCTGTAAATTTGGTTGAAAGCTGGAGACAAGCTGCTTTGTAGGTTGAAAAACCGAACTCTCTACGTAGAAGTCTTTTGATACACATTCGATCGGAGAGCCGAGCATTCAGGCTTGTGATTGTCAGCTCATCGCTGTGCATAAACTAATCACTAAGGAGGGATCGCAAATGGCAAAACACAAGGTTTTCATCAGCTACGACCATTCTGAAGATGCGGCCTACAAACGGCTGTTACAGGCTTGGGACGCGAATGACAAATTCGATTTTGAAGTCGATAGCCGCGGTCCCAACGTACCGATTAACAGTACTGATGCTCCCGTAATCAAGGCATCACTCACCAAAATGATGAAAGACGCGACTCACATTTTGGTCATCGTTGGAGCGAAAAGCCATGAGAGCGATTGGATCACATGGGAAATCGAGCGCGCCAAACAGGCTGATACCAAGCTCAAACTTGCTGCAGTCAAAATAGAAAAGAGTAATGCAACTCCTCCAGGCCTCCTTGGCGTGGGTACCGCGTGGGCAACCAGTTTTACGCGGGATCGCATCGTTGACGCTTTAGACGAAGCCAAGAACGACTATTAATTATTGACTGACGGACGCCAGCATAGTCGGCACGCCCGCCGTAGTTAGGTGGGCAGCACCTATGTGGCTGGGTGAGCAAATATCGATGTCGAAAGCACCGGTGGCCGATGAAAAAGACACACGAAAAGTGTGCTTTGTGGTGATGGGGTTCGGGAAAAAAACGGATTTTGAGACCGGCAGGACGCTAGATCTCAACGCAACGTACGAAGCTATCATCGAGCCCGCAGTCACCAACCAGGGGCTCCGTTGCATACGTGCTGACGAGATCGTGCATTCCGGCGTGATTGACGTAGAGATGTACGATCAGCTTCTTCGAGCGGATCTTGTGATCGCGGATATTTCCACCGGTAACGTAAACGCTGTTTACGAGCTAGGTGTTCGACACGCTCTTCGCCCGAACTCAACGATAATCATGACTGAGGACAAAGGTAAGCTGTACTTTGACCTCAATCACACCAGCACTTTCAAGTACTCCCACTTCGGGGAAGACATTGGAGCGCGCGAAGTAAAAAGGGCGGTACCAGCTCTTGAGGAGCTAATCGCTGCATCACTTACTTCTGGGCGACCCGATAGCCCTGTGTACACCTATCTACCAAAGCTTCAGCAGCCGAAGCTGACCGACGAGCAATACGCTGAGTTGCTGGATGAGGCAGAAGCTGCACAACAGAAGCTGTTTCAACATATGCACGAGGGTGAGCGGCTCCTCAAGGCCAGCGACCATGCAGGCGCCAGCAAAGCATTCGCTGCTGCCGAGGCGATGAAGCCAGGCGAACCGGACATCATTCAAAAATTGGCACTGACCACCTACAAGGCGATGATTCCCTCCGAGGTGGATGCACTACTTGAAGCCGGTCGAATCCTTGATGTACTTAACCCTGCAGGGTCGAATGATCCAGAGACCCTTGGTATCGCAGGCGCTATCCGCAAGCGGCTTTGGTCGCTGACCAAAGAACGCCATTATCTCGATTTGGCGATCAGGTACTACGGGAGAGGATATGAAGTTCGCCGGGATTACTACACCGGAGAGAATCTCGCGCTCTGCCTTGAGTATCGTGCGCTCATCCAAAATGACGCAGATGAAACCAAATACGACTTTATGAGCGCCCACAAAGCACGCGTTGCTATCGTTGAAGCTCTTCAAAAAGTTGTTGCAACCGAGGATTTTTACGACCGCCCAGATAAACGTTGGGTTTACGCAACCCTGTCAAATGCATTACTGGCACTTGGCAATATCGAGCAGGCCGAAAAAAACGAAAATCACTTCCGTGGAGCCGTCAGCGCCAAATGGGAGGAGGAAACGTTTGATCGTAGCAAAGCCGAAATATTGTCGATGAAGAACCAGAGAGCTGAAAATGCCTGACTATCTTACGCGTGATGATACTGATCGATTTCGAAACAGTATTGGACGCAATGCGTACAACGAAAAACTCTACGCTGCGCAACGTCGAGCCCCTGACGGACTGACCTTTCTATCTCACTCGTCGAAGGACAATGAGTTGGTTCCCGCAGTAATTATGATTCTTGAAGGGCATGGTGCTCAGGTTTACGTTGATACAAAAGATCCGACCTTGGCCTCTCACTCTGGTCGCGAAGTGGCGATGCAGCTTCGCTCGCGCATTCAGAAGTGTAAGAAGTTCATCGTTTTCGTTACTGAGAATATCAAGGACAGTAAATGGGTGCCCTGGGAGTTAGGGCTTTCAGATGGTTATAAGCACACAAGAAACACATTAGTATTCCCAAGTGTTGAAGATGCTTTGAAGACCTCTTGGCTCCATCAGGAATACCTGGAAGCCTACGACCGGGTTGTGTGGGGACCGATGGTCGGACAGCCAAAGGCTCTATGGATGGTGTGGAACCAAGAAGAAAACACCGCCTGTACGCTTCAAGAGTGGCTTGCGCGCAACTGATTTTCTTTTAATTGATTAGGAGGCGCGCCGTGGGGTTGCCTAGGACGTTTGTGAGTTTTAGCAGTACAGATATCAAAATGTTTTGGATGATGTTGGCTTGGAAGGCCAGCGAGCACATTGATTTCGATTTCACGAATTGTCAGCTCGGCGAAGAGGTAAACTCAGAAAATGAACAATACATCAAGAAAAAGTGCCGTGAGCGGATCGACATGGCTGGGACGTTCGCAGTTCTGATTGGAAAAGACACGAAGTCCAAGCATAGATATGTTGGTTGGGAAATAGATGTAGCAATCGAGAAAGGGTGCAGAATCATCTGCATCAATCTCGACGGTAGCAGAATAATGAACCCTGATACGTGCCCCGAGTCACTACAATCAGTAGGCGCCATTTTTGTTCCATTCTCTGCAAAAATAATCGCCTACGCACTCGAAAATTTCGTGATGAAAGACACTGGCTGGCGTTATTACAAAGACGATTTCTACACCAATCTATATGGTTGAGGGTAATTTAATGCAGGAAAAGGACTTCCCAGGTCTCTACCAGGCCGCGGACCAGCTTTCGAAAGAGTCCCAAATCAAATTCTTTCGTGCATTGAGCACTCATCTTTTTTTGTTGGTAATTGCAGCTGCACTTTCAGTGGGAAGCGTTCCGCACTGGGGGGTCGCCTTTGCTCAAGTATTAGTCCTCTTGGGCGCATTGTTCTGTTCGATTTACCTATTCACCAAAAGGCCAGATCGGCTTTGGTATTCCGGTCGAGCAGTTGCTGAATCAATCAAGACCATCACATGGCGATACGTCTCTCGGGCCGAGCCTTTTCAGCTTGAGGATGCGGTTTCATCAGCACTATTTCAACGCAAGCTCAGAGCAGTAGTTATCCAGAACAGAGATGTGGCGGACAAGCTCACCACACACCTGGAAGAGCCGCCTATATCAGACGTCATGAAACGTTTGCGCTCCCAAAACCTGCCAGAGCGGCAATCTACGTACTCATCAGAGCGAATCACTGATCAGTTGAGCTGGTACGCGAAGAAAGCCAGATTTAACGCCAAGGCATCTTGGTGGGCATTCACATTGCTAGTCGTCGTGAACACAGTGGCGGTGATAGTCGGAGTCGCGAAAGTTGCGTATCCCAATGCCTCGTATTGGCCGACAGATGTATTTGTTGCCATCGCTGCCAGCCTCTTAAGCTGGATGCAGGCGAAGCGCTTTTCAGAGCTTTCCGCATCGTATGCTCTTACAGCCCACGAAATAGGGATCATTCGAGAACAGTCGCACCAAGAAATGGACGAAGTGAGTTTTTCACTGTTTGTTGGCGACGCTGAAAACGCTTTTTCCCGAGAGCACACTCAGTGGGTAGCTAGAAAGGACAGCTAATATTCACCTTTTTTTACGCCATCGACTTCTACGAAGAGCAATCGTTGCAGCTTGGGGTCGTGCGCGCATAAAAATCGGAAATATCAATCTCAGAGACGACGAAACCTTCCCACGCTCTGCGTGGGAAGGTCTCCAGGGACGCTCCGCGTTCCCGGCGTCCACCGCAGTTGTGGCTAATACCCTCATGTGACGCGGAGCGTCACGGGCTGCATTCCCACGCAGAGCGTGGGAACGATCGAGTCAGGACGGTATGGCGTGTAGGCGTTTGCCAATCACATCCAGCACATCACAGCCATCACGCAACGGAATCACGCAGAGCTGGGCGAAGTCGCTGAGGATGACCGAGTCGCACTCGACCGAGCCGCGCATGCACATGTTTTCCAGGACCTGGATCACGGCGCGGATTCGGTAGTTGGCGGCATCCATCAGGATGTCGAGCGGGGCGTGGGTGTCGATGAACAGGGTGGGCATGTCGTTGCAGTTACTGGTCAGCGCCATGAGGCGGTTGTTGGGGTGAGGGATGAATGGTTCGTAGGGTGGATCTGGATGAAGCGTGCTCATTGTTTAATCCTCTGGTAGTGAAAGAGGCGCACACCGTTTCCCTCCTACAGGATTGGGTGGCAGCCATGCGCGGGGTAGGAGGACTGAGACCAGAGCACTCAGCCACGCCGAAGCGTGCCCGCGCATAACCGCCGCAAAGGATCTTACGGTCGCGTGAAGACTGCCGCAAATCGGGCAACGACGCTTATGCACTGCTCTGAAATCAGGGCTCCTACGCCCTGTCTCCACACTTGCGGAGACAACCAAAGCCTATCCCCGCACCACCGCGCCCACCAGTTCACGCAAACCGCCGCAACTCGCAGGAAACGTCCGAAGCCTTTGCCCGGAAATTTCACTCTGACTCGTCCCGCAAATAGTCCAGCAATGCCGAAGCCGACGATTCGTCTGACGCTGAAACCGCAAAGAACCTGACAACCTTGCAGCGCAAAACATCGGTGGGAAACGTCTCAAACAACGCCGGTTGCTCCTCGCTCAACCACTGCAAGGCATTGTTGATTCGGGCATCACTACCGAATTGCGCCAGCAGCTTTTCCGGCACCGACCACCAAGGAAATTCCCGATTCGAGACCCGCGCCCTGCCCCCGATCTCGACGGCCTGACCGTTGATCAAGCCTCGCGTAAGGACCGGCAGCAATTGCCCGGCATCCACCTCGGACGACACAAGGATCGGCAACAGAAACCGCCCATCCCAAAAACGAAAGAACACCGCTTTCCCGTCCGGCATCAGCACCTGGGTCAGACTGCGAAAATGCTCGACCACCGCCTCAAACCCCGCCGAAGAAACCGCCAGCCAACCCCAGTCACGAGACTCCGTGGTCGCCACCCAATCCAGAAACTCACTGCCTACGTCGACGATTCCCACGTAGGGCATCACCGCATCCCACTCGGCATAGATTGTTTCCGCCCAGACCGGTTTCGGCATCTGCGCATTCGACGGCCATGCTTTCAGCGGATCCACCGCACTCGCACAACTGAAAACCGCGAACAACTGCTCCGACGGTTTCAGCGGCTCATCCTTCAACCATTGATCAGGCTGCACAGACACCGTCCTTGCAGCGCTCGCATTCTTCGCAGAATGGAGCGTCTCCTTTAAGGCTCATGATTTGCGCGGCAGTCAGAATCGCTGCCGGTGCCGCCACCAGTTTCTCCGGCAACCCCGGCACTGTCGGCGCCGCACTTATCGCCGCCATCGGCGCACCACCCACCACAATCGGCACACTGCTGAAAATCCCGCCCGGGCCGATGTTGATCCACTGCCCGCCCGCCTGAATTGTCGCGCTGGCGCCACCGTCAATCACCACTTGCTGGCCGGCGCTGACGTGGAATTGAGCACTGGCGTTGATCGCCTGATTGCTCACGCGGATGTGCCGGTCGCCGGTCACCGTGAGGTGATCATCCTGCTTTACCTCGGTCTGACGCTGACCGTGGGTGATGCGCTGCTCGTCGGCCTTCAGTTCGTGTTTAGCGAGGCCAGTCACGACAACACTGCGCTGGTTATCCACCTGTACCTGCTGATCATTCAACACATGCTGCGTCCAGTTTCGCTGGGCCCGCAGGTAGATTTCCTCGGCGCCCTTGCGATCCTCGATGCGCAATTCGTTGTAACCGCCACCGCCGGGACTACTCTGGCTGCGGAAAATACTCCGGGTCTTGTCGGCCGGCAGGTCCAGCGGCACCGGCGTCGCCGCGTTCGGCAGGCAACCCATGACCAGCGGCTTGTCGGCATCGGAATCGATGAAACCCACCAGCACTTCCATGCCGACCCGCGGGATCAGCACGCTGCCATAACGGTCATGAGCCCAGCCGCTGGCAACCCGCAGCCAGCAGCTGGAATGCTCATTGAGCTCACCGTCGCGATCCCAGGCCATTTGCACCTTGACCCGACCGTACTCGTCGCAATGGATTTCACTGTCTTGCGGGCCGGTGACCACGGCCGGTTGATAGCCAAGCATTCGTGGTTTTTCCGGACCCATCGGCGGGCGGAAGAACACGTCCCACGGCGTGGCGAGAAAGGTATTACGGTAACCCCGGAATTCGTCGCCATCGCTGGTTACCGATTCCTCCAGCACTTGCGGCTGTCGGCCATGGTGCTCGATTGCGGTCAGCAGCCAGAGGTCATTCAAATCCTGGCGCGGATGCTCGGTCAGTTGCAGGAAATGTCCACTGACCAAGGCAGATTGATCGCTGCGCCCCTCGGCCTGACGATAGTCGGCGACATGCCGCTCAAGCGTGCGCTGGGCCAGTTGCTTGCCGGTTTCGCGCTCGGTGAACTGGCCGGGAAAGTGGTAATCCTCCAGCACAGGGCGCTGTTCGCTTTCGGCGCGACTTTGCAGCGCCAGCCGGGGTTTGCTGAAATCGTAATCACGTCGGGTGACCACACTGGTGCGGGTTTCCACCCGAACGGTGAAACGCTTGATCGCCGGTGCCGCCGCAGCCATGCCGCTGCCCGGCAGGTACAGCGTCGGCTCCGCCAGACGCGGGAATACCGTTTGATCGTCGCCGAACACCAACAAATGCCCGTCCGGGCTGTGCTGAAAGTGGAAATGAATGCCCACTTCGGCACACAGGCGCTGGATGAACGCCAGATCGCTCTCGGCGTACTGCACACAGTATTCACGCGGCGGGTAATCGCTGCCGAGGCGAAATTCGAAGGCGTCGCGCAGGATCGCGTGATCCTTGAGGATCTGCGTCACGATCTGCGGCACGCTTTGGTGCTGGAAAATTCGCTGATTGATCCGGTGACCAAGATAGGCCAGACGCGGAACAAGACTGACGTGGTAGCGGGTCAGACGCTTGCCGGAATCCCCCTGCCCGACCCGATAGATCTGACCGTGGATACCGGAACCGTCTTCATCAAGACTCAGAAACGCCTGACAATGCAGCAGGCTTTCCAGATCCAGATCCGGCCGCTCACTGACCAGCTCCAGGTCGAAGCAGAAAGGTTGGCTGATGGCTTCCTTGCCCGTGAACTCAAGGACTTTGAGGTCAAACTGGGCGCCTTCGACGGTCAACGTGAAACGCGGTTGATTGGCAGGCGCGAACATCCGATGTCTCTCTGCAGATTGAGGGCGGGCGATTCTGCATGAGGGGCAAGGGGTGCAGGTTGGGTGACTGAAAAATCAGATTTCCCCTACTTGAAAATTCGATCTCCCCTTCAAGAATTGGCGCATTCGACTACAGACTTTGCCTTCAGAAAAATCGCAGGCAATAAAAAACGGCCCGCTTCCTGGTAGGAAACGGGCCGTTTTCTTGTGAGCCTCAGCTCCTTTCCATCACTTGTTCAGATGGAAATCTTTCTCGGCCGCTTCAAAGCGCTGAACCATGCCGGCGCTCGGCTGGCCCATCAGGCTGACGAAGTAGATCGCCAGGCTGGCGAAGATGAAGCCCGGGATGATTTCGTACAGACCCAGCAGTTCGAAATGCTTCCACACAATCACGGTGATCGCGCCGACCAGGATGCCGGCCAGTGCGCCGTCACGGGTCATCTTCTTCCAGATCACCGAGATCAGCACGACCGGACCGAAGGCAGCACCGAAACCGGCCCAGGCGTAGGACACCAGACCCAGCACGCGGTTGTCCGGGTTGGCGGCCATCGCGATGGCGATCAGTGCAACCAGCAGCACCATGGCGCGACCGACCCATACCAGCTCGACTTGCGAGGCGGATTTACGCAGGAAAGTCTTGTAGAAGTCTTCGGTCAGGGCGCTCGAGCACACCAGCAACTGGCAGCTCAGGGTGCTCATCACGGCAGCCAGAATGGCCGACAGCAACACACCGGCGATCCACGGGTTGAACAGCAGCTTGGCCAGTTCGATGAACACACGCTCGTGGTTCTCGGTCACTGGACCCGCGACTTCCGGGTGCGCCGAGAAGTAAGCGATACCGAAGAAGCCCACGGCCACGGTGCCGCCCAGGCACAGGATCATCCAGGTCATGGAGATGCGACGGGCGTTGGCGATGGATTTCACCGAGTCAGCGGCCATGAAGCGCGCCAGGATGTGCGGCTGGCCGAAGTAGCCCAGGCCCCAGCCCATCAGCGAGATGATGCCGATGAAGGTGGTGTTTTTCAGCATGTCGAAGTTGCTTGGATCTTGCGCTTCGATGGCCAGGAACGTGGTATCGACGCCGCCGGTGGCCAGCAGCACGATGATCGGCGTCAGCAGCAGGGCGAAGATCATCAGGGTGGCTTGTACGGTGTCGGTCCAGCTGACCGCGAGGAAACCGCCGACGAAGGTGTAGGCAATTGTCGCCGCAGCACCGGCCCACAGCGCCGTCTCGTAGGACATGCCGAAGGTGCTTTCGAACAGACGGGCACCGGCAACGATGCCGGAAGCGCAGTAGATGGTGAAGAACACCAGAATCACGACTGCCGAAATGATGCGCAGCAGACCGCTTTTGTCTTCGAAACGGCTGGCGAAGTAGTCCGGCAGGGTCAGCGCATCGCCGTTGTGCTCGGTTTGAACACGCAGACGACCGGCGACGAACAGCCAGTTCAGGTAGGCACCGACGATCAGGCCGATGGCGATCCAGCTTTCGGACAGGCCGGACATGTAGATGGCGCCCGGCAGGCCCATCAGCAACCAGCCGCTCATGTCGGAAGCGCCGGCGGACAACGCGGTCACCACGCTGCCCAGGCTGCGGCCGCCCAGAATATAGTCGGAAAGGTTGTTGGTGGAGCGATAGGCCATGAAGCCGATCAGCACCATTGCTGCGATGTAGATCACGAACGTGATCAGGGTTGGATTGCTTGCGCTCATTACGTACGTGCCCTGGCTTTGTTTTTATGTAGCGGCGGCGGTTGCACCGTTTGCAGACTGACGTCTGACAGACGATTCGCACGGCCGCGCATTTATGACCAATGTTTCCCCAGGAAAGCCATTGGCCGGTACATCGGGTTTTCCCCGGTTGCACCTTTGGCGCGAATCCTATTCAACAAACTAAAACAGGTGCAACCAGTTTCTTGAGAATTAGTTGCACCTAATCGGAATTATCCCGAAATGGCGGTTTTTTGCTCCCTTTTAGCGCAGTCAGGGGCCTTTGCTAGAAGCAAAAGCACCAAGCAGGAGCAGCACTTTCGTACCAGAAAATATTTCCTGACGAGTTGCCGAATATTCCGACAAAAAAGGGTTGCACCCGGTTGCACCTCTTTCGGCTCGCGGCTAATCTTGCCGCCAGCTGTTGTCGCGCAACTGCGGCACCTATGAGGATAAAAATATGGCTACCACCACCCTTGGGGTCAAACTTGACGACCCGACCCGCGAGCGCCTGAAGGCCGCCGCAACCTCGATTGATCGCACACCGCACTGGCTGATCAAGCAGGCAATTTTCAATTACCTGGAAAAACTCGAGGGTGGTGCAACCCTGACCGAGCTGAACGGTTTTACCGCCAAGGACGCCGACGACGCGGGCGAAGTCCACACCGATCACGCTCACCAATGCTTCCTTGAATTCGCCGAAAGCATCCTGCCGCAATCGGTGCTGCGCGCTTCGATCACTGCCGCTTACCGTCGCCCTGAGCCGGAAGTGGTGCCGATGCTGATCGAGCAGGCTCGTCTGCCGGCGCCGATGGCCGAAGCCACCAACAAACTCGCCGCAACCATCGCGGAAAAACTGCGTAACCAGAAGAGTGCCGGCGGTCGTGCAGGCATTGTTCAGGGCCTGCTGCAGGAATTTTCCCTGTCGTCCCAGGAAGGCGTGGCGCTGATGTGCCTGGCCGAAGCGCTGCTGCGTATCCCGGACAAGGGCACTCGCGATGCGCTGATCCGCGACAAGATCAGCACCGGCAACTGGCAGCCACACCTGGGCAACAGCCCGTCGCTGTTCGTCAACGCGGCGACCTGGGGCCTGCTGCTGACCGGCAAACTGGTTTCCACACACAACGAAGCCGGCCTGACTTCGTCCCTGAGCCGCATCATCGGCAAGAGCGGCGAGCCGATGATCCGCAAGGGCGTCGACATGGCCATGCGCCTGATGGGCGAGCAGTTCGTCACCGGCGAAACCATCGCCGAAGCCCTGGCCAATGCGAGCAAGTTCGAAGCCAAGGGTTTCCGTTATTCCTACGACATGCTCGGTGAAGCGGCGCTGACCGAACACGACGCCCAGAAGTACCTGGCCTCGTACGAACAAGCCATCCACTCGATCGGCAAAGCGTCCCACGGCCGTGGGATTTATGAAGGCCCGGGCATCTCGATCAAGCTGTCGGCCCTTCACCCGCGCTACAGCCGCGCCCAGTACGAGCGCGTGATGGACGAGCTGTACCCGCGTCTGCTGTCGCTGACCCTGCTGGCCAAGCAATACGACATCGGCCTGAACATCGACGCCGAAGAAGCCGATCGCCTGGAGCTGTCGCTGGATCTGCTCGAGCGCCTGTGCTTCGAGCCGCAACTGACCGGCTGGAACGGCATCGGTTTCGTGATCCAGGCCTATCAGAAGCGTTGCCCGTACGTGATCGACTACGTGATCGACCTGGCACGCCGCAGCCGTCATCGCCTGATGATCCGCCTGGTGAAAGGCGCGTACTGGGACAGCGAAATCAAGCGCGCCCAGGTCGAAGGCCTGGAAGGCTATCCGGTCTACACCCGCAAGGTGTACACCGACGTTTCCTACATCGCCTGCGCTCGCAAACTGCTGTCGGTGCCGGAAGTCATCTACCCGCAGTTCGCCACGCACAACGCCCACACCCTGTCGGCGATTTATCACATTGCCGGTCAGAACTATTACCCGGGCCAGTACGAATTCCAGTGCCTGCACGGCATGGGCGAACCGTTGTACGAGCAGGTTGTAGGCAAAGTTTCCGAAGGCAAGCTGAACCGTCCGTGCCGTGTGTACGCTCCGGTCGGCACCCACGAAACCCTGCTGGCGTACCTCGTACGTCGTCTGCTGGAAAACGGCGCCAACACTTCGTTCGTCAACCGCATCGCCGACCAGTCGATTTCGATCCAGGAACTGGTGGCTGATCCAGTTGCGCAGATCGAGCAGATGGCGACCGTGGAAGGTGGTTTCGGCCTGCCGCACCCGCGCATTCCGTTGCCGCGTGATCTGTACGGTTCCGAGCGCGCCAACTCCAGCGGCATCGACATGGCCAACGAACATCGTCTGGCCTCGCTGTCCTGCGCCCTGCTGGCGACCGCGCACAACAACTGGAAAGCCGCGCCGATGCTCGGTTGCGCCTCCAGCAACGAAGCGCCGGCACCGGTGCTGAACCCGTCCGATCTGCGTGACGTGGTCGGCCACGTGCAGGAAGCCACCGTCGAAGACGTCGACAACGCCATTCAATGCGCCCTGAACGCCGCACCGATCTGGCAGGCCACCCCGCCGGCCGAGCGTGCCGCGATTCTGGAACGCGCCGCCGACTTGATGGAAGGCGAGATCCAGCCGCTGATGGGCCTGCTGGCTCGCGAAGCCGGCAAGACCTTCGCCAACGCCATCGCCGAAGTCCGCGAAGCCGTCGACTTCCTGCGTTATTACGCGGTGCAGGCACGCAACGATTTCAGCAACGACGCCCACCGCCCACTGGGCCCGGTGGTCTGCATCAGCCCGTGGAACTTCCCGCTGGCGATCTTCAGCGGTCAGGTTGCCGCCGCACTGGCCGCCGGTAACCCGGTGCTGGCCAAACCGGCCGAACAGACTCCGCTGGTCGCCGCACAAGCCGTGCGTCTGATGCTCGAAGCCGGGATTCCGGAAGGCGTGCTGCAACTGCTGCCGGGTCGCGGTGAAACCGTCGGCGCCGGTCTGGTTGGCGATGAGCGCGTCAAAGGCGTGATGTTCACCGGCTCCACCGAAGTCGCCCGTCTGCTGCAACGCAACATCGCCGGTCGCCTCGACAACCAGGGCCGTCCGATTCCGCTGATCGCCGAAACCGGCGGCCAGAACGCGATGATCGTCGACTCTTCGGCACTGACCGAACAAGTGGTGATCGACGTGGTGTCGTCGGCCTTCGACAGCGCCGGTCAGCGCTGCTCGGCCCTGCGTGTCCTGTGCCTGCAGGAAGATTCCGCAGATCGCGTCATCGAAATGCTCAAAGGCGCGATGGCTGAAAGCCGTCTCGGCAACCCGGAGCGTTTGTCCGTGGACATCGGCCCGGTGATCGACGCCGAAGCCAAGGCTGGCATCGAGAAGCACATCCAGGGCATGCGCGACAAAGGTCGCAATGTGTACCAGGTGGCCATCGCCGATACCGAGGAAGTCAAACGCGGCACCTTCGTCATGCCGACCCTGATCGAGCTGGAAAGCTTCGACGAGCTGCAACGCGAGATCTTCGGCCCGGTGCTGCACGTGGTGCGCTACAAGCGTAAAGAGATCGACCAGTTGATCGCCCAGATCAACGCCTCCGGTTACGGCCTGACCCTCGGCGTGCACACCCGCATCGACGAGACCATCGCCAAGGTGATCGACAACGTCAACGCCGGTAACGTCTACGTCAACCGCAACATCGTCGGTGCCGTGGTTGGCGTCCAGCCATTCGGTGGTGAAGGCCTGTCGGGTACCGGTCCGAAGGCCGGTGGCCCGCTGTACCTGTACCGTCTGCTGTCGACGCGTCCTACCGATGCCATCGAACAGTCCTTCGCTCGCGGTGATGCTGCCGTGGCACCGGACGTTCGTCTGCGCGACGCCATGAGCAAACCGCTGACCACCCTGAAAGCTTGGGCCGACAGCAACAAGTTCGCCGACCTGAGCACCCTGTGCGTGCAGTACGCAGCGCAGTCGCAAAGCGGTATCACCCGCGTACTGGCCGGCCCGACTGGCGAGAAGAACAGCTACGCGATCCTGCCGCGCGAGCACGTGCTGTGCCTGGCGGACATCGAAGGTGATCTGCTGACCCAGCTCGCGGCGGTACTGGCAGTGGGCGGTTCGGCGGTCTGGCCGGAATCCGACACCAGCAAGGCATTGTTCGCACGCCTGCCGAAGGAAATTCAGGCGCGGATCAAACTGGTTTCCGACTGGAACAAGGACGATGTGGTGTTCGATGCGGTTCTGCATCACGGCCACTCCGACCAGTTGCGTGCGGTCTGCCAGCAGATCGCCAAGCGTGCCGGCGCCATCGTCGGGGTTCAGGGCCTGTCCCAGGGCGAGACCAACATTGCGCTGGAGCGTCTGGTGATCGAGCGCGCGCTGAGCGTCAACACCGCGGCGGCGGGCGGTAACGCCAGCCTGATGACCATCGGCTAACCCCCCGCTGATCACCGCTGATCGTTCCCACGCTCTGCGTGGGAGCGATCAACAGGAACATAGAAATGGGCGCCCTCACCGGCGCCCATTTTTTTGCCTCTCCATCACCGTTATCAATCTTCCTGTTCAGCCTTTATTCGCACGCCTAGACTCGGCCCATTCCAAAAAAAGGTAGGCCGCCATGTCCGAGACGCTGCTCAGTTCCCGCAATCTGGCTTTCGAGCTGTACGAAGTCCTCGATGCCGAGGGCCTGACCCGGCGCGAGCGGTTTGCCGAGCACAACCGCGAAACCTTCGATGCCGCCATCGGCACAGCGCGCAACATCGCCGAGAAGTACTTCGCACCGCACAACCGCAAGGGCGACGAGAACGAGCCGCGCTACGAGAACGGTCAGGCGATTCTGATTCCCGAGGTGAAACCGGCGGTGGATGCTTTCCTCGAGGCTGGTTTCCTCAACGCTGCGCGCAGTTTCGACGCCGGCGGAATGCAACTTCCTACACTGCTGTCCCAGGCCTGCTTCGCCCACTTCCAGTCGGCCAACGCGGCTTCGACTTCCTATCCGTTCCTGACCATGGGCGCGGCCAACCTGATCGAAAGCTTCGGCACCGAAGAGCAGAAGCAACGTTTCCTGCAACCGATGATCGACGGCCGCTTCTTCGGCACCATGGCCCTGACCGAACCCCACGCCGGTTCGTCGCTGTCGGATATTCGTACCCGCGCCGAGCCTGCGTCCGACGGCACTTATCGCCTCAAGGGCAACAAGATCTTCATTTCCGGCGGCGATCACCCGCTCTCGGAAAACATCGTACACATGGTGCTGGCCAAGCTGCCGGACGCGCCGGCCGGGGTGAAGGGCATTTCGCTGTTTATCGTGCCCAAGTTTCTGGTCAACGATGACGGCAGCCTCGGTAAGCGCAACGACGTGTTGCTGGCCGGGCTGTTCCACAAAATGGGCTGGCGCGGTACGACTTCCACGGCGTTGAACTTCGGCGATAACGGCGAGTGCGTCGGCTATCTGGTGGGCAAGCCGCATCACGGTCTGAGCTACATGTTCCAGATGATGAACGAGGCGCGGATCGGCGTCGGCATGGGCGCGGTAATGCTCGGTTACGCCGGTTATCTGTACTCGCTGGAATACGCTCGCGAACGTCCGCAGGGCCGGGTGCCGGACAGCAAGGATCCGACGACGGCGCCGGTGGCGATCATTCAGCACGCCGATGTCAGACGCATGCTGCTGACGCAGAAATCCTACGTCGAAGGGGCATTCGATCTCGGTCTGTATGCCGCGCGGCTGTTCGATGACACCACTACGCTGGAAACCGAGGCCGAGCGCAAACAGGCCCATGAACTGCTGGATCTGCTGACACCGATCGTCAAATCCTGGCCGTCCGAGTTCTGCCTGAAAGCCAACGAACTGGCGATCCAGATTCTCGGTGGCCACGGCTACACCCGCGAATACCCGGTGGAGCAGTACTACCGCGACAACCGCCTGAACCCGATCCACGAAGGCACTCACGGCATTCAGTCGCTGGACTTGCTCGGGCGCAAACTGGCGCAGAACAGTGGCGCCGGGCTCAAGCAGCTGATCCGCCTGATTGCCGCCACCGCGGAACGCGCGGTGGCGTACGAATCGTTGACCGCACTGCGTGAGCCGCTGGAGAAACTGGTCGCGCGCCTTCAGAGCGTGACCATTGGTCTGCTGACGGATCTGGCTCAAGGCAAGGTCAACAGCAGCCTGGCGAACTCGGCGTTGTACCTGAAGGTGTTCGGGCACGCGGTGATTGGCTGGCGCTGGCTGGAACAGGCGATTCGGGCCGAGGAAGGGTTGGCCAAGGGGAATGTGGCGGATGTCGACTTCTACAAGGGCAAGTTGCAGGCGGCGCGGTATTTCCTGACGTGGGAAGTGCCGGGGTGCCAGCATGAGTTGGCGTTGCTGGAGGCGCGGGATGATACGTGTCTGGCAATGCAGGACGCGTGGTTCTGATCCGGATTATGTGAGCGATCGTTCCCACGCTCCGCGTGGGAATGCCTCCTGTGACGCTCTGCGTCACGATCTTGAGAGGACGCGGAGCGTCCGGGGCTGCATTCCCACGCAGACGGTTCGACGCCTCGACGTGGGAACGATCGGTCAGGTAAGTTTGAAACCACCCATCTGCCGCGCCAGATCATCCGCCAGCCGCTGCAGCATCTGACAATCCTCACGACAGGCGCGAACCTCCCCCGCCGTCGCCCGCGCCAGATCGGAAATCCCCTGCACGTTGCGGTTGATCTCCTCGGTCACCGCCGACTGTTCCTCAGTCGCCGTCGCCACCTGATGGTTCATGTCACTGATGCGCTCGACCTGCCCGGTAATCGCGGTCAAAGACGCCCCCGTACGCTGGCTCGACTCAACCCCGGTGCCAGTCGCAGCCTGCCCGGTGCGCATTGAAGACACCGCATTCTCCGCCCCCTGCTTGAGGCTGCCGATCATCTGCTGAATCTCGTCGGTAGACGCCTGAGTCCGTCGCGCCAAGGTGCGCACTTCATCCGCCACCACCGCAAAACCACGCCCCATATCTCCGGCCCGCGCCGCTTCGATGGCAGCGTTCAACGCCAGCAAATTGGTCTGCTCTGACACCCCGCGAATCACCGCCAGCACCTGATCGATCGACGCCACCTGATGCGCCAGCTCCCCCACTGCGCCGGCGGCAACGCCGATTTCATCGGACATGCTTTCTATATGGCGAATCGAACCGCCGACCACTTCCCGCGCCTGCATCGCTTCATCGCGCGCAGTTTGAGAGGCGAGCGCAGCATTGCCGGCGTTCTGGGCAATTTCCTGCACCGTCAGGCCCATCTCGTGGACGGCGGTGGCGACCATGTCGGTCATTTCCTGCTGACGGCCGGAGCGTTCGGCGGTGTTATCCACAACCCTGGCCACCTGGCCGACGGCAACACGCAGACGCTCGCTGGTGGTCAGCACTTCGCCGATCATCCCGCGCTGGCTGTCGAGGAAACGGTTGAAGCCCCGGGCGAGGTCGCCCAGTTCGTCGGCGCGGCTGGAATCTAACCGATGGGTCAAATCTCCACCACCGCTACCGATTGCTACCAGTGCAGCTGTTACCTGACGAATCGGTCGCACCAATCCCTGAGCCAGCCAGATCACCAGCGCCAGGCAAACCAGCGCCACCGCCAGACCGATGCCGCTGCTCATCCACATCGCCCGGCGGGCTTCGGCGTAGATCTGCGACTGCGGCACTTCGGCCACCAAGGTCCAGCCGAGGTCGCGCAAAGGCAGGCTGAAGGCGAGGAAGTCTTCGCCGTCACGCTGGAAGCTGCTGTTGGCGGCGACTTTATGGCCCATGACCGCTTGTGCCGCCGAGCCACCGATCTGCTCGCTCAAGGTGCGCTTACCACTGAACTGTGCTTCGGGATGGACCTGGATCAAACCGTCGGAACGCACGAGATAGACCTTCCCGCGTTCGCCGAAGCTGAAGTTGTGGATCAGCTCCGACAGCTCTTTCATGCTCAGCCCAAGGCCCGCGACACCGACCACTTTGCCGGCCTGCTCCACCTTCAAATCGATGAAAAGCGCCAGCTCTCCGGTGGCCCCGTCGTTGTCGATGTTCAGGGTTCGCGGCTGATTGCTGTCGAGGAAGGAGTAGAACCACGCATCGGCCGGTTTGTCGCGGCTGAGGGTGCGATCCAGGCCTTTTTCGGTGATGTAGTGATTGGATTCGGTGCCGATGATCAGCGCAGTAAACGCCTTGTGTTCGGCGCGGATGCCTTCCAGATACTGCGCGAAGCCCGCCGTTTTGGCGGAGTCTTCACCATTGGCCAGCCAGTCGCGGACCATGGTGTTGCTGGCGATGTCCTTGGCGGCGGTGAGGGGTTGAACGAGGATTCGTTCGATGTCGTTGCGCGTCGCTTCGATGCTCGACGGCAGCGCCTGTTCGACCAGATAGCTCTGGGCGAGGCGGTTGACCACCAGGGTATAAATGCCAACCACGATCAGAATGCTGACCAGCAGGGCGGTGCCCATACCGAGGATCAGCTGCCATTGAATACTGCGACGCCAGAACTGCATGGAGCACCCCCAAAGAATAAGAGGCTGAAACACTGCAACAGCCGTGCCGATTGTATACAGCGTAATCGACAATCCTATTCTTTGGTTGTGCGCAACCCCATCAACCCTGATTGATGGTCTTGGCGATGGTCTCGACCGTGGCGCTGACTTGCTCTTGGTAACGCTCGAGTTCTTCCTGATGCTGCTTCTTCATTTCAATCTGCTGCGAGCACAGATTCATCGCCGCCAGCACCAGCAGGCGGTCGCCGATCAGCGTCGGGTATTTGCGCTTGGTGTCGGCCAGTGCGGCCTTGAGCATCAATGCGGCGTCCAGCAGGGTCTGTTCTTCCCCGGCCGGTGCCTTGATCGAATAGTCCTCCCCCATGATGGAGATGACTTTTACCCCTGCTGTGCCGTGGTTCATGCGCTGACAGGACCTGCGTTGACGCGATCAACCAAGGCCTGGATGCGCGCGGCGGTGGCGCCGTGCTTTTCTTCCTGTTCCATCAGGCTCAGTTGCAGGCTTTCGTTTTCATCCTTGGCCTGGGCCAGTTCCGTGGACAGGGTCTGGTTGGTTTCCGACAGGGTCTGGTTCTGTTGCACCAGGTCGCTGACGAGCTGTTCCAATTGGCTGAGGGATGCTTCCAACATTTTGATCTTCCAGGGCTTTTTCAAAGGGCGCGTACGATAAAGAAAAGTCGTCGTTGACGCCAGGGTTAAACCGGCGCAAGGCCTTGATTTTCCTGGCGGCTCGACCGTTCTTGCGAGTCTTAGAGACTGTGATCTGCCGATCTGGTTCCTGCACTTCGTCGCTTGGGTGCGGATGCGACAAATACGCGCACCGACTCAAGACTTTAGTCGTATGACCGATAAGTCATCCAACAGCAGTCTCAGCCCGCATGGATGCGGCCCTTCCTGGTATACGCCCCATGTCCCTTCGCAATATGAATATCGCCCCCCGGGCGTTCACCGGCTTCGCCCTGATCGGCGGCCTGATGCTGATTCTCGGTGTGTTCGCCCTGAACCAGATGAGCAAGATCCGCGGCGCCGCCGAGGACATTTCCTCCAGCAGCGTGCCGAGCATCAAGAACCTCGACGAGTTCACCCAGCTGACCCTGCGCCTACGGGTGCTGTCGTACCGTTTGCTGGTGAACCGCGAGCCGGACGTCCAGCAGAAAACCGTCGATCTGCTGGAGATGCGCAACCAGCAGATCCGCAAGGCCCAGACCGATTACGAGCCGTTGATCGGCAGCCCCGAAGAGCGTGCGGCCTACGATCAGTACGTGCAGTTGCTGGGTCAGTACCGCCAGATCGAAGACCGGATGAAAACCCTGTCGCGCAACAACCAGGTGGATGAGCTGCGCAACCTGCTGAACACCCAGTTGCTCGACAACTCCGAAGCAATGAACACCGTGCTCAACCGCCTGATGCAGATCAACGGCCAGCAGATCAGCGAAACCAACCAGCAGGCCGCCGACCAGTATTCCTCGGCCTTCAATCTGGTGGTGACCCTGTTGGTGATCGCCACTGGCCTGACCTTCCTGTTCGCCTGGTTGCTGACCGTCAGCATCACCAAGCCGATCGCAAAGGCACTGGATGCGGCGGAAACCATCGCCGAAGGCAACCTGACCCAGCCGATCCACGTTGACGGCACCGACGAAGCCGGTCGCCTGCTGGCGGCCATGGCCAAGATGCAGTCGAAGCTGCGCGATACCCTGCAGCGGATTTCTGGCTCGGCCACTCAACTGGCGTCCGCCGCCGAAGAGCTGAACAGCGTCACCGACGAAAGCGCCCGTGGCCTGACCCAGCAGAACAACGAAATCGAGCAGGCCGCCACGGCGGTCAACGAGATGACCAGCGCTGTTGAAGAAGTAGCGCGCAACGCGGTCAGCACCTCGGAAGCCTCGAAGAACGCCACCACCTCCGCCGGCGACGGCCGTGATCTGGTGCAGGAAACCGTCAGCGCCATTGAGCGGATGAGCGCCGACGTACAGAGCACCGCGACCCTGATCGGCGATCTGGCCAACGAATCCCGCGACATCGGCAAGGTGCTGGACGTGATCCGTGGCCTGGCTGACCAGACCAACCTGCTGGCACTGAACGCTGCGATTGAAGCGGCCCGTGCCGGTGAAGCCGGTCGTGGGTTTGCCGTGGTGGCTGACGAAGTTCGTGCCCTGGCGCACCGCACCCAGCAGTCGACCAGCGAGATTGAGCGCATGATCGGCAGCATCCAGAGCGGCACCGAACACGCCGTGGATTCGATGCGCAACAGCACCGAACGCGCCGAATCGACCCTGAACATCGCCCGTGGCGCCGGCCTGTCGCTGGACACGATCAACACGGCCATCGTTGAAATCAACGAGCGCAACCTGGTGATCGCCAGCGCCGCCGAAGAACAGGCGCAAGTGGCGCGGGAAGTGGATCGCAACCTGGTGAACATCCGCGATCTGTCGGTGCAATCGGCAACCGGTGCGAATCAGACCAGTGCGGCTAGTAATGAGCTGTCGCGATTGGCGCTGGATCTGAACAATATGGTTGGGCGGTTTAGCCTTTGATTTTTTAGATCAAGGTCAAGATCAAAAGCCACCCCCTCACCCCAGCCCTCTCCCCCTAAAGGGGGCGAGGGGGAAAGGGAGCAGATCGGGGCTTTTCAGATCCTGAGTTCGACTCGCAACTGCAAGTCGGTGCAACTCGTACAAACGCCGCGATCAGTCCCCTCTCCCTCCGGGAGAGGGTTAGGGTGAGGGCAGCGGTCTGAAGCCAGGCACAACCGCTAATGACTCCGCCGCAAAAACCTTTTTGACAGCATCACATTTCAACAGGTTAGAATCGCTGGCACGCAGACTGCATGGTCAGTTTGTGCCCGTCTTTCCGCTTCTGGAGTACTGCCTTTGAATGCGACGACCATCAACAGCCTGTTCTTGATCGGCGCGTTGCTGGTAGGCGCAAGCATTCTTGTCAGCTCCCTTTCTTCCCGTCTCGGCATCCCGATTCTGGTGATCATCCTCGCGGTCGGCATGACTGCCGGGGTCGATGGCGGCGGCATCATTTTCGATAACTACCCGACGGCCTATCTGGTCGGCAACCTCGCGCTGGCAGTGATCCTGCTCGACGGCGGGTTGCGCACCCGGGTGTCCAGTTTCCGCGTGGCCTTGTGGCCGGCATTGTCACTTGCGACGGTCGGGGTACTCATCACTACCGGCCTCACCGGCATGGCCGCCGCTTGGCTGTTCGACCTCAACCTGATCCAGGGCCTGCTGATCGGCGCCATCGTCGGTTCCACGGACGCTGCAGCGGTGTTCTCGCTGCTCGGCGGCAAGGGCCTGAACGAACGGGTAACCGCCAGCCTGGAAATCGAATCCGGCAGCAACGACCCGATGGCGGTGTTCCTCACCGTGACCCTGATCGACATGCTCGCCAGCGGCCAGACCGGCCTGCACTGGAGCCTGCTGACCCACCTGATCCGCGAGTTCGGCATCGGTTGGGTGATCGGTCTGGGCGGTGGCTGGCTGATGCTGCAACTGGTCAACCGGATCAATCTGGCCGCCGGCCTGTATCCGATTCTGGTGATCGCCGGCGGTCTGGTGGTGTTCGCCCTGACCAACGCCCTGCACGGCAGCGGCTTCCTCGCCGTGTACCTGTGCGGTCTGGTGATCGGCAACCGCCCGGTGCGCAGCCGTCACGGCATTCTGCACATGCTCGACGGCATGGCGTGGCTGGCGCAGATCGGCATGTTCCTGGTGCTGGGTTTGCTGGTCACTCCGCACGACTTGCTGCCGATCGCCGTGCCTGCCCTGGGTCTGGCGCTGTGGATGATTCTGTTCGCACGCCCGCTGTCGGTGCTGGTCGGGTTGCTGCCGTTCAAGGCCTTCCATGGCCGCGAAAAAGCCTTCATTTCCTGGGTCGGCCTGCGTGGCGCGGTACCGATCATTCTGGCGGTGTTCCCGCTGATGGCCGGGCTGCCGAATGCGCAGCTGTATTTCAACCTTGCGTTCTTTATCGTGCTGGTGTCGCTGCTGGTGCAGGGCACGAGCCTGCCGTGGGTGGCCAAGCTGCTCAAGGTGACGGTGCCACCGGAGCCGGCGCCGATCTCCCGCGCCGCCCTCGAAGTGCACGTCACCAGCGAGTGGGAACTGTTCGTTTACAAGCTCGGCGCGGAAAAATGGTGCATCGGCTCGCCCCTGCGTGAACTGAAAATGCCCGAAGGCACACGTATCGCCGCCCTGTTTCGCGGTCAACAACTGCTCCATCCGTCGGGTAGTACGGTGCTGGAAGTCGATGATTTGCTGTGTGTTATCGGCCATGAACACAACCTTCCGGCCCTCGGAAAACTGTTCAGCCAAGCGCCGCAACGCGGCCTCGATCTGCGCTTCTTCGGCGACTTCGTACTCGAAGGAGACGCCCAGCTCAAAGCGGTTGCCGCCCTGTACGGCCTGCCCGCCGAAGGCATCGATCCGGACATGACCCTGGGTCACTTCATTGCCCAGAAAGTCGGCGGTGCACCGATCGTTGGCGACCAGGTGGAATGGAACAACACCCACTGGACGGTTGCGGTCATGGACGGGAACAAGATCGGCAAAGTGGGCGTCAGATTCCCCGAAGGAAGTCGCCCGGGCCCCGGGCTCTTCCTCTAAACTGCGTCCACTCTCACTTGCTTGACCGGTCTCTATGCCTACCCTGCGCTCCTTTTTCGTCGCGGCCCTGCTGGGCCTGAGTCTTTCCGTCGGCCCGCTGCAAGCCGCCGAACCGCCGTCCAGCGAAGCCGTGCAGGCCAGTCTGGACAAGATCGCCGACAGCAAACTGCCCGACGCCGATAAAAAGACCCTGCAAACGGTTCTGCAAAACACGCTGAACCAGCTCAATAACCGGCGTGACTACGAGCAGAAGCTCAGCGACCTCAAGCAGCAGTTGGCGACCGCGCCGAAGCAGACCATCGAGAACGCACGCGAACTGACCCGCCTCAAGGCCAGCGCCGTGGTGCCGGTGGCGCAGCGCTTCCCCAAGGAAAACATCCAGCAGCTGGAGCAGATGCTCACCGAGCGCTCGACCCAGCAAAGCGATCTGCAAAAGGCCCTGGCCGAAGCCAACAGCCTGATCATCACCGCCCAGACCCGCCCCGAGCGCGCTCAGGCCGAGATTTCCAGCAGCCAGACGCGCATCCAGCAGATCAACAACATCCTCAAGACCGGCAAGGACGGCGGCAAGACCCTGAGCGCCGAGCAACGCGACCAGATCAACGCCGAGCTGGCCGCCCTGAACGCGCTGATCCCGCTGCGTCGTCAGGAACTGGCCGGCAACAACCAGTTGCAGGATCTGGGCAACAGTCAGCATGACCTGCTTTCGGAGAAGTCCGACCGTCTGGATCGCGAGATTCAGGAGCTGCAAACCCTGATCAACCAGAAGCGTCTGGCCCTGTCTCAGGAAACCGTGACCCAGCAATCGATCGAGGCGCAGAAGTCCGGCGGCAGCACTCTGCTCGCCACCGAAAGCGCGGCCAACCTCAAGCTCTCCGACTACCTGCTCAAGAGCACCGACCGCCTCAACGAAGTCACCCAGCAGAACCTGCAGACCAAGCAGCAACTGGACAGCGTGACCCAGAGCGATTCGGCCCTCGACGAGCAGATCAACGTGCTAAAGGGCAGCCTGTTGCTGTCGAAGATTCTCTATAAACAGAAACAGGCCCTGCCTCGCCTCAAGGTCGATCGCGACCTGGCGGACCAGATCGCCGACATTCGCCTGTATCAGTTCGAAGTCAGCCAGCAACGAGAACTGCTGAGCAACCCGACGTCTTACGTCGACAACCTGCTGTCCACCCAGCCGCCGGAGCAGGTCACGCCGCAATTGCGCAAGAGCCTGCTGGAACTGGCCAACACCCGCGCCGACCTGCTGGAACGTCTGAACCGCGAACTGAGCGCGATGCTCAACGAGTCGATCACCCTGCAACTGAACCAGAAACAACTGCTGAGCACCGCGCAAAGTCTGCGCGCGACCCTCGACGAGCAAATGTTCTGGATTCCCAGCAACAAGCCGCTGGACACCGAATGGATGCGCGGCGTGCCGGAGCGCCTCAAGCGTCAGATCGACACTTTGCCGCTGGCCTCGAGCTTCAGCGAACTGACCGACGGCCTGACCCAGCGACCGCTGTTGTTCCTGCCGCTGGCGCTGCTGATCGGCGCGCTGCTGTGGCGGCGCAAGCAACTGTATTCGCGCCTGAACAAGGTTCACCAGGACATCGGCCACTTCAAGCGTGACAGCCAGTGGCACACGCCACAGGCGATCCTGATCAATATTCTGCTGGCGATGCCGGTGGCGCTGGGCCTGGCCCTCTGCGGGCTGGCCTTGCAGATCGACGCCCGCGGGCAGAACGCCAATATGGGCGCGGCGCTGCTGCAAATGGCCCAGGCGTGGCTGGTGTTCTACACCGCTTACCGGATCCTCGCGCCGGGTGGCGTGGCTGAACTGCACTTCCGCTGGGAAAAACCGCAGGTCGAATTCCTGCAAGGCTGGGTGCGTCGCCTCGGCCTGGTGGTCATGGCTCTGGTGGCGGTGGTGGCGGTTGCCGAACTGCAACCGGCGGCGCTGGCCGACGATGTCATCGGCATGCCGGTGGTGCTGACCTGCTATGCCCTGATGGCGTGGCTGCTCAGCCGCCTGCTGATCAGCAGCCCGACCCACGAAAACGCCTCGCTGTTCCGCAAGGCCGTGGGTGTGATGTTCACCCTGCTGCCCATCGCGCTGTTCGTCGCCGTGTGCTTCGGCTACTACTACACTGCGCTGAAGCTCAGCGACCGCTTGATCAACACCCTGTACCTGCTGATGTTCTGGCTGGTGATCGAAGCCACCTTCGTCCGCGGCCTCGCGGTTGCGGCACGCCGTCTGGCTTACCAGCGCGCCCTGGCCAAACGTCAGGCCGCGAAAGAGGCCGGCGACGGCGAAGCGGTGATCGAAGAGCCGACCCTGGACATCGAGAAGGTCAACGAACAGTCCCTGCGCCTGATCCGTCTGGCACTGCTCGGCGGCTTCATCGCCGCGCTGTACTGGGTCTGGGCCGACCTGATCACGGTGTTCTCGTACCTCGACAACATCACCCTCTACGAATACACCAGCGGCACCGGCGCCAACATGAGCATGGTGCCGATCAGCATCGGCGACATGCTCGGTGCGCTGATCATCATCGGCATCACCTTTGCGCTCGCCCGCAACTTGCCGGGCCTGCTTGAAGTGTTCGTGCTGTCGAAACTCAATCTGGCTCAGGGCAGCGCCTACGCGACCACGACGCTGCTGTCGTACGTGATCGCCGGGGTCGGTTTCGTCTCGACCCTGTCGACCCTTGGCGTGAGCTGGGACAAGTTGCAATGGCTGGTGGCGGCGCTGTCGGTCGGCCTCGGTTTCGGCATGCAGGAGATCTTTGCGAACTTCATCTCCGGCATCATGATCCTGTTCGAACGCCCGGTGCGGATCGGCGACACCATCACCATCGGCAACCTGTCGGGCACGGTGAGCAAGATCCGCATCCGCGCCACGACCATCACCGACTTCGACCGCAAGGACATCATCGTCCCGAACAAGACGTTCATTACCGGGCAACTGATCAACTGGTCGCTGACCGACACCATCACCCGGGTGACCCTGAAACTGGGCGTGGATTACGGTTCCGATCTGGATCTGGTCAAGGAACTGCTGCTCAAGGCCGCCCGGGAAAACCCGCGTGTACTCAAGGAACCCGAGCCGCACGTGTACTTCCTCAACTTCGGCGAAAGTACTCTCGATCACGAACTGCGCATGCATGTGCGTGACCTCGGCGACCGCAACCCGGTACTCGATGAGGTCAACCGCTTCATCAACCGCGAGTTCAAGAAGCAGCACATCAACATCTCGTTCCGCCAGATGGAGGTTTACCTGAAGAACCTGCATGGCCAGGAATACAAGATGGTGCCGATCGAACCGGAAACCAAAACCATCGTGCCGGTCAGCGACGACCAGAAACCGCTGCAGGAACCGCCGCCGGCCAAACTCGACTAACCCGGCCATTCCCAGCAGAATGCTCGGACATTCTGCTGGAGCCGGCCCTTGAAAGCCCTCGACGAACTGACCTTCGACAACCGCTTCGCCCGCCTGGGCGATGCGTTCTCGGCCCATGTGCTGCCCGAACCGATCGACAATCCGCGACTGGTGGTGGCCAGCCCTGCGGCCCTGGCGCTGCTGGATCTCGACCCGGCAGTGGCCGACACCCAGGAATTTGCCGAACTGTTCGGCGGCCACAAGTTGTGGGCCGATGCCGAGCCACGGGCGATGGTCTATTCCGGGCACCAGTTCGGCGGCTACACCCCGCAACTGGGCGACGGTCGTGGGTTGTTGCTGGGCGAGGTCTACAACGCGGCCGGCGAGCATTGGGACTTGCATCTGAAGGGCGCCGGGCAGACACCGTTCTCGCGCATGGGCGATGGTCGCGCGGTGCTGCGTTCGTCGATCCGCGAGTTTCTCGCTTCCGAAGCGCTGCATGCGCTGAACATCCCGTCTTCACGCGCCGCCTGCGTGATCGGCTCCGACACTCCGGTGTGGCGTGAGAAACAGGAACGCGCCGCGATGGTGCTGCGCCTGGCGCCGAGCCACATCCGTTTCGGCCATTTCGAATATTTCTATTACACCAAGCGTCCCGAACAGCAGAAGCTGCTCGGCGAACACGTGTTGGCGATGCACTACCCCGAATGCCTGGAACAGCCGGAACCCTATCTGGCGATGTTCCGCGAGATCGTCGAGCGCAACGCCGAACTGATCGCCAAGTGGCAGGCCTACGGTTTCTGCCACGGCGTGATGAACACCGACAACATGTCGATCCTCGGCATCACCTTCGACTTCGGCCCGTTCGCCTTCCTCGATGATTTCGACGCAAACTTCATCTGCAACCACTCCGACGATCAGGGCCGCTACTCCTTCAGCAATCAGGTGCCGGTCGGCCAATGGAACCTCAGCGCCCTGGCCCAGGCCCTGACACCGTTCATCAGCGTCGAAGCCCTGCGCGAAACCCTCGGCCTGTACCTGCCGCTGTTCCAGGCCCATTACCTCGACCTCATGCGCCGCCGCTTCGGCTTCACCACCGCCGAGGACGACGACCAGCAACTGCTGGAACAACTGCTGCAACTGATGCAGAACAGCGGCGTCGACTACACGCTGTTCTTCCGCCGCCTGGGCGAAGAATCAGCCGAACAGGCCGTCGCTCGCCTGCGCGATGACTTCGTCGATATCAAGGGTTTCGATGCCTGGGGCGAGCGCTATGTCGCCCGAGTCGCACGCGATAGCGCGACCGATCAGGAACAGCGCCGTGCGCGGATGAATGCGGTGAATCCACTGTACATCCTGCGCAACTATCTGGCGCAGAGGGCGATTGATGCTGCCGAGCAGGGTGACTATTCAGAAGTGCGCCGGTTGCACGCGGTGCTGAGCAATCCATTCGAGGAACAACCTGGAATGGAGAGCTATGCGGAACGGCCGCCTGAGTGGGGCAAGCATCTGGAGATCAGTTGTTCGTCCTGAGTAACCTCAATCCAAAGGATCAATTGCGCTGATGACTCGAGCAACGATGTCAGCCATCGTTACGTCATCCAGCCGCTCAATGAATTTAGCGTTACCGTCACGAACACGCTGTTCGATATCAAAACTTCGAACCTGATTACACACGGCGACGCCATTGGTTTCGTGACCTGAAATGGTCACGGCCAACCCCGAGCTCCGGCTGAAATTGCCACCGCTTGTGACCGGGACCGTCATGCTGACACCCAGAGCATTGATCTCACGAGGCGTGATGACAACAAAACGATGTCTGTTCATCATCTCCCGCCCGGCCACAGGATTGGGATCGATCCAGTAAACATCTCCCCGTTGGGGGGACTGCCGACGCACCATCAACCCAACTCCCTGCCAACAGGTTCACCTTCACGAGCTTCGGCAGTTTGAGCATTCAGCTCCTGTAAATGTTCGGCGCCTTCAAGCAGTTCAGCCAAGCTGTAACGCTTGCGAGCAACCGGGGCGACGGGCCTGGCAACCAACTCACCATCGACCACATTCAACTCCAGTTGAGCGCCCACATCCAAATGCAAAAGCTTCAGTAGCGTTGGAGGAATCGTTATGACTGCAGCGCCCCCCTGACGGCGAATTCTGGAAGTTACGGACATGAAGTCACTCCGATCCGGTAAATGGAAGTCATCGATCTCTCGATTTGTGCAACAAAAGTAGCACGCAGATACAGTCAAAGCGATCTCCTCACGACGAACGTTAAAACAGGAATTTGCTCTCAGACTAGACATCAATCGAAAGGCGGCCGGCAGAAAACTGTGACGATTCAAGACATTGATAAATGAGTCCCTCGACACCAGATCAGTGACATCAATTGCTCAATCGAGACCTATCATGACCGACCCACTCCTCATCCCCTGCCCCTCCTGCAACGGCCTCAACCGCATCCCCGCCGAGCGCCTCAACGATCACCCGAAGTGCGGGCGCTGCAAGTCCGAGGTGCTGTTGAACAAGCCGTTTGAACTCAAGCAAGGCGATTACGCCAGTCAGATCAAGGGTGATCTGCCGTTGCTGGTGGACGTATGGGCAGATTGGTGCGGGCCGTGCAAGTCGTTTGCGCCGGTGTTCGAGCAGGCGGCTGCGCAGTTGGCGGGCAAGTGCCGGCTGGCCAAGCTGGACAGCGAGGCCAATCAGCAGTTGTCGGCGCAATTGGGGATTCGTTCGATTCCGAGCCTGATTCTGTTCCGCAACGGCCGGGAAGTGGCCCGTCAGAGCGGGGCCTTCCCGTTGCCGCAGTTGATGGCCTGGCTGCGCAGCCAGGGCATCTGACAAGGCTTCAGGCGTCTTCGAGCAGGTTATGGAGTTCGACGAACTGCTGCGTCAGCTTGTGCCGTGGATCGAGGTGGATCAGCGGCGTGTTGGCCTGATGGGATTCGCGCATGCGCACTGAACTGGCGAGGTAGACCGGTAGTACCGGCAGGCCCTCGGCGATCAGCTCGTCGAGGATCTGCTGCGGCAGGCTGGCCCGGGCCTGGAACTGGTTGACCACAATGCCTTCGACTTCCAGGCCTTCGTTGTGGTCTTCCTTCAACTCGTCGATCTCGGCGATCAGACCGTAGAGGGCCTGACGCGAGAAGCTGTCGCAGTCAAAGGGAATCAGTACCCGATCGGCGGCAATCAGGGCCGAGACCGCATAGAAATTCAGCGCCGGCGGCGTATCCAGATAGATCCGGTCGTAATCCTCCGACAACTCGTCGAGCAGCTTTCGCAGCTTGTTGATCTTGTGTTTGGCCTCAAGCTTGGGCTGCAGGTCGGCCAGTTCGGCGGTGGCGGTGATGATGTGCAGGTTGTCGAACGGCGTTTCGTAGATATCCGCCTGATTCTTTTTCGAGAACGGCCCGGAAGACAGGGTCTGCTTGAAGAAGTCGGCGATGCCCATCGGAATGTCGTCACCCGTGAGCCCGGTCAGATACTGAGTGGAATTGGCCTGGGCATCGAGGTCGACCAACAGCGTGCGATAACCCTCGCTGGCGCTCACCGCCGCCAGATTGCAGGCAATGCTGGATTTGCCCACGCCACCTTTCTGATTGAACACCACGCGCCGCATGACAAAACCTCCGTGTATCAAAGAATGGCCGAGTGTAGTGGTGCCCGGTGCCGGTTCGCTACCTCGATGGACACGGACTACAGAGTCAGGCGCCAATATCCCAATGAATACGGGGCAAAGACACCCGTTGATCGCCGATATGCCCGACAGACAGACACCCGACAATCTGGATAATGGCCAAGTGACAGTTTTTCGCTGCGTACCATTCGGTCCATTTCACTGCGCAAAATGTAACCAGCATTTGCTACACACTCGTCGCACCGGGATAATGCGCGCCACCCGGCGCCACGCGCCATGCCATTTCCGGCTAAATCAGCTCAGCGGCGACGTTGGCGAAACCGCGTCAAATCAGCCCGCAGGGGCGGGATAAATGTCCGTGATCAACTTCAACATCGCCCAATGGCGCGCCTGGGCTCCCGGGCTCGACAGTGTGGAAGCCTGGCAGGCCTGGAGCCGACAGCCGGTCGTGCTTGAAGGCAGCGATGCCGCACCCGATGTGTCGTTTCTGCCGGCCATGCAGCGCCGTCGTCTCAGTCGTCTGGCGCGGATGGCGTTCAGTGTCGGCTGGCCGCTGGCCGACGGTCGGGAAAATTTGCCGCTGGTGTTCGTATCACGGCACGGCGAAACCCCGCGCACCTTTGAAATCCTCAGCGATCTGGCCAACGAACAGCCGCTGTCGCCGACCCAGTTCAGCCTGTCGGTGCACAACGCGATCATCGGCCTGTGGTCGATCATGCGCGGCGAAACCAGCGAAATGACCGCCCTCGCCGCAGCCGGCGACGGCCTCGAACACGGCATGCTCGAAGCGGCAACGCTGTTGAACGAAGGCGCCCCGGCGGTACTGCTGGTGATCACCGAGGAACAACCGCCCGAAGCCTATTCGACGTGGATCGACGACGTACCGTTCCCCTATGCCGTCGGGCTGTTGCTCACCCCCGGTACCGACTGGCGGCTGACCCTGAACAGCGCCCCCGAAGCACTGTCCAAAACGCAGTGGCCCCACGCGCTGAATCTGCTGCGAACCCTGCTCGGTCAGCAACCCCATTGCCAACATGCCTGGAAGACTCGTCTATGGACCTGGCAACGCAACCCGTAATCGGAAAAAACCGCGACGCCTATTACTGGCGTCTGCTGGCCACTGCCACCAGCTTCGCCCTGTTCGGGCTCGGCGGCCTGTGCCTGCGCCTGCTGGTATTTCCATTGCTCGGCTGTCTGCCGGGCGATGCCAGGGTGCATCGCGAGCGGGCGCGCCAGACCGTCAGCCGGCTGTTCTGGTTTTTCGTCCGGTTCATGGCCCGTACCGGTGTGCTGACCTACGACATTCAGGGCGCCGAACGTCTCGGCCGCCCGGGGCAGATGATCATCGCCAACCACCCGTCGCTGATCGACGTGGTGTTTTTGATCGGCCTGGTGCGCCGGGCCAATTGCGTGGTGAAGAAAAGCCTGTGGGAAAACCCCTTCACCCGTGGCCCGCTGCGCAGCACTGAATACATCAGCAACGACGGCAGCATGGACATGCTCGACGCCGCCGCCGGTGCCTTGCAGAGCGGGCAGACCCTGATCATTTTCCCCGAAGGCACCCGCACCCAGCCGGGTCAGGCGCCGGCCTTTCATCGGGGCGCGGCGGCCATCGCCTTGCGCGGTGCGAAAATCGTCACCCCGGTGGTCATCCACGTCAGTCCGACCACCCTGACCAAGGCCGAGCCCTGGTATCGCATTCCCAGTCGCCGCGTGCACTTCAGTTTTCGTGTCGGGGCCGATATAGACCCACAGACTTTCGCCGCGCAGGGGCCTGCCCCGCAGGCTTCGCGCAAGCTCAACGACTATTTACACCAATTCTTTATCAAGGAGCTCGCCGAAGATGAGCGATCTAAACCGTGACATCAAAGAGCTGATCATCGACGCCCTGGGCCTCGAAGACATCAGCGCAGAGGACATCGGCGACGACCAGACGCTGTTCGGCGAAGGCCTGGGCCTGGATTCCGTCGACGCCCTGGAGCTCGGCCTGGCGATCCAGAAAAAGTACGGCATCAAGATCGACGCCGACGCCAAGGACACCCGTAACCATTTCTCCAACGTGGCGAGCCTTGCGGCGTTCGTCACGGCAAAACAGGCAGCTTGAGACCGGACCATGCAAACTCGTGACGACATCTTCAACACCCTGCGCGATGCCCTGGTCGAGCTGTTCGAACTGGACCCGGCTCGCGTGAGCCTGGAATCCAATCTGTATCAGGATCTGGAAATCGACAGCATCGACGCCGTCGACCTGATCGATCACATCAAACGCCAGACCGGCAAGAAAATCGCCGCCGAGGAATTCAAGTCGGTGCGCACCGTCAGCGACGTGGTCGAGGCGGTCTACCGTCTGGTTCAACCGGCCGCATGAGCCGACTGATCGGCCTCGGCCTGCTGATGGCAGGCCTGCTGTATCCCTTTGCGGTGTATTTCGGCATGGAGCATTTCGCGCCATGGCAGTTCGGTCTGCTGCTGGGCGGCCTGTGGCTGGCCCGGGCGCTGACCGGCGAACGCAAGCCCGGCAGCCTGTGGATGGCCTGCGTGGCAATCGTGTTCTGCCTGTTGCTGGCGGTGGTCGACAGCCCTTTGTTGTTGCGCTGGTACCCGGTGCTGATCAGCGGCTTCATGCTGGTGCTGTTCAGCCTGAGCCTGAAATACGGCCCGCCGATGGTCGAGCGTCTGGCGCGCCTGCGTGAACCGCAACTGCCGCCCAAGGCGATTCGTTACACCCGCCAGGTCACCGTGGCCTGGAGCGTGTTTTTCTTTTGCAACGGTTTGTGCGCCGCCCTGCTGACACTGTGGGCGCCGCTGAACTGGTGGATGTTGTACACCGGCCTGATCTCCTACGGATTGATCGGCCTGATGTTTGCCATTGAATGGCTGATACGACAACGGGTAAGAGGTCGCCCATGAACTGGATAAAACTTGAGCAGCTGTTGCTCAAGGCCCTGCCGGCGCGTGTTGTCACGAGCGCACCGGCACTCGATCACGCACAACTGCGCGAACAGGCCCTGAGCCTGGCGGCAGGTCTGCAAGCGCGCGGCGTGCAGCGTCTGGCGGTGCATCTGGAAGATGCCGCCGACCTGGCCGTCGCCCTCCTCGGCGCCTGGCGGGCCGGCGTCAGCGTACTGCTGCCCTCGGATCTGCAAGCGCAGACCCGCCAGCGCTGGTCGAACGACGTCGATCTGTGGCTGACTGATCAGGCCGATGACGCCCGCCTCAGCGATCTGCTGCAACCGGCCCTGCCCGCTGCCGATCTGGATCTCGACCAGTGCCGCTTGAGCCTGTGCACCTCCGGCTCCAGCGGCGAGCCCAAGCGCATCGACAAATCCCTGCGCCAACTGGCCAACGAAGTCGAAGCCCTTGAGCAACTGTGGGGCGCGGATCTCGGCGAAGCCTGCATTCTTGGCAGCGTCGCCACCCAGCACATCTACGGCTTGCTGTTCCGCGTGCTGTGGCCGCTGTGCGCCGGGCGTCCGTTCCTGCGCAAGCAACTGGCCTTCCCGGAAGACCTGCAACGCGCCAGCCGCGAGCACCCGGCCTTTGCCTGGGTCGCCAGCCCGGCGCTGCTCAAACGCATGGGCGACAACCTCGACTGGCCGGCGCTGAGCGTCGTGCGCCGGGTGTTTTCGTCCGGTGGCGCACTGCCGGCAGACGCCGCGCAAAGCCTGTATCAACGCCTGGGACAGTGGCCGACAGAAATCCTCGGCAGCTCGGAAACCGGCGGTATCGCCTGGCGTCAGGGCGAATCGTTGTGGCAGCCGTTTGCCGGCGTCGAGTTGAGCCAGGACAGCGACGGCGCCCTGCTGATCGCTTCGCCTTATCTGCCCGCCGGGCATGTCGAACACACCGCCGATGCGGCCCGTATTCAGGCCGATGGCCGCTTTGAATTGCTCGGGCGGCTCGACCGGATCGTCAAACTCGAAGAGAAACGTATTTCCCTGCCGATGCTTGAACAGGCGCTGGTGGCCCACGACTGGGTCGCCGAAGCGCGCCTGGGCGTGGTGCAGGAAAACCGTGCGTCGCTCGGCGCGCTGCTGGTGCTCAGTGAATCCGGCCTGTTTGCACTGCGCGAACACGGTCGGCGCAGCCTGACCGAAACCCTGCGCCGACATCTCGGCGACCATTGCGAAGCCCTGGCCCTGCCCCGCCGCTGGCGTCTGCTGCGACAGTTGCCGCTGACCTCGCAGGACAAGTTGCCTCAAGCCGACGTCGAAGCCTTGCTGCTGGCCCCACGACCGAAGGCACCGGAGATTCTGGAACAGGCCGAAACCGAGGGCGAATGGAACCTGCAATTGAGCGTTCCGCCGGACCTGGCCTACTTCAGCGGCCACTTCCCCAAGGCCCCGGTGCTGCCGGGTGTGGTGCAGGTCGAATGGGCGCTGAACCTGGGTCGGCAACTGCTCAACCTGCCCGGCGCCTTCGCCGGCATGGAAGTGCTGAAATTCCAACAACTGGTGCGCCCCGGCGATGAAATCCAGTTGCACCTGCGCTTCGACCCGGAGCGCGGCAAGTTGTATTTCGCCTATCGCAACGACACGGCCACCTGCTCCAGCGGGCGGATTCTGCTGGGGACTGGCGATGCATAACCCTTGCGCCGTGATCCCGGTCTACAACCACGAAACCGCCATCGGCACGGTGGTCGACGCTCTGCTCGCCCAGGATCTGCCGTGCATTCTGGTGGACGATGCCAGCAGCAAATCCTGCGCGGCGGTGCTGGATTTGCTGGCCGAGCGCGAGCGGGTTTATCTGGTGCGCCTCACTGCCAACCAGGGCAAGGGCGGCGCGGTGATGACCGGCCTGCGTGAAGCGGCGCGACTGGGCTTCAGCCATGCCTTGCAGGTCGACGCCGACGGTCAGCATGACTTGCAGGATGTCGCGCGTTTCATCGAAGAATCCCGCGCTCACCCCAAGTCGCTGATCTGCGGTTATCCGCTGTATGACGCCAGTGTGCCAAAAGGCCGTTTGTATGCGCGTTACCTGACCCACGTGATGGTGTGGATCAACACCTTGTCGCTGCAGATTCGCGACTCTATGTGCGGCTTCCGCGTGTACCCGCTGGAACCGACGCTGGGCGTGATCGACTCGGCGCGGATCGGCAAGCGCATGGATTTCGACTCGGACATTCTGGTGCGCCTGTCATGGCGCAATCAGCCGATGCGCTGGTTGCAAACCAGCGTGCATTACCCGCTGGACGGCGTGTCGCACTTTCGCCTGTTCCACGACAACGTGCTGATCTCGAGCATGCACACGCGCCTGTTCTTCGGCATGTTGCTGCGCCTGCCCGTAATCCTCTGGCGACGGTGGCGCTCATGACCGTCGAGACCGACAAGAAGCACTGGGCCGACCGCGAAGAGCGCGGCAGTTTCCTGCTGATGAAATTCACCGCGTTCGCCGCCAAGGTTCTTGGCCGACGCCTGCTGAGTCCGTTGCTGTACGGCATCGTCCTGTACTTTTTCCTGTTCGGCCGCACCGCCCGGCGCAGTGCCTGGCAGTATCAGCAGCGCCTCGCCGACTGGAGCGGTCGCCACGAATTGCGCCCGACCCGATGGCGGGTATTCCGCCAGTTCATGGCATTCGCCGATTCGCTGCTCGACAAGCTCGACGTGTGGAACGGCAAGCTGAAGATCGAGCAGATCGAAATCATCGACCCGGCGCTGCTGCGCAATCAGTTGCGCGGCAGTCGCGGGCAAATGCTGGTGGGCGCGCATCTGGGCAATCTCGAAGTGTGCCGGGCGCTGGCGGAGCTGGGTGAAAAGGTCACGATGAACGTGCTGGTGCACACCAAGCACGCCGAGCAATTCAATCGCCTGCTGGGCGAGGCCGGGGCGACCAACCTGCGTCTGATCCAGGTCAGCGAGCTGGACCCGGTGATCATGCTGCAACTGCACGAACGGCTGGAGCGCGGCGAGTGGCTGGCGATTGCCGGCGACCGTGTGCCGCTGCACGGCGGGCGCAGCGTGACCGTGGACTTTCTCGGCCACCCGGCACCGTTCCCGCAAGGGCCGTGGCTGCTGGCCGGCCTGCTGAAATGCCCGGTCAACCTGCTGATGTGCCTCAAGCAACCTGACGGACACTATCGCCTGACCCTCGAACCGTTCGCCGACGCCGTGGTGTGGTCACGCCGCGAGCGCGAACAGGTCATTCATCAGTGGGCCACCCGCTATGCGCAACGCCTGAGTCACTATTGCCTCGAAGCACCGTGCCAATGGTTCAACTTTTACCCATTCTGGAAAACCGATGACAACGCCAACTCCTGAGCCGGTCACCTTCGGCGAACGCCCTTTGCGCATCGAAGACGTGCTGGCCCTGGCCAACCGTCAGGCGCCCGTGCAGTTGCAGAGCGACGCGCCTTATCGCGAACGCATCGCCAAAGGCGCGCGGTTCCTCGATTCGCTGCTGGACAAGGAAGGCGTGATCTACGGCGTGACCACCGGTTACGGCGATTCCTGCGTGGTCGCGGTGCCGTTGCATCACGTCGAGGCATTGCCGCGTCATCTCTACACGTTCCACGGTTGCGGGCTGGGCAAACTGCTCGACGCCCAGGCCACCCGCGCGGTGCTGGCGGCGCGTTTGCAGTCGCTGTGCCACGGCGTGTCCGGGGTGCGCATCGAACTGCTCGAACGTCTGCATGCCTTCCTTGAACACGACATTTTGCCGCTGATCCCCGAAGAGGGTTCGGTAGGCGCCAGCGGCGATCTGACGCCGCTGTCCTACGTCGCCGCGACCCTGTCCGGCGAGCGCGAAGTGATGTTCCGTGGCGAACGCCGCCAAGCTGCCGACGTGCACCGCGAACTGGGCTGGACCCCGCTGGTGCTGCGCCCGAAAGAAGCGCTGGCGCTGATGAACGGCACCGCCGTGATGACCGGCCTAGCCTGCCTGGCCTACGCCCGCGCCGATTACCTGCTGCAACTGGCCACCCGCATCACCGCGCTGAACGTGGTGGCGCTGCAAGGCAATCCGGAGCACTTCGACGAGCGCCTGTTCGCCGCCAAGCCGCATCCGGGACAGATGCAGGTCGCCGCGTGGCTGCGCAAGGATCTGGCGATCGACGCACCGACCGCGCCGCTGCACCGCTTGCAGGATCGCTACTCGCTGCGCTGCGCACCGCACGTGCTTGGCGTGCTGGCCGACAGCCTGAACTGGCTGCGTTCGTTCATCGAGACCGAACTCAACAGCGCCAACGACAACCCGATCATCGACGCCGAAGCCGAGCGCGTGCTGCACGGCGGGCACTTCTACGGCGGACACATCGCGTTCGCCATGGACAGCCTGAAAAACCTCGTGGCCAACGTCGCCGACCTGCTCGACCGACAACTCGCGCTGCTGGTGGACGAGCGTTACAACCACGGTTTGCCGAGCAACCTGTCCGGCGCCAGCGCCGACCGGGCGATGCTCAACCACGGCTTCAAGGCCGTGCAGATCGGCGCCAGCGCCTGGACCGCCGAAGCGTTGAAAAACACCATGCCGGCCAGCGTGTTCTCGCGCTCGACCGAGTGCCACAACCAGGACAAGGTGAGCATGGGCACCATCGCCGCCCGCGACGCCATTCGTGTACTGGAGCTGACCGAACAGGTCGCCGCCGCCACGCTGCTCGCGGCCAATCAAGGCGTGTGGCTGCGCGGCCGCGATGCAGACGCGCGTCCGCTGCCACCGTCGCTGGCCGCCATGCATGAACAACTGGCCCAGGACTTCCCGCCGGTGATCGAAGACCGCGCCCTGGAAGGCGAACTGCGCCTGTGCCTGCAACGCATCGCCGAACAACACTGGAGGCTGCATGCGTAGCGCCGGAGTGCTTCACGCCGATACGGAAATCCTCGTGCCGTTCTTTGACGTCGACACCATGCACGTCGTCTGGCACGGCCATTACGTGAAATACCTGGAAGTGGCGCGCTGCGCGTTGCTCGACAAGATCGGCCACAACTACAACCAGATGGTCGACTCGGGCTACGCCTGGCCGGTGATCGACCTGCAATTGCGCTACGTGCGCGGCGCGGTGTTCGGTCAGCGGCTGAACGTGCGCGCCAGTCTGGTGGAATGGGAAAACCGCCTGAAGATTAACTACCTGATCACCGATGCCGAGACCGGCGAACGCCTGACCCGCGCCAGCTCGGTGCAGGTCGCCGTCGAGATGAGCAGCCGCGAGATGCAACTGGCCTCGCCGAAAGTCTTCACCGATGCCGTGGAAAGGATGCTGCGATGAATGTGCTGTTGAAATCTCTCGGGGCCCTTGCGCTGCTGACGCTGTCGTCGCTGGCCAACGCCTTCGACCTGCAACAGTTGAGCGAGCAACTGGCGAAGCCGGACGTGATCCACGGCCAGTTCATCCAGGAAAAACACCTGCGCGCCCTGCCCCAGCCGCTGATCAGCAAGGGCAGCTTCGTGCTGGCGAAAAACCACGGTTTGCTCTGGCTGCTGAAAACCCCGCTGCAGCAGGATTACCGGATCAGCGCCAAGGGCATTGCCCGGCGTGATGCCACCGGCTGGCAACTGCTGCCGAACAAGAGCGCCGGGGCCGAACAGAACCGTTTGTTCCTCGCGGTCCTGCAAGGCGACAGCAGCGGTCTGCAACGGGATTTCGAACTGGCCCTGAGCGGCGATGCGCAGAAATGGCAACTGACCCTGACCCCGCGCTCGGTGCTGCTCAAGCAGGTCTTCAATCAGATCAACATCAGCGGCGGCACGTTGGTGAACACCATCGAACTCCTGGAAACCCAGGGCGACAGCACCGTGCTGCGCATGCAGGACAGCACCGCCGGCCAACCTCTGAGCGACGCGGAGCAACATGACTTTGCCGAGTGAACGCAGGCTGCCCTGGCTGTTCCTGATCCTGCTGCTGGCCGTCGTCGCACTGGGCGCCTGGCAGTGGCGCGACGGTGCGCCGCTGTCGGCCAACCTGATGGAACTGGTGCCCGGCACCCACCCGGACGCCCTCGAACTGCGCGCTGAACAACGCATGCAGGAACCGCTCAACCGCGACATGCTGGTGCTGGTCGGTCACGCCGATCGCCAACAAGCCGTCGCCATGGCCCAGACCTTGGGCGAGCAATGGCAGGCCAGCGGACTGTTCGAAAAGGTCCAGTGGAACCTGCAAGCCGACCTGCCGGCCCTGCGCACGCAATTGCTGCAAGGGCGGCTGGCGATGCTTTCGGCGGATGACCGGCAACTGCTGAGCGAACATCCCGACGCCTTCATCCAGCAACGGGTGCAGGCGCTGTTCGACCCGTTCACCGGATTCAGCCTGGTACCGAGTCAGGACGACTGGCTGGGCCTGACCGGACGCATCCAGAACAGCCAGCCACAACATGGCGCGGTGCAACTGGACATCGGCAGCGGCGCGTTGATCGCCGATGCCGACGGCAAGAGCTGGGTGCTGCTGCGGGCGCGCACCACCGGCAGCGCCTTCGACATGAATCAACCGCTGCAAGTCGCCGCCCTGCTACAACACAGCCGTGAACAAGCGGCTCGCGCCGACGTGCAATTGCTGGCCGCCAGCGGCCTGCTGTACGCCGCCAACGGTCAGCAGCAAGCGACCCGGGAAATGACCTGGGTCGGCGGCGGCGCCACCGTCGGCATTCTGCTTTTGTTGCTGCTCGCCTTCCGCCGCTGGCGGGTGCTGCTGGCGTTCATTCCGGTGCTGGTCGGCATGCTGTTCGGTGCAGTGGCCTGCGTGGCGCTGTTCGGGCACATGCACGTGATGACGCTGGTGCTCGGTTCCAGCCTGATCGGCGTGGCGGTGGATTACCCGCTGCACTACCTGTCCAAGAGCTGGAGCCTCAAGCCGTGGCACAGCTGGCCGGCGCTGCGCCTGACCCTGTCCGGGCTGACGTTGAGCCTGATCACCAGCGCCATCGGTTACCTGGCGCTGGCCTGGACGCCTTTCCCGGCGCTGACCCAGATCGCGGTGTTTTCCGCCGCCGGTTTGCTCGGCGCCTACCTGTCGGCGGTGTGCCTGCTGCCGGCGCTGCTGAAAAACGTCGAACTGCGCCCGGCGCAATGGCCGCTGCAACTGGCCGAGCGTCTGGTGCGGTTGCGCGAAACCCTGCTCGAACACATCAGGACGCCGGTGTTGCTGGCCCTGCTGATCGCCTTCTGCGTCGGTGGCCTGCTGCAACTGGAAAGCAAGAACGACATTCGCCAGTGGGTCGGCGCGCCGCAACGCCTGACCGATGAGGCGCAGACCATTGCGCGGATTACCGGCTATCAGCCGACCAGCCAGTTCTTCCTGGTGCGCGCCGCCGATCAGCAGCAATTGCTGGAACGGCAAGCGGCCCTGAGCGAGCGACTGGATCAACTGGTCAACCTCGACAAGTTGCAGGGTTATCTGGCGCTCAATCAACTGGTCAGCCCGCCGTCTCAACAGCAACAAGTGCGTGAGGCGCTGAGCAAGTTGCCGCAGTTCTGGCAGCCGTTGCCGGAGGTCGGCGTGCCGCTGGCGGCGCTGCAAACCGAACTGCAACAGTTGCAGGCGCTACCCGCCGAAGACATCGATGCCGCGCTGGCCGGCCCCCTCGGCGAGCCCTACCGCACGCTGTGGCTGGGGCCGACCGAGGACGGCGTGGCAGCGATGGTCAGCTTGCAAGGCTTGAATAATCCGTCGCTGTTGCGGGTGCAGGCGCTGGACCTGCCGGGCGTGATACTGGTGGACCGGCTCGGCGATCTGAACAAGGTGTTCGCCCAGACCCAGATCAGCGCCGCTGAACTCAAACTCGCGTCCTGCGTGTTGATCGTGCTGGTGCTGATGCTGCCGTTCGGTCTTGGTGGCGCGCTGCGGATCGTCGCTCTGCCGCTGCTTGCTGCGCTGTGCAGCCTCGCCAGCTTGGGCTGGCTCGGTCAGCCGCTGACCCTGTTCAGCCTGTTCGGCCTGTTGCTGGTGACGGCGATCAGCGTCGACTACGCGATCCTCATGCGCGAACAGGTCGGCGGCGCGGCGGTCAGCCTGCTCGGCACCTTGCTCGCGGCCGCCACCACCTGGCTGTCGTTCGGTCTGCTGGCGGTGTCGAGTACGCCGGCGGTGAGTAACTTCGGCCTGTCGGTGAGCCTTGGACTGGCGTTCAGCTTCATGCTCGCGCCGTGGGCCGGGCGTCAGGCCCACGCGGTTGCCGTCACGGAGCCTGCAGCATGATGGTGGTGATTTTCTGGCTGATGGCCCTGGCGCTGTTCTTCGTCGCCACCCGGGTCGGCCGGCATTTCGGGCTGATCCCGATCGTCAGTCAATTGCTGCTGGCCAGCTTCGGACTGCCGCTGCTGATGTACTTCTGGATCGAACCAGGCTGGCAACTCAACGGCGCCGAACTGATCGCGCCGGGCTGGCTGAAAAATCTCTACAGCCTGAGCTTCGCGCTGCTGCTGGGGCACATCCTCAGTGACGTGATCGACCTGCGCCTGGACCGTCAGAGCGTGAAGATCGCCCTGCCGAGTTTTGCCGTGCCGTTCACCTGCGGCCTGGCGACGGCGTACTGGCTGTTGCCGACGCAACCGTGGATCAACTCGCTGGCGATCGGTCTGGTGTTCGCCATCACTGCGATCCCGGTGTTGTACCTGTACCTGCGCCACATCGACTACCCGCCCGCCGCCACCCGGCGTCTGGTGCAGACCGCAATCCTGATCGACCTGACCTGCTGGACCCTGTTCGGCCTCGCCCAGGGCAGTCTGCACCTGAGCAGTCTGTTGCTGCCGCTGGGGATGGCCTGCGTGCCGGTGCTGCTGCGGGTGTTCGGCATACGCCGGCCATTGACCTACAGCCTCGGCTTTTTTGCGCTGTTGGTGCTGGCCGAACACTACAAACTCAACGCACTGATTTTCGGCATCGGTTATCTGCTGTGCATGGCCGCGCTCAAGGTGCCGCTGGTATTGCCGCTGCCAGCGCACTGGATGAACCGTTTGCAGACTTGGGTCGCGATTCCGCTGATCCTCACTTTCGGCATCGTCCAGATCGACGTGCACAGCGCCCTCGCCAGCCTCGGCGCCGTGCAATGGGCGGCGCTGCTGCTGTTGCCGGTCGCCAGCAAAATCCTGGGCAACTGGCTCGGTCTCGGCTGGGCCGGCGCGTCGTTCGCAGGCGCCAGCCGCTAGCGCGAAAGCGTGCTGCTGAACATTCGCGGCTTGAGCGAAATCGTTTTTCTCAATCTGCTGTTGCAACAACAGCTCATCAGCCCGGCGCTGTATTTTGCGCTGATGCTGATGGGTCTGATCGCGACGCTGTTGCCGGCCTTCATCGGCTTGCACCGGGCGTCACTGAATCCTATTGCCGTACCCAGGAGCTCGCGTGCCAATCGTTGAAATGGAATCCCGTCAGGTCGTGATCATCGGCGCCGGCCCCTCCGGCGCCATTGCCTCCGCATTGCTCAAGCGCAAGGGACACGACGTGCTGGTGATCGAGCGCCAGCATTTCCCGAGGTTCTCCATCGGTGAAAGCCTGCTCTGCCATTGCCTGGATTTCGTCGAAGAAGCCGGCATGCTCGAAGCGGTAAATGCCGCCGGGTTCCAGCGCAAGAACGGCGCGGCATTCGCCTGGGGCGAGCGCTACAGCGCCTTCGATTTTGGTGACACCTTCACCGCCGGCAAGCCCACGACCCTGCAGGTGCAACGCGCCGACTTCGACAAGTTGCTGGCCGATCAGGCGGCGTTGCAGGGTGCGGAAATCCGCTACGGCGACGCGATTGTCAGCGTCGATTTCGAACGTCCGAGACCGCAGCTGGATGTGCGCCGCGAAGACGGCAGCGAATACCGCGTCGAAGCCGACTTTGTCCTCGATGCCAGCGGCTACGGCCGCGTGCTGTCGCGCCTGCTCGACCTGGAAGCGCCGTCGAATTTCCCGGTTCGTCAGGCCGTCTTCACCCACGTCGAAGACCACATCGATCATCCCGACTTCGACCGCGAGAAGATCCTCATCACCACCCACCCGCAGCATCGCGACATCTGGTTCTGGTCGATCCCGTTCAGCAACGGTCGCTGCTCCGTCGGCGTGGTGGCTGCCGCTGAACATTTCGCAGGTCGCGATACCGACCTCGACGCCTGCCTGCGCGGTTTCATCGCCGAAACCCCGAGCCTGGCCAAGGTGCTGAACAACGCGGTGTGGGACACCCCTGCGCGTACTCTCGGCGGCTATGCGGCCAACGTCAAAACCCTGCACGGCCCGGGCTTTGCGCTGCTGGGCAACGCGGCGGAATTTCTCGACCCGGTGTTTTCCTCGGGCGTGACCATTGCCATGCGTTCGGCGAGCATGGCCGCCGCTGTGCTGCACCGGCAGTTGCAGGGCGAAACGGTGGACTGGCAAAGCGAGTTCGCCGAGCCGCTGAAACGCGGGGTCGACACTTTCCGCTGCTACGTCGAAGGCTGGTACGCCGGCACTTTCCAGGACGTGATTTTCCACGAGCAAGGCTCGCCGGAAATCCGCCGCATGATCTGCTCGATCCTCGCCGGTTACGCCTGGGACGAACGCAACCCGTTCGTCAGTGAAGCGCGCCGTCGGCTGAAGACGATCTCCGAACTCTGTGCAAGGGACGACACATGAATTACTTGAGCGACAACTACGTCGAGGAAACCCGCTTCGGCTTCTGGTTCCTGCGCAGCCACACCTGGCAGCACCATGTGTTGCGCGTGGCGATCAACGATCTGCGCGGACTGTTCAGCGAATCGTTGCCGGCCAGTCCGGTGCTGCTGGATGCCGGTTGCGGCCAAGGCAAGTCGTTCGGCCATCTGCGCCAGACCTTCGCGCCGCAGCGCCTGATCGGCGTCGATGCCGATCCGCACAGCCTTGAACTGAGCGCCGCCGAGGCCGCGCGTCTGGGCTTCGACGTCGAGCTGATCGGCAGCGACTGCGCGACTTTGAATGTCCCGGATGCCAGCGTCGACCTGCTGTTCTGTCACCAGACCTTCCATCATCTGGTGGAGCAGGAAAAAGCCCTGGCCGAGTTCTATCGGGTGCTCAAACCCGGCGGTTATCTGCTGTTCGCCGAGTCCACCGAGGCTTACATTGATACGTGGGTGATTCGCTGGCTGTTCCGCCATCCGATGCACGTGCAAAAGAGCGCGGCGCAGTACCTGGAGATGATTCGCCAGCAGGGTTTCGAGTTCGCCGAACAGAACGTTTCGTACCCGTACCTGTGGTGGAGCCGGTCGAAGGATTTCGGCCTGCTCGAACGTTTTGGCCTGCGCCAGCCCAAGCCTTTTGGCCAGCGGGAAGAAACTCTGGTCAACGTGGTGGCCCGCAAACCCTTGAACGAGGCTGTCTGATGTTGCGTGTTCTGCTGCTCGCCTGCGTCTTGCTGCTCGGTGCCTGCGCCAGTCAGGCGCCACTGCCGGCCGGCAACCCGAGCCTGCCGCTGCCGATGCAATTGCATATCGAACGTCACCTGGCCGGGCAACAGCAAGACTGGTTGCTGGTGATCCAGCGCGAAGGCCCCGGCATCCGCTGGTCGATGATGGATCCGCTGGGCATTCCCCAGGCGCGTCAGCGGTTGATCGACGGGCACTGGCAGGCCGACGGCCTGCTGCCACCCAACCCGGAAGCCCGGGAGCTGTTCGCCGCGCTGCTGTTCGCCCTGACCCCGGCGGGCGAGCTGTCGCGCAACTACCCCGACGCGCAGCAACAGGGCGGCCAACGTTCCCTGCCGGCGCGCTGGGACATCCGTTACACCCAACCCTTGAGCTTCGAATTGAACCTGCCACAAGGCCCGCACTATCGCGTAACGCCACTCGGTGAACCGACGTCATGACCGCCTACCTCAATGCCCTCGGCGTGATTTGCGCCCTGGGGCGCGACAAGCAAGCCGTGGCACGCAACCTGTTTGCCGGCGACTGCTCGGGCATGCGCCGCGAGTCCGGCTGGGTGCCGGAGCGCGAACTGCCGGTGGCCGCCGTGCACGGCGATCTGGCGCCGATTCCCGAGGCGCTGGCCGACCAGCGCAGCCGCAACAATCAACTGTTGCTGGAAGCCGCGTTGCAGATTCGCGATGACATCGAGCAGGCGATCCAGACGTATGGGCGCGAGCGCATCGGCGTGGTGCTCGGCACCAGCACTTCGGGCATCGACGAGGCCAGCCGTGGCCTGGCGCACTACATTCGCGACCACCAGTTCCCGGCCGATTACGACTACCGGCAACAGGAACTCGGCGCCCCGGCGAATTTTCTCGCCGACTGGCTGCAACTGAGCGGCCCGACCTATGTGATTTCCACTGCCTGCACCTCCAGCGCACGAGCGCTGATGAGCGCCCGACGCCTGCTCGATCTGGGCCTGTGCGACGCCGTGCTGTGCGGTGGTGTCGACAGCCTGTGCAAACTGACCCTCAACGGTTTCAGTGCGCTGGAAGCGGTGTCGGACGAGCGCTGCAATCCGTTTTCCGCCAACCGCAACGGCATCAACATCGGCGAAGCGGCGGTGCTGTTCGTGATGAGCAAAGCACGCGGCGCAGGGCCGGGCATTGCCCTGCTCGGCGCTGGCGCCAGCTCCGACGCGCACCATATTTCCGCTCCGGAACCGACCGGCCGTGGTGCGCTGCAATCGATGCAAAAAGCCCTCGATCAAGCCCACCTGAAAGCCGGCGACATCAGCTACCTGAACCTGCACGGCACCGCGACCCAGCACAACGACGCCATGGAAAGCCTCGCCGTCGACGCGCTGTTTGCCGAAGGCGTGCCGTGTTCCTCGACCAAACCGATGACCGGCCACACCCTCGGTGCCGCCGGCGCACTGGAAGCGGCGTTCTGCTGGTTGAGCCTGAGTGCCGACAACCCCGACCACGCCTTGCCTCCGCATGTCTGGGACGGCCAGGCCGACCCGGCATTGCCAACGCTGAAGTGGGTGACCGCAAGCGAGCGCCTGGCGTCCATTGCACCCCGCTACCTGATGAGCAACTCGTTTGCCTTCGGTGGCAATAACGTCAGCCTGATTATCGGAGACGCCCCATGACCCACTGGCCGCTCGCCGAATTGCTGCCCCACGCTGGCGACATGATCCTGATCGACCGGATCCTGAGCTTTGACGACGAACAGATCCACACAACCCTCACCGTCCGGCCCGGCGGCCTGTTCAGCCTGCCCGACGGCAGCCTGCCGGCGTGGGTCGGCGTCGAATTGATGGCGCAAAGTGTCGCCGCGTTCGCCGGTTGCCATGCGCGGCAGAAAGGCAACCCGGTGGAGCTGGGCTTTCTGCTCGGCACACGCAAGTTCGAATGCAATGTCGCGGCCTTTCCGGTCGGCAGCGAACTGACCATCCATGGCCTGCGCTCGCTGGAAGACGACAACGGCATGGGCGTATTCGAATGCCACATCAACGCGCCCGGCATCGAGGCCAGCGCCCGGCTGAACGTGTTCCGCCCGCCCCACGCGGCGGACTATCTAGAGCAATCCAAGGAGTCGAACGATGACTGAATCAATACTGGTCACCGGCTCCAGCCGTGGCATCGGCCGCGCCATCGCCCTGCGTCTGGCCAGTGCCGGCCACGATATCGTCCTGCATTGCCGCAGCGGCATGACGCAAGCGCAAGCAGTGAAAGCCGAAGTCGAAGCGCTCGGCCGCAACGCGCGCATCCTGCAATTCGACGTGGCGGATCGCGAAACCTGCAAAGCCATCCTCGAAGCCGACGTTGAAGCCCACGGCGCCTACTACGGCGTGGTGCTCAATGCCGGCCTGACCCGCGACGGCGCCTTTCCGGCCCTGAGCGACGATGACTGGGACGTGGTGCTGCGCACCAACCTCGACGGTTTCTACAACGTCCTGCACCCGGTGATGATGCCGATGATCCGCCGCCGCGCCGCCGGTCGAATTGTCTGCATCACTTCGGTCTCGGGGCTGATCGGCAACCGTGGCCAGGTCAATTACAGCGCGTCGAAGGCCGGCGTGATCGGCGCCGCGAAGGCCTTGGCGATCGAACTGGCCAAGCGCAAGATCACGGTCAACTGCGTCGCGCCGGGCCTGATCGACACGGCGATGCTGGATGAAAACGTGCCCGTGGAAGAACTGATGAAAATGATCCCCGCACAACGCATGGGCACGCCTGAAGAGGTGGCCGGTGCGGTGAATTTCCTGATGTCGGCGGAAGCGTCGTACATCACCCGCCAGGTGCTGGCGGTCAACGGAGGCTTGTGCTGATGAAGCGCGTCGTCGTCACCGGCATGGCCGGCATTACCTCGCTGGGCAGCGACTGGGACACCATCGCCGGCAATTTCGCCGCGAACCGCAGCGGCATCCGCCGGATGGACGAGTGGGATCGCTTCAGCGAGCTCAACACCCGTCTGGCCGGGCCCATCGATGATTTCCAGGTGCCGGCGCACTGGACCCGCAAACAGTTGCGCAGCATGGGCCGTGTTTCGCGGCTGGCCGTCGGCGCGGCGGAAAAAGCGCTGGCCGATGCCGGCCTGCTCGGCGACGAATCGATCAAGGACGGGCGCATGGGCGTGGCCTGTGGTTCATCCACCGGCAGCACCGACGAGATCAAGGCGTTCGGCAACATGCTGCTCAACTCGGTGGCCGAGGGCCTCAACGCCAACTCCTACGTGCGGATGATGCCGCACACCACGGCGGCGAACATCAGTATCTTCTTCGGCCTCACCGGCCGTTTGATCCCGACCTCCAGCGCCTGCACCAGCGGCAGCCAGGGCATCGGTTATGCCTACGAGGCGATCAAGTTCGGACGCCTGCCGCTGATGCTCGCCGGCGGCGCCGAAGAGCTGTGCCCGACCGAAGCCATGGTGTTCGACGCGCTGTACGCCACCAGCCTGAAAAACGATGCACCGCACACTTCGCCACGCCCGTACGACAAGGGCCGCGACGGTCTGGTGATCGGTGAAGGCGGCGGCATGCTGGTGCTTGAAGAGCTGGAACACGCCCTGGCACGTGGTGCGCACATTCACGCCGAGATCGTCGGCTTCGGCAGCAACGCCGACGGCCAGCACACCACCCGCCCCGAACAAGTCACCATGCGCCGGGCGATGGAACTGGCGCTGGAAGACGCAGGCCTGACGCCGGACGTCATCGGCTACGTCAACGGCCACGGCACCGCCACCGAACAGGGCGATGTCGCCGAAACCCTGGCCACCAGCGCCCTGTTCGGCGAACGCATGCCGATCAGCTCGCAAAAGAGCTTCCTGGGCCACACCCTCGGCGCCTGCGGGGCGCTGGAATCATGGTTCAGCATCGAGATGCTCAACCGCGACCTGTACGTGCACACGCTCAACCTCGACGAAGTCGATCCGCACTGCGGCAAGCTCGACTACCTGCGCGGCGAGTTCCGGCAGATGAGCCACGAATACGTGATGAACAACAACTTCGCTTTCGGCGGGGTCAACACCTCGCTGATTTTCCGTCGCTGGCCCCAACCGAATTAATCCAGGTCAAGGAGACCTCCATGCACTTCAAGAAACTCGCTGCCACCCTGCTCATCTGCGCCTTGCCGGCCGTCAGCCAGGCCCGTGACACGGCGGTCTATCTGCCGTTCGACAAGGCCGTCGCCGAAGCGACCCGCACCGGCAAGATCGACGGCAGCGTGAAGTTCTATCTGGCAGGCAACGCCCCGGCCGGCAAAGTCACCGTCGTCAGCCCCGGCGCCGTGACCAACAAGAAGACCAACGCCTTCAACAAGACCGACCAGGAAGCCTGCGAGTGGGTCGTGCAATCGGCGATCATCAGCCTGCACCAGGCCGCCAAAAGCGCCGGCGCCAACGCAGTGACCAACATCGTCAGCTTCTACAAGAGCAACGAGCGCAAGGATGCGAAAACCTACGAATGCCACGCGGGCGCGATCATGGCCGGCGTAGCGTTGAAGGGCGATCTGGCGACGGTTCAGTAACGGCCGGAAACGACAAAGGGCGCCTTTCGGCGCCCTTTTCTATTCAGATCATGTGCTGGCATGCAACTTCAGTCCCAGCGCTTTCATGACTTTGAGGATCGTTCCAAATTCAGGATTTACCTCGCCTGACAGTGCGCGATAAAGACTTTCCCTTGATAGCCCCGCATCCCGCGCGACCTGGGTCATGCCACGCGCCCGAGCAATCGTGCCAAGTGCCTTGGCAATAAAAGCCGGGTCGTCACCCGCCTCTTCCATGCAGGCGTCCAGATAGTTGGCCATGTCCTCTTCTGTCTTGAGGTACTCGGCTGAGTCCCAACGAGTGAATTGTTCGGTCATGGGTTTTGCTCCTGCCAGGATTCCGCGATGAGCCTGGCTTGCTTGATGTCTCAAGATCAGCTGTAGCCGTTGAGCTACACACACTCTACATGGACTTCTCTCTGTCCGATATACGGCGTCTACACTCGTCATACCCGTGATTTGCTGCGCGTTACGTCAAGGAGACAACCATGCAAGCGAAAGCCCTGATCATCGCCGCCCTTCTCGGCCTGCTGCCCAGCGCCAGCCACGCCACCAATCTGATGTACATGCCGTTCGAAACAGTCGTGTCGGATGCGATGCGCGCCGGGCGGCTGGATGGCAGTGTGAAGTTTTATCTGGTCGGTAACGGGCCTCAGGGGACTCAGCGGTTGTTGCAGCGCGGGGTGGTCAGTGACTTGAAGACCAACGGCTTCAACAAGAGCGATCACGACTCCTGCGAGTGGGTGTTGCAGTCGAATCTGATTGCGCTGCAGGCCGAGGCCAAGCGTGTCGGGGCGAATGCGGTGACCAATATCGTCAGCTACTACGACCAGCATGTGCGCAAGGATCTGAACACTTACGAATGTCGGGCCGGCATCTTTGTCACGCGAGTGGCGTTGAAGGGTGATCTGGTGCGGCTGCCCTGATCAACCGGCTTCAACCTTGCGCGTGAGCAACTCGACAAACGCCTTGGCCATCGGTGATTTCTGGTCCTTGCGCTGCACCAGCCACACCGCCGTCACGGCCTCGGGATCGAGCAGCGGCCGATAGACCACGCCGTCGATGCGCATCCGTTGATACGAGGCCGGCATCACCGACACACCCAGACCTGCTGCCACCAGCCCGATGATGGTCATGGCTTCGCCAGCCTCCTGGGCGAAGTGCGGGCTGAAACCGGCGTCTCGGGCCAGGCTGATCAGTTGCGAATACAGACCGCTGCCGTAGCTGCGCGGGAAGAACACGAACGGCTCCAGAGCCAGCGCCGAGAGAAACAGCCCCTCCTCAGAGCCCTGCGCCAGCGGATGTTTGGAGCTGAGCACGGCCACCAGCGGCTCGCGCATCAGTTCGACCACGCTGAGCGATTCCGGCAAACCCAGCGGGCGCATGATGCCGACCTCGATCGATTCGTCCACCAACGCGTCGGCCACCATGGTGCTACTCATCTCTCGCAGGTTCAGGTGCACAGCCGGGAAACGCTGACGGAAGGAAAATATCGCCTGGGGAATGGTCGAGTTGAACGGCGCTGAAGAGGTAAAGCCAATCTTCAGTTCACCCAGCTCGCCGAGTTGTGCACGCCGGGCCACGTCGGCCGCTTTGTCGACTTGCGCGAGCACCAGCCGCGCTTCCTCCAGAAACAGTCGCCCGGCCTCGCTGAGCTCGACCCGACGATTGGTACGCTCGAAAAGCCGCGCGCCGACTTCCTGTTCCAGCGCCTGGATCTGCTGGCTCAGCGGTGGCTGGGAGATACCCAGCACCTGCGCGGCGCGGCCGAAGTGCAGTTCTTCGGCGACGGCGATGAAGTAGCGCAGATGACGCAATTCCATGGGCACCTCATTAGGTCGTGAAAGCTATCAAACAGGTCGAACAATATATTGGATAGAAACATTAGCCAGCTATATGATTTTTTCACTGCCTGCCTGCCCGCGCCCTCCGAGGTCTGATGTGAAAACCGCCGTCGCTCCACTGGCCCATGAAGTCCCGCCCGCTGCGGCGGACGATGTACTGACCGAACTGCAAGAGATCTACATCGAGAAAGGCACGCCCGCGTTCATGCGCACGGTGCTCGCGCTGTTCAGCGGCGGCTTCGCCACCTTCGCCCTGCTGTATTGCGTGCAGCCGATGATGCCGCTGCTGTCCCACGAATATTCGATCAACGCGGCCCAGAGCAGCCTGATCCTGTCGGTGGCCACCGGCATGCTGGCGTTTGGTCTGCTGATCACCGGGCCGATTTCCGATCGGGTCGGGCGCAAGCCGGTGATGGTTGCCGCACTGTTTGCCGCGGCCCTGTGCACCATCGCCAGTTCGATGATGCCGAGCTGGCACGGCGTATTGATCATGCGCGCGCTGATCGGACTGTCATTGAGCGGTCTGGCGGCGGTCGCAATGACTTATCTCAGCGAGGAAATCCATCCGCAGCACATCGGTCTGGCGATGGGTCTGTACATCGGCGGCAACGCGATTGGCGGCATGAGCGGGCGTCTGATTACCGGTGTACTGATCGACTTCGTCAGCTGGCACACGGCGATGATGGTGATCGGTGGCCTGGCGCTGATCGCGGCGGCGGTGTTCTGGAAGATCCTGCCGGAGTCGCGCAACTTTCGCTCCCGCTCGCTGCACCCGCGCAGCCTGCTCGACGGTTTCACCATGCACTTTCGCGATGCCGGCCTGCCGCTGCTGTTCCTAGAGGCGTTCGTGCTGATGGGCGCGTTCGTCACGTTGTTCAACTACATCGGCTACCGCCTGCTGGCCGAGCCGTACCACATGGATCAAGTGTTTGTCGGGCTGCTGTCGGTGGTGTACCTGTCAGGCATCTACAGCTCGGCGAAAATCGGTTCGCTGGCCGACAAACTGGGACGCCGCAAAGTGCTGTGGGCCACCATCGCCCTGATGTTCGCCGGCCTCGCCCTGACCATGTTCACACCGCTGCCACTGGTGATCGTCGGCATGCTGATCTTCACTTTCGGCTTCTTCGGCGCCCACTCGGTGGCCAGCAGCTGGATCGGCCGTCGGGCGCTCAAAGCCAAGGGCCAGGCGTCGTCGTTGTATCTGTTCAGCTATTACGCCGGGTCGAGCATCGCCGGGACGGCGGGCGGGGTGTTCTGGCACATGGCAGGATGGAACGGGATTGGCCTGTTCATCGGCGCGCTGTTGCTGGTGGCGCTGTTGGTGGCGTTGAAGCTGGCGAAGCTGCCGCCGCTGGGTGGCGTCAAAGCCTGATTCACGCCCACAAAAAAACGCCCGGCATAAGCCGGGCGTTTTTGTTTTCTACCATTAGCGCTGAGCGCCGATTACTCGTGATACTGCGCCGACAACTCGTGCACCGCACGCAGGAACGCGCCAGCGTGTTCCGGGTCGACTTCCGGGGTGATGCCGTGGCCAAGGTTGAACACGTGGCCGCTGCCCTTGCCGTAGCTGGCGAGGATGCGCCCGACTTCGGTGCGGATCGCTTCAGGTTTGGCGTACAGCACAGTCGGGTCCATGTTGCCTTGCAGCGCAACCTTGTCACCCACGCGGGCGCGGGCGTTGCCGATGTCGCAGGTCCAGTCCAGGCCCAGTGCGTCGGCACCAGCGTCGGCGATGCTTTCCAGCCACAGGCCGCCGTTCTTGGTGAAGAGGATCACCGGCACCTTGCGACCGTCGTGCTCGCGGATCAGGCCGCTGACGATTTTCTTCATGTAGGCCAGGGAGAATTCCTGATACGCCGCCGCCGACAGGTTGCCGCCCCAGGTATCGAAGATCTGCACCGCTTGCGCGCCGGCCTGGATCTGGCCATTCAAGTAAGAAGTCACCGACTGCGCCAGCTTGTCCAGCAGCAGGTGCATGGCTTGCGGGTTGTCGTAGAGCATCGCCTTGGTCTTGCGGAAGTCTTTCGACGAGCCGCCTTCGACCATGTACGTGGCGAGGGTCCACGGGCTGCCGGAGAAACCGATCAGCGGTACACGGCCGTTCAGTTCGCGGCGGATGGTGCTGACCGCGTCCATCACGTAACCGAGGTCTTTGTGCGGATCGGGGATCGGCAAGGCTTCGATGTCGGCCAGGGTGCTGACGACTTTCTTGAAGCGCGGACCTTCACCGGTCTCGAAGTACAGGCCCTGGCCCATGGCATCGGGGATGGTGAGGATGTCGGAGAACAGGATCGCCGCGTCCAGTTGCGGATAGCGGTCGAGGGGTTGCAGCGTGACTTCGCAGGCGAATTCCGGATTCATGCACAGGCTCATGAAATCACCGGCCTGGGCGCGGCTGGCGCGGTATTCCGGCAGGTAGCGGCCGGCCTGACGCATCATCCACACAGGGGTGACGTCTACGGGTTGCTTGAGCAGGGCGCGGAGGAAACGGTCGTTCTTCAGGGCAGTCATGTCGGCATCCGGAAAAAAAGTGCGGGCATTTTCTCAGAGCGCGACGCAAAAGGCACGGATGCAGGTCAGCCTTTTGTCTATCGGGTCAATTTGTCGCGCTGGAAATGCGCTATCAGCAACACTGAGAAACAACTGTGGGAGCGAGCTTGCTCGCGAAGAGGGCTTCACATTCAACATTGCTGTTGGCTGATCCACCGCTTTCGCGAGCAAGCTCGCTCCCACAGGTTTATTGCGTTTGGCTCAGGATCCCAGTTTAGACGCCCAGGTAATCCAGGATCCCTTCAGCCGCATTGCGGCCTTCGAAGATCGCCGTCACCACCAGGTCGGAACCGCGAACCATGTCGCCACCGGCGAAGATTTTCGGGTTGCTGGTCTGGTGCTTGTACTGACCTTGCTCAGGCGCAACGACGCGGCCCTGGCTGTCGGTCTGGATCTCGAACTGTTCGAACCACGGCGCCGGGCTCGGGCGGAAACCGAAAGCGATGACCACGGCGTCAGCCGGGATGATCTCTTCGGAGCCCGGGATCGGCTCGGGGCTGCGACGGCCACGGGCGTCCGGTTCGCCGAGACGGGTCTCGACCACCTTCACGCCTTCAACCTTGTCCTCGCCAACGATGGCGATCGGCTGGCGGTTGTAGAGGAATTTCACGCCTTCTTCCTTGGCGTTCTTCACCTCTTTGCGCGAGCCCGGCATGTTCGCTTCGTCACGACGATAGGCGCAGGTCACCGACTTGGCGCCCTGGCGGATCGACGTGCGGTTGCAGTCCATCGCCGTGTCGCCGCCGCCCAGAACTACAACCTTCTTGCCTTTCATGTCGACGAAATCTTCCGGCGACTTTTCAAAGCCCAGGTTGCGGTTGACGTTGGCGATCAGGAAGTCCAGCGCGTCATAAACGCCCGGCAGATCTTCACCGGCAAAACCGCCCTTCATGTAGGTGTAGGTGCCCATGCCCATGAACACGGCATCGTATTCGGCGAGCAGTTGCTCCATGGTCACGTCCTTGCCGACCTCGGTGTTGAGGCGGAATTCGATGCCCATGCCGGTGAAGACTTCGCGGCGATTGCTCAGCACGGTCTTCTCAAGCTTGAACTCGGGGATGCCGAAGGTCAGCAGACCGCCGATTTCCGGGTTCTTGTCGAACACCACCGGGGTCACGCCGCCACGCACCAGCACGTCGGCACAACCCAGACCCGCCGGGCCTGCGCCGATGATCGCGACACGCTTGCCGGTCGGTTTGACCTTGGACATGTCCGGGCGCCAGCCCATGGCGAACGCGGTGTCGGTGATGTACTTCTCGACCGAACCGATCGTCACCGCACCGAAACCGTCGTTAAGGGTGCACGCACCCTCGCACAGACGATCCTGCGGGCACACCCGGCCGCAGACTTCCGGCAGGGTGTTGGTCTGGTGCGACAGCTCGGCGGCCTGGAGGATGTTGCCCTCGGCCACCAGCTTCAGCCAGTTCGGAATGAAGTTGTGCACCGGGCACTTCCATTCGCAATACGGGTTGCCGCAACCCAGGCAGCGATGGGCCTGGTCGGCCGACTGCTGGGGTTTGAACGGTTCGTAGATTTCCACGAACTCTTTCTTGCGTTGACGCAACAGTTTCTTCTTCGGATCCTTGCGCCCGACATCGATGAACTGGAAGTCGTTATTCAGACGTTCAGCCATTGTTAAAACCTCATCAAACTCTTCAGGCGCATATCACTGCGGGTTGGCACGGGTGCTGGAAAGCAACGACTTCAGGTTGGCAGCCTTCGGCTTGACCAGCCAGAAACGACGCAGGTAGTCATCGAGGTTCTCGGCGAGTTCACGACCCCACTCGCTGTCGGTTTCCCCGACGTACTCGTTCAGCACGTTCTGCAGGTGGCTGCGATAGGCTTCCATCGCCTCGCCGCTGATCCGCTGGATTTCCACCAGTTCGTGGTTGACCCGGTCAACGAAGGTGTTGTCCTGGTCGAGCACGTAGGCGAAACCGCCGGTCATGCCAGAGCCGAAGTTGTAACCGGTCTTGCCCAGAACGCAGACAAAACCACCGGTCATGTACTCACAGCAGTGATCGCCAGTGCCTTCCACGACCGTGTGGGCACCGGAGTTGCGCACGGCGAAACGCTCGCCTGCGGTGCCGGCGGCGAACAGCTTGCCGCCCGTGGCGCCGTACAGGCAGGTGTTGCCGATGATGGCGCTTTCCTGAGTCTTATAAACGCTGCCCTTCGGCGGCACGATGGTCAGCTTGCCACCGGTCATGCCTTTGCCGACGTAGTCGTTGGCGTCGCCTTCCAGGTACATGTTCAGACCGCCGGCGTTCCACACGCCGAAGCTCTGACCTGCAGTGCCCTTGAAGCGGAAGGTGATCGGCGCTTTGGCCATGCCCTGGTTGCCGTGCTTGCGCGCGATTTCGCCGGAGATCCGTGCGCCGATCGAACGGTCGCAGTTGCAGATATCCAGATCGAACTCGGCGCCGCTGAGGTCGTTGATCGCCGACGTCGCCATCTCGACCATTTTCTCGGCCAGCAGGCCCTGGTCGAAGGGCGGGTTGCGCTCGACGCCGCAGAACTGAGGCTTGTCCGCCGGGATGTGATCGCTGCCCAGCAGCGGGGTCAGATCCAGGTGATGCTGCTTGGCGGTCTGGCCTTCGAGGATTTCCAGCAGATCGGTACGGCCGATCAGCTCTTCGAGGGAACGCACGCCCAGTTTTGCCAGCCACTCACGGGTTTCTTCGGCGACGTAGGTGAAGAAGTTCACCACCATGTCGACGGTGCCGATGTAGTGATCCTTGCGCAGCTTCTCGTTCTGAGTCGCGACGCCGGTGGCGCAGTTGTTCAGGTGGCAGATACGCAGGTATTTGCAGCCCAGCGCGATCATCGGCGCGGTACCGAAACCGAAGCTTTCGGCGCCGAGGATGGCTGCCTTGATCACGTCGAGGCCGGTTTTCAGGCCGCCGTCGGTCTGGACCCGAACCTTGCCGCGCAGGTCGTTGCCGCGCAAGGTCTGGTGGGTTTCGGCCAGACCAAGTTCCCACGGAGCGCCAGCGTATTTGATCGAGGTCAGCGGCGAAGCACCGGTGCCGCCGTCGTAACCGGAGATGGTGATCAAGTCCGCATAGGCCTTGGCCACACCGGCGGCGATGGTGCCGACGCCCGCTTCAGCCACGAGTTTCACCGAAACCAGCGCCTTCGGGTTGACCTGTTTCAGGTCAAAGATCAGCTGCGACAAGTCTTCGATCGAATAGATGTCGTGGTGCGGCGGTGGCGAAATGAGGGTCACGCCCGGCACTGCGTAACGCAGCTTGGCGATCAGCCCGTTCACTTTGCCGCCCGGCAGTTGCCCGCCCTCGCCCGGTTTGGCGCCTTGGGCGACCTTGATCTGCAGCACTTCGGCGTTGACCAGGTATTCCGGGGTCACCCCGAAACGGCCGGTCGCGACCTGCTTGATTTTCGAGCTCTTGATGGTGCCGTAGCGCGCCGGGTCTTCGCCGCCTTCGCCGGAGTTGGAACGCGCACCGAGGCGGTTCATGGCTTCGGCCAGGGCTTCGTGAGCTTCCGGCGACAGGGCGCCCAGCGAGATACCGGCGGAGTCGAAGCGCTTGAGCACCGATTCCAGCGGCTCGACTTCACTGATGTCCAGCGGCGTGTCGAGGGTCTTGACCTTGAACAGGTCACGGATCATCGACACCGGACGGTTGTCCACCAGCGAGGTGTATTCCTTGAATTTGGCGTAGTCGCCCTGCTGCACGGCGGCTTGCAGGGTGTTGACCACGTCCGGGTTGTACGCGTGATATTCGCCACCGTGGACGAACTTCAGCAGACCGCCCTGCTGGATCGGCTTGCGCGGACTCCAGGCTTCGGTGGCCAGTGCTTTCTGCTCGGCTTCGATGTCGACGAAACGCGCACCCTTGATGCGGCTCGGCACGCCGCGGAAGCTCAGGTCGCAGACTTCCTCGGACAGACCGATCGCTTCGAACAGCTGAGCACCGCGATAGGACGCGATGGTCGAGATGCCCATCTTCGACAGGATCTTCAGCAGGCCTTTGGTGATGCCTTTGCGGTAGTTCTTGAACACCTCGTAGAGGTCGCCCAGGACTTCACCGGTACGGATCAGGTCGCCCAGCACTTCGTAGGCCAGGAACGGGTAGACCGCCGAGGCGCCGAAACCGATCAGCACCGCGAAGTGGTGCGGATCGCGTGCGGTGGCGGTTTCAACCAGGATGTTGGAGTCGCAGCGCAGGCCTTTTTCGGTCAGGCGGTGGTGCACCGCGCCGGTGGCGAGCGAAGCGTGGATCGGCAGTTTGCCCGGGGCGATATGACGGTCGCTCAGAACGATCTGGGTACGACCGGCACGCACGGCTTCTTCAGCCTGATCGGCGACGTTGCGGATCGCTGCTTCCAGGCCGACGCTTTCGTCGTAGTTGAGGTCGATGATCTGCCGCTCGAAACCCGGGCGGTCGAGGTTCATCAGCGAACGCCACTTGGCCGGGGAAATGACCGGCGAGCTGAGGATCACGCGCGACGCGTGCTCCGGCGATTCCTGGAAGATGTTGCGCTCGGCACCGAGGCAGATTTCCAGCGACATCACGATCGCTTCACGCAGCGGGTCGATCGGCGGGTTGGTCACCTGCGCGAACTGCTGACGGAAATAGTCGTACGGCGTGCGCACGCGCTGGGACAGCACGGCCATCGGCGTGTCGTCGCCCATCGAGCCGACGGCTTCGTAGCCTTGTTCGCCAAGCGGACGCAGTACCTGATCGCGCTCTTCGAACGTGACCTGATACATCTTCATGTATTGCTTGAGCTGATCGACGTCGTAGAAAGCCGAACCGTGGTCGTTGTCTTCCATGGTCGCCTGGATGCGCAGGGCATTCTTGCGCAGCCATTGCTTGTACGGATGACGGGATTTGAGACGGTTGTCGATCGCGTCGGTGTCGAGGATCTGCCCGGTTTCGGTGTCCACGGCGAAGATCTGGCCCGGGCCGACACGGCCTTTGGCAATCACGTCTTCAGGCTTGTAGTCCCACACGCCGATTTCCGACGCGAGGGTGATGAAACCGTTGGTGGTGGTGACCCAGCGCGCCGGGCGCAGACCGTTACGGTCGAGCAGGCACACCGCGTAGCGACCGTCGGTCATTACCACGCCAGCCGGGCCGTCCCACGGCTCCATGTGCATCGAGTTGTACTCGTAGAACGCACGCAGATCCGGGTCCATGGTTTCGACGTTCTGCCACGCTGGCGGAATGATCATCCGCACGCCACGGAACAGGTCGATGCCACCGGTGACCATCAGCTCAAGCATGTTGTCCATGCTCGAGGAGTCGGAACCGACACGGTTGACCAGCGGGCCGAGTTCTTCCAGATCCATCAGATCGTTGTTGAACTTGGTCCGACGGGCCTGGGCCCAGTTGCGGTTGCCGGTGATGGTGTTGATCTCGCCGTTATGGGCGAGGAAGCGGAATGGCTGAGCCAGCGGCCATTTCGGCAGGGTGTTGGTGGAGAAGCGCTGGTGGAACACGCAGATCGCGGTTTGCAGGCGCTCGTCGCTCAGGTCCGGATAAAACGCGGCCAGGTCGGCCGGCATCATCAGGCCTTTATAGATGATGGTCTTGTGGGAAAAGCTGCAGATGTAGTGGTCGGTGTCGGCGGCGTTGGCCACCGACGAGCGACGACGGGCGCTGAACAGCTTGACCGCCATGTCCTGATCGCTCAGGCCTTCGCCGCCGATGTACACCTGCTCGATCTGCGGCAGGCGCTCAAGGGCCAGGCGGCCGAGGACGCTGGTGTCGATTGGCACTTTGCGCCAGCCGATCAGTTGCAGGCCTTCAGCCAGGATCTCGCGGTTCATGTTCTCGCGAGCGGCTTCGGCCTTGGCCGGATCCTGATTGAAGAAGACCATGCCCACGGCATATTGCTTGGGCAGCTCGACGCTGAAGGTTTCCTGGGCAATGGCACGCAGGAACGCGTCGGGCTTTTGAATCAGCAGACCGCAACCGTCACCGGTCTTGCCGTCGGCATTAATCCCACCGCGGTGGGTCATGCAGGTCAGGGCCTCGATGGCCGTTTGCAAAAGGGTATGACTGGGTTCGCCCTGCATATGGGCTATCAGGCCGAAACCGCAGTTATCCTTGAATTCATCTGGTTGGTACAGACCTGCTTTCATAGACACTTTCTCACCAGGCTGCCTCTTTTCGAGGCAAATTTCTTTTCAATTCAACCACTTGCATCTCGCGCCGAACGTACGCCGGCTTAGCGGGGGCAAAAGGGTGGTCATTGTACACAGCGACACAGAGGCTCACAAATTTGACGACGAAATGTCGCAAATTCATGTCGCATTTGTGAAAGGTTTAAAGCGATCTGCTGTGCTAGTCAAAACTTTTTTAATTTTGACCGCAACGACTCAAAGACTACTGTGACGCAGACACCACAAGGCACGCGACCCGTAAGGGCGGCGCGCACATGTAGAAATTTTGAGGTGCTTGGAGAGGCGGCCTGGGTAAGGCCGCCGAATCTTCAGCGAGTTGTTGCCAGTTCCTGTTGGACGCTGGCGACAGTGCGAGGCCAAGGTTTACCAGCCTGAACCTTCGCTGGCAAGGCCTTGATGGCAGAAACGGCTGCATCACGATTGGCGAAGTTGCCGTAGGTGATCACGTAGAGAGGCTTGCCGTTGAGGACTTTCTTGAAATAACGGTACTCGCCACCCTGCTCCTTGACGAAGCTTTGCGCGGTTGCTTCGGAGCTGGTGCCGAGGATCTGCACCACGTAGTTGCTGGTCGGCTGACCGGCGTACCAGCTGCCACCGGCGGCCTTGGCGACGGTGACCGGCTTCTCGGCCGGTTTGGCGGCGGCAACAGGCTTGGCTGGCGCCGGAGCCGGTTTGGCCGCTGGAGCCGCCGGAGCAGGCGCAGGCTTGGCGGTAGCGACCTGGGTCGGCGCCGGGGTCGGCTTCGGTGCCGGAACTGGAACCGGGGTCGGTGCAGGGCCGGCCTGAACGCCCGCAGGAGGCGCGGTGGTGGTCACGGTCGGTGGCGTGTTGCTGGAGCCTTCAACCGGCACACCGTCGTCGCCTTCAGTGATACCACCCGCGGCTTCAGCCAGCGGGCCACGCATTACCGGTTGCGAGTTGCCGACCAGCGGCAGCGGCATTGGTTGGGTATTGCCGTTGAATTCGACGGACGGCGCGCCACCCGCTTGCGGCGTGCCCTGGCCCAATGGCAGCTGTGCCTGCTCGTTGGCCGGCGCACCGGTGGTCGGTGCCTTGTTGCGACCCGGCATCAGCCAGGCGGCAGCGACCGCGACCACAACGACGGCGGAAATCGCCAATACGTGTTTCTTCGGCATGTTGAACCCCATACTTGGACGCTTGACCGCAGAGCGGCTGGCAATCATGACTTCGATCAGAGCATCGCGAGCGACCTGGTTGATATTGCCGGGCCAACCCTCGGAGCTTTCGTGAATATCAGAGATCTGATCCGCGGTGAAAAGTTCGACACCCCGGCCCGCGCCTTCGAGCCGCTGGTCGAGATACTCGCGGGTTTCTTCTTCGGTGTACGGCTGCAATTCGATGACGTGGAAGCGCTCTTCCTCAAGGTGCAAAGCCTCGAGCTGGGCGATCAGCGACGACTCACCGAACAGGAACACGTGCGGGCGGCCTTCCGGCGCGCCGGCGCCCAGCGCCATCAGCGCTTCAAGCGCAGACTCGTCGAGCTGCTCGGCATCGTCCACCAGCAGATAGACTTCCTGACCGGTCAGCGCCAGCTGCACGACCTGATCGAGGATCGCCCCGACGTCGGCCTGGGCCACGTCCAGCGCCTGGGCGATCTGGCGCAGCACACCGGCTGCATCGCCGGCGCCACGGGCGGAAACGACGACGCTCTGCACCGATTGCTTGTTGGTGCTGGCAACCAGCGCCTGACGCAGCAGGGTCTTGCCGCTGCCCTGCGGGCCGGTGACCACCAGCAGCAACTGGCTGTAACGCGCCAGATGATGCAGTTGACCCAGCACCGGCTTGCGCTGGGCCGGGAAAAATTTGAAGCCCGGCACCCGCGGCGCGAAAGGGTCGTGACTTAACTGGAAATGGCCGAGGAACGCCTCGTCGGCATGCAAACTAGTCATCGGAATCTTATTAACCTTTAAGCTGAGCCAGAGCGCGGTAATCCGCTCCCAGCGTGGCCTGTAGAACCTCTTTCGGATAATCGTCGGTCACCACCGCTTCGCCCATCCGGCGCAGCAGCACCAGGCGCAAACGACCGTCGATCACTTTTTTGTCAATTGCCATGTGTTCAAGAAAATCGGCTTCGGTCATCTCTTCCGGCGGGATCACCGGCAGACCGGCACGCTGGAACAGGCGAATGCCGCGATCGCGCTCCTGCTCACTGATCCAGCCGAGGCGCGCGGACATTTCCAGCGCCATCACGGTGCCAGCGGCGACCGCTTCGCCATGCAACCAGACACCATAGCCCATGTGGGTTTCGATGGCGTGGCCAAAGGTGTGGCCGAGATTGAGGGTGGCGCGTACGCCGGTTTCTTTTTCGTCGGCGCCGACCACTGCAGCCTTGGCGGCGCAGGAGCGTTCAATGGCATAGGTCAGGGCCGTTTGATCCAGCGCACGCAGGGCGTCGACGTTGTCTTCGAGCCAGGTCAGGAACGGCTCGTCACAGATCAGACCGTATTTGATGACTTCCGCCAGGCCGGCCGACAGCTCGCGCGCTGGCAGGGTTTTCAGGGAAGCGGTATCGATCAGCACCACGTTCGGCTGATAGAACGCGCCGACCATGTTCTTGCCCAGCGGATGGTTGATCCCGGTCTTGCCGCCCACTGACGAATCGACCTGGGACAGCAGCGTGGTAGGAATCTGGATGAAATTGACGCCGCGCTGGTAGCAGGCGGCCGCGAAACCGGCCATGTCGCCGATCACACCGCCACCGAGGGCGATCACCGTGGTGCGACGGTCATGACGAGCGGTCAGCAGGCCGTCGAAGATCAGTTGCAGGGTTTCCCAGTTCTTGAAGGCTTCGCCGTCGGGCAGCACCACGGAAACCACCGAGAACTGCGCCAGGCTGCGGGTCAGACGTTCGAGATAGAGCGGCGCAACGGTCTCGTTGGAGATGATTGCCACTTGCCGCCCGTGGATATGCGGGGCCAGCAGTTCAGGCTGGTCCAGTAATCCTTCGCCAATGTGAATCGGGTAGCTGCGCTCGCCTAGGTCGACCTTGAGTGTCTGCATGTGTCCCCACGATGAAGATGAAGCAGGCGTCCTGCCTGGAATTATCGAATGTTCACGGCATGTGCTGGTGTGACGCCACTCGCACGCCATCCGCCACAACCCTTGGCGGCCATTACAGGTCGCCGAGGATAGCGCATTTCGTGCGGCGCTTTAACGGGGCGGAAGTTGCTGCAGGCGGTCGAGAATGTCGAGCACGACCATGCGCGGTGGCCGCTCGTCGGTTTCCACCACCAGATCGGCGATTTCCCGATAGAGCGGATCACGGATCGCCAGCAGGTCGCGCAGGGTTTTCTCCGGATTGGCGGTGCGCAGCAACGGCCGGTTGCGGTCGCGAGAGGTGCGGCCGACCTGCTGCTCGACGGAGGCGTGCAGATACACCACCCGCCCGCCCTCATGCAGGGCCTTGCGGTTGGCATCGCGCATCACCGCGCCGCCGCCGGTCGCCAGCACCACGCCGTCGAACGCGCACAGCTCGGCGATCATCGCCTGCTCACGGTCACGAAAGCCGGGCTCGCCTTCCTTGTCGAAGATCCACGGGATGTTGGCGCCCGTACGCAGTTCAATTTCCTTGTCGGAATCCTTGAACGGCAGGCGCAGCTCTTTGGCCAGTAATCGGCCGATGGTGCTTTTTCCAGCCCCCATCGGTCCTACAAGAATCAAATTTCGCACAGAATCAACGACTCACAGCAATCGCCTGGTTATTCATGATACGCGGAGTGAGAAATACCAGCAGCTCGGATTTTTTCTCCGAAACCACATCACGCCGGAAAAGGCGGCCAAGATACGGCACATCGCCAAGAAATGGCACCTTATCTACAACCTTGCTTTGAGTATTTGAGAAAACGCCCCCGATCACGATGGTCTCGCCGTCGTTCACCAGCACCTTGGCGTTGACCTCGTTCTTCTTGATCGGCGGTACATCCTGCACTTTGTTCAGGTAGTCCGGTTCGTCCTTGGTGACCTTCACCTCCATGATGATGCGGTTGTCCGGGGTGATCTGCGGCGTCACTTCCAGCGACAGCGACGCCTCCTTGAAGGACACCGACGTAGCGCCGCTGGAGCTGGCTTCCTGATACGGAATCTCGGTGCCCTTGAGGATCTTCGCGGTTTCCTTGTCGGAGGTGACCACCTTGGGCTGCGAGACGATTTCGCCGTTACCGGTCTTCTCCATTGCGGTCAGCTCAAGGTCGAGCAAGACGTTGTCGGTGATAAACGCGATGCCGATCCCGGACGTGTTATTGACCGTGCCCATGTCGACGAACGGCGAGTTGGTGCTGGTGCTGCCCGGCGTACCGATGGTGGTCGACGAACCGTTGCTGACCCCGGAAGTGTTCCAGTTGCCCTTGTTCTGGATCGAACCGCCCCAACGCACGCCCAGGCTCTTGTCGTAATCGACGTTGGCCTCGACGATCCGCGCCTCGATCATCACCTGACGCACCGGAATATCCAGTTGAGCCACGATCCGCCGCAGCTCGTCGAGGCGATCCTGGGTCTGGTAGGCAATGATGTTGTTGGTCCGCTCATCGACGGTGATCGAACCCCGCTCGTCGACCTTGGCCTCGGCGCTGGTGACCGACTGGAACAGCTTGGCGATGTCCGCAGCCTTGGCGTAGTTCACTTGCAGCAGCTCGCGGCGCAGCGGCGCCAGCTCGGCGATCTGTTTCTGCGATTCCAGTTCCTGCCGCTCGCGCGCAGCGATTTCATCCGCCGGCGCCACCAGCAACACGTTGCCGACCTTGCGTTTGTCCAGGCCCTTGGTCTTGAGCACCAGATCCAGCGCCTGATCCCACGGCACGTTCTGCAGGCGCAAGGTGATTCCGCCCTGCACCGTATCGCTGGCCACCAGATTGAGGTTGGTGAAGTCGGCGATCAGTTGCAGCACCGAACGCACATCGATGTCCTGAAAGTTGAGAGAGAGCTTTTCGCCGTTATAGCTGTTGCGGTCGGCGTTGCGCTTTTGCAGGTCATCGACGGTCAACGGCCGGATGCTGACGGTCAGCTTGTTGTCGGTCTGGTAAGTGGAATAGTCGAACGTACCGCTGGGTTCGACGGTGATCGTCGCGCGATCACCACTGACACCGGCGTTGACGAACTGCACCGGGGTGGCGAAATCCTTGACGTCGAGGCGCACCCGCAGCGGTTCGGGCAATTGGGTACGGGCGAAATTGAGGATGATCTTGCCGTCGTGTTCCTGGATGTCCGGGGCAATGGCCGGGTCGGACAGGTCGATGACCACATTGCCCTCGCCCGCCGTGCCACGCTGGAAATCCACGCCACGAATGGCTCTGGCGGTCGGCGCAAACGTGCGGACCGGCGCTGCCGCAGGTGCTGCGCGCGGTGCACGAGCCGCCGTACGCGGTGCAGCGACTTTGCTGCCCTGCCCGACCACCACGAATACCGTATTGCCTTCGACCCGGGTGTCGTAAGGCGCCAGTTGCGTCAGGCTGATGATCAGCCGCGTCCGGTTATTGGCCTCGACCACCGTGGCCGTGCGGGCATTGCCACTGCCCAGGTCACGGGTCTTGCTCGTCAGCTGACTGGCGACACCCGGCAGATCGAGGGCGATCCGCGCCGGAGAATCAGTGGTGTAGCCCTTGGGCTGCGGGGGCGGGCCGTCGAACGACAGCTTCAGCTCGACCCGGTCGCCCGGCAGTGCCGCGACGTCCAGCGCCTTCAGATTGGCTGCCTGTACCATCGGTGAAAGCAGCGCCATCCATAGCGAAAAACCGAGGGTGGAAAAAATCCTGTTCATTATTCGACTTCCACTTATGAGTGCTCTTTCAAAGGAATGGTGCGCGGCCGCTCAAGCCAGGCGCCCTGGCCATCCGGAACGATTTCCACCACATCGACCTGTGAAGCGCTGATTGCAACGATGCGCCCGTCGTTGCGGCCCAGGTAATCGCCGACCTTGAGCCGATGGACCCCGCCCGCCCCCCGCAGCAAAGCGAAGGAACCGGAGGCGTTGGCGATCGTGCCGACCATTTCGAATTGCTCGATGTTGAAACCTTCGAGGTATTGCTTGACCCGGTTGGGATCGGGTTTCACGTCGCGCGAGCCATGTTTCTGCCCGGCCAGATCGACCCGCAGCTGACGCGAAAACGGACTGCGCAGGTTGGCGGCGCTGTAGGTGAATGTCGGGTAGGAGCGGAATGTCGGGGTCGGCTCGATCTTGCCCGGCGGACGCAGGCGCACTTCATTCATGTAGGCGTCGAGGTCACTGAAGTCATCGCCGCCACAGCCACCAAGCACCAATAACAATGCCGACAAGGCGATAAAACGGATCGGGCTCATTTCTGCAGCCCCTTGTCGTTGTAGCGGTAGGTCTTGGCCAGAATGCTCATGCGCAGCTTCGGCCCGCCTTCGGGATTGGCTGGCGCCAGCTCGAAATCGTGCAAAGTGACGATCCGAGGCAAACCGGCCACGCCGCTGACGAAGGTCGCAAGGTCGTGATAGGCACCGGTCACGGTGATCTGGATGGGCAGTTCGATGTAGAACTGCTGGGTGACCTCCGGCAGCAGTTTGATCTCTTCGAATTCAAGACCGCTGCCCAGTCCGGTGCGGGTAATGTCTTCCAGCAACCCCGGTACTTCGGTGTCACTGGGCAGTTGCCGCAACAGCACGCCGAACGAGTTTTCCATCTCCTTCATCTGTTGGGTGTACAGCTCGAGATTGGCCGCCATGTGCGCCTTGCTCGCGAATTGCTCCTTGAGGGTGACCTCCTCCTCACGCTTGAGCTCGAGCTGATTCTCCAGGTCACTGATGAAAAAGTTATAGCCAAGCGCCAGGACCAGCACCATCAACAGCCCGCCGGCCAGGCTTTTGACTACGGGCGGCCAGGAACCGATGTTGCTGGTGTCGAGGTCGTTGAAATCGACGTTGCGCAGGCTGTCCAGCCACTCGGACGGCTTCATTGGTCGTCCTCCTCGATCCGGGGTCGAGTCTGGCGAACGGTCAGCTGGAAGACGTTGGCCTGATCCACCTGGCCAGCGGTGGTGGCTTTCACTTCATTGAGGTTGGGCGCATCGAACCAGTCGGAGGCATCGAGATTGCGCATCAGGTCGGACACCCGATTGTTCGACTCTGCGGCGCCGCTGATCGACAGGGTCTTGCCGACCATTTTCACGTCGGTGAAATACACCCCGTCGGGCAAGGTGCGCGCCAGCTGATCGAAGATCCGCCCGCTGATCTGCCGGTTGCCCTGCAAGTCCTGGATGATGCGCATGCGCTCCACCAGTTGCTGGCGATGGGCCTTGAGCTCGCTGATCTGTTTGATCCGTTCGTCGACCACGGCGATCTGCTTGCCGATGTAGTCATTGCGCGCGACCTGCCGCGCGATGGCGGCGCTGATGATCTGATCGGCAATGAGCACCGCCCCCACCGAACCGACCACCACGCCGGTCAAGGCCAGCAGGAAGCGTTTGCGCCGCTCTTCGCGGCGCTCCTCGCGCCAGGGTAAAAGGTTGATCCGCGCCATCAGTCGAAACTCCTGAGCGCGAGCCCGCAGGCAATCATCAGGGCCGGCGCATCGCTCGCCAGGGCCCCGGCGTTGACCTTGCTGCTCAAGGCCATGTCGGAAAACGGGTTGGCAACCTGGGTCGGTGTGTTCAGGCGCTCTTCGATCAGCCGGTCAAGCCCGGGCACCGACGCCGTGCCGCCGGCCAGCAGAATATGGTCGACGGCGTTGTATTGGCCGGAGGCGAAAAAGAACTGCAGGGAGCGCGACACCTGCTGTACCAGTGCCTCGCGAAACGGTTGCAGCACCTCGCTGACATAATCGTCCGGCAGGCCGCCCTGCTTCTTGGCGAGACCCGCCTGCTCAAGGGTCAGGCCATAACGGCGCTGGATTTCCTCGGTCAGTTGTCGACCGCCAAACAGCTGTTCGCGGGTATAGATGATCCGGCCGTTGTGCAGGACGCTGAGGGTGGTCATGGTGGCGCCGATGTCGACCACGGCCACCGTCAGCCGGTCCTGGGATGCTGCGAGTTGCGTGGCCAGCAGACCGAACGAGCGCTCCAGTGCATAGGCTTCGACATCCACCACCCGAGCGGTCAGCCCGGCCAGTGCAAGCGCCGCTTCGCGGACTTCGACGTTTTCCTTGCGACAGGCGGCCAGCAGCACGTTGACCCGCTCGGGGTTGCGCGGCGAAACGCCCTGGACTTCGAAGTCGATGGCGACCTCGTCCAGCGGATAGGGAATGTATTGATCGGCTTCGATCTTGAGCTGGTTTTCCAGTTCGTCGTCGGACAGCCCGGCGTCCATCTCGATGACCTTGGTGATCACCGCAGATCCGGCCACCGCCACAGCTACGGTTTTCAGCCCGGTGCGCGCCTTGACCAGCACCCGGGACAGGGCCTGGCCGACGCCCTCGAGCTCGGCGATGTTCTTTTCGACCACGGCACTCGACGGCAACGGCTCCACCGCGTACGCCTCGACCCGGTAGCGCTCACCCTGACGGCTCAGCTCCAGCAGCTTCACCGATGTGGAGCTGATGTCGATCCCCAGTAACGTATTGGCCTTTTTATTGAAGAGTCCTAGCACTACCAATTCCCTATGACTATCCGTGAGTTACGGACTCTGTAATGCGCATTGCGTTCCCTCGCCCCGTCTTGACAGAAGCGCAAATGACGCCCCCAGCGGAAAAGTGCTTATAATGCCCAGCGATTTTTTCCGCTTTTTACTGCCGGCGCGGGTCGTTCTGTGTGTTTCCCGGAACCCTGTCGCCCAATTCATTCTTTGCCGTGGATGTCCAAAAGCCTTGATTCGTCTGCTGAAATTTTTCGGTTGGTCCATCGTCGCCGTTTTCTGCGGACTGCTTTTAGGTCTCAGCGGCGCGTTTCTTTACCTTAGTCCGGGTTTGCCATCTGTGGAGGCGCTGAGAAGCATTCAGTTGCAGATTCCGCTCCGGGTTTACAGCAGCGACAACAAGTTGATCGCAGAATTTGGCGAAATGCGCCGCACACCGATCCGTTTCGCCGACATTCCCCCCAATTTCATCAATGCGTTACTAAGTGCTGAAGACGACAACTTCGCCAATCACTATGGCGTCGATCCGAGCAGCCTGATGCGTGCCGCGACCCAACTGGTCAAGAGCGGGCACATCCAGTCCGGCGGCAGCACCATCACCATGCAGGTGGCGAAGAACTTCTTCCTGACCAGCGAACGCAGCTTCTCGCGCAAGACCACGGAAATCCTTCTGGCCCTGCAGATCGAGCGCCAGCTGACCAAGGACGAGATCCTTGAGCTGTACGTGAACAAGATCTATCTGGGCAACCGCGCCTACGGCATCGAGGCGGCGGCGCAGGTGTATTACGGCAAGTCGATCCGCGAAGTCAGCCTGGCGCAGATGGCGATGATCGCCGGCCTGCCGAAAGCCCCGTCGCGCTTCAACCCGCTGGCCAACCCGGCGCGCAGCAAGGAACGTCGCGACTGGATCCTCGGCCGCATGTACAAGCTCGGCAAGATCACCGAGGCCGACTACACCGCCGCGATCAACGAACCGCTGAACGCCAGCTATCACGTGCCGACCCCGGAAGTGAACGCACCGTACATCGCCGAAATGGCTCGCGCGGAAATGGTCGGTCGCTATGGCAGCGACGCCTATACCGAAGGTTTCCGCGTCACCACCACGGTGCCGAGCAACCTCCAGGAAATGGCCAACACCGCGCTGCACGAAGGCCTGATGACCTACGATCAGCGCCACGGCTACCGCGGTCCTGAATCGCGCCTGCCGGGCAAGACCCGTGAAGCCTGGGCCACCGAACTGACCAAGCAACGCACCATCAGCAGCCTCGAGCCGGCCATCGTCACCCAGGTCGACAAGAACGGCCTGCAAGTGCTGACCCGCACCGGCGAAGAGCACGTGGCGTGGGACACCATGAAATGGGCGCGACCGTTCCTTAATACCAACAGCATGGGCGCCAACCCGCGTCAGCCGTCGGATGTGGCACAGATCGGCGATCTGGTTCGCGTGCAGCGCCAGCCGAACAATTCGCTGAAGTTCAGCCAGATTCCGCAGGCGCAAGGCGCGCTGGTGTCGCTGGATCCGCAGAACGGCGCGATCCGTTCGCTGGTCGGCGGTTTCGCCTTCGAGCAGAGCAACTACAACCGCGCGATGCAGGCCAAGCGTCAGCCGGGCTCGAGCTTCAAGCCGTTCGTCTACAGCGCCGCACTGGATAACGGCTACACCGCCGCCAGCCTGGTCAACGACGCGCCGATCGTGTTCGTCGACGAGTACCTGGACAAGGTCTGGCGTCCGAAGAACGACACCAACACCTTCCTCGGCCCGATCCGTTTGCGTGAGGCGCTGTACAAGTCGCGCAACCTGGTGTCGATCCGCCTGTTGCAGGCGATGGGCGTGGGCAAGACCATCGACTACATCACCCGCTTCGGCTTCAACAAGCAGGACCTGCCGCCAAACCTGTCCCTGGCGCTGGGCACCGCGACCCTGACGCCGATGGAAATCGCCACCGGCTGGAGCACCTTCGCCAACGGCGGCTACAAGATCACCCCCTACATCATCGACAAGATCGAAAGCCGCAACGGCGACACGCTGTTCGTCGCCAACCCGCCGACCGTACCGCAGGGCGGCGCGGCCACCGATGGCATCGCGGCCCCCGCTACCGAATCGTTTACCGTCAATGCAGCGCCGGTTCCGGGTGAAGCGCCGGGCAACGCCGCCGTGCCACAAGCACCGGCAGTTGCCGAGCGCATCGTCGATGGCCGTACCACCTACATCCTCAACAGCATGTTGCAGGACGTGATCAAGCTCGGCACCGGCCGTCGCGCACTGGCCCTGGGCCGCAGCGACATCGCCGGCAAGACCGGTACCACCAACGAATCCAAGGATGCGTGGTTCTCCGGCTACAACGCCGATTACGTGACCACCGTGTGGACCGGTTTCGACCAGCCGGAAAGCCTTGGTCGCCGGGAGTTCGGCGGAACCGTGGCACTGCCGATCTGGATGAACTACATGGCCGCCGCGCTCAAGGACAAGCCGCCACATGTCCAGCCGGAGCCGGAAGGCATCCTCAGCCTGCGGGTGGATCCGGTGAGTGGTCGCGCGGCATCGCCGAGCACACCGGGCGCGTACTTCGAGCTGTTCAAGGCTGAGGACACGCCACCGTCGGTCAATGAGATCGGCAATGGCACCGTGCCGGGCAGCCCGCTGCCGGCGGATGAGCAGGCGCCGATCGATCTGTTCTGATCCTGATCTGCCAAAAAGCCCCGCCTTCGTGAGAAGTGCGGGGCTTTTTATTGCCTGCAGCATGGACAGTGGATAACGCGACCCACCCGACACAAAACCCTCAGGCACAAAAAAGCCCCGACTCTCGCGAGCCAGGGCTTTCGGTTGAAGCGCTACAACGACTTAGCCGTTGAACACGTCATCCACGCTTTTCAGCGGGTAGTTCTTCGGATACGGCAGGGTCGCCACACCGGTCTCGATCGCGGCCTTGGCCACGGCGTCGGAGATCACGGTGATCAGGCGCTTGTCCATTGGCTTCGGAATGATGTACTCACGGCCGAATTCCAGGGAGATACCGCCGTAGGCGTCGCACACTTCCTGAGGTACCGGCAGCTTGGCCAGTTCGCGCAGGGCGTTGGCGGCGGCGATCTTCATTTCTTCGTTGATGCGCTTGGCGCGAACGTCCAGGGCACCACGGAAGATGAACGGGAAGCCCAGTACGTTGTTGACCTGGTTCGGGTAGTCCGAACGGCCGGTGGCCATGATCACGTCGTTACGGGTGGCGTGAGCCAGTTCCGGGGAGATTTCCGGATCCGGGTTGGAGCAGGCGAAGACGATCGGGTTGGCCGCCATGCGCTTGAGTTGCTCGGCGCTCAGCAGGTTCGGGCCCGACAGGCCGACGAATACGTCAGCGCCTTCGATGGCGTCGTCCAGGGTGCGCTTCTCGGTAGGGTGAGCGAACACAGCCTTGTACTGGTTCAGGTCGTCACGGCCAGCGTGGATCACGCCAGTACGGTCAACCATGAAGATGTTCTCGACCTTGGCGCCCATGCTCACCAGCAACTTCATGCAGGAGATGGCGGCTGCACCAGCGCCCAGGCAGACGATCTTGGCGTCGGCCAGGGTTTTGCCAGCGATTTCCAGGGCGTTGATCATGCCCGCAGCGGTCACGATCGCGGTGCCGTGCTGGTCATCGTGGAATACCGGAATGTCGCACTGCTCGATCAGAGCACGTTCGATCTCAAAGCACTCAGGTGCCTTGATGTCTTCCAGGTTGATGCCACCGAAGGTGATGGAAATGCGTTTTACGGTGTCGATGAAGGCTTGCGGGCTTTCGGAGTCGACTTCGATGTCGAAGACGTCGATGCCGGCGAAGCGCTTGAACAGCACGCCTTTACCTTCCATCACTGGCTTGGAAGCCAGTGGGCCGAGGTTACCCAGGCCCAGAATCGCGGTGCCATCGGAAATGACTGCAACCAGGTTGCCCTTGCCGGTGTACTTGTAGGCCAGTTCAGGATCGCGGGCGATCTCGCGCACTGGTTCAGCTACGCCGGGGCTGTAGGCCAGCGACAGGTCGCGGGCGGTAGCAGTGGCCTTGGTGAGCTCGACACTCAGCTTTCCTGGACGAGGATTGGCATGATATTCGAGAGCGGCAGTTTTCAGATCAGACATTTTGGCATTCCGCTTTTTACTGTTGGACAGACTGGTCAGCGAGGATACGCGCCTCGCAAAGTCCCCACAAGACTGCCCGGTCACCCCTGTCAAGCGCCCTGCCCTACGACTTTGGGCCAAGAGCCACGGCGCACAAGGGCTAGACTGTTCACAATCGACAGAAAAAATGTCTACAACTTTTTATTCAACGGGACGGCTGGAGCATCGAAGGATCGGTCAGCGGCAACAGCCAGCGCGCCTGACCTGATTTCAGTCCACCGCGCCGGGAACGGTCGACCACCCAGCCACGAGCCTCGATCTGCTTGCCCTTCAACGCCTGCAGAGAGGCGGCGTCAAAGCGGTCCAGCAGATTGGGTGCAACGCGCAGTACAAGCTTGTCCTGCAACTCGATCCAGATTCCGCCACGATTGCGCTGAACCTTGCTCACACGCCCACTGACCAGCGCGAAACCCGAGCGCTCGATCTGCTCCGCTTTCAGTACAGGAGAGCGCTTCCACAGGCCCAGCCCGCCCTGTCGCGCGCGGCGTTCAGCAGCTTGCTGGCAATCGACCAGATCGACATTCGGCGCCACCGCGACCTGGAAACCGAGGCCATCGGCGAGCATCTGCGCTTCGAGATTCTCACCCTTAGCGCTGAAAACATGAGCAAGAGTGCGGCCGTAATGGTCTTTGGGCTGGGCACCAAGACGCAGGCCAACTCGCCCGTCGCTCTCGGCGACCAGGGCTTCGAGACGCTTGCGCGCCACTACCGCAAACGGCTCGTCGCTGCGACCCTGCTTGCCGAGCTCGGGCGTATTAAGGCCGATCATCCGCACATTACGCCCGTCGCTCAGGCGCAGGGTGTCGCCGTCGACCACCCGCTGCACCGTGGCGCTGTCCAGCCCGGCCGGCGCCGGGCAGAAGGCCTGGGCGGCGGAGAGCCAAATAGCGGACACAAAAAAGGCGCCCGCAAGGGACGCCTTTTTCATCAGACCGGAAAAGCCGCTGAGGTTTTCCAGAATGAAGGGCCTTAGGCCTTTTTCGCGCCGAAAGCACCGAAACGGTCGGCGAACTTCTGAACGCGACCACCGGTGTCCAGAGTCTTCTGCTTACCGGTGTAGAACGGGTGGCACTCGTTGCAAACGTCGATCGCCAGGGCTTTGCCGAAGGTCGAACGGGTTTCGAACTTGTTGCCGCAGCTGCAAGTTACTGCAACTTCTGGGTAATTCGGGTGGATATCGGCTTTCATGGTGTTTTCCTCAGCTGGCGTGCCGCCATCCAACACGATTGTTGAATACCGCACGTAATTAGGCCGCGGATTCTACCAGACAATGCTAATCACGCAAGCTGTCGCTGAGACCGACCGTCTGCTAGGCTCCCGCCCTTCTCCACCGCCCCGCCTATGAGAATCCCCCGCGTGCCCGACGCCATTCTGCGCCTCGCCCTGCCTTCGCCCCTGCGCCGCCTGTTCGACTATCGGGCCCCGGCCGGCGTGCTGCGTTCGCAGTTGCAACCGGGCATGCGCCTGCGGGTGCCGTTCGGCCGGCGGGAGATGATCGGGATTCTGGTGGAGGTCACTGACACCAGCGAAGTGCCGGTGGAAAAGCTCAAACCGGCACTGGCGCTGCTCGACGCTACCGCCCCACTGCCGTCGGCGCTGTTCAAGCTGTGCCTGTGGACGGCTCAGTATTATCAGCACAGCCTCGGCGACACCCTGAGCTGGGCGCTGCCGGTGCTGTTGCGCCAGGGCGAACTGGCCGAAGTTCGGCAGGAGCGTTTCTGGTCCGCCGCTCCCGGAGCCAGCCTCGATGACCCGCGCATCGCTCGCGCGCCGCGCCAGCGCGAAGCCCTGGCGACGCTGGCCCAGCACCCTCACGGCGTCGCCCATCAGTTGCTGAGCAAACTGATGCTGAGCAAGGACAGCCTCGATCTGCTGCTGGCCAAGGATCTGGTGCAGGTCGAAGTGCGCCGCCACGCCCCCGGCGCGCGCCATGAACACTGGCTGGCCCAGCCCGAGCTGCCGCTGAACAGCGAACAGCGCGCCGCCTACGAGGCGATCCGCGCCGGGTTCGACAGTTATCACGCGTTCCTGCTGGCCGGGGTCACCGGCAGCGGCAAGACCGAAGTCTATTTGCAGTTGATCCGCGAAACCCTCGAGGCCGGCAAACAGGCGCTGGTATTGATCCCGGAGATCAACCTCGGCCCGCAGACCCTGGCCCGCTTCGAACAACGCTTCAATGCACGCATCGCCCTGCTGCACTCGGCGGTAAACGATCGTGATCGTCTGGATGCCTGGCTCGCCGCCCGTGACGGCGAGGCCGACATTATTATCGGCACCCGCTCGGCGCTGTTCACCCCGATGAAGAATCCGGGGCTGATCATCATCGACGAAGAACACGACGGCTCCTATAAACAGCAGGAAGGCCTGCGCTACCACGCGCGGGATCTGGCGCTGGTGCGGGCGCGGCAGGAAAACATCCCGATCGTGCTCGGCTCCGCCACACCATCCCTGGAAAGTCTGCACAACGCCTACACCGGTCGTTACGGACTCCTGCGCCTGAACGAACGGGCCGGTGGCGCCAAGCAGCCACGCTTCCTGCGTCTGGATGTGAAAAGTCGCCCGCTGGACAGCGGTATTTCCGGGCCGATGCAGCAAGCCATCGGCCAGACCCTCGCCGCCGGCCAGCAGGTATTGGTGTTCCTTAACCGCCGGGGGTTTGCCCCGACACTGCTGTGCCATGACTGCGGCTGGATGTCCGAGTGCCAGCGCTGCGATGCGCGGATGACCGTGCACCAGCGCTATGGCGAACTGCGCTGCCACCACTGCGGTTACGTCGAGCGCGTGCCGCGCCAGTGCCCGAAGTGCAACAAGGTCGATCTGCGCCCCGTGGGCGCCGGCACCGAGCGGGCCGAAGAACGGCTGGCGATCCTGTTCCCGGACTATCCGGTGTTGCGCGTCGACCGTGACAGCACGTCGCGCAAGGACGCGATGAATCAACTGTTCGCCACGATCCAGAAAGGCCAGCCGTGCATTCTGGTCGGCACCCAGATGTTGGCCAAGGGTCACCACTTCCCCCGAGTCACTCTGGTGTCGATCCTCGATGCCGACGGCGGGCTGTTCTCCGGCGACTTCCGCGCCAGCGAGCGCATGGCGCAGTTGATCGTGCAGGTCGCTGGCCGTGCCGGGCGGGCGGAAGAACCGGGCAAGGTGATCATCCAGACGCATCTGGCCGACCATCCTTTATTGGTGCAACTGACCGAGCAGGGTTACTTCGCCTTCGCCGAACAAGCCCTGAGCGAACGCCGCGCCGCCGGCCTGCCGCCGTTCGCCCACCTCGCCCTGCTGCGCGCCGAAGCGCACAAGCCGGGGCAGGCCGAAGGTTTTCTCGATGAGGCATGCAGCGAGGCCGAGCGTTTGCTGGCCGAACAAAACCTGACCGGCATTGAACTGCTTGGCCCCGTGCCGGCGCCGATGGAACGCCGGGCCGGACGCTTCCGCGCGCAGCTGCTGTTGCAGGCCACGGCCCGGGCGCCGCTGCACCGATTGTTGGCGAGCTGGTTGCTGGTGCTGGAACAGATGCCAAGCGGCCGTGCGGTGCGCTGGTCGCTGGATGTCGATCCGGTGGATCTGTACTGACCGGGCAAAACCGGCCGAATTGTCACCACACATCCACATCCTGCCTGCTAAGGTTGGCAAGCCCGTCTTCGCAACGGATAATGCCCAGTTTTTCCACCCGCGCATCGATGCGCCGCCGCGCTTGCGGTCGAAAGAGAAGACCATGAAAGACACCATTCGCCAGCTGATCCAACAAGCCCTCACCCAACTCGTCAACGAAGGTGTGTTGCCTGAAGGCCTGACGCCGGCGATCCAGGTGGAAAACGCCCGGGACAAGACCCACGGCGACTTCGCCAGCAACATCGCGATGATGCTGGCCAAGCCTGCGGGAATGAAACCGCGCGATCTGGCGGAAAAAATCATCGCCGCCCTGCCGGCTGACGAGAACGTCACCAAGGCCGAAATCGCCGGCCCAGGCTTCATCAACTTCTTCCAGAACACTCAAGCGCTGGCCTCGCGCCTCGACGACGCACTGGCCGATGCTCACGTTGGCGTGCGCAAGGCCGGCCCGGCGCAACGCACCGTGGTCGACCTGTCGGCACCGAACCTGGCCAAAGAGATGCACGTCGGCCACCTGCGCTCGACCATCATCGGCGACGGCGTGGCGCGGGTACTCGAATTCCTCGGCGACACCGTTATCCGTCAGAACCACGTCGGCGACTGGGGCACCCAGTTCGGCATGCTGATGGCGTACCTGCAGGAAAACCCGATCACCAGCGACGAACTGTCGGACCTGGAAAACTTCTACCGCGCCGCCAAGCAGCGCTTCGACGAATCTCCGGAATTCGCCGACCGCGCCCGTGGCCTGGTGGTCAAGTTGCAGGCCGGCGACGCTGAATGCCTGGCGCTGTGGACCAAGTTCAAGGACATCTCGCTGTCGCACTGCCAAAAGATCTACGAACTGCTCAACGTCAAACTGACCATGGCCGACGTGATGGGCGAAAGTGCCTACAACGACGACCTGATCAACGTGGTCAACGACCTGAAAGCCGCCGGCATGCTGGTCGAAAGCAACGGCGCCCAGTGCGTGTTCCTCGACGAATTCAAGAACGCCGAAGGCGAGCCGCTGCCGGTGATCATCGTCAAGGCCGACGGCGGCTACCTGTACGCCACCACCGACCTGGCGGCCGTGCGTTATCGCAGCGGCAAGCTGAAGGCCGACCGTGCGTTGTACTTCGTCGACCAGCGTCAGGCCCTGCACTTCCAGCAAGTGTTCGCCGTGGCGCGCAAGGCCGGTTTCGTGACCCATCCGATGGAAATGGAGCACATGGGCTTCGGCACCATGAACGGCGCCGACGGCCGTCCGTTCAAGACCCGTGATGGCGGCACCGTGAAGCTGATTGACCTGCTGACCGAAGCGCAGGAACGTGCCTACAGCCTGGTGAAGGAAAAGAACCCGACACTGGCCGAAGACGAACTGCGCGCCATCGCCAAAGTGGTCGGCATCGGCGCGGTCAAATACGCCGACCTGTCGAAGCACCGCACCAGCGACTACAGCTTCAACTTCGACCTGATGCTCAACTTCGAAGGCAACACCGCGCCATACCTGCTGTACGCCTACACCCGCGTGGCCGGCGTGTTCCGCAAACTGGGCAAGGATTTCAGCGAAGTCGAAGGCCAGATCGTCCTTGAAGCGGCGCACGAACAGGAACTGGCGGCCAAACTGGCGCAGTTCGGTGAAGTGCTGAACAACGTTGCGGAAAAGGGCACGCCACACACCTTGTGCACCTACCTGTACGACGTGGCCGGCCTGTTCTCCAGCTTCTACGAGAACTGCCCGATCCTCGCCGCCGACACCCCGGCACAAATGCAAAGCCGTCTGCGCCTTGCCGCGCTGACCGGCCGAACCCTCAAGCAAGGCCTGGAACTGCTCGGCCTGGAAACCCTGGAGCGCATGTAAGTTGGCTGCCAAGAAAAAACCTGCACCCAAGCGTGGCGCCAGCCGTTACCAAGCTCCTGCAAAGCAACCGATCCCGGGCTGGCTGTGGATGGCCATCGGCCTGACGGTCGGCGCGTTCATCGTGTTCCTGATGAAACTGGAGCCGGGCAAGGGCAGCGACACGGTCAAGCGCGAGAAGATCGAGCAACAGCAACAACAGAAAGCCACCAAGATCGCCGAGGCCAACAAGACCCCGCCGAGCCCGACGCAACCGGTGAAGCCGAAGTACGACTTCTACACCCTGCTGCCGGAATCGGAAGTGATCGTGCCGCCGGACGCCGTGCCGGAGAAAACCCTGCCGACGCCACAAGTGCCGGCAATCCCGACCACGCCGGTGACCCCGGCCGAAGCGGCGAAGATCGACACCGCACGGGCGCAGGCTGCACTGGCCGGGATCACCCCACCGCCAGCGCCGCCGGTGACCAAGGCTGCACCGGTGACCAAGTTCTTCCTGCAGGCCGGCTCGTTCCGCAAAGAGACGGATGCCGACAAGGTCCGCGCGCAGATCATTCTGCTCGGCCAGGCGGTCGCGGTTGAGTCCGGGACGGTCAAGGATGAAACCTGGTACCGCGTACTGGTCGGCCCGTTCAGCAACCGCGAACAGCTGACCACCGCCCAGAAACAACTGGCGGGCGCCGGCTTCAGCAACCTGTTGTTACAACAACGCCAGAGCCGCTGATCCTCCCCCACCGATCGCTCCCACGCTCTGCGTGGGAGCGATCACATACAAACCACCGCTCGTCCCCTCTCCTGCCCCGCAGTTGAAATCCTCTCCACCACCCCCATATGAATGGGCATAAGGCATTTTCGCCCCGCAGTGTGGAGACTCTTCCCTTGACCACCATCGTTTCAGTCCGCCGCCACGGCAAAGTCGTCATGGGCGGCGACGGCCAGGTTTCTCTCGGCAACACCGTGATGAAAGGCAACGCGAAGAAAGTTCGTCGCCTGTACCACGGCGAAGTCATCGCCGGTTTCGCCGGTGCCACCGCCGACGCCTTCACCCTGTTCGAACGTTTCGAAGGCCAGCTTGAAAAGCACCAGGGTCATCTGGTTCGCGCCGCCGTCGAACTCGCCAAAGAATGGCGCACCGACCGTTCCCTGAGCCGCCTCGAAGCGATGCTCGCGGTCGCCAACAAGGACGCATCCCTGATCATCACCGGCAACGGTGACGTGGTCGAACCCGAAGACGGCCTGATCGCCATGGGTTCCGGTGGCGCCTATGCGCAAGCCGCCGCCAGCGCCCTGCTGAAGAAGACCGACCTGTCGGCCCGCGAAATCGTCGAGACCGCTCTCGGCATCGCCGGCGACATCTGTGTATTCACCAACCACACCCAGACCATTGAGGAGCAGGATCTCGCTGAATAAGCCTGACGCGGCCCCTGTGCCACGGCTTGTTTCTGCTTGAGGACCGTCAATTATTATGTCCATGACTCCCCGCGAAATCGTCCACGAACTCAACCGCCACATCATCGGCCAGGACGATGCCAAGCGCGCCGTCGCGATTGCCCTGCGCAACCGCTGGCGCCGCATGCAGCTGCCTGAAGAGCTGCGCGTTGAAGTGACCCCGAAGAACATCCTGATGATCGGCCCGACCGGTGTCGGTAAAACCGAGATCGCCCGTCGCCTGGCCAAGCTGGCCAACGCGCCGTTCATCAAGGTCGAAGCGACCAAGTTCACCGAAGTCGGCTACGTCGGCCGTGACGTCGAATCGATCATCCGTGATCTGGCTGACGCCGCGATCAAGATGCTGCGCGAGCAGGAAATGACCCGCGTTCGCCACCGCGCCGAAGACGCCGCCGAGGACCGTATCCTCGACGCCCTGCTGCCACCGGCACGCATGGGCTTCAGCAATGAAGAAGCGCCGACCCAGGATTCCAACACTCGCCAACTGTTCCGCAAGCGTCTGCGCGAAGGTCAGCTGGACGACAAGGAAATCGAGATCGAAGTCGCCGAAATGGCCGGCATCGAAATCGCCACGCCTCCGGGCATGGAAGAAATGACCAACCAGTTGCAGAACCTGTTCGCCAACATGGGCAAGGGCAAGAAGAAGGCCCGTAAGCTCAAGGTCAAGGAAGCGCTGAAACTGGTACGCGATGAAGAAGCCGGTCGCCTGGTCAACGAAGAAGAGCTGAAGGCCAAGGCCCTGGAAGCGGTCGAGCAGCACGGCATCGTGTTCATCGACGAAATCGACAAGGTCGCCAAGCGCGGCAATGTCGGCGGCGCCGATGTGTCCCGCGAGGGCGTGCAACGTGACCTGCTGCCGCTGATCGAAGGCTGCACCGTCAACACCAAGCTGGGCATGGTCAAGACCGACCACATCCTGTTCATCGCCTCCGGTGCGTTCCACCTGAGCAAGCCGAGCGATCTGGTACCGGAGCTGCAAGGCCGTCTGCCGATCCGCGTCGAACTCAAGGCCCTGAGCCCGCAGGACTTCGAACGCATCCTCAGCGAACCGCACGCCTCGCTCACCGAGCAGTACTGCGCACTGCTGAAAACCGAAGGCCTGAACATCCAGTTCCAGCCGGAAGGCATCAAGCGTCTGGCGGAGATCGCCTGGCAGGTCAACGAGAAGACCGAGAACATCGGTGCCCGTCGCCTGCACACGCTGCTCGAGCGTCTGCTGGAAGAGGTGTCGTTCAGTGCCGGCGATCTGGCCAGCGCCCACGACGACAAGGCGATCCAGATCGACGCCGAATACGTCAACAGCCACCTGGGCGAATTGGCGCAGAACGAAGACCTGTCCCGTTATATCCTGTAAGCCATACTTACAGTGGTCGTGAAACTGTGGGAGCCATCGGCTCCCACAATTTTTTCCACCTGACGGAACGCCGGCGATGACCCAACTCCCCACCGACATCAAACTGCACAAAGCCTCGAAAACCCTGTCGCTCAAATACGCGTCCGGCGAGGAATACACCCTGCCCGCCGAATTCCTGCGCGTGCATTCCCCCTCCGCCGAGGTCCAGGGCCACGGCAAACCGATCCTGCAATTCGGCAAGCTGAACGTCGGCCTGACCAAGGTAGAACCGGCCGGTCAGTACGCACTGAAACTGACCTTCGACGACGGTCACGACAGCGGCCTGTTCACCTGGGATTATCTGTACGAGCTGGGGCGACGTTATGACGCACTCTGGGCGGATTATCTGGCCGAGCTCAAAGCCGCCGGCAAAACCCGCGACCCGGACCAGTCCGTCGTCAAGCTGATGCTCTAGTCCGCGCCTCGGACTGTTTAGAGGGCATTTTCTAGATTCATCTGTTTGAATGCTCCGCTAAAGCGGCCCGGGATCGGCTGCTTGCGAAAAAAATCAATCTCGGGTAACCAATGGAACTGGCAAGTTCCCTGCAGTGCTCTACGACTGTAAAGCAGCTATGCAGAATCAACGGTCACCCGAGCAGTAGTACCTGGCATTGGCTGTGGAACTGCACAGCAGAAAACCGGGTACTCGTCTCAGGACAATGGAGCGTCGTAGATGAGTAACAAGAATAACGATGATTTGAAGTACCAGGCCTCGGAGAACACCCTGGGGCTGAATCCTGTCGTTGGGCTTCGCGGAAAGGATCTGCTGGCCTCTGCTCGAATGGTGCTGACCCAGGCCATCAAACAACCGATCCATAGTGTCAAACACGTCACCCAGTTCGGCCTCGAACTGAAGAACGTGCTGTTCGGCAAATCAGACCTGCAACCGGCGGGCGATGACCGTCGCTTCGTCGATCCGGCGTGGAGTCAGAACCCGCTGTACAAACGTTATCTGCAAACCTACCTGGCATGGCGCAAGGAACTCCATGCCTGGATCGACGACAGCAGCCTCTCACCCAAGGACATCGCGCGCGGCCACTTCGTGATCAACCTGATGACCGAGGCCATGGCGCCGACCAATACGGCGGCCAACCCGGCGGCGGTCAAACGCTTCTTCGAGACCGGCGGCAAGAGCCTGCTCGACGGCCTCTCGCACCTTGCCAAGGATCTGGTGCACAACGGCGGCATGCCGAGCCAGGTCAACATGGGCGCGTTCGAGGTCGGCAAGAGCCTGGGCGTGACCGAAGGCGCGGTGGTGTTTCGCAACGACGTGCTGGAGCTGATCCAGTACAAGCCGATCACCGAGCAGGTGCACGAGCGCCCGCTGCTGGTGGTGCCGCCGCAGATCAACAAGTTCTATGTATTCGACCTGAGCCCGGACAAGAGCCTGGCGCGCTTCTGCCTGCGCAACAATGTGCAGACCTTCATCGTCAGCTGGCGCAACCCGACCAAGGAACAGCGCGAGTGGGGCCTCTCGACTTACATCGAAGCCCTGAAGGAAGCCGTCGACGTGGTCACCGCGATCACCGGCAGCAAGGACGTCAACATGCTCGGCGCCTGCTCCGGCGGCATCACCTGTACCGCTCTGCTCGGCCATTACGCCGCCACCGGCGAAAACAAGGTCAATGCCCTGACCCTGCTGGTCAGCGTGCTCGACACCACCCTCGATAGCGATGTCGCCTTGTTCGTCGACGAGCAGACGCTGGAAATGGCCAAGCGGCACTCCTATCAGGCCGGCGTGCTGGAAGGCAAAGACATGGCCAAGGTCTTTGCCTGGATGCGTCCCAACGATCTGATCTGGAACTACTGGGTCAACAACTACCTGCTCGGCAACGAGCCACCGGTGTTCGACATCCTGTTCTGGAACAACGATACGACTCGACTGCCGGCCGCGTTCCACGGCGACCTGATCGAGATGTTCAAAAACAACCCACTGATCCGCCCCAATGCACTGGAAGTGTGCGGCACGCCGATCGACCTCAAGCAGGTGACCGCCGACATCTTCTCGCTGGCCGGCACCAACGACCACATCACCCCGTGGAAGTCCTGCTACAAGTCGGCGCAGCTGTTCGGTGGCAAGGTCGAATTCGTGCTGTCCAGCAGCGGGCATATCCAGAGCATTCTGAACCCGCCGGGCAACCCGAAATCGCGCTACATGACCAGCGATGAAATGACCGCGAATGCCGATGACTGGCAGGAAAACTCGACCAAGCACGCCGACTCCTGGTGGCTGTACTGGCAGGCGTGGCAGGCGGCCCGTTCGGGCGAATTGAAGAAAGCGCCAACCAAGCTGGGCAACAAGGCGTATCCGGCAGGCGAAGCTTCACCGGGCACTTACGTTCACGAGCGGTAACCGACACACCTCACTCCCTTCCGGGAGTGAGGTGAACACTGAGATTGCGACCCACAGGGCCTTGAAGCATGCCGCACCCGTTCATCTTTCGAACCGTCGAGCTGGATGGCCAGACCCTCCGCACGGCGGTCCGCCCCGGCAAGCCTCACTTGACGCCCTTGCTGATATTCAACGGCATCGGCGCCAACCTGGAGCTGGTGTTTCCTTTTGTCGCGGCGCTGGATCCGGACCTGGAAGTGATCGCCTTCGACGTGCCCGGTGTCGGTGGTTCCTCGACGCCGAGCCGACCGTATCGCTTTCCGGGACTGGCGAAACTCACCGCACGGATGCTCGATTACCTCGACTACGGACAGGTCAACGTGATCGGCGTGTCCTGGGGTGGCGCGCTGGCGCAGCAGTTTGCCTACGACTATCCCGAGCGCTGCAAGAAGCTGGTGCTGGCGGCGACCGCTGCCGGTGCGGTGATGGTGCCGGGCAAGCCGAAAGTGCTGTGGATGATGGCCAGTCCGCGGCGCTACATCCAGCCGTCCCATGTGATCCGCATCGCCCCGATGATCTACGGCGGCTCGTTCCGCCGCGACCCGACACTCGCCGCCAGCCATGCGGCCAAGGTGCGTTCGGCGGGCAAGCTCGGCTACTACTGGCAACTGTTCGCGGGCCTGGGCTGGACCAGCATTCACTGGCTGCACAAGATCCACCAGCCGACGCTGGTGCTGGCCGGTGATGACGACCCGCTGATCCCGCTGATCAACATGCGCATGCTCGCCTGGCGAATTCCCAACGCGCAGCTGCACATCATCGACGACGGGCATCTGTTCCTGATTACCCGGGCCGAGGCGGTGGCGCCGATCATCATGAAGTTCCTCCAGGAGGAACGTCAGCGTGCGGTGATGCATCCGCACCCGACACCGCTGGGCGGATAACCGTCCCGGCGCGGATTTCTGGACAGCGTCTTGCAACGTGTCCACACAGGTGCGTGGCAGGAGGCCGCGCAGGCAACAACCCGCAACAGCGTCTATGGTGTTCTGGTTCGGTGTGTTTGTTTTTGGCCTGAAGACGAAGGAGTGTTGAGTCATGCGTGACAAACCAGCGACGGGCGTCGTGCCCAGCCCCGCCGTGTTCATCAATGCACAGAGTGCCATGACCGGTCTGCGCGGCCGGGACCTGATCTCGACCTTGCGCAACGTCGCGGCCCACGGGCTGCGCAATCCGATCCACAGTGCAAAACACGCCTTGAAGCTGGGAGGCGCGCTCGGACGCGTGCTGCTCGGCGAAACCCTGCACCCGACCAATCCGCAGGACAGCCGCTTCGCCGATCCGGCGTGGAGCCTCAATCCGTTCTATCGGCGCAGCCTTCAGGCTTATCTGGCCTGGCAGAAACAGGTCAAGAGCTGGATCGACGAGAGCAGCATGAGCGACGACGACCGCGCCCGCGCGCACTTCGCCTTCACCCTGCTCAACGACGCCGTGGCGCCTTCCAACACACTGCTTAATCCGCTGGCGGTCAAGGAGCTGTTCAACTCTGGGGGTCACAGTCTGGTGCGCGGTCTCAGTCATCTGTTCGATGACCTGTTGCACAACGACGGCCTGCCGCGCCAGGTGACCAAACAGGCTTTCGAAGTCGGCAAGACCGTCGCCACCACCACCGGCTCGGTGGTGTTTCGCAACGAAATGCTCGAGCTGATCCAGTACCGGCCAATGAGTGAAAAGCAGTATTCGAAACCGCTGCTGGTGGTGCCGCCGCAAATCAACAAGTACTACATTTTCGACCTTAGCCCGAGCAACAGCTTCGTTCAGTTCGCCCTGAAGAACGGTTTGCAGACCTTCATGATCAGCTGGCGCAACCCGGATGTGCGGCATCGCGAATGGGGCCTGTCGACCTACGTCGAAGCCGTGGAAGAAGCGATGAACATCTGCCGGGCGATCACCGGCGCCCGCGAGGTCAACCTGATGGGCGCCTGCGCCGGCGGGCTGACCATCGCGGCGCTGCAAGGGCATCTGCAGGCCAAGCGGCAGTTACGGCGGGTCTCCAGCGCCACCTATCTGGTGAGCCTGCTCGACAGTGAGATGAATACCCCGGCCACCCTGTTCGCCGATGAGCAAACGCTCGAAGCAGCCAAGCGGCGCTCCTATCAGAAAGGCGTGCTGGACGGCCGCGACATGGCCAAGGTGTTCGCCTGGATGCGCCCCAACGATCTGATCTGGAGTTATTTCGTCAATAACTACCTGCTGGGCAAGGAGCCGCCGGCGTTCGACATCCTCTACTGGAACAACGACAGCACCCGCCTGCCCGCCGCGTTTCACGGCGACATTCTGGACTTCTTCAAGCACAACCCGTTGACCCATCCGGGCGGGCTGGAAGTGTGCGGCACGCCGATCGATCTGCAGAAGGTCACGGTCGACAGCTTCAGCGTGGCCGGCATGAACGACCACATCACGCCATGGGACGCGGTGTATCGCTCGACGCTGTTGCTGGGCGGTGAGCGGCGCTTCGTGCTGTCCAACAGCGGCCACGTGCAGAGCATCCTCAACCCGCCGGGCAACCCGAAAGCCAATTACGTCGAGAACGGAAAGCTCAGCGGCGATCCACGTGCCTGGTACTACGACGCCAAGAAAGTCGACGGCAGCTGGTGGCCGCAATGGCTGGAGTGGGTGCAGCAGCGCTCCGGCACCCTGCGCGAAACCCAGATGACCCTCGGCAACGCCAATTATCCACCGATGGAAGCGGCACCCGGCACCTATGTGCGTGTGCGCTGACTGACTCAAGCCCTTTTAAGAAGACTGGATGAAAACAAGCGAACGGATCCTCGAATGTGCCCTGCAGTTGTTCAATGAAAAGGGCGAGCCGAACGTCTCCACCATGGAGGTTGCCAATGAAATGGGGATCAGCCCCGGCAACCTCTACTACCACTTCCACGGCAAGGAACCGCTGATTCTCGGACTGTTCGAGCGCTTCCAGAACGACCTCGCCCCGCTGCTCGACCCGCCCGCCGATGTCGAACTGGCACCGGAGGATTACTGGCTGTTCCTGCACCTGATCGTCGAACGGCTGGCGCAGTACCGCTTCCTGTTCCAGGACCTGTCGAACCTGGCCGGACGCCTGCCGAAACTGGCCAAGGGCATTCGCCAGTTTCTCAACGTGCTCAAGCGCACGCTGGCGTCATTGCTGGCGCGGTTGAAGGCGTCGGGGCAGTTGGTCAGCGACACCCAGGCGCTGGGGCAACTGGTGGAGCAGATCACCATGACGCTGCTGTTCTCGCTGGACTATCAGCGGATTCTCGATCGCGAAGGGGAAGTGCGGCTGGTGGTGTACCAGATCATGATGCTGGTGGCGCCGCACCTGTTGCCGCCGGTGAAGGTGGCGACGGAGAGGATGGCTTTGCAATATCTGGAAGATCACGAGTAATCCTACTGCTTTTACCCAAACAAAAACGCCCGACCTTCACAGGCCGGGCGTTTTCTTGAGCCCTGAAAAATCAGGACTGACTGGTCGGCGTCGACGGAGTCGAAGCAGCAGTCGGAGCAGGCGCCGGGGTTGGAGCCGAGGCGGAGTTCGACGTGCTTGCCAGTGCTTGCGGTGTGGTCACCGGTTTTGGTGCTGCAGCTTTCGGCGCAGCGGCTTTCGGCGCGGCCGGTTTTTTCACTGCCGGTTTTTTCGCCGCAGCCGGTTTGGCAGCAGGCTTGGCAGCGGGTTTGGCGGCAGCGGTTTTCGCTGCTGGCTTGGCCGCAGGTTTGGCGGCTGGTTTTGCAGCCGGCTTGGCGGCGGCCTTGGCGGCAACCGGTTTGGCCGCGGCTTTCGCTGCAGGCTTGGCGGCAGCAGTTTTGGCTGCTGGTTTTGCGGCCGGTTTGGCGGCGGCTTTAGCCAGTGGCTTGGCAGCGGTTTTGGCCGCAGGCTTGGCTGCTGCGGTTTTGGCCGCGACAGGCTGAGCTTTCAGGCCGGTGAGTTTTTCGATCTGCTTGGTCAGGGTATCGACCTTCTTGTGCAGATCCTTCACCTCGTTGCGGCTCGGTACGCCCAGGCGCGAAATTGCACTGTTCAGGCGCTTGTCGAAAGCCCCTTCCAGTTGATCCCAGGTGCCCAGTGCGCGATCTTTCACGCCGCTGATGCGCGATTTTGCCGAGCTTGCAGAGTCCTTGGCAGCATCGACTTTCTTGCCGACTGCAGCCTTGGTGAGCTTCTCGGCTTTCTCGCCGTCTTTGACCAATGTATCGAAGAGCTTGCTGCCGTCAGTGTCGATCTTCGAGTACACGCCTAAACCAGCCAGCCAGATCTTGCGGGAATAGTCTTCGACTTTTCCGATCCACGAGCTGCCTTCTTTATCGGTGTTCTTTTTACCAGCCATCCCGTTCTCCTTAAGATTTACGCGCGACGCGTTCGAGCAATGCCGTCAGCTCATCGAGCTTAGCAGAGAGTGCCTCAACGTCATGTTTAGACGGAATGCCGATACGATTCAAGGCACTGGCGACACGCGTGTCGAACGCCTTCTCGACCTTGTCGAGCTGAACTTCGACCCGGCCTTTGAAAGAGCTGACTTCGCTCTTGGCTTCATCGATCTCGGCGTTGGCCGCTTCGAGTTTTTCGGTGACGGCTTTTTTGCCTTTCTTTTCAACAGTTTGACCAGCCTTGATCAACTCCTGAAAGTACTCGCTGCCCTCCTGACCGACCTTGGTGTAGGCACCCAGGCCTGCCAGCCAGATCTTGCGGGCATAGGATTTGACGTCGCTCAGAGCGGAAGTCGAAGCGTCGATTTTTTTCTTCAAAATGACTTTGGCCATGGTGCACCTCACGCGCGGAAGGTTTGAGGAACTGCCCTGACGAGTGTCGGGCTCAGGCACAAAGTAGGGAGAAAAATTAGAAACGGCACCCTAACAACTGACATAAAAGGCAGGTGCACGAGAAAAAACGGGGAGCCCGAAGCTCCCCGCTTTGTCCTGATCAGACCAGCGCTTTATCCAGCGCCTTTTCGATCTCGGCTTTGATCATGCCGCTCATGGCCGACATCATCAGGCCCAGTTCCACGTCGACCCGGATCGAATCCTCGGCCACATGCACCGCGCCCTTCACGCCCGAACGCTTGAGGTTCAGGACATCGCCCGACCACTGCGGCTCCAGGCCATATTGATCGGAGAGTTTCTGCGCCAGTTTGTCGGCTTTCTCGCGGGCCGCTTCCTTGCCCAGGCTGTGGGCACGCTCAACACTGATATGGGCCATTGAATGACTCCTGCTTTTTGAATGGGCTATGAATGCCTGCAACGAATCTTGACCGCCACTGCGGCAAATCGTCCCGAAGGTTGCCCATCTTACCTTTAGCCATTCCAAGACAAAGCATGGCTTGGGGATTAGAATGTCGCGCATTCTCTTTTGGTGACAGCGATATGACTGATCAGCGCAAAGGCAGCGATGCCGAACCCACCACTCACTTCGGCTTCAAAAACGTTCCGGAAAGCCAGAAAGCGGAAAAAGTCGCTGAGGTGTTCCACTCCGTGGCCGCCAAGTACGACCTGATGAACGACCTTCTGTCGGGCGGCATGCACCGTCTGTGGAAGCGTTTCGCGATCGAACTGTCGGGCGTGCGCGCCGGCAACCGCGTGCTGGACATCGCTGGCGGTACGGGCGACCTGACCAAGAAATTCTCGCACCTGGTCGGCCCGACCGGTCAGGTGGTTCTCGCGGACATCAACGAATCCATGCTCAAGGTCGGCCGTGACCGCCTGCTGGACGTCGGTGTTTCGGGCAACGTCGAGTTCGTCCAGGCCGACGCTGAAAAGCTGCCGTTCCCGGACAACCATTTCGACTGCGTGACCATCGCCTTCGGCCTGCGCAACGTGACGCACAAGGAAGACGCCCTGCGCTCGATGCTGCGCGTACTCAAGCCGGGCGGCCGCCTGCTGGTGCTGGAATTCTCCAAGCCGACCAACGCGCTGATGTCCAAGGCCTACGACGCCTACTCGTTCGCCTTCATGCCGCTGATGGGCAAGCTGATCACCAATGACTCGGAAAGCTATCGCTACCTGGCCGAATCGATCCGCATGCACCCGAATCAGGAAACCCTGAAGTCGATGATGGTCGACGCCGGTTTCGACCGCGTGACCTATCACAACATGACCGCAGGCATCGTCGCCCTGCACCGCGGCATCAAACCCTGATGCTGCTGACCGGGCTGCTCGCCAGCGTCGAACTCGGCCTGAACCGCGTGCTGCGTCTCGACAGCACGGCGCTGCCGCGACTGGCGCATCTGACCGGCAAAGTGATTGCCGTGGATTGCCGCAGCCCGGCGCTGCAACTGTTCATCCTGCCGAGCGACGAAGGCCTGATACTGGCGTCCCACTGGGAAACCGGCGTCGATTGCACCCTGCGCGCCCCGGCCTCGAGCCTGGTGAAGCTGGCCCTGAGCAAGGACAAGACGGCGGTGCTGCACGCACTGGAAGTCGAACTCGACGGCGACAGCGGCGTGCTGCTGGAACTGGCCGGCGTGCTGCAGGACCTCGAGCTGGACTGGGAGTACGAACTCTCGCGCTGGCTGGGACCTGTCGCCACGCAACTGGTCGGCGGTCACCTGCGCAGCCGCGCCCGCTGGTATCAACAAGGATTTGCCAGCCTCAACCAGAACCTCGCCGAATACCTGGCCGAAGAATCGCGCACCCTCGTCGGGCAGCGCGAAGCCGAAGCCCGTTTCAGCGAACTGGACCGGATCAAACTTGATCTGGAACGTCTCGAGGCGCGCTTCGAGCGCCTTTCCCGATCCCTCGACCCAAGCGATAACGCATGAAGCTGCTCGCCGTCCGCCGTCTGTTGCGCATCCAGCGCGTCGTGATCCGCTACCGCCTCGATGACCTGCTGTTCGATCTGCCTTTGCCGTGGTTTTTGCTGGCGCTGCGCTACGTCCTGCCGTGGCGCTGGTTCCCGCGCAAGCCGCTGGACCTCAGCCGTGGCGCACGCCTGCGCCTGGCGTTGCAGGATCTGGGGCCGATCTTTATCAAGTTCGGGCAGATCCTCTCGACCCGCCGCGACCTGCTGCCGGAAGACATCGCCGATGAGCTGATGCGGTTGCAGGACCGCGTGCCGCCGTTCGATTCGCAGCTGTCGGTCAAATTGATCGAAGAACAGCTGGGCAAGAAGATCAGCGAAGTGTTCAGCCGCTTCGACGTCGAACCGCTGGCCTCGGCCTCGGTGGCGCAGGTGCACGCCGCGCAACTGAAGACCGGCGAAGAAGTGGTGGTCAAGGTGATCCGCCCGGGCCTGAAGCCGATCATCGCCCAGGATCTGGCGTGGCTGTTCATCCTCGCCCGCGCCGCCGAGAAGGTCTCCGCCGACGCCCGTCTGCTGCACCCGGTGGACGTGGTCAGCGACTACGAAAAAACCATCTACGACGAACTCGACCTGTTGCGCGAGGCGGCCAACGCCAGCCAGTTGAAACGCAACTTCGAAGGCTCGCCGCTGCTCTACGTGCCGCAAGTCTATTGGGACTGGTGCCGGCCGAAAGTGCTGGTAATGGAGCGCATCTACGGGATTCAGGTGACGGATCTGGCGACCCTCGCCGACCAGCGCACCGACATGAAGATGCTCGCCGAACGTGGCGTGGAGATCTTTTTCACCCAGGTGTTCCGCGACAGCTTCTTCCACGCCGACATGCACCCGGGCAACATCTTCGTCAGCACCGTCAACCCGTGGAGCCCGCAGTACATCGCGATCGACTGCGGCATCGTCGGCAGCCTGACCCCGGAAGACCAGGACTATCTGGCGCGCAACCTGTTCGCCTTCTTCAAGCGCGACTACCGCCGCGTGGCGCAATTGCACATCGATTCGGGCTGGGTACCGGCGGAAACCAAGCTCAACGAATTCGAAGCGGCGATTCGTACCGTGTGCGAGCCGATCTTCGAAAAACCATTAAAAGATATTTCATTTGGCCAGGTGCTGATGCGCCTGTTCCAGACTGCGCGCCGCTTCAACATGGAAGTGCAGCCGCAACTGGTATTGCTGCAAAAGACCCTGCTGAACATCGAAGGCCTGGGCCGCCAGCTGTACCCGGACCTCGATCTGTGGAACACCGCGCAGCCGTTCCTCGAACGCTGGATGCGCGAGCGCGTCAGCCCAAAAGCCTTGATCGGCAACGTCCAGAGCCAGTTCGAACAGCTGCCGCACCTGGCCAACATGGCCCGCGACCTGCTCGAACGCATGTCCCAGCCCCACGCCAACGACCCGCCGCCACCGTGGAAAAAACGCAAGGACGACTGGTTCCTGCGCCTGCTCGGCAGCGCCCATCTGGCGGGCGGTACGATCCTCGCCGCCGGGGGCCCGATGCACGAACTGGGGCATTGGCCCGCCGGGATCATGGTGGCAGTCGGCTTGTATCTGGTCGTTCGCCGATAGCCAGTTCCGTGATCGGCTGGCACACTGTTTCAACGCCTGAACCCGACTATTGAAGTGTGGGTTCGCTGTCGGAGTCGAAGATGAAAAACTGGCTGGACGAGATCAAGTGGGACGCCGATGGCCTGGTGCCGGCGATTGCCCAGGATCACAAGACCGGACGCGTATTGATGATGGCCTGGATGAACCGCGAAGCCCTGGAGCTGACCGCGGCGGAAAACCGTGCCATCTATTGGTCACGTTCCCGTGGCAAGCTGTGGCGCAAGGGCGAAGAGTCCGGCCACGTACAGACGCTGCATGAAATGCGTCTGGACTGCGACGCCGACGTCATCATCCTGATGGTCGAACAGATCGGCGACATCGCTTGCCATACCGGCCGTCAAAGCTGCTTCTACCGCGTCTTCGAAAACGGCGACTGGAAAACGGTCGACCCGGTCCTGAAAGACCCGCACGCTATTTACTCCGCAGGACACAAACATGAGTGACACCCTGACCCGCCTTGCTCAGGTGCTGGAAGAGCGCAAGGGCGCAGCCGCCGACAGCTCGTATGTCGCCAGCCTGTACCACAAGGGTCTGAACAAGATTCTGGAGAAAGTCGGCGAAGAATCGGTCGAAACGATCATTGCCGCCAAGGACGCCGCCATCAGCGGCGACTGCAGCGACGTGATCTACGAGACCGCCGACCTGTGGTTCCACAGCATGGTCATGCTTGCCCAGCTGGGGCAGCATCCGCAGGCGGTGCTGGATGAACTGGATCGCCGTTTCGGCCTGTCCGGACACGTCGAGAAAGCCTCGCGTCCGTCCGCCTGAACAACTATTAGAGAGGAACAGCAACATGGGCATTTTTGACTGGAAACACTGGATCGTCATCCTGGTGGTCGTGGTACTGGTATTCGGCACCAAGAAACTGAAAAACCTCGGCACCGACGTTGGCGAATCGATCAAGGGCTTCCGTAAAGCCATGAACGACGATGAAAAACCGGCCGATCCGACCGTCACGCCTGCGCAGCCGGTTCCACCGGTACAGCCGCAAGCCACCGCTCAGGCCAACCCGCCGCACACCATCGACGTGCAGGCGCAGAAAGTCGAAGAGCCGATCCGCAAAGACGTGTGAGCACTGACTAATGTTTGGTATCAGCTTCTCTGAACTGCTGCTCGTCGGCCTCGTCGCCCTGCTGGTGCTGGGCCCCGAGCGTCTGCCGGGCGCTGCACGCACCGCCGGCCTGTGGGTCGGACGGCTGAAGCGCAGCTTCAACGCGATCAAACAGGAAGTTGAGCGTGAAATCGGTGCCGACGAAATCCGTCGGCAACTGCACAACGAGCACATCCTGTCGCTGGAACAGGAGGCGCGGAAGATTTTCACGCCGGTTCAGCAGGAGCCGACGCCGGTCGAGCACGTGGGTGAGCAGACGATTCATGCGCCTGCCGCCGCGACGCCACCAGCACCTGTCGCAGCGCCAACCGATTCTGCGCCTGCTGTCGCAGCCACGACGGTTGAACACGTAGCCCCAACCGCCGCGCCGACTCCACCAGCGCCAAACGACACCACTCTGCCGCCGCGAGCCTCATGAGCGATCTCCCCGAAAACGACCAGCACATGCCGCTGGTTTCGCACCTCACCGAGTTGCGCACCCGCCTGCTGCGTTGCGTCGCGGCGATCTTCATCATCTTCGCCGGGCTGTTTGCCTTCACCCAGCAGATCTACACCTTCGTCTCGACGCCGCTGCGCGAATACCTGCCGGCCGGCGCGACGATGATCGCCACCGACGTGTCGTCGCCGTTCCTGACGCCGCTGAAACTGACGATGATGGTCTCGCTGTTCCTGGCGATCCCGGTGATCCTGCATCAGATCTGGGGCTTCATCGCACCGGGCCTGTACAAGCACGAGAAGCGCGTCGCAGTGCCGTTGCTGATTTCCAGCATCCTGCTGTTCTACACCGGCATGGCGTTCGCCTACTTCTTCGTGTTCCCGCTGATCTTCAAGTTCTTCGCCTCGGCCACCCCGGCCGGCGTGGAAATGATGACCGACATCACCAGTTACCTCGATTTCGTCATGACGCTGTTCTTCGCCTTCGGCGTGGCGTTCGAAATCCCGGTGGCCGTGGTGCTGCTGGTGTGGATCGGCGTGGTCGACGTCAAATACCTGAAGAAGATCCGTCCGTACGTGATCATCGGCTGCTTCGTGGTCGGCATGATCCTGACCCCGCCGGACATCTTCTCCCAGACCCTGCTGGCCGTGCCGATGTGGATGCTGTTTGAAGTCGGCATCCTGTTCGGCAGTCTGGTCAGCAAGCGCGAGCGCCCGGAAGAAACCGCCGACGATCACAACGACCAGCCGCCAGCGACTCAGCCATGAACCTGCTGCTGCTCGAAGAGGCCGACTTCATCGCGGCCGACCGCGTCGTGCTGCGTGATCGACGCCTGACCCACATGCAGGAAGTCCACCGTTCGGAAGTCGGCGACAGCCTGCGGGTCGGGCGTATCAACGGGTTGATGGGCTCGGCCGAGCTGCTGCGTCTGGACGCGGGTGAAGCCGAGCTGCGAGTCACCCTCGATCAACCACCGCCGGCCAAACTGCCGCTGACCCTGGTACTCGCCCTGCCCCGCCCGAAAATGCTGCGCCGGGTGTTCCAGACCGTGGCGACCATGGGCGTGTCGAAGGTGATTCTGGTCAACAGCTACCGGGTCGAGAAAAGCTTCTGGCAGACGCCATTCCTCGAACCGGAAGCGATTCGCGAACAGCTGATCCTCGGCCTCGAACAGGCCCGGGACACCGTGTTGCCGGAGATCATCATCGAGAAGCGCTTCAAGCCGTTCGTCGAAGATCGCCTGCCGGCCATCACCGACGGCACCCTCGGTCTGGTCGGCCATCCGGGCAATTTCCCGCCCTGCCCCCGCGCCCTCAGCGAACCGGTAACCCTGGCCATTGGCCCCGAGGGTGGCTGGATTCCCTACGAAATCGATCTGCTGGCCAAGGCCGGCCTGCAACCGGTGCAACTGGGCGACCGCATCCTGCGGGTCGAAACCGCCGTCACCGCGCTGCTCGCCCGGTTGTTCTGAGTGCTTCTGTTCTAAGCCCTTCTCCAGACAAATCGCGTTACAGATTGCCATCATGCGGCCGATACACTCTCCATAAGTCCAATTAGTGGTCCGAGGGGAGTCGTCGCATGTACCGTTGGTTAGCCGAGAATCTTGGAAACGTCAGCGTCAAACGCAAGCTGGGAATCGGTTTCGGCCTGGTGCTGCTGCTGACGCTGTTGATCACCTTTACCGGCTGGACCGGCATGAGCGGGATCATCAGCCGGGGCGACAAGCTCGGGTTCATCTCCAGCCTCAACGAACTGACCAAAGACCTGCGCCTGGCGCGTCTGGACTATGAAGCCCGTCGTGGCGAACAGGGCCCCGGCGCGGTCAACGACCTGCTCGGCAAACTCGACAGCGGCCTGCAAAGCGCCCGAGGCATGATCGAGCAATCGTCCGACGTGGCCATGATCGATCAGCAACTGGCGGCGGTCGCCGAGTACAAACGCGCCTTTGGCGACATGACCCAGGCCACCGTGCAGCGTGAAGACGCCCGCAGCAAACTCGGCGCCAGCGCCGACAACGCCGTGGCCAAGGTCAGCGAAGTCGAGAAATCCCTGCTGCAAGGCGACAGCGTTGCGCAATTCAACAGCGTGATCGAGCTGAGCAAACTGCTGCAGCAGGCGCGCTATCAGGTGCGCGGTTACACCTACAGCGGCAAGGCCGAGGCCGAACAACCCGCGCTGGATGCCATCGCCGCCGCCCTGAACAATCTGGAAAGCCTGCCGAGCAAACTGCCCGAGCAACACATCGCCAACCTGCAACAGGCCACCGAATCGCTCAAGGCTTACCGCGCTGCCGTCAGCCAGTTCCGCGACTCCCAGGTGAACAACGCCAAGGCCATGGCGCGCATGACCGCTCAGGGCGACATCCTGCTCGACGTCAGCAAGAAACTCACCGAATCCCAGACCATCGTCCGCGACACCGATGCCGCCAGCGCCAAGAACCAGCTGCTGATCGCCACTCTGCTGGCCGTGGCCTTCGGTCTGCTCGCCGCCTGGGCGATAACCCGGCAGATCATCATCCCGCTGGAGCAAACCCTGAAAGTTGCCGAGCGCGTAGCCGCCGGTGACCTGACCCACAACCTGGTGTCCCTGCGCCGCGACGAACTCGGTCAACTGCAACGCTCGATGCAGAGCATGACTCAGGGCCTGCGCGAATTGATCGGCGGGATCAGCGACGGCGTGACCCAGATCGCCAGCGCCGCCGAGGAATTGTCCGCCGTGACCGAGCAGACCAGCGCCGGCGTGAACAATCAGAAAATCGAGACCGACCAGGTCGCCACCGCCATGAACGAAATGGCCGCCACCGTGCAGGAAGTCGCGCGCAACGCCGAAGAAGCTTCGGAAGCAGCGGTCGCCGCAGACCAGCAGGCCCGTGAAGGCGACAAGGTGGTTGGCGAGGCCATTGCCCAGATCGAACGTCTGGCTGCCGAAGTCGGCCACTCCACCGAAGCCATGGGCGAGCTCAAGCGCGAAAGCGACAAGATCGGCAGCGTGCTCGATGTGATCAAGTCCGTGGCTCAGCAAACCAACCTGCTGGCCCTCAACGCCGCCATCGAGGCCGCCCGGGCCGGTGAAGCCGGACGTGGTTTTGCGGTGGTCGCCGACGAAGTCCGCAGCCTCGCCCAGCGCACCCAGAAGTCCACGGAAGAGATCGAAGAGCTGATCGTCGGCCTGCAGAACGGCACCCAGCAAGTGGCGACGATCATGGACAACAGCCGCACCCTGACCGACAGCAGCGTCGAGCTGACCCGTCGCGCCGGTGGCTCGCTGGAAAGCATCACCCGCACCGTCTCGGCGATTCAGGCGATGAACCAGCAGATCGCCGCGGCGGCCGAGCAGCAGAGCGCCGTGGCCGAAGAGATCAACCGCAGCGTGCTGAACGTGCGGGATGTGTCGGACCAGACCTCGGCGGCCAGTGAAGAGACGGCGGCCTCCAGCGTCGAGCTGGCGCGTTTGGGCACTCACCTGCAAACGCTGGTGGGCCGGTTCAAGGTATAAACCGCGCAAACAAAAAAACGCAGCCAGGTGGCTGCGTTTTTTTTGCCCTGCGTTTAGAGGACTTGCCGCAGGAACGCCTGGGCTCGCGGATCCTTCGGTGCATCGAAGAACTCCGCCGGCGAGGCGTCTTCCAGCAGTTTGCCGTGATCGAAGAACAGCACCCGATCCGCCACTTCCCGGGCAAAACCCATTTCGTGAGTCACGCAGACCATGGTCATGCCTTCCACGGCCAGGTTCTTCATCACGTCCAGCACTTCGCCAACCATTTCCGGGTCGAGGGCCGAGGTCGGCTCGTCGAACAGCATGACCTTGGGGTCCATCGCCAGCGCCCGGGCAATCGCCACGCGCTGCTGCTGACCGCCGGACAGGCGCGACGGATATTCGCGGGCCTTCTGGGCGATGCCGACCTTCTCCAGCAATGCCAAAGCCTTGGCTTCGCTTTCCTTCTGGCCACGCTTGCGCACGACCTTCTGCGCCAGGCACAGGTTTTCCAGCACGGTCATGTGCGGGAACAGATTGAAATGCTGGAACACCATGCCGACTTCGCGGCGGTAGGCGTTGACGTCGGTTTTCGGGTCGGCCAGTTGCAGGCCGTCGATGCTCACCGAGCCGGAGTCGAATTCTTCCAGACCGTTGAGGCAACGCAGGAACGTCGACTTGCCGGAACCCGACGGGCCGATCACCACCAGCACTTCGCCCTTGGCCACGGAAGTGCTGACGTTATCCACCGCGCGCACGACTTGCCCACGGGTGTCGAAGACTTTTACCAGATCGCGGACTTCAATCACTTTGCGCGAGCCTCCGCTCAAGCCGGCTGGCGATTTTCGACAGCGGCAGGTTGATCAACAGGTACAGGCCGGCGACGCAGAACAGGATCTCGAACGGCGAGAACGACGTGGTGATGACTTCACGACCGCTTTTCAGCAGCTCGGTGATGGCGATCACCGAAACCAGAGAAGTGTCTTTGACCAGACTGATGAACTGCCCGGCCAGCGGCGGCAGCACGCGCTTGAACGCTTGCGGCAGCACCACATGACGCATCGACTGGCCGGCGCTCAGACCCAGCGAACGCGCCGCCTCGTTCTGGCCACGGGCAATCGACTGCACACCGGAACGGATGATTTCCGCCACGTAGGCGCCGGTGAACAGCGACAGCGCGGCGATCCCGGCGAACTCCCGGGACAGGTTCATCACAGTGCCGATGAAGAAATAGAAAATGAAGATCTGCACCAGCAGCGGCGTGCCGCGCACCAGTTCGACATAGATCGTCGACAGGTCGCGCAGGGTCGGGTTGCTCGACAGCCGGCACAGCCCGGTGGCCAGACCGATCAGCAGACCCAGCACGCCGGACACCACCGACAGCCAAAGCGTGGTCCACAGGCCCCACAACAGCGGACCCGCCGCCCAATGCCGCGTCACGCCCACGACGTCGCCTTCGGCCACATCGTCGCCCTGAGCGAATTGCAGGCTGTTTTCGTCGACGGTCAAGTGCTGCTCGTCACCGGCATCGTTGCGCAGGGTGACCTGCGCGCTGCCGCCCTTGCGCACCAGTTCGCTGACGGTGGAAATGTCGGTGGCGCGCTGGGTTTCCTCGGCCTGATAGGCGAAATACTGCGGCACGCGGTTCCAGCGCCATTCGTAGGACATCAGCGACGTGGCGTAATACAGCGCGCCAGCCAGGCCGACCAGCACCAGCACGGTCAGGACGTGCCAGGGCCATTGGGCTTTTTTCTGTTTCATTGCAGATTCTCAGATGATCGTTCCCACGCTCTGCGTGGGAATGCCGCCGGGGACGCTCTGCGTCCGTGCCTGATCGTGACGCGGAGCGTCACAGGATGCGTTCCCACGCAGAGCGTGGGAACGATCAGCGGGCGGGCCTTATTCCATGTCCTTGAGCCACTCGGTGCTCTTGAACCACTTGTCATGGATGCGATCGTAGGTGCCGTCTTCGTGGATCTGGTGCAGGAAGTTATTGATGAAGTTGATGCTGTCGTAGTCACCCTTCTTCAGACCGAAGGCCAGCGGCTCGTAGGTGAACGGCTTGTCGAGGAACACCAGCTTGCCGGCGCCGACCTTGTTCACTGCAACGACGTTGTACGGCGCGTCGTAGATGAAGGCGTCAGCCTTGCCGTTGACCACGTCGAGCACGGCTTCCTGCTCGTTGTCGTAGCCGTGGTACTTGGCCTTGGAGATCAGCTTCTTGGCGACCATCTCGCCGGTGGTGCCCAGCTTGGAGGTGATGCGGTAGTCGGCGGTGTTCAGGTCTTTATAGGACTTGATGGTGCCTTCCAGCTCCTTGCGGATCAGCAGGGTCTGGCCGACCACGATGAACGGTTCGCTGAAGTTCAGGCGCAGGTTGCGTTCCTGGGTCAGGGTCATGCCGCTGCCGATCATGTCGAACTTGTCGGTCATCAGCGCCGGGATGATCCCGTCGTAGCCGGTGGAGACCAGCTCCAGCTTGACGCCCATGGCCTTGGTCATGGCTTTGAGGATGTCGACTTCGAAACCGATGATTTCGCCGCGCTTGTTGGTCATTTCGAACGGCATGTAGGTCGGATCCATACCGACTTTCAACGAGCCGCGCTTGACCGCGTCATCGATGGCGCCGGCCTGCGCCGCATTGACTGCAACCAGTGCCGTGACGCCGACCAGCAGCATCGACAGATACTTCTTCATCTTCAAGTCCCCAAAACCATTGCGTTTGCGGCGCGAAAACCGACAGAAATGGACAAGATTGTCCGGGTGCGCCAATTCGGGGACGGATGCTAACGCACTCGTTCGTTTGCACAAGGTTTTTTGATCGGTTGATGCCGGATGGGACGCAGAGCATCCCGGGCTGCATTCCCACGCAGAGCGTGGGAACGAGTGATCCGCGACGATAATCGGCAGGCAAAAAAAACCCCGCTTTCGCGGGGTTTCTTCATCAGGCCGGTTGCGCCTGCAAGCTCACAGGTTTGAGCGGCAGCAGCGGCGCATGGGGATCGGCTTTCACCGAAGCCCGCCATGCATCCAGCCACTCGGCGTGACCTTCAGCCCACACCTGCTCGTGCAGACGGGCCAGGGCTACCGGGTCGCTCAGCAATTGCAGGCGATCATGGTTGTTCAGCCCGGCCGGACCGACCTTGATCGCGTGACGCACGCGTTCCTGGCGCAGCCATTCGATCGGCTCGGCCTCACCGTGACGCGAAGTCGCCAGCGAGCACGCCAGGGCGTTCTGCTGCGGATCGACCACGGCGCGGACGAAACCGTCATTCAGCGCGTGCCAGCGGTTTTCGTGGGTGTACTGATCGGTGGCCAGCAGCGCCTGTGGCGGATTGTATTCCTCGGGGATGAGGAACAGGCTCTCGTCACGGGATTTGAGGCCCAGACCGACGCGGCTGGAAATCACCGACACCGGAATCGACAGCATCAGCGAACCGACGATCGGCACCAGCCACCACAGGAAGCTCGGGTTCAGCCAGATCACCAGCAACGCCCAGAAGAAGCCCAGCAGGGTCTGCGGACCGTGACGCTTGACCGCTTCGCTCCATGGCGTCGAGTCGTCGTCACGCTGCGGCGAGTTCCAGGTCGCGGCCCAGCCAAGGAACGCGGCGAGGACGAAACGGGTGTGGAAAATCATCCGCACCGGCGCCAGCAGCATGGAGAACAGCATCTCCAGCAGCATCGACAGGGTCACCTTGAACTTGCCGCCGAACTCTTTCGCGCCCTTGGCCCAGATCAGGATGATGCTCAACAGCTTCGGCAGGAACAGCAGCACGATGGTTGTCGAGAACAGCGCGATCGCCTTGTCCGGGTGCCATTGTGGCCACAGCGGATACAGCTGACGCGGTTCAAGGAAGTACTGCGGCTCCATCAGCGTGTTCACGGCCAGCAGCGCGGTCGACAGCACCAGGAAGAAAAACCACAGCGGCGCCGACAGGTAGGACATCACGCCGGTCAGGAACACCGCGCGGTGCACCGGGTGCATGCCTTTTACCAGGAACAGGCGGAAGTTCATCAGGTTGCCGTGGCACCAGCGACGGTCACGCTTGAGCTCGTCGAGCAGGTTCGGCGGCAGTTCTTCGTAGCTGCCCGGCAGATCGTAGGCAATCCACACGCCCCAGCCGGCACGGCGCATCAGCGCTGCTTCAACGAAGTCGTGAGAGAGAATCGCACCGGAGAACGCACCCTTGCCCGGCAACGGCGCCAGGGCGCAGTGGTCGATGAACGGCTTCATGCGGATGATCGCGTTGTGACCCCAGTAGTGGGATTCACCCAGCTGCCAGAAGTGCAGACCGGCCGTGAACAGCGGACCGTAAACGCGGGTGGCGAACTGCTGCATGCGGGCATACAGCGTGTCCATGCCCGAAGCGCGCGGCGCGGTCTGGATGATACCGGCGTCCGGAGTGGCCTCCATCAGGCGCACCAGACTGGTCAGGCACTCGCCGCTCATGACCGAGTCGGCGTCGAGTACGACCATGTACTTGTAGTCACCGCCCCAGCGACGGCAGAAGTCATCGAGGTTACCGCTCTTGCGTTTGACGCGGCGGCGACGGCGGCGATAGAAGATCTTGCCGAAGCCCTTGGCTTCGCGGCAGACGTCCAGCCAGGCCTGCTGCTCGGCCACGCAGATGTCGGTGTCGTTACTGTCGCTGAGGACGAAGAAGTCGAAACGGTCCAGGTCGCCGGTAGCGGCGACCGACTCGAACGTCGCGCGCAGACCGGCGAACACCCGAGGCACGTCTTCGTTGCAGATCGGCATCACCAGTGCGGTGCGCGCATCCTTCGGAATTGGCTCGTTGCCGGCACTTTTACCGGAGATCCGGTATTTATCGTGGCCGGTGAGCAATTCGAGGAAGCCCATCAGCGCGGTCCAGAAACCGGCCGACACCCAGCAGAACAGAATCCCGAACATGATCAGGATGCTGGTTTGCAGCGCATACGGCAGCACTTGCGTGGCGGTTTGCAGCAGCGGTTGATGCAGGACTTCTTCCAGATCGACGAACGACCACCCCTGGTACGGCATGATGCCTTTCATGTACCAGCCGGCGACGATGGTCTGACCCAGCATCAGCACCAGCAGAATGTAGCGACGGATCGAACCGACCGTGCGCCAGCGCGCCGCCGGCAGCACGTTGGCGTCCTTCGGCGGTTGCGGCGGGTTGGTCCGGCCGGTAAGGCGGCGCCAGCCACGCACCAGAATGTTGGTGCGCCACGGCTCCGGCACGACCTTGGTCCGACGGATCGGCGGCGTGGCCTTCATGCTGACCCGGCCGCTGGCGTCGAGCACCAGCATTTCCGCGTCTTCCAGCTCTTCGGCGGTGCTCAGGGTCAGGCGCTTGCCCACCGAAGCCTGGGCGGCTTCGGTCGGAGCGTCAAAGGTCTTGGACGACAGGCGTTCATGCAATTCGCTGAAGGACTGGCAGCCCGCGAGTTCCGCGCGCTGCTCGTCGGTCATCGGCAGATGCGCCAGGTACTCGGACAGAGTCTCTGGCTGTACTTGAGAGTTACTCATCGGCAGGCAACTGATAGCTCCAGGTTTCGGTCAGGACTTCTTCAGTCGGTGCCGATTCCGGTGTGGCTGGGGCCGCGTCCGCAGCGGCTGGCTGCTTGGCGTCTTTGTTGGCCTTGTCCTTGGCATCTGCAACCGGCTTGGCGTCGGCCTGTTTGGCCTCGGCGGCCTTGGCTTCCTTGTCGGCTTTCTCTTGCTGCTTGGCGGCAACCTTGTCGGCCTTGGCTACCGACGAATTGGACGTCGGCACCGAAGACTTGGCCAGATCAGCGGTGACCACTGGTTGAACCAGAGCCGCGCGCATCTCGGTGGACTTGCTCGCGTCCTTGATCTTCATCCGCAGGGTCAGGCGCCAGCCCTTGGTTTCCGGGTTGTAGCGCACGCTGTTCTCGACCAGTTCGGCGTTGTCGCCGACGCTGACCTGGCTGCGAACGTCTGCATCCGGGGCCAAAGCGGCCAGGGACGGGCCTTCGAAGTCGACCAGGTAGGCCACGCTGCCATCCGGCTGACGGATCAGGTTCGATTGCTTGACGTCACCCGTGGAACGCAGGGTCTGGTTGACCCAGGCGCTGTCCGGCGCGTGCAGCGCGGCTTCGTCGATGGTCCAGTGCATGCGGTAGGCGAAGTCCAGCGGCTGGCCAGGCTCCGGCAGTTTTTCCGGGCTCCAGAACGCAACGATGTTGTCGTTGGTTTCGTCGGCGGTCGGGATCTCGACCAGATCGACGGTGCCTTTGCCCCAGTCGCCCTTCGGCTCGATCCAGGCGCTTGGGCGCTTGTCGTAGCGGTCGTCGAGGTCTTCGTAGTGGCTGAAGTCACGGCCACGTTGCAGCAGACCGAAACCACGCGGGTTCTCGACGCTGAACTGGCTGACAGCCAAATGTTTCGGGTTGTTCAGTGGGCGCCAGATCCACTCGCCGTTGCCGGCATGGATCGACAGACCGCTGGAGTCGTGCAGTTCGCGACGGTAGTTGAGCACTTTCGACGGCTGGTTGGCGCCGAACAGGAACATGCTGGTCAGCGGCGCGATGCCGAGCTTGCCGACCTTGTCACGCAGGTACATCTGGCCCTTGACGTCGACGATGGTGTCGCTGCCCGGACGCAGGATCAGACGGTAGGCGCCGGTCGCACGTGGCGAATCCAGCAGGGCGAAGATCACCAGGTGCTTGTCGCCCGGCTTCGGTTGCTGAATCCAGAACTCGCGAAAACGCGGGAATTCTTCGCCGGACGGCAAAGCGGTGTCGATTGCCAGACCACGGGCCGACAGACCGTAGGTGTGACCCTTGCCGACAACGCGGAAGTAGCTCGCGCCCAGCATGGTCATGATTTCGTCTTGCTTGTCAGCCTTGTTGATCGGGTACAGCACACGGAAACCGGCGTAGCCCAGTTGTTCGGTGGCCTTAGGATCGAACTGCAGGTCGCCGAAATCGAAACGGCTCGGATCGTATTTGATCTCTTCGACGGTGTTCGCGGTGATTTCGTTGATTTTCACCGGCGTATCGAAGTGCATGCCCTGGTGATAGAAGGACAGCTTGAACGGGTTCTTCTGGTCGGCCCATTCGGCTTTTTCGGTGCGGAAACGAATCTTCTGATAGTCCGCGAATTTCATTTCACGGAATTCGTTCGGCAGGTTGCTGCGCGGGGCTTCGAACTTCTGCCCGGCCAGCTCTTTGGCCTTGGCCGACACATCGTCAAGATTGAATGCCCAAAGCTGGCCGGCGCTGAGCAGGCAGAGTACTGCCGAGCCCGCTACCAGAGCGCTGCGCAAGCGTTTGGCAGACAATTTTGCTGCATTACAGGGACTAACAATCACGAGCAACCCTCGCCGAAAACAGATCAATAAACCAACGGCCAGATGAAGTGCCTGTGAGGGATTCGGTACAAAAAAACCGACCTTTCAGGGCACCCTTGCCAAGTTGGCGAGCATTGTTCCGACTCCGCTGGGTCAAAATGATTCCCCAATCGGATCCGGACAAGTCTCTACCTAAGTCAAAATGGACCAACGAACGCTGATCCCCGTAGCGCGCGATTATCTAGTAGCCCGCGTGACAACGCATCAGGGGTAACAAAGTATTTATCGCGAAAATTCCCTGTTTTCAGTCGAAAAGCCCTTAAAAAGATGTTTCAAGCGCTTTCATGTCTGTAACAGGAAGGTTACCGGGCCATCGTTGACCAGGTGCACCTGCATATCCGCGCCGAATCTACCTGATGCCACTGTGCCATGCATCTGTTTCGCTTTGCTTAATAGATAGTCGAATAATTCTTCGCCCAGCGCCGGAGGGGCGGCGGTCGAGAAACTCGGGCGCAACCCGCTTTTGGTGTCGGCAGCGAGGGTGAACTGAGAGACCAGCAGCAACCCGCCGCCCACATCCGCCAGGGACAGATTCATCTTGCCCTCGGCGTCACTGAACACTCGATAGTTAAGCAGCTTATGCAGAAGTTTGTCGGCGCTGGCCGGCGTGTCGTCGGGTTCGACCGCCACCAGCACCAATAAACCCTGATCGACACTGCCAACCACCTCACCCGCCACTTCGACCCGCGCGCCTTTCACGCGCTGCAACAGACCCTTCATGCTTCTTCGGGCGGCAGGTCGAGCAGACGACGGGCCATTTTGCTGGCGGCGCGCACCAGTGCATCGGTGATGCCCGGTTCGGACGCGGCGTGGCCGGCATCGCGGATCACCTGCAGCTCGCTGTTCGGCCAGGCCTGATGCAGTTCCCAGGCGTTGTCGAGCGGGCAGATCACGTCGTAGCGACCATGGATGATCACGCCCGGCAGATGGGCGATCTTGCCCATGTCGCGGATCAGCTGGTTTGGCTCAAGGAACGCGTTGTTGGTGAAGTAGTGGCATTCGATCCGCGCGATCGACAAGGCGCGCTGCGGCTCGGAGAAGCGGTCGACCACCAGCGGGTTCGGACGCAGGGTCGCGGTGCGCCCTTCCCAGGTCGACCAGGCCTTGGCCGCGTGCATCTGGGCGATCTGGTCGTTGCCGGTCAGGCGTTTGTGGAAAGCGCTGAGCAGGTCGTCGCGCTCGTCCAGCGGAATCGGCGCGAGGTAGTCCTGCCAGTAATCGGGGAACAGACGGCTGGCGCCAGCCTGGTAGAACCATTCGATTTCCTGCGGACGGCAGAGAAAGATCCCGCGCAGGATCAGCCCATGCACGCGCTCCGGGTGGGTCTGCGCGTAGGCCAGCGCCAGGGTCGAACCCCAGGAACCGCCGAACAGCACCCATTTGTCGATGCCCAGGTGTTTGCGGATGCGCTCGAGGTCTTCGACCAGATCCCAGGTGGTGTTGTTTTCCAGGCTGGCGTGGGGCGTGGAGCGACCGCAGCCGCGCTGGTCGAAGGTGACAATGCGATACAGGTTCGGATCGAAGTAGCGGCGACTCTGGGCGTCGCACCCGGCGCCGGGACCTCCGTGGATGAACACCACCGGCAAACCTTCCGGTGAACCGCTTTCGTCGACGTACAGCGTATGGGTGTCATCGACGGCCAGATCGTGCCGTGCGTGAGGTTTGATCTGCGGAAACAAAGTCTGCATTGCGCGCTCCGTAAGGGGTCGAGGTCATCCCTGGGGGGACTTCTATTATTCTGCCGTCCGGCATCATAAACCCGATTTACGTCAATGAGCATGCCCGCGCGCTGTCACAATTTGTCAGCCATGAACCCCAGCAGGTTCTCAAAGAGACGATCAACCTCGGCGACCTGATGCCGCGCCCGCAGGCAGCCGTGAACCAGCCCTTCGCCGTAGTACAGCGCCGCGTCGACGCCCGCCGCGTTAAGCCGTTCGGCGTAGCACACGCCGTCGTCACGCAGCGGATCGAACTGCGCCACGGCGATCCAGGCCGGGGGCAAACCGCTGAAGTCTCCGGCCAGCAACGGCATCGCATAGGCGTTCGGCTTCGCGGTGCCGCGCAGGTACAGGGCGTGATAACAATCGACATCGCTGCTGGCGAGCAACGGCGCATCGGCGCATTCGCTGCGCGACGCTAACTGCTCGTCACCTCCCAGCCCCGGATAGATCAAGACCTGCGCGCCCGGCAGCGGCTCGCCGGCATCGCGCAGCGCCAGGCACAGCGCCGCGGCCAGATTGCCGCCGGCGCTGTCGCCCACCACCAGCATCCGCCCGGGATCGAACCAGAACGGCCCGCTGCGCAACGCGCGCCACACGCTCAGGCAATCCTCGAAACCGGCCGGGAACGGATGCTCCGGCGCCAGCCGGTAATCCACTGCCACCACCATCGCCCCGAGCGTCATCGCCAGTTCGCAGCAGATGAAGTCATGGGAATCCAGCCCGCCGACCACCCAACCGCCGCCGTGCAGATACAACGCGCACGGCCAGCCACTGGCCGATGGCCGGACAGGCGGGCGATACGAGCGCACCGCCACCCCGCTCAACTGGAAATCCACCACCTCCAGACCCACCGGCCGTTCGGGCGTGAAGGCGCGGCACATGTCGTCATAGGATTTGCGCAATCCGCCGAGGCTGCTGTCATCGCTGGCGAAGCTTTCGGTTCTGGCGACGAACGCCGCCATCGCCGGTGAAAGTTGATAGGTACTCATCAGTTTTTCAGGCTGGCCTGAACCGTGGCCACGCCGTCCTTGCCGTCGACACTGCTGACACCCGCCAGCCAGCGTTGCAAGTCTTCGGGATGCTCACGCAGCCAGGTTTTCGCCACTTCCTGAGGCGTTTTGCGCTCCATGATCGGCACCATCAACTGGCTTTCCTGGGCGGCGGTGAAGGTCAGGTTTTCCAGCAGTCGATGGACGTTCGGGCAGCGCTCGGCGTAGTCCGGCGCGGTGACAGTGGAAACGGTGGCGGCGCCTTCATTCGGACCATAGACGTCCTCGCTGCCGGTCAGGTAGGTGATCTTCATGTTGATGTTCATCGGGTGCGGGGTCCAGCCGACGAATACCACGAACTCTTTGCGGTTCACCGCTCGCTGCACGGCGGCGAGCATGCCGGCCTCACCTGACTCGATGATCTTGAAATCCTTGAGGCCGAAATGGTTGGTTTCGATCATGGTCTTGATCGTGGTGTTAGCGCCGCTGCCGGGCTCGATGCCGTAGATCTTGGCGCCGAGTTGATCCTTGAATTTCGCGATGTCGCCGAAGGTCTTCAGCCCTGCCGCCGCCACGTAGTCCGGCACCGCCAACGTCGCCTGCGCGTCGGCCAGGCTTGGCTTGTCCATGACCTTGACCTGATTGGCGGCGAGGAACGGCGCGATGTTCTTGTCCATCGCCGGTTTCCAGTAGCCGAGGAAGATATCGAGGCGCTTGTCGCGGATGCCGGCGAAGATGATTTGCTGCACGGCGCTGGTCTGTTTGCTTTCGTAGCCGAGGCCGTTGAGCAGCACGTCAGCCATGCCGCTGGTGGCGATCACGTCGGTCCAGTTGACCACGCCCATGCGCACGGTTTTGCAGGAAGCATCATCGGAAGCCATGGCGCCGGCGCTGAGCAGCGAGCAGCCGGTGAGGATTAACGCACAACGAGTGAACAGTCTTTTCATGTGGGATCGTCTCGTGCGGCAGCGGTTTATTGTTCGGATCGGTGTCTTCTTGCACCGTGGCCGAAACATTACGCAGCAGACGAGCGGGAAAAGCGAACTGTGGCGACCGGGATTTGCACGGTGGCGACTGTTTGAGGGCGCGCGCCCAGATCGCTCACTCACCGCAGATCGTTCCCACGCTCTGCGTGGGAATGCCTAAAGGGACGCTCCGCGTCCAGTGACGCAGAGCGTCACGGGCTGCATTCCCACGCGGAGCCTGGGAACGATCAGAACAGACTCAGTTGTAGTGGTTTTTGCCCCAGGCGAGCAGCCCTTGCAGCAACTCCTTGAGCACCACCCGCGTCGGCTCCGCCAGATCGGCGCGATAGCGGAACGGTTCGAACTCCTCCATATACGTGCACTGGCCCAGCTCCAGTTGAACGGCGTGGATGTTCTCGGCCGGGTTGCCGTAGTGACGGGTGATGTGGCCGCCCTTGAAGCGTCCGTTCAGCACATGGCTGTAGGCGGCGTGGCGGGCGCAGATCGCTTCCAGCTGCGTGGCCAGTTGTGGATCGCAACTGGCGCCATTGAAGGTGCCAAGGTTGAAATCCGGCAGCTTGTCGTCGAACAGGTGCGGGATGATCGAGCGGATCGAATGCGCATCGAACAGCAACGCGTAACCGAACTCTGCCTTCAGCCGCGCCAGTTCTTCCTGCAAGGTGCGGTGGTACGGCGTCCAGATCTGCTCCAGATACGTCGCACGTTCTTCTTTGGACGGCTCCTGCCCTTCCTTGAACAATGGAATGCCATCGAACAATGTCGCCGGGTACAGACCGGTGGTGGCGCCGGCGTATAGCGGTTTGTCGTCGGATGGCCGGTTCAGGTCGATGACGAATCGCGAGTATTCGGCTGCCAGGGTGCTGGCGCCCAGTTCGGCGGCGAAATCGTAGAGCTGCGGAATGTGCCAGTCGGTGTCCGGCAGGCTTTTCGCGTCCGGGATCAACCCGGCCTCGACCGCCGGGGTCAGGCGTACACCGGCGTGGGGCATGCTGATCAGCAGCGGCACGCGACCTTGTTTGAAGTTCAGAACCTTATCCACAACCGCTCTCCTACAGACTTGATTCAACGCCGTGACGCACGACGCGTTTGTCCAGCTCACCACCCAGCCAGTACGCCAGATCCGCCGGGCGGTCGATCTGCCAGGCGACAAAATCCGCGACCTTGCCGGCTTCCAGCGAGCCGTGGGTATCGGCCATGCCCAAGGCTTGTGCCGCGTGAATCGTGGCGCCGGCCAACGCCTCTTCCGGAGTCATGCGGAAACAGGTGCAGGCCATGTTCAGCATCAGGCGCAACGACAGCGCCGGCGAAGTGCCGGGGTTGAGGTCGCTGGCGATGGCGATTTTCACTTTGTGTTTGCGCAGGGCTTCCATCGGCGGCAACTGGGTTTCGCGCAGGAAGTAGAACGCGCCCGGTAACAACACCGCGACGGTGTCGGATTCGGCCATGGCGATGGCGTCGGCTTCGTCCATGAACTCCAGGTGATCGGCGGACAATGCGTGGTAGCGCGCGGCCAAACTGGAGCCGTGCAGCGACGACAATTGCTCGGCGTGCAGCTTCACCGGCAGACCCAATTTTTGCGCGGCGATGAACACACGCTCGACTTGTTCCGGGGAGAACGCCAGGTATTCGCAGAACGCATCCACCGCGTCCACCAACCCTTCGGCGGCCAGCGCCGGAAGCATCTCGGCGCAGACGTGATCGATGTAATCGTCGGCGCGGTCCTTGTATTCCGGCGGCAAGGCGTGGGCGGCCAGGCAGGTGCTGCGCACGCTGATCGGCAGCTCGGCGGCGAGGCGACGGATGACCCGCAGGATCTTGCGCTCGCTGGCCAGATCAAGGCCGTAGCCGGATTTCATTTCGACCGTGGTCACGCCGTCACGCATCAGGCTTTTCAGGCGTTTGGCGGCGCTGGCGAACAGCTCGTCTTCCGAGGCTTCGCGGGTGGCGCGCACGGTGCTGGCGATGCCGCCACCGGCCGCTGCGATCTCGGCGTAGCTGACGCCTTGCAGACGCTTCTCGAATTCGCCGCTGCGGTTGCCGCCGAACACGGTGTGGGTGTGGCAGTCGATCAGGCCGGGAGTGACCCACGCGCCTTGCAGGTCATTGACCGCCGGGTATTCGCCTGACGGCAATTGGCTGCGCGGGCCGATCCACTCGATGAGTGCACCGGACGTCACGATGGCCGCATCCTCGATGATCGAGTAGACGCCTTGCGCCATGGTTGCGACGTGGCAGTGTTGCCAGAGGGTTTTCACTGTGAGCCTCCGTTGAAATTCGGTGATCGTTCCCACGCTCCGCGTGGGAATGCAGCCCGTGACGCTCCGCGTCACTGGACGCGGAGCGTCCCTTGAGGCATTCCCACGCAGAGAGTGGGAACGATCAGTGGTGAGGTTAAAGGCTAGGCAGCAGTTTCGCCGGGACCAGCTCCGTCAGAACCCGCGAAGCCAGCAGTTCGGTCGCCGCATTGATGTCCGGCGCAAAGAAGCGGTCCTTCTCGTAGAACGGCACTTCGCGACGCAGAATCCCTCGGGCCTGTTCCAGTTTGGTCGAGGTCTTCAGACCGTTGCGCAGGTCCAGACCCTGCACCGCCGCCAGCCATTCAACCGCCAGAATCCCGCGCGTGTTCTCGGCCATTTCCCACAGGCGCTTGCCGGCAGCCGGGGCCATCGACACGTGGTCTTCCTGGTTGGCAGAAGTCGGCAGGCTGTCCACCGAATGCGGATGGGACAGCACCTTGTTTTCGCTGGCCAGGGCCGCAGCGGTCACCTGGGCGATCATGAAGCCGGAGTTCACGCCGCCATTGGCCACCAGGAACGGCGGCAGCTGCGACATGTGCTTGTCCATCATCAGCGAGATACGGCGCTCGCTCAGGGAGCCGATTTCGGCAATGGCCAGGGCCATGTTGTCAGCGGCCATGGCCACCGGTTCGGCGTGGAAGTTGCCGCCGGAAATCACGTCGCCTTCAGCCGCGAACACCAACGGGTTGTCGGATACGGCGTTGGCTTCGACGGCCAGCACTTCGGCGGCCTGACGGAACTGGGTCAGGCACGCGCCCATGACTTGCGGCTGGCAACGCAGCGAGTACGGGTCCTGAACCTTCTCGCAGTTCTGATGCGAGTCGGAGACTTCGCTGCGCTCGCCCAGCAGATCGCGGTAAGCGGCAGCGGCGTCGATCTGGCCTTTCTGGCCACGGGCAGCGTGGATGCGTGCGTCGAACGGCGAACGCGAACCGAGCACCGCTTCCACCGTCAGACCGCCCAGCGCCAGCGCGCCGGCGAACAGGTCTTCACCTTCGAACAGACCGCGCAGTGCGAATGCAGTGGAAACCTGAGTACCGTTGAGCAGCGCCAAACCTTCTTTCGCCGCCAGGGTCAGCGGCGTCAGACCGGCGACTTTCAGCGCTTCGGTCGCTTCCATCCACTCGCCCTTGTAACGCGCCTTGCCCTCGCCCAGCAGCACCAGCGACATGTGCGCCAATGGCGCGAGGTCACCGGAGGCACCGACCGAACCTTTCAGCGGAATGTGCGGGTAAACCTCGGCGTTGATCAGCGCGATCAGCGCATCGATCACCACCCGACGGATACCGGAGAAACCACGGCTGAGGCTGTTGACCTTGAGCACCATGATCAGGCGCACCAGCTCATCGCTGATCGGCTGGCCGACGCCGGCGGCGTGGGACAGCACCAGCGAGCGCTGGAGGTTTTCCAGGTCTTCGCTGGCGATGCGGGTCGAGGCCAGTAGGCCGAAACCGGTGTTGATGCCGTAGGCGGTGCGGTTTTCCGTGAGGATCTGCTCGACGCAGGCCACGCTGGCCTCGATCTGCGCGCTGGCGCTGTTGTCGAGGGTCAGCTTGACCGGGTTCTGATAAACGTCACGCAGTTGGGCCAGGCTCAGTTGGCCGGGGATCAGGTTCAGCGCAGTCATTTTGTGCTCCTTTTGAGAGTTTATTGTTAACTCGCCAGACGCTCCGGAGATGTCCGTTGTCCGTCGCGTCTGCCCTTTTGGGGAGCCGCGCCTTGGCACGCTGGCGTGGGTAGTTTTCAGTGCAGATTCGGTAATGCGTTGTGCAGCAGATCCGTGTCTTTCAGAACGCTTGCGGCAGCGGCGATATCCGGCGCCAGCCAGCGGTCCTGATCGTAGGCCGGGACTTTTTCGCGCAGCAGTCGCCAGGCGGTATCGGTGCCGGCGCCGAAGCGTTGTTCCTTGAGAAATTCAAACGCCTGGGCCGCCAGCAAATATTCGATGGCGAGGATCTGCGTGCAGTTTTCCAGCGCGCGATGCAGCTTCAGCGCGGCGTTGGTGCCCATGCTCAGATGGTCTTCCTGCAAGCCCGACGTGACGTAGTTGTCGAGCACCGCCGGTTGCGCCAACTGGCGGTTTTCCGCGCACAGCGACGCGGCGACGTATTGCACGATCATCATCCCGGAGTTCACCCCCGGATTGGCCACCAGAAACGCCGGTAGACCGCTGACGTGCGGGTTGATCAGGCGATCCAGACGCCGCTCGGCAATCGAGCCGATTTCGGCCATCGCGATCGCCAGCAAGTCCGCCGCCAGCGCCACCGATTGCCCGTGCGGGTTGGCTTGGGACATCACCCGGAAGTCATCCGGCGTGCCCAGCAGCAACGGGTTGTCGGTGCAGCCGTTGAGTTCGGTTTCGATCTGTTTGATCGCGTGTTCCAGTTGATCGCGCGCAGCACCGTGCACCTGCGGGATCGAACGGATGCTCAAGGCATCCTGAGTGCGAATGCCTTTGCTCGCGGCGATCACTTCGCTGCCATCAAGCAAGGCGCGCAGATTGACGCCGACCTGCTGCATGCCCGGGTGTGGCTTGAGCGCGATGATCTCGGCATCGAACGCAGCGATCTGGCCGCGCTGGGCCTCGAAGCTCATGGCGCCGATCACGTCGGCCCATTGCAGCAGACGCGTGGCGTCGGCAATCGCCAGGCACCCGAGGCCGGTCATGCACGGCGTACCGTTGACCAGGCACAGACCGTCCTTCGCGCCGAGTTGCACCGGTTGCAGGCCCTCTTCCGCCAGCGCCTGCTGCGCGGACACCACTTGCCCGCGATAACTGACATTGCCCACGCCCAGCAGCGCGATGCCGATGTGCGCCATGTGGGTCAGGTAACCCACCGAACCCTGGGACGGCACTTGCGGTGTGATGCCGCGATTGAGCAGTGCCAGCAGCGCTTCGACCACCCGGCGATGAATGCCGGATTTGCCGTGGCTGTAGTTGCGGATCGCCGAGCACATGATTGCCCGGGTCTGCTCGTCGGCCAGTACCGGACCGACGCCGCAGGCATGGCTGAGCAAGGTGTTGCGCGACAACTGGCTGAGCTGTTCGTCTTTCAGCGAGACGTTGCACAGCGCACCGAGCCCGGTGTTCACACCATAGGCGCGTTCGCCGCTGGCGACGATGCGCTGGACGATGCCCTGCGCATTTTCAATGCGCGCCCAGGTCTGCACCGACAGCTCGAGCTGCGCGCCGTGACGGGCGACTGCGACCACATCCTGCCAACGCATCGGGGCGTCGGCGATAACGATTTTTTCAGCCTGGGACATCTAAAACCTCTTTAACCTGATCGTCACGGGATGCATTCCCACGCAGACGGTTCGACGCCTCGACGTGGGAACGAGCCTGCCGTAAACCTTTAAACCACCGCCGCCCGCCGCTGCACGAAACGGTCGACATATTCGTCCGCCGGCGAATGCAGGATCTCTTTCGGCGTGCCGACCTGGATCAGGCGGCCGTCCTTGAGGATCGCGATGCGGTTGCCGATGCGCACGGCCTCGTCGAGGTCGTGGGTGATGAAGACGATGGTCTTGTGCAGGGTCTTTTGCAGCTCCAGCAACTGGTCCTGCATCTCGGCGCGGATCAGCGGATCCAGCGCACTGAACGCTTCGTCCATCAGGATGATGTCGGTGTCTGCCGCCAGGGCGCGGGCCAGGCCCACACGCTGACGCATACCGCCGGAGAGCTGGTGCGGGTACTTGTTTTCGTAGCCCTTGAGGCCCACGGTGTTGATCCAGTGCAGCGCGCGTTCGGCGCACAGCTGCTTGGTCTCGCCGCGCACTTTCAGGCCGTAGGCGACGTTGTCGAGCACGGTCTTGTGCGGCAGCAGGCCGAAGCTCTGGAACACCATGCTGATCTTGTGCCGGCGAAATTCGCGCAGGGCTTCCATGTCGTATTGCAGGATGTCCACGCCGTCCACCAGGATCGCGCCGCTGGTCGGGTCGATCAGGCGGTTGAAGTGGCGCACCAGGGTCGATTTGCCCGAGCCGGACAGGCCCATGATCACGAAGATCTCGCCGGTGCCGATGCTCAGGGACAAGTCATTGACCCCGACCACGCAACCGGTTTCGTTCAGCACCTGATCCTTGGTCTTGCCCTGGCCGACCATCGCCAGGGCGTCCGAGGCGCGGTTGCCGAAAATCTTGAAGACGTTTTTGACTTCGATCTTGCTCACGGTTGCGTTGCTCATTTGCTCACCTCATGCCGTGGCCGACCATACGCCTGGGTAATGCGGTCGATGACCACTGCGAGAATCACGATCGCCAGACCGGCTTCCAGGCCGCGTCCGACGTTGAGGGTCTGAATGCCCACCAGCACATCTTCACCCAGGCCACGGGCGCCGATCATCGAGGCGATCACCACCATCGACAGGGCCATCATGGTGGTCTGGTTGATCCCGGCCATGATGCTCGGCAGGGCCAGCGGCAGTTGCACGCCGAACAGTTGCTGCCAGCGGTTGGCGCCGAAGGCGTTGATCGCTTCCATCACTTCGCCGTCGACCTGGCGGATGCCCAGATCGGTCAGGCGGATCAGCGGCGGCGCGGCGTAGATCACGGTGGCGAAAATCGCCGGCACCTTGCCCAGGCCGAACAGCATCAGCACCGGAATCAGGTACACGAAGCTCGGCATGGTCTGCATGATGTCGAGCAGCGGCATCAGCACCGAACGCAGGCGATTGCTGCGTGCCGAGAGAATCCCCAGCGGTACGCCGATCAGCACCGAAATGACCGTCGCCACCATCATCAGCGCGAGGGTCTGCATCAACTTGTCCCACAGACCGACAGCGCCGACCAGGAACAACAGACCGACGATCACGGCGGTGGTCACGACCTTGCGCGTGGCGTGCCAGGCCACGACGCCGACGATGGCCAGCATCAACCACCACGGTGCGGCGCGCAGCAGGCCTTCAAGATTGACGATGGCCCACAGCAGGGTGTCGGAGATATGGCGGAACACATCGCCGTAGTTGGTGACCAGCGCATCGACCCAACCGTTGACCCAGTCGGCGATGGAAAAGGTAAAGCTTTCGGGAAACATAAGCGGCTCTCAATCAGGAAACTCAATCAAGCGATTGCGGCGAACACCCCGGCCAGCCTCTCGGTTGGCCGGGAGGAATTCGACCTACAGCGCCGCGTCGATTTTCTTGGCAGCGTCTTCACTCACCCACGCATGCCAGACCTCAGGATGTTCCTTGAGGAAGATTTTCGCCAGTTTTGGCGACTCGATACGTTCCTTCGCCATGCGCCCCAGGTTCTGGTTCAGCAGGTCGATCGGCAGGTTGACCTTTTCCAGCACGGCCACCAGCTCCGGCGCTTGCTCGTGGAAGGTCTTGGACAGGCCGACCTTGATGGTCACGGTCTTGTCGACGCCCGCTTTCTCTTCCAGTTTCACCGCGTCGATCTGGCCCATCAGCGGGGTTGGCGACCAGTAGTAGAACAGGATCGGCTCGCCACGCTTGTAGCTCGACAGCACCGCAGCATCCAACGCTGGGCCGGTGCCCGGACGGAAGTTGGTGTAGCTGTTTTCCAGACCGTAGCTTTTCAGCATTTCGCTGTTGTCCAGCTCGCAGGTCCAGCCGGCCGGGCAGTTGTAGAAGCGGCCCTTGGAAGGCTCTTCGGCGTCCTTGAAGACGGCGGCGTATTTACCCAGGTCGGCGATGTTTTTCAGGTCCGGCGCCTTGGCTTCCAGCTTGCGTTTGGCGTCGCCTTCGATCACGTAGCGCGGCACGTACCAGCCTTCGATCGCACCCACCACCGGGGCGCCGACACCGACGACCTTGCCGGCCTTCTCGGCCTTGTTCCAGACCTCGCTGCGGCCGACCCATTCTTCGGCGAAGATCTGGATGTCGTTGCTGCTCAGGGCGTTTTCCATGGTGATGGAGTTGCCCGGCAGGCTGTCGGTCTTGCAGTCGTAACCTTTTTCCAGCACCACCTGCAGAACGTCGGTCAGCAGCATGCCGCTTTCCCAGTTCAGGCCGGCGAATTTCACCGGTTTGCCGGACTCGCACCAGCCGGCGGCCTGGGTCGCGCCGGCACTGGCCAGCAGGCCCATGGAAAGCAATGTGGTCAGCAGGGTCTTGTTCGATTTCATTGTTGTGACGCTCCTAATCATGAATTGGCTTACGGCAGTCAAGAGGCATCCAGCCCTGTCCACGTCCAAATCAGGCCTGCGCCGCAGCGCGACCGGCCCCGCTTGTTTTAGGTTGTACAACGCTGTCCTGCTCGACGGGCAGAATCAGTCGATCGGGTACGGTGCCGTGCCATTTTTTCGCGCAGACGTAATACAGCGCTGCGGGCAGCACGAGACCGATGATCCAGGAAATATCCACATCCCCCAGGGCCGCTACCAATGGACCGGTATAGAACTTGGTGGAAATGAACGGCAGTTGCACCAGCACCCCGAACACATAAACGCTGATACCGAGGATGTTCCAGCGGCCGTAGCGACCGTTCGGATCCGCCAGCGCCGGTACGTCGTAGCGCTCGCGGGTGATGCAGTAGTAGTCCACCAGGTTGATCGCGCTCCACGGCGTGAAGAACGCCAGCAGGAACAGGATGAAGGACTTGAATGCACCGAGGAACGAATGCTGGCCGAGCAGCGCGATCAGGGTCGCCGCGCCGACGATCACCAGCACGAACACCAGACGCTGCATCCGGGTAACCGTCAGGTGGCCACGGAAGCCGCTGATGATGGTCGCGATGCACATGAAGCTGCCGTAGGAGTTCAGGGTGGAGATCGTGACCTTGCCGAACGCAATGCTGAAATACAGCAGCGCGGCGGTGGCACCGGTCCCGCCCAGACCCACGATGTAAGCGACTTCATGACCGGCGAATTGCCCGTTGGCCGAAGCGGCCGCGAACACACCGAGGATCATCGCCACCTGCGCACCAATCACCGAACCGGCACCGGCGGCGAAGAAGGTTTTCACCGACGACACCTTGCTCGGCAGGTAGCGCGAGTAGTCCGCCACGTAAGGGCCGAAAGCGATCTGCCAGGAGGCCGCGAGCGACACCGCCAGCAGGAAACTGCTCCAGCTGAAGTGACGGATTTCCAGAAGTGCGCCGACGTCCACCTGACTCATCAGACGGCTGAACAGGTACACGAAAGCAATCACGCCAATGGCACTGGCGATACGGCCGATCCAGTGGATCACCCGATAGCCAAGCACCGTGACCACCACGATGACGCTGGCGAAAAGCAGAATGCCGACGGTGTCGCTGACCCCGAACAACTGGCCCAGCGCCTGACCGGACAACACGGTCCCGGTGGCGGTGAAGCCGAGGTACATCAGGCACACCAGCACGATCGGGATCGCCGCGCCGTAGACGCCGAACTGCACCCGGCTGGAAATCATCTGCGGCAGGCCAAGCTTCGGCCCTTGCGCCGCGTGCAGCGCCATCACCCCGCCGCCCAGCAGTTGACCGATCAGCAGACCGATCAACGACCAGAACACATCGCCGCCCAGCACCACGGCCAGGGCCCCGGTGACAATCGCGGTGATTTGCAGGTTGGCACCCATCCACAGGGTGAACTGACTGAACAGACGACCGTGTCTTTCCGCTTCCGGGATGTAGTCGATCGAACGCCTTTCGATCAACGGTTTACTGCCTGCACGATCGGTGTTGCCCGCCATGATTCAACCTCTGTGGATTGTTCTGGTTATTGTTGTTGTGGCCCTGCGGGAGCGAGGGTGCCCGCTCCCGCAGATGTTCACTTGCCGGTGATCATCGGCAGGTTCAGCCCTTGTTCCTTGGCGCAGTCGATGGCGATCTGGTAACCGGCATCGGCGTGACGCATGACGCCGGTACCCGGGTCGTTGTGCAGCACGCGAGCGATACGCTCGGCCGCTTCGTCAGTACCGTCGCAGACAATCACCATGCCCGAGTGCTGGGAGAAGCCCATGCCGACGCCGCCACCGTGGTGCAGGGAAACCCAGGTCGCACCGCTCGCGGTGTTCAACAGCGCATTCAGCAGCGGCCAGTCGGAGACTGCATCGGAGCCGTCCTGCATCGATTCGGTTTCGCGGTTCGGGCTGGAGACCGAGCCGGAGTCGAGGTGGTCGCGACCGATCACGATCGGTGCCGACAGCTCGCCGCTGCGGACCATTTCGTTGAACGCCAGACCGAGCTTGGCGCGCAGGCCCAGGCCAACCCAGCAGATACGTGCCGGCAGACCCTGGAAGCTGATGCGCTCGCGCGCCATGTCCAGCCAGTTGTGCAGGTGGGCGTCGTCCGGGATCAGCTCTTTGACTTTGGCGTCGGTCTTGTAGATGTCCTGCGGATCACCCGACAGCGCAGCCCAACGGAACGGGCCGATGCCACGGCAGAACAGCGGACGGATGTAGGCCGGTACGAAGCCAGGGAAATCAAATGCGTTTTCGACGCCCTCTTCCTGAGCCATCTGACGGATGTTGTTGCCGTAGTCGAAGGTCGGGATGCCTTGCTTCTGGAATTCCAGCATGGCTTTGACGTGCACGGCCATCGATTGCTTGGCGGCCTTGATCACGGCAGCAGGTTCGGTCTTGGCGCGGGCGCGGTATTCGTCCCAGGTCCAGCCGGCCGGCAGGTAACCGTTGAGCGGGTCGTGGGCGCTGGTCTGGTCGGTGACCATGTCCGGGCGCACGCCGCGCTTGACCAGTTCCGGAAGGATTTCTGCGGCGTTACCCAGCAGCGCGATGGAGATCGCCTTGCCTTCTTTGGTGTATTTGTCGATACGGGCCAGGGCGTCGTCGAGGTCTTTGGCTTGCTCATCGACATAACGGCTTTTCAGGCGGAAATCGATGCTGACCTGCTGGCATTCGATGTTCAGCGAGCAGGCACCGGCGAGGGTCGCGGCCAGTGGCTGGGCGCCGCCCATGCCGCCGAGGCCGGCGGTCAGCACCCATTTGCCGGTGAGGTTGTCGTTGTAGTGCTGGCGACCGGCTTCAACGAAGGTTTCGTAGGTGCCCTGGACGATGCCCTGGCTACCGATGTAGATCCAGCTGCCGGCGGTCATCTGGCCGTACATGGCCAGGCCTTTGGCGTCGAGTTCGTTGAAGTGTTCCCAGGTCGCCCAGTGCGGCACCAGGTTGGAGTTGGCGATCAGTACGCGCGGGGCGTTGCTGTGTGTCTTGAACACGCCGACCGGCTTGCCCGATTGCACCAGCAGGGTTTCGTCTTCGTTGAGGTTGGTCAGGCTCTCGACGATCTTGTCGTAGCACTCCCAGTTACGCGCAGCACGGCCGATGCCACCGTAGACCACCAGCTCTTTCGGGTTCTCGGCGACTTCCGGGTCGAGGTTGTTCATCAGCATGCGCAACGGCGCTTCGGTCAGCCAGCTCTTGGCGGTCAGCTTGTTGCCGCGGGCGGCACGGATTTCGACGTCACGAAACTTAGTGGTTTTGTTGTCAGTCACGAAAAAGACTCCTCAGCGATCAATTCAAACCAACCCTGGCAGTGGGCAAGCAGCCTGTGCGCATCAGTGCGCGACAAGCGAATCAGTGGACGCTGCGGAGAGTCTCGTTCGACTCATACGCATACGTCTTTACTTGTACATACAAGCATATGCAATCAAGCGGCCAACTTGTTGGAGGGCCGTTCAACAAAAATCCCTGACAGGGCTGGGGAGCGCCTGAATCAAGGGCTCTGGCGTTCATGAAATTTTTTGCGGGGTGTATTGAGCGCGGCGATGGATTGTTACGAAAGCGTGGTTTTGCGCCACGCTGGGGCGTTCGGTAACAAGTTGGTGCGCATTTCGGGAACGTCGGGACGAAAAAAAACCGCTGCTTTCAAAGCAGCGGTTTTTGATCGTTGATCGTTAGATCGTTCCCACGCTCTGCGTGGGAATGCCGCCATGGACGCTCCGCGTCCGCTTTGTGACGCAGAGCGTCACGGTATGCATTCCCACGCAGAGCATGGGAACGATCAGGGGAGAGAATCAGCGCGGGGACAGTTCGATCACGCAGCAACCGGCATTGACGGCGATCTCGGTCAGCCCGGTGTTACCGTCCAGCTGCAGGCAGTCATGACGGCCGAGTTGCGATGCACTGTCACCGACCGTGACCTCCAGCAGTTTGCTGACGCTGAAGACCAGCACGGTGCTCGCCGAACTGAAAAACCGCTGTTCGCCGTCCAGCCATTGCAGGCGTGCGCTGTAACGCTGGGGCGAGTAGATCAGGTTGAAGTCGCGGATTGCGCCGCCGAGCAAGGTGCAGGACACCTGGCTTTCGCCGCTGAAGGCAAACGGGTCGAGGGGTAACAACGGCCGGGTATCGTCGCCGTCGACACACAGGGTCATGCCGTCACCCTGCAATACCGTGATGACCCGTTGGTAACCGGCGAAGGTCGAGAAGCCGCCGGATTCGGCGATGTCGGCAATCGACAGACGCCAGCCAAAACCGTCGAGGCCGGCGCCGGCGTCACGGGTGATTTCCTCGGTGCTGCCGCCGCCGTTTTTCCACGGCATGCGCGGGTAGCCTTCGGCGCGTAATACCTTCAACTCTTTCATTTATGAAACCGACCTTCCAGACGATGACGGGAACCGGGGTGAATCAGCCGCGCCGCCGTCACCGGCTGACGACCCGACCAGGTACGACGGCGGATCAGCAGGCACGGCTCGCCTTTTTCGATCTGCAGCAATTTGCATTCGGACGCTTCGGCAAGGATCGCTTCGACCACATGCTCGCCTTCGGTCAGCGGCGCGACCTGGTTCAGATAGGCGTAAGGCGTTTGCAGGGTGAAGTCCTGCTTGAGGTATTCCGGGGCGACCAGCGCGTTGACGAAGCGGTCTTCGATCTGCACCGGAATGTCGTTTTCGTAATGCACGATCAGCGAGTGAAAGACCTTCTGCCCTTCGCGCATGTCCAGCGCCAGCGCGCGCTCGGAGCCGGCGGCCTCTTCTTCCAGGGTGATCACCTGACAGGTGTGGCGATGGCCACGGGAGGCGATTTCGTCGGCGATGTTGTGCACTTCGAACAGTGCGGACTGGCTCTTTGGTTCAGCAACGAAAGTGCCGACGCCTTGCATGCGCACCAACAGACCGTCGGCGGTCATTTCCCGCAGCGCGCGGTTGATGGTCATGCGGCTGAAGCCCAACTGGCTGACCAGCTCGCTTTCCGACGGCACGCGGTAATGCGGCGGCCAGTTACCGCTGTCGATCTGCTGGGTGATCATCTGTTTGACGCGGGCGTACAAGGGCGCCGGACTGTCGCCCATGTTCGCGGCCAACGGGGAGACTGGAGGCGGAGTCGGCACGGTGGATCCCTGTTCATTGGATGAAAGTTGCTAGCTTGCCGGAGTTTACCGGGCAGGCAAACGTCTGTATATGTATATACAAATAACACACGATGGGGTGCTGAACCATGTCCGCCTTCTTTGCCGAACGCGCGCTGCTGCCTAACGGATGGGCCAACAATGTACGTCTCGAGGTCAGCGCCGATGGCGTGCTGACCCGAATCCAGGCCGATTCCACCGCAGATGGCGCCGAACGGCTGAGCGGTCCGCTGCTGCCGGGGATGCCGAATCTGCACTCCCACGCGTTCCAGCGAGCGATGGCGGGACTGGCGGAAGTGGCCGGCAATCCCAACGACAGTTTCTGGACCTGGCGCGATCTGATGTATCGGCTCGTCGGAAAAATCAGCCCCGACCAGCTCGGTGTGATTGCCCGTCAGCTGTACATCGAAATGCTCAAGGCCGGTTACACCTCGGTCGCCGAATTCCATTACGTCCACCACGATCACAACGGCCAGCCTTACGCCGACCCGGCCGAACTGGCGTTACGCATCAGCCAGGCGGCCAGCTCCGCCGGTATCGGACTGACGCTGTTGCCGGTGCTCTACAGCCACAGCGGTTTCGGCGGCCAGACGCCGAACGAAGGCCAGCGCCGTTTCATCAACAGCACCGAAAACTACCTGAAGCTGCAATCGCGTCTGCAACCCCTGCTGGCGCAGCAAAAGGCGCAGTCGCTGGGCCTGTGCTTCCACTCGTTGCGCGCAGTCACGCCGCAGCAGATCAGCGAAGTGCTGGCAGCCAGCGACAAGCAATGCCCGGTGCACATCCACATCGCCGAACAGCAGAAGGAAGTCGACGACTGCCTGAGCTGGAGCGGTCGTCGTCCGCTGCAATGGCTGTACGAAAATACCGAAGTCGATCAGCGCTGGTGCCTGGTCCACGCCACCCACGCCAATCCGGAAGAAGTCACGCTGATGGCCAAGAGTCGCGCCATCGCCGGTCTGTGCCTGACCACCGAGGCCAACCTCGGCGACGGGATTTTCCCGGCGGTGGATTTCCTCGCTCAGGGCGGGCGCATGGGCATTGGTTCCGACAGCCATGTGTCGTTGAGCGTGGTGGAAGAATTGCGCTGGCTGGAATACGGCCAACGCCTGCGCGATCAGCGGCGCAACCGCTTGTATGGCGCGGATCAGCCGATGGTCGGCCGTACGCTGTATGACGCAGCGCTGGACGGTGGCGCTCAGGCGTTGGGCCAGCCGATCGGCGCGCTGGAAGTCGGCAAACGTGCCGACTGGATTGTGCTCGATGGCAGCGATCCGTATCTGGCCACGGCCAGCGGTGACGGGATTCTCAATCGCTGGCTGTTTGCCGGTGGCGATCGTCAGGTGCGCGATGTGCTGGTCAACGGTCAGTGGGTCGTTCGCGAGGGGCGACATGCCGGAGAGGAAGACAGCAATCGCGCCTTCACCCAGGTCCTGCGAGACCTTTTGGGCTGACACAAAAAAACCTGTGGAGGGCGACCTCCACAGGTTTTTTTGCGCTTCAGTTGGACGTCTTGGCCATCTGTTGATCCGACGTGCGCCAGATCAGGCGCGTGGTGTCGTAACCCTGCTGACGCGCCTTGCTCAGCAGTTCCTCACGCACCACACCGTTGACGGTCGGCGTGCGGGACAACAGCCACAGATAGCGGCGACTCGGGTCGCCCACGAGGGCGGTCTTGTAGTCATCGCTGACGTACAGCACCCAGTATTGCCCCTTCGCCACCCCCGGAATCAGGCGCGAGAACCAGGTATCGAACTCGACCCACAGCTTGTCGGTCTTGCCGGGTACCTGTGGATAAGCCGTGCCTTTGACTTCTTCCCACTGCCAGTCCGCCGTCAGGCAGCGGTTGTACACCGCAACATTGCCGTCGGGCTTGAGGGAATAACGGGCTTCGGATTGCGCGCAATTGCGCTGGAAATACATCGGCAGACGCGCCAGTTCGTACCAGGTGCCCTGATAACGCTTGAGATTGACACTGTTGACCGTCTTCGGCGCCAGCGGATCTTCACCGGACGTGGCGCAGCCGGCCAATACCAGGCCGGCCAAAAGGACAAGCAATAACCGCTTCATTGTTTTTCTCCCGTGGGCGCGTGGCCCCGGTTTACTTCAGGCCTTGGCCGGAAAACATCAGCACTTTGTCACCGGCGTACTGCACGCTGATAAAGCTGTTCTTGTCGCCCCAGGTGCAACTGGACATGCCGAGCGCGCCCGAGCAATCGGTGGGCTTGCCAAGCAGCGTCTCCACTTCGGCCTTGGCCATGCCGGCCGAGAGCTTCGAATAGTTTTCCTGATTGACCTTGCTGCATGCGGCCAACAGCACGCAAAACGACAGCAGGGCGATAGATCGCAGCGACATGGTGTAACTCCTGGAACGGAAGGGGGATGGCATGGCGCCAACCAGAAGCTTAGAAGAGAAAACCCCTGTCTGGTTCCCTGGGAGGCTGGCTATTTGTTAGCCCGCTCGTCCGGCTTTCGCCGGTAAATCAGACAGTTTGTAAGGCTATTGAGCATTTCGTCGTATTTCGCAAAAGGCGCCTAATCTTTGGCGCGCAGCGGTCGAAATAAGAGCAGCGCAAAGCCCCAGAGTGTGGCAAATTGCCGCCCTTTCTTGACCAGCCCCTTCGCGGTAGCTCACTTAATGACCAGAAACATGAAATTCAGCCACAAGATCTTGTTGGCTGCCGCCCTCGTGGTGGCCGTTGCGTTCGCCTGTTTCATTTTGTTCAACGACTATCGCCAGCGCGAAGCCCTGCAAAGCAGCACCGAAGCGTCGATGCAGGAACTGGGCAGCCTGACCACCAGCAACATCCAGACCTGGCTGGAAAGCCGCATCCAGTTGCTGCAATCGATGGCGCAGCAGGTTGTCGCCGACGGCAACGCCCCGGCCAACCTGAAACGCATCATCGACCTGCCCGCCTACACCGGCAATTTCCAGCTCAGCTACTTCGGCGGCGCCGACGGCGTGATGTTCTCGGTCCCGGCCGGCAACCGCGCACCGGATTACGATCCGCGCGCCCGTGGCTGGTACAAGGCAGCCAACGCTGCGCAACAGACCATCGTCACCGAACCGTACATCGCCGCCTCGTCGGGCAAACTGGTGATCACAGTCGCCACGCCGGTGCAGCGCCAGGGCCAGATGATCGGTGTGGCCGGCGCCGACATTGACCTGTCGAGCGTCAGCGCGATCATCAACTCGCTGAACTTCGGCGGCCACGGTCATGCGTTCATCGTCGGTGCCGACGGCAAGATCCTGATCCACCCGGACAGCAAACTGGTGCTCAAGACCTTGGCAGAGGCCTATCCCAACGGCGCGCCGAAAGTCAGCCCGGGCCTGAAAGAAGTCGAGTTCGACGGCAAGACCCAATTGATCTCCTTCACCCACGTCAACGGCGTGCCGTCGGCCGACTGGTACGTGGCGCTGGTGCTGGACAAGGACACCGCGTTCTCGATGCTCAGCGAGTTCCGCACCTCGGCGCTGATCGCCATGGTCATTGCGGTGGTGATCATCATCGCCCTGCTCGGCATGCTGATCCGCGTGCTGATGCAGCCGTTGCTGACCATGGGCCGCGCCATGCACGACATCGCCGAAGGCGAAGGTGACCTGACCAAACGCCTGACCATCCACGGCCACGATGAATTCGGTGCGCTGGGTCTGTCGTTCAACCGTTTCGTCGAGCGCATCCACACTTCGATCCGCGAAGTGTCCTCGGCCACCGGCCAGGTCAACGAAGTCGCCCTGCGCGTGGTCGCAGCGTCCAACTCGTCGATGTTCAACTCCGACCAGCAGGCCTCGCGCACCAACAGCGTGGCCGCCGCGATCAACCAGCTAGGCGCCGCCGCCCAGGAAATCGCCCAGAACGCCGCCCTCGCCTCGCAACATTCCAGCGACGCGCGCAGCCTGGCCGAAGACGGCCAGCAGGTTGTGGATAAAACCATCCACGCCATGCAACAGCTGTCGGCGAAGATCAGCGACTCCTGCGGCAACATCGAAACCCTGAACAGCAACACCGTGAACATCGGGCAGATTCTGGAAGTGATCACCAGCATCTCCCAGCAGACCAACCTGCTGGCGCTCAACGCCGCCATCGAAGCGGCCCGTGCCGGTGAGGCCGGTCGTGGTTTCGCCGTGGTCGCCGACGAAGTCCGCAACCTGGCGCACCGCACCCAGGATTCGGCGCAGCAAGTGCAGAAGATGATTGAAGAGCTGCAAGTCGGCGCGCGTCAGGCGGTCGGCATCATGACCGAGAGCCAGCGCGAGAGCGAAAGCAGCGTCGGCATCGCCAACCAGGCCGGCGAACGCCTGGGCAGCGTGACCCAGCGCATCGGCGAGATCGACGGCATGAACCAGTCGGTGGCCACGGCGACGGAAGAGCAGACGGCGGTGGTCGAGTCGATCAACGTTGATATCAACGAGATCAACACGCTGAACCAGGAAGGTGTGGAGAACTTGCAGGCTACTTTGCGGGCTTGTGCGGATCTGGAGCAGCAGGCTGCGCGACTCAAGCAGTTGGTGGGCAGCTTCAGGATTTAAGGCACTATCACTGATCTCTTCGCGGGCGCTCCTGCGAAGAGGTCAGTCGTTTTAATGCTGATTCAGAAACTCGACCCCGGCTGCGAAAGAAACTCCAGCTCCTCAACCGTAGACTCCCGCCCCAACACCGCATTGCGATGCGGAAACCGTCCAAACCGCGCAATCACCCGCTGATGCCGCTCGGCATAATCCAGGTTGTCGGCAAACACCCCGCGCTCCGCCTCCGGCTGCTCAGCCACTAGCTCGATGAATCGCGAAACCGCTTCATTCTGCACCGCGAGGTTTTCGCAGTGTTCGAAGACGAGGTAGATGAAGAGTCGCTGGATCGGTTTCAACTGCCGATCGAAGTCTGCAGCAATCCCCTGAGCAACCAGTTTCTGGGCCCGTAGATCACCGGAAAAAGCCTTGGGCGTATCGCGAAAGATCATTCGCGGAAGTTGATCGAGCAGCAACACCACCGCCAGCCAGCCTTCGGGACGTTGCGTCCACTCGGTCAATTCGCCAGCGAGGGCCTGATCGACAAAGACCCCGAAACGCTCACGCGCTTCGAGGTCCTGGCTGTCTTTCTTGCCGAACCACAACCCGCCCTGTTGCGCCGTCACTTCAGTAGCCGATTCGGAGTGTCCGAACCACCAATCGAGCAACGGCTGCCAGGGCGCGTTCATGGTTTATTCCTTGTGGTAAGCCGTGGCGCGGGCGACTTCTTCTTTCGAGCCGAGGAACACCGCTACGCGCTGGTGCAGGCCTTCAGGCTTGATGTCGAGGATGCGCTGGTGGCCGTCGGTGGAAGCGCCGCCAGCCTGTTCCACCAGGAACGACATCGGGTTGGCTTCGTACATCAGGCGCAGTTTGCCCGGTTTGGACGGCTCGCGGCTGTCGCGCGGGTACATGAACAGACCGCCACGGGTCAGGATGCGGTGCACGTCGGCAACCATGGCCGCGACCCAACGCATGTTGTAGTTCTTTTTCAGCGGGCCTTCTTCACCGGCCAGCAATTCCGAAACGTAGCGCTGTACCGGAGCTTCCCAGTGACGCTGGTTGGACATGTTGATAGCGAATTCCTGGGTGGATTCAGGAATGGTGATGTCTTCGTGGGTCAGAACGAAGCTGCCCATTTCGCGATCCAGGGTGAAGCCTTTCACGCCGTGGCCCAGGGTCAGCACCAGCATGGTTTGCGGGCCGTAGATGGCATAACCGGCGGCAACCTGCTGAGTGCCTGGCTGCAGGAAGGCCTTTTCATCCAGCGCTTCGTTCTGGCTCAGGTATTCGTTCGGGCAACGCAGCACGGAGAAGATGGTGCCGACCGGGGCGTTGATGTCGATGTTCGACGAACCGTCCAGCGGGTCGAATACCAACAGGTAGGCGCCTTTCGGGTATTTGCCCGGGATCTGGTAGGCGTTGTCCATTTCTTCGGAAGCCATGCCGGCCAGGTGACCGCCCCACTCGTTGGCTTCGAGCAGGATCTCGTTCGACAGCACGTCGAGCTTCTTCTGCACTTCGCCTTGCACGTTTTCCGTGCCCATGCTGCCCAGAACACCGCCCAGGGCGCCTTTGGACACGGCGTGGCTGATCTCTTTACAGGCACGCGCCACCACTTCGATCAGGAAGCGCAGATCGGCAGGAGTGTTGTTGCTGCGGGTCTGCTCAATCAAATAGCGACTCAGGGTAACGCGGGACATGGACGGCTCCGGTGGAATGGGGGGCTAAAAACCCGCGCAGTTTACAGGGAGTCTGAAACCGTAGCGAGCAATGACGCCCGGTAACGTGCGTCGGGTGCAATTCCTGCTATCAGACGTGATCGAACCGAGAGAGTTCAGGCACCGGATTCAGCGTAGTTGGAAACCCGACGGGTGTAGAGGCCACACCCGTCATATTCAGGACTTGGTCGGCGGCTTGCGCAGCAGACTGAAGGCCATCGCCGCCAGAAACAGCACGCTGAGCAGCAACACCGCCCACAGGCCGAACTTCTTCCAGTTGGTGTCCGCCGTGGCCGAGGTGGTGGCCGTCGAAGTCTGGGTCGCCAGCGCGTCGCCCTGCACCGTGGCCTTGCCCAGCGTGGCCAGCTTCTCCGGTTTGAAATCGGGGATCAGCGTGGTCAGCGGCAGGTTCGCCGTCTTCACGGTCGGATTGCCCAGCGCCAGGCTGTACGGCCCTTCGCCACGCGCGAGGAAGATCACCTGAGTGGCGCGCACCGCGTATTTCACGCTCGGTGCCTGTTCGCCGAGACCGCCGCCGCGCTCGTCGACCGTCAGTTTCAACTGCTTCACGGTCTGCCCGTAGAGCTGCAATTCGTTCTGCACCACGTCCTGGCCGTTCTGGGTCAGACGATAGAGCAAGCCGCTGCTCAGCGGTTGCCACGGCAGACTGCTTTCGCGACGCCCCGACAACGTCACCGGTGCCAGGCTGTTGGCCTGTTTCAGTTCGACCTGCACCCGCTCGATGTTCAGCCCCATCGGCAACTGCCAGGTGTATTCCCCGGCCTTGCCGCTGCTGCCGGCCAGCGCCGGCGACCAGACCAATGGCAGCGGCAGGTTGCGCGGATCGCTGCTTTTCAGTTGCGCCGACGTCAGCACCGGCGCCGAGGCCGGCGAATCCCAGAGCAGACGCAGATACCGCGCCGATTGCCCCGGCAACGCCACCTCATGCTGCTCGACCCGTTCGTCGGCAAAGGTCAGGCGCGCGACCTGGCCTTCGCCCCAGGCTTGCCAGTGCTGCAGATCGTCGCTGGCCTCGATGCTGAAACGCTGGAAGCCGTCGCGCTCGCTGGTCCAATCGAGGATCAGTTGCTGCAACGGCGCCTTGATCGCACTGGCATCGAGCAGCCAGCCGCGCAGCACTTCTTCACCGGCTTCGAGCTGACTGGACGGCTGCACTTCCACCAGCGTGCCGGTGGTGGTGGATTGCACGCGAACGCTCGGCGCGCGTTCGGTGGCATCCGCCGAGTTGTACAACGGGAACCACTTCACCTCATGCAACTGGCCATCGTCGCGGGTCTGCGCTGATTCCCGGGCCAGCGCATAGGCCTGCGGTTCTCCGGCGGCGTTGAATACCCGCAGGTCGCTGAGATCGGTCTGACGCGCCTGCAACTGCACACTCAGCGGCAGTTCGAGGCGATACCACGGGCCGGAACCGCTGACCGACAACGGCACCTGCGCGGCGAAGTCCGCCGGTTTTTCCTGGGCGCCGGCCGTCATGGCCACGCCCAGCAACAGCCACCCGAGATTAAGCTTGCGACTCAAGACGACACTCCTTCGGTTTCCGGGGCCGGTTTGTCCGCCGCCGGTGCAGCTTCGACGCGTTTGGGGGGCAGCGGCGCAAAATAGCCCACCACCAGCAGCAACACGCCGACGCCGATGAACGAGACAATCCGGGCCAGTCCGCCACGGTTGCTCAATTCGACAAAAATCAGTTTGGCCACCACCAGCGCAATCAGCGCCGCGCCGATCAGCCACACTTCGCGGCGATGACGCAGGTGCCCGCCGATCATCAGCCCGAGCGCCATCAGCGTCCAGACGATGGACAACCCGGCCTGCACCAGCATCGATTCGAGCAGCAGATCCAGCTCGAACGGAATGCCGGCCCAATGGTGCGCGGCGCGGGTGACCAGCGCAGTGCAGAACGCGAACAGCGAAACGCCGGCGATCAGTTGCGTTGCGTAAGCCGCGTAATCCTGGCGGATCGACAGCTCGGCAACGACGCTTCGTGACCAGACGTAGACACCGAACAGTGCAAACAGCAGACCCAATTCCAGCGGATTGAGCAGCGGCACATAAGGCAGCGGCTCGGCATTGCCATCGCTGACGCCATTGGCCAGCCAGAACCAGACCAGCATCAGCACCGCCAGCGGCGCCGCCGCGTACAGGCGATATTCGCGAGGGAACGCCGCCACCGGCCATGGCCACTGACGCGGTGCGGCCATCAGCAACAGATACACACTCGGCAGAATCGCCCAGCCCAGCCAGCGCCAGGCGTTGTATTGCTCGGACAACAGCAGCAGGCCGTAGCGCAACTCCAGCGCCAGCACGCCGATCAGCAGCCAGCAACCGAGCACATGCGCCGTGCTCAAAGACCGCGCCGGCAACATCGGCGCCAGACACCGCAGGCTGATGAAATGCACGACGAACACCGCCGCCCAGGCCAGCCAGCCGAAATCCGCCGCCGGGTGATAACGCGAGTGCCACGCGCCGAGCAACACCAGTCCGGCCGCCGGAATCAGCACGGTGCAGAGCAACCCGAGCGACGGCCATTTCAGACGCAGGGCCAACAGCGTCCACAACGCAACGCTCAGCGCGGCGACCAGCAGCAACAGCGGCGCCTGCAGATTCAACGGCGCAAACCGCAGCACTTCGCTGACCCACGCCAGTGCCCACCAACCAGCGCCCCACACCAGCAACACGTCGGACAGGCGCTGCAGACTCAGCACGTCGAACGCCGAGGCGTGATTGCCCAGTTGCAGGCGCCACGCCCCGATCATCGCCGCCAGGCCCAGCACCAGCGGCGTCCAGAATCCGCCATGGGCCAGCGGTCGCAGACCTTCGCTGGACAACGGCCCGAGCAGTTCGGGGCCGGCCAGCAAAAACGCTGCGCCGCCGATCAGTTGCAACAGCAGACCGAAGACAAAACTCACGCGCTGCTTGAGGTACAGGCTGAGCCAGATGATCAGCAAGCCACTGGCCGCCCACACCGCACTCGCGGTCTGCCATGGCAGCACGAACAACACCGCCAGATTGATCAGCATCAGACCCGCCAGCAGCACCACCGACAACCCGCGCAGCAGACGCACATCGCTGCGCACCATCTCGTCGCGCGCCGCCAGCAGCATGCCGGCGATCAACGCCAGACCGATCAGCGAGGCGCTGAGCAGACCGCTCCAGCCGGCGCTGAACACGGCCGCCGAATCCTCGCCCGCCCCTTGCAGGCGCAACAGGAACAACGCCCCGCCGAGCAGTTGCACGGCAAACGCGGTGAACAGGAAGGTTCGCGATTGCAGGCGCAAGCCGACGAACAAGGTCACCAGACCGGCCAATGCCCAACTGATTGCCGTGCCCTGAGTGAAGAAGAACAACGGCGCCAGCAGATACAGAAAGGTCAGCCCCAAGCACGCCAGCACCGGCAAGCCCTGACGTTCCCACGGTGAAGTTTGCTCCGGCGACGCCTTGCGCAATTGATAGAAGCTGAACAACAACGCCGCGCCGAGCATCAATGCGCCCAACGGCGCACCGTCGAGCAGACTGCTTTCGCCAACACGCAACTGGCTGAGAAACGCCAGCGCCGAGCCCAGTTGCAGCAGCAACGCGAAGGCCCGGGCCAACGGCCGTTGCTGACGCAAGCCCAGTAAGAAAATCCCCGCGCCCTCCACCGCCCAGGCGGCGGAGGTCCAGCGCGCATCCAGCCCCAGCGGAATCGCCAGACTGGCAAAAATCACCCCGAGCGCCAGGCAAGTCTCGCCCAGCAACAATGCGCGGCCGCCCATCAACACTTTGGCGAGGGCCATGTAGATCATGCCCAGCGCCAGTGCGCTGAATGCCGCCGCAAACTCAAGATGCTGGACCAGCGCGAATTGCAGACCGAAACCCACCAGCGGCGGACCGAAGAGCATTGTGCCGTCGACGTAGTCGCCCTTGCGCGCCGACCAGTGCAACAGCGCCTCGCGATCGTCGTCCGCCGGGGCGTCCGGCACGTCCAGCAACTTGCGTCGGGCGAACAGCAGGCCGATGGCGAGGTACATCAGGAAGAACAGAATCAGGAACGGCTCGGTGCTCCACAACAGCTCCGGCGTGTACGAACGCAGGCCCCAGGCGAAACCGATGCCGAAGGTGCCCACGAAGCCGATCAGGTTGAGCAGGCGCCAGGCCTTGAACCAGGCGATGGCCAGAATGCCGGCGTTGAGCAATGCGAAATAACTGAACAACGCGACATGGTTGCCGGCGCCGGTCGACGTCAGAATCGGCGCGGCGAAACCGCCCAGTGCGGCGACGCAGGCCAGGGCCAGGGAATCCTGGGTGATGGCCAGAATGGCCGAAAACACCGTCACCGCCACCAGCAAGCCCAGCGCGGCAGACGGATCGAGCAGCGGGTGCAGACGCATCGCCGCAAACACCGTCAGGTACAACACCGCAATCCCGGTGCCTTGCAGCATCAAGGCGTAGCTGTTGTTGCGATGGCGCAACCACCAACCCAGCGCCAGCAATCCCAACGCTGCCGCCGCGACCCCGGCGTAACGCAATTCGATCGGCACCACCATGCCTTCGGTGGCGTAGCGCAGCAGGAACGCCAGACCGAAGAACAACAGCACCACCCCGACCCGCAGCACGGTATTGCCACCGAACAACCAGTTGCGCGCAGCGCTGATGCCGCGCTCAATAAGGTTCGGGCCACGGGGTTCGGCGGGCGGTTGTGCTTCGCGGGTGACGGGCTCCGGGCGCCAGACATCGGCCGGCAGCAGCTGGCCGGGTTCGCTGGCAGCGACGGCGACAGGTTCGAGTTCGGGTGGCAGTTCCCAGACCAGCTCGGGTTCTGCGGCAGAGGGTTGTTCAAATACCGTGACGGGTTCAACGATCGTTTCGCTGGCCGGCGCGACACTCGGCGGCGCCGGCGAATGCACTGGAGCGCCCTCCAGCAGAAACAGTCGCTGCTCGACGCCCTGTAACGCGATCTTCGCGTGATCCAGCTGACGCTGTTGCTCGGCAGCCTGTGAACCGAGCCGCGCGATGCGCATCGCCTGCCCGATGGCGAGCCCCAGCAACGCGCCCAACAGCGCATCGCTGAACGACTCGTCGAGCAGCCAGCCGAGCAGCAGCCCGATCAACATGAACATCCATTGCATGGTCGATATCCCTGAGCAGCCCCGTGGCGGGGCGGAACCAAGGCTCAGTATATCGGCCCGGCCCCACAATCGTGGGGCCGGGCGCACATTTGTCGCTAAAAGTTACTCCAGTGCCTTCCAGATATCCGTGGCGTACTCGCGGATCGTCCGGTCGGAGGAGAACCAGCCCATGCGTGAGGTGTTCAGCACCGCCGAACGCCACCAGTTGTTGGCGTCGTGCCAATGCGCATCGACACGCATCTGCGCATCCCAATAGGAGTCGAAATCGGCGCAGACGAAGAACCGGTCGTAATCCACCAGCGAATCGATCAGCCCGGTGTAGCGCGACGTGTCATCCGGCGAGAACACCCCGCTGCGGATTGCTTGCAATACATCATTGAGGCGATGGGACGCAGCGATGTCCGGCAAGGCGCTGAACTCGTGGTTCTGCTTGCGCGCCTCGACCTGCTGGGCACTGAGGCCGAAGATGAACATGTGCTCGGCACCGATGTTTTCGCACATCTCCACGTTGGCGCCGTCGAGGGTGCCGATGGTCAGCGCACCGTTCAGGCCGAACTTCATGTTGCTGGTGCCCGAGGCCTCGAAACCGGCGGTGGAGATCTGCTCCGACAGGTCCGCCGCCGGAATGATGCTCTCCGCCAGGCTGACGTTGTAGTTGGGCAGAAACACCACTTTGAGCAGGCCGCGCACGGTCGGGTCGTTGTTTACCACCCGGGCGATGTCGTTGGTCAGTTTGATGATCAGCTTGGCCTGGTGATAACTCGCCGCTGCCTTGCCGGCGAAGATTTTCACCCGTGGCACCCAGTCGATTTCCGGTTCGGCGCGGATCGCCTGATACAGCGCGACGGTGTGCATCAAATTGAGCAACTGACGCTTGTATTCGTGGATCCGTTTGACCTGCACGTCGAACATCGCCGCCGGGTTGACCGCGATCCCCAGCCGTTCATGGATCAGGTAAGCCAGGGCCTTTTTGCTGTGCAGCCGCTGCTCGGCAAAGGCTTTGCGGAAGGCGGGTTTTTCGGCGAACGGCTCAAGATCGAGCAGACGCTGTTCCGGGTTATCCAGAACATCCGCACCGAGGGAATCGACCAGCATCGACGTCAGTTCCGGGTTGGCCTGGTACAGCCAGCGGCGGAAGGTGATGCCGTTGGTCTTGTTGTTGATCCGCTCCGGATACAGCTTGTGCAGTTCGGCGAACACGGTTTTGCGCATCAGCTGCGTGTGCAGCCCGGACACGCCGTTGACGCTGTGGGAACCGAGAAACGCGAGGTTGCCCATGCGCACCCGGCGGCCGTTGTCTTCCTCGATCAGCGACACCGCGCGCAGCACGTCGAAATCGTGGATGCCCTTGGCCCGCAGCGAATCGATGTGCTGGGCGTTGATCAAGTAAATGATCTGCATGTGCCGCGGCAGCATGCGTTCCATCAGCCCCACCGGCCAGGTTTCCAGCGCTTCGGGCAGCAGCGTGTGGTTGGTGTACGAAAGCGTGTCGACGGTAACTTGCCACGCCGCATCCCAGGCCACGTCATAGACGTCGACCAGTTGGCGCATCAGTTCGGCGACGGCGATCGATGGGTGCGTGTCGTTGAGCTGGATTGCCGCGTGATCGCCGAGGGTCAGCACCGAGGTGTGCATGTTGCGGTGACGGCGCAGCAAATCCTGAAGCGACGCGGCGACGAAAAAATATTCCTGACGCAGGCGCAGTTCCTGCCCGGCTTCGGTGCTGTCCGCCGGGTAAAGCACGCGGGAGATACTTTCAGCCCGGGCCACTTCGGCGACGGCACCCAAGTGGTCACCGGCGTTGAAGCGCTCCAGATGCAAATCTTCCATGGCCCTCGCCCGCCACAGGCGCAAGGTGTTGACGCTCGCTCCGCGCCAGCCGACCACCGGGGTGTCGTAGGCAATCGCCCGCACGGTTTCCGCCGGGTGCCAGACTTGCCGGGACTTGCCGCTGGCGTCGGTGACGGTCTCGACGCTGCCGCCAAAGCCGATCGGATAGACCACCTCTGGCCGCTCGAACTCCCAGGGGTTGCCGAAATCCAGCCAGTGCTCGGTCTGCTCCTGTTGCCAGCCATCGACGATGGCCTGGCGGAACAACCCGTGCTCATAACGAATGCCGTAGCCGTGGCCGGCGATGCCGAGGGTCGACATGCTTTCCATGAAGCACGCCGCCAGCCGTCCGAGACCACCATTGCCCAGTGCCGCATCCGGCTCCAGGATGCGGATGCGCTCCAGATCGACGCCCAGTTCGGTCAAAGCTTCACGGGCGACGTCCAGCAGACCGAGGTTGCTCAGGCTGTCGTACAGCAGGCGGCCGATGAGGAATTCCAGCGAGAGGTAATACACCCGCTTCTGGCCTTTGCGGTAGATCTGCCGGGTGTGGTCCATCCAGTGCTCGACCATGTGATCGCGCGCCGCCAGGGCGATGGCTTCGAACCAGTCATGGTCGAAGGCGTGATCCGGGTCTTTGCCCACCGCGTAGGTGAGTTTGGTCAGGACGGCGTCGCGGAATGCGGCCACCTCTGCTTCGCGAACTAGTGGTTCTTGAGTCATCGATAGGACCTCGAGCGAGCGGGGAATTGTCAGAGCCTAGACGGTCTGACCGACGGTAGGGGCTCTGGTTCGGCAGTTTTTCCTGAGAGTGAGACTTCGTCCGGCAATACCCTGGCGAATGCCGTAATGAATGCAGGGGCCGTGCCGAATTGTCGGACGATGTGGATTCATGAAGAAAAAATCTGGCGAAAGGTTGTTCAAAAATCCATCAGTCCCGGTATGATCGCGCGCCCTGATGCACACGCCTGGTAAACACCGATGATGAAGCCCAACCTGATCGCCGCAGCCGAGATCGACCGTCTCGATACCTGGGCCAAATATTCGGCCCCGATGTGCGACTCGTGCGTTTCCAGCTGCTGCACGCTGCCGGTCGAGGTCAAGATCAAGGACCTGGTGCGCATCGGTGTGGTCGACGAGTTCGAACTGGGTGACCCGCCGAAGAACATCGCTAAGCGTCTGCAAAAGGAAGGTCTGGTCGAGCGCTTCAACCAGAAGTCGGGGATCTTCACCCTGCAGCGCATGAGCAACAACGATTGCTACTACCTGGATCGTAAGAGCCGCCTGTGCACCATTTATGACAAGCGCCCGGACACCTGCCGCAACCACCCGAAGATCGGCCCGCGCCCGGGCTATTGCGCGTACAAGCCGAAGGAAGTGGAGCGGGTGCAGAATTCGCGGTCGATCGAACGCTTCTGATCCTGCTTGATCGTTCCCACGCTCTGCGTGGGAACAATACTTTCAAAAGCCAGACAAACAAAAACGCCCCCGGTCTCTCGACCGGGGGCGTTTTTTTCAGCCTTGGCTAAATCTTATGCCTTGGCTTTCTTGGCAGCGCGGGTACGCTCGCTTTCGTCCAGGATCTTCTTGCGAAGACGGATGGACTTAGGAGTAACTTCGCACAGCTCGTCTTCCTGGATGTATTCCAGAGCCTGTTCCAGGGTGAAGCGAACAGGTGGGACCAGAGCGATGGTTTCGTCTTTACCCGAAGCACGCATGTTGTCGAGCTTCTTGCCTTTGGTTGGGTTCACACCCAGGTCGTTGTCGCGGGAGTTCTGACCAACGATCTGACCGTTGTAGATCTCCTGGCCGTGTTCTACGAACAGCTTGCCACGAGCCTGCAGGGTTTCCAGGGAGTAGGTCAGTGCCTTGCCGGTTTCAACCGAAACCAGAACGCCGTTCTGACGGCCGGACATGTGGCCCGACTTCACTGGAGCGTAACGGTCGAAGATCGAGGTCAGGATGCCAGCACCGTTGGTCAGGGTCAGGAACTGGTTACGGAAACCGATCAGACCGCGAGCAGGGATGTTGTATTCCAGACGAACACGGCCTTTGCCATCCGGCACCATGTTGCTCAGGTCGCCTTTACGCAGACCCATTTCTTCCATGACCTTGCCCTGCGATTCTTCAGGGATGTCGATGGTCACGTTTTCGAACGGTTCCTGCTTCACGCCGTCAACTTCACGGATGATCACTTCAGGACGGCCCAGGGCCAGCTCGAAGCCTTCGCGACGCATGGTTTCGATCAGTACCGAGAGGTGCAGCTCACCACGGCCGGATACCTTGAACTTGTCAGCCGAGTCGCCTTCTTCAACGCGCAGTGCAACGTTGTACAGCAGCTCTTTGTCCAGACGATCCTTGATGTTACGGGAGGTCACGAACTTGCCTTCTTTACCGCAGAATGGCGAGTCGTTTACCTGGAAGGTCATGGAAACGGTTGGCTCGTCAACGGTCAGAGGCTTCATCGCCTCGACGTTGTTGATGTCGCACAGGGTGTCGGAGATGAACAGCTCGTCGAAACCGCTGATGCAGACGATGTCGCCAGCTGCAGCTTCTTCAACGTCAACGCGGTGCAGACCGTGGTGACCCATCAGCTTCAGGATACGACCGTTGCGGCGCTTGCCGTCGGCGCTGATAGCGACAACCGGGGTGTTCGGCTTGACGCGACCACGAGCGATACGGCCAACACCGATAACACCCAGGAAGCTGTTGTAGTCCAGAGCGGAAATCTGCATCTGGAACGGACCGTCACGGTCAACAGCCGGAGGCGGAACGTGGTCGACTACCGCCTGGTACAGCGCGGTCATGTCTTCGCCCATGGCGGTGTGGTCCAGACCGGCGATGCCGTTCAGGGCCGAAGCGTAAACAACCTGGAAGTCCAGTTGTTCTTCGGTAGCGCCCAGGTTGTCGAACAGATCGAAGATCTGGTCCAGAACCCAGTCAGGACGCGCGCCCGGACGGTCAACCTTGTTGATGACCACGATTGGACGCAGGCCGGCTTCGAAAGCCTTCTTGGTCACGAAACGGGTTTGCGGCATAGGGCCGTCTTGAGCGTCGACCAGCAGCAGCACGGAGTCAACCATGGACATTACGCGCTCAACTTCGCCGCCGAAGTCGGCGTGGCCCGGGGTGTCCACGATGTTGATGTGGTAGCCGTTCCAGTTGATGGCGGTGTTTTTCGCCAGAATGGTAATGCCGCGCTCTTTTTCCTGGTCGTTGGAGTCCATCACGCGCTCGTCGTTGAGCTCGTTGCGCTCCAGGGTGCCGGATTGACGCAGGAGTTTGTCTACCAGGGTGGTCTTACCATGGTCAACGTGGGCAATGATGGCGATGTTGCGTAGATTTTCGATCACTTGTGTATCTCGATCAGAGGATTCGGTTTGCTGACAAGTCTTGGCAGCGATTGACAGTAGTGTCCGGCATGGCCGTTACAGCTTGACGGCGGTGTCGGGGGGCCGGTGACGCAGGCCACAGGCAAACAGCCCCGGGCACTTAGCTCGGTCGATAAACGCGCACATTGGCATGCCCCTCACTGAGCAAATGGTGGGCATGCAGGCGACTCATCACGCCTTTGTCGCAATACAGCAGGTACTGGCGAGTAGGGTCCAGTTCCTTGAAACGAGCGTTCACTGCGTAGAACGGCATCGTCTGTACCTCTATGCCGGCGAGTTCCAGCGGGTCATCCTCGGCGGCATCCGGGTGACGGATGTCGATGACGATCTGACCGGCCAGCGCTTCGCTGACTTCTTCGATCTGCAAATCCTGGCCCAATTCGTCGATCACCCGATCGATTGGCACCAGTCTGGCGTTTGCGAGCGCACGCTCGAGCACCGCCATGTCGAATTCCTGCTCTTCGTGCTCGACCCGGCCACGCTTGGCGGCGGTCTTCGGATTGACCGAGATGACGCCGCAGTATTCCGGCATGTGCCGGGCGAAATCACCGGTACCGATCTGGTCGGCCGTGTCGATGATGTCCTGCTTGTGGGCGACGATCAGCGGTCGCAGCACCAGCTTGTCGGTGACGCAATCGATGACCGACAGGTTCGGCAACGTCTGGCTCGATACCTGGGAAATCGCTTCGCCGGTAACCAGCGCATCGATGTGCAGGCGTTCGGCAATGCTCGACGCTGCGCGCAACATCATACGCTTCAATACGACGCCCATATGACTGTCGTCGACCTTGCCGAGAATTTCGCCCAATACTTCTTCGAACGGAACACTGACAAATAGCACGCGTTGCGAGCTGCCGTACTTCTTCCAGATGAAATGCGCGACTTCCATTACGCCCAATTCGTGGGCACGACCGCCCAGATTGAAGAAGCAGAAGTGCGTCATCAGACCGCGACGAATGATCTGGTACGCGGCAACCGTCGAGTCAAAGCCGCCGGACATCAGCACCAGCGTCTGCTCCAGCGCACCGAGCGGGTAGCCGCCGATGCCATTGTGCTGGCTGTGGATCACGAACAACCGTTTGTCGCGAACTTCGATACGGACTTCGATTTCCGGCTGTTTCAGGTCGATTCCGGCAGCGCCGCACTCACGGCGCAGCTTGCTGCCGACGTATTTTTCGACGTCCATCGAGCTGAACGCATGCTTGCCCGCACGCTTGCAGCGCACCGAAAAGATCTTCCCGGCCAGCGCATCGCCGTAGTGCTGTTTGCACTTCTCGGTGATGTCGTCGAAGTCGCCCAGCGGGTACTCGTCGATCTGCAGAAAGTGCGCGATGCCCGGCATGCAGGTCAGGCGTTCGCCCATCTCTTTCAGGGCCTTGGGGTCGGTGACGCGGGTTTCCAGCTCGAGATTGTCCCACACACCGTTCACCACCACGGCCGGGTCCAGGTCGCGGAGCACGGTGCGGATGTTCTTGGCCAGCTGGCGGATGAATTTCGTCCGGACAGGTCGGCTTTTGATGGTGATCTCGGGGAAGACTTTTACGATTAGTTTCATGAAAACAGCGCGCGCAGGGCCAGCCGAAAAAGGGGGGCGCGGATTATAGCGGAAATTGCTCAAGGTTTAACCAGTTAATGTGCAGAAGGTTTTGCACGCACCAAAACGGGTCATTTTTCGATTTGAGCGCTACATTAAAGGGCGAGATTTTCGCCTTTAAGGCGCTTTTGACCTTTAGAAGCGTGAATTTGGGGCAAAAAACCCATGCTGGGGCACTGGCATGCAATTTGCTCCCTTGTGAGGCAGGTTGCCTTGGCAGAGTATTCGCGCCGGCATCACCACTATTAAGGGCATCCACTACCCGCCCTAATTCACCCGGAGGACACTATGTCGAAGTCGGTTCAACTCATCAAAGATCATGACGTCAAGTGGATTGATCTGCGCTTCACGGACACCAAAGGCACTCAGCACCACGTGACCATGCCGGCTCGCGATGCGCTGGAAGACGACTTCTTCGAAGTTGGCAAGATGTTCGACGGTTCCTCCATCGCTGGCTGGAAAGGCATCGAAGCCTCCGACATGATCCTGCTGCCGGACGACGAAACCGCCGTTCTGGACCCGTTCACCGAAGAGCCGACCCTGATCCTGGTCTGCGACATCATCGAACCTTCGACCATGCAAGGTTACGATCGCGACCCGCGCGCCATCGCCCACCGCGCCGAGGAATACCTGAAGACCACCGGTATCGGTGACACCGTATTCGCCGGTCCAGAGCCTGAGTTCTTCATCTTCGACGAAGTGAAGTTCAAGTCCGACATCTCCGGTTCGATGTTCAAGATCTACTCCGAGCAAGGCTCGTGGATGTCCGACCAGGACGTGGAAGGCGGCAACAAAGGCCACCGTCCAGGCGTGAAAGGCGGCTACTTCCCGGTTCCGCCGTTCGACCACGACCACGAAATCCGTACTTCCATGTGCAACGCGCTGGAAGAGATGGGCCAGACCGTTGAAGTTCACCACCACGAAGTGGCAACTGCCGGTCAGAACGAAATTGGTGTCAAGTTCAACACCCTGGTGAAGAAAGCTGACGAAGTTCAGACTCTGAAATACGTTGTACACAACGTTGCCGACGCTTACGGCCGCACCGCGACCTTCATGCCGAAGCCGCTGTACGGCGACAACGGTTCGGGCATGCACGTTCACATGTCCATCTCCAAAGATGGCAAGAACACCTTCGCAGGTGAAGGTTATGCCGGCCTGTCCGACACCGCCCTGTACTTCATCGGCGGCATCATCAAGCACGGTAAGGCCCTGAACGGCTTCACCAACCCGGCCACCAACTCCTACAAGCGTCTGGTGCCAGGCTTCGAAGCCCCGGTCATGCTGGCCTACTCGGCTCGCAACCGTTCCGCCTCGATCCGCATTCCTTACGTCAACAGCCCTAAAGGCCGTCGTATCGAAGCCCGCTTCCCGGATCCGGCTGCCAACCCATACCTGGCTTTCGCAGCACTGCTGATGGCCGGTCTGGACGGTATCCAGAACAAGATCCACCCAGGCGATGCTGCCGACAAAAACCTGTACGACCTGCCGCCTGAAGAGGCGAAAGAGATCCCGCAAGTTTGCGGCAGCCTGAAAGAAGCCCTGGAAGAGCTGGACAAGGGCCGTGCGTTCCTGACCAAGGGCGGCGTGTTCTCCGACGACTTCATCGACGCTTACATCGCGCTGAAATCCGAAGAAGAAATCAAGGTCCGCACCTTCGTACACCCACTGGAATATGAGCTGTACTACAGCTGCTGATCCGGTAGCGCCGCGCTACGCGGCGTGACAAAAAGAGGCCTCCTTCGGGAGGCCTTTTTTGTGCCCGCAATTTATCGCCTCACGATCAACCGAAAAATCTCTGAATGTGTGCAGGGTTGGGCCAACCGCCGCGCCTGTCCTATGCTGCACTCCATCGTATTCAATCCCGGTCGATTTCATGGGTCGCACCCTTCTCTATATTCTGCTGCTGATCGCCCTGCCCGCTGCCGCGCAGATCTACAAGTACACCGATGCAAGCGGCAACACGGTGTACAGCGATCACGCGCCGGACGGCGTGCAGGCGCAGCCGGTGGAGTTGCCGCCGCTCAACAGCGTCCAGCCTCAGGCACCGAATGCGCCCTCTTCCGATACGGCCAGTCGTGAGCCTGCGCGCAATGCCTATGAAGTACTGGAGCTGACCGGTCTGCCCACCGAGGAAGCCCTGCGCGCCAACAACGGCACCTTCACCGTCAGCGTGCTGATCAAGCCGCGCCTGCAACCGCCGCATCAATTGCGTCTGCTGCTGGACGACGCGCCTTATGGCCAGCCGAGCAACGTGCCGATCCTGCAGCTGGTGAACGTCGACCGGGGCGAGCATCGGCTGGCGGTGCAGGTGATCAATGGCGAGGTGATCATTCAGCAGAGTCCGGCGGTGGTGTTCACCGTGCAGCGGGTACACAAGCCATGATGCGGGGACTGATTGCCTGGTGCCTGTTGCTGATCGCGTTTGGCGCATCGGCCGAGGTGTTCACTTACATCGACGCACAGGGCAATCGTGTCTATACGGACCAACCGCGCGGCAACGCCAAGCGTGTGCCGCTGGCCACCAGCAATCGCATGGCCTCGAATCCAACCGCCGCTGCACCGGTCAAGCCGTCGAAAAAACCAGCAGAGCCGCCGCTGTTCCACTACGACATGCTGCGCGTGCTGATCCCCGAGCCGGACGCGACCATTCGCAGCAGCGCCGGCGAGCTGATCGTCAGCGTCACCAGCGAGCCGGGCCTGCAACGAGGTCATCTTTATCGCCTGCTGCTGGATGGCCAGGCCGTCGGCGAACCCGGTCTGAGCCCGGTGTTCCCGCTGAGCAACATTGATCGTGGCAGCCACAACCTGTCGGTGGAGATCCTCGATGCTCAGGGTCGAACCGTGGAGAAAACCGCCAACCAGCCGTTCCACATGCAGCGCATTTCCCTGGCACAGAAGCGTCAGGTCAAACCGTGCGTCAGCGCCGACTACGGCGTTCGCCCGGAATGCCCGCTGAAAGACAAACCCGCCGAACCGAAAAATCCTTTCCTGCGTTTCTTCTGACGCTGTTCAGCTTTGCGCACTATATTGGTGCAATACACTGCACCGTACTCACATTCCAACCCATTTTGGTTCGAAAGTACCCGACAGAGCGGTTTGACTGCCACGCAAACGAGCGTCAAACGCCCGTTTCAGGGGTTGAACGCTTCTTTTCGGAGCCTTGGTTTGGTTTTTGCATTTTCCTCGCATCAGCGCTGTATCCCTGCGCGCGCCATGCTCCAAAAGAGGTCCTCATGACCATCAGTGACGCACTGCATCGCTTGCTACTCGACAACCTGACCACCGCCACCATCCTGCTCGACAGCGAATTGCGCCTCGAGTACATGAACCCGGCGGCGGAGATGCTGCTGGCCATCAGCGGCCAGCGCAGCCATGGGCAGTTCATCAGCGAGCTGTTCACCGAGTCCACCGAGGCGCTCAATTCGTTGCGCCAGGCGGTGGAGCAGGCGCACCCGTTCACCAAGCGCGAAGCGATGCTCACCGCCCTCACCGGCCAGACCTTGACCGTGGATTACGCGGTGACGCCGATCCTCAGCAACGGCGCGACCCTGCTTCTGCTGGAAGTGCATCCCCGTGACCGCCTGTTGCGGATCACCAAGGAAGAGGCGCAACTGTCGAAGCAGGAAACCAGCAAGATGCTGGTGCGCGGCCTGGCCCACGAGATCAAGAATCCGCTGGGCGGCATCCGCGGTGCCGCGCAGTTGCTGGCCCGGGAACTGCCGGAAGACAGCCTGCGCGACTACACCAACGTGATCATCGAAGAGGCCGACCGCCTGCGCAATCTGGTCGACCGCATGCTCGGCTCGAACAAACTGCCGTCGCTGGCGTTGTGCAATGTCCACGAAGTGCTGGAGCGCGTCTGCCAACTGGTCGAGGCCGAAAGCCAGGGCTGCATCACGCTGGTGCGCGATTACGACCCGAGCATTCCCGACGTCCTGATCGATCGCGAACAAATGATTCAGGCGGTGCTGAACATCGTGCGCAACGCGATGCAGGCCATCAGCAGCCAGAACGAGCTGCGCCTGGGCCGCATCAGCCTGCGCACCCGCGCCATGCGCCAGTTCACCATCGGCCACGTCCGCCATCGCCTGGTGACCAAAATCGAGATCATCGACAACGGCCCGGGCATTCCGGCGGAACTCCAGGAAACCATCTTCTTTCCCATGGTCAGCGGCCGTCCGGACGGTACCGGGCTGGGCCTGGCCATCACCCAGAACATCATCAGCCAGCACCAGGGCCTGATCGAGTGTGACAGCCACCCCGGCCACACCACGTTTTCGATCTTTCTGCCACTGGAACAAGGAGCCACATCGACATGAGCCGTAGTGAAACCGTGTGGATCGTCGATGACGACCGTTCTATCCGTTGGGTTCTGGAAAAAGCCCTGCAACAGGAAGGCATGACCACCCAGAGCTTCGACAGTGCCGATGGCGTGATGAGCCGCCTCGCGCGCCAGCAGCCGGACGTGATCATCTCCGATATCCGCATGCCCGGTGCCAGCGGCCTGGACCTGCTGGCGCGGATCCGCGAGCAGCACCCGCGCTTGCCGGTGATCATCATGACCGCTCACTCCGATCTGGACAGCGCTGTCGCCTCCTATCAGGGTGGCGCGTTCGAGTACCTGCCCAAGCCGTTCGATGTCGACGAAGCGGTGTCACTGGTCAAGCGCGCCAATCAGCACGCCCAGGAACAACAGGGTCTGGAAGTCGCCCCGACCCTGACCCGCACCCCGGAAATCATCGGCGAAGCGCCGGCGATGCAGGAAGTGTTTCGCGCCATCGGGCGCCTGAGCCACTCCAACATCACCGTGCTGATCAACGGCGAATCCGGCACCGGTAAAGAACTGGTGGCCCACGCCCTGCACCGCCACAGCCCGCGCGCGGCCTCGCCGTTCATCGCACTGAACATGGCGGCGATCCCGAAAGACCTGATGGAATCCGAGCTGTTCGGCCACGAGAAAGGCGCCTTCACCGGCGCGGCCAACCTGCGTCGCGGCCGTTTCGAACAGGCCGACGGCGGCACGCTGTTCCTCGATGAAATCGGCGACATGCCGGCGGACACCCAGACCCGACTGCTGCGGGTGCTGGCCGATGGCGAGTTCTATCGCGTCGGCGGGCATGTGCCGGTCAAGGTCGATGTGCGGATCATCGCCGCGACTCACCAGAATCTGGAAACCCTGGTTCACGCCGGGAAATTCCGTGAGGACTTGTTCCACCGCCTCAACGTGATCCGCATCCACATCCCGCGCCTGTCGGACCGTCGCGAAGACATCCCGACCCTGGCCAAACACTTCCTCAGCCGCGCCGCGCAAGAATTGGCGGTGGAGCCGAAGCTGCTGAAAAGCGAGACCGAGGAATACCTGAAGAACCTGCCGTGGCCGGGCAACGTGCGCCAGCTGGAAAACACCTGCCGCTGGATCACCGTGATGGCGTCCGGACGCGAAGTGCACATCAGCGACCTGCCGCCGGAACTGCTGAGCCTGCCACAGGACTCGGCGCCGGTGACCAACTGGGAACAGGCGCTGCGTCAGTGGGCCGATCAGGCCCTGGCGCGTGGTCAGTCGAGCCTGCTCGACAGCGCAGTTCCGGCGTTCGAGCGGATCATGATCGAGACGGCACTCAAGCACACCGCCGGACGTCGTCGTGACGCTGCGGTCCTGCTGGGCTGGGGCCGGAACACCTTGACCCGCAAGATCAAGGAACTCGGCATGAAGGTCGATGGCGGGGATGACGATGAGGGCGATGAAGGATGAGATTCAGCGCCAGCCTGCACCGCCGCAAGGCACCGTGACCCGTAATCGGGCACAGCCACTGGCTCAGGCTTGCACTGTAAACCGCTGAAAATCCCGTCCTGTGAAAAGACGAAGGCCCCGTGTTACGGGGCCTTCGTCATTGTGCAGGGCCTTTTTGTTTCAAAACGCGAAAACCTGGCACGCCCCCTGCAATAACTCCATCAGGTGATTCGATTCACCCACCCTTTCGGGGGCCTTGGTACAGGCAGGCCGGGGATTCCCCTCTTTACACCGGACTCAGCGAGTCCACCCTTTTGGGGCCCTTGATACAGGCAGGTCAGGGGTTCCTTCTTTACACCGGCTCAGAACGCGATGCGATGAGCCCGCCCGTTTCGGGAACCTTGGTACAGGCAGGCCGGGGATTCCCTCTTTTATTGTTCCCGGAGATGGATCTCCAGCCGCCAGCGGTCATCGACCGCCTGGCCGGCCCAATCGCCCTGCAGCGGCCGCGCCGCCACCAGCGTCAGCAACAATCCCCCGTCACTCAACCGCGTCCGCCAGTTCACGTCCTTGCCGTTGAACTTGAGCTGGCCTTTCTGCGCCTTGCCTTCAGCCTCGAACAGCAACGCGAGGCTGCCATCGACGATCTCGCCGTGCAGCTTCGGCTCGTTGTTGAACCACACCGCCAGCCCCCCATCGATCACCTCGACCTGCTGCAAGACGGTTGGGTCAGGCGTGGTCAATCGGCCGATCATCAACCCGACCATCACACCGACGATCGCCAGTGAAGCGATCACCCGCGGGAATAGTTTCGAACGCGGATCCGCTTGCGGCGTAGAATGCGCGTCATCTTTACCTTCGGAGCCGTGCATGTTTCACGTCATCCTTTTTCAACCGGAAATTCCGCCGAACACCGGCAACGTTATCAGGCTGTGCGCCAACAGCGGCTGCCACCTGCATTTGATCGAACCGCTGGGATTCGAGATGGACGACAAGCGTCTGCGCCGCGCCGGTCTCGACTACCACGAGTATGCCACTTTGCAGCGCCATGCCGACCTCGCCAGCTGCCTGGAAAGCCTCGGTCATCCACGGCTGTTCGCCTTCACCACCAAGGGTTCGCGGCCGTTTCACGATGCCGCGTTCGTCCCCGGCGATGCGTTCATCTTCGGCCCGGAAAGCCGTGGCCTGCCGCCGGAAGTGCTCGATGCCCTGCCCGGCGAACAGCGCCTGCGCCTGCCGATGCGCGAAGGCTGCCGCAGCCTGAACCTGTCCAACACCGTGGCGGTGGCCGTGTACGAAGCGTGGCGGCAGAACGACTTCAAGTAACACCCTTCGATCGCCCAAGAAAAAAGCGCCTGTAACGGCGCTTTTTTCGTTGTTGCATCGACCGCTTACTGAACGGTCGGGGTCTCGCCGGATTCCTGCATGCGCTGCAGCTCTTGCGCGTACAGGGCGTCGAAGTTCACCGGAGCCAGCATCAGGGCCGGGAACGAACCGCGGGTCACCAGGCTGTCCAGGGTTTCGCGAGCGTACGGGAACAGGATGTTCGGGCAGAACGCACCCAGGGTGTGGCTCATCGAAGCCGCGTCCAGGTTCTTGATCAGGAAGATGCCGGCCTGTTGCACTTCAGCGATGAAGGCCACTTCTTCACCGTTTTTCACGGTGACGGACAGGGTCAGCACGACTTCGTAGAAATCACCTTCCAGGGCTTTCTGGCGGGTGTTCAGATCCAGAGCGACCGCCGGATCCCACTGCTGGCGGAAGATCGCCGGGCTTTTCGGGGCTTCGAAGGACAGGTCGCGTACGTAGATGCGCTGCAAGGAGAATTGCGGTGCGGTTTCTTCTTCGCTGGCTGCAGTGTTCTGTTGGTCAGTCATCTCAGATCCTTTCTGATCTTGGGTCTTTTAGGGTTCTTGGTTTGCAGGTGCAGCAGTTCAGGCCTTGAGCAGCGCGTCGAGCTTGCCGGCGCGTTCCAGGGCATACAAATCATCACATCCGCCGATGTGGGTGTCGCCGATCCAGATCTGCGGCACGGACGTGCGTCCGGCCTTCTGGGCCATGGCGGCGCGCACCTGCGGCTTGCCATCGACCTTGATCTCTTCGAAGTCCACGCCTTTGTTCGCGAGCAGGTACTTGGCGCGCGAGCAGTAAGGGCAGTAATCGCTGGAGTAGACGATGACGTCGCTCATGTCACTTCACCAACGGCAGGTTGTCGCCTTTCCAGCTGGAAATCCCGCCGGACAGCTTGGCGGCGGTGAAGCCGGCCTTCATCAGTTCGCGGGCGTGGGTGCCGGCGGTCTGGCCCAGGGCGTCGACCAGAATGATGGTCTTGGCCTTGTGCTTTTCCAGCTCGCCGATGCGGGCGGTCAGTTTGTCCTGGGGAATGTTCACCGCGCCAACGATGTGACCGGCGGCGTAGTCCTTGCTCGGACGGATGTCCACCACCACGCCGGCTTCCTTGTTGACCAGTGCGGTCAGTTCGCCCGTGCTCAGGCTTTTACCGCCGCCCTGCACCGTATGCGCCAGCAGCAAAGCCAGCAGTACGACGAAGATACCGACAAGAATGTAGTGGTTAGTGGCAAATTCAATCAGGTGAGCAACCATCGAAGGAGGTTCCAGGGCGTTAAAATGTCGGCCAGTATACACAGCCACTATGGTCGGCCAAACCCCGTCCGGCGGTGACGCCGCCGGAACTTCGCTTTAAACTCCAACTCCCTTTTCCATCGCCCTCTTCTTATTAGCCACGAGTGGATTCCATGACTACCACGCCTAAACCTTTGGTCCTGATGATTCTCGACGGCTTCGGTCACAGCGACAGCCCCGAATCCAACGCCGTCTATGCGGCCAAAAAGCCTGTGCTGGATCGCCTGTGGGCCACCGTGCCGAACGGCTTGATCTCGGGCAGCGGCATGGACGTCGGTCTGCCGGACGGCCAGATGGGCAACTCCGAAGTCGGCCACATGAACCTCGGCGCCGGGCGCGTGGTGTATCAGGACTTCACTCGTGTGACCAAAGCGATCCGCGACGGCGAGTTTTTCGAGAACCCGACCATCTGCGCCGCCGTGGACAAGGCCGTGGCCGCCGGCAAGGCCGTGCACTTCATGGGCCTGCTGTCGGATGGCGGCGTTCACAGCCACCAGGATCACCTGATCGCCATGGCCGAACTGGCCTTCAAGCGCGGCGCCGAAAAAATCTACCTGCACGCCTTCCTCGATGGCCGTGACACCCCGCCGAAGAGCGCTGCCTCGTCGATCGAACTGCTCGACGCGACCTTCCAGGCGCTCGGCAAGGGCCGCATCGCCAGCCTGATCGGCCGCTACTACGCCATGGATCGCGACAACCGTTGGGACCGCGTGTCCCAGGCCTACAACCTGATCGTTGATGGCAACGGCGAGTTCAACGCCACCACCGCCCAGGAAGGTCTGGAAGCCGCTTACGCCCGTGGCGAGAGCGACGAATTCGTCAAAGCCACCAGCATCGGTGAGCCGGTAAAAGTCGAAGACGGCGACGCCGTGGTGTTCATGAACTTCCGCGCCGACCGCGCCCGCGAGCTGAGCCGCGTGTTTGTCGAAGACGGTTTCAAGGAATTCGAGCGCACACGTCAGCCAAAAGTGCAGTACGTGGGCCTGACCCAATACGCCGCCAGCATCCCGGCCCCCGCAGCCTTTGCCCCGGGTAGCCTGGAAAACGTGCTCGGCGACTATTTGGCGAAAAACGGCAAGACCCAGCTGCGCATCGCCGAAACCGAGAAATACGCCCACGTGACCTTCTTCTTCTCCGGCGGTCGTGAAGAACCGTTCCCGGGCGAAGAACGCATCCTGATCCCGTCGCCGAAAGTCGCCACCTATGACTTGCAGCCGGAAATGAGCGCGCCGGAAGTCACCGACCGCATCGTCGAGGCCATCGAGAACCAGCGCTACGACGTGATCGTGGTCAACTACGCCAACGGCGACATGGTCGGCCATAGCGGCGTCTTTGAAGCCGCGGTGAAAGCCGTTGAATGCCTGGACACCTGCGTCGGCCGCATCGTCGAAGCACTGGAAAAAGTCGGCGGCGAAGCGCTGATCACTGCCGACCACGGTAACGTCGAGCAGATGGCCGACGAATCCACCGGCCAGGCGCACACCGCGCATACCACCGAGCCGGTGCCGTTCATCTATGTCGGCAAGCGCGACCTGAAAGTCCGCGAAGGCGGCGTGCTGGCGGACGTGGCGCCGACCATGCTGAAACTGCTGGGTCTGGAAAAACCGGCGGAAATGACTGGCACTTCGATTCTGGTCTGATATCAAAAACGCCCTGTAATCAGCCTGAAACGGCTTTTTATGACGAACGCCTCAAAGCAGTTGGCTTTGAGGCGTTTTTTTTGCCGCGTCGGGCGGGCATACTAGGCCGTCCCTTACCCTGGTGCCGCCCGCCTCTATGCTTCGCGTCCTGATCGCCCTCGCTCTGACATGCCTGCTCCAACCGGCCTTCGCGGATGAGCGCGCGCAAACCCAACAGCAACTGGACGCCACGCGCCAGGACATCGCCGAGCTGAAAAAACTGCTGGGCAAGCTCCAGGAAGAAAAATCCGGCGTGCAAAAGGAGCTCAAGGGCACCGAAACCGAGATGGGCAAGCTCGAGAAACAGGTCGAAGCCCTGCAGAAAGAGCTGAAGAAAAGCGAATCCGAGCTGCAGCGGCTCGATGCGGAGAAAAAAAAACTCCAGAGCGCGCGCACTGAACAGCAACGACTGATCGCCATCCAGGCCCGCGCTGCCTACCAGAACGGTCGCCAGGAATACCTCAAGCTGCTGCTCAACCAGCAGAATCCCGAGAAATTCGCCCGCACCCTCACCTATTACGACTACCTGAGCCAGGCTCGCCTAGAGCAGCTGAAAAGCTTCAACGAAACCCTGCGCCAACTGGCCAATGTCGAAAAGGACATCGGCTTGCAGCAGGCGCAATTGCTGGTGCAGCAAAGCGATCTCGACACTCAGCGTGAAGCGCTCGACAAGGTCCGCAAGGAACGCCAGCAGGCCCTTGCCAAACTCAATGACGACGTGAAAGCCCGGGACCAGAAACTGGCCGCCCGCGAGCAGGATCAGGCAGACCTGTCTAAAGTCCTTAAAACCATTGAAGAAACCCTGGCCCGCCAGGCTCGTGAGGCAGAAGAAGCGCGACAGAAAGCGCTCATCGCCCAGCAGGAAGCCGAAAAAAAGCGCTTGCGTGAGGCCGAGGCGGAAAACACCGACGCCCCACGCAAACCGGTCAGATCGACTCCCGGCGCCCTGGTGTCCAGCGGCGGCGAGACCTTCGGTGGCCCTTTTGCGTCAAGTCGGGGAAAACTTCCATGGCCGGTTGATGGTCGACTGCTGGCACGCTTCGGTGAAACCCGTGGTGACGATGCCCGTACCAAGTGGGACGGCGTGATGATCAGCGCCTCCGCCGGCAGCCAGGTGCATGCCGTACACGGCGGGCGCGTGGTGTTTGCCGACTGGCTGCGCGGTGCCGGGCTGCTGGTGATCCTCGATCACGGCAACGGTTTTCTGAGTCTTTACGGTCACAACCAGACGCTGCTGAAGTCGGCGGGTGACGTGGTAAAAGCCGGTGAGTCCATCTCCACTGTGGGTAACAGTGGCGGTCAGGACACACCAGCGCTGTATTTCGCAATTCGTCAGCAGGGTCACCCGAGTGATCCGGCGCAATGGTGCCGCGCGCAAGGATAGGCGTGAGTTACCGATATTAGGAGTTCGTTCGACATGCTGCATTTGTCCCGTCTTACCTCGCTGGCCCTGACGATCGCCCTGGTGATCGGCGCGCCTCTGGCGTTTGCCGCTCAACCGGCCCCGGCTGTCGCTCCGGCAGGCACTGCCGCCACCAGCAAGGCGCCGTTGCCGCTGGAAGAGCTGCGCACCTTTGCCGAGGTCATGGACCGGATCAAGGCGGCCTATGTCGAGCCGGTGGACGACAAGACCCTGCTGGAAAACGCGATCAAGGGCATGCTCAGCAACCTCGATCCGCACTCCGCCTACCTCGGCCCTGAAGACTTCACCGAGTTGCAGGAAAGCACCAGCGGTGAGTTCGGCGGCCTGGGTATCGAAGTCGGCGCCGAAGACGGCTTCATCAAGGTCGTGTCGCCGATCGACGATACGCCAGCATCGAAGGCCGGCATCCAGGCCGGCGACTTCATCGTCAAGATCAACGGCGCGCCAACCCGCGGCCAGACCATGACCGAAGCCGTGGACAAGATGCGCGGCAAGATCGGCCAGAAAATCACCCTGACCCTGGTGCGCGACGGCGGTACGCCGTTCGACGTGACTCTCGCTCGCGCCGTGATCCAGGTGAAGAGCGTCAAGGCGCAACTGCTGGAATCGGGCTACGGCCTGATCCGCATTACCCAGTTCCAGGTCAAGACCGGCGAAGAGGTCTCCAAGGCCCTGGCCAAGCTGCGCAAGGACAACGGCAAGAAGCTCAACGGCATCATCCTCGACCTGCGCAACAACCCGGGCGGCGTGTTGCAGGCAGCGGTGGAAGTGGTCGACCACTTCATCACCAAAGGCCTGATCGTCTACACCAAGGGCCGGATCGCCAATTCCGAACTGCGCTTCTCCGCCACCGGCAAGGACGAAAGCGAAGCCGTGCCGATGGTCGTGCTGATCAACGGTGGCAGTGCCTCGGCCTCGGAAATCGTCGCCGGCGCCCTGCAGGATCAGAAACGCGCCGTGGTCATGGGCACCACCAGTTTCGGCAAGGGCTCGGTGCAGACCGTGCTGCCGCTGAACAACGACCGCGCGCTGAAGATCACCACTGCGCTGTATTTCACGCCGAACGGCCGCTCGATCCAGGCCCAGGGCATCGTCCCGGACATCGAAGTGCGCCGCGCCAAGATCACCAACGAGGCGGACAGCGATTACTTCAAGGAAGCCGACCTGCAAGGTCACCTGGGCAACGGCAACGGCGGCGCGGACAAACCGACCGGCTCCGGCGGCAAGGCCAAGGCGATGCCGCAGGATGACGATTACCAGCTGGCCCAGGCCCTGAGCCTGCTCAAAGGCCTGAGCATCACGTCCGGCCGTTGAGGATGTCTTTGCGTTTCGTCTTTATCCTGCTGTGCTGTCTGGCGGGTGCTGCTCACGCAGAACCTGCCAGACCAACACCTCAAAAAGCCTACCTGACACTGATCATCGACGACCTGGGGCAGAACCTGCCCCGGGATCGTCGCGTGCTGGCCCTCCCCGGGCCGGTCACCACCGCGATCATGCCCGACACCCCGCACGCCACCGAATTCGCCCGCGAAGCCCATCGCGCCGGCAAGATCGTGATCCTGCACATGCCCATGGACCCGGCCACCGGCCCGTTCGCCTGGCATCCTGAACTGCCCATCGAAGAACTCGAGAAACGCCTGAACGCTGCGTTCAAAATGGTCCCCTACACCGCCGGCATCAACAACCACATGGGCAGCCGCATGACTGCGCAGCCGGTGGCCATGGCGTGGTTGATGGGCGAGTTGCAGCGCCGCCACAAGTTCTTTGTCGACAGTCGCACCAGCGCCCAGACCGTCGCGGCTCAGCAGGCACAGAAGATCGATCTGGCGAGCGTTTCGCGGGATGTGTTTCTCGATGATGAGCGTACCGAAGCGGCGATCTACGATCAGTTGCAGTCCGCAATCAATTTGGCGCACAAGCAGGGTTCGGCGGTGATGATCGGCCATCCGTACCCGCAGACCCTTGCCGTGCTGGAGCGAGAGCTGCCGAAGTTGAAAGCTCAAGGCATCGAGTGGATCGACATCAAGCAGATGATCAGCGTGCGCAGCAATCGCGCTACAGCCGCGCACGGCAAAGATGGCGTCTACCGATAAACACCCTGATACAACCGCCACACATAGTTATTGCCTGACGACTCGCCCAATTCTGGATAGTCAGCCCTGCAACTGTCAGCGACTCCTCCGAGTCGCCTTTCAAACTTCAGGACTGACTATGGCTGACAACGACAGCAACACATTGCCTGCCCGGCGAATGGAATCGATAAAATTCGGCAATCTGCTGATCAATTTCACCAGCGAATTCCACCGTATCTGGGACAGCCGGGGCTCCGACTCTTCGGTTGGAAGCTTTTGGCGCCCGACCCCCGCTCCTGATCTGCTGCCGGGGTACTTCCCGCTTGGGGATATGGCCGTGACCGGATATGAGAATATCAACGGAAACAGAATCGTGGCCGTCGTCTGTGAAGGCGAGCTACAAGGTGACGACGCTTCCCGGAGCAAAGCACTCAGCCCACCCACGGACTATGAAAAAGTCTGGAGGGACTCCAACTCCGGAGCCGCCGCCGACTGCACGGTATGGCGCCCGATCCCTCCTCCCGGCTATGTGGCCATGGGACTTGTCTGCTCCAACGGTCGCGACAAGCCATTACTCAATGCGATTCGCTGTGTCCGGGAAGATCTGGTCATGGTCGCAACCGTCGGCAGTTTGATCTGGAACGATAGAGGCAGTGGCGCGAGGCAGAACTTCAGCGCCTGGCACATTGATCCTCCGCAGGCTGCCTCGGGCGAAGTCTACTTTGCACCGGGCACATTCTTCGGTGTCCAGAGCCACTCCAGACCTGTGAATTCCACCGCCTATGCGTTGCGAATGCAGCTTCCTCGGCAGTCAGCACCTGCACCCGAGGCTCCGAAACTCTCAGGGTATGGACCCCCACCGGAACTGGCACCGGCCAGGGTTACACAGACCGTGCGAATTCCGTGGTTCGCGGTGACCGATCACCTGTCTCCGGGCGAGCAATTATCTACCTCCCCGTTCTACCATCTGGAACGCTCGGATCAATTTGTACTGGTGGGGCACGGCCACAACACAAGTGATCTGCCACGACCTTTCAAGTGGAAAGCATTTCGCGCCCAGAACCCGCAGATGCGGCAGATTTTCAGCCGCCTAACGTCTATCGAAGTGACGACAGCATGGCCAGCGATGCCTTCAAGCGCGGCCCATGCCATCCGGTTCTCGGCGCATTTGTACAAGGACTTTACCTACTGCGAGACATCATCCGACGGCTGGAGTGAATCTCGTCCACTGGACATCGTCGCCATGGCCACCAAAAACAAGGCCGTGGCGATCTACCAAATACACAGTGTCTATACGTTGAGGCGCGCAGACGGCACTCATGTAGCAGTGAGCGTGGGTTACACCGATGATGAAAGCCTTTACCTGACCGAGTATCCGCCAGAAACCGACAGCACGCTGACCTTCACTCCGCAACTGGCGACAGAGCCACCTGCAAGCGAAAGCCGTTCAGACAGTGACAGCAACAATATCGGCCTTGCCCCTCAGCCGACGACAGAGGAAGACGTCCTCACAAATAACGCCCCATGATCTCATCGACCACACCGTCCTTGCGCATCTGATCCAGCTCAGCCTGCAATCGGCTAACGGTTGCATCCGGCACGTCCTTGTTCAGCGCCAGATACAGTTCGGCGCTGTTGAAGCGAAGCACGGTTTTCAACCCGGTCACGCCATCCTGCCGCGCCAGATAACGGCCGGCAGGATCGCCGGTGGCCCACAGGTCGATCTGGCCGCTGACAAGCTTCTTGGCGTTGTCCTGATCGCGCAGCACCACCACCGGCTTCAGACCCTGCTTGGTCAACGTCTCGGCAATCGCATCGCCCTTGTAGGCGCCGATCTTGTACTTGCGCGCGTCATTGAGGGTTTCGAGGGTGATCTTGCTGTCGGCCTTGGCCAGCATGACCCAGTCGTCCGGGCCGATCGGGCCGACCCACTTGAAGAGCTTTTCGCGATCCGGCAGGCGTGCCATGACGAACGCACCGTAACCGGGATTCTCCAGCGCCAGCTTGTAGACCCGTTCCCAAGGGAAGCGCAGGGTCAGGCTGTAAGTGATGCCGGCACGCTTGAACATCTCGCGCACGATGTCCGTGGCGATGCCGTTGATGTTTTCATCCTGGGCGAAATTCTTGCCGTTCTTCGCCATGTTGTACGGCGGGAAGTTTTCGGTGAGGAGCACCAGATCGGTGTCGGGACTTTCTTCGGCGTGGCCGGTGTTGATCAACAACACGGAGGCACTGGCGAGGGCGAGAAGCAGGCGTTTGATCATGTCGGGCTACCGAAATCCATGGCGTGCCCAAGAGTGCCTTGGGTACGCCATACTGTCCACTGGCCTGTATTGTTTTGGGTCTGCGTGAAAACTCGCCGAGCGGCGATCAGGCAAGGCAAAAACAGGCGAGGAAGCGGAGTGTAGGGGACCTACATGAGCATTCCGAGCCTGTTTTTAACGCAGCATGATCGTCGCGCAGGCAGTTTTCGCGCAGAGCCTAACGCATTACGATGCCGCATTTGGCCATGTAGGCCTTGGCTTCCTGAACGGTGTATTCGCCGAAGTGGAAAATACTCGCCGCCAATACTGCGCTGGCGTGGCCTTCAAGAATGCCGTCAGCCAGATGCTGCAGGTTGCCGACGCCGCCGGACGCGATCACCGGAATGCCCAGCGCGTCGCTGATGGCGCGGGTCACGCCGAGGTCGAAGCCGTTTTTCATGCCGTCCTGATCCATGCTGGTCAGGAGGATTTCACCGGCACCCAGGCCTTCCATTTTCTTCGCCCACTCGACCGCATCGAGGCCGGTCGGTTTGCGACCGCCGTGGGTGAAGATCTCCCAGCGCGGGGTTTCGCCCGGGCCCGAAACCTTCTTCGCGTCGATGGCGACGACGATGCATTGCGAGCCGAAATGCTGCGCCGCTTCGCCGACGAATTCCGGGTTGAACACGGCAGCGGTGTTGATCGACACCTTGTCAGCACCGGCATTGAGCAGGTTGCGGATGTCCTGCACGGTCCGCACGCCACCGCCGACGGTCAGCGGGATGAACACCTGGCTGGCCATGCGCTCGACGGTGTGCAGCGTGGTGTCGCGACCATCGACGCTGGCGGTGATGTCGAGAAAGGTAATCTCGTCGGCACCCTGCTCGTCGTAGCGACGGGCGATTTCCACCGGGTCGCCGGCGTCACGGATGTTCTCGAACTTCACACCTTTGACGACCCGGCCGTTATCCACGTCCAGGCAAGGGATGATGCGTTTGGCCAGCGCCATGGTCAGTCCTCAGCCTTGGTACGAGTCGCAGAAAGCTTGCGCTTCGGCGACGTCGAGAGTGCCTTCGTAGATCGCCCGGCCGGTAATGGCGCCGATGATGCCCGGTGCCTTGGCGTCGAGCAGCGACTTGATGTCACCCAGGTTGTGAATACCGCCGGAAGCGATCACCGGGATCTTGGTGGCAGCAGCCAGCGCAGCGGTGAACGGTACGTTGCAGCCCTGCATCATGCCGTCTTTGGCGATGTCGGTATAAACGATCGAGGACACGCCATCGGCTTCAAACTGCTTGGCCAGATCAATGACCTGCACGGTGCTGATTTCAGCCCAGCCATCGGTGGCGACAAAACCGTCTTTGGCATCGAGGCCGACGATGATCTTGCCCGGGAACGCGCGGCAGGCTTCAGCGACGAACGCCGGATCCTTCACCGCTTTGGTGCCGATGATCACGTAGCTCACGCCCGCCTTGACGTAGTGCTCGATGGTTTCCAGCGAACGGATGCCGCCGCCGATCTGGATCGGCAGGGTCGGGTAGCGCTTGGCGATCGCGGTCACCACTTCGCCGTTGACCGGCTGGCCTTCGAAAGCGCCGTTCAGGTCGACCAGATGCAGACGGCGGCAACCGCCCTCCACCCACTTGGCAGCCATGCTCACCGGGTCATCGGAGAACACTGTGGAATCTTCCATGCGGCCCTGGCGCAGACGTACACAGGCACCGTCTTTAAGATCGATAGCGGGAATAATCAGCATCTGGCAAACCTTCAAATTTGAATGTTCAGCTTGGCTCGGAAATCAGTTTTTCTCGAGCGCCCACAGGTCGCTTTCGATGCTTTCAAACCGCTCCTTGAGGTGGGTCTGCACATCGAAAATCGCCCTGTTGTAATAGTGCGGAGCAATTTCGCGGGTAAACAGCTCAAGAATTTCCGCCGCCTCGAACGAACCCAGGTCCAGTTCGAAACGATCCTCCATGAACCGCTGAATCTTGCGGTTGGCCTCGCTCTCCTGCTCGGGAGTGAGGGTCAGGATCGGCGGCTTGGATTTCTTGACGGCCATTTACCAGCGACCGTCCCACGCAGCGAAGTTCTGCAGCAATTGCAGGCCATGGGTATGGCTTTTCTCCGGGTGGAACTGCACGGCGAAACGCGAACCTTCGGCCAGCGCCGCAGCGAAATCGACGCCGTAATGACCGCTGCCGACCACCTGACGCGGATTACCGGCGGCGATGTAGTAGCTGTGCACGAAATAGAAACGCGCCAGGTCCGGAATGTTGTGCCACAGCGGGTGATCCACCGCCTGCTTCACTTCGTTCCAGCCCATGTGCGGGACTTTCAGGTGTTCGCCGTCTTCATGCAGGTCTTTGCCGAAGAACTTCACAGCGCCCGGGAACAGGCCGATGCAGTCGACGCCGTCGTTCTCTTCGCTGCTGTCGAGCAAGGCTTGCATGCCGACGCAGATGCCGAGGAACGGACGATCCTGGCTGACTTCACGCACCAGCGAATCGAAACCGAGGCGACGGATCTCCGCCATGCAATCGCGAATCGCGCCGACACCGGGAAAAACCACGCGGTCAGCTTCGCGGATCACTGCCGCATCGCTGGTGATCAGCACCTTGCCGGCACCGACGTGCTCGAGGGCCTTGGCCACCGAGTGCAGGTTGCCCATGCCGTAATCGATAACTGCAACCGTCTGCATTACAGGACGCCCTTGGTCGAAGGCATCTGGCCGGCCATGCGGTCATCCAGCTCTACGGCCATGCGCAGCGCGCGGCCGAATGCCTTGAACACGGTTTCGATCTGGTGGTGGGTGTTGGTGCCGCGCAGGTTGTCGATGTGCAGACTGACCAATGCGTGGTTGACGAAGCCCTGGAAGAATTCCTGGAACAGGTCGACGTCGAAGCCGCCAACGGTGGCGCGGGTGTACGGCACGTGCATCTGCAGGCCTGGGCGGCCGGAGAAGTCGATCACCACGCGCGACAGCGCTTCATCGAGCGGCACGTAGGCGTGGCCGTAGCGACGGATGCCTTTCTTGTCGCCAATGGCTTGCGCGAAGGCCTGGCCGAGGGTGATACCGACGTCTTCCACCGTATGGTGGTCGTCGATATGCAGATCGCCCTTGCATTCGATATCCAGGTCGATCAACCCGTGACGGGCGATCTGATCCAGCATGTGCTCAAGAAAAGGAACACCGATATTGAATCGGGCCTTTCCGGTGCCATCAAGGTTGATCGAGGCTTTGATCTGGGTTTCCAGAGTGTCGCGCTCGACAGACGCCTTACGTTCGGCCATCACCAGCTCCGCAAAATCATTGGGCGAAAAAGGCAGCCATTATAGGGGCGCGGGGCCGAAACAGAAACACGAGAGGTGATATGACAGACGGATAGAAGCCCCGACTGTCGCGGGTAGACATGTCCATACAAGCCATTACAGGCACCCGGAAACAAATGTGGGAGCGGGCTTGCTCGCGAAAGCGGTGGATCAGCCAACAGTGATGTCGACTGACCGGACGCCTTCGCGGGCAAGCCCGCTCCCACAGGGGTTCTGCGTTTTAACGGTTACTTAGTGGAACAGAACCGCCGTCTTCTGCAGGGTCACCCACACACCCCACGCCAACGGAATCCCCACCACCAGCCACGCAGCGATCGCCAATGGCTTGCTGCCCGGCGCGGCTTTCCACTCCAGCACGGTGCTGGCGTCAGCACCCTTGTCGTGGCCCAGCGCCTGTTCGGCGGCCAGTTCGGCGTCGGTCATGAAGTACTTGTCGGCTACCGGACGCACCAGCAGGTTGCACAGGAAACCCAACACCAGCAGGCCGGCGAGGATGTACAGGGTGATGTCGTAAGCGGCGGCGCGTTCAACGCCGATGCTCAGCTGATACTCACGCAGGTAGTTCACCAGCACCGGACCCAGCACGCCAGCGGCGGCCCAGGCAGTCAGCAGACGACCGTGGATCGCGCCCACCATCTGCGTACCGAACAGGTCGGCCAGATACGCCGGAACGGTCGCGAAACCACCGCCGTACATCGACAGGATGATGCAGAACGCCGCCACGAACAGCGCAACGTTGCCCAGGTGACCGAGGTTCGGGATCAGTGCGTACAGCGCAAAACCCAGCGCGAAGAACACGAAGTAAGTGTTCTTGCGGCCCAGGTAGTCCGAGAACGATGCCCAGAAGAAACGGCCACCGATGTTGAACAAGCTCAGCAGGCCGGTGAAACCGGCCGCAATCGCAGCGATGGAAGCCAGTTGACCGGCGTCCAGCTGACCGAACGGCAGATCGTTACCCAGCAGCTTGCCGCCGAACACTTCCTGCAACAGTGGCGAAGCCATGCCGAGGATGCCGATACCGGCAGACACGTTCAGGCACAGCACCAGCCACACCAGACGGAATTGCGGAGTTTTCCACGCTACATTCACGTGAACGTGACGGTGGGTGATCATCGCGTTCGAGGCTTTCTTCGCCGGTGCGGTCCAGCCTTCAGGCTTCCAGCCGGTTGGCGGTACGCGGTAGGCCAGTGCGCCACCGATCATGAACACGAAGTAGATCGCGGCCATGGCCACGAAGCTCTGCCACACGCCAACGCCGGCCGGCGAAGCGAAATGGCTCATCAGAGCGGTTGCCAGCGGAGCACCGACCATCGCGCCACCGCCGAAGCCCATGATCGCCATGCCGGTCGCCATGCCGCGCTTGTCCGGGAACCACTTGATCAGGGTCGACACCGGCGAAATGTAGCCCAGGCCCAGACCGATACCGCCGATCACGCCGGAGCCGATCCACATCAGCCAGATCTGGTGGGTATAGATCCCCAGTGCGGAAATCAGCAGCCCGCCGCACCAGCACAGTGCCGATACAACGCCGGCCTTGCGCGGCCCTGCGTGTTCAAGCCAGCCCCCCCAGATCGCTGCCGAGCAGCCGAGGAAGATGAAGAACAGGGTGTAGATCCAGCCGAGCATGGAGATCGGCCAGTCGCATTGCGACGAGAAGACTTGTGCGATGAAGCTCATGTCCGGTGCGCAAGCCACCGGAGCGGTTACGCCAAGCGCCTTGGACAGCGGCAACCAGAACACCGAGAAGCCGTAGGCCATGCCGATGCACAGGTGAATGGCCAGAGCGGCCGGCGGGACCAGCCAACGGTTGAAACCGGGCTTGGCGATGATGCGTTCCTTGGACAGGAACCCGGGCTGATCGGCTTTGAGGCCGTCCGCCGTAATGGTCGTGCTCATTGTGTATCCCCCAATTATTAGTATGGTTCGCCAGCCACTGCTCACCCCCGGCCTTTATGCACGCAGGCATGACCGTTTTTTGCGGGTGAAGCTCCTTGAAAGCGCGACGTTAAGTCGCAGATGGGCGGACGAACGGGCGAAGGTTACCATTTGCACGTGACAGAAAAACCAAACTGATATCACCTTTTTTGAGTCATCTGATCTCCTGATGCCGGGGAACCCCGATGCCGATCGTTGTCGAAGCGCTGTACATCACGGTTCAGCAGGCTGCACGGGACACCGCAACAGCGCGGGGTGATGCAGCGCTATACTCCCCGGCTAAATTACGAATTCGACTACTTACAAGGACTCGCCCATGAAAGCGTTCGGCAAAATCCTGGGTCTGGTACTTCTCGGGCTGTTGCTGATCATTGTGGCGGCGGGCTTCGCCCTGACCCACCTGTTTGATCCCAACGACTACAAAGACGAGATCCGCCAGATAGCCCGCGACAAGGCCCACATCGAGCTGACGCTCAATGGCGACATCGGCTGGAGCCTGTTCCCGTGGCTCGGCCTGGAACTGCACGAGGCCAGCGTCGCGACCCTGGCCAAACCTGCCGAACCGTTCGCCGACCTGCAGATGCTCGGCCTGTCCGTTCGCGTGCTGCCGCTGCTGCGCCGCGAAGTGCAGATGAGCGACGTGCGCGTCGAAGGCCTGAACCTGCGCCTGAACCGTGACAAGAATGGTCACGGCAACTGGGAAGACATCGGCAAGGTGCCGCCCAAGGCCGGCAGCGCCCCGGCGCCAACCACCACAGCCGAGACCGCAGCCGAGGCCACCCCGCAACCGGAAAAACCGGCCCAGCCGATCCGCCTCGACATCGACAGCCTGACCGTCAACAACGCCCGCGTGGAATACAACGACGAACTGACCGGCAAGCAATTCAGCGCCGAAAGCATCCAGTTGAGCACCGGCGCTGTTCACGATTCAACCAACATCCCGGTCAAGGCCACCGCGTTCCTCGGCACCAACCAGCCAGTGCTGCGGGTTCGCACCGAACTCAACGGCGAGCTGCGCTTCGAACGCGCCCTGCAACGCTACAAGTTCGAAGACCTGAAGCTGTCCGGCGAAGTCGCCGGCGATCCGCTGCAAGGCAAGACCGTGACCTTCGCCGCCCAAGGCCAACTGCTGCTGGACAAGGCCGCCAACGTCGCCGAATGGACCGGCATCAAGCTCTCGGTCAATCAGCTGCGTGCCCTCGGCGAACTGAAGGCCAATGACCTGGACAAGACGCCACAGATCACCGGCGGGATTTCCATCGCCCAGTTCGACCTGGCGAAATTCGTCGACAGCATCGGTCAGACCTTGCCGGCCATGGCCGAAGGCAGCCTGAGCAAGGTTGAACTGGTCAGCCGTGTCGCCGCGACGCCGACCAGCGTGGCGTTGGACAACATCAACCTGAAACTCGACGACAGCAGCTTCAGCGGCCGCATCGCCGTCGAAGATTTCGCCAAGCAATCGCTGCGGGCGGTTCTCAAGGCCGACACCTTCAACGTCGACCGCTACCTGCCGCCGAAATCGGAAAAAGCCAATAACGCCACGCAGGTCCGTCAGGCCGAAGTTGCCAGCACCGAGGCCGATGCCATGGCCGGTGCCGGCAGCACACCGCTGCCGGAAAAACCGAGCAAAAGCGCCTGGAGCACCGAGCGCCTGTTCCCTGTCGAGCGCCTGAGCAAGCTCGACGTAAACGCCGACCTGACTTTCGGCCAGTTGACCCTCGACAAGCTGCCAATCCAGAACGCCGCACTGAAAGCCACCGGCCAGGGCGGCCTGCTGACCCTGGAGAACCTGCGCGGCGAGCTGTACAACGGCGACTTCGAAGCCAAGGGCACGCTGGACGTACGCCAGACCGCGCCGGTACTGAACCTGCAAACCCGGATCAACCGGGTGCCGGTAGAGAAAATCCTCGAAAGCCAGGGCAAGAATCCGCCGGTCAAGGGTCTGGTCAATCTCACCAGCACCGTCACCGGCAGCGGAAACAGTCAGCAGGCGCTGATTGAAACCCTCAACGGCAACGCCAATTTCGTGATCAACAACGGCGTGCTGCTCAACGCCAACCTTGAGCAACAACTGTGCAAGGGCATCGCCACCCTCAACCGCAAATCCCTGAGCGGCGAGCCGCGCGGCAAGGACACGCCGTTCCAGGAACTCAAGGGCAACCTGACCTTCCGCAACGGCGTGGCCAGCAACCCGGACCTGAAAGTGCGCATCCCCGGCATGAGCGTCAACGGTGACGGCGATATCGACCTCAAGGTGCTGGGCATGGACTATCGCGTCGGCATCATCGTCGAAGGCGACACCAGCGCCATGCCGGACCCGGCCTGCCAGGTCGGCGACAAATTCGTCGGCATCGAATGGCCGCTGCGTTGCCGTGGCCCGCTGGAACTGGGCGCCAAGGCCTGCCGCGTGGACAACGAACGCATGGGCCAGGTCGCGACCAAACTGGCCGGCGACAAGATCAGCGAAAAAATCGACGAGAAACTGGGTGACAAAGTCAGCCCGGAACTGAAAAACGCATTGAAGGGGCTGTTCAAGCGATGAGAGCGGAGCAGTTTTCCACGGCGGTGCTGGAATGGTTCGACCGCCACGGCCGCCATGATTTGCCCTGGCAACAGAACATCAACCCGTACCGGGTGTGGGTGTCCGAGATCATGTTGCAGCAGACTCAGGTCAGCACCGTGCTCAATTACTTCGACCGCTTCATGGCCGCGCTGCCGACGGTCGAAGCCCTGGCCGAAGCGCCGGAGGACGAAGTGCTGCATCTGTGGACCGGGCTGGGTTACTACACCCGCGCGCGCAACTTGCAGAAGACCGCGAAGATCGTCGTCAGCCAATACGGTGGCGAGTTTCCCCGGGATGTCGAGAAGCTCACGGATTTGCCAGGCATCGGCCTGTCCACTGCCGGTGCGATCGCCAGCATCAGCATGGGCCTGCGCGCGCCGATCCTCGACGGCAACGTCAAACGGGTGCTGGCGCGCTTTACCGCGCAGGAGGGCTACCCCGGCGAGCCGAAGGTCGCCAAGCAGCTCTGGGCCAACGCCGAGCGCTTCACGCCGCAGGATCGGGTCAACGCCTACACCCAGGCGATGATGGATCTGGGCGCCACACTCTGCACCCGCAGCAAGCCGAGCTGTCTGCTGTGTCCGCTGGAAAAAGGCTGCGAAGCGCACATGCTGGGCCTGGAGACGCGTTACCCGATCCCCAAGCCGCGCAAGGCCATCCCGCAGAAACGCACGCTGATGCCGCTGCTGGCCAACGAGGACGGCGCGATTCTGCTTTATCGCCGCCCGTCCAGCGGATTGTGGGGCGGTTTGTGGAGCCTGCCGGAACTCGACGACCTCGACGACCTGCAACACCTCGCCGCGCAGCACTCGCTGGAACTGGGCGAGCAGCAGGCGCTGCCGAGCCTTGTCCACACGTTCAGCCACTTCCAGCTGTCCATCGAACCCTGGCTGGTTCAGGTACAGGAAGCCGGCGGTCACGTGGCCGAGGCCGACTGGCTCTGGTATAACCTCGCCACCCCGCCGCGCCTGGGCCTCGCCGCCCCGGTCAAGACCTTGCTCGAACGCGCGGCCGCCGTCTTGAATGCAGGAGAGTCGACATGACCCGCACCGTAATGTGCCGCAAGTACAAAGAACAACTCGAAGGCCTGGAGCGCCCACCGTACCCGGGCGCCAAGGGCCAGGACATTTTTGAACACGTCTCGGCCAAGGCCTGGGCCGACTGGCAGAAACACCAGACCCTGCTGATCAACGAAAAACGCCTGAACATGATGAATGCCGAAGACCGCAAATTTCTTCAGGGCGAAATGGACAAGTACTTCTCCGGCGAGGAATACGCTCAGGCCGAAGGCTACGTTCCGCCCGCAGAGTAAACCCGCAAAATTGGGGCTCGGATCGTAAGCGACGGAATTAATTTAAGAAATTTTAAAAAAGTGTTTGACGTAAATCCGAAAAACCCTTTTAATGCGCCCCGTTGCCCAGATAGCTCAGTCGGTAGAGCAGGGGATTGAAAATCCCCGTGTCGGCGGTTCGATTCCGTCTCTGGGCACCAAATACCGAAAACCCTGAATCGCAAGATTCAGGGTTTTTTTTATGCCTGCGATTTGATGACGGCCCGATCCCGCCCTTCTTGCAGGCCGGAATTCGCGATACGTTGCTCAACCCTTACGGAAGAGGGTCATCCCCGCGATGAACCAGAAAAGAACCCGCGCTCCCCTGCCCCATCCCGCGCCGCCCGTAAAACGCACCGACTGGTTGATGATCGCGCTCGGCCTGGTGCTGATCCTGTGTATCGGCCTGATCGCCTATGAAACCGTGGACGGTCTGATTCAGGGACGCATCGGCAACATGGCACGCGGCAAACGCTTCGCCATGTATTCGTTGACCGCACAACCCGCCGAATTCTGGTTTGCCGTATTCACCCACTGCTTACTGGCCCTCTTCCTGTCGGGCGCCGCGTGGTTATTGATCTGGCTGGGCCGCACGGCAACGGTCGCGCCATCCCGGCGCGACCGGTAACGCCACTAGCTGTTGTCGTTCCAGTGGAACACCAGATTGCGCGCAGCACCGCCGCCAATTTCCGCCGCATCCCGGCGCGTTTCACCATTGCGGGTCGCGACGACCGTGTATTTGCCGGGTGGCAACTGCACGTAGACCAATGGCCCGGTCTGATTCAGCGTCAGCACAGTCTGGCCGGGGGCTTTCTGAATCATCACATCGACATCCGCGGTGTATTCGTTTTGCATGCCGACGGCGAAGGTCATGTGCAGGTTGTAGCCCGCGGATTGCTGAATGGCTTTCGACTCATCTTCGCCAATCCCGCCGGCCAGATAGCGAACACCGTTTTGCTCTTGCTGCTGAACCTGCACAGCGGAACTGTCGATCGGCTCCAGACTCGCAGCCTGCGCCATGATCGGAAACAGCAGCACCGCAGCAGCGGCAACGGGCAGCACGAATGAAAGAACGCGTTTCATGAGGACGACTCCCGGGCTCTCGCGGAACCCAATCGTTACCTCTTTTTAGATTTTGTCTTGCGGAGTGGGTTTTAGAACGATTGGGAGTTGCGGTTGATACGAAAAGGACTACACGCCGTACTCCTCGTTCGCGGAGTTCGTCAGCCTGATCTCGCAAAACCCGCCCACTCTTCCTTCAGTGGCATCAGAGGCGGCCGGCATCCCCAGGCCAAGGCAATTGGCATGCTCTTGCTTCTGTTCCCCCCTGAGCCGGAAGACCTGATGAGCCAACTAAAACCTGCTGACACGCAAGATCCAAAAATTGATTCGCTGCTGGGCGACCTGGGCGAACTGATACGCGAGGCGCGGCAGAAAGTGCTGCGAACGGTCGACACGATTCAGGTCCAGACCTGCTGGCAGATAGGGCGACACATTGTCGAGTTCGAGCAACAGGGTGCCCGGCGTGCGGGGTATGGAAAACAGCTTCTGGCTACGCTGGCGAAGGAGCTGACTGCGGACTTTGGGAAAGGCTTCGATTCTTCCAACCTTCGCTACATGCGTTTGTTTTATCAGGCATTTCCAATTCGTGACGCACTGCGTCACGAATTGAGCTGGACCCACTACCGCAAGCTATTGGGGATTGAAAGCGAACCGGCCCGGCAGTGGTACATGAACGAAGCCGCTGCACAAAACTGGTCAAGCCGCGCCCTTGATCGCCAGATCAACACGCTCTACTACGAACGTCTGTTGATGAGCCGAGACAAAACCGACGTCTACGCCGAGGCAGCGACCAACATTGCCGCGATGAAAAGCAATCCCCGGGAATTCATCCGCGACCCCGTCCTGCTGGAATTTCTCGGCCTGCCATCACCGGGCAAACTTCAAGAATCCGAACTGGAACAGGCCCTGATGGATCAGCTCCAGGGATTTCTCCTTGAGCTGGGCAAAGGCTTCGCTTTTGTCGGTCGCCAGCAACGCATCAGCGCTGGCGACGATGATTTTTACATTGACCTGGTGTTCTACAACTACCTGCTCAAATGCTTCGTCATCCTCGATCTGAAGCGCGGCAAACTCAGCGCCCGCGACGTGGGCCAGATGGACATGTACATCCGCATGTACGACGACCTCAAACGCAGCGAGGGCGACGGGCCAACGGTGGGGATCATTCTCTGCGCACAGCAAAATGAATCGGTTGCGCGCTACACGATCCTCAAGGGCAATGAACAACTGTTCGCCAGCAGCTACAAACTGGTACTGCCGAGTGAAGAGGAGTTACGCGCGGAGTTGAACCGTGAACACACGCGGCTGGAAGAGCGCTTGAGCGAACAGACGGCTGATTGACCGTCGACGGATTGTTCACCGAGCTGGCTGGGACTATCGTTGGCAGCCACTCCGCGAAGGTCGAGCGCCATGGGTTTTCAAGAGACGCACGCACTGGAAGATCCCCAAAACAGAACCGCGCTCGCCAGCGATGTTCAGGACGCACCCTTCCACGAGCCCGCCGCCGACGGCTATCTGCTCGGCGGTTTCACCTGGCGTCACGCGTCATCGGATCAACAGCGCCCAGTGGTGATCATCAACGCCGCCACCTCCGTGCGCTGCCGCCACTACTCACGCTTCGCGGCGTATCTGTTCACAAACGGCTTTAACGTGATCATTTACGACTATCGGGGCATTGGTGAATCGCGGCCGAAGTCGATGAGGCATCTGCAGGCTTCGTGGACGGATTGGGGCGCACTGGATTTCGAGGCGATTCTCAAACGCGCGCAGCGGGAGTTTCCCGGTCAGCCGATCGATGTGGTCGGGCACAGCTTCGGTGGCTGTGCAGCAGGCCTGGGGGCGTCCGGAAAGATAATCCGACGACTGGTGACGGTCGGCGCGCAATTCGCTTACTGGCGCGATTACGCGCCCGAGCACCGCTGGCGGATGTTCGGCAAATGGCATCTGCTGATGCCGCTGGTCACACTGTTGTGTGGCTACTTTCCGGGCAAGCGACTCGGCTGGCTGGAAGACACGCCCGCCGGCGTGGTGCGCGACTGGAGCACGCCTGACGCACGTTATGAGCGGCGTCCGAGCGGTAAAGCGATGGCCGAATTACCTTTCGCCAACGTTCGGGCCAGAGCTCTGGCAATCAGCATCAGCGACGATCCCTACGGCACGATTCCCGCCATCGAACGCCTGCTCGCTTACTTCCACAACGCGCAAAAGACCCACCTGCGAATCGAGCCGCAGGACATCGGTGAGCAGCAAGTCGGACATTTCGCCTTTTTTCGCAGCGCATACCAAGCCACACTATGGCCCATCGCTCTGACCTGGCTGCAGACCGGCGAACTGGCCTCCGACACGCCGGGGCGCAAAATCCCACGCAGCCAAGCCCTTTAACGCACCACGGAACACACACCATGGCTTCCGCCAACAAGCAGCAAAAACGCGCCGCCCGGGCCAAGACCAAAGCCAAGCAGAACCGCACCAAACGTGCGGAAGCGCCGGTCGAGCTGGACCCGAACGACGACCGCATCGATTTCGAGTCGGTGGACCTGACCGAACTGTTCAAGAAAATGATCGACGCCGAAAAGATCAGCCAGCAGGCCCTGTGCACCGCGTTCCTCGAAGACCCGTTGCTGGAGCTGGTGTACGAGCAGGAAGGCGAAGAAGGTGCGATGGATTTCATCCTCGCCGCGCTGATCGAGTACCGCCAATGGTCCACCGAGACCGACGAGGCTGGCGCTCTGGCGTGGATCGAATCGCCGGATTTCCAGAAAGACTATGTGGCCGCGTCCGACGCAATCGCCGCACAAACCCAACAGAAAAACTGAGTTCCCATGGCATCCCTGAACAAGCAACAGAAACGCGCCAAACGCGCCAAGGCCAAAGCCAAGCAAATCCGCATGGTCGGTCGCAAATCCCTGGCGCAGGACGATGACCTCGGCCACCTCGCCGAGCCGATCCCGGAATACACCCTGGCGATGTTCAGCAAGATGCGCGACGCCGAAGCCGTCAGCCGCAACGAAATGCTCCTGACGCTGCTCCGTGAGCTGGCGTTCATCATCGTTGATCATCCTGAACTGCTGGACATGGAAAACGCCGAGAACGAAGGCATGGCCGCCACTCACCTGGCCGCCGACATGCTGATCGACTACCGCATGTGGGCCGACGGCATGGATCGCGAAACCGCCCAGGCCTGGCTGAGCGAGCCGGAGTTCATCAGCGATTTCGGGATTGCGCTGGACACCTACGGTCAGTCGGTGGAAGCGCAGGAAGAGAAGAGCGAATAAACCGCTCGCAGTAACAAAAACGGCCGCTTGTCATCACTGACAGCGGCCGTTTTGCGTTACGCGTTGCGGATCAGTTCAGAACCGCGGCGCCACGCTTTTCCAGATTGCGGCGGCGAGCCACCAGCAGGCCGGCAGCAACCACCAGCAGGCTGAGCAGGCCGGTCGCGAGGATTTCCACGCGGTGGGCGTCCTGGAACAGCATGATGGTCAGGGCCGCGACGATGAATACGATCACCGCGTAGGTCAGGCCCGGGAACAGCCACATGCTGAAGACGATTTTCTCGCCGCGAGCCATGCGTTGTTTACGCATGCGCAGTTGCGAAATCGCGATCACCAGGTACACCAGCAGTGCGATGGCGCCGGAGCTGGCCAGCAGGAACTCGAACACCGCAGCCGGGGCCACGTAGTTGGCGAAAGTGCACAGGAACGCCGCGCCGGTGGACAGCATCACCGCCCAGTAAGGCGTGCCGCTCTTGTTGGTGCGGGTTGCCATGGCCGGAGCATCGCCACGCTTGCCGAGGGAGAACAGCATGCGCGAAGAGGTGTACAGCGCCGAGTTCAGGCAGCTGGTCACAGCCACCAGAACCACGATATCAACGATCATCTTGGCATTCGGGATGCCCATGCGCTCAAGCACAGTCTGGTACGAACCGACGCTGGCCAGAACCGGGTCATTCCATGGCACCAGGGCCACGACGATGAAGATCGAAACGAGGTAGAACAGACCGATCCGCCAGATCACCGAGTTGGTGGCCTTGGAGATCTGCTTGCCCGGGTTCTTCGATTCCGCAGCCGCGATGGTCACGATCTCGGTACCCATGAAGGAGAACATGGTGGTCAGGATCGCGCCCAGCACCGCGCCCATGCCGTTCGGCAGGAAGCCCTGGGTGTCGAAGATGTGCGAAACGCCGCTGACCTGGCTGTTCGGCAGGAAGCCGAAAATGGCCGCGACGCCAAGGATGATGAAACCGATGATCGCCACGACTTTGAGCAGGGCGAACCAGAATTCGAACTCACCGTAGTTTTTCACGCTGAACAGGTTGGTCACCGTCAGCAGCATGGTGATGATCAGCGCGAAGGCCCAGATATCCACACCCGGGAACCACGCGTGCAGGATGGTCGCGGCGGCGTTGGCTTCCAGCGGAATTACCAAAACCCAGAACCACCAGTACAGCCAGCCGATGGTGAAACCGGCCCAGTGACCGATAGCGCGGTCGGCGTAAGTCGAGAACGAGCCAGTGTCAGGCGAGGCAACAGCCATTTCGCCGAGCATGCGCATCACCAGCACAACCAGCGCGCCAGCAGCGGCGTAAGCCAGCAGAACAGCGGGACCGGCGGCGGCGATGGCGTGGCCGGAGCCTACGAACAGACCTGCACCGATCACCCCGGCGATCGACAGCATGGTCACATGACGCGGTTTGAGCCCCTGTTCGAGGCCATTGGAGCTTTGGGTACTGCTCATTGAAACTACCTTTGCGAGGAAAGCGATTCAGTCCGTCCCGTCTGGTTTTCCTTCTCGTAAAAAGAAACCAACGGGGCGTTCCAGATTCTGCACGCAATAATTGCGCCAAAATGTTTCAAACTCTTCTGGTTCGCGGTTTTCAGCGCGACCGGACAGTCATCGCAAGTCCTTGAGAATACTGGCCTTTCGCCAAAGCGTTACCCTGCGACTCACTTTTCAAACGAATCAGCGCACCAGAAACACACTGAAAAAGTACGGGATGCACAATAAAAGGGCGAATGAGGAACGTTCGGCCGGTTAGCGCTTCCAACACCCCGCCAAAGGTGGCAACATCGCGCCTTTTTTTACGCGACACCCACGGGAATCCACGTTCAAACACCCGTTCGGTTGTTGATGGGGCGACAGTCTGCTGCGCCGATGCGACAACCTGCCACACGCCATCCGTTTACCGCTCGTAGCGCTGTTGGCTGCCATTGAAACGCTATGCTAGCTTGGCCGCCTCGCCAGGAAGGCCAACCAACAGCAGGAGCGCAACATATATGAGGAACGCACATGGCTGAGGCCACGCCCGCGCTTGAAATCCGCAACTTGCACAAACGCTACGGACAGCTTGAGGTGCTCAAAGGCATCTCGCTGACCGCCCGCGACGGCGATGTGATCTCGATCCTGGGTTCCTCCGGTTCCGGCAAGTCCACGTTCCTGCGTTGCATCAACCTGTTGGAAAACCCGCATCAGGGCCAGATCCTGGTGGCCGGGGAAGAACTCAAGCTCAAGGCCGCCAAGAATGGCGAACTGGTTGCCGCTGACGGCAAGCAGATCAATCGCCTGCGCTCCGAGATTGGTTTTGTGTTTCAAAACTTTAATCTGTGGCCGCACATGAGCGTGCTCGACAACATCATCGAAGCCCCGCGCCGCGTGCTCGGCCAGAGCAAGGCCGAAGCCATCGAAGTCGCCGAAGCGCTGCTGGCCAAGGTCGGCATCGCCGACAAGCGCCACGCCTACCCGGCGCAACTGTCCGGCGGTCAGCAACAACGCGCGGCGATTGCCCGCACGCTGGCGATGCAGCCCAAGGTGATCCTGTTCGACGAGCCCACCTCCGCCCTTGACCCGGAAATGGTCCAGGAAGTACTTAATGTCATCCGCGCATTGGCCGAAGAAGGCCGCACCATGCTGCTCGTGACCCATGAAATGGGCTTCGCCCGTCAGGTTTCCAGCGAAGTGGTGTTCCTCCACCAGGGCCTGGTAGAAGAGCAAGGATCGCCACAGCAGGTGTTCGAAAACCCGCTTTCGGCGCGCTGCAAACAATTCATGTCCAGCAACCGCTAACGGAGCTACCCGCATGCAGAACTACAAAAAGGTCTTCCTGGCCGCCGCCGTCACCCTCGCGTTCAGCGCCGGTGCCATGGCCGAGACCCTGAAGATGGGCATCGAAGCGGCTTACCCGCCGTTCAACAATAAAGACGCCAGCGGCAACGTCGTCGGCTTCGACAAAGACATCGGCGACGCTCTGTGCGCCAAGATGAAAGTTGAATGCTCCGTGGTTACCTCGGACTGGGACGGTATCATCCCGGCCCTGAACGCCAAGAAGTTCGACTTCCTGATCTCCTCGATGTCGATCACCGACGAGCGCAAGCAAGCGGTGGACTTCACCGACCCGTACTACTCCAACAAGCTGCAGTTCATCGCGCCGAAAAACGTCGACTTCAAGACCGACAAGGCTGCGCTGAAAGGCAAAGTGATCGGTGCCCAGCGTGCGACCCTGGCCGGCACCTTCCTGGAAGACAACTTCGGTGACGACATCACCGTCAAGCTGTACGACACCCAGGAAAACGCCTACCTCGACCTGACTTCCGGTCGCCTGGACGGCATCCTCGCCGACAAATACGTCAACTACGAGTGGCTGAAAAGCGACGCCGGCAAAGCCTACGAATTCAAGGGCGACCCGGTGGAAGAAAGCGACAAGATCGGTATCGCTGTACGTAAAGGCGACCCGATCCGCGAGAAGCTGAACGCCGCGCTGAAGGAAATCGTTGCCGACGGCACCTACAAGAAGATCAACGACAAGTACTTCCCGTTCAGCATCTACTGATCCTGACCTGCCGGATCGGCGCCGTTCCATGACGGCGCCGATCCCCGGCCTTGCCTGCCGCGATTTGAAAAGAAATCCATGATTATCGACCTCTACGGATTCGGCCCGGCGCTCTTCGCCGGCGCGCTGATGACCGTCAAACTGGCACTCTCGGCCCTGTGCCTGGGGCTGGTGCTCGGTCTGCTCGGCGCCTTGGCCAAGACTTCCCCGTACAAGCCGCTGCAATGGCTTGGCGGAACCTATTCGACCCTGGTGCGTGGCGTTCCGGAATTGCTCTGGGTGCTGTTGATCTACTTCGGTACGGTCAACGCGATGCGCGCGCTAGGTGAGTTCCTCGGCCATCCCGAACTGGAACTCAGCGCCTTCGCCGCCGGCGTCATCGCGCTGGGCCTGTGCTTCGGCGCCTACGCCACGGAAGTTTTTCGTGGCGCGATCCTCGCCATTCCCAAAGGCCACCGTGAGGCCGGCGTGGCCCTGGGCCTGTCGAAATGGCGGATCTTCACCAAACTGATCATGCCGCAGATGTGGCGCATCGCCCTGCCCGGCCTGGGCAACCTGTTCATGATCCTGATGAAAGACACCGCGCTGGTGTCGGTCATCGGCCTGGAAGAAATCATGCGCCACGCGCAGATCGGCGTGACCGTGTCCAAGCAGCCATTCACCTTCTATATGGTGGCGGCGCTCATGTACCTGTGCCTGACCGTGCTGGCGATGATCGGCATGCACTTGCTTGAAAAACGCGCCGCACGCGGCTTCGCGAGGAGCGCTCAATGAATTGGGAAGTCATCATCAAGTGGCTGCCAAAGCTTGCTCAGGGCGCGACGCTGACCCTGGAGCTGGTAGCCATCGCCGTGATCGCCGGTTTGCTGCTGGCGATTCCGCTGGGCATCGCCCGTTCTTCGAAGCTTTGGTACGTGCGCGCTTTTCCCTACGCCTACATCTTCTTTTTCCGTGGCACGCCGTTGCTGGTTCAACTGTTCCTGGTCTACTACGGCCTCGCGCAGTTCGATGCGGTGCGTAACAGCTCGATGTGGCCGTACCTGCGCGATCCGTTCTGGTGTGCCACCGCGACCATGACCCTGCATACGGCGGCGTACATCGCCGAGATCCTGCGCGGCGCAATCCAGGCGATTCCGCCGGGCGAGATCGAAGCGGCGCGGGCGCTGGGCATGTCCCGACCGAAAGCGCTGTTCTACATCATCCTGCCGCGTGCCGCGCGCATCGGCCTGCCGGCCTACAGCAACGAAGTGATCCTGATGCTCAAGGCCAGCGCCCTGGCCAGCACCGTGACCCTGCTGGAACTGACCGGCATGGCGCGCACGATCATTGCCCGCACTTACTTGCCGGTGGAGATCTTCTTCGCTGCCGGCGTGTTCTATCTGGTGATGGCTTACGTGCTGGTTCGCGGCTTCAAACTGCTGGAACGCTGGCTGCGCGTCGATGCGTGCCAGGGACGCTGAATCTTCTTACGTGCTAACGGGCGAGGACTTACTCGCCCGCTTCACGGCACTGGATGCATTTCTTACAGCGCATCAGGCGCTGTGGAAGCCTCGCCCGTTCACTCATCTGCAACTTCCCTGGGAAGCGTCCTACCCGGAATTGGCCTCGTGGCTACGCGGGCGGTCGCTGGAAGATGCGGAAAATGCCCATAACCACCCTGCCGAACTCTTGGATGCGCCGGAGCCATTTGCTTCATTGGCGGCGTTGTCGCTTGAGTTGAGTTCGGTGGGTGAGCTGCCTGCGCATTCGCTGGAAGCCGCCGGGCATCGTCTTAATGTCGATGTGCCCGGGCGCAAATGGCAGCAGATCGAAGCCTTCGCCAGCCGCCTGTCGTTTGCCTCGCAACCGAAGCACTGGCTGGATTGGTGTTCGGGCAAAGGCCATTTGGGACGGCGTCTGCTCGGCGCTGATCAGCAACTCACCTGCCTGGAATATGACCCGGCGCTGGTTGCCAGCGGTCAGGCGCTGAGTCAGCGTCATCACCTGCATGCGCTGCACGTCGAGCAGGATGTGCTCGCCGCGAACACCGCTTTATTGCTGAACGCCGAACACACACCTGTCGCCCTGCACGCTTGCGGTGATCTGCATGTGCAACTGATGCAACTGGCCTCCGCCGCTGGCTGCCGACAACTGGCGATCGCACCGTGCTGCTACAACCGGATCAATCGCACTGAATATCAGACGCTGTCTTGCGCCGGCTCGCGCTCCGTCCTACAGCTTTCGCTGGAAGATCTGTCCCTGCCGATGAGCGAAACCGTCACCGCCGGTGCCCGCGTCCGACGTCAGCGTGACAGCTCCATGGCCCGGCGACTTGCCTTTGATCTGCTGCAACGGCAAATGCGCGGCGTCGACGAATACCTGCCAACGCCTTCTCTGCCAAGCGCCTGGCTGGACAAACCATTTGCCGATTTCTGTCGCGACCTGGCAGCGCTGAAAGAGTTATCCACAATCGGCTCACCAGATTGGGTAGCACTGGAAGCGGCCGGTTGGCAGCGATTGGCCGAAGTTCGCAACCTGGAATTACTGCGCGGACTATTCCGACGGCCATTGGAGCTTTGGCTGAATCTTGACCGGGCACTTTTCCTTACCGAGCAGGGATACATCGTACGCCTCGGCACCTTCAGCGAGGCGCCGCTCACACCGCGCAATTTCCTGCTGCTGGCCGAACGCGTTTAATCTTCCACGCCCTGTGGATAACTCTGTTGATGGATTTATCGTGGATCCAATATCCACGGCTGTTTCAGGCCATTAACAGCGCTGGTCATTTTTTGTTCACATAAATAAAAAACCGGCAAAACAGGGATTTGCGGCTCAAATGAGAACCCGTCCACAAAAACCTGCCTAAGCGCGCCCTCTTCAAAGCCTGTTGTGCATAAGCCCTCGACCAAAAGGACATAACCGCCGAATCGTGGACGCGGGCAATGGAAAATTGCACCGGCCAACCACCCTTGCTATACAGGCTCACACCGTGCCGGCAGCGCACGCACGAACAAGAAGAACCTGACCGACAGGGAGTGACCGTGACGTTCATCTCTTACGCACAGAATTTCGAAGACATCCGCCTGTGGCGCGCCCTCAAGTTCTTTGAAAATGGCTTCTATATCGATGTCGGCGCCAATGACCCGATCCACGACTCGGTGACCAAGGCGTTCTACGATCGCGGCTGGAGCGGCATCAACGTCGAGCCGATGCAGAACTTCCACGACGCCCTGCGCCAACAACGCCCACGTGACACGACCCTGCAATGCATCGCCAGTGACAAGCCCGGCGAAGTGACCTTCTACGGCATTCCGGGCACCGGCCTGTCCACCGCCGACCCCGTAACGGCTCAGGAACGCCGCGACCTAGGCCTCGACGTGCGCAGCCTCACCGTCAAGGCCCGCACCCTGACCTCGATCTGCGAAGAACACGCCGCCGGCCGCGAAATCCACTTCCTGAAAATCGACGTCGAAGGCCACGAAGAAACCGTGCTGCGCGGCATGGACTTCAGCCGCTTCCGCCCGTGGATCATCCTCATCGAAACCCCGTTCGAGCGCGACCACACCTGGGAACACCTGATCACCGACGCCGGCTACACCAACGTCTGCTTCGACGGCCTCAACAGCTACTTCCTGGCCGACGAACACCTGAACCTCAAACCGGCCTTCGACATGCCGCCCTGCCAGCTCGACAACTTCCAGCTGTGCCTCGGCCACCCCTTCGCCCACCCCGTCAGCCCCGGCGAAGCCGACGCCCTGGCGCAAATCAGCGCCGCCACGCAACGCGCCGAACACGCCGAAGCCCAACTGCGCGCGCTCCAGAACAACCGCGCCTGGCGAGCGCTCCAGAAACTGCGCAACGTCCTGCGCCGAGCCTGATCGGAGCCCGCGCAAAAATAGTCTGAATTCAGGGGTTTACAGAAGCAACCGAGCCGCTATAATCGTCGCCCACACGCCGGTATAGCTCAGATGGTAGAGCAACTGACTTGTAATCAGTAGGTCCCGGGTTCGATTCCTGGTGCCGGCACCATACAAAGCGAAGCCCCTGCAGAAATGCAGGGGCTTTGTTGTTTCTGGAGTGTCCACATTTCGTCCACATCCCGATCATCGGCAACCGCGTTGCCAGTTCTAATCGGAACAATCCATAGACGATTTCACCTCAGGCTGGCAGCAAATTCCGCAATGCTTCCGGATGCTGGCTTGCAACACGTAACAATGTCTGTGCCGCACCTGTCGGCTGCCTGCGACCCTGCTCCCAATCCTGCAACGTCCGCAGACTCACACCGATCAACTTGGCGAACGCACTCTGCGAAACGCCCACCTTGGCCCGCGCTTCAGCAGCCGCCGAGAGTGGCACCTCTGTCACACGAGCAGCCTTTCCCGCCTTCACTTGGCGGACAGAGTCCAGCAAGTCCTGCTGGAATTGCTCCAGTTCATTGACCATCGCTGATTTCCTCCTTCAATTGCTTAAGGAAAGCTGCGGGCAGGTTGTCGAATTTGGCCTTGGTGTAGGCAATCAGCAACCAGATTGAGCCTTCGGAAAGCGTGTTGTAATAAATGACACGTGTACCACCTCGCTTGCCCATACCGCTACGAGACCAGCGAACCTTGCGCAGGCCTCCGCTACCCGGAACGACGTCACCGACCAGCGGATTTGCGGCAAGCCAGTTTATGAATTCATGCCGCTCACCTTTGGCACCAGATACCGTCATCGTAGAGTTTGAAAATTGCTGATTTGATAATACTTATAACATCGTTCACGCATACGGCATTAAAATATACGCGAACAACGCAGCAAACCTCTACAGCATCTAACCAGCATTCAAAAAGTAGATACTTTAACTACTTCCTTACAAAGCACCACAGATGAAATCAACTAAAACAAAAGAAGCACGTAGAGATTTTAACCACCCGAGGGAGGGGGCATCGAACAGCTTACATATGAGCAATTATAATCGCCGCGAAACGCCCTCCAATTCCTCATAGCAAGTGACTTTGAATCATCGATACCAATGGCATCAGCCAGTTCATCCACAGTCTTATAGTATGGAGCCGGGGTAGTGATTATAGCTCGTCGATCGTTAACAAAATCAACAACATTCACATCTTTCAACTTTATGCGACACAATACGTCAGATTGCAGCTGAGAGAGAACTTCATCAAAAGAGCTCAACGTATCATCGATGTTAGCAATGAGATTTTCACTGAATGAGTAAAGCCTAAGAAGCCTCGTACAACCGTGAATCAAAACGACTTCGCTTAGGCTAACTCGCATTCTATGATGAGTTCTGGGAATAGCGGCATCGAATTCAGCACGATAGGGCAAAATCTGATCATTTCGATCCAACACTCCCGACATCGTTGCAACATATTTTTGTTCAACCACCATCAGTCTAGAAAGAATACTACCCATAGACTCTTCAATCAGTAGCTCATCAAGATAGTCAGTAGCTCTATTTTCATTGAGTGGTATTTTTTGAGACACTGGCATAGTTAAGAATCTCAACTCATCTGTGGCGCATGGCCAAACAACTTGCTTTTTTAAATTTGCAATATCCCGATATTTCGCTACAAGGATGCCAACACCTTTATTATAATCACTTGCCCTTTTAATATTTAACTTCCGTTTATCTTCCAGAGCATGTACCTCAGCTTTTTTTGCCTCCATTTTCACCTGAATGTTATGAGAGGTGAGCACACCGGCTATAGCCCCACCAAAACCTGCGGCAACCGGGCCTAAAATATCTTTAAAAAATTCATAAGTTTTTGGAGGAAATATTGACTCTACAAACGGAAACATCGAAAGCAATATCAGCGATAAAAAAACGCAAATAACACCCCCCAATATCACTCCAACCACAACTAAAACTTTAGTGTTTGTTTGAATCATTCCACTTACTCAAATTTATAGGCAATACTGAAAATAAATTTTGCAGAAAAATAGTACTCCAATTCGTCGCCAAGGTAAAAATATTTTAATATCTTATTTCTCATGAGCTTCTAACATCAGATAAAAAGTCAAATCCTATCGCTCAGCGCCGAGCAACTCATTTATGAAGGGTGGGGTAGAACACTTATTCAATGGAAATCGCAATATTAAGAAGGGCAATTTCAAATTTAAATTTTAATGTCTTCTTGAGTAATAAAAACGACCTGACATAGACTTGCCCCACCAAAGCACAGCCCATTTAATCAGTCGAATAACTGAATACTCTAAATTGGATGGAGTTTCTTGCAGAACAGTTCTTAGCCAAATTGATCCTGGCCGTGAAAGTGGAAATAATGCTTGCCGAGACGGACATCTATTATTTCGGACTCGCTTATGATGATAACCTCCGAAAGCAGAACACCCAGCGAAAGCGTAGCCCTCGCTGGGTCTTGGGTATGACCATTTCATTAACCTTCGCATCGCTGCAAGGGCTTTGTGTTACCGCATCAATCAGTGCCCAGCGCTCTGCCCACCATCCACATGCAGAATCTCGCCCGTCACAAAATTCGCGTTATCGAGATACACCACGGCCTGCGCAATATCGTCGATTTCACCCATGTGCCCAACCGGATGCAGCGCGCCCAGTGCCGCGTGGGTCTCTTCGCCATGCATCGGCGTTTTGATGATGCCCGGTGATACCGCGTTCACCCGGATTCCGCGTTTGGCGTATTCGATGGCCAGGGATTTGGTGGCCGCGTTGAGGCCACCCTTGGTCAGCGAAGCGAGGACCGAGGGCACGCCGTCGATGGCGTGGTCGACCAGGCTGGTGGTGATGTTGACCACGTGGCCCTTGCCCTGTTTTTCCATCTCGGCGATGGCCAGTTGGGTGATGTAGAAGAAGCCGTTGAGGTTGACCGACAGCACCGCCGCGTAGTCTTCCGGGGTGTAGGCGGTGAACGGTTTGGCGACGAAGATGCCGGCGTTGTTGACCAGGGTGTCAATGCGGCCGAAACGTGCCACGCCTTCGCTGATCACGCGCTGTGCGGTGGCCGGGTCGCCGATGTCGCCGGCGATGGTCAGGATCTGCGGATCGTTCGACGGCTTGATCGAGCGCGAAGTGGCGACGATGTTGTAGCCCAGTTCCCGGAAGGCCTTGACCATGCCTTCGCCCAGACCTTGGGAAGCACCGGTGATAACGACGGTTTTTTTCGAGTTGCTCATGATGAAATCCTCAATCAATAAGTAGGTGTTGAATCAGGCTGTAGCCAGTTGTTTCAGCATTTGTTCGTAGTACTCGACCGATTGCGAACCGGAAACCAGGTGCTTGCCGTTCAGGATCAGCGCGGGCACCGAGTTGATCCCGTGCTGCCGGTAGAAGGCTTGCAGTTGCCGTACTTCGCTGGCGAATTCGTCGTTGGCCAGCACCTTGCGGGCCCTCGCTGCATCCAGTCCCGCTTCGGTCGCCAGACGGATCAGCGTCGGGTGATCGTTCGGGTTGTCGCCGTCGCGGAAGTAAGCGCGCAGCAGGATCTTTTTCAGCGCGACTTGCCGCCCTTCCTGCGCCGCCCACATCAGCAATCGATGGGCGTCGAAGGTGTTGTGAAAGTGCGTGCGTTTCTCCAGGTCAAACTCGAACCCGATGGCCGTGCCGCGCTCGATCTGCATCTTCTTGCCGGCGGCGACGTCTTCGGCGGTGCGGCCGTATTTGCGCATCAGGTGCTGCACCGCTGGTTCACCTTCGGCGGGCATGTCCGGGTTGAGTTCGAAGGGCTTGTAGGTCAGCTCCACCGAAACCTCGCCGGCCAGATTGCCGATCGCCTGCTCCAGCGCTGTCGCCCCGAGCGCGCACCAGGGGCACACCACGTCGGAAACGAAATCGATGGTCACGGCCTGGCTCATGACTGGCCCCGTTCCACCAGTTGTCGGCGGTATTCGGTGGTGGTGATGCCGGCGTAGCCCCAGTTATCGGTGTCGACTTCTTCGATCACGATGTGGGTCAGGTCCGGGCGCTTGTTGAGGACGCGTTCCAGGGTTTCAGTGATTTCGGCGATCACCTGAGCTTTCTGCTCGCGGGTAACACCGTCGCGGGTGATGCGTACGCTGACAAATGGCATGACGACTACTCCAGTGACCTGCCCTCGGGATGATGGTCAGGTGTTGGAGCTCAATGTAGGCGTGTGCCGGGAGGGGAAAAAGTAGGGGTGGGGTACTTCATTTGTGAGGTGGTGTAATGAATAACCTGTAGCAACTACACAAGAATTTGAGCAAACGAACGCGTCAGTTCAGCGCACCTCAATGCCTTTTTCTGCATCGTCTTGAGCCTTCAGCAGCTCATCTATAGAACCGAAATACTCGCGAAGCAGGCATGCTTCCCTCATGGCTCGGGCGGTCTTCCGCGAGGGTCTTCGCACATGTTCGGGTTTTCGTTGAATCGCCATCGCAATTACCTATTCCCGGTCAGTGCGACTTATTAGAGACGATCACTCTGGCAGCCGATATCAGCTCATTCGCAGTGATCTCTGGGACCTGTCCGTAAAAACTGCGGGTAAAAGGCACCCTTCGTGTCAGTCGTTTCCCTTTGAAAATCCCCGAAGACGCACCCAAACCGTGCACTTTTTTTGACCCCAATCACCCCCACGTCACCAAAAACCCCGATCCTGTGTCAGCCTCCAGCCATCGGCGGGGACATCAATTCGCTACTAATTGCGCGACAACTATGCTCAGGTACAGGAATATAGCCGGCAAATGGCGCCGTTCAGGCCGTCACGTACACAACAATACCCAGCCCACTTCAGAGGGCATTACCCATGGATAGCAGAACCTTACGCAACCTCATGCGCATCGTGCAGACCGGCTCGTTGTCGGCCGCAGCCGAGCATTCGTGCCTGACCGTGCAGGCCCTGGCCGCACAGCTGAACAAGGTCGAAGAGCAGTTCGGTTTCCGCTTGTTTAGACGATCCAACAAGGGGCTGACGCTGACGCCGCAAGGCACGGAGCTGACGCCCTATATGGACAGAGTGCTGATTGCCACGCGGCAGATGGAAGAGAAAGTCGAAACGTTGAAGGTGCCAGGACAGCGCACGTTGAAAGTGGCGTTGAACACCACGCTGGACCCGGACTTCAACCGGCGAATGATCGAACGCCTGATCGAGGTTTTTCCCGAATACCAGATGGAATTCAGCTACGCCGAGTCGATGGAAAACCTCAGCAAGCTGAAGAACGAGGACTTCGACCTTGCGGTGCTGATCGGCCCGCAGCGTCCGGGTCTGCCGAGCATTGTCCTGCCGGAAGTGCAGGTGCAGGTGGTCGGCGCGCATTGTGGTCAGGAGAACGATCCGCTGACGTTGCTTGGCAACAAGTTTCAGGTGCGTCCCGCAGAAGATTGTCCGTATTCCCACAGCTTTTTGCGTTTTCTCGACGCCGGGCTGGGCAATCACGAGAACAGTCAGCGGACGATCTACTCCTGCAGCGAAACGCTGACCCTGTCGCTCATCACCCAGATGGACGCGGTCGGCATGGTCTCCCGCGAGGCTGCGCAGAAGAATGGCCTGACGATCTTCCCCGGGTTCGAGGATTTCCTCGAAGTGCGCCTGGCGGTGAACAACCCGGATCTGTCCGGCCAGGCGTTGAACGACGTGGTCGATCTGCCGCTACATGAACGAGCCGAGCGCAATGTACGCAGCCGTCCCAACCGCCACACTGAGAAAGAGGTTTTTGCTGAAATACGCACATAACAACGTCGGAATCGCTGCATAGAACTCCGGGCGATCGAGCTGTATGTGCTGATCCTTGATCAACAAGGGTGTCAGGCTGATGGCAGCGACGATCGCCACCGGCAGGTATTCCAGCGCCCGAGCGACGAAGGGCGGCCAGTGCTCGGTGTTGACCTGCAGCGGCAAGGCTCGTGGCAGGAAAGTCACGGCCATCATCAGCGCGACCACCAGGATCAGGAACGTTTGGTCAGGCATACACCCACTCCGCAGCCCACAAACGTGGCGATGAAAACGTTGAACGGCGAGCTGCCCACCAGACTCAGTGCGCCCATGCAGACGACTGCGGCCATAGCGGCGATGAGTTTGTTGCGGGTGTTGCACAGCGAGACCAGCACGTAGAGCATCATCGCGGTCAGCGCGTAGTCGAGCTGATATTTGATCAGGTGCGACGCGTACTGCGCGCACAGGGCGCCGAGCAATCCGCCGATCACCCAGGAGGTGTGGCAGAACAGGTTGAAGCCGATCAGATAACGGATGTTCACCGGGGCACCGGTGCCCAGTTTGACGCTGTGGAAGGCGAACGATTCATCGGTCAGGCCGCCGGCGTAACACCAGCGCTCCATGCGGCTCAGACCCAGCGCCCGCAGGGCCTTCGCCATGTAGACCGACATCAGCATGTGCCGCGCGTTGATCAGAAACGTGGTCAGCACGATGGTGGTCAGCGATGCCCCGCTGCTGATCAGCGCCAGCGCCGCGAATTGCGAAGCCCCGGCATACACAAACAGACACATGGCCACCGGCAGCCACAGCGGCAGCCCGGCGTTGACGGCCATCAGCCCGAACACGAACGATACGGTGAAGTAACCGGCCACCACCGGGCTGGCTTCGGCAAAGGTGCGCGATGGCTGACGGTCGACCATCAGCGGCGCACTGCCGGATGTTTCATTCATAGATCCCTCTCAAATGTCCGCTCGCCGTGAGGTTCGCAAAAACCCTGGGCCGTCCAGAAACGCTTGCCCGCGAGGTTAGCATCGTCGACGAACAGAAACATCCGCAGCACACCGACCCGTTTCATGTCGGCCGACGCTGCTTCCACCAGCCGCTGACCGACACCCTGGCTGCGATAGCGCAGGCTGACTGCCAGATGGTTGATGGTGCCGCGACTGCCCAGCATGCCGCCCAGCACCGCACCGACGATTTCGCCTTCGACATCGAAAGCGAGATAGGCCGTGGTGGTTTTCTGGATCAGCACGCCGCGCAGGCATTTGGCGTCCTGCCATTCACAGAACGACACTTCGTCGAACTGGCGGAAGAAACGCTCCATGCGCTGCGCGTCCTTGGCTGTCGCGCGCCGCAGCACCACCGGCGTCGAGCATTCGACGCCGTCTATTTGGGTGATCTGATTAGCGAACAATGTCGAAAGCGGTCCCGGGCCGCGAGAAGGAAATTGCCAGGATCTGCCGGTACGCCATGGCGTGGGAGTGAGTATTGCGTGCCGGTGTCACGTAGTGGCGCATGTCGCGGTCGAGGAAGTAGGTGGTGTCGAGGATTTCCTGGTAGGTGGTCGACGCCAGTTGATGCTCGTGGATGTCGTACAGACGACTCTCCGCGCCCTCGACATTGTTGCGCCCCCAGAAGTGCACGCCGCTGAACGGATAACCGTCGCAGTGAATCCCTTCCGGGGTGATTTCCAGTTGTTTGCCGGGTTTGATCTCGATGCGGATCTGATGGATCTGGCACTGCCAGATTTCATCGTGCAGCTCTTCCGGCAACACGCTTTTGTACACTTCAAAATCGGTGTCGATCAGGCTGCGCATCACTGGCGAGCTGATGACTTCGTCCGAGAAGTCCTGGAAGTGCCGCACCACGCCGCCCACATAGCTGTTGTTGGCTTTGGACTGCACGTATGCGCGATGTTCCAGCTGCTTCAGTTCGCGAGTCTTGGGGTTGTATTCAAAGTCGCTGTAACGACGGTAACGCATGCCGGCTTCGGCCTGACCGTAGTAACTGTCAGGCTCCATGTTTTCCCAACTTTTGGTCAGTCTGACGAAGTCGGCGAAATGACCGTAGAGATTGAAGTCAGCACCCTGCACATTGGCGTACTTGTCGCGCCGTAGCGATTCGCCCACTTCTCTGGTTAAAACGATCATTACCAAATTCTCCGCTGCATTGAGCGGCCTAATCTATTAGGTGGAGAATTTGCGTCCATGAGAAAGAATTTCAGGCATTTAAAGCCCTGTTTGAAACGCGATTTGAAACGGCTTGAAAGTGCATTTCAAATGACAAAAACACGGGTTTTTATGCTGCTTTTTCAAAAAGCGTCAAAAAAAAAGGTTCTTCACGGATTGCCGGGAAAGACGCTCTTGATCTTCATGAAAAAGAATTCGCTATCCCGGTAACC
>NZ_JBXARR010000004.1:81190-613040 GCF_058808435.1 Pseudomonas sp. GW821-FHT11D10 | reverse complement strand
GCCCGTGAGGCTTGACCATATAACACCCAAGCAATTTGACTACTCGAAAGAGCATCAGATTGCGGTGTGTGAAGACGCAATGAACCGAAAGTTCGACGCTCACAAAACACCGAAAACTGTCACATACCCAATTTGCTGAAGCGAGACCCTCTGGTCACGACTCAGTACCCGAATTTCTTGACGACCATAGAGCGTTGGAACCACCTGATCCCATCCCGAACTCAGAAGTGAAACGATGCATCGCCGATGGTAGTGTGGGGTTTCCCCATGTGAGAGTAGGTCATCGTCAAGATTAAATTCCGAAACCCCAATTGCGAAAGCAGTTGGGGTTTTGTTTTGCCCGCAGGAAAGTGGTCCGACCGTCGTTACTACAACCATTGGGGAAATCCCTCTGAAATGACCGCCCGGTTTTTGGTATGGTGCAGCTCGTTTTTTAACGGACTGAAGTCACGCCCAAGGATCGGCGCTCATTTTTTGTCAAAGAGTGGCTGCAGAAATGCCCGAACCCATCCCTATCAAAGATCACGAAAAAGAGACGCGGCTGGTCAACAAACGCCTGATCGCCTGCGCCTTGTTCGTCTTCGCCGTCAGTTGCGCCCTGGTTGTGCGCCTGTACATCCTGCAAGTCGTCGAGTTCGACTACCACTCGACTATCTCCGAAAACAATCGCGTCCATGTCCTGCCGATCCCGCCGACTCGCGGCCTGATCTACGATCGCAACGGCGTGTTGCTGGCCGACAACCGTCCCAGCTACAACCTGACCATCACCCGCGAACGCGCGACTGACGTCAACCAGGAGCTGGACGAAGTCATCAGTCTCCTGCATCTGCCCGCCGAAGACCGAACGGTCTTCGATAAGGCCATGAAGCAGTCGCGCCACCCGTTTACACCCGTAACGCTGTTCTACGAGCTGACCGAAGAACAGATCGCCGTGCTGGCAGTTAACGAATTCCGCCTGCCGGGCCTGGATGTCGAGCCACAGTTCGTACGTAACTACCCACTGGGCGCACACTTCGCACACTCGATCGGCTACGTCGGCCGCATCAACGAGAAAGAATCCAAGACCCTCGACTCTGTCGAATACCGCGGCACCCAATCCATCGGCAAGACCGGTATCGAACGCTTTTACGAGCCACAACTGCACGGCCACGTCGGTTACGAGGAAGTAGAGACCAACGCTCAGGGCCGTGTACTGCGCGTGCTGAAACACACCGATCCGATACCCGGCAAAAACATCGTCCTCAGCCTCGATATCAAGCTCCAGGAAGCCGCCGAAGCCGCATTGGGCGACCGTCGCGGCTCGGTCGTTGCACTGGACCCATCGACTGGCGAAGTGCTGGCCATGGTCAGCAACCCGAGCTTCGACCCCAATCTGTTCGTGACCGGTATCAGCTCCAAGGAATACTCGGCGCTGCGTGACTCCATTGACCGCCCGCTGTTCAACCGCGTGCTGCGCGGCCTGTACGCACCAGGTTCGACGATCAAGCCAGAGGTGGCGATTGCCGGACTCGACGCCGGCGTGGTCACGCCTCAGACCCGCGTCTTCGATCCCGGTTACTACCAACTGCCGGACTTCGACCACAAGTACCGAAACTGGAACCACAGCGGCGACGGCTGGGTGGACATGGACGCAGCGATCATGCGTTCCAACGACACCTACTTCTACGACCTGGCGCACAAGCTCGGCATCGATCGCCTGCACGATTACATGGCGATGTTCGGCCTCGGCGAGAAGGTCTCGCTGGACATGTTCGAGGAGTCGCCCGGCCTGATGCCGTCTCAGGCTTGGAAGCGCGCTACGCGCCGGCAAGCCTGGTTCCCCGGCGAAACCGTGATTCTTGGTATCGGTCAGGGCTACATGCAGGTCACGCCGCTGCAACTGGCTCAAGCCACCGCACTGATTGCCAACAAGGGCATCTGGAACCGTCCGCACCTGGCCAAGACCGTCGACGGTGTGGCACCGGTGGACGAACACCCGATGCCGAACATCCTGCTCAAGGATCCGCGTGACTGGGAGCAGGTCAACCACGGCATGCAAATGGTGATGCACGACGCCCGAGGCATTGCCCGTGCGGCGGCGGCCGGTGCGCAGTACCGCATCGCCGGCAAGAGTGGTACGGCGCAGGTGGTGGCGATCAAGCAGGGCGAGCGCTACAACCGCGAGAAAACCCTAGAGCGCCATCGTGACAACGCCTTGTTCGTCGGCTTTGCCCCGGCCGAGCATCCGAAGATCGCAATCTCGGTAATGATCGAAAACGGCGAGGCCGGTGGCCGAGTCGCAGGTCCCGTGGTGCGGCAGATCATGGACGCCTGGCTACTCGACCAGGACGGTCACCTCAAGCCGCAATACGCGGCGCCGACCAAGGCACCGGGCGATCCCCACGTGTAATCCGGTCACAGCTTCACAGCACAGGCTCACGCAAGCTGAGCATGTGCTGGAAGCTGTCGAGGAACACCGCTTCCGCCTGAGTCATCTTCTGCTCGCGATTCCACAGCAGCTGAATATCGAAATCCACCACCCCATCCTCCGGCGGCAAGCGCCACAGCAGGCCTTGTTCGACATCCCGTCGAACAAGGTGAATCGGTAAACAACCAATCCCGAACCCTGCACAGATCAGGCGGTAAATCTCTTCAAAACTGGTGGAGGAGGCGACGATCTTGCCGGTAAACCCCTGCTGGTCGCGAAACAGCGTCAAGGGCGAAAGATTGCCGCCGAGCTGATCGCTGGTGAAGCTGACAAAGTTCTCCGCCGCCAGTTGCTCCAGCGTCAGATTCTGCTGTCCGAACAGGCGATGCCGCTGCCCGCAAAAGTACGCATAACGCTCACGAAACAATACCCTTTGCTCCAGTCTCGGCTGCGGAAGACGACACAATCCCACTCCCACCGTAGCGGTCTTTTGCAGCAATGAACTGATGATGTTCGAGCTGCCCATCACCTCGACTTCCAGCTCGATTTTCGGGTGAGTTTCGTGGAAGTCCGCAAGAAACTCATCGTAATGCCGCGCCTGCACGCCACTGACGGTGAGGATACGGATCTTGCCCACGACATCGTCATGGCGGTTCTCGACCACGGTGCCCAAACGAGAAATATCGCCGTAGATATCCGCCGCAATCCGCAGGACTTCTTCCCCGGTTTCCGTCAGATCAAAGCGCCGTCCGCTGCGGGCAATCAACACACAATCCAGTTGTTCTTCGAGACGTTTCAACGCCTGGCTGACCGCCGACTGAGTGATGTGCAGCCGGGCAGCGGCGCGGCTCATGCTGCCTTCCTGACCGATCACCAGATAGGTGCGCAGCAGGTTCCAGTCCAGCCGGTCATTTAGAAAACGCCGGCCGACCCAGGGATTAGTGGAAGAGGTCATGTAGTAGTCGCGCTAATAGTAAAGATAAGTTTTTGAAAATTGACTAATCCTGTCACGGAAGCGATAAAGCCCACAAGCGCCACAGAGCGCGACCGTCAGCCGCCTCGACACCTGCCCAAAACTATAAATACACAGGGTTCTTGCATGCACACCACCGCTCAGCCGCGTCGCGCCGCGGCCGCTGCCTTCATTGGCACAACCATCGAGTTCTACGATTTCTACATCTACGCAACCGCTGCTGCATTGGTGCTCGGGCAAGTGTTCTTTCCCAGCAGCGACCCGGTGACCAGCACGCTCGCCGCGTTCGGCAGTTTCGCCGTCGGCTTCATCGCCCGCCCGATGGCCGGGATGGTGTTCGGTCATTTGGGGGATCGTCTAGGTCGCAAGAAAATGCTGTTGGTGACCATGGCGCTGATGGGCCTGGCCACGGCGGGTATCGGTCTGTTGCCGAGCTACGCCAGCGTCGGCATCTGGGCGCCGATCGGGTTGATCGTATTGCGCCTGATCCAGGGCATCTCCGTCGGCGGCGAGTGGGGCGGGGCAGTGTTGATGGCCAGTGAGCACGCGCCGGCCAAACGCAAAACCTTCTACGCCTCGTTCGCCCAGCTCGGCAGCCCGGCGGGTTTGCTGCTCGCGTTGATCGCCTTCCGACTGGTGACATCGCTGTCGCCGGAAGACTTCCTCGCCTGGGGCTGGCGTCTGCCGTTTCTCGCCAGCGGCGTGCTGATGATGGTCGGGTTGATGATCCGCTCCGGGGTGCATGAATCCCCGGAATTCGCCAAGGCCAAGGACAACAACGAAACCGCCAAATACCCGGTGAAAGACGTGATCCGCCAGTGCTGGCGGCAGATCCTGTTTGCTGCCGCCGCCGTCACCATCGGTTCGGCCGGCTTCTTCTTCACCAACACCTTCATGATCACCTACGTCACCCAATATCAGGGCATCCCGCGTTCGACCATTCTCGACTGCCTGTTTCTGGTGACCGTCATTCAACTGCTGTCGCAACCGGTATCGGCATTGCTCGCCGAACGCATTGGCGAAGGGCGATTCCTGATGCTGGTCGCGTTGCTGTGCATGGTCACGCCGTACCCGATGTTCCTGCTGGTCGGCACTCAAAACATTCTGTTGATGACCCTCGGCATCGCCGTCGCGGTGGTGATTCTCTCGGCCTTGTACGCGGTGATCGCCGGATACATGACCCAGGCCTTTCCGGTGCACCTGCGCTACTCGGGCATCTCCATCGCTTATCAACTGAGCTGCGCACTAGCCGGCGGCACCACGCCGCTGATCGGCACGCTGTTGGCCAGCAAATTTTCCGGGCAGTGGCTGCCATTGGCGGTGTTCTTCACGCTGCTGTCGGCTCTATCTCTGATCGGTGTCTGTGGCCTCGCGCGTCTGCGGGCCAACCCGGTCGTCCTTCATACCAACAAAGAGGTGTATTCGTGAGTAAGCCCGCCCACATTGACCCGATCGAATGGCAAGCCCGTTGCGAGCTCGCCGCGCTGTACCGCTTGATCGCACACTTTCGCATGACCGACCTGATCGACACCCACATCACCCTGCGGATTCCGGGGCCGGAGCATCATTTCCTGATCAACCGCTACGGCGTCATTTTCGACCGCATGCGCGCCTCGGATCTAGTGCGCATCGATCAGGACGGACGCATCGTCGACCCTGAATACGCCGGGCATCGGGTCAACGCCGCCGGCTTCGTGATCCACTCGGCGATTCACATGGCGCGCCCGGATCTGAACTGCGTGATCCACACCCACACCGCCGCTGGCATGGCCGTCGCCGCGCAGAAACAAGGCCTGCTGCCGATCAGTCAGCACGCGCTGAAGTTCTACGGAAAACTTGCTTACCACACCTACGAAGGTATCGCGCTGTCGCTGGACGAGCGTGATCGTTTGATCGCTGACCTCGGCCCGCACCGGGCGATGATCCTGCGCAATCACGGCCTGCTGGTCGGCGGTTCCGGCGTGGCCCAGGCATTCCAGGAAATCCACTTTCTGGAGCGTGCCTGCCAGGCCCAAGTGCAGGCGCTGGCCGGCGGTTGCGAGCTGCATTTCCCGTCGCCGGAAGTCTGCGCCCACACCGCCGAACAGTTCGACCGTGATGAGCAGGACAACATCATCGACCTGGCCTGGGAGGCCGCATTGACCCTGATCGAATCCCAGCGCGAGTCCTATCTGTCATGAACACCGTTGCACTGATGTCCCGCGACACGCTGTTGCTCAAACAATTGCAGGAAGCCTTTGCCCGCCGTGCGCCGCAGCTCTCGGCGGTGCTGGCCGACGATCCCCGGGCGATGAATGCGCAGATCGCAGCGTGCTGGTTTCCGCTGCCGGACAGCCTCGCCGCGTTGCCCAATCTGCAAGTGATTCACTCGGTCGCTGCCGGTATCGATCATTTGGAGCACGATCCGTCTTGCCCCGATCTGCCGGTGTGCCGGGTGGTCGACCCCGGTCATCGGCAAGGTATGACCGAGTACGTACGCTGGGCGGTGATTCACTATCATCGCGGCTTCGATCAAGTGCTCGAGCAACAGCGCCAACAGCATTGGGAGCGACCGCTGCAACGCCCGGCCCATGAGTTCCGGATCGGTGTGATGGGTCTCGGCTCGCTCGGCAGCGCGATCGCCCAAGACCTGGCCAACGCCGGTTACGAGGTGCGTGGCTGGGCGCGCAGCAGCAAGGATTTACCGGGCGTGCAGACCTTTGCCGGCACCGATGCCTTCTACCCGTTTCTCGACGGCGTGGAGTTGCTGATCAATCTGTTGCCGCTGACTCACGAGACTCGCGGCATCCTCAATCGCCAGACGTTCGAGCACTTGGCCAACGGTGCGGCACTGGTCAACGTCGGTCGCGGCGGACACCTGAATATCGAGGATCTGCAACAGGCTCTGGCCCGTGGAAAACTGCGCGGTGCACTGCTTGATGTCTTCGAACAGGAACCGCTGCCCGCCGATCATCCACTCTGGAAAACCCCGGGCGTGACCATCACCCCGCACATGGCTTCGGCGGCCTCCCACGATTGCATCGCCGAGCAGATCGCCGAGAACTTCCGCCGTCTGAATGCCGGTGAACCACTGCTCAACAGCGCAGATCGACTGCTCGGTTACTGATCCGCCAGACAGGCCTGCAAACGTTCGATGAACAGCGTCTCGGCGCGGCTCATGCGCTGGTCGCGGTTCCACAGCAGATGAATGTCGACATCGGCAATCCCCTCGTGGGGCGGCAGGCGCCAGAGCAATCTGGCCTCGACGTCCGCCGCCACCACGTGCTCCGGCAAACAACCGATGCCGAACCCGGCGATCACCAGTCGCCGGACTTCTTCCAGACTCGGCGATGACGCGACGATGCGTCCGCTGAAGCCTTGCTGATCGCGAAAAATCGTCAGTGGCGAAAGCATCCCGCCAATCTGGTCACTGGTGAAACTGACGAAGTTCTCCCGCTGCAAATCGCCTTCACCGATGTCCTGCCGGCCAAACAGCGCATGGTGTTTGCCACAGAAGAACGCATAGCGTTGACGCAGGAACAGGCGCTGTTCAAGTCGCGGTTGCGGGCGACGATTGAGGCTCATGCCGAGCGTCGCGGTTTTCTCCTGAAGGGCGCTGACGATGTCCGAACTGCGCATCACATCAACCTCCAGATCGACCCTTGGATACTGCCGATGAAAGTCCGCAAGGAAGTCATCGAAACGCTCGGAAAAGATCCGGCTGATGATCAGCAGTCGCACCTTGCCGATCACTTCGTCGGCGGGTTGCTCCAGCAGGCTGCTGACCTGGGACATTTGCCCGTAGATCTCGCCGGCCAGTTCGAAGATCTGCTCGCCGACTTCGGTGAGGGCAAAGCGCGGGCCGCGTCGGGCGATCAATTGGCGACCCAATTGCTCCTCCAGACGCTTGAGTGCCTGGCTCACCGCCGGTTGGGTCAGGTGCAGACGCGCGGCGGCGCGGCTGATGCTCAGCTCCTGGCCGATCACCCGGAAGGTGCGCAGCAGGTTCCAGTCGAGACGGTCGTTGAGCAGGCGTTGCACATCACGTTCGGCCATGGCGGCTCTCGATTATAAGGTGAGGTAATACTCGGAATAATAAATAGAAAATTGACTAATCATAGCCCCGGGACGATAAATCACCCCACGACAGGCGCCGTCAGAGTGCCTCGGATTTATCGTTTTCCTCCTGCCAAAAAAACAATCAAAGGAGCCCGACCCCATGAAGCCTCACGCTTCGAACCAGCCGCGCCGTGCGGCGGCCGCAGCCTTCATCGGCACCATGATCGAGTGGTACGACTTTTACATCTACGCCACCGCCGCCGCGCTGGTGTTCGGCGCGCTGTTCTTTCCCTCCGACGATCCGCTGTTCAGCACCATGGCTGCATTCGGCACCTTCGCCGTGGGCTTCTTTGCCCGGCCGTTGGGCGGGATCATTTTTGGTCATATCGGCGACCGAATCGGCCGCAAGAAATCGCTGATCATCACGCTGTTGATGATGGGCGTGGTCACGGTGTGTATCGGTCTGTTGCCGACCTACGCGCAGATCGGCGCGGCAGCGCCGGTGCTGCTGATTCTGTTGCGCATCGTCCAGGGCATCGCCGTCGGTGGCGAGTGGGGCGGGGCGGTGTTGATGGCCGGCGAGCATGCGCCGAAAGGGCGTCGCAACTTCTTCGCGTCGTTCGCGCAACTGGGCAGCCCGGCAGGTTTGATCCTGTCGCTGTTGGCGTTCAGTGCGGTGACCCGTTTGCCGGAAGAAGACCTGATGAGTTGGGGCTGGCGTCTGCCGTTCCTCGCCAGTGCGCTGTTGCTGCTGGTGGGCCTGGCGATCCGACTGGGCGTGAACGAGTCGCCGGAATTCCTCGTCAGCCGCGAGCAGGCCAGCAAGCAAATCAAGAAAGAACAGGCACCGGTGATGGAAGTCCTGCGCACCGCGTGGCGGCCGCTGTTGCTGTGCATCGGCGCCAACACGTTGGGCATCGCCGGGGTGTATTTCACCAACACTTTCATGATCGCCTACACCACTCAGCAACTGGCGCTGCCGCGTTCGCTGATTCTCGAATGTCTGTTCTTTGTTGCGTTCATCCAGTTCTGCATCCAGCCGCTGGCCGCTTGGACGGCGGAGAAGATCGGCGCGACGCGTTTCCTGTGTCTGGTGTCGCTGCTGGCAATGGCCTCGCCGTATCCGATGTTCGTGCTCGTGAGTTCGGCTCAGGCGCCGCTGATCATCCTCGGCATTGCGCTGGCGGTGGTGTGCATGGCGTCGTTCTACGCGGTGATCGCGGGGTACGTCAGCGGTATGTTCGAGACTCGCGTGCGCTACACGGCGATCTCGCTGGCCTATCAGATTTGCGGCGCGGTGGCCGGTGGGCTGACGCCGCTGATCGGCACGATGCTCGCGCACAAGTTCACCGGGCAGTGGTGGCCGATGGCGGTGTTCTACAGCCTGATCGCCGGCATTTCGCTGATTTGTGTGCTGTCCCTCGCCCGTCGTCACGCCAGCGCCCATCGCGCGGAAATGGCCCGTGTCTAACCCGGAATTTCAGGAGAACCTCATGTTGAAGATCAATGGCGAACGCCTGTGGGCGAGCCTGATGGCCATGGCCGAAATCGGTGCGACAGCCCGAGGGGGCAGCTGCCGTCTGGCGTTGAGCGATGAAGACAAGGCCGGTCGCGAACTGTTCGCCCACTGGTGCCGCGAAGCCAGCATGACCTTGAGCGTGGACGCCATCGGCAACCTGTTCGCCCGCCGCGCCGGCACCGACCCGGACGCTGCGCCGGTGATGATGGGCAGCCACCTCGACACCCAGCCCGAAGGCGGGCGTTTCGATGGCGTCTACGGCGTGCTCGCCGGGCTGGAAGTGGTGCGTTGCCTCAACGACCTGAACATCCAGACCCGCAAACCGCTGGAAGTGGCGGTGTGGACCAACGAAGAAGGTGCGCGCTTCACTCCGGCGATGTTCGGCTCGGCAGTGTTCACCGGGATCATGGATCTGAACGCTGCGCTGGCGGTGCGCGATGTCGATGGCATCAGCGTTGCCGAGGCCTTGCAGCGTACCGGTTACGCCGGTGAACGTCCGTTGGGCGGCGCGGTGGATGCGTATTTTGAAGCGCACATCGAACAAGGCCCGATCCTCGAAGATAACGCCAAAAGCATCGGCGTGGTCACGGGCGGTCAGGCGATCCGCTGGCTCGACGTGCGCGTGGAAGGCATGGCCGCCCACGCCGGCACCACGCCGATGCCGCTGCGCAAAGACGCGCTGTACGGTGTGGCGCGGATGATTCAGGCGATTGAAGGTCTGGCGGCGGATTTTGCCCCCGAAGGCCTGACCACGGTCGGCGAGTTGAGTATCAACAAATCCTCGCGCAACACCATTCCGGGGCTGGTGAATTTCACCGTCGATCTGCGTCATCACCGCGACGACGCCATCGCCGCCATGGAACAACAAGTCCGCGCCCGCCTGCAGGCCATCGCCGATGGCCGCGGCCTGAACCTGACGATCACCCCGCACTGGATCAGCCCGGCCACGCCGTTCGACGCCGAATGCGTGGCAGCCGTGCAAGAAGCGGTGGATGCGCTGGGCTACGCTCAGCAGTCGATTGTCAGCGGCGCCGGGCATGACGCGATTCACCTCGCGCGCTACTGCCCGACGGCGATGGTGTTCATCCCGTGTGTCGGTGGCCTGAGCCATAACGAAGCGGAAGATGTACTGCCCGAAGACGTGAAGCAGGGCACCGATGTATTGCTCAACGCTGTGCTGGCCCGCGCCGGTCGAATCGAACAGGGAGTCTGAACCATGCGCAGTTTTTTCCACCCCGAACAATTGCTCCACCATCCACGCAGCTATTACTCCCGTGGGCAGATGCGCACACCGCAGGAAGTGCCCGAGCGTGCGCAGCGTCTGGTGCAGGCCGCCCACGGTCTGGGTTTCAGCGTCGAGCAGCCCGTCGATGCCGGCCTCGCACCGTTGCAGGCGGTGCATGGCGCGCCGTATCTGACCTTTCTTCAGGAAGCGCATGCACGCTGGAAGGAAATCCCCGAAGACTGGGGCGACGAGGTGATGTCGAACATCTTCGTCCGCGAGCCCAACGCCTTGCGCGGCATCCTCGCCCAGGCCGCGCGCTATCTGGCGGACGGCAGTTGCCCGGTCGGCGAGCAGACCTGGCGCTCGGCGTACTGGTCGGCGCAAAGTGCAGTGGCCGGGGCTCAGGCACTGATCGACGGTGAGCCTGCGGCCTACGCGCTGTGCCGTCCGCCGGGACATCATGCCCGGGCCGAAGCGGCAGGCGGTTTCTGCTACGTGAACAACGCGGCGGTGGCAGCGCAGGTGCTGCGCGACAAGTTTGAAAAAGTCGCGGTGCTCGACACCGACATGCACCACGGTCAGGGCATCCAGGAGATTTTCTACGACCGCGATGACGTGCTCTACGTCTCGGTGCATGGCGATCCGACCAACTTCTATCCGGGCGTCGCCGGGTTCGCCGACGAACGTGGCAGCGGCGCGGGGGAGGGCTTCAACCTCAACCTGCCGATGGCCCATGGTTCAAGCGAAGCGGATTTCCTCGGGCAACTGAACGTCGCATTGAGCGCGGTGCGCGAGTTCGGCGCCGAGGTGCTGGTGCTGTCGCTCGGTTTCGATATCTATGAGCTGGATCCGCAAAGCAAAGTCGCCGTGACCCGTGAAGGTTTTGCAGCACTGGGCGAGCGAATCCGCAGCCTGGGCCTGCCATGCCTGATCGTGCAGGAAGGTGGCTATCACCTGGAAAGTCTCGAAGACAACGCCCGGGCGTTTTTCGTGAATGGCGAGGTGTGGCAGCTGAGGTGATCCACCTGCTGGAACACAAGCGCCCTACGGTGCTTGCCATCGCCCTGACGTTAACGTAAACATTGGCGTCAGGGCGCTGATGTAAAAAAGCGCAAAGCGGACCGCTCCGGAGCGCTTGATGACTCTTATAAAAACAACCGATCCCAAGTCTCACCACGAAGCCCGGCTGGCCCGGGAAAAACTCCATCTCGAAGGGCAGGTCCCGGATGGCGTGTTGCGTGCGGAGATCGATGCTTCGTGGCGGCGCAGCCTGAGCCACGGCGTGCATTTCAATGGCAAGCATGAGCTGGCACTGGAATCGGGCGCGAGTCTCGATGTGTTGCTGGCGAGCAATCGCCTGCTGATCGATGCGGCGATACCGGCCATCGATTACCTGGCCGAACGTCAGGGCAAGGAAGGCCTGATCATCCTCGCCAATTCCGACGCTACCATTCTTGCGGTCGAGGGACGTGCCGACCGGCTCAAGGGCAGCGGCCTGCAGGACATCACCCTCGGCGCCTGCTGGAGCGAAGCCGCTCGTGGTACCAACGCCCTCGGCACGGCACTGGTCGAAGCGCGGCCCACCCTGATCGATTGCGGCGAACATTACCTCGACCGCCTCACCGATTTTTCCTGCACCTCGGTGCCGATCCATTGCCCTCAGGGCGAGATTCTTGGCGTCCTCGACCTGACCCGCGAAGGCCCTCTCGGCCGCGTTCACGACAGCACCGCGCTGCTGAGCATGGCGGTCAGCCAGATCGAGAGCCGGGTATTCAACAACAGTTTTCCCGATCAGATCGTCCTCGCCTTCCACAGCCGCCGGCAGTATCTGGAATCGCCGTGGCAAGGGCTGCTGGCGGTGAGCCTCGGTGGGCAGATTCTGGCGGTCAGCGCCCAGGCCTGTCAGTTGCTGCGGGCCGAGCGTTCGGCGCTGGTCGGGCGGCGTTGCGAAGAATTCCTCGGCGTCGATGGCGTGCAATTGTTGACCCGCCTGCAACAGGGCGGCGTCGGCAGCGTGCAGACCGCCAAGGGCGAATTTTTCTACAAGACCCTGCGAGCCCCGGCGCGCTCGGTCAACCTCGGCGGCCCGCCACGCAGCGTGGCGAAAACCGCCAAGGCGCAACCGGATCTGGAAGCACTGGCCGGCAACAACGCCCGTTATGCCCGTGCCTTGCGCATGGCCCGCCAAGGTCTCGCCAATGAATTGCCGGTGCTGTTGCTCGGCGAAACCGGCACCGGTAAAGAAGTGATCGCTCGCGCCCTGCACCTGGCCGGTAGCCGCAGCGACAAACCGTTTGTGGCCGTGAACTGCGCGGCAATTCCCGAAGGCCTGATCGAGTCGGAACTGTTCGGCTACCGCGAAGGTGCGTTCACCGGATCGCGCCGCGGCGGCATGATCGGGCGCCTGCAACAGGCCCACGGCGGCACGCTGTTCCTCGATGAAATCGGCGACATGCCGCTGGCCTTGCAGGCGCGTTTGCTGCGGGTTTTGCAGGACCGCAAAGTCGCGCCGCTGGGGGCCGGGGAAGAGCAGGACATCGACGTCGCGCTGATCTGCGCCACCCACCGCGACCTCAAGCGTCAGGTCGAGGACAAGCAATTTCGCGAGGATCTGTTCTATCGGGTCAACGGCATCAGCGTGATGCTCCCGGCCCTGCGTGAGCGCGATGACTTCAGCGCGCTGGTCACTCGGCTGCTGGGCAAGCTCGACGCACCGAACGCCGTGCTGCACGACGACCTCAATCGCTTGCTCGGCGCGTATCACTGGCCGGGCAACATCCGCCAACTGGAAATGGTGCTGCGCACCGCGCTGGCGATGCGCGAGCCGGGTGAAACGGTGCTGACCCTCGATCACCTGCCCGACAGCATGCTCGACGAACTCTCCGCCACGGAGAAACCCCAGACCGGCAGCATTCGCGAGAACGAACTGGAGATGATCCGCCAGTCCCTCGATACCCATCAGGGCAATGTCTCGGCTGCCGCCGACGCCCTCGGCATCAGCCGCGCGACCCTGTACCGCAAACTCAAACAGTTGCGCTCGTGATGCAGCGCCTGTTCGTGCGGCTGATCGACAGCCAGAATCCCGCCGCACTGCAAGCGGCGTTGCGCTGGCTGTACGGTTTCGTGCGGCCGCAGCAGCTGGCGATTGCCGGCCTGCTTGGTCTGTCGGTGTGCGCTTCGCTGCTGGTGCTGGTGCAGCCGTGGCTGATCAAACTGCTGATCGACGACGGGCTGCTGGCGCGCAACTTTCCGATGCTGGTAATGATCGCGGTGCTGATGATCATCGCGGGACTGCTCGGCACCGCGTTGTCGGGGATCAACCGTTATCTGCACACGCGGTTGTCCGGACGGATTCTGTTTGCCCTGCGCGATGACCTTTACCGGCATTTGCAGAAGCTGTCGCCAAGCTTCTACGGCCAGCGGCGGATCGGCGATCTGATGTCGCGGCTCGACGGCGATGTGGCGGAGATTCAGCGCTTCGCCGTGGACTCGTTGTTCTCGGCAGTGTCGAGTGTGATCGGCCTGGTGGTGGCGATTGCGATGCTGTTCACGCTGTCGTGGAAACTGTCATTGCTGGCGCTGGTGCTGATCCCGCTCGACGTGCTCTGGCTGCGCTGGATGCGGCGCAAGGTCGAGCGCGATGTGCGGCAGTTGCGCGAGCGTTCGGCGGACATGTCGTCGTTCATGGTCGAGACCCTGCCGGTGATGAAATTCATCCAGTCCGCCGGCCAGCAGCAGCGTGAAGCGCGGCGTCTGGAAAGCCTCGGGCAGGGCTACATGAACCAGTTGCTGCGCCTGCAAGTCACCGAGTTTTTCACCCAGGCTGTGCCGGGCACATTGACGTCGCTGTCCCGCGCGTGCGCGTTTTTGATCGGCGGTTATTGGGTGGTGCAGGGCACCTGGCAATTGGGTGCGCTGATCGCGTTTTCCACCTATTTGGGGATGGCGGTCGGGCCGGTGCAAAGTTTGTTGGGGTTGTACGTGGCGATCCAGCGCATGACCGTCAGTCTTGGGCGGGTCATGGAGTTGCGTGGCGAAGAGCCCACGGTATTTTCACCGGCCACGCCGAAACCGTTTCCGACTTCGGGCGAGCTGCGTTTCGACGCGGTGCACTTCAGCCATCCGGGCCGACCAAGTACGTTGAGCGGTATCGAGGCGACGATTCCCTACGGTTTGAAAGTCGCCTTGAGCGGCGGCTCCGGCGTCGGCAAATCGACGCTGATTGACCTGCTGCAACGGCATCACGATCCGCAGTCCGGGCGGGTGTTGCTCGGCGAAGTGGACCTGCGTGAACTGGAGTTGTTCGAACTGCGCCGGCGCATCGCCGTGGTCAGCCAGGACATCGTGCTGTTTCGCGGCAGTCTCGCCGATAACTTGGCTTACGCAGTGCCGGACGCCAGCCGCGAAGCCATCGCAGAAGTCGCACGGCTGGCGCAACTCGACAGCCTGATTGCGTCGTTGCCCGAAGGCCTCGACAGCCCATTGGGCGAGCGCGGTCAGCAATTGTCTGGCGGGCAGAAACAGCGGATCGCGATTGCCCGGGCGCTGTTGCAAGATCCGCTGATTCTGGTGCTCGACGAAGCCACGTCGGCGGTGGACGAAACCACCGAGCGCGAGGTGATCGAAGCCATCGACCGGTTGTTTGCCGGGCGCACGCGGATCCTCATAAGCCATCGTCCGTCGACCCTGGCCGATGCCGATCTGCGCTTTGAATTGCTCGACGGTGTGCTCATTTCGAAAACGGTGCTGCATGAAGCCTGAATTGCGGATTGGTGTGGTCGACAGCGGGCACTCGGCGGCGCAGCGGGTGCAGGTGATTGCCGGGCGGCGGTTCTCGTTGCTGGAGGATGGCCTGGCCGAATCGGATCTGCGCGACGATCCCCTCGGGCATGGCAGCGCGGTGATCGAGGCGATCAGTCGTCGGGCACCGGCGGCGCAAATCTGCGTGGCTCAGGTGTTCGATCAGCGCGGCGTCACCAGTGCCTTGCAGATCGCCTCGGCCATCGACTGGCTGGTGGCGCAGGACGTGCGGCTGATCAATCTGAGCCTCGGCCTGCGCCAGGATCGCAGCCTGTTGCGCGAGGCCTGCGCGGCGGCGGTGGCCCGTGGAGTGTTGCTGTGTGCGTCGAGCCCGGCGCAGGGCGCGGCGGTGTTTCCGGCGAGTTATCCGCAGGTGCTGCGGGTGACCGGCGATGCCCGTTGCACCGATGAGCAATGGTCATGGCTCGACAGTGCGCAGGCGGATTTTGCCGCGTGTGTTCTCGGCACTTATCCGGGGCAGTCCGGAGCCAGTCTGGGGTGTGCCGCGTTGAGCGGGCATATTGCCGGTTATCTGCTAGAGCATCCGCAAGCGAGCAACGCTGAAGTGATCGATTGGCTGAAACAGCACGCTCGTTATCGCGGCCCTGAACGGCGTTTCGGTCCATGACTGCGATCCTGATTCTCGGTGCCGGACCGGCCGGCGCGGCGGTCGCACTGGGGCTGCGACGACTGGGTTACGCCGTGACGCTGGTCAGCGAATGGCGGCGGTTTGCGGCGCTCGAAGGCGTATCGCAACGGGTGCTGGAGGCGTTGCGCGGTGCCGGGTTGAATCACGCTTTGGCGAATGCCACGTTGCCGTCCCAAAGGCAGGTTTCGTGGAACGGCCAGCAACATGCGCAGAACATCGAGTTTCTGCTGGATCGTCCGACCTTTGATCGCGGCTTGCGTGAAGACTTGCGGGTGGCCGGGGTCGAGGTGATTGAAGGGCGAGTCCTGAATGTTCAGTCCTCTGTCCGCCATCAGGTAGAACTTGATGGCGGACAGAGGCTGACGGCGGATTTTCTGGTGGAAGCCCGTGGGCGACAGGCGCCAGCGTCCGGTAAAGGTCTGCGTGGGCCGGAGACGGTCAGTCTTCTCAATCGTTGGCAAGGCGCGCCGGGTGGGACTGCTAGCGCCGTGGAAAGCCTTGAAGACGGTTGGGCGTGGATGGCTCGACGGGACGATGGCCAGTGTTATTGGCAATGGACGGTGGATGTGGCGAGTGCCGAGTTGCCGGGCAAGGCGCAGTTGCTCGACCACTGCCGTGCGCGGCGTCTGACCTCGGGTTTTGCTCAAGCGTTCTTTGCTGGCGGCGTGGAGTCGGAGTTGCAACTGCACGCTCGCAGCAGCACCGCAATCCTTGCGCCGCAGGTGTGCGGTGATAACTGGATTCGTGTAGGCGATGCAGCGATGGCGGTGGACCCGCTGTCGGGCAACGGGATTTTTCAGTCGCTGTCCTCGGCGTTGCAGGCACCGGTGGTGATCAACACGCTGTTGCGCAAACCCGAGCGGGCGGCGTTGGCGCAACGTTTTCACCGGCAGCGTGTGGAGCAGTTGTTCCTGCGCTTTGCGCGGATCGGTCGGGACTTTTATGCCGATGAACAGCGCTGGCTCGATCGGCCGTTCTGGCAGGCGCGGCGGCAGTGGCCTGATGCTGAAGTGGCCCATGCGACAGCGGATTTTGCCGCTTTGCGCATTGAGAGGATGCCGGTGTTGCGTGACGAGTTTGTCGATGAAGCCGAGGTGGTGATCACGGTGGATCAACCGCTGGGGATCTGGCATGTGCAAGGTGTCGAGCTGGCTCCGCTGGTGCGGCGTTTGCGCGATGAGCCGGCGGATCAGGTGTTGGCGGGATTGACGCTTGAGCAGGGGCGGGCGGTTCGCGGGTGGCTGTTGGCCCAGGGTTTCAAACCCTGAGCCATGAACGCAGTGATTACAACTTGATCAACACCGACTTCAACTCGGTGTAATGCTCGATCGCCGCATACCCCATCTCGCGCCCGACCCCGGACATCTTGTAGCCGCCAAACGGCAGCGCGGGATCCAGAGCACTGTGACAGTTCACCCACACCGACCCCGACTTGATCCGCGGAATCATCCGGTGCACTGCCGCCAGATCGTTCGACCAGATGCTCGCGCCCAATCCGTAAGGGCTGTCATTGGCCATGCGCAGCGCATCGGCCTCGTCATCGAACGGAATCGCCACCAGCACCGGACCGAAGATCTCTTCCTGAACCAGCGAATGCCGCTGGTCGACATCGACAATCACCGTCGGCTTGACGAAGAACCCCGGTCCGAACTGCTCGCCGCCGCAGGCGATGGTCGCGCCGCTTTCCCGGCCCATTTCGATGTAGTTGTAGACCCGTTCCTGCTGGCGCGCGGAAATCAGCGGGCCCATATCGATGCTCGGGTCGAGGCCGTTGCCGAGTTTCATCGCATTGGCAATGTCGCTGATGTCGGCCACCACATTGTCGAAATGCTTGCGCTGCACATACAGCCGCGAACCGGCGCAGCAGACCTGGCCCTGATTGAAGAAAATCGCACTGGCCGCTCCCGCCGCAGCGGTTTTCAGGTCGGCGTCGGCCATGACGATGGTCGGTGATTTTCCGCCCAGTTCCAGGGTGACGCGGGTCATGGAGTCAATGGCGATCTTGCCGATCTGCTTGCCGACAGCGGTGGAGCCGGTGAAGGTCAGTTTGTCGACCAGCGGATTGTGGGTCAGGGCGGAACCGGCCGTGATGCCGGTGCCGGTTACCACGTTGAACACACCTTCCGGATAACCCGCCTCCAGCACCAGCTCCGCCAGTTTCAGCGCGGTCAGCGGGGTTTCGTCGGCCGGTTTGAGCACCACGGTGCAACCGGTGGCCAGCGCCGGGCCGAGTTTCCAGCAGGCCAGCAGCAACGGGAAGTTCCAGGCGACGATGGCGCCGACCACGCCCACCGCTTCACGACGGATGAAGCTGTGGAACTGATCGCCGGGCATCAGCGGCAACGAGACGTCGACGCTGGAACCTTCGATCTTGGTCGCCCAGCCGGCCATGTAGCGCAGGAAGTCGATGGCCAGTTGCACGTCCATCACCTGCGCCACCGCCGCGCTCTTGCCGTTGTTCAGGCATTCCAGTTGCGCCAGCAGCTCGGCGTCGCGCTGCATCAGGTCAGCGAGTTTCCACAACAGGTTCTGCCGCTCGCGCGGGCGGGTGCGGCTCCAGGCCGAATCATCGAAGGCTTGCCGGGCGGCGAGCACCGCGCGGTCTACATCTTCCGGGGTGGCGCGGGGCACCACACACAGCACTTCACCGGTGGCCGGGTTGTGCAGCGGCATGGTCTGGCCGTCGGAGGCTTCGACCCAGTCGCCGCCGATCAGCATGCGCGGCGGGCGCTGGATAAAGGCCGAGGTGGCAGGGAGCAGATAGGGCAGGGGCATGGCGAAACCTCTTGTTGTTCGATGGGATCGAGAGGGGCTTTCGCAATGGTTGTGCCAAATGCTCGAAGGTGGCGCACAGTCCGGTTGCACGGGCTGAGGGAGGAAGAGTTTGAGTGGCAATGAGGGTGAATTTGTCTCAAAACGCGACACCCGTTGAGATGCAGGATACGCGTCCTACAAAGCCAACGCCGCTGTGACGGGGCTTGAGCAAAATCGGGCCGTTTCAGGTGTAGGAAAAGCCGCGCGTCTGACAGTTTTTACCGACTGGTGGAGGCAAGAAGTACGAGCTAAGTTGCTTGGTGTATAGGGTTTTCCTGCCATGGATTTGGCGGGTCAGTGTTTTCACAAGGATGTCGATGAACAACTTAACCATTCGATGGCTAACCAATTTTACGATGGGCGTAGGGACCGGATTTCTGGTGACGGGGATTGCGGCGCTGTTGATTGGCGACTTGACCAATGTCGATACGATTCGGGCAGGTGCGTGGATGGCTTCAACCAGTTTTTTCGTAATCGTTACCTCATTCGGTGTTGCCATGATGGAGGGGAAATGATGGCGGCTTTAATTGTGGGGCTGTGGTGCATGGGTGTCAGTTTGCTGCTCGCGTATGGGTATCACCGGGATCGTCGAATTCAAGCGGCCCAGCGTGATTCCGCGGCATTGGCAGCCAAGGCCGGCGCCCACTGTGAATGCTCGATGGTTTGCAACCATTGTGGGCGTTACAAGGTTCACCCGGACAATTCCGTTCGCTAGGCGCGGGTAAACAAGCCAGTACAAGAGCCCCGTCATTGGCGGGGCTTGTTTTCGTGTGGGTTCGGCAGACGTCGCTCTCCTGGAGTTTTTTCATGGGGGATGCTGCCAGCTCCGGGTCATCTGTCGCGCGACGCAATGTCGCCGACGCCGCAACAACTATGCTTGTCTCAGACTGCAACAGCTGTCGCGAAATTGGACGCCGGTAAGCACCGCCGGCACCGCCACTTCGCCTTGATCTTCACGTAACTGCTTGATTGAAAAGCTTATCGGCAAGCTGGCACGCTCCGTGTATTGCTCACAGCAGACGTTTCGCTTGCCTCCGTTCGTGCATCGCCACGAACGGCAGAAACCATAAAAACGATAAGCCACAACAATAAGAAAGCACCGTGCGAGGTTCGACGTTGATGAAGAGAAAACTCCGATCAGGCATGAGCGCCAGCCTGCTGGCCGTGGCCGCTTGCGTGGCCCTGCATTCGCCGTACAGCCTGGCAGCCCGCGATGCCCAGACCATCCTCAAGGAAACCTGCCAGGGCTGTCACACCCCTGAAGCCGGCGACCAGTTGAGCCGCATCAGCCACCAGCGCAAGACCCCGGAAGGCTGGTTGATGAGCATCGCCCGGATGCAGACCATGCACGGTTTGCAGATCAGCGATGACGACCGTCGCACGCTGGTCAAATACCTCGCCGACACCCAGGGCCTGGCGCCCAGCGAAACCGATGGCGTGCGTTACGCGCTGGAGCGGCGGTTGAACACCGTCGAGCAGTTCGACGAGAAAACCGCGCAGATGTGCGGACGCTGCCACTCCGGTGCGCGGATCGCCCTGCAACGGCGTCCGGCTCAGGAATGGGAACGTCTGGTGAATTTCCACCTCGGTCAATGGCCGTCGCTGGAGTATCAGGCCATGTCCCGCGATCGTGACTGGTTCGATATTGCCCGCAAGGAAATGGTCCCGCTGCTGGCCAAGCGTTATCCGCTGGATAACCCGGCGTGGCAGTCCTGGATCAAAACCGCACCGAAAGCCGAAGCTTTGGTCGGCGACTGGAGTTTCAGCGGTCACCTGCCAGGCAAGGGTGAACTGGCCGGCACCATGAGCGTCACCGCCGATGGCAGTGACACCTTCAAGGTCGTCGTCAAAGGTCAGTACGCCGATGGCAGACCGTTCAACGGCGACGGCAGCGCGATCCTCTACAGCGGTTACGAATGGCGCGGTAACGTGACCGTCGATGGCGTGACCATGCGTCAGGTGTTCGCCGCACAAGGCAACGCCATGCAGGGCCGGATGTTCGAGGCCGAGCACGATGAGCGTGGCCTGGACTTCGTCGCTGCCAAACAGGGTTCGCAGCGCTTGCTGGCGGTGCAGCCAGGTTATGTGAAGGCCGGCAGCGAATCCGAAGTGACCCTGATCGGCAGCGGTCTGAGCGGCAAGCCGAACTTCGGCAAAGGCGTGGACGTAGTCGAAGTGGTCGAGCAGAACGCCGACCGGATCAAGGTCAAAGTCAAAGCGGCAGTCAATGCCCAGCCGGGCCTGCGCGCGGTCAGCGTCGGCAGCCTGAAAGGCCCGAGCCTGTCGGTGTACAGCAAGATTGCCTCGGTCAAAGTGGTGCCGGAATTCTCGGTGGCACGGATCGGCGAGGGCGGCGGTTCGACGCCGAAAGTCCAGGGCCGCTTCGATGCCGAAGCCTGGGGCAAGGGTGCCGACGGCAAGCCGTATCGCATCGGCGTGTTCCCGGCGCAATGGAAAGTCGAAGCCTTCGACGAGCGCGCCAAAGAGGACGAGGACGTCAAGTTCGCCGGCACCATGCAGGCTGACGCGGGCGTGTTCACTCCGGGCGATGCCGGGCCGAATCCGGCACGCAAGATGTCCACCAACAATGCCGGCAACCTCAAGGTGATCGCCGCCGTCGACGACGCAGGGAAATCCCTGACCGGCGAAGGCCACCTGATCGTCACCGTGCAACGCTGGAACAATCCACCCATTCCCTGATGTTGAAACGTGAGTTGAGCTGAGCGACAGCGATTCAGACACTTTTCGGAATGACAGCAAGTCCCCCAAACGGGGCTTGCACAGGAGGTTTGCAATGGGCGCTATCTTGAATCTGGTCGAACGTAATCTGCACGAAGTGCACGTCGACGCCGACCGCATGCTGTTCCACATCCCCAGCAGTTCGCTGTTCGCCAGCGATGAACTGACCGGCACCATCATCGATGCGTTGCGCGGCCCGGGCTGCTCCTCGGAGGACCTGATCCAGCGCCTCGGCGCGCGGTTCAACGGCGAGGAAATCAACGAGACCCTGCGCGAGCTGATCTCGCTGGAACTGGTCAGCGACGGCTCGCCGCTGACCCCGGACATCGCGGTTAAACGCGTCGAGCGCACGGCGATCAACACCGTGGTGCTCAACGTCAACACCGGCTGCAACCTGAGCTGCACCTACTGCTACAAGGAAGACCTCGACAAGCCGTCCGCCGGCAAGAAGATGGATGTCGAAACCGCCATCGCGTCGGTGGAAATGCTGCTGCGTGAGTCTCCCGACGAAGAACGGTTCACCGTGGTATTTTTCGGCGGCGAACCGCTGAGCAATCGCAAGCTGATCGAGTATATGGTCGATTACTGCGAGAAGCGGTTTGCCGAGGCCGGCAAGTTCGTCGAATTCGTAATGACCACCAACGCCACGCTGCTCACCGAAGAAACCGTGGACTATCTCAATGCCCACCGTTTCGGGCTGTCAGTGAGCATCGACGGGCCGAAAACCGTGCACGACCGCAACCGCATCACCGTGGGCGGGCAGGGCACCTATGACGTGGTGCGGCGCAAGGCCGAAATGCTGCTGTCGCGCTACAACAGCCGTCCGGTCGGTGCGCGGGTGACCCTGACCACCGGCGTTACCGACGTTGAAACCATTTGGGATCACCTGTTCAACGAGTTGGGGTTTGCCGAGGTCGGATTTGCTCCGGTGACGTCCGGCGATATCAGCAGCTTCAACCTGACCACTGACGAATTGATCGAAGTGTTCGCCAGCATGAAACGCCTCGGCCGGCGTTATCTGGAGGCTGCGCTGGAACACCGCAATATCGGTTTCTCCAACCTGCATCAGTTGATCACCGACATCCACGAAGGCCACAAAAAGGCCCTGCCGTGCGGCGCCGGATTGAAGATGCTGGCGGTGGATCACAAGGGCGAACTGAACCTGTGCCATCGCTTCACCGGCTCGTCGCTGCCGACCTTCGGCAACGTCCACAGTGGCGTTAAACAGGTCGAGTTGAACGACTTCCTGTCCCAGCGCCTGGATCGCACCAACACCGGTTGCCATGACTGTCAGATCCGCAACCTCTGTTCCGGCGGCTGCTACCACGAGAGCTATGCCCGCTACGGCGATCCGGCCCACCCGACTTATCACTACTGCGAACTGATGCGTGACTGGGTCGACTTCGGCATCGAGGTCTACACCCGGATCATGGCCCACAACCCTGCGTTCATCAGCAGCTACATCACTCCGCGCAAGGCTCACTGATATGAAACATCTCAAGGCAATCAATAACAAAGCGTTGAAGCTGGATCAGGCCGCGGACGAGAACCGCATCGAAGAGGTGGTGGCGATGAGCTCCGTTGCCGGCTGCGCCTCGACCACCGACCCAGGCTGGGAAATCGATGCGTTCGGCGGGGTATCGTCGCTGTGCCAGCCGATGGAAGCTGACCTCTACGGCTGCTCCGATCCGTGCTGGTGGCCGGCCCAGGTGCCGGACATGATGAGCACCTACCCGGACTGGAACAAGGATGCCCAGGCGTCCAACGACAACTGGCGCAACCTCGGCACTGTCTTCCCGAAAGACAAGTGATCCCTAAGAAGAAGGATTCCAGCATGCCTAGCCTCAACAAAGCCTGCGGCCTTGCCGCACTCGCGGTCCTGAGCGCCTGTTCGCTCCCGGTTCTGGCCGATGAAAACACCGCGCTGCAAGACGGTCACGAGTACATGTTGACCACCAACTACCCGAACAACCTGCACGTCATCGATCTGGCGACCGACAGCCTGTACAAGACCTGCAAGATGCCCGACGCTTTTGGCCCGGGCACCGTGCAGCTTTCGCCGGATCGCAAGACCGCGTACGTGCTGAACAACCATTACGCCGATGTCTACGGTGTCGAACTGGACAGCTGCAAGCAGGTGTTCCACGCCAGCATCACCCAGCAACCGGGGGAGAAGGCACGGTCGATGTTCGCTTTCACCGTCAGCCATGACGGCAAGGAGCTGTACACCATCGCCAACCCGACCCAAATGCTCAACGACCGCTACGAGGTCAAACAGCCGCGTCTGGACGTGTACGCCACCGACGCCGGGATGGACGCCAAACCAGTGCGCAGCTTCCCGGCGCCACGGCAGTTGACGATCATGCAGAGCGGCGATGACGGCACGCTCTACGTCGCCGGCGCTGATGTGTACAAGGTCGATGTGAAAAGCGGCAAGTTCGACGTGCTGATCCCCAGTCGTCACTGGAAACGCCCGAACTACAGCGCGCCGGACGTGCTTTACGTGTGGAATCAGCAGACTTACCGCCATGACTTTTCGCTGCTGTACACCGCCGCCAAGTTCAAGGACAAGAAGCAGGATCCGGCCACGGCCGAATACCTGTACGGCTTGTTCAGCGTCGATCTGAAAACCGGCAAGACCGAGACCACCGATTTCGGGCCTTTGACCGAGATCTACTTCAGCGGCATGCGCTCGCCGAAGGATCCGAACCTGATGTTCGGTGTGCTCAATCGTCTGGCCAAGTACGACATCAAGCAGAAAAAGCTGATTCAGGCGGCGACACTGGATCATTCCTACTACTGCATTTCGTTCAACAAGGACGGCAGCAAGATCTATCTGGCCGGGACCTTCAACGATGTGGCGATCTTTGATGCCGAGACCATGAAACAGACCGGCAGCATCAAATTGCCGGGTGGGGATATGGCGATTACCACGGCGCAGATCTTCGTCCGGTAACGGACAGTGCCTGAGCTGCCGCTGCGGTGGCAGCTCAGGTACTGAAAATCAGGCCCCGGGCACCGGGCAGCTCATGTCACCTTCCTCACATTTCAAATACTGCTTGAGCGCCTCGGTTCGCGTCTTCGTCACCGATGCGATGCAATTGTTGTAGATCAACGGATAAACACTCCCGCCTGCCACGCCGGATGCCGAAAACTTGCACTCGGCATCACGAAAGCCAATCCACGCCCGTTGCGCGCTCACCAGCAGTTTCTTGCCATCAGGGTTGTCCTTCAACCGAGCAGTGATCTGTTGATAAACGGCATTCAACTCCTTGTCCGCCGCCTTGTTTTCCTGCGCGGCGCACTGATTCATCGTCGCCTGATCGCTGGCATTGGCGCAGTCCACGGCAGCGTGAGCAACGGAGATAAAAAGAAAAGGTGTCAGGGCCAGAAGCAGGCGTGGGGACATGAGTCATCTCGCTTTGATGAATGAACGTGCCGGGCAGTTTAGCGACTTCGTGGCGCCATCAGGATTTATGCTGCCTCGATGCGTTGAGCAACCGCTCCGCTGTCGCGGCAATTTCTTCTCCGTCATGTAGTTTTTCCAACCACCCGAACGGGATTCCCTGCACACCATAATGGGCGCCGGCCAACTGGCCGACGATGGCAGCCGTGGTGTCCGCGTCATCGCCCAGATTCGCCGCTTGCAGGACGGCCGCGGCATAACTGTCGGTGTGCTGGAAGCACCATAACGCCGCTTCCAGGGATTCGACGCAATAGCCACTGCCGCGAATGTCGCGTTCGGTCTTGTGCAGGTACTCGCCCCGGGCAATCGCCGCCACCTTGGGCTGGCTGAAGGCTGTTGGCGGCAGGGTGCGCAGTTCCGATTTCGATGCGCCTTCCAGGGCCTTGCCGAGCAGTTGGGCAAACAGCTGGCAACATTCAACGGCTTCGGGCGCCGCGTGCGTGGTACGTGAACTGTCGGCGGCAAATCGCCTGATTTGCCGGGCATCGGGAAAATAAAACAGAACCACGGGCACCAGGCGCATCAATGAGCCATTGCCGGCGCTGTAGGGGTCAGTGGAGCCGGCAAACGGCTCTCCGGTGTGTTGATAGCGATCCAGCGCCTGACTCACGGTCATGCCGATATCGAAACATTCGCCGGTTGAACTCAGATAACCCCATTGCCACCAGTTCAGATAGCGGCCCATCTGGTCAGCGGCATCGAAGCCGTTTTTGTTCAGCAGACTTTCTGCCAGGCACAACGCCATCGAGGTGTCGTCGGTCCATTGTCCGGGCTTCAGGCGAAACGGCCCGCCACCGACCATGTCGGTCAGGGGCTGGAAGCTGCCGCGCGGCTGGAATTCGACGGTGGTTCCCACGGCATCGCCGCAGGCCAGGCCGAGCAGGGCGCCACGGTAACGTTCGGGGAGGGAGGGCTGCATGATGACGTCCTTGTGTCGTTCAGTTCGCTGCGAACGTTATCAGTTTCGCCGCGCTGATCCGTGCGCATTCTGACGAACCGGCGCCCTGAAATACTGCCGGATATTTCAATCAGATCCGACCGTTGCACTGGATTGATACAACTTCGGATTGGACATGTGGTCATACAAGCCTACTGTTCAAAACAGGAGGTGACGTATGAAACCAGTACCCAACAGCTTTGAACGTAAGATCATGCTCAGGTCGCCGCGCTCCCATGTCTGGCGCGCCTTGGTCGATGCCGAGGCGTTCGGCCAGTGGTTCGGCGTTGCGCTGGAGGGCCGGCGGTTTATCGCGGGCGAATGGACGCAGGGGCAGGTGACGTACCCCGGTTATGAACATGTGCTCTGGAACGTGTTGGTGGAGCGGGTCGAGCCGCAGCAACTGTTCTCCTTCCGCTGGCATCCGTATGCGGTGAACCCGAAAATCGACTATTCCCAGGAGCCGACCACCCTGGTCAAATTCGAACTGCAGGACTACGAGAACGGCACGTTGCTGAAAGTCTCCGAGTCAGGTTTCGCACACATTCCCGACGTGCGCCAGAAAGAGGCCTACTACATGGACAGCCGGGGCTGGGAGGAACAGTTGAGTCGACTTGAACACTTCCTCACGGAGAGCGACCGGGCCCGCGAGCGTGAGGGTGGCTGATCGTGACCTGTTCACGCCGTGGCTGGAACGCTGGGCGCTGGCGTCGGACGGCGAGCCGATCATCACCCCGGGCAGCCGCCTGATGCCGGTGCGTCAGGGCGATGTGCCGGCAATGCTGAAAGTCGCGGTGGATGACGAGGAAAAGTACGGCAACCTGTTGATGACCTGGTGGGACGGTGACGGCGCCGCCCGGGTGCTCGCTCATCACGAGGAAGGCCTGTTGCTGGAGCGGGCGATGGGCCAGCGTTCCCTGATGCACATGGCGCTCAACGGCGAAGACGACGAGGCCACGCGGATCATGTGCCGAGCGCTGGCGCGGCTGCACGCACCGCGACCGACGCCGCCACCGCCGTTGGTGGAACTGGCACCGTGGTTTGCATCATTAAGAATGGCCACGACCCGATACGGCGGCCAATACGCCGAATGCCTGCAAACCGCCCAGGCCTTGCTCGCCGAGCCGCAGGACGTAGTGGTGCTGCACGGCGACATGCACCACGACAACGTCCTCGATTTCGGCCCACGAGGCTGGCTGGCCATCGACCCCAAGCGGGTGCGGGGCGAGCGCGGTTACGACTACGCCAACCTGATCTGCAACCCGGAATTGCCGACGGCCACCGATCCCGAGCGCTTTCGGCGCCAAGTCGACGTGATCTGCGAGGCAGCGGCAATCGAGCGAAAACGCCTGCTGCAATGGGTACTGGCGTTCGCCGGACTGTCTGCCGCGTGGTTCATGGAGGATGACGAGCAAACTGCGGCAAAAGGACAGCTGAAAGTCGCGCAACTGGCGGCTTCTGCGCTCGATGCCTGACAAGTCTAAGGATTTTCGGAAGGCCCGCTATGGCGAATGTCTTACACGCGATGGTAGCTATTTCGACTATTGCCGATTGGATCCACAGCGTAATCTAGCCTCATCAACTGAAGCACAGGGAGTGTTTCAGGATCACGGATGATCGACCATTAGCAAGGATCGCTGCCGACAGGGAGTCGATAATGGTCTTGGGAAAAACCCGCTTCGGCGGGTTTTTTTTCGTCTGCATAAAAGTGCCGTGCTCAAACAGAAACACCGCCGATTGGCGGTGTTTCTGCATCTGCAGGTTTTACGAGGCGATCAACTGGCGCAACACGTAATGCAGGATCCCGCCGGACTTGAAGTACTCCACCTCGTTCAAGGTGTCGATGCGGCACAGCACTTCAATTTTCTCCTGACGCCCGTTTTCACGGGTGATGACCAGGGTCAGGTTCATCCGTGGCGTCAGCTCGACACCGCTCAGGCCCTGAATATCCAGGGTTTCCTTGCCGGTGAGGTTCAGGCTCTTGCGGTTCTGATCCAGCTTGAACTGCAACGGCAGTACGCCCATGCCCACCAGATTGGAACGGTGGATGCGCTCGAAGCTTTCGGCGATCACCGCTTTTACTCCGAGCAGGTTGGTGCCCTTGGCGGCCCAGTCGCGGCTGGAACCGGTGCCGTATTCTTGCCCGGCAATCACCACCAGCGGCGTGCCCGAGGCCTGATAACGCATGGCCGCGTCGTAGATCGCCAGCTTTTCGCCGGTCGGAATGTAGATCGTGTTGCCACCTTCCTCGCCGCCGAGCATTTCGTTGCGGATACGGATGTTGGCGAAAGTGCCGCGCATCATCACTTCGTGGTTACCCCGGCGCGAGCCGTAGGAGTTGAAGTCCCGTGGCTCGACGCCTTGCTCGCGCAGGTAACGCCCGGCCGGGCTGTCGGCCTTGATGTTGCCGGCGGGGGAGATGTGGTCAGTGGTCACCGAATCACCCAGCAAAGCCAGCACTCGCGCACCTTTCACATCAGCGATCACCGGCAATGGCCCGGCAATGTCATCGAAGAACGGCGGATGCTGGATGTAAGTCGAATCCGCCTGCCAGACGTAGGTCGCGGCTTGCGGCACTTCGATGGCTTGCCACTGTTCGTCACCGGCGAACACCTCGGCGTATTCCTTGTGGAACATCGCCGTGTTGACCTGATTCACCGCGTCGGCGATTTCCTTGCTGCTCGGCCAGATGTCACGCAGGTAAACCGGATTGCCCTGCTGGTCGTTGCCCAGTGGTTCGCTGCTGATGTCGGTGCGCACACTGCCGGCCAGGGCATAGGCGACCACCAGCGGCGGCGAGGCCAGCCAGTTGGTTTTTACCAATGGATGCACTCGGCCTTCGAAATTGCGGTTGCCGGACAAGACTGAGGCCACGGTCAGATCGGCTTTCTGGATGGCTTTTTCGATCGGTTCAGGCAGCGGGCCGGAGTTGCCGATGCAAGTGGTGCAGCCGTAACCGACCAGCGAAAAACCGAGCTGGTCGAGATACTGCGTCAACCCGGCGGCCTTGTAGTAATCGGTGACGACTTTCGAACCCGGTGCCAGCGAACTCTTTACCCACGGCTTGCGGGTCAGGCCCTTTTCAACGGCTTTTTTCGCCAGCAGGCCGGCAGCCATCATCACGCTCGGGTTGGAGGTGTTGGTGCAGGAGGTGATTGCGGCAATCACCACGGCACCGTTTTTCAGGCGATAGGTGTGGCCGTCGTACTCGTAGTCGGTTTCGCCGACCAGATCGGCATTGCCCACCGCCACGCCACCGCCGCCTTCGCTTTCCAGACGCCCTTCATCCTTGCTGACGGGTTTGAACTGCAAGTCGAGGAAGTCGCTGAACGCCTGGCCGACATTCGGCAGCGAGACGCGATCCTGTGGGCGTTTCGGCCCGGCCAGGCTGGCTTCGACGCTGCCCATGTCCAGCGCCAGGCTGTCGGTGAACACCGGTTCCTGACCGGGCAGGCGCCACAGGCCCTGAGCCTTGGTGTAGGCCTCGACCAATTTCACCACTTCAGGCGGACGGCCGGACAGGCGCAGGTAGTCGAGGGTCACGTCATCCACCGGGAAGAAGCCGCAGGTCGCGCCATATTCCGGGGCCATGTTGGCGATGGTCGCGCGGTCGGCCAGCGGTAGGTCGGCGAGGCCGTCGCCATAGAACTCGACGAATTTGCCGACCACGCCTTTCTTGCGCAGCATCTGGGTCACGGTCAGCACCAGATCGGTGGCGGTGATGCCTTCCTTGAGCTTGCCGGTGAGTTTGAAACCGATCACTTCCGGAATCAGCATCGACACCGGTTGCCCGAGCATCGCGGCTTCCGCCTCGATTCCGCCGACGCCCCAGCCGAGTACGCCGAGGCCATTGATCATGGTGGTGTGGGAGTCGGTGCCGACCAGCGTGTCGGGGAAGGCATAGGTGCGGCCGTCTTCATCCTTGGTCCACACGGTGCGGCCGAGGTATTCGAGGTTGACCTGGTGACAGATCCCGGTGCCCGGCGGCACCACGCTGAAATTGTCGAAGGCACTCTGGCCCCAGCGCAGGAAGGCGTAGCGTTCGCCGTTGCGCTGCATTTCGATGTCGACGTTCTGTTCGAAGGCGCTGGCGCTGGCGAATTTGTCGACCATCACCGAGTGGTCGATCACCAGATCCACCGGCGACAGCGGGTTGATTCGTTGCGGATCACCGCCGGCCTTGGCCATGGCGGCGCGCATCGCGGCCAGATCGACCACGGCCGGTACGCCGGTAAAGTCCTGCATCAGCACGCGGGCAGGGCGGTACTGGATTTCCCGGTCAGAGCGGCGCTCCTTGAGCCACGCGGCAATGGCCTTGAGGTCGGCGCCGGTGACGGTTTTTTCATCTTCCCAGCGCAGCAGGTTTTCCAGCAGGACTTTCAGCGACATCGGCAGCTTGTCGAGATCGCCCAAGGTCTTGGCGGCATCCGGCAGGCTGAAATAGTGGTAAGTCTTGTCATCGACTTTAAGTGTTTTAAGAGACTTCAGACTATCGAGGGACGGCATTACGATCACTCCTTTGAATCCGCACGGCTACGGATAGAGGGGACGAATAGAGCTTTAAACCTAGCCCTGTTTTAGGTAGCTGGCTAATAACTGGACTCTATGGACAGAACCAAGGTTCCGACATGGGCTATCATGCGCCGGTTTTCGTGACAGGCTTTGCTTCAACGCAGGGTCTGGGCATCGCGCAGGGGATGAATGATCGCCCTCTGCCCAGGAGTAAGAATGAACACCCTATTCATGCATTGCCGGCCAGGCTTCGAAGGCGAAGTCTGCTCGGAGATTTCCGACCTCGCCGCCCAACTCAACGTGGCCGGCTACGCCAAGGCCAAACCGGCGACCGCTTGCGCCGAGTTCGTCTGCACCGAAGAAGACGGCGCCGAACGCCTGATGCGCGGTCAGCGTTTCGCCGAGCTGATCTTCCCGCGCCAGTGGGCGCGCGGGTTTTTCATCGATCTGCCGGAAGCCGACCGCATCAGCGTGATTCTCGCGCACATGGCTGAATTCCCGGTCTGTGGCAGCCTGTGGCTGGAAGTCGTCGACACCAACGACGGCAAGGAACTGTCGAACTTCTGCAAGAAGTTCGAAGGCCCGCTGCGCAAGGCCCTGACCGGTGCCGGCAAACTGGTGGAGGACGCCAGCAAGCCGCGCCTGCTGCTGACCTTCAAGAGCGGCCGTGAGGTATTCCTCGGTCTGGCCGACGCCGGTAACTCGGCGATGTGGCCGATGGGCATTCCGCGCCTGAAGTTCCCGCGCGAGGCGCCGAGCCGTTCGACCCTGAAGCTGGAAGAGGCCTGGCACCACTTCATCCCCCGCGATCAGTGGGAAGATCGCCTGCACAGCGACATGACCGGCGTCGACCTCGGCGCGGCGCCGGGCGGCTGGACCTGGCAACTGGTCAATCGCGGCATGCTGGTGACCGCCATCGACAACGGCCCGATGGCCGAAAGCCTGATGGACACCGGTCTGGTGCAGCACTTGATGGCTGACGGCTTCACTTTCAAACCGAAGCAACCGGTGGACTGGATGGTCTGCGACATCGTCGAGAAACCGGCGCGCAACGCCGCGATGCTCGAAGAGTGGATCGGCGAGGGTCATTGCCGGGAAGCGGTGGTCAACCTCAAGTTGCCGATGAAGCAGCGTTACGCCGAAGTGAAGCGCCTGCTCGAACGCATCGCCGACGGTTTCAAGGCCCGTGGAATCAAGGTCGACATCGGCTGCAAACAGCTGTACCACGACCGTGAGGAAGTGACCTGCCATTTGCGCCGCCATGACGTGAAGAAAACCAAAGCCCGCTGAGCGCGCGACAGGTGACCGAACACCCGGCATTGGGCGACAATGCCGGCCAGTTTCAGGAGTGAATCATGAGTGAAATGATTGATACGCCGGTCGACGGCACCCTCGACGCTACGGGTCTCAATTGCCCGGAGCCGGTGATGATGCTGCACCAGCACATCCGTGACCTGGTGCCTGGCGGCCTGCTCAAGGTGATCGCCACCGACCCGTCGACCCGCCGCGACATCCCCAAGTTTTGCGTGTTTCTCGACCATGAACTGGTGGGGCAGCACGAAGAAGCCGGGACCTATCTGTACTGGATTCGCAAGAAGTCCGGTTGATTGGAAGGCAAAAAAAAGACCTGCATGTGCAGGTCTTTTTTTATGGCCGATCAGCCCATCGAGCGGCTGATGCGAATACGTTTGCGCGCACTGCGCGTCAGGCGGATCGACAGCATCAGCGCCGCGCAGCTCAGGCCGACGATCAGGCCTTCCCACAGGCCGCTCGGGCCGCGTGGCTCGCCGAGCCAGTCGGTCAGGCCGAGGGCGTAACCCACCGGCAGGCCGATGCCCCAATAGGCGAACAGGGTCAGGATCATCGTCACCCGGGTGTCCTGATAACCGCGCAGGGCGCCGGCGGCGGTGACTTGGATCGCGTCTGAGAACTGGAACAGCGCCGAGTACACGATCAGCATCGCCGCGATGTGAATCACCATCGGATCGGAGGTGTAAATCGCTGCAATGTGCTCGCGCATCAACAGCATCATGCTCGCCGACAGGCAGGCGTAGGCCAGCGCAGTGCCCATGCCGACACCGGCAGCGAAACGCGCTTCGCGAGGTTCTTCACGGCCCAGAGCCTGGCCGACCCGCACGGTCACGGCCATGCCCAGCGAGTACGGAATCATGAACACCAGCGAGCTGACGTTCAGCGCGATCTGGTGCCCGGCCACCACGGTGGCGCCGAGGCTGCCGATCAGCAGCGCGATCACCGCGAAGATGCTCGACTCGGCGAACACCGCAACACCGATCGGCAGACCGATGGCCAACAAGCGCTTGATCACCGCCCATTGTGGCCAGTCGAAACGGCTGAACAGTTCGCTCGACTTGTAGGCCGGCGCCCAGCGCTCATAACCGGCCAGACCCAGTGCCATCACCCACATCACGATGGCTGTAGCCCAGCCGCAGCCGACGCCGCCCATGGCCGGCACGCCGAAGTGGCCATAAATGAACACGTAGTTCAGCGGGATGTTCAGCGCCAGACCGCACAGGCCCAGCACCATCGCCGGGCGGGTGCGACCGAGGCCGTCACTGGTGCAGCGCAGCACATGGTAGAAGGCCACCGCTGGCAGGCCGCTGGCGATACCGTGCAGGTACTGCATGCACGGGCCGATCAGTTCCGGATCGACTTTCATCAGGTGCAGGATTGGTTCGGCGCTGAACAGCATGCCGGTCGCCATCAGTCCGACTACCAGAGCCAGCCACAGGGCCTGACGCACGATCGGGCCGATTTCGCTGTGGGTGCCGGCGCCGAAGCGCTGGGCGACTTTCGGCGTGGTGGCCAGCAGGGTGCCGGTCATCAGCAGGAACACCGGCACCCAGATCGAGTTGCCCAGCGCCACGGCCGCGAGATCCTTGGGCCCGACGCGCCCGGCCATCACCGCATCGACGAAGCCCATGGCGGTGGTTGCCAGTTGCGCGATCATGATCGGCAGGGCCAGGCCGAGCAGATTCTTCAGCTCCAGGCGAACCCGGGCAGGGCGGTTGAGGGAAAGGGCAGCAGGGCGGTCAGTCACGGAATTCACAGGCAAAGCGTCCACAGGGGTTGATGCGCAAGGCCGGGCATTCTACGCCGCTGACGTTATGGTCAGGAAAAATCCTCTGTTGCGTATTTGTAATCGCCGCGCCTTATCAAGAATCAAAGCCTGCTGGCTCATCGCAGTCCCAGCGCCTACACTGCCGATCCGCCCAAGGAGCCCCGCCATGCTGATTGTTGCCGACGAAAATATCCCGCTGCTCGATGCCTTTTTTGCCGGTTTCGGCGAGATCCGCCGGGTGCCGGGTCGTTCCATCGACCGGGCCACGGTCGAACAGGCCGATGTATTGCTGGTGCGCTCGGTGACCAACGTCAACCGCGCACTGCTTGAAGGCAGCAAGGTGCGTTTTGTCGGCACCTGCACCATCGGCACCGATCATCTGGATCTCGATTACTTCAACGAGGCCGGGATCACCTGGTCCAGCGCGCCCGGCTGCAATGCCCGGGGCGTGGTCGATTACGTACTTGGCAGCCTGATGACCCTGGCCGAAATCGAAGGCGTCGATTTGCGTGAACGCACTTACGGTGTAATCGGTGCCGGTGAAGTCGGCGGTCGCCTGATCAAGGTGCTGAAAGGGCTGGGCTGGAACGTGAAAGTCTGCGATCCGCCACGTCAGGCGACCGAGGGCGGCGACTATGTCAGCCTGGAGCAGATCATCGCGCAGTGCGACGTGATCAGCCTGCACACCCCGCTGACCCGCAGCGGCGACGGTGCGACTTGGCATTTGTTCGACGAGCAGCGTTTGCAGCAGCTCAAGCCCGGCGCCTGGCTGATCAACGCGGCTCGCGGTCCGGTGGTGGATAACGCCGCGTTGCGCGAAGTGCTGCTGGAGCGTGAAGACCTGCAAGCGGTGCTCGATGTCTGGGAGGCCGAACCGCAAGTCGATGTGGCGCTGGCCGAACTCTGCGTACTGGCAACGCCACACATCGCCGGTTACAGCCTCGATGGCAAACAGCGCGGCACGGCGCAGATCTATCAGGCGTACTGCGAATTTATCGGTGAGCCCGCCAGCATTCAGCTCGGTGATCTGCTGCCGGCGCCTTGGTTGTCGGAAGTTTCCCTGCATGCCGACAGCGATCCGGCCTGGGCGCTGGCGATGTTGTGCCGTGGCGTGTACGACCCGCGCCGGGACGATGCGGATTTCCGTCGCACGCTGCTGGGCAGCGTCGGTGAGCAACGTGCCGCGTTTGATCTGCTGCGCAAACAGTATCCGTCGCGACGCGAGATCGAAGGTTTGAAAGTGCGGATCGAGGGCGACTCGCCGGCCTTGCGCCAGATCGTGACCGCGCTGGGCGCTGTGGCCGTATAAACAGCGGGCAGAAAAAACCCGGCCTGCATGGGCCGGGTCAGGAAGACGGTGGCGATATCACTTTTGTTCGGCAGGCTTGACCAATCGCTGTTCCAGTTCGCGGCAGGCGTCCTGGATCATGTCTTCAGTGATCTCGATTTCACGCCCGTGTTCATCGATGATCGAGCAACCCAGAGGTTGGCCGGGCTTGGTGCGGATCACTTCAATCTTGTCTTCGCTGCTGTTTTGCAAGGACATGGCCTGTCTCCTCATCAGGTTGTGTGCCTAGATTAAAACCGTCAGGTGACCAGGCTGTGACAACTCCCTGCGGTCGGTCCGGAACGGCATCTCCACTCAAACAGAAATGACCGTCTGTCTCAACCCGGACCTTAGACCAATAGCATCTAGGGGGTAGTCTTGCCGGTCATATTTAACCTGACTCATTGTGATTTACAGTGTTGATTTAAAGAGCTCCGCCCCATATGAGTCTGTAGGCTGGCCCCATTAATCAGCACACGACGTGAACCTGAATGATCCCGATGCTTTCCTCGCGGCACCGCCGGGCCTTGCGCCTGACCAGTCATTTCCTTGCTCCCTATCGCTGGCCGGCCTTCGGCGCACTGCTTGCACTGATCGTCACGGCGGGCATCACCTTGTCGATGGGGCAGGGCATCAAGTTGCTGGTCGATCAAGGGTTCATGACTCAATCCCCGCACCTGCTCAACCAATCCATCGGCCTGTTCATGCTGTTGGTGTTCGGTCTTGCGGTCGGCACCTTTGCGCGGTTTTATCTGGTGTCCTGGATCGGCGAGCGCGTGGTGGCGGACATCCGTCGGCAGGTGTTCAACCATCTGGTGTACCTGCATCCCGGGTTTTACGAGGACAACCGCAGCTCGGAAATCCAGTCGCGGCTGACCGCTGACACCACGCTGCTGCAATCGGTGATCGGCTCGTCGCTGTCGCTGTTCCTGCGTAATCTGCTGATGGTCATTGGCGGTGTGGTGTTGTTGTTCATCACCAACCCCAAGCTCACCAGCATCGTGGTGATTGCGCTGCCGCTAGTGATTGCGCCGATCCTGATTTTCGGCCGTCGCGTCCGTAACCTTTCCCGGCTGAGTCAGGACCGGATCGCCGACATTGGCAGCTACGTCTCGGAAACCCTTGGCCAGATCAAGACCGTGCAGGCCTACAACCATCAGGTGCAGGATGAGCAGCGTTTCGCCAGCACCGTCGAGCAGGCATTCGAGACTGCGCGCAAACGGATTTTCCAGCGGGCCTGGCTGATCACGCTGGTGATCGTGCTGGTGCTCGGCGCCGTCGCGGTAATGTTGTGGGTCGGCGGCATGGACGTGATTGCCGGGCGGATTTCTGCGGGCGAACTGGCGGCGTTCGTGTTCTACAGCCTGATCGTCGGCAGTGCGTTTGGCACGTTGAGCGAAGTGATAGGCGAGTTGCAGCGAGCAGCCGGCGCCGCCGAGCGCATCGCCGAATTGCTGCGCTCGGAGAACATCATCCAGCCACCGACTACGGGATTGGTGACGCTGCCGGAACGGGTCAAAGGCGAGCTGGAGTTGCAGGATGTGCGTTTTTCCTACCCTTCGCGTCCTGAAAGCCTCGCCGTCGAAGGCTTGAGTCTGACGATCAACGCCGGCGAAACCCTCGCGCTCGTCGGCCCGTCCGGCGCGGGCAAGTCCACGGTGTATGACTTGCTGCTGCGTTTCTACGATCCCCGGGAAGGGCGGATCCTGATCGACGGCGTGCCGCTGACGAGCCTCGATCCTCTGGACCTGCGTCGCTGCTTCGCGCTGGTCTCGCAAACCCCGGCGCTGTTCTTCGGCAGTGTCGAAGAGAACATTCGCTACGGTTGCCCGACCGCCACGCTGGAGCAGGTGCGGGAAGCCGCGAAAATCGCTCACGCCCATGATTTCATCGAACAGATGCCCGACGGTTACCAGACCCATCTGGGCGACGGCGGTCTCGGCCTGTCAGGCGGCCAACGCCAGCGCTTGGCCATCGCCCGGGCGCTGCTGGTCGACGCGCCGATCCTGCTGCTCGACGAAGCCACCAGCGCCCTCGACGCCCAAAGCGAACACCTGATCCAGCAAGCGCTGCCGAGCCTGATGCAGAACCGCACCACGCTGGTGATCGCCCACCGGTTGGCCACGGTGAAAAACGCCGACCGGATCGCGGTGATGGATCAGGGCAAACTGGTCGCGATCGGCACGCATCAGGAGTTGATTGCGAGTAATCCGTTGTATGCGCGGTTGGCGGCGTTGCAGTTCAGTGATGGTCATCAGGCTTCGACCGACTAAGTAACCGACTAAGTAACCGACCTAGTAGAACGCCATAAAAAATGCCCGCATCTCTCGATGCGGGCATTTTTGTTTACGTCGATCTATCGGCGATACGCGCCCCGATCACTGATCGTCGAAATACCGCTCATGCCAGTCCACCAGCGGTTGCGGCGAGTTGAGTTTCTGTCCGTAGATCACCGAGTAGGACAGCACGTTCTGCACGTACTGGCGGGTTTCGTCGAACGGGATGCTTTCCACCCAGACGTCGAAGCTCAGGTGGTCGGCGCCGCGCAGCCACTGGCGCACACGGCCGGGGCCGGCGTTGTAGGCGGCGGAGGCGAGCACGCGGTTGCCGTTGAACTGGCTGTGTACCTGGCTCAGGTAAGCGGCGCCGAGCTGGATGTTTTTATCCGGATCAAGCACCTGCTGTGGCGAGGCCAATGGAATGCTGAACTTGCGCGCGGTTTCCTTGGCGGTGCCGGGCATCAGTTGCATCAGGCCGCTGGCGCCGACGCTGGAACGGGCGTCGTCCATGAACGCACTTTCCTGACGGGTGATGGCGAACACCCAGCTCGAATGCAGGCCACGCACCTTGGCTTCGCGCACCAGAGTGTCGCGGTGGGCCATCGGGAAACGGATGTCCAGATCGTCCCAGTACTGCGCCTGGCTGATGGTGCGGATGGCCGGGAAGTACCATTTCAGGTCGTAGGCCAGTTTCGCCTGGGCGACCATTTCGTCGCGGCTGAAATGCCGGCTGACGTGATACCACTCGCGGCGACCGTCGACGATCTGCCCACGGGCGTGGAACTCCAGCGCACGGCGCACGCCAGGGGTGTTGCGCACCTTGTTGATCAGCGCCTGACTGAGCACCAGCGGCTTGTTGTTCAGCGAATACGGCGACTGCGAGCGGTCGGCGGCGAGGAAGCCGTAGAAGTCACGCTCCCGCGACAGATTCTTGTACAGCGTCTGCGCTTCCGGATTTTGCGGTTGCGCCAGTTCCAGACTGCGGGCCTGCCAGTAGCGCCAGCGGTTGGTGGTGGCCAGATCCTGCGGCAGGCGGCGGGTCAGTTGGTAGGCGTCGTCCCAGCGCGCCAGGCGCAACAGCAGGCGCAGGCGCCATTCGGACACGGTGTTGTCGCGCAGTTCCGGGTCGTACTTGGTCATCACGTCCAGCGCGCGGCTGTCGAAACGCCGAGCGAGGGTCAGGCCGATTTCCCGGGCGATCGCGACTTTTTCATCCCGGGAGAAATGCATACTGCTGGCATAACCGTCGAGCAGGGCCATGGCCTTGTCCGGGTCCTGACGCGCGAGGCGGCGCAGGCCCAGGCTGACCACGTCGGACATCGGTTCATCGGCCGGCGTGAAGCGCGAAGGCTGGTTGAGCAGTTCCGGTTTCTGCGCCACGTCCACCAGCAGGCGACCGCGCGGGGCGAGGGTGGTCAGGCCGTTGACCAGACTGTTGGCCAGCGGATAGTTGCGGTGTTGGGCGGCGAGTTTGGCGCGTTCCCAGCGTTTCTGTTCGGTCAACTGACCCTCGGCGGCCCACATGCCGAACAGCGCATCACAGGCGGCGGGCTGGGATTTGCCGGTCAGCCACAGCTTCTCGGCGTTGGCGTAGCCCTCGGCCTTCTTGTTGTGGCTGATCTGGTACTGCGCGTTCAGGCAGTCGAGTTCGGTGAAATTCAGCTTGGGGTCGTAATACTTGACGAACGTCGCCCAGTCGCCGCGATCGGCCAGCCAGCGCAGCCAGCGCAACTTCATCCAGTTGGCCTGGGGCAGGTCACCGTGCTCGGCGAGGAATTTTTCGATTTCCGCGTTGCTCGCGGTTTTCAGCCGGGCGGTCAGCTCGTCATAAGCCAGGTACGGCTCCAGCGGATAATCGGCGAGGGCCTGGCTGTAACGGAAATACGGGCCGGTGTCGCCCTTGGCCAGGGCGCGCTTGGCTTCATCGTAATACTGGCGTTGGGTGGACAGGTCCACCGCCTGGGCGGATTGAACGGCAGCGGCGGAAAGCAGCAAACATGACAAAACACTGAAGAGGCGACTGCGCATGAGACATCCGGGCAGAGAAATCATGACAAGTGCCGGCCCAAAACCCGCACTGAATTGTCTGTAGCTTAGCCTTTTGCCAGCAGGGGGCGAAAGCTTTGCCGGCCTTGCAGCACAAGTTCGCAACAATTGTTGTGCAGAGTGCGTCAGCGGCGAAATTGCCGGCCTGCTCGGGCCCCGATTCAGGTAGAATGCGCGCCCGGTTTTTGGAGAAGCTCATGACCCTGCTCAAATTCAGCGATGTGTCCCTTGCATTCGGCGCGATGCCGTTGTTGGACAAGGTGTCCTGGCAGATCGCCCGTGGTGAGCGGGTGTGCATCATCGGCCGCAACGGCACTGGCAAATCCAGCATGATGAAACTGGTCAAGGGCGACCAGAAGCCTGATGACGGCTCGGTGTGGCGTGCCCCCGGTCTGAAAATCGGTGAATTGCCGCAGGAATTGCCGGTGGCCGACGAGCGGACAGTGTTCGACGTGGTCGCCGAAGGCCTCGATGGCGTTGGCGCCTTGCTCGCCGAATACCATCACCTGAGCCAGAACATCGTCACCGATGCCGATCTGGACAAGCTGATGCACGTCCAGCACGACCTCGAAGCTCGCGATGGCTGGCGCTTGCAGACCCTGGTCGACAGCACCCTGAGCCGCCTGCAACTGCCGGCCGACAAGACCCTCGCCGAACTGTCCGGCGGCTGGCGTCGTCGCGTCCTGCTGGCGCAGGCGCTGGTGTCCGAGCCGGATCTGCTGCTGCTCGACGAGCCGACCAACCACCTGGACATCGGTGCGATTGCCTGGCTTGAAGAGGCGCTGAAGGATTTCCAGGGCGCCGTGCTGTTCATCACGCACGACCGTTCCTTCCTGCAAAACCTCGCCACCCGCATCCTCGAACTGGATCGCGGTGGCCTGATCGACTGGAACGGCGACTACGCCAGTTTCCTCGTCCATAAAGAAGCCGCACTGGCCGCCGAAGAAACCGCCAACGCGCTGTTCGACAAGCGTCTGGCCCAGGAAGAAGTGTGGATCCGCCAGGGCATCAAGGCCCGCCGCACCCGTAACGAAGGCCGCGTACGTGCGCTGAAAGCATTGCGCGTGGAGCGCAGCGAGCGTCGCGAGCGCACCGGCAAGGCCAACATCCAGCTGGAAACAGCGGAGAAGTCCGGCAAGCAGGTGATGGTGCTGGATAACGTGAGCTTCGCGCATCCGGGCGGTCCGTTCCTGATCCGCGATTTCTCCATGGTGCTGCAGCGCGGCGACCGGATCGGTCTGCTCGGCGCCAACGGTACCGGCAAGACCACTCTGCTGAAACTGATGCTCAGCGGTCTGCAACCGACCAGCGGCAAAGTGGAAGAGGGCACAAAGATCGACGTGGCCTACTTCGACCAGTTGCGTCATCAGCTGGATCTGGAAAAGACCGTGATCGATAACGTCGCCGAAGGTCGCGACTTCATCGATATCGACGGCCAGAGCCGCCATGTGCTGAGCTACCTCGGCGACTTCCTGTTCAGCCCGCAGCGTGCCCGCACGCCGGTGAAGGCGTTGTCCGGCGGCGAGCGTGCGCGTCTGTTGCTGGCCAAGTTGTTCAGCAAGCCGGCAAACCTGCTGGTACTCGACGAACCGACCAACGACCTCGACGTGGAAACCCTCGAGTTGCTCGAAGAAGTGCTGCTGACCTTCAACGGCACTGTGCTGATGGTCAGCCACGACCGGGCATTCCTCGACAACGTGGTTACCAGCACCCTGGTCTTCGAAGGTGAAGGCAAGGTTCGCGAGTATGTTGGCGGCTATCAGGACTGGATCCGTCAGGGCGGCTCGCCGCGTCTGTTGGGCGTGACCGAAAGCAAATCCGGCAAGGCCGACCTGAACTCGGCGGTGGTCACTGCCGAACCGGCTCCGGTTGCCGCTCCGGTTGCTGCGGCTCCAGCTGCGAAGAAGAAACTGAGCTACAAGCTTCAGCGCGAGCTGGAAGCACTGCCGGGCGACATCGACGCTAAAGAGCAGCAGATTGCTGCTGTCGAGGCTGAAATGGCTGAGGCCGGCTTCTATCAGCGTCCGCCAGCCGAGACGGCCAAGGTGATTGCTTCGCTTGAGCAGTTGCAGGCTGAGCTGGATGCGTTGGTGGAACGTTGGGCCGAGCTGGACGCCTGATTGTTTCCAGGCATGAAAAAGCCCGGCGTCCAGTGATGGGCGTCGGGCTTTTTTAGCTTTTCACAAGTGCTCGGGGTCAGCGTTTGACCAGGTGCACTGCCAGCACATCGCAAGGTGCGCCGTGCAGCACGTCATTGGCGGTCGAGCCCAGCAACAGCGCCAGACCATGCCGGCCATGGCTGCCGACCACGATCAGGTCGCATTCCTGTTCCTTGGCGAAATGGTGGATTTCCTGACGCGGCTGGCCGTAGGTCAGGTGGCAGTTGGCGCCTTCGAGCTCGGTGTACTTGTGCTTCAGGCGTTCCAGGCGTTCCTTGGCCTGATCAAACTGCTGTTGTTGCAGTTGTGACAGATCCATAGGTACGTCACCGCCGAAAGCCATGGCCATCGGTTCGACGATATGCACCAGCGACAGCTTGGCGCCGTTGCTCACCGACAGCTCTCGGGCGCGGTGGATCACAGGGTCGCACTCTTCGGTCAGATCTACGGCGACCAGGATATGGTGGTAGGGCATGAGGTGCTCCTCGTGAGGGATCAATATTGTTAAGTATGGCTGGTTTCAAGCGCATTGGTTCCAAAGTGACGCAATGGGCTCATGACAAAACGGGAGTAGAGATATGACGGTCTGGCTGGTGGTGTCAATCCTGCTGGTGGTGTTGAGCCCCTTGGCGTGGTTGCGCCCGTCCCGTGCACAGAGTGGCCGGATAGCCTTGCGCACCGAGGCCCGGCGCATCGGGCTGGCCATGCAGCTGGCGCCCCAGGAGTGGCCGCACTGGCTGGGCCAGGAGCCGCCAAACCCGTGCGCGCAATACCATCGGCCACGCCGTGGCAAGCAGCCGGCGTGCTGGACGTATTGGCAGAAATCCCCGGGGGTTTGGGTGAATCAGTGGCAGGAAGTCTGTGAAGATCCGTTGCTGCTGAATCATTTCGAGAAATTGCCGGGCAACGTTTTCAAGGTCGAGGCGGACAAGCAGATGATCGCCCTCTATTGGGGCGAGAAGGGTGATGCGTCGGTTTTGCTGGAGATTGATGCCACGCTGAAAGCGCTCGCATGACTCGCTGACTCTTCGCGCCGCAACGGTGCGAAACGTCCGACAGACGCGCAATAAAAAGCCCGACATGATTCATCGGGCGGGGTTGGCCAGGCAGGCCGGAAATTCTTTTTGGCGTTGAACCGGAGTCATCCGGTCAGCAAATCTGCGCCTGTTTTCCTTCGTAGTCCAGCCAGCGTAGCCTGTTAAACAAGGCTTGCGGTGAATTAGGGCGACTTTTCTAACTATTAATCTTATGAATGCCCTCACATGCAAGCGTGTGTGGCCGGGCTGCGTCCTACAGAAATGACCGCAAAGTCGCATTTCAACCCGTATTTAGGGCGATTGACAATTGTCGGAAATTCCGTGAAGGTGGCGTACCCAAATCAAACGGGCGTATGAATTGAGCGTTTGTATTGCAGACTGCTCCTACAGAATCCCGACTATCGCGTTGGCGGGTGTGCCGGGTGGATGAGTGTCAGCATCGACGAAAAAACGTCCTGCCGAGCCATTTGCCTGCGTCCGACGTGTACTGTTCAGCTTCCATATCGTGGAGATCAGTTGATGATTTACGAAGGTAAAGCCATCACGGTTAAAGCTCTTGAAAGTGGCATCGTCGAATTGAAATTCGACCTCAAGGGTGAGTCCGTCAACAAGTTCAACCGTCTTACCCTGAACGAACTGCGTCAGGCCGTAGACACCATCAAGGCAGATGCTTCGATCAAGGGCGTGATCGTCAGCAGTGGCAAGGACGTCTTCATCGTCGGCGCCGACATCACCGAATTTGTCGACAACTTCAAGCTGCCGGATGCCGAGCTGGTTGCTGGCAATCTCGAAGCCAACAAGATCTTCAGCGATTTCGAAGACCTCAACGTTCCGACCGTCGCCGCGATCAACGGCATCGCCCTGGGTGGCGGCCTGGAAATGTGCCTGGCAGCGGACTACCGCGTCATGTCGACCAAGGCCAAGATCGGTCTGCCGGAAGTCAAACTGGGCATCTACCCGGGCTTCGGCGGTACCGTGCGTCTGCCGCGCCTGATCGGTGCCGACAACGCCATCGAGTGGATTGCCGCCGGCAAGGAAAACCGTCCTGAAGACGCGCTGAAAGTCGGCGCTGTCGATGCCGTGGTTGCTCCTGAAAAATTGCAGGATGCCGCCCTTGAGCTGATCAAGCGCGCCGTCTCCGGCGAGTTCGACTACAAGGCCAAGCGCCAGCCGAAGCTGGAAAAGCTCAAGCTGAACGCGATTGAACAAATGATGGCTTTCGAAACCGCCAAAGGTTTCGTGGCTGGCCAGGCTGGCCCGAACTACCCGGCCCCGGTCGAAGCGATCAAGACCATCCAGAAAGCCGCGAACTTCGGTCGTGACAAGGCGCTGGAAGTCGAAGCCGCAGGTTTCGTGAAACTGGCCAAGACTTCTGCCGCGCAGAGCTTGATCGGTCTGTTCCTGAACGATCAGGAACTGAAGAAAAAGGCCAAGGCCTACGACGAAATCGCCAAAGATGTGAAGCAGGCTGCCGTACTGGGCGCCGGCATCATGGGTGGCGGTATCGCCTATCAGTCGGCCTCCAAAGGTACGCCGATCCTGATGAAGGACATCAACGAGCACGGCATCGAGCAAGGTCTGGCTGAAGCCGCCAAGCTGCTGGTCGGCCGCGTTGATAAAGGCCGCATGACCGCCGCGAAAATGGCTGAAGTGCTCAACGGCATTCGTCCGACCCTGTCCTACGGCGATTTCGGTCACGTCGACCTGGTCGTTGAAGCCGTGGTCGAGAATCCGAAGGTCAAGCAAGCCGTTCTGGCGGAAGTCGAAGACAAGGTCAAAGAGGACACCATCCTCGCGTCCAACACCTCGACCATTTCCATCAGCCTGCTGGCCAAGGCCCTCAAGCGTCCGGAAAACTTCGTCGGCATGCACTTCTTCAACCCGGTGCACATGATGCCGCTGGTGGAAGTGATCCGTGGCGAGAAGTCCAGCGAGCTGGCCATCGCCACCACCGTTGCTTACGCCAAGAAAATGGGCAAGAACCCGATCGTCGTCAACGACTGCCCGGGCTTCCTGGTCAACCGCGTACTGTTCCCGTACTTCGGCGGATTCGCCAAGCTGGTCAGCGCCGGTGTGGACTTCGTCCGTATCGACAAGATCATGGAAAAATTCGGCTGGCCGATGGGCCCGGCGTACCTGATGGACGTGGTCGGCATCGACACCGGCCACCACGGTCGTGAAGTGATGGCTGAAGGCTTCCCGGACCGCATGAAGGACGACCGTCGTTCGGCCATCGACGTGCTTTACGAAGCCAAGCGTCTGGGTCAGAAGAACGGCAAGGGCTTCTATGCCTACGAGGCCGACAAGAAAGGCAAGCAGAAGAAAGTTGCCGACCCGTCGGTACTGGAAGTGCTCAAGCCGATCGTCTACGAGCAGCGCGAAGTCACTGACGAAGACATCATCAACTGGATGATGATCCCGCTGTGCCTGGAAACCGTGCGTTGCCTGGAAGACGGCATCGTCGAAACCGCCGCCGAAGCCGACATGGGTCTGGTCTACGGTATTGGTTTCCCTCCATTCCGTGGCGGTGCGCTGCGCTACATCGACTCGATCGGTGTTGCCGAGTTCGTTGCCCTGGCCGACCAGTACGCTGATTTGGGCGCGCTGTACCACCCGACCGCGAAGCTGCGCGAAATGGCCAAGAACGGCCAGAGCTTCTTCGGTTAAGCGCCCCCAACTAGAGTGAGAGTGAACTTATGAACTTGAATCCTAGAGACGTCGTGATTGTCGACTTCGGTCGTACTCCGATGGGCCGCTCCAAGGGCGGCATGCACCGCAACACCCGCGCCGAAGACATGTCGGCGCACCTGATCAGCAAACTGCTGGAACGCAACACCAAGGTCGATCCTGCCGAAGTCGAGGACGTGATCTGGGGCTGTGTGAACCAGACCCTCGAACAAGGCTGGAACATCGCGCGCATGGCGTCGCTGATGACCCAGATCCCGCACACCTCGGCCGGCCAGACCGTCAGCCGTCTGTGTGGCTCGTCGATGAGCGCGCTGCACACTGCTGCGCAAGCGATCATGACCGGTAACGGTGACGTGTTCGTGGTTGGCGGCGTCGAGCATATGGGTCACGTAAGCATGATGCACGGTGTCGATCCGAACCCGCACATGTCCCTGTACGCGGCTAAAGCCTCGGGCATGATGGGCCTGACCGCTGAAATGCTGGGCAAAATGCACGGCATCACTCGCGAACAGCAGGACGCCTTTGGCGTGCGTTCCCACCAGTTGGCCCACAAGGCGACTGTGGAAGGCAAGTTCAAGGACGAAATCATCCCGATGCAGGGTTACGACGAGAACGGTTTCCTGAAAACCTTCGATTACGACGAAACCATTCGTCCGGAAACCACCCTGGAAAGTCTGGCGGCTCTGAAGCCGGCGTTCAATCCAAAGGGCGGCACCGTGACAGCCGGTACTTCGTCGCAGATCACCGATGGTGCTTCGTGCATGATCGTGATGTCGGCGCAGCGTGCACAGGACCTGGGCATCCAGCCTCTGGCGGTGATTCGCTCGATGGCGGTAGCGGGTGTGGACCCGGCCATCATGGGCTATGGTCCGGTACCGGCTACTCAGAAAGCACTGAAACGTGCCGGCCTGGGTATCAACGATATCGACTTCTTCGAGCTCAACGAAGCGTTCGCCGCACAGGCCCTGCCAGTGCTGAAAGACCTGAAAGTGCTCGACAAGATGAATGAGAAGGTTAACCTGCACGGCGGCGCGATCGCCCTGGGTCACCCGTTCGGTTGCTCCGGTGCCCGTATTTCCGGCACGTTGCTGAACGTGATGAAGCAGAATGGCGGCACCTTCGGGGTGGCCACCATGTGCATTGGCCTCGGCCAAGGCATCTCCACCGTCTTCGAACGCGTTTAAGCGTCTCGTCGATGGAAGCCGGGGCCAAGTGCCCCGGTTTTTGTTTTTTGCGGATTTATTTTTGTTTTTATTTTGAAAAAATTTGAGTGAGGGCCGAAGCATGCCGATACAACCTGGGCTCTACCAACATTACAAAGGTCCGCAGTACCGCGTATTCAGTGTCGCGCGGCATTCCGAGACCGAAGAAGAAGTGGTCTTTTACCAAGCCCTGTATGGCGATTACGGCTTCTGGGTACGTCCCTTGAGCATGTTCCTGGAGTCCGTCGAGGTTGACGGGGAGCAGGTCCCACGCTTTGCTTTGGTGCAAGCCGAACCGAGCCTTTTTTCGAAGCCGTAAGGCGAGTGCGCGCAAAACCCTGCGCTTGACCTCACCTTGTAGCCACTATATATAGCGGTGCCGCGTCAGGCGCCAACCGCCTTTCACTTCTAGAATTCAGGAATTTTCTGATCCATGGGCAAATCGCTGGTCATTGTGGAATCCCCGGCTAAGGCCAAGACCATCAACAAGTATCTGGGCAACCAATACGTGGTGAAGTCGAGTATCGGCCATATCCGAGACCTGCCCACCAGCGGTTCGGCTAGCGCCAGCAAGGAGCCTGCCGCCAAGCGCGGCAAGGCTGCTGCGGGCGAAGCGCCAGCGCTGTCGCCGAAAGAGAAGGCGCGCAAGCAGCTGGTCTCGCGCATGGGTGTCGATCCCGAACATGGCTGGAAAGCCAAGTACGAGATCCTCCCGGGCAAGGAAAAGGTCATCGAAGAGCTGCGCCGGCTCGCCAAGGATGCTGACACCATCTATCTCGCAACCGACTTGGATCGCGAGGGGGAAGCCATTGCCTGGCACCTGCGCGAAGCCATCGGTGGTGACGACAGCCGCTACAAGCGCGTGGTGTTCAACGAAATCACCAAGAAGGCGATTCAGGAAGCCTTCTCGGAGCCTGGCGAACTCGACATCGATCGAGTGAACGCGCAGCAGGCCCGTCGTTTCCTCGATCGCGTCGTTGGCTACATGGTCTCGCCGCTGCTGTGGGCGAAGATCGCCCGTGGCCTGTCCGCCGGTCGCGTGCAATCGGTTGCCGTGAAACTGGTGGTCGAGCGTGAGCGTGAGATTCGCGCGTTCAACCCGGAAGAGTACTGGGAAGTGCACGCCGATCTCGGCACCGCCAAAGGCTCGACCGTGCGTTTCGAAGTCGCTCGCGAGAAAGGCGAAGCTTTCAAGCCGCTGAACGAAGCGCAGGCTACGGCTGCCCTGGAGAAGCTCAAGTCCTCCAGCTACAGCATCGTCAAGCGTGAAGACAAACCGACCAGCAGTAAGCCGTCGGCACCGTTCATCACTTCCACACTGCAACAGGCCGCGAGTAACCGCCTGGGCTTCGGTGTGAAGAAAACCATGATGATGGCCCAGCGTCTCTACGAAGCTGGCTACATCACTTATATGCGTACCGACTCGACCAATCTCTCGGCTGATGCCGTGGCGATGGCGCGCGATTACATCGAAACCGAGTTCGGCAAGAAGTACCTGCCGGAATCGCCGAACGTCTACAGCAGCAAAGAAGGCGCGCAAGAGGCTCACGAAGCGATTCGTCCTTCCGACGCCAACACCACGCCCGCCAAGCTGGCCGGCATGGAACGCGACGCTGAGCGCCTCTACGAGCTGATCTGGCGCCAGTTCCTGGCTTGCCAGATGCTGCCGGCGCAATACCTGTCGACCACTGTCAGCGTCGCTGCCGGCGACTTCGAGCTGCGCGCCAAGGGCCGCATCCTGAAGTTCGACGGTTACACCCGCGTGCTGCCGCAAATCACCAAGCCTGGCGACGATGATGTTTTGCCGGACATGGCGCAGGGCGACGTGATGAAGCTGATCAAGCTCGATCCGTCCCAGCACTTCACCAAGCCGCCGGCACGTTATTCGGAAGCCAGCCTGGTGAAGGAAATGGAAAAGCGCGGCATCGGTCGTCCTTCGACTTACGCAGCAATTATCTCGACCATTCAGGATCGCGGCTACGTGACCCTGCACAACCGTCGTTTCTATTCGGAAAAGATGGGCGACATCGTTACCGAGCGTCTGTCGGAAAGCTTCTCGAATCTCATGGACTACGGCTTCACCGCCGGCATGGAAGAGAATCTCGATGACGTGGCCCAGGGCGAACGCGACTGGAAAAACGTGCTGGACGAGTTCTACGGCGACTTCAAGAAAAAACTTGAAGTGGCGGAGAATCCGGAGGCCGGCATGCGTGCCAATCAGCCGGTGATGACCGATATTCCGTGCACCACTTGCGGCCGTCCAATGCAGATCCGTACTGCATCGACCGGCGTGTTCCTCGGCTGCTCAGGCTACAGCCTGCCGCCGAAAGAACGCTGCAAGGCCACCGTCAATCTGGTGCCGGGCGATGAAATCGCGGCGGACGATGAGGGTGAGTCGGAATCCTTGGTACTGCGTGGCAAGCATCGCTGCCCGATCTGCAGCACGGCGATGGACGCCTACCTGCTCGACGAGAAGCGCAAGCTGCACATCTGCGGTAACAACCCGGATTGCGCCGGCTACGAAATCGAAGAAGGCAGCTATCGCATCAAGGGCTACGAAGGTCCGAGCCTGGAATGCGACAAGTGCGGCAGCGAGATGCAGCTCAAGACCGGCCGTTTCGGCAAGTTCTTCGGTTGCACCAACCCGACGTGCAAGAACACCCGCAAGCTGCTGAAGAGCGGTGATGCGGCGCCGCCGAAGATGGATCCGGTGAAGATGCCTGAGCTGAAATGCGAAAAGGTCAACGACACCTACATCCTGCGTGACGGTGCGTCCGGTCTGTTCCTGGCCGCCAGCCAGTTCCCGAAAAACCGCGAGACCCGTGCTCCGCTGGTGATCGAGATTCTGCCGCACAAGGACGAGATTGATCCGAAGTACCACTTCCTGTGTGAAGCGCCGCAGAAGGATCCGGATGGCCTGCCAGCCGTGATCCGCTACAGCCGCAAGACCAAGGAGCAATACGTTCAGACCGAAGTCGACGGCAAGCCGACTGGCTGGAAAGCGTTCTTTGACGGTGGTAAGTGGACAGTTGAGGACAAGCGTCCGGCAAAAGCCAAGGCTTGAGAAAGTGCTGATCTGAAGGTGCCCTGACTGGGCATCTTCAACACAAAAGGCCGCATGACAACCTTCGGGTTTTCATGCGGCCTTTTTGTTTAATGCTTGCGGTCGGATCGGCTGATCCATGACACTGTCCGGCCTGTGTGAAGCAATTATTTCGTTGTGGAGAGTGCCGACATGGCCCACGAACTCTATACCCGTACCAATCAGAAGATCTATTTCGCGGGTTTGTCGCTGGAAGCGCTGGCCAGGGCCGAAGAGGGGCGGGCGATGAACTCGCTGGCGCTGATTCAGGCCGGGCGCGAATCCGCACTGTTTCATCTCTACGGTGCGTTGTTGGGGCTGTGTCATGAAATCGCCGGCTTCTATCGTCTGCCACAGGCCAATGCGTCGCGGGCGGAAACCCTGCTGACCCGCGAAGTGCTGGAGTCCATTGCCATTCCGGAGCTGGCGGAGATGATCGAGCTGGCAGGCAATCCTGAGACATGGCTGGCTAAATTGCTGGCCGCGCACTCGGCGCTGTTTCAGCCACCACGGGTGCCACACAAGCCGAAGGGCGATGTGACGCAGCCGTTGATTCTGGCCGTGAATCTGGATGAAGAAGAGACGGTCGAAGAGTTGAGCCGCGAAGAACTCGAGAGCTGGCGGCAGAACCTCAAGGGCCTGGCGATCCGTTTCCGTGAAGGCTTGAACGAGTGCTGAGGAGTTCTGGACTGGCGGCGACGAGAGGCGTGCTGCTGGTCAAGATCCCGAGCGAAGCCTGAATGATGTCTATATAATCCCTGCCTTTCGTGGAGAACAGACCTATATGCCAACGTCCTTTCTAGAAATTGTCGAGCTACCAGACGGCCGAATCGAACTGCGCAGGGCCGAGGACGAGGGTTCTCTGGTGACTCTGGATTTCTCCGAGGATGCCAAGGCGTTTCTGCAGGGCCAGCACGTTGAAATTGCCAAAGCCATGTTGAGCGTCGGCGTGCAAATGGCGGGGCGTATGGTTGAAGGCGAATTCGATAAGGATGAGGGGCCGCGGGTTCTTCATTGATCCGCTGTCTGTCAGTTACTGCTCCAGATCGGCTTCTCTATCCCTGGAGAAGCCCTGCGCTTTACATGGCGCGCATTGTTGCTGAATCACCCCAAACGAATGTTCAGGCTTTGAGCGTCCCCGGTGCGGGCGGCGCTGACCAGCTGTTGCCGTGCCCCTGCGCTCAGTGGGTTCAGCCACGTGACGACCGTGTGGCTACGACCTAGCCGTAATGCCTCGCAGGCCAGTTGCTGAGCGCTTTGAGCGCCGCGCGGTTGTAACAGCAGGATGCGTTCGCGATTCAATCCTGCGTCCCGCAGCCAGGTCTGGGTCAGGCTGGCAGGCGGTGCAATCAGGGTCAGCCAGCGTGCGTCCTGATCCTCGCTCAGTTCGCGAAGAATCGGCGCGAGCAGGCTCAGGCAGTTCCCGGTCGCGCCGCGCAGTGACAGCTCGCTGAACGCTTCAGGTTCGGTATTCCACGGACGCTCGACGACATCTTTGAGGATGGGGGCGAGGGGCTGCGCCAGAAATGCCTCGAACAACGGCAGTTGTGTTTGCTGAGGTACGTGTGGGAACTGCATAAAGCCTCCTTTAGCGGCGGATGACGCCGACACTCAAGCCTTCGATGACCAGTTCCTGGTCTTTCAGGTTGACTTCGATAGGGGCGAACTCAGGGTTTTCGGCAATCAGCCAGACTTTGCTGCCGTCACGCTTGAAGCGTTTGACGGTGACTTCGTCGCCAATCCGCGCAACCACGATCTGACCGTTGCGTGCCTCGCGGGTGGTGTGAACCGCCAGCAAGTCGCCGTCGAAAATACCGATGTCCTTCATGCTCATGCCGTGGACGCGCAACAGGTAGTCGGCGCGCGGATGAAAGAAGGCCGGATTGATGTTGCAGGACTCTTCGATGTGTTGCTGAGCGAGAATCGGCGCGCCGGCAGCCACTCGACCGATGATCGGCAGGGTGGATTCGTCGACCTTGGCTTCGAAGCCAGGGATGCGAATGCCGCGAGAAGCACCGGGAGTCATTTCGATCGCGCCTTTGCGGGCGAGCGCCTTGAGGTGTTCTTCGGCCGCGTTGGGCGACTTGAAACCCAGTTCCTGAGCGATTTCCGCACGGGTCGGCGGGTAGCCGTTGTCTTCGAGGCAGCGTTTGATAAAGGCCAGAATCTCGGCTTGGCGTGGCGTCAGCTTAAGCATATTGATCGCTCTGTCTTTTTATACAGTGACTGGGATTATATACAGTGAAGCGGTCTTGGCAATGATCGTTTTTTGCCATGCCGCCGGACGGTCAGTGACGACGCTGATTAATGTGGCGTCCTTGTTGTGGTTAAATAACTGACCGACCATTCCCAAAACGAACTGGCAGGCTTGACAAGGCATAGGCTGAAACGTATGTTTCAAACAAGTGTTTGTCAGGCGGAGTAGCCATGGCCCAGTCGGAAACCGTTGAACGCATTCTTGATGCTGCAGAACAGCTGTTCGCGGAAAAAGGTTTCGCTGAAACCTCATTGCGTCTGATCACCAGCAAGGCAGGGGTCAACCTCGCTGCGGTGAACTATCACTTCGGCTCGAAGAAGGCGCTGATCCAGGCGGTTTTCTCGCGCTTCCTCGGTCCGTTCTGCATCAGCCTCGACAAAGAGCTGGAGCGCCGCCAGGCCAAGCCAGAGAACAAGCCTTCGCTTGAAGAGCTGCTGGAAATCCTCGTCGAGCAAGCATTGGTGGTACAACCCCGCAGCGGCAACGATCTGTCGATCTTCATGCGCTTGCTCGGTCTGGCCTTCAGTCAGAGCCAGGGCCACTTGCGCCGTTATCTGGAAGACATGTACGGCAAGGTTTTCCGTCGCTACATGCTCTTGGTGAACGAAGCCGCCCCGCGCATTCCTCCGATCGAACTGTTCTGGCGCGTGCACTTCATGCTCGGTGCCGCAGCATTCAGCATGTCGGGTATCAAGGCCCTGCGCGCGATTGCCGAGACCGACTTCGGCGTCAACACCTCCATCGAGCAGGTGATGCGTCTGATGGTGCCGTTCCTGGCAGCCGGCATGCGTGCCGAAACCGGCGTCACCGACACGGCCATGGCCACCGCGCAGTTGCGACCACGCAGCAAATCCGCGCCGGCACCTGCCAAGGTTTAACCGTCCATGGGTGGGCGCGGCAGCTGACATCCGCTAAGCTAGCCGCCCATGTCGACTCTCGTTCTGAACCCGTTTCTCATTGAAATCACCGACCCGCCGGGCAATACCCCAGGCGGTGATTCCGTGGGCGACGGGTTTTTCGTTTTCAAGGAATTTCTATGACTGCTGGCCTGCAAGGCTCGTTGATGGTGGACGTCGCCGGTACCTGGCTGACGGCCGAAGATCGCCAATTGTTGCGCCAGCCCGAAGTGGGCGGCCTGATCATCTTTGCCCGTAACATCGAGCATCCGCGCCAGGTGCGTGAGCTGAGCGCGGCGATCCGTGCCATTCGTCCGGACCTGCTGCTGGCGGTGGACCAGGAGGGTGGTCGCGTCCAGCGTTTGCGTCAGGGCTTCGTGCGTCTGCCAGCCATGCGCTCCATCGCTGACAACCCGAACGCCGAGTATCTGGCCGAGCAATGCGGCTGGATCATGGCCACCGAAGTGCTGGCGGTCGGACTCGACCTGAGCTTCGCGCCGGTGCTGGATCTGGATTACCAGCGCAGCGCCGTTGTCGGCACCCGCTCGTTTGAAGGTGACCCGGAGCGCGCCGCGCTACTCGCCGGTGCTTTCATCAAAGGCATGAACAGCGCCGGCATGGCCGCCACCGGCAAGCATTTCCCCGGCCACGGCTGGGCGGAAGCCGACTCTCACGTCGCGATCCCCAACGACGAGCGCAGCCTCGAAGAGATCCGCGCCAACGACCTCGTGCCGTTCGCCAGACTCTGCAAACAACTGGCCGCCGTCATGCCGGCCCACGTGATCTATCCGCAAGTTGATGCGCAGCCCGCCGGTTTCTCCCGGCGCTGGTTGCAGGACATCCTGCGCGGTGAGCTGCAGTTCGATGGTGTGATTTTCAGCGATGACCTGTCGATGGCCGGCGCGCACGTGGTTGGCGACGCCGCCAGCCGTATCGAAGCGGCACTCAGTGCCGGTTGTGACATGGGCCTGGTGTGCAACGACCGAGCAGCCGCCGAACTGGCCCTGAGCGCCGCGCAACGCATGAAGGTCAAGCCGTCGCCACGCATCGCGCGCATGCGCGGTCAGGCGTTCGCCAACACCGAATACCGTCAGGATCCGCGCTGGCTGACCGCTGTCGGCGCGCTCAAAGACACTCAACTGATCGATTAAGGATTTTTCGCTATGACGGTTTACGCAATCATCGGCGGCACTGGCCTGACCCAGCTGGAAGGCCTGAGCATTCGTCAGTCGCTGGCGGTGGATACGCCTTATGGCGCGCCATCGGCCGAGGTTCAGATTGGCGAATACGCCGGCAAGGAAGTGCTGTTCCTCGCTCGCCACGGTCACCCGCATCGCTTCCCGCCGCACAAGGTCAACTACCGCGCCAACCTGTGGGCGTTGAAGCAGGCCGGGGCCGAAGCGATCATCGCGGTCAACGCCGTGGGTGGGATTCATCCTGCAATGGGCACCGGACATTTCTGCGTGCCGCATCAGATCGTGGACTACACCAGCGGTCGCGAGCACACCTATTTCGCCGATGATCTGGAACATGTCACACACATCGACTTCAGCTTTCCCTACAGCGAACCGCTGCGTCAGCAATTGATTGCTGCGTTGGCCGCCGAAGGTTGCGAGTATAGCGATCAGGGCGTTTACGCCTGCACCCAGGGTCCGCGTCTGGAAACCGTGGCCGAAATCGTGCGTCTGGAGCGTGACGGTTGCGACATCGTCGGCATGACCGGCATGCCGGAAGCGGCGCTGGCCCGTGAGCTGGATCTGGATTACGCCTGTCTGTCGCTGGTGGTGAACCCGGCGGCGGGCAAGACCACTGAAGTGATCACCATGGCCGAGATCGAGCAGGCGTTGCATGACGGCATGGGCAAGGTGAAGTCGACGTTGGCGCGCGTACTCAAGGGCTGAGTCTGGCTCGAAACCGAGTCGAACCTTTCGCGGGCAAGCCCGCTCTCACAGAGGTCACGCTAAACCTGTGGGAGCGGGCTTGCCCGCGAATCGATCTGATAGCCGACGAAGATCTCAGCGCTTTTCAAACTTGTCCGGCAACGGCGCAAACAACGCCTCGATATCATCACTCTGCAATTTCCAGTCCCCGGCCTTGCGCCCATCCAGCACGCCGGCCGCCAGGTCGGACTTTTCCTTCTGCAGATGCTGAATCTTCTCCTCGACCGTGCCCCGGGCAATCATCTTGTAGACGAACACCGGCTTCTCCTGGCCAATGCGATACGCGCGGTCGGTTGCCTGATTCTCGGTCGCCGGGTTCCACCACGGATCGTAGTGAATCACCGTGTCCGCTTCCGTCAGGTTCAGACCCACGCCGCCAGCCTTCAGGCTGATGAGAAAGATCTGACGCTTGCCGCTCTGGAATTCCTTCACCGGTGTACGCCGATCACGGGTCTGTCCCGTCAACAGCGCATACGCGACATTGCGTTTTTTCAGCTCGTCCTCGATCAGTGTCAGCATCGAAGTGAATTGCGAGAACAGCAGAATCCGTCGGCCTTCCTCAAACAACTCCTCGAGCATTTCCATCAGGCTGTCGAGCTTGCCTGAGGTGCTGCCGCGAGCGGGCAGGGTGGCGTCGTTGACCAGGCGCAAATCGCAGCAGACTTGCCGCAGCTTGAGCAGCGCCTCGAGAATGATGATCTGACTGCGCGCCACGCCTTTGCGGGTGATCTCGTCGCGAACCTTCTTATCCATGGCCAGGCGCATGGTTTCGTATACGTCGCGCTGGGCCTCGTTGAGTTCGACCCAATGGATGATCTCGGTTTTCGGCGGCAGCTCGGTCGCAACCTGTTCCTTGGTGCGGCGCAGCAGGAACGGTTTGATCCGGCCGTTGAGGTGCTGAAGTCTGACTTCGCTCGCGCGCTTTTCGATCGGCACACGGTAATCGGCGTTGAAGCTTTTGACGTCGCCGAGCCATCCGGGTAGCAAGAAGTGAAACAGCGACCACAGTTCGCCCAGGTGATTTTCCATCGGCGTGCCGCTCAGGCACAGGCGCTGACGAGCATTGAGCTCACGGGCAGCCTGGGCGGCTTTGCTGTTCGGGTTCTTGATGTACTGCGCCTCATCCAGCACCAATACATGCAACGGCTGCTGAGCCAGGCGCTCGACATCCTTGGGCAGCAGCGCATAAGTGGTGAGGATCAGGTCGTATTCGGCCAGATGCTCGAAATGTTTTTTACGGCTGGCACCGTACAGGGCGACGACCTTGAGCTGCGGCGTAAAGTGCGCCGCTTCGTCGAGCCAGTTGGGAATCAGGCTGGTAGGCATCACCACCATGCACGGCCGATCCAGACGCCCGGCGTTTTTCTCGCTGAGAATATGCGCCAGTGTCTGTAAGGTTTTGCCCAGGCCCATGTCGTCCGCGAGAATCCCGCCGACCTCAAGTTGCCGCAGCGACTGCATCCAGCTCAAGCCTTCGAGCTGATAAGGACGCAGCGTCGCATTCAGTCCCTTCGGTGCTTTGGCGCTGTAATCGCGGATATCACGCAGGCGCTGGGCGAAGCTGCGAATCTGCTCGCCACCCTCCCACAGCAGCGGGATGCCTTCCAGCGAATTCAGGCGCGTGGCGTCGGCCTTGCTCAGGCGCAAGGTGGTTTCGCCCGGCTCTTGTAGATAGAACTCGCCAAGGGTCGCCAGCACCGGTTTCAGCCGGCCGAGGGGCAGGGCGACTTGCAACGGCCCGTGCTCGCTGTTGCGTTGCGGGATGTTCACCAGAATCAGTTCATCGTCGCGACGGCGGGCGAGACGTTCCGGGTTGAGGATTTCCGTGTGCGAGCGCATCAGATTGAGCAGGATCGGCAGCAGGCTCAGCCGCTCACCGTTGACGATGATCCCCAGCTCCAGATCGAACCAGTCGCGTTCCGGCGTCTGCTCGACGGTGGCGTACCAGTCGTCGACGGCGGTCAGGTCGAAACCGAACTCATCGTCGACCAGCAGCTCCCAGCCTTGAGTGCGCAGCTTCGGCAGATCGTTGAGGGTGAAGGTCAGCCAGGCGCTGTCGTTGACCATCTCATAGAGTTCGCCGGCGCTTTCCGGCAGGGCCTTACTCTGGCGGGTGGCGATGCGGAAACCGAGAATTCGCAGCTGCTCGCGGTAGCTCTGTTCGACGTCCGGGTGACGTTTGACCCGCAGGGTCTGGGCTTCCTGGCGAATCAGAATGTCACTGTTCTTCTGGCCGCTGACGTATTCGTCGAGGTAGCTGAATGACAGCGCCGCACGGTGCTGGATGTAACGCTGCATCTTGCCGTTGCGCGGTTCGAAGGCGCTGAACTCGACACTCGCCAGCCACAGGCGCGGTACCGGCTGCACGTTGTCCACCAATACTTGTGGCGGCGCCTTCGGACTACGGTTTTCCAGCACGGCCTGGAGTTTTTCCAGCAGTTCGGCGTCTTTGGCGGCGGCGGGGTATTCGAGGGTTTCCTGCACTTGCAGCAGCACCGCCGCGCAATGTTTGCAGTTGCTGTGTACCGGGCAGGTGCAGGTGGCGTCGACCATCAGCAGCGTGCCTTTGGCTGACTCGCGCAAGTGAATCGTCTGACGGTAGACGTTACCGCCAGAGCCTTCGCAACTGGCGGTAATGGTCGCGTCGCCGACCTGCACGAATCGCACCCGGTTTTCCAGCGCGTAGCGGCGGCCACGCTCAAGGCTTTGTTCCTTGAATCGGCTGACCCAGGAGGAGGCCAGCGGTTTACTCAGTGGCGGGGGCATAAGGACTTCGATCAGTCCGGAACGACTTCAGGCGCTTCCCGAGGCGCGGGCGCCGTCAGTGAAGTGATCTTGATCAGCAGGGCCAGGTGGCCGTTATCGAGGTAGTTGAGTTGGCCGTTCTTGGTGTGGCTGTCCTGTTTCAGGCGCTCGCTGGCGGTGACCATGCCGTTGGCGTCAATCTGGTTGACCCAGAAGTCGGCATTCACGTCGGTGAAGCGCCCGAGCTTCATTTCAATCGTGCCTTCGATCGGGAACTGGCCGAACTGCTCCTGACCTTCGCTGACCGCAACTTTGGCTGGCGTCTCGCCCAGTGTCTGCTGCCAGGCTTTGTGCATCAGCACGCTGTACTCGCCGCTGGCGGTGAGTTTGGTCACAACATCGTTCAGCGCCGGGGTGCGTTTGCTGTCATCGCCCAAGCGTTGGGCGCCGGCCGCCCAGTCCTCCGGTGCGGCGCGGCTGACAATTGCCGGCACGGCGTTCTGGCGTACCAGAATCATTTCGACCTGATACAGGTCATCGGCAAACGCCGTCGGTGCTACCAGAGTCAGTAGCAAGGTCAATGAGCGAAACAGGCGCATGCGGCGTCCTTCAAGCAGTTTTCGGGATGAGGCGCTCGAACAGCGCCTCCACAGTATTAAAGCGCTCTTCCGGGCGCTCCATCGGCACCTGGAACTTGAACATCGTGGCGCCTTCGAATTTGTAGCGTTTTGGCTGGCTCTGGATCAGTTTGATCAGGGTCATCGGATCGACCGGCGTCTGCGCCGCGAACTCGATACGCCCACCTTGCGGGCCACCATCGACTTTCTTGATGCCCAGCTGCTCGGCCTGCAACTTCAGCGCCGTGATGCGCACCAGATTTTTGGTCGGCTCCGGCAGCAGGCCGAAGCGGTCGATCATCTCGACTTGCAGATCCTTCAGGCCTTCCTCGTCGGTGGCCGAAGCGATGCGCTTGTACAGGATCAGGCGTGCATGCACGTCCGGCAGATAATCTTCCGGAATCAGCGCCGGCACCCGCAGATTGACTTCCGGGCCACCGCCGAGCGGTTGGTCGAGGTTCGGTTGTTCGCCCTTGCGGATCGACTTCACCGCGCGCTCGAGCATCTCCATGTAAAGCGTGAAGCCGACCGCCTGAATCTGACCGCTCTGACCGTCGCCCAGCAGTTCGCCAGCGCCACGGATTTCCAGGTCGTTGGTGGCCAGCACGAAGCCCGCACCCAGATCCTGAGTATTGGCAATCGCCTCCAGGCGTTTTTCCGCATCGCCGGTGATTTGCTGGCGCGGCGGGGTCAGCAGGTAGGCGTAAGCCTGGTGGTGGCTACGACCAACGCGACCGCGCAACTGGTGCAATTGCGCCAGACCGAATTTGTCGGCACGCTCGATGATGATGGTGTTGGCGCTCGGCACGTCGATGCCGGTCTCGATGATGGTCGAGGCGATCAGTACGTTGAAGCGCTTGTGGTAGAAGTCGCTCATCACTTGTTCGAGTTCACGTTCGCGCATCTGCCCGTGGCCGATACCGATCCGCGCTTCCGGCACTAGTTCGGCCAGTTCGGCGGCGCATTTCTCGATGGTTTTCACGTCGTTGTGCAGGTAATAGACCTGACCACCGCGCAGCAGCTCACGCAGCAAGGCCTCTTTGACCGTGCTTTTGTTCTGCTCCATGACGAAGGTGCGCACCGACAGGCGTCGCGCCGGCGGCGTGGCGATGATCGACAGGTCGCGCATGCCCGATACCGCCATGTTCAGCGTGCGCGGAATCGGCGTGGCGGTCAGCGTAAGAATGTCGACTTCGCTGCGCAGGGCTTTGAGCTGTTCCTTTTGACGGACACCGAAGCGGTGTTCTTCGTCGATGATCACCAGCCCGAGGTTTTTGATCTTGACGTCATCCTGCAGCAACTTGTGGGTGCCGATGACGATGTCGATATTGCCTTCGGCCAGTTCGGCCACCGCAGCGTTCACTTCCTTGGCCGACTTGAAGCGGCTCATCACTTCCACGGTCACCGGCCAGTCGGCGAAGCGGTCGCGGAAGCTGTTGTAGTGCTGCTGGGCGAGCAGGGTGGTCGGCACCAGAATCGCGACTTGCTTGCCGCCGTGTACGGCGATGAACGCGGCACGCATGGCCACTTCGGTCTTGCCGAATCCGACGTCGCCGCAGACCAGTCGATCCATCGGTTTCGGCGCGAGCATGTCTTCGCGCACGGCTTCGATGGTGGATTGCTGGTCCGGGGTTTCTTCGAACGGGAAACCGGCGCTGAAGGTCGCGTAATCGGCCTTCGGATCGGCGAACGCATAACCTTCGCGGGCGGCGCGGCGGGCATAGATGTCGAGCAGTTCGGCAGCCACGTCGCGCACTTGCTCGGCGGCCTTGCGCTTGGCTTTCTGCCAGGTCTCGGAGCCGAGGCGGTGCAGCGGAGCCAACGCATCGTCGCTGCCGGTGTAACGGGCGATCAAATGCAGGTTGGCCACCGGCACGTAAAGCTTGGCGTTCTCGGCGTATTCGAGGGTCAGGAATTCGGCGGCCTGATTGTCGATTTCCAGAATCGTCAGGCCGAGATAGCGACCGACGCCGTGGTCGATGTGCACCACCGGCGCGCCTTCGCGCAGCTCGGTGAGGTTCTTGATCACCGCATCGTTGTTGGCGTCGGCGCGTTTTTCGCGGCGACGACGCTGCATCACGCGCTGGCCGAACAGCGGACTCTCCGCGACCAGTGCTAGCGCCGGGTCATCCAGCATCAGGCCTTCGTCGAGCGGGGCGATGGTGATCGCCAGGCGATCCTTGCTCGCGACGAAATCCGGCCAGCTGTCGACGGTTTTCGGGCGCAGCTTCAGGCGATCCAGCAACTCCAGCAGCACTTCGCGACGGCCCGCGGATTCGGCGGTGAACAGCACGCGACCCGGGAACTCGTCGAGGAAGGCCGAAAGCGCTGCCAGCGGCTGGGTGGCCTTGGCTTCGATCGCCAGGTTCGGCAAGGCCTGCGCCGGAAAGCGCTCACGACCGGCGCCGGATTCAACGTCCTGCTGACTGGCGACCACGCGCGGCCAGTTCTTCAGGCGGGCGAAACAGTCTTCCACCGGCAGGAACAGTTCGGCCGGTGGCAATAAAGGACGCGAAGGATCGACGCGACGCTCTTCATAACGGTTGCGCACATCGTTCCAGAAGTTTTCCGCCGCCTGCTCGATGCCCGGCAGCGAGAACACTTGCGTGTCCTGTGGCAGGTAATCGAACAGGGTCGAGGTTTCTTCGAAGAACAGCGGCAGGTAGTACTCGATACCGGCCGGTGTGATGCCGCTGCTCAGGTCCTGAAAGATCGGGCAGCGACGGAAGTCGACGTCGAAACGCTCGCGGAAACGCGCCTTGAAGCGGGTGACCGCGTCTTTCTGCAGCGGGAATTCCTTGGCCGGCAGCAGCTTGACCGAATCGACCTTGTCGATGGAACGCTGGTTTTCCGGATCAAAGGTACGCAGGGTTTCGATTTCGTCGTCGAACAGGTCGATGCGATAAGGCAGTTTGCTGCCCATCGGGAACAGGTCGATCAACGCGCCACGCACCGTGAACTCGCCGTGCTCGTAGACCGTGTCGACGTAGCGATAGCCACTGGCTTCGAGCCGCGAGCGCATTTGCTCGACATCGAGTTTCTGCCCGACGTCCAGCACCAGGCTGCTGCCGAGCAGGAACTTGGTCGGCGCCAGACGGTGCAGGGCGGTGGTGATGGGCACCACCAGCACGCCATGTTCCAGCTCCGGCAGTCTATAAAGGCTGGCGATGCGCTGGGAAATGATGTCCTGGTGCGGCGAAAACAGATCGTAGGGCAGGGTTTCCCAGTCGGGGAAATGCAGCACCGGCAAATCCGGGGCGAAGAAGCTCAGCTCCTGCTCCAGCCGTTCGGCACTCTGGCTGTCGGCGGTCAAAAGCAGCGTGAAGCGCTTGGCAGCGCTGGCAGCCTCGGCAATTGCCAGGCTCAGGGCGGCACCGGGGAGGTTGCCCCAGTGCTGTTTACCTGCCGCGGCAGGGAGAAGCGGTAGACGCAGAACAGGCACGGAAGGTTGAGCTCCAGGCGTTGCGACAAAGTCGGTAATTGTAGCGGCGTCCGGTGCCGCCTGTCAGTTGCAGGATGCGTCTATCTGCGCTGTTTGGGAAAAATGTAGTGGTAACCATAAAAACCAGCGCTTTTTTTACGGTTATGTAGTGCCAAATGTCAGTGGTGTTACGGAGGGTTACAGACATCGTCTAACAGTCGTCGAAAAACTGGCTGCGCTGGAAGCCCCGGTTTTACTGGGCTGGCGGGGAGCGTTATTTTTTTGGACGGATTTTTGTTACCGATTGCGCGACAAGCGCGCATTGCTACAAGAGGTTCTCGGCGGCATAATGTAGCCCCTTTTTTCTGCCCCTACATGTGGAAGGTTACCGTGACTCAGAAGCCCGACCAGTGTCTTGGTGAATGGATCGACCGTGAAGCACTCGCAGAAGCGATGATTCCGCTTATCGGTCAGCTCTACCGCAACAACAACGTGGTGAGCTCGATCTATGGCCGCAGCCTGATCAACCAGTCTGTCATCGCGATTCTCAAAGCTCACCGCTTTGCTCGCCACCGTTCTGCCGACGACAGCGAACTCTCCGTCCACGAAACATTCCCGCTGCTCAAGGCCATGAGCGAGCTCAAGCTCGGCGCGGCCTCGGTAGATCTGGGCAAGCTGGCGTACAAATTCCGCAACGAAGGCAACGGCCGCACCGCCGAGCAGTTCGTTCGCGAAGAAATGGCCGACGTGGTTGGCCAGCAAAACGCTTCGGCACGCAAAGGCACCGACGTTGTGCTGTACGGCTTCGGTCGTATCGGCCGTCTGCTGGCGCGTATCCTGATCGAGAAAACCGGTGGCGGCGACGGCCTGCGTCTGCGTGCCATCGTGGTGCGCAAGGGCGCCGAAAACGACCTGACCAAACGCGCCAGCCTGCTGCGTCGCGATTCGGTACACGGTTCGTTCAACGGCACCATCACCATCGACGAAGAAAACAACACCATCACCGCCAACGGCAACCTGATCCAGGTTATCTACGCGAAGAACCCTACCGAAGTGGATTACACCCAGTACGGCATCAAAGATGCGCTGCTGGTGGACAACACCGGTGTATGGCGTGATGCCGATGGCCTGGGTCAGCACTTGCAGTGCCCTGGTATCGACCGCGTTGTTCTGACCGCGCCTGGCAAAGGCAAGCTGAAGAACATCGTTCACGGTATCAACCACAACGAAATCACTGCTGACGACAAGATCGTGTCCGCCGCTTCCTGCACCACCAACGCCATCGTGCCGGTGCTGAAAGCCGTGAATGACAAGTTCGGCATCATCAACGGTCACGTCGAAACCGTTCACTCGTACACCAACGACCAGAACCTGATCGACAACTTCCACAAGGGCGATCGCCGTGGCCGTAGCGCCGCGCTGAACATGGTAATCACCGAGACCGGTGCTGCCACTGCTGCTGCCAAGGCCCTGCCTGAGCTGGCCGGCAAGCTGACCGGTAACGCGATCCGCGTTCCGACGCCGAACGTGTCGATGGCCATTCTCAACCTGAACCTTGAGAAAGCCGCCTCCCGTGAAGAGATGAACGAGTACCTGCGCTACATGGCGCTGCACTCCGATCTGCACAAGCAAATCGACTTCGTCAATTCGCAGGAAGTGGTTTCGACCGACTTCGTGGGCTCGCGCCACGCCGGTGTGGTCGACGCTGAAGCGACCATCGTTCAGGACAACCGCGTTGTTCTGTACGTCTGGTACGACAACGAGTTCGGTTACAGCTGCCAGGTGATCCGCGTGATGGAAGACATGGCCGGTGTAAACCCGCCAGCGTTCCCGCGCTAAGCCTTAGCTGCAAATGAAAACGCCCCGACTTAGGTCGGGGCGTTTTTGTTTGTGTGCGATTTGCCTTAGCGGGGGATAGCCGCTTGTGCCGTACGCAGCTCGTGCCTGTTGCCACGGAACAGCACCAGCGTGGCGATCAGGCCCAATACGGCTGCGCCGCTGAGCCAGATCCCCGGTGCCGCTTTGTTGTCCAGCACATGGATCAGATAAGTGCAGGCCGCCGGTGTAAAGCCACCGAAGGTTGCGGTCGCCAGGCTGTAGGCCAACGAGAAACCGGTCGTACGAACTTCCACCGGCATGATCTCGGTGAGCGCCACCACCATCGCCCCGTTGTACGAGCCGTACAGGAACGACAGCCACAACTCGACGATCAGCAAGTGACTGAAACTCGGATTCGCCACCAGCCACGACAACGCCGGATAAGCGGTCAGGATTGCCAGAATCGTCGCCGCCAACAACAGGGGTTTACGCCCGGCCTTGTCCGACACCGCGCCCATCACCGGCAGCCAGAAGAAGTTCGACAGACCGATGCATACGGTCACCAGCAACGCATCGAAGTCCGACAGGTGCAATTCCGCCTTGCCGAACGTCGGCGTGTAGGCGGTGATCAGGTAGAACGACACCGTCGTCATGACCACCAGCGCCATGCCGGCGATGACGATGCCAAAGTTCTGACCGATCGAGCGGACGATTTCCTGCAGGGTAGGGCGATGTTTGCGCGCCTGGAACTCCGGGGTTTCCTCCAGCGAGCGGCGGATGACGAAAATCACCGGGACGATCATGCAGCCGATCAGGAACGGCACGCGCCAGCCCCATTCGCCCATCTGTTCCGGGCTCAGCCAGTGGTTGAGGCCGACACCGAGCAGGCCGGCGAATACGACGGCCGCCTGCTGGCTGGCGGACTGCCAGCTGACGAAAAAGCCCTTGCGGCCCGGCGTGGCGATTTCCGCCAGATACACCGACACACCGCCCAATTCCACACCGGCCGAGAAACCTTGCAGCAATCGGCCGAACAGTACGATCAACGGCGCGGCGACCCCAAGGGTGGCGTAGCCCGGCACGCAGGCAATCAGCACGGTGCCGGCTGCCATCAGGGCCAACGTGATGATCAGGCCCTGGCGTCGGCCGTGACGGTCGATGTAGGCGCCGAGAAAAATCGCCCCCAGCGGACGCATCAGGAAACCTGCGCCGAACGTGGCCAAGGCGAGCATCAGGGAAGCGAAGGCGCTGTCGGTGGGAAAGAAGGTCTTGGCAATGGCTGTGGCGTAGAAGCCGTAGACCATGAAGTCGAACATCTCGAGAAAGTTGCCGCTGACAACGCGAAAAATCGCCTTGCCTTTGCCGGTCGTGGAAGACATGGGTAGGTACTCACTCTAAATCTTGTAAGAAAGCGTTGCGCTCGTAGCCCATAATGGCCGGCGCGGTTTTGCGGGGAGATGAAGAATTGTTAACTGGACGGTGGGGGATTCTCGTGCTGCTGGGCTGGGTTTTGGCCGGTTGCGGCAACGGCGATTCCCTCGAGACTTTCGGCGGCCCGACGATGGGCAGCACCTATTCGATCAAGTACGTGCGCCACGCCAATCTACCTGCCCCGCAGGAGGTGCGTGTCGAAGTGGAAAAAATCCTCGCGGACGTCGACCGGCAGATGTCGACTTACCGCGCAGACTCCGACATCTCGCGCTTCAATGCATTGCCGGCTGATCGCTGTCAGGTCATGCCCGCACCGATCCTTGAATTGATCCGCGTGGGCGAGCAGTTGTCGCAACAAAGCGAAGGCTCCTACGACCTCACGATAGAACCGCTGATGAATCTATGGGGTTTCGGCCCGCAGGGGCGTGAAGAAAAAGTCCCGGATGCCCCGGCGCTGGCCGAAGTGCGGCAGAAAGTCGGTCATCAGCACCTGCGCATCGACGGCGATCGCTTGTGCAAGGATGCGGCGGTCGAGGTGGACTTCAACAGCATCGCCGCCGGTTACGCGGTCGACACCATTGCCGCGCGGCTCGAGGCCCTGGGTATTCATGATTACCTTGCCGAAGCCACCGGCGAGCTCAAGGCGTCCGGCAAAAAGCTTGATGGTTCGCCATGGCGTATCGCTCTGGAGGAACCGCGTGACGATCAGCAAGTGGCAGAGCGTGTCATTAATGTCGATGGCTACGGTCTCTCCACCTCGGGTGACTACCGCAACTATTTTCAGCAGGATGGCCGGCGCTATTCCCACACCTTCGATGCCCGGACCGGTGCGCCCGTCCTACACGATCTGGCGTCGGTCACGGTAATTCATCCTTCAGCGCTGATGGCCGATGGACTATCGACGCTGTTGCTGATTCTCGGGCCTGAAAGGGCCTGGGACTATGCCGAAAAACACGACATTGGTGCATTCTTTGTAATTCGTGCCGATACAGGTTTCGTCACCCGCACCAGTCACGCTTTCGAACAGCTCAGTGGCGCAAAAGTTGACTGAGAACAGTACGAAAGCTGGCGTTGTAGTGCAGGCAAAAGTAGCCTACGACGCGACCAAGGGTTAATGTGCGCGGCGTTGACGCTTCTATAGACTGTGTCCGGGTTTTCTACTGGCCCCCAATTGTTCCTTCGCGCCGTCGTTCGGCGTGATTTAGCCGCCGGTGCTGCTGGCACCGCGGCCTGTTCTGAGGAGTACGCATGGCTGTCTACAACTACGACGTGGTGGTGCTGGGTTCCGGCCCGGCGGGAGAAGGCGCGGCAATGAACGCCGCCAAAGCAGGGCGCAAGGTGGCGATGGTCGACAGCCGTCGCCAGGTCGGCGGCAACTGCACCCACCTGGGCACCATCCCGTCCAAGGCCCTGCGTCACTCGGTGCGGCAGATCATGCAGTTCAACACCAACCCGATGTTCCGTGCGATCGGCGAGCCGCGCTGGTTCTCCTTTCCGGACGTGTTGAAAAGCGCCGAGAAAGTCATCTCCAAGCAAGTCGCTTCGCGTACCGGCTACTACGCCCGTAACCGCGTCGACGTGTTCTTCGGTACCGGCAGCTTCGCCGACGAGCAAACCATCGAAGTGGTCTGCGCCAACGGCGTGGTCGAGAAACTGGTGGCCAAGCACATCATCATCGCCACCGGTTCGCGTCCTTATCGCCCGGCGGACATCGATTTCCACCACCCGCGTATCTACGATAGCGACACCATCCTCAGCCTCGGCCACACCCCGCGCAAACTGATCGTTTACGGCGCCGGCGTGATCGGCTGTGAATACGCTTCGATCTTCAGCGGTCTGGGCGTGCTGGTCGAACTGGTGGACAACCGCGGTCAGCTGCTGAGCTTCCTCGACTCGGAAATCTCCCAGGCGTTGAGCTACCACTTCAGCAACAACAACATCACCGTGCGTCACAACGAAGAGTATGACCGGGTCGAAGGCGTGGACAACGGTGTGATCCTGCACCTGAAGTCCGGCAAGAAGATCAAGGCCGACGCCTTGCTCTGGTGCAACGGTCGTACCGGCAACACCGATCAGTTGGGTCTGGAAAACATCGGGGTCAAGGTCAACAGCCGTGGCCAGATCGAAGTCGACGAGAACTATCGCACCTGCGTGCAGAACATCTATGGCGCCGGTGACGTGATCGGCTGGCCGAGCCTGGCCAGTGCCGCCCACGACCAGGGTCGTTCGGCCGCTGGCAGCATTGTCGACAACGGCAGCTGGCGTTTCGTGAATGACGTGCCGACCGGCATCTACACCATTCCGGAGATCAGCTCGATCGGCAAGAACGAGCAGGAGCTGACCCAGGCCAAAGTGCCGTACGAAGTGGGCAAGGCGTTCTTCAAGAGCATGGCGCGTGCACAGATCGCCGGCGAGCCGCAAGGCATGCTGAAGATCCTGTTCCACCGTGAAACCCTGGAAGTGCTGGGCGTTCACTGCTTCGGCTATCAAGCGTCGGAGATCGTGCACATCGGTCAGGCGATCATGAACCAGCCGGGCGAACTGAACACGCTGAAGTACTTCGTCAACACCACGTTCAACTACCCGACCATGGCCGAAGCCTATCGGGTAGCGGCGTACGACGGCCTCAACCGGCTTTTTTGACGGGCTCCGGCCGGTGGCCTGAGCCGGCCGGGGAGACCGATTTCAGCAATTCCCGAGGGTGGCAGTGGCCAAACCGGGAAAGTCTGTAATCAGGCTGTCAACGCCGAAGTCGGCGAGTCTGCGCATCAGCGCAGGCTCGTTGACGGTCCACACCGACACATGCAGCCCCTGACGCTGCGCCTTTTGCAGGCGTTCCGGCGTACACAGCGTCCAGTTCAACGCCAGAATCTCGCAGCCGTAGCTTTGCGCGACCTTCAACGGGTCGAGCCAGGCGTATTCGGCCACCAGGCCGCGCGATACGTCGGGCACCAGATCCAGTGCAGCCTTCAATACTTCCCGCGAACTCGAGGTGATCGTCACCTTATCGAGCAGCCCGTGTCTGACTGCCATTTCACGGATCGCCAGCACGGTGGTCGCGGCGCGGGTGCGCGAAGCGCTTTTGACTTCCAGCTGCCAGTGCTCGAAGTCGCACTTTTCGAACAGTTCTTCCAGCGTCGGAATCGGGCATGGCTTGATCCAGCCCGGGCCGCCCTTGCGCGCGTCGTAGGTCACCAGATCGGCGGCGGTGTGCTCGACCACCTTGCCGCGCCGGTCGGTGGTGCGCTTGAGGGTCGGGTCGTGGATGACCATCAGCTCGCCGTCCTTGGACAGGTGCAGGTCCAGCTCGCAACGGCGTACGCCGTGCTTGAGGCATTCCTGAAAACTGCTCAGGGTGTTTTCCGGTGCTTCGCCCTTGGCGCCGCGGTGGCCGTAGATAAGGGTCACGGTTCTTCCTTAATTTAGATGCCTGATTCGTTCTGTTCGCGGGCCAGACGTCGTTCCTGGGCCTGCTTCTGCAAGATATAGCGGGCGAGCAACTGGCGCTGGGCGTCGGTCAGGTGTTCGAACTCGGTGCCGACGTCGTAGCCGTCGCCCTTGCGGTCGCAATGGGTCACGCGGGCGCGCAGCAACAGGCCAAGCGCCTGGGGCATCAGTACCAGTTTCACCGATAGATGGGCGCCGGTGGCGATCGGGGTCGGGTGCTGAAAGTCGATGCCGCCCTCGGAAATGATCACCGGCTGCGGCTCGCCGATATGGCCGAGCACGGTCAGGGCGATCACCTGGCTGAGCAGGTCGATGCGTTTGTTCTGGGATTTCAGGAACGCCGAGATGGCGCGGTCGCGTTCACTGATCTGGCGCAGCAGGTGTTGCGACTCGAATTCGCTCAGGTGCAATTCGCTGAGCAGGTTGAACAGTGGAGAAGCATCCTGCAACACTTCCTGGCCTGCGGCTTCGGGAGCGGACAGGGGCCGAATTTCCAGTGCGATCGTGTCCTCGATACGGTAGTATTCGCGGCGATCTTCTTCATCTAATGTCGACATGGCGAACCCATGGTAGCGGCGGTGGTCTGAGTGTAAAGCTGGTTATCGACCCCCGCCACAAGGACGTTCCTTTTCCCTCCGAACAAGCCCCGACATGTTCAGACCTCTCTTCGTATTTATCGGCACGCGTTATACCCGTGCAAAGCGTCGCAATCATTTTGTGTCATTCATTTCCCTGACTTCGATGATCGGGCTCGCCCTTGGCGTGGTCGTGATGATCGTGGTGCTGTCGGTGATGAACGGCTTCGATCATGAGATGCGCACCCGCGTGCTGGGCATGGTGCCCCACGCGACCATCGAGTCCGGTGAAGCCATCAACGACTGGCCGAGCCTGGCCGCCAAGGTCAAGCAGAACCCGCAGGTGGCGGCCGTCGCGCCGTTCACCCAGATGCAGGGGTTGCTGACCAACAACGGCCAGGTGTCCAAGGTGTTGCTCAATGCCATCGACCCGGCGCTGGAACGCAACGTCTCGATCATCGACAACTTCATGAAGCAGGGCAAACTCGACGATCTGACGCCGGGCAGCTTCGGCATCGTGATCGGCGACAAGGCCGCGACCAAGCTCGGCGTGGGCATCGGTGACAAGATCACCTTCGTCGCACCGGAGGTCAGCGTGACCCCGGCCGGGATGTTCCCGCGCATGAAGCGCTTCACCGTGGTCGGCATTTTCCATGTCGGCGCCGGTGAACTCGACGGTTACCTGGGCGTCACCAACCTGCAGGATCTGGCCAAGATGCACCGCTGGAAGCCTGATCAGGTGCAGGGCCTGCGTCTGAAGTTCGACGATCTGTTCCAGGCGCCGCGTGAGGCGTGGAACATCGCCCAGCGCCTCGGCGAAGACCGTTACTACGCCCGCGACTGGACCCGTACCCACGGCAACCTGTATCAGGCGATCCGCATGGAAAAAGCCATGATCGGCCTGCTGTTGCTGCTGATCGTCGCAGTGGCGGCGTTCAACATCATTTCCACGCTGGTGATGGTGGTGAACGACAAGAAGGGCGACATCGCCATTCTGCGCACACTCGGCGCCACGCCAGGCACGATCATGCGCACGTTCATGGTGCAGGGCACGGTGATCGGCGTGGTCGGCACGGCCATCGGCGCCGTGGTCGGGATCTTCGCCGCGCTCAACGTCAGCGCCGCAATTTCGGCCCTCGAAGGCGTGATCGGACACAAATTCCTCAACGCCGACGTGTATTTCATCGATTACCTGCCGTCGCAGGTGCAGAGCCAGGACGTGGTCATGGTCTGCGCCGCTGCGTTGGTCCTGAGTTTCCTCGCCACCCTGTATCCAGCCTGGCGTGCCGCGCGCACCCAGCCGGCGGAGGCGCTACGTTATGAGTGAGTCGGGCATGAGTGAAAAAGCAATCTTGAGCTGCCGCAACCTGGGCAAATCCTACGAGGAAGGCCCGGAGTCGGTGGAAGTGCTGGCCAACCTGCAACTGGAACTGCATCCGGGTGAGCGGGTGGCGATCGTCGGCAAATCCGGTTCGGGCAAAAGTACCTTGCTCAACCTGCTGGGCGGTCTCGACACGCCAACCAAGGGCGGTGTCTGGCTCGACGGTGAAGAGCTGTCGGCGCTGAGCGAGAAGAAGCGTGGCCTGCTGCGTAACCGCGCCCTCGGGTTCGTGTACCAGTTCCACCACCTGCTGCCGGAATTCACCGCGCTGGAAAACGTCTGCATGCCGCTGCTGATCGGCAAGACCGCGATCCCGGAAGCCCGTCAGCGCGCCACGGCGTTGCTGGAGCGGGTCGGTCTGGGCCATCGCCTGGAGCACAAACCGGCAGAACTGTCCGGTGGCGAACGCCAGCGTGTGGCCATCGCCCGTGCGCTGGTGAACAATCCAGGGCTGGTGATGCTCGACGAGCCGACCGGCAACCTCGACTCCCACACCGCCGAAGGCATTCAGGATCTGATGCTGGAACTCAGCACTTCGATGCGCACGGCGTTTCTGGTGGTGACTCACGACATGAACCTGGCTCGCCAGATGGACCGCGTCCTGCAGCTGCAGGAAGGTTGCCTGACCCCCATCTGACGGCTTGAAACCCGGTGCCTGAAAAGGCATCGGGTCTTTTATTTTTATACGGTGCCCCAGCGAATGTTCAGACCGTTATCGATCTTTATCGGCACGCGCTATACCCGCGCCAAGCGCCGCAATCGCTTTGTTTCGTTCATCTCGATGACCTCGATGATCGGCCTCGCCCTCGGCGTGCTGGCGATGATCGTGGTGCTGTCGGTGATGAACGGCTTCCAGCGCGAAATGAGCTCGCGCATTCTCGGCATGGTGCCTCACGCGACCATCGTTGGCGTCAAGCCGATCGACGACTGGCAGCCAGTGGCCGCCGCCGCGATGAAGAACCCGGAAGTGACGGCCGCCGTGCCATTCACCGAGATGGAAGGCATGCTGTCCTACAAGGGCATGATGCAGCCGATCCAGATCAGCGGCGTCGACCCGGCCCAGGAAGGCAAGGTGTCGATCGTTGCCCAGCACATTGTTCAGGGCCGTCTCGATGCCTTGAAGCCGGGTGAGTTCGGCGTAGTGCTGGGTGAAATCACCGCCCGGCGTTTCCGCCTCAATGTCGGCGACAAGATCACCCTGATCGTCCCTGAAGTCAGCACCGCACCGGGCGGTATCACCCCGCGCATGCAGCGTCTGAACGTGGTCGGCGTGTTCAAGGTTGGTGCCGAGCTCGACGGTTCCATGGGCCTGATCCACGTCTCCGACGCCGCGACCATGCAGCACTGGGAGCCGAATCAGGTGCAGAGCGTGCGTCTGGCGGTGAAGGATCTGTACGCAGCGCCGAAGGTTTCGTCGGACATCGCCAGCGGCCTCGGCGCCGACTTCAAGGCTGACGACTGGACCCACACCCAGGGTAGCCTGTTCAGCGCGATGAAGATGGAAAAAACCATGATCGGCCTCTTGCTGCTGATGATCGTCGCGGTGGCGGCGTTCAACATCATCGCGACCCTGATCATGGTGGTGAACGACAAGGGCGCGGACATTGCGATCCTGCGTACCATCGGCGCCACACCACGGCAGATCATGGCGATCTTCATGGTGCAGGGCACGGTGATCGGCATCGTCGGCACCATCATCGGAGGTGTGTTGGGCGTGATTGCCGCGCTAAACGTCAGTGAAATGGTGGGCTGGGTCGAGCGAGTGACCGGGCAGCACATCTTCAGTTCGGATGTGTACTTCGTCAGCAACCTGCCATCGGAGTTGCAGGGCGGCGACGTGCTGCTGATCTGCTCGGCGGGCTTCATCCTCAGCTTCCTGGCCACGGTTTACCCGGCCTGGCGAGCGGCGAAGATCGAACCGGCGCACGCGTTGCGCTATTCGTAAGTTCCCCCATTGAGGCCGGCATTGCCGGCCTCAATCGTTTTTCGGCAACTCAATCACAAACCGCGTCCAGCCCTGAGCCGATTCGCAATGAATCTGCCCGCCATGGGCCCGGATGATCGACTGAGTAATCGCCAGCCCCAATCCCGCATGCTCGCTGCTGCCTTCCTGGCGCGCCGGATCTGCCCGGTAGAACCGGTCGAACAAACGCGGCAACAATTCAGCAGAAATCCCCTCGCCACTGTTCTCCACGGTCACGCTCAATGATTTCGCCTGCTCGGCCACCTGTACGCGTACTTCGCCGTTTGCAGGGGTAAAGCGCAACGCGTTATCCAGCAGATTCGACAGCGCCCGACGCAACATCGCGCGATCACCCGCAAACCGCCCCGCACCGTCACGGCTCAGGCTGACCTGAGCGTCTTCGGCCAGCGGCGCAAAAAACTCCAGCAACGCATCGGCTTCTTCCGCCAGCTCCAGCGGTTCACGCTTGGGCACCAGCAAACCGTGGTCGGCCTTGGCCAGATAAAGCATGTCGTTCACCAACTGTGCCATCCATTGCAGCTCTTCGAGGTTGCTGTGCAGCGCTTCGCGATAGTCTTCGAGGGGGCGAGGGCGGGTCAGGGTGACTTGAGTGTGGGTCAGCAGGTTCGACAATGGGGTGCGCAGTTCATGGGCGATGTCGGCAGAGAACGCTGACAGTCGCTGAAAGGAGTCATCGAGGCGTCCGAGCATGGCGTTGAAGCTGTGAGCCAATTCCGCGAGTTCTGCGGGCATCCGCGCTTCCGGCAGTCGGGCATTCAGCGATTGCGCCGAAATCCCACGGGCCACCGCACTCATACGGCGTAACGGGCGAAGACCGCTGCGAGCAGCCCAGGCGCCGAGCAACGCAGTAGCCAGCGCCGACAGGCCGACGGTCAGCCAGATCAGATGCTGCATGCGTTGCAGGAAGTGCTGGTGGTGGGTGATGTCCAGCAGCAAGGTCAATTGCGGGGAATCCGGTTTTTCCGGTTCAAGCGCGGCGTTGAGCAGGCGATAGTCGGTGCCGTTGTCGTTGATGGTGGCCAGACCGGGTTGCTGCGGCAGGTTTGCCGGGGCATGCAACGAGCGACCGAACCAGCGCTGCCCCTCAGGGCTGCTGATGCGCAGCGAGACATCGCCCTGTTGGCTCAATTCATCGGTGATGTGCGCGGCGTCGCTTCCACTCAGCAGCGTCTGACGCACGCTGAGCAGTTTTCCTTCGAGCAGTTGCTGGTCGAGCTCGATGAAGTGGCCCTCGCTGGCCCGATCGAAAACGACCCCGGCCACCAGCGAAACCACTGCGGTGCAGCCTGCAAACAACAGCGCCAACCGACCGCTCAAGGACAGTCGGCGCATCAGTCGGCACGCTCTTCAAGGACGTAACCCATGCCGCGCACGGTGTGAATCAGTTTGTTGGGGAAGTCGTCATCGATCTTCAGGCGCAGTCGGCGAATCGCCACTTCGATAACGTTGGTGTCGCTGTCGAAGTTCATGTCCCAGACCTGCGAGGCGATCAGCGATTTGGGCAGTACTTCGCCCTGGCGGCGCAGGAGCATTTCCAACAGGGCGAACTCCTTGGCGGTGAGGTCGATCCGTTGACCGCTGCGTTCGACCCGGCGGCGGATCAGGTCCAGGCTCAGATCGGCCAGGCGCAGGCTGGTTTCCTGGGGCGTGGAACTGCCGCGACGCAACAGGCTGCGCACCCGGGCCAGCAATTCGGAGAAGGCGAACGGTTTGACCAGATAATCGTCGGCGCCCAGTTCGAGGCCGTGAACCCGGTCTTCAACGGTGTCCTTGGCAGTCAGAAACAGGATCGGCGTTTCCAGGCCGGCGCTGCGCACCGCTTGCAGAATCTGCCAGCCATTGCGACCGGGCAGCATCACGTCGAGGATCAGCAGCGCATAGTCGCCGCTCAACGCCAATTGCTGGCCGGTGGTGCCGTCGGCCACCAGTTCGGTGTTGAAACCGGCCTCGGTCAGGCCCTGGCGCAGGTACTGGCCGGTTTTGGGTTGGTCTTCGACGATCAGCAGTTTCATGGGCGGCTCGGGTTGCGGGAACGAGGACGTTATACCGTGGGCAAACGCTGTGAGCGCCAACCTGACAAAGTTGTAATCTGCCTGTCAGGTCGCTGCCAGCGCAGGCGGGCTAGAGTTTCCCACAGGCTGAACCTTGATTTGTTGGAGTACGACTATGTTTTTGCGCAACCGTCTGGCCCTTGCCGCGTGTCTGCTGGCGCTCAGTTCGCCGCTGTGGGCATCGCCGGCGCACACCTATGACTTCGGCCAGCCGGCCCCGGCCGCCAAGGCCACCCGCAGCATTGAAGTGGTGATGGGCGACATGAGCTTCGATCCGAAGGCGATCGAGATCAAAGCCGGTGAGACCGTTCGTTTTGTGCTGGTGAATAAAGGCCAGTTGCTGCACGAATTCAACCTCGGCGACGCAACGATGCATGCAAAACACCAGCAGGAAATGTTGCAGATGCAGCAAAGCGGCATGCTTACGCCGACTGGCATGAAGGAAATGTCCCACGACATGGCGGGCATGGATCACGGCTCCATGGGGCATGTCATGAAGCATGACGATCCCAACAGTGTGCTGGTGGAGCCCGGTAAAACCGCCGAGTTGACCTGGACCTTCAGCAAAGCGGTGAACCTGGAGTTTGCCTGCAACATTCCCGGGCATTACCAGGCCGGAATGGTCGGCAAACTGACTGTCAGTCAGTAAGCACTCAAAGGCGGGAGCAAAGGCTGGTAGAATCCGCTGATTCTTCAGTCAGGTTTCCGCCATGCATCCCGCAGCCGAACATTCGCCGCTGGGCAAATCCAGCGAATACATCGCCACGTACACACCGTCCCTGCTGTTCCCGATCCCGCGCACCGCGAAATGGGCCGAGCTGGGCCTGACCGCCGAAACCCTGCCGTATAAAGGCGTGGATTTCTGGAACTGCTTCGAGCTGTCGTGGCTGCTGCCGTCGGGCAAGCCGGTGGTGGCGATCGGTGAATTCAGTATTCCGGCGGATTCGCCGAACATCATCGAATCCAAGTCGTTCAAGCTGTACCTCAATTCGCTGAACCAGACGCCGTTCGCCGACATCGCGAGCCTCGAAGCGACACTGGTCAAGGACTTGTCCGCTGCTGCCGGCAAACCGGTGGGCGTGCGGGTTCGCAGCCTGAAAGACGTCGAAGCCGAAGGCGTCGTGGCGTTGCCGGGTGTGTGCATCGACGATCTGGACATCAGCGTCAGCAACTACGAACACCCGCGCCCTGAACTGCTGCGCTGCGACGATTCGCGCGTGATGGAGGAGAGCGTGCACAGTCATCTGCTCAAATCCAACTGCCCGGTGACCAGCCAGCCGGACTGGGGCAGCGTGGTGGTGGAATACCGTGGCGCGGCGCTGGATCACGCCAGCCTGCTGGAATACATCGTCAGCTTCCGTCAGCACTCGGACTTCCACGAGCAGTGCGTGGAGCGGATCTTCCTCGACCTGCAGCGCCTGCTGAAACCGGAAAAACTCACGGTGTTCGCGCGTTACGTGCGCCGGGGCGGGCTCGATATCAACCCGTACCGCAGCACTGAAAGCGTGCAACTGCCGAACCATCGTCTGGTTCGTCAGTAACCCGCATCGCGGACATGAAAAAGCCCTGCCAGTGATGGCAGGGCTTTTTTGCATTCGCGGGTTTCAGATGCCCATGCTGTGCAGGGTAGTAGCAATGTTGCGCAAAGTACCGGCGATGGTCGGGTGTTCGAGTTCAAAGCGTTCGACCGCCAGGTTCACACCATCGGCGATACTGTTTTCCTGAGTGGACTGTTCCAGTTTTATCTCGGATTCGATCTGCGCCATCAGGTCGTGCAGATGTTCGCGCTCTTCTTCGGTGAGCGGCGGAGTCTGATCCAGTTGCTCGCGCAGGGCATTGAGCTGTTTTTGCAGTTCTTGAGCGGGCATGGTTGTTTCCTTTTATCGAGAGGCACTGGCATAGACCGCAGCCGTGCGCCAAAGGTCTATGGCTCTCCTTAAGACTAATCCACTCTTGGCCAACCTGCATGATCCCGGTCAGGGCTTTTCGCCTTTGAGGCGACGCAGGCTGATGTCCGCGAGACAAGTGTCGAGCTCGCCCAGATGATCGATCACCGAGTGCACGCCGAGGCCGAACAGTTGCACCGTCGCCTTGCCGCGCAGTTGTTCACGCTCCTTCTGGCTCAGGGCTTGCCATTCGCTGGGTGCCAGGCCGCACAGTGAACCGCAGGACGCCAGGCCAATGGTCCAAAGCCCGGCATTCAGGCCCGATTGCAGCAGGCGCGGTTCGCCGCTGACCAGCACGCAACCGTCGAGGCGATCGACATTCAAGCCCATTAACGCCTGCCAGCAGGCATTGGGCGCCGGCCACGGATTGATTGTTGCCGAATGTTGCGACGGTTTGATCCAGTCAGGCAGCGCCGATGACAGGACTTGAGTGCAGGCCGTGGACAGTTCATCGAGCCAGGCGCAGGGGATTTGCTGGCGTTGCAGGCTGCGCAGGCTGTCGAGTGCGCCGGGTGTGACGTCGGCGTGTTCCGGGCCGACGCTGGTGTGATGACGGGCGCGGGCGCCGAAGTCCACCAGACAGCCGCTGAGTCCGAACAGCACGGCGGTCAGCGTCGGTGCTGCGAGGGGCAAGGCTTCGGCTTGAGGCATGGAAAACGTCCCTGAAATAGCGATCAGGCTAGGCAACATCGGTGACAGTTGCATGACAGGCCAATGACGAAGCGTCCTACAGAGGGATTCACCGGGGAACTGCCTAAAGCAGCATTTCCGTCTTATACTGACGCACTTATCGTCGCGGCCCAGGTGCTGCGTCCGTACTATCCAAGGAGTTTTCTATGCGCTGGAGCCATCCTCTTGCTCAGCTTTGTGTATGTGCCAGCGTGATGCTGGTGCCGTTCGCCGCTCAGGCCGCAACGGAAGAAGACCCTTGGGAAAGCGTCAACCGTCCGATCTTCCAGTTCAACGATTTCGTCGACACCTATGCGCTGAAGCCTTTGGCGCAAGGCTACGAATTTGTTACTCCGCAATTCCTGGAAGACGGCATCCACAACATGTTCCGCAACGTCGGTGATGTCACCAACCTGGCGAACAACATTCTTCAGGCCAAACCGGCCGCCGCTGGCGTCGACACCGCTCGGCTGATCTTCAACACCACCTTCGGCCTGCTCGGTTTCTTCGACGTCGGCACCAAGATGGGCCTGAACCGCAGCGACGAAGACTTCGGCCAGACCCTCGGCTACTGGGGCGTCGGCAGCGGTCCTTACGTGATGCTGCCGCTGATGGGCCCAAGCACCCTGCGCGACGCACCGTCCAAGTACGTCGACAGCTTCACCGGCCCGTACCGCTACATCAACGATGTGCCGGTGCGTAACTCGATTTTCGGCCTGAACATCGTCGACACCCGCGCCAGCCTGCTGTCGAGCGAGAAGCTGATCAGCGGCGACAAGTACACCTTCATCCGCAACGCCTACCTGCAGAACCGCGAGTTCAAGGTCAAGGACGGGCAGGTCGAAGACGATTTCTGATCGCGATTGATCGGCAGAAAAGGGCGACCGCGAGGTCGCCTTTTTTGTGGCCGCGTCCAATGATTGGGTTACCGAAGAACCCGTTCTTATAACTGCGAGTGATTTGACAAACAAAGTCTCCAAGCGACCATCGGCGCATGCTTGAAACGCTCGAAGGATGGGAGTACCGTCTGCGCCTTAGAAGGGCACCTCTGGTGCAACCGTGTGCGGGGCAAACGCTCCGAAGCGGTGCAGCAGAGAGGCTAGAAAGCGAATCCAGTAGTCTGCGCCGGGCCATTGCCCCGCCTGCTACGCCAACCTAATTCTGGCGCCGTTTGCCCACATGCCAAAAACCAGTGCCACGCTGCTGATAATCGATGATGACGAAGTAGTGCGCGCGAGCCTCGCGGCCTATTTGGAAGACAGTGGTTTCAGCGTCTTGCAGGCCAGTAACGGCCAGCAGGGTCTTCAGGTATTCGAGCAAGACACGCCCGACTTGGTCATCTGCGATCTGCGCATGCCGCAGATGGGCGGTCTCGAACTCATCCGTCAGGTCACTGAGCGGTCACCGCAGACACCGGTGATCGTGGTCTCGGGCGCCGGCGTGATGAACGACGCGGTCGAGGCCCTGCGCCTGGGCGCGGCGGATTACCTGATCAAGCCTCTCGAAGATCTGGCCGTGCTCGAGCATTCCGTGCGCCGGGCCCTGGATCGTGCGCGTCTGCTGCTGGAAAACCAGCGCTACCGCGAGAAACTGGAAAAGGCCAACCGCGAACTCGAAGCCAGCCTGAACCTGCTCCAGGAAGACCAGAACGCCGGTCGCCAGGTGCAGATGAACATGCTGCCGGAAAGTCCGTGGACCATCGACGAGTTCAGGTTTGCGCACCAGATCATCCCGTCGCTGTACCTGTCGGGTGATTTTGTTGACTACTTCCGGGTCGACGAGCGCCGGGTGGCGTTCTACCTGGCGGATGTCTCGGGTCATGGCGCTTCTTCAGCGTTCGTCACCGTGCTGCTGAAGTTCATGACCACGCGCTTGCTGTTCGAATCCAAGCGCAACGGCACACTGCCGGAATTCAAGCCTTCGGAAGTCCTCGGTCATATCAACCGGGGGCTGATCAGTTGTAAGCTGGGTAAACACGTCACAATGGTCGGTGGAGTCATCGACGAGGAGACCGGTTTGTTGACCTATAGCATCGGCGGCCATCTGCCGTTGCCTGTGTTGTACACGCCTGACAGTGTTCGCTACCTCGAGGGGCGCGGTCTGCCCGTGGGGCTTTTCAACGAAGCCACCTACGAAGACCACGTGCTCGAGCTGCCACCGACGTTCAGCCTGACGCTGATGTCTGATGGCATTCTGGATCTTTTGCCAGAACCCACGCTCAAAGAAAAAGAAGCCGCCTTGCCCGAACGGGTCAAGTCGGCGGGCGGCAGCCTGGATGGTCTGCGGCAGGTTTTTGGATTGGCCACGCTAGGGGAGATGCCGGATGATATCGCCCTGTTGGTGTTGAGCAGGAATCTTTAATGAGTACCGGTAGAATCCAGTTCGCCGAGCAGGACGGCACCTTCGTCCTGAAGTTCGTCGGTGAAGTTCGCCTGACCCTGTGTTCGGCGTTGGATGCGACTATTGAAAAAATCTTCACCGCGCTGAATTTCAACGCGATCGTGATCGATTTGACCGAAACCCGCAGCATCGACAGCACCACGTTGGGCCTGCTGGCCAAACTGTCGATCCTGTCGCGGCAGAAGGTCGGCCTGCTGCCGACCGTGGTCACCACCCACGAGGACATCACCCGTCTGTTGCAGTCGATGGGTTTCGAGCAGGTGTTCAATATCGTCAACCATCCCGTGCCGTGCCCGGAATGCCTCGACGACCTGCCGGATCAGGATCAGTCGGAAGAGGTGGTGCGGATCAAGGTGCTCGAAGCGCACAAGATCCTCATGGGCCTGAACGACTCCAACCGCGAAGCGTTCCATGACCTGGTGAATGCCCTCGAACGGCATTGATCGATCAATCCGCGAGGCACAAAAAAGGGCGAACCTGTGAGGGTTCGCCCTTTTTGCGTCTGCGCTTGGCCGATTACAGCTTGGCTTGCAGCAGCGCCTCGAGTTTTTCCTGGTCGCGGGCAAACTGGCGGATGCCTTCGGCCAGTTTCTCGGTGGCCATCGCGTCTTCGTTGGACAACCAGCGAAATTGCGCTTCGTTGAGGCTCAGGCGCGCTTCGCCGGCATGGCCCGGAGCGAGTTTGCGTTCCAGCTTGCCGGTGTCGGCTGCCAGTTTCTCGATCAGGTCCGGGCTGATGGTCAGGCGGTCGCAGCCGGCCAGTTGCTCGATCTGGTTGAGGTTACGGAAGCTCGCGCCCATGACCACGGTTTTGTAGTCATTGGCCTTGTAGTAGTTGTAGATGCGCGTCACGGACTGCACGCCCGGATCGTCGGCGCCGGTGTAGTCGTTGCCGTTGGCCTTCTTGTACCAGTCGTAGATGCGGCCCACGAACGGCGAGATCAGGAACACGCCGGCATCGGCGCAGGCCGCGGCCTGAGCGAAGGAGAACAGCAGGGTCAGGTTGGTCTGGATGCCTTCCTTTTCCAGGATCTCGGCGGCGCGGATGCCTTCCCAGGTCGAAGCGATCTTGATCAGCACGCGGTCACGGCCAACGCCGGCCTTGTCGTACAGCTCGATCAGGCGATGGGCACGCTTGAGCATCGCGTCCTTGTCGAACGACAGGCGCGCATCCACTTCGGTGGAAATGCGGCCCGGAATGACCTTGAGGATTTCCTGACCGACCGCGACGCCGAAACGGTCGCTTGCCAGGCCGACATCGCCCTTGCAGTCGCGCACGCTGGCGTTCAGCAGTTCGGCGTAGGCCGGAATGGCTGCGGCCTTGAGCAGCAGGGAAGGGTTGGTGGTGGCGTCGACCGGTTTGACCCGGGCAATCGCTTCGAAGTCGCCGGTGTCGGCCACGACGGTGGTGAACTGTTTGAGTTGTTCCAGCTTGGAAGTCATGAGCGTGCTCTGTCCTATGGGTCTGGTGACATTACCCGAGCGTCGGCAGCCACTCAAGGGCATGTCGGCGTATCGAGCGCCCCGCTGGCAACAACCTGAAAACGGCTGTTTGAAAGGCGGGGCGCGTTATCGATCAATACGATGCCAAAAAGGACCACAGGTTCAAAGCAACCGACCCGTTGCGCAGCGCCTATTCGGCGTTGAGCTGGGTCGAGGCCGCGGTTTGTGCCGGTTTCGACTGCCCGTCGGAGGTCAGCAAGCCGAAGTTCTTCTCCCGGTCGTTACTGCCCGACTCGCTGTTCTTCCATTCGTAAATCGACGTCAGCGGGATGTTGAGTTTTTTAACATCGGCGATGAACGCAGAGATTTTACTCGCTTGCCCGTCCGGCCCGCCGTTGGAGGCCAGCGCCGAGATGCCCCATTCACTGATGACCCCCGGCAGATGGAAGTTTTGCTGGATGAAGGTTTGCGCGTTGCTGATCTGCGTCGCGGTCATGCCGTAGGGGTGGTAGGAAATGGCATCCAGGCACTGCGGATAAGTGCCGAGGATGCTGTTGAGTGCCACGGTCGAGGCGGAGCCAGCCGTCGGCAGGCGGGCGAAACCGAATCCGACCAGGGGCGTCGATTGCGGCTTGCCTTGCAGCGTCTTGCACATGGCCGTCATGAACGGCACGAAGGTGTTTTTGAAGTCTCCAGTGGGCCAGTAGGTGTCGAGATCCGGCTCGTTCCAGATTTCGATCCCCACCAGTTGCGTGCTCCAGGCTTGCTCAAGTCCCGTCACCGCGTTGGCGAACGCTTCGCCGGCGGTTGTCAGGTCGCCGGTCAACGGTTTGGTGGCGCGCACGGTCATCAAGACCGGCAAGCCGGCAGATCGCGCCGCCGCGAACGCATCGCTGATCTGTTTCTGATAGGCCTTGGCGCCGAGGCTGTCGCTCCAGACGCCGAAGCGCACGAAGCTGAATCCGGCCGCTTTGATCTGCTCGGCGTCGGCCGGGGTGAAGTTCTGGATCTTGACTTGTACGCCGATGGTTCTGGCGGGCAGTGACGGGAACAACGCGCTGGCGTGAACCTGCGCGGTAGCACTGAGCATCAACAGGGCGGCGGCACCAAGATGTTTGAGATGTGCTGATTTCATGTCTGCTCTCCTGATGAGAATGACATCTAGCCAATAGTTATCTCGTTGCCTGTATTTCGATGACGAAGAGGGCGCGAAGTGCACGAATGTTATTTTTTGTCGGAAAACTTTCGCCCGAAAATCACAGTTATTTTTAGTCCGGTAATTCTGGTTGGGGGACTTTTAGAGGCCGTGGTACTTAATGCACCGGTATTAACGGGTGAATCTATTTCCGAGTGAAGGAAGGTCTTGCGGGTTCATTCGAATGTGCAAGGCATGTTGGCCGATTGACATTACACGGGAAAGTAAACCTTGTTCAAAAAGATTCTTGTCGTTTGCGTAGGCAATATCTGCCGAAGTCCGACAGCGGAACTTCTGTTGCGCAATGCACTGACACCCTCGGCGATCAGCGTGACCTCCGCAGGCCTGTCTGCACGGGTCGGCGAAGGCATGGAGTCGACCGCGCGCCGGGTGCTGGAAGACCACGGCCACAGTGCCGAAGGGTTCACGGCGCGGCAACTGACAGCGGACATCGTCAATGAATCAGACCTGATTCTGGTCATGGAAAAACAACATGTTAATCAAGTACTGAAGATTGCCTCTCACGCCAGGGGCAAAGTGTTTCTGCTGGGCAAGTGGCAGAGCGAACGAGAAATACAGGACCCGTATCGTCAGGGGCAAGCCGCTTTTATTCATGCCCATGCATTGATTGAAGATGCTGTTAGCTCATGGGCGCAACGCCTGGCGCGTTGATGAATATTCTTCAGTTCAGTGAATGGTAAGAAAGACTTATGCAGTTACCGTCAGTTATCGGCACCCGCGACAACGATCAAGACAGTATTGATCTTCTCGGCATCTTCGGCAGCCTGATCGATCAGAAATGGTTGATCGGTGCGTTCACCGGCGCGTTCATGATGACCGGTGTGGCCTACGCGATTTTGGCCACGCCGGTGTATCTGGCCAACGCGCTGGTGCAGGTCGAGCCGAAAAAGAACGACATGCTCGGTTTTTCCGACCTCAACAGCATGCTCGGCGGGCAATCGCCGTCGGTGACCGAAATCGGCATCATCAAATCCCGCGCGGTGATCGGCAAGACGGTCGACGATCTGCGTCTGGATATCGACGTCACCCCCAACACCTTTCCGCTGATCGGCGGCTTTCTTTCCCGGCGCTATCGCGGCGAGACCGAACTCAGCGTCGCGCCACCGCGTTTCGGCCTGAGCAGCTACGCCTGGGGCGGTGAACGCCTGGAGTTTGCCAAGCTCAATCTGCCCAAGGAACTGCTGGGCAAGAAACTCACCCTGATCGCCGGCGAGCAACATCGCTTTCAACTGCTCGACGACAACGACAACCTGCTTGTCGACGGCGTGGCGGGCGAAGCCTTCGCGCAGGACGGCGTAGAAGGGCAGGTCGCGCAACTGTTGGCCAACCCCGGGACGCGTTTCGAAGTGGTGCGTTACCCGCGGATCGTGACCATTCAGGGTTATCAGGACGCGCTGGACATCTCCGAGCAAGGCAAGGAATCGGGGATCATCCGTCTGGCCCTGGCCAGCAGCGATGCCGCCGAAGCGGTGAAGATCCTCAACAAGATCGCCTCGCTGTACGTGGATCAGAACGTGCGCCGCACCTCGGCCGAAGCGGCGCAGAGCCTGGCCTTCCTGCAAAGTCAGTTGCCGCAGGTCAAGCGTGATCTGGCCAAGGCCAGCGATGCGCTGAACGCCTACCAGACCCATGGCAAGACCGTGAACATCTCGCTGGAAACCCAATCGGTGCTCGGCCAGTCCGTCGCGCTCGAAACGCGGATTTCCGAGCTGAAACTGCAACAGGCGGAGATGGACCGCAAGTTCACCAAGCAGCACCCGGCCTATCGCGCGCTGATGACGCAGATCGGTGAATTGACCCAGCAACAGCGCTCGCTGGAAGGCAAGGTTCAGGACCTGCCGGCCACGCAGCAGGAGTTGCTCAACCTGACCCGCGATGTCGAAGTCGCCTCGCAGATCTACACCCAGTTGCTGAACAAATCCCAGGAGCTGGACATCATCCGCGCCGGTGCCGTGGGTAACGTGCGCCTGGTGGATACGGCGGACGTCGACCTGACCAGTCCGGTCAAACCGAAAAAAGCCCTGATCGTGTTGATCGCCACTTTCCTCGGTGCCTTCGTCGGCGTGGCGCTGGTGCTGTTGCGCAAATCCCTGAGCAAGGGCCTGGAAGGGCCGGAAGCCATTGAGCAACTCGGCTTGCCGGTCTACGCGTCGATTCCCTACAGCGCCCTGCAACAGGAAGAGGACAGCAAAAAAGTCCGGGCCAAACTCGCGGCAGACACACCGGCGTATCTGCTGGCCCTGCGCAACCCGACGGACCTGTCCATCGAATCGATTCGCAGCCTGCGCACCTGCCTGCACTTCGCGGCGCTGGATTCGACCAACAACCGCATCATGATTTCCGGTCCGAGCCCGCAGGTCGGCAAGACCTTCGTCTCTTCCAACCTCGCGGCGGTCATGGCGCAGAGCGGGCAGCGTGTGGTGCTGATCGACGCCGACATGCGCAAGGGGCATCTGCACAAGACCCTGAACACGCCGATCACCAACGGTTTGTCGGATCTGCTGGTCAAGCGCTGCACCCTCGATCAGGCGATCAACAAGGTCGAGGTCGACAACCTGCACTTCATCAGCCGTGGCCAGGTTCCACCGAACCCTTCCGAGCTGTTGATGCACGCCAATTTCCGCGAACTGCTGGCGCAACTCAGCGAGCGCTATGACGTGGTGATCATCGACACGCCACCGCTGCTGGCCGTGACCGATGCGGCGATTGTCGGTCGCGAAGCCGGCATCAGTCTGATCGTTGCGCGGTTCGGGGTGAACCCGGCCAAGGAAATCGAAATGACGATCCGTCGTTTCGCCCAGAACGGTATCGAGTTGAAGGGCGCGGTGTTCAACGGCGTCGAGAAGCGCGCGGCCAGCTATTACGGCAACGGCAGCTATTACAACTACGAATACGCGTCCGACCAGTCCTGAATCTCAGCGACGGTCCTTACAGGCATGAAAGTGGGTGGGTTGTGAAAAAAATACTGCACGTGGCGGAAACGATCAAAGGCGGGGTGGCGACGGTCATCCGCACGATTTCGGCGGCTCCGGAAGACGGGCGCTATGAGCTGGTGTATCTGGTCCCGCTCGACCAGAAGAAAGAACTGCACGGCATCGATGCACAGCAGATCCGCACCTTCGCCCGAAGCGGGCGGAATGTGCCGTCGCTGCTGCGTTTTGCCTGGCAACTGGCGCGGGTCCTGCTCAAGGAAAAACCCGACGTGGTGCATTTGCACAGCACCTTTTCCGGGGTGATCGGCCGTTGCGTGTGCGTGCTCCTGCGGCCATGGCGCAAGCCGAAAATCGTCTACTGCCCCCATGCGTTTTCGTTCCTGATGGAAAGCTCGCCGATCAAACAGAAGGTCTATGCGTGGATCGAGCGGGTGCTGCAAAAGGTCACGGACAAGATCATCTGCGTCAGCCAGTTCGAGCTGGACAAGGCCGCGAAGTTTGGCATCGAGCGCCAGCGCATGACGCTGATCTACAACGGCATCGATCACAAGAATGACGAACGCAAGGTCAACGACCCGGCACCGATTCATTTGCTGTTCGTCGGCCGCCTCGACTACCAGAAAGGCTTCGACGTGTTGCTCAAGGCCTACAGCGAAGCACAGCGCAGCGACCTGAAACTGACGGTGGTGGGCAGTGCGGTGAACGAGGACGTCGTCGAATGTCCGCCGCTGGATGGCGTGGAATATCTGCCTTGGGTGACGCCAACCGAAGTGCACGCGCTGTATCAGAAAGCCGATGCGTTGATCGTCCCGAGCCGCTGGGAAGGCTTTGCCATGGTGCCGCTGGAAGGGATGGCGCTGGGCCTGCCGGTGATCGCCAGCGACTGCACGTCGTTGCCCGAACTGGTCACTCATGGTGTGTCCGGTTACGTGTTCCCCGCCGGTGATCATCAGGCCTTGGCCGAGCGCCTGAAGAAAATCCAGAAGCCTGCGTTGTCGGCCCTCGGCATCGAAGGTCGGCGCATCGTCCGCGAGCGTTTCAGCGCCGCGTTGATGATCCGCCAGACCTACGACGTGTATTCCGCTCCCTCTTATTAAGTAGAACTCCGCTCATGAACGTAACGATTTTGCATGGCTACAGTGCCTCCAACTCCGGCGATGGTCTGCTGGTCGATCTGGCCATTGCGCTGGTGCAGCGCAACTTTGGCGAAGACACCGCGATCAGTGTCGTGGCGTCCGATCCGGACTCCTTCAAGTACCTGCCGCACCCGCGTTTCGACGCGCCGGTGATGGCGGCCAAGGGTCTGGGCCGGGTCAAAGAAGCGGTGTTCCTCAATCAGTCCTACGCGGGGCTGGCGGATCTGTTGAAAAAAACCGATCTGATCGTCGGCGTCGGCGGCGGCTACATGCGCTCGAAAAGTGCCTTCGAGCACATCAAGCTGAAACTCGGCCACGCCAAACAGCTGGAAACTGCGATCCTCAGCAAAGTGCCGTCGGTGTACCTGCCGCAAAGCATCGGGCCGTTCCACGGCGACAGCGACAAGATCGTCGGCCACTACGCCAGCGCCGATGCGGTGTTCGTGCGCGATAACCGTTCCTCGGCGCTGTTCGATGCTTGCGAGAATGTCTACCGCGCACCGGACCTCGCGGTGCAGGCCCTGGCCGGCAAGATCCTTCAGCAACCCAAGTTCACCGGCTGCGCCTCGACGCCGGCCACGGTGTGCGTGGTGCTGCGCAAGCCGCCGGCGTGGAGCAAGGAAAAGAAGCTCGCCTACGTGGCCAACCTGAAAGTGCTGCTGCAGCGCTTGAAGAACAAAAGCAAAGTGGTCTGCGCCGTACAGAGCGCCGTGCGCGGTAATGATGACGGCGCGTTCTATCGCGAACTGGGCATCACTGAAGACCTGCTGCCATTGAAGGCCACGCTGGCCAAATACCAACCGGACCTGGTGATTTCCGTACGCCTGCACGGCGCGATCGAATCGCTGCTTTCGGGTGTGCCGGCGTACCACATCAGCTACGAACGCAAAGGCTTCGGCGCCTATCAGGACATGGGCGTCGAGGACTGGGTCATCAACGGCGGCGACATCAATGTCGACACCATCATCGACACGGTTTACGCGCCTGACGCGCTATCGAATTTCGGCAAACGCCTGACCGACACCTGCCGCGAGATCGAGGCGAAAACCGTGGCCATGGACGACATCATCAAGGGCGTCATTCGATGATATTCCGGCTGTTGCTGCGGGGCGGGGCACTGGGCGCGAAGTTCTTGCTGGTGCTCGCCATCACCCATTACCTCGGTTACGAGGCGCTGGGTTTTTACGGCGTGGTGGTCGCGGCGTCGTTGATCGCGTCGAAGTTCTACAGCGTCGGTTTCAGTTCCGAGATCAACCGGCTGATCAGCGTGGGCGGCAGTTCGCGCCGAGTGGTGGACAAGGTGCTGCTGCTGTACCTGGCCGTGGGCCTGGCGTTGTCGGTGCTGACGGTGGTGATCTATTCGCTGTTCCAGTCGGTGGAAGCGACCACCGCGCTGATCGCTTGCGTGACGCTGGTGCTGCTCACCGAACACCTGTCGTTCGAGATCAACTCGTTCGTGTTTTCGGCGCAGAAAGCCACGGCGGGTGCGTTGCTGTTCTTCATCAAGACCGGGCTCTGGGCGCTGCTGGCCGTGGGCGGAATGGCGCTCGGCTGGGTGTCCGGAATTGCCAGCGTGCTGTGGCTGTGGGTCATCGCCAACGTGCTGGTGATCGTCGCCGGTTACCTGATCGTGGTGAATGTTCATCGCGGGCGGGAAGAGGGGACGCTGGCCACCGCCGCAGTGTGGAAAGCCGGGTTGCCGTTTTATCTCGGCACGGGTCTGATCGCCCTGAGTCAGTACGCCGAGCGCTTTCTGATCATCGACCTCGAACCTTACGCCAGCCTCGGTAAATACGTGTATGCGTGGTCGGCGGCCAATACCTTGCAGGCGTTGTCTTACGCGGTGGTGGCGGTGGTCGGCATTCCGCTGCTCGCCAAGCGTTATCAGGCCGATCAGCAACCGTTCACAGTCCGGCAGTTGTTCGTGAACAAATGGGTCGCACGTTCGCTGGTGGTGTCGGCGGCGGTCGCGGTGGGGATTTATCTGTTCTTCAACGTGGTGCTCGATTACGTCGCCACCAGCGTTCCGCGTCCGGACAACGGCATCCTCGGCGTACTGATTTTCTCCTTCGCTCTGCGTGCCATTGGCGACATCGTCTGGGGCGGGTTGATCGCTTCGAAAAACAGTCGGGTGTCCCTCGCCAGCGCGGCCATTTGTCTGTTGGTTTCAGTGCCGGTCAGTTACCTGCTGATCAAGCATTATTCGATCTACGGCGCGGCCTGGGGCAACGTCTTCGCGATCATCGTGCAGCTCGGGGTGATTGCGCTGCTGACTCGTGCCACGCGGGCGAAAAAGGCTGTCGTGTCATGGGCCTGAAACTGCCGTGCATCGAGTTTCGCGGCCGCCGTCTCGATTCCTCGCTGTCGTTCCTGATCCTGTTCACCGGGCTGTTTCTATCGGTGGCGATGCCGCTGCTGATTCCCCGCGATCCGGGCCCGGATGCGATGACCTTATGGTCGTCCTACGCCCGGGCCGATAACTGCAATTTCTGGAACCCGTTCTCGCCGGATCGCTCCTCCTACGAGTGTTCGGCGTTCCTGTTGCGGCCCACCGGGATCAACCTGACCAACGCCTGGGCCTACGGGATGTTCTGCAACTTTTTCCTCACGGCGATTCCCGTGGTGGTGTTCCGGCGCATGCCGCTGACCATCTTCGGAACCCTGTGCCTGTGGGGCATCGTGCGTTCGTTTTTTCTGGAAAACCTGACCAAGGAAATCATCGTGTCGGTGGCTGTGTTGAGCATTCTGTTCAGCTCGCTGACGCGCAAATATCGCGGCGGATTTTTCCTCTCGGCGGTGATCTACGGCGTGCTGATCCGGCCTTACTGGATTCTGTTTTCGCTGTCGTGGGTCGGCGTCTGCGTGATGAAGAAATACGTCTCGCGCACCACCTTCTTCCTGATGCTGTTCCTGTTCTATCTCGCGGTTGCGATGGCGATCCAACTGGCGCTGGGCTTTCCGGTGTCGTCGATTCGCGCCAGCAACAACGAACTGCGCACGGCGGGCGAGGAGGGCTCCAAATCGCTGATCGTCTCGTGGCTCAGCGGCAGCGACTTCGTCTCGCAGGCCCTGGACTCGATGATCATTTTCTTCCGGTTGTCGTTCCCCGTAGAGCTGATCCTGCTATCCGGGCCGGGCCAGGTGATTTTCGTGGCGTTGATGATCATGACCGCGCTGCTGCTGTTCAAGGTCATCACCTCGACCGATTACAAGGGCGCGCCGATCCAGACCAAACCCAAGGAACTGATCGCGATTCCGCTGGCGTTCCTGCTGGTTCAAGGCTTGTTCGAACCGGACTTCGGCTCGTTCGCCCGGCACTTTTCGATGGTGGTGCCGGTGTTGTTCGTGGGCCTGGGTCTGATGTTGCGGGCAAACAAACCGGTGAAGGTTGAATCAAGAATTCTGAATTGAGGCGGGTGCTTTATGTCGAGCAAGAAAAAGTCCCTGGAGATCGAAACCCTGCGTGGCCTGGCGTGCCTGTTGCTGGTGCTCTATCACGTGATCGGGCCGCTGGGCGGGGGTTTGAAAATCGACATCGGCTCGCCATTCCGGGTGATCGCCGATTCGATGGTGTACGTGCGCATGCCGCTGTTCACCTTCATCTCCGGCTACATCTATTCCATCTACAAGATTCGCGGCAATGACTTTTCCGCGTTCTTCAGCGGCAAGGTGCGGCGCCTGATCGTGCCGCTGTTTTGCGTCGGTGTGCCGTTCTCGGTATTGCAGGCGGTCGGGCCGGGCGTGAACAAGGACGTCAGCGTCATCGATGCGCTGTTGTCGTTCTATGTGCCGATCAACCACTTCTGGTTCCTGCAGGCGGTGTTCATCATTTTCATGTTCGTCGGTCTGCTGGAATGGCGCGGGTTGCTGCGCACGCCGACGCGCCTGTATCTGCTGTTCGCGTTCGCGGCGGCGGTGTTCCTGTTGCCGCCGTTTTCGCTGGACGCATTCGGCATCAACGGGGCGATTTATCTGCTGCCGTTCTTCGTGGCGGGCATGATCGGCCAGGAGAAAGTCAGCGAGCTGAAGCAGACGTTCAAGGTGATCGGCCCGCTGGTGTTTGTGCTGATCTCGCTGACGCTGCTGTACGTGGCGTCGGTGGACCGCGAGCTGATCGTCGACCGCCGCAGCCTGATCGGCCTGACGGTGGGCTGCGTGTCCTGCCTCGCGTTGCTGTCGAGTGACATGCGCTCGAAGGCGCTGACCTGGCTTGGCGGTTACTCCTATGCGATTTTCCTGTTTCATGTGTTGTTCGCCGCCACGTCGCGCTCGATCCTCGGCCGCCTCGGCGTGAAAGACGAAAGCGTGCTGGTGTTCTGCGGAGTGATGTGTGGCTTGCTCGGTCCGGTGGTGTTGTCGATGATTTTCAGTCGATTCAACTTCACCTCCGTGCTGTTCCTCGGCGAACGTGCCGCGACGAAAAAGAAACCGGCGGCGACCATTGCCCCAGTGGCGCAGATTCGATGAAGGAAGCGATTCATGCTGGCTGTTGATGATGTGCCGCCAGTGGCGGCGTCGGTGGTGCAAATCGGCGACGCTCGCGAGCGGTTTGGCCAGTGGCGTGAAGGCAAGGCCGGCAAGGTGTTGTCGATCTCGGTGATCGGCGACAGCTACAGCGCCGGGCAGGATTTCTACCTGAACAAACTGGTGCAACGGGTGGCCGGGGAGGTCGGGTTTGCCGGGCCGGGTTATGTCGGGTTCAACCACGGCGCAGCGCTGGGCGGCACGCATTTCAAGTACACCCGCAGCAGCGAGAAATACTTTGGCGGCGACTGGCAGGTGTCCGGCCTCGGTCAGGCCAGCCCCGACAGCCGCACGGTGACCGGTCGTCCCGGCGCCTGGCTGCAAGTCGAGGCCAGCCCGACGCCGGCCATCAACACCGCCGTCACTCAGGCGAAACTGCTCTACCTCGGCGACGGTGAGTCCAGTGAGCTGCGTTATCGCTGGTCACCTTCCGCCGACTGGCAACCGTTGAAACTTGCAGGCGAGGGCGTTCAGGAAGTCCCGCTGCCCGGCACGTCGGCCGCGACCGACTGGGCTTTCCGACTGGAAGTGCTGAAGGGCGCGCCGACCCTGTTCGGCCTGTGGCTGAGCAACGATCAGAATGGGGTTCGGGTGTCGAAACTGGCAGCATCCGGCGCTGCATCCGCTGATTTCTATCACGACGATGCCCGCTGGCAGGCGCAGTGGAAAGCCGTGGTGTCGAAGATCCCCGCAGACATTTACCTGATCATGCTCGGTGGCAACGATCAGGGTTTCGGCGTGAAGCCCAAGCAGTATCTGCATAACGTTCAGGGTCTGGTCGGCATGCTCCGCGAGATTCAGCCGGCGGCGAGCATCAACCTGATTCTGCGTCAGGACACCACCCGCTCCAGCGCGTATCCGATGTCGGCTTATGCGCAGGTCATCGAGCCCTGGGCCCGTGAGCAGCAGCTGGGTTACGCCAATCTGCAATGCGCGTTCGGCACCGACGTCAAACGCTACGCGGCGGCCATGATCGGGCCGGACAAGATCCATCCGGTGCCAGCCACGGGTGGGCGGGTGATTGCCGATTACTTCTATCGTTGGGTCGTGGGCGGACAGCAAAAAGTCTCGCCACAGGACAGCTGTGGCGAGACTTCGAAGTAGCCGTCAGTTGTCGAACAGATCCAGATGGCTCAGCAGCTCTGCGGTTTTCTGCGGCATCAACTGCGTCACGCAACGGGTTTCCACGTTGACGATGATCGCCGGGTCGTTGCAGCAGATCCGCACGCGAAAACGCCAGTCGCTGAAAATCACTTTCAGGCCGTCGCGGTCATCGACTTCCAGCGCCTGTTCGCCGTAGATCCGTTTCAGGTGGGCGAGCAGGGGATAGGGATCGCGCATCGGTCGGCGTATGTCCCCGGACGAGGGAAACACGCCGATGCGGTCGACCAGCAGCAGGGTGCCCAGCCACGGGCCATTGGCGCTGGGCAATGGCTGATGGCGGGATAACCAGCTCATCACCCCGAGGTTGTCCACCTCACGTTCAATCTCTGCGGAATGTTGTGCAATGTTCATGGTTGCCTCGTTGGATGTGCGTGCTGCAATGAATCAGTGGGGGCCGCTCAGCGGCCCTTCAGGTAAACGTTGTCGTAGCAGAAGTTGGTCGCCTGCAGGTAACCCTCGGCGTCGCCGCAGTCGAAGCGCAGCCCCTTGAATTTGTAGGCCAGCACGCAGCCGTTCTGCGCCTGTTTCATCAGGGCGTCGGTGATCTGGATTTCGCCGCCTTTGCCCGGTTCGGTGTCGGCGATCAGGTCGAAGATGTCCGGCGTGAGGATGTAGCGGCCGATGATCGCCAGGTTCGACGGTGCGTCTTGCGGGGCCGGTTTTTCCACCATGTGGTTGACCCGGTAGATGCCGTCGGAAATCGCCTCGCCGGCGATCACGCCGTACTTGTGGGTCTGGTCGCGCGGGACTTCCTGGATGGCGACGATCGAGCAGCGGAACTTCTTGTAGAGCTCGATCATCTGCGTGAGCACGCCGTCGCCTTCCAGGTTCAGGCACAGGTCGTCCGCCAGCACCACGGCGAAGGGCTCGTCGCCGATCAACGGGCGGCCGCTGAGAATCGCGTGGCCCAGGCCTTTCATTTCCACCTGACGGGTGTAGGAGAAGGTGCAGGTGTCGATCAGCTCGCGAGTGCCGGCCAGGAATTTCTCTTTCTCGGTGCCACGAATCTGGTGTTCGAGTTCGTAGCTGATGTCGAAGTGGTCTTCCAGTGCGCGCTTGCCCCGTCCGGTGACGATGGCCATGTGTTGCAGGCCGGCGTCCCGTGCTTCTTCAACGGCGTATTCGATCAACGGCTTGTTGACGATCGGCAGCATTTCCTTGGGCATGGCTTTGGTGGCCGGCAAGAAACGCGTGCCATAACCGGCAGCGGGGAACAAACATTTACGGATCATAAAAGTTTCCTGGTCATTCATGGCGCACTGCCATCGTTTATTGCAATAACGAAAGGTTGCAAGTTGTTGAAGCTGTACTTTAATACCTGACTCGGGAGATGAGTGGCAAATAGCAATGAGTGTAAAACACGACAATGTTATGAGATGTCGGTTTGACAGTTATTGGTTATTTTTAGTCGGCATCCGTTGATAGTGATGAATGCGCGGGAGTGCTAATAAGTACCAGGCAATACAGTTTGGCTTGTAAAAATATTTATAGCCAGTGATTGAACTGTTTTTGTTTCTGGTTGTTGTCGCGCTGTTTGTGTGAATCAAGACACACATTAAACAAACAGCGCTTGACACGCGAGTTGGCACTTTTCCCACTTATGGACCGCGCTATGAAGATTCTGGTAACGGGTGGCGCCGGCTATATCGGCTCGCACACCACACTTGCACTACTTGAAGCGGGTTATGAAGTTGTAGTTCTGGATAATCTTTGCAACAGCAGCGACGCGGCATTGCACGCGGTGGAAGCCATTTGCGGCAAAAGTGCGCTGATGATTCGCGGGGATGTCTGTGACCGGGCCCTGCTGGACCGGATCTTCCAGCAGCACGCCATCGATGCCGTGCTGCATTTCGCCGGGCTCAAGGCCGTGGGCGAGAGCGTGCGCAAGCCGCTCGAGTACTACGAAACCAACGTCAGCGGCAGCATCGCGCTGTGCCAGGCGATGGCGGCGGCGGGGGTGTTCCGGCTGGTGTTCAGCTCGTCCGCTACGGTCTACGGCGAACCGGCGCAGATGCCGATCCGTGAGGATTTCCCGACCGGCAATCCGACCAATCCCTACGGCCAGTCCAAGCTGATCGTCGAGAACGTGCTGCGCGACCTGTGTCAGTCCGAACCGCGCTGGAGCATTGCGCTGCTGCGCTACTTCAACCCGATCGGCGCGCACCACAGCGGCCAGATGGGCGAAGACCCCAACGGCATCCCCAACAATCTGGTGCCTTACATCAGCCAGGTGGCGGTTGGCAGCCTGAAGGAATTGTCGATCTTCGGCGACGATTACCCGACGGTCGACGGCACCGGCGTGCGCGATTACATCCATGTGGTCGATCTGGCGGACGGGCATCTGAAAGCCCTGCAATCGATCGCCGACCGCACCGGCATTCATACCTGGAACCTCGGCACCGGCGACGGCTACAGCGTGTTGCAGGTGCTGCGCGCCTTCGAGCAGGCCTGCGGGCAGCCCGTGCCGTTCCGGGTAATGCCGCGGCGTTCCGGGGACATTGCCGAGAGCTGGGCCGACGCCTCCAAGGCAGCGAAGGAACTCGGCTGGAAAGCCACACGCAACTTGCAGGACATGGTCACCGACACCTGGCGCTGGCAATCGAATCATCCCCGGGGTTATCAGGGATGATGGCGCTTTAGTGCAATGTTAGTTTCAGTCAGGTTGTTAGATATCGTCGGGAAATTAGACTGGCAATGCCTTTTGCAAGTCCGTAGATATAAACCTGCCGTTCGACTTTTATCAGTTGGGTAAGACTGTGAAAGAACAACGGATCTTGTTCGCGCTTTTTGCGACTTGAACTCTACCACCTCTAACGAACACTCGATGTTCAGGTGCGATGTTAGAAAGGAGTTGATATGAAGAAAGTGATGGCGATCGCCCTGTTGACGATGTTGAGCAACTGGGCCTCCGCAGCTGAAGCGCCGCTTACAGCAGTGACCAATGTATCTGGCAGTGTCGCGGCTTCTACAGCGCCTGCTGCCAGTACTGCCATGGTCGCCAGTGCTGTAGCGGCGTCCAACAGTGGTGGAAGTGCCAACGGCGGTACAACGGGTACCACCGGTACCACGGGTACAACCGGCACGCACAACTAACTGAAGTATCTGTTGGTGCAGTACAAGGTCGCCCGACGAAAGTCGGGTGACTTTGTTTTTGGATTCGCCCTTGAATAGCGTAGTGCCATTATGACCCGTCGTTTTTCTCTTTTATTGTTGGCAAGTATCGCTTTGCAAGGTTGCATGTTTTCCCCCGGCCAGTACCTGAGCACCAGTAGCATCACGCGCCAGGGCGCCAGCGAAAGCAGCCGGGTCGAACTCATTCAGATCACCCCCAAGCTCATCGCCATGAACCGCGCCACGTACAAGCGTGAGTCGGTGCCGGCGGAGTTGTTGGCGACCCCGGTCGAATATCGCATCGGCAGCAACGATGTGCTGTACATCACGGTCTGGGATCACCCCGAGCTGACCGCCCCTTCGGGTGCGCAACAGCAGATCGATGCCAACGGCCGTCTGGTGCGCTCCGACGGCACGTTGTATTACCCGTACATCAAGGAAGTCCAGGCTGCCGGCAAAACCATCCAGCAACTGCGCTCGGACATCGAGCAACGCCTCTCGGCGTTCATTGCCGAGCCGCAAGTGGATGTCGCGGTGCTGCGCTTCGCCAGCCAGAAAGTCGTGGTTTCGGGCGCCGTGGCCAAGGCCGGACCCCAGGCGATTTCGACCAACCCGCTGAGCGTGGTCGAAGCCCTCGGTTCGGCGGGTGTCGATACCAACAATGCCGACTTGTCGGGGCTGATGCTGACTCGCAACGGGCGGGTCTATCCGCTCAATCTCGACGCGCTGAATCAGCAGGATTCCGAATTGCAGAACGTCTACCTCAAGGGTGGCGATCAGCTGTATCTGCCGTACAACGACAACAAGCGCATCTACGTGATGGGGGAGGTCAACCAGCCCCGTGCGCTGAGTTTCAAGACCGCCACCATGAACCTGTCCGACGTGCTCGGGTCGGTCGGCGGCTTGAGCCAGACCACCTCCAACGGCAACGCCGTGTACGTGATTCGCGGGGTGGAAAACCTCGATGTCGAGCCGGCGAAAATCTATCAGCTGGAAGCCGAATCGCCGACCGCCATGGCGCTCGCCTCGCACTTCGAAGTGCGGCCCCAGGACGTGGTCTACGTCGGGCCTGCCAACGTGACTCGCTGGAATCGCCTGATCAGCCAGTTGGTGCCGTCGGCATCGATCGTCGGAACGGGGGCTTCCGCTGCGAAGAACTGGAGCGAATACAGTAACAACAGCAAATAAGGCCGCCGACTGTGAAAACGTTGAAAGTGGGCGTGTGCCTGATGGCGGCCGTTTTGTTGAGTGGCTGCAATCCGCTGATGAGCGCTTCGTTGAACAACCTCAAGGCGTCGGTCATCGGGCCGGATGAGCTGGACGTGTCGGCGGAGCAGGTGGCCGGGGTCAAGTATCCCCAGCTCAAACTGACCACGCCGTCCGGTTCCGGGGTACTGGCGCTGGTGCGCGAGCGCGAGGACCTGCAGTTCTGGGTCGCCTCCGGCAAGCAGGTGCTGCTGATGCGCGACGGCCTGGCGATGCGCAGCATCGGTCTGGGCGCGGAGGGTGATCTGGACGGCACGCGTCTGTCCGATGACTCGCCGTTCAAACAGGGCCTGCACCGAATCACCGACGGTTACACCAGTCGACGCTGGATCGACCTCTACAAGGGCCAGGAAGTCGGGATCATCCTCAACAGCCGCTTCTCCCGCCGCGCCCTCGAAACCCTCGAGATTCTCGACAAGGAATACACCGTGCTGCGTGTCGATGAGCAGATTGACGCGCCGGCCATCGGCCTGCGCGCGACCAATCGTTACTGGGTCGATCCGGTGGACGGTTTCATTGTGCAGAGTGAACAGCAACTGACCTCGCAGTTGCGGGTCAGGATCGTGCAACTGACCCCTGACCGCAGGCATATCCCGTGAAGCGGCTCAGAGCGCTGTCGGCGTGTTTGATGTTACTCACCGGGATCAGCGAGGCAGCGGTCATCGTCAGCGGTGATGTCGCCAACCCGGGCCCGATCGAATTGCCGGCGGGCGGGCGTTTGCGCGACGTGATCGGCGAGGCCGTACCGAATGCCGAAGGCTATTGGCTGGCGGGCGTCCTGTTGCGTCAGTCGCTGCTGGAAGAACAGACGCGACTCAAGGTCGGCGTGCTGTTCGATCTGGATGTGCTGCATCGAATGGCGATGCTGTTCGACAAGCCGAGTCGTGCGGCGCTGGCACAGCGACTGGCCGAGCAGGTCCGGCAGATGCCGGTGACCGGGCGGCAGATCGCCGATCTCGATCCGGTGGCGGTGGAAGTCGGCTTCGCCCGAAACATCCGTCTCGACGATGGCGATCAACTGATCTACCCGAAACGGGTCGACGAAGTCGAAGTGCTGGGCGCGGTCGCCGAACCGTGCCGCCTGCCTTATCAGCCGTTGCAGGAGGCCCGCGAATACCTGCAGGGCTGCACGTTGCTGGAGGCCGACGCCGATGCCGATTACCTGTGGCTGATCCAGCCCAGCGGCGAATCGCGGCGGGTCGGCATCGCCCACTGGAACCGCGAGAGCGGGCAGATGCCCGTGGCCGGCAGCAAGATTCTGGTGCCGGTGAAAAACGATGATCTGGATCCGCCTGTCCCTGAACTGAATCAGCAGTTGGCCGAATTGATTGCCACGCAGTTGGCTGAGGTGGTTCGTTGAATTTGCGTTTTGCAGCTGTGTTGTTATTGCCGTGTGGCCTGGTGCATGCCGAGCCACGCATTACCCAGAATGACTTCGGCGGTGTCGGTCTGTTGCAGACCCCGACCGCGCGCATGTCGCCCGCCGGTGAGTTGAGCGTCAATGCCAACCGCACCGAACCGTACAGCCGATACAGCGTTTCGTTGCAGCCGCTCGACTGGCTGGAAGGTTCGTTTCGCTACACCGCCATCACCAACCGTCCGTACGGTTCCGAAGCGCTGAGCGGCAGCCAGAGCTATAAGGACAAGGCGGTCGACGCCAAGGTCCGGCTGTGGCAGGAAAGCCACTGGGCACCGGAAGTGGCGCTGGGCTTTCGAGACATCGGTGGTACCGGTTTGTTTGCCAGTGAATTCTTCGTGGCCAACAAGCGCTATGACAATTTCGATTTCAGCGCCGGCATCGCCTGGGGTTACATCGGTAATCGCGGCGACTTCGACAACCCGCTGGGCTGGGCCAGTGATCGCTTCAAGACCCGCCCGGACCTGGAAGGCACCGGTGACGTCAACGCCGGGTCGTACTTTCGCGGCAAGCCTGCGTTTTTCGGCGGCGTGAGTTACCAGACACCCTGGGATCGCCTCAGCCTGAAACTCGAATACGAGGGCAACGACTACAAGCACGAGCCGAAGGACAACATCATCAAGCAGGACTCGCCGATCAACCTCGGCGCGGTGTTCAAGGTGACCGATTCCCTCGACCTGAGTGCCGCGTGGGAGCGGGGCAACACGGCGATGTTCGGCGTCACGTTCCACACAAACTTCGTCAGTCGCAAAGCCCCGGCCAAGACCTTCGACCCACCGGCCGAACCGCTGCCGGCGAAGGCGCCGAGCACGACGATGGAGGAGGTCAACTGGGCCGACGTGTCGCGCCGCTTGCAGCAGAACGCCGGCTACAAAGTCGAGCGCATCACCCAGCGCGATTCCGAACTGATCGTGTACGGCGAGCAGCAGCGCTACTTCCATTCGCCCAAGGCCGTCGGCCGCGCGAGCCGGATTCTCGACAACAGCGTCAACGACGACATCGACTGGTTCACCGTGGTCAACAAGCGCTACGACCTGCCGCTGGAAGAAACCAGCGTACCCCGGCAGACCTTCCGCGAAGTGCTCAACAACGAGGAGCCGCTGGAGTCGCTGCACCGCACCACCGAGATCAATCCGGCGATGCCGCGCAACGAGAAAACCCTCTACACCGAGGCGCCGCAGCACTTCAATTACGGCGTCGGTCTGGGCTTCAAACAGAACGTCGGCGGCCCCGATGGTTTGCTCTATCAGTTCACTGCCGATCTGGACGCCGAGTACCGCTTCAACCGCAACACCTGGTGGAACGGTTTGCTTAGTCAGAACCTGATCAACAACTTCGACAAATTCACCTACGACGCACCCAGTGGCCTGCCGCGTGTGCGCACCGACTTGCGTCAGTACCTGACCACGTCGGACACCACCATGCCGCTGTTCCAGGTCAGTCACGCCGAACAACTGGACAAGGATTTGTACGGCATGGTCTACGGCGGTTATCTGGAGTCGATGTTTGCCGGGGTCGGGGGCGAGGTGCTGTTTCGTCCGACCGGCAAGCGCTGGTCGATCGGTGCGGACCTGAACTACGTGCGTCAGCGTGAATTCGATCAGGGTTTCGGCCTGCGTGATTACTCGGTCTGGACCGGCCACGTCACCGGCTACACCGACTTGCCGTTCGACACGCTGGCCGCGGTCAGCGTCGGGCGTTATCTGGCGGGCGACTTTGGCGGCACGGTGGATATCTCTCGCGAGTTCTTCAACGGCGTGCGCTTTGGCGCCTGGGCGACCATCACCACCGCCGGCAGCGCCGAGTATGGCGAGGGTAGTTTCGACAAGGGGCTGTACCTGTCGATTCCGTTCGACGAAATGATGAGCATGTCGACCATGCGCCGCGCCAACCTGGTGTGGGCGCCGCTGACCCGTGACGGTGGCGCGCGGCTCAATCGCAGCTTCCAGCTGCATTCGATGACGGACAGTCGGGAAGGGGACATGTTTTACCGGAACTTCGGGAAGATTACTGAGTAGGTTCGGGGGAAGGGGAGTTGAAGCGGGAGCCTGTTGGCTCCCGTTTTGGTTTGTGGTGAAGGGGGATCTTGATGCAGCCATGATTGCTGTGGAGTCGGTGTGTTCCAGGTTCAAACCTGATGTTGAATGAACCGGCGCTTTCGTCGGATCGCCGCCCGGACCAAGCCCGCTCCCACAGGTTATTGGTTGATACCGCAATCTTCAGCATTCCCCTAATCCCTGTGGGAGCGGGCTTGCCCGCGAAAGCGTCTGCTCAGCCGACATCAAAACATCCGACACACCTTGTCCGCAGAGCCCCCGCCAACCCCCAAATCCCGCCCACAAAAAAGGGGACTTTCGTCCCCTTGCGGTTTTGCCTTCTCAAGCGCTGCGTCTCAGTAAATATCCTTCGACAACAGGGTGAACGGCGTCTTCACCAGGATCTTCACATCCAGCCACAGCGACCAGTTGTTGATGTACTTCAGATCGATCTCAACACGCTTTTCCATCTTGTCGAGGGTGTCTGTCTCGCCCCGGCAACCGCTGATCTGCGCCAGGCCAGTGATGCCCGGTTTGATTCGGTGACGGGCCATGTAGGCGAGGATCTTGCCCGAGTAGTAGTTGTTGTGCGCCACGGCGTGCGGACGTGGGCCGACCAGTGCCATGTGCCCTTGCAGCACGTTGAACAGTTGCGGCAGCTCGTCCAGCGAAGTGCGGCGGATAAAGCGACCGACTGGAGTGATGCGCGAATCGTTGCGGCTGGCCTGTTTGACGTCACGGTCATCGTGCACGCGCATCGAGCGGAATTTCCAGACCTTGATCACCTTGCCGTTCCAGCCGTGGCGATCCTGCTTGAAGAACACCGGGCCAGGCGAGGTGAGCTTCACCGCCAGCGCCACGGCCAGCAGCACCGGGCTCAACAGAATGATCGCCAGCAGGGCGACGGCTTTCTCTACCAGACTTTTGCTCAGTGCAGCAGTCGGGCGGCTGGTCAGCGGGCTTTCGTTGAGGTAGATCGCCGGCAGACCGTCCACGACTTTCACCGAGTGGTTGAGCAGCGTCAGGCTGTTCAGGTCCGGCACCCAGACCACGTCAACGTTGGCATCCAGCAGATCGACGTACATGGCTTCGATGTTGGCGGCTTCCGACAGCGGCAGGGTGATGTACAAGCGGCGGATGTCGTGGGTCTGGATCAGCTCGAGCAGTTCGTCCTGAGCGCCGACGACGCGCGGGGCTTCCGCTTCCAGGGACGGCTTGTCGCCGTTGCTGACCAGGCCGACCAGCGGCAGGTTTTCGTGCTGGCTCAACTTCTTCGCCAGGCCCAGAGCCAGTTCGCCGGTGCCGACGATCAGGGTCTTGTGTTCGCTTTTGCGCGAACGCTGGTAGAACTTCGAGAACGCATGCAGCGGTGCGTACAGCAGCGCCTGACCGAGGAAACCGTACACCGCCCACTCAAGGATGACCTGGCGGGAGAACAGCGCATCGGCCTTGCAGATGAAGGCGATGAACGCCAGCCCGGCCATGGTCATGAACCAGCCCACGAACAGTCGGCCCAGCCCGGTCAGGTAATTGTCTCGCTTGCGATACGCGCCGCTGAAGGTATAAGCCGGCACCGAGGCCAGTACCGCCAGGATCGTGCACATCCGATAGTAGAACTCGACGGTGCCGGTGTGCTGTTCGGCCAGTATGAACAACAGTGAAACAATGAAAGTCTGTGCCAGCGCCCATTGGCCCCAAAAGGTAAGTCCCTTGAGGCCGGTGTTTCGATTGATACGAAGAGAAAGATCCATACGATATCCCCAAAAGACGTCCATTCAGGTTTCGACAGTAGAAAACCGAGTTGTTAAGCAGACTTGTTATTGTTGTTTGAGCCAGTGTCCTGAGGTAACAACGCCGGTATGCGGAACTGTCGTCAGTCAATAGACTAAGTTATTGTCGGGGATGCTGTCTGACGAGTTCTAACAAGATGGCACAATGCCAACTTATTTAAATTTCCAATATTCAAACGTTAGAAAAGGTCGAAAGGCAGGGGGTGAATAATCAATCTTGTGTTTGCTATCGTAGGTGGGGTCAGGAGGCGGGTATAACCAGGGAGGAATGAAACCAAACAGAGTGCTTTTTTATTTTTGTAATCGCACTTGTATCTGTTTGTCTTGTAGTGGGGATGTTGTTTAGGCAACAACTTCCTGGATCAGGCAATAACCGCGATTGCGTACGGCGCGAAACAATCGTTCACCGTTGCTGGCGTTCTTGAATTTGTCTTGAAGACGGCTCAGGCACATTTCCAGTCCCCGGTATTGCTCCGGTTCGCGGCCGATGCTGAGGATCAGATCGTCCCGACTGACAACACGCTCTTCATGGTGGAGCATTTTGCGGACCAGTGCGGTTTCGAGCCCGGTGAGACTGATTTCGACACCCTCTTTCGTCAATGCACCCTGATCATTGTCCAGATGCCAGGCTTCAGTGCAGGGCGCGTCGGACTCGATCGTTCGGGAAGTGTCAGTGGGGTCTTCGGACATGGCCGTGGAACTGTGGAACGAATGCGCCGATTGTGCTGCCAGCCATTCCGATTCAAGAGTGGCCAATATGCGCTGGGTATCATGTTCGATGCTGCGTGCGACATGCTTCCTTGTGCCGCGTGGGTAAGTGAACTCCATCAGCATCGGAGTGGAAGAGGGCGAAGCAACACCTTCAATAAACATTTGTGCCTGGGACGTGCCAAACGAATTGAAACGCTCGCTGGAGAGGATGTTCTCAAGTTCACGTTGCGACGCCGAGCTATTAGTCACGACAACAAAGTATTTTCTTGGGAGGGTTGTGCTGGTTTCCATGTCTCTCTCCTAAAGTACACACCAAATTTGGCGAAAAAATAATGGGCAGGCGAGCAATGTTTTCCTCGGAAATAATCGACAGGCAGGGTCTGGGCCCAATGATGGCCCTCGATAAGTTCCACTCGGTCTGCTTTTAGAGTAATGGTTTATTGTTATGTTTAAGTGTTGCAGCGCTCATGCAATTGACAGCTTTTTATTAGATATGTGACGCAGTTAAAACAGTGAGACATCGGATTTTTAGTGCGTTGCATCAGACGTTCCCTCGTAAGCTGCAAAAGAGTGATTCCCTGAATCAGGCGGTCGAGATCAACCCCCTCATCAGACGATAGCCATACCCGCGAATGCTCTGTATGGCGTTCGTACCGTACACGTCCTTGATTTTCCCACGCAAGCGGCTGATGGATTTTTCCAGCGCCCGAGGATCGTAGAAATGGGTGTTTAGCCCCATGATGCTGGCGATTTCATCATGGCTGAGAATGTGATTGCCGGTCTGTGCGAAGGCTTGCAGGATCTTCATTTCGGCAAAGGAGATATCGAGTTTCTTGCTGGTGTCCGAGAGGCAGATGCGGGTGGGGTCCAGCACCAGGCTGATATCACGCTGCCATTCTTCACTGTTGAAGAACTCGCCCAGCAGCTCGCCGCTTTCATCGGACAAGGTATTGAGTTTGATACAGAAGTCGGCACCGGCCAGGAAATACTTGATCTTGTTGAACGCACCGCGCCCGGTGATGACCGCACAAATGATCGGCTTCAAGTTGTCACTGCGCAGGCTTTCCACCCGTGCCAGGTTGTCTTCAAGCGCCTGAGGGCTGTCGATGACAATGAATATGGCCCGATACAAGCCGTGATATTCATTTTGCTGATATGAACTAGCGTAAGAGTCGACCTCAATGGCCAGATCAGTCTGCACATGCTTCGCGATTAGCGCGCTAAAGTGTTCAGCCACGCCACGGGTACGACCCAGAGTGAGAACACCTGGTTCGTCGCTTGTGCGGCGCGGGCTTCTAGTCGCTAAGTTACCTGTGAGCATCATGCATTGACTCGAAAAGGTGCTGACATCGGGATGTTAAAGCACCGGTTCTCATCTGTGACTGACAATTGGTAACATTTGCGCGGATTTTAGACGTGGCTCCCGAGTTTTCTAACAATAATTAAGCTTTTCAAGCTTTTAGTTGCTTTTCTCGGGGCTCTGAACTAACGAAAGAGGGCTCGTTAGATGATGGCAATGTGCAATGGTGCCACTATTTTGTAATTGTGGCGACCTGTTTTTATGTCCCTTGGCCACTACACATTTGCACGCCAGTACAGGGAGTGTGAGGTGGATCACATTTTAAGGGGCGATGTGATTTTTAGCTATAACACTGACAAGTTCACACACGGACGTTTATTAACATGCCTTGAGTGTGGCTTTTGATAAGACATATTCTCCGTCCCCGAGTCGGGCAATGGGTGTGCATCTGCCAATTGTTTTACTTCAGATACTCAATGCCTGAATGCACTTAACGGCGCGCCCTCAAAGAGCGTGCCGACGGAGGATTAATGGATTTACTGACCTTGTTCAAGGTGCTGATTCTTGGGGCGGTAGAAGGCCTGACCGAGTTCCTGCCCATTTCCAGTACGGGCCACCAGATTATTGTTGCCGACTTGCTGGAGTTCGGCGGCGAACGCGCGATGGCGTTCAATATCATTATTCAACTGGGCGCCATTCTGGCCGTGGTCTGGGAGTTTCGCCCGAAGATCTTCGAGATCGTCAAAGGCCTGCCGACCCAAAGCAATGCCCAGCGTTTTACCCGCAATCTGCTGATCGCCTTTTTCCCGGCTGTCATTCTCGGCGTGTTATTCGCCGACACGATTCATGAATACCTGTTCAACCCTATCACCGTAGCGGTTGCATTGGTGGTGGGCGGCATCGTGATGTTGTGGGCCGAGCAGCGGGATCATGTAGTGAGTGTCGACCATGTGGACGACATGAAGTGGGCTGACGCGCTGAAGATCGGTTGCGTACAGTGCCTGGCGATGATTCCGGGCACGTCGCGCTCCGGTTCCACCATCATCGGCGGCTTGCTGTTCGGCCTGTCACGCAAGGCCGCCACGGAGTTCTCGTTCTTCCTGGCGATGCCGACCATGGTCGGCGCTGCAGTGTATTCCGGCTACAAGTACCGCGAACTGTTCCAGAGTGGCGACCTGCCGGTCTTCGCCCTGGGCTTCGTCGTAGCGTTCATCTTCGCGATGATCGCCGTGCGCGGCCTGCTGAAGTTCATTGCGAACCACAGCTACGCCACCTTCGCCTGGTACCGCATCGCCTTCGGCTTGCTGATCCTCGCCACCTGGCAATTTGGCTGGGTGAACTGGACGGCGGCCGCAGCCGCCTGACCCTCAGCCGCGCAGGCCGGGTCTCAACGCCCGGCCAGCAACTCCGCCGCCTGATCCAGCAACGCCAGCGGATCCTTGGCCTTGTGGATATCCACCGACAACAACTGACGAAACTTGCGCGCCCCCGGGAAACCGGTGCCCAGGCCCAGCACATGCCGGGTGATGTGATGCATCGCGCCGCCGGCCAGCAAATGCTCGGCTATATAAGGCCGTAACTGCGCCAGCGCCTCGGCCCGACTGATCACCGGCGCGGTACCGCCGAACAACTGCTGATCCACCTCGGCCAGCAGATAAGGATTGTGATACGCCTCGCGCCCCAGCATCACGCCGTCAAAGGTCTGCAAATGTTCATGGCAGGCCTCCATCGTCTTGATCCCGCCGTTCAGAATGAGCTCCAGCTCCGGAAAATCCGCCTTCAACCGCGCCGCCACGTCATAACGCAACGGCGGAATGTCACGGTTCTCCTTCGGCGACAACCCCTCCAGAATCGCAATCCGCGCATGCACCGTAAAACTGGTGCACCCGGCATCCCGCACCGTGCCAACGAAATCGCACAGCTCCTCATAACTGTCCCGCCCATTGATCCCGATCCGATGCTTCACCGTCACCGGAATCGACACCGCATCACGCATCGCCTTCACACAATCCGCCACCAACTGCGGATGCCCCATTAGGCACGCCCCGATCATATTGTTCTGCACCCGATCACTCGGGCAGCCAACGTTCAGATTCACCTCGTCGTAACCGTGCTCCTGCGCCATACGCGCGCAAGCGGCCAGGTCCAGCGGGACACTACCGCCCAACTGCAACGCCAGCGGGTGCTCGGCTTCGTTATGACGGAGGAAACGTTCGTGATCGCCGTTCAGCAGAGCGCCGGTGGTGACCATTTCGGTGTAGAGCAGGGCGTTTTTCGACAGGATGCGTAGGAAGTACCGGCAATGGCGGTCAGTCCAATCCATCATCGGCGCGACGGAGAAACGGCGGGAGAGTGGTGCGGGTGTGGCGGTGATTGGGGGCATTGGGGGTACGGAATCGGTGTGGCTGGGAGGTGGGGGAGTTTATCAGGAATGACCGGGCGGGCTCAGTGATATCCGGCGGAAATACAACCTCATCAAGTGTGGGATTAAGCAAGACAGCCATGAAATGGACTGATAGCATCGGGCTATCAATAAGAGTGAGGAAGGGATCCCATGCTGAAAAAACTCGCGTCATCTGTTCTCGTCGCCGGCGCCCTGCTTGCCTCCGCCCAAGGGGCTTTCGCCGAAGAAAAGCTGTTCAAAAACTACGTCTACCAAACTCCACTCGCAAAATTCACCGAAGCGGCCGGTTATTACGATTGCTCCGAAGACGTCGGCGGAACCGCGAGGTGCATCGACGATGTGGATTTCCTGGAAGAGAAATTCACCGTCGCGCTGATATTTTCCGGTGACAAGCTGATGATGGTTTCACTCATCAGCCCGTTTGATCAGAACCTGTATGTCAAAGCCATCGCGGGGCTTTCCAAATCATTCACGCTGGTCTCCATGAGCGATGAGAAATCCATCCTGGATATGTTTGATACCGCGAGAAAGTCGAGAAGCACTGAAGAGCTGACGACGAAGATATCCAATTTTGAGCAGGTTGGTCTGGCGTCGGGGAATCTGACTTATACGTTTCTTGAAGGGTTGAACGCTAAAGGGCAAACCAATGCTGTTAGTGCGTTGGCTGCTGCGCCGGAGAATACTCGGTCAGCTGAGTTGGTGATGGCGGGGCAAGGTGCGGATTCGGGGATGATTATTCGGTTTACGTTTCCGCGGTTAGAGGCGAATAAGATTTTGGCTGAGGCGAAGAAGCCGGTTGAGTCGTTTTAGTAAGTTGGTTGGTTGCTTAGTAGCAAGCTGAGGTGATGAGGGAGGGCGGATTAATTTTCTCTGGAAGGAGGTAAATAAATCTTCCCCAACTTTTTAGTATCAAATAAAGGTAATTTATGGCTAGGGTTAGAAGTTCTGCTATACATATTGGCGCGCTTAATTTGGTTTTGCAGCCGCATTCTCCGCAGATGTATATAACAATGTTGCAGAAAATGGCACGATTTAAGTATGAAGCCCAGGTTCACGGCGATAATGCCGTATTGCTAGGATCTTGTAGATATCTCGATCCAAAAAATCCAATAAAGGGTGTGCGTGGTGATATTTATAAATTTCTGAAGCTGGATGCGACTGATGCATGGTTCAATACAGAAAATATGGACGAGGCTACTGAGGATGAAGTGGCGGAAATTAATATACCGGATAACCTGAAGCCGCATTTTAAAAAATTCCAGTACGTGTTTTTTCCTAAAGGCCATCGATTTTATTTTGTAAGTTCGAAGACTGGTCAAAGTTTATCGCCAGGTCTTGTAAAACGTTTTTTTGAGACCGTTTTTTCTCGCGATGCATTTGCTAAATTTGGCTCGTTAAAAGTGACGGTTCAGCCCGACCCTAATGGCCTTGAAGAACTCTTTTCTCTGAAGCGCATCTCAATTTTGAAGATGGAGATCGATCGGCCAAATCCAGATGATCTAGAAGACGTAGAGGCAGAAATTCTTGAGAGGCTTAACAGAGTGAATGCTCGAACAGAGAAAATTGAGTTCATGGAGGCGAGTAGTGAGGGGTTACGCCCAGATCCATATGTTAAGGCGCTGGCAAGCGTGGCGAATGATAATGGATTTGTATATGTTGAAGGCAAAAGTGATGACGGGTTGAAAAAATATCTGTCGACGAAAGATATGCCTTTGCACGAAACAGCGAAGTACAATCCAAATCTTACTTCAGAGTTTGACGCTTTCTATGATAAGGTGGTTGAAATTCATCGCGAGATTACTAGGTAATCATGTTGAAGAGGCTGAGGGCGGATTATATAGGTGTTAAGTCTATTTGGGGGAAGTACTGGGCAGCTTATGGTGGCTGCACAGCACTTTTCAGCTCTACTTATTTATATGTAGCGTTAGCGCTAACAGTTATAAATTTCGGGGCTTGGTACCATTCGGGGTGGTGGGATGTAGTAATAGCCAGTGTTCCCACTATTTTAGGTTTTACTCTGGCTGGTCTCGCAGTTTTTTTAGGGATGGATTCGGGCTTCAGCAAAATGCTTGCTGGAAAAGGGAAGTCTGATGTTTCTCCTTTCATGGCATTGGTTTCTGCTTTTGTTCATTTTATTCTAACTCAAGCGGTTGCTGTAATAGTCGCTTTAACAGTGAAGTCGGCTTTTTTTCAAGTAGATGGTATGCCTGATATATATTACAGCATGGTTTTTGTCTTGAATAGAATCGCCTGGTTTGTTGGTTATTTTATATATATGTATTCCATGGTCCAAATATTCAGTGCGGTGTTTGCAATATTTCGTGCTACTCGGTGGTATGAGTTCTACGTTGAGAAGTGTGTGCAAGATTCTGCTGATCGAAAAGATTAAGTGTGTTCCTGGTGTGGGGGTAAGTGTTTTATGAGCGAAGAGGAAAAAGGAAACGGATTTATTTTCGATGTGATGCATCCATGCCTGGAATAAATCCGTTTTTTTTTTTTTGGTATGCCGTTTTTCAAGGTCGACCCATATTTAAAGCAGCAAGAAATATGCCTCGGGCTTTTATTGAGAGGGTTTTAGTGCTGATAAGATGATGTCGTCCACGTTTATATAAGATCCGGGATTGAATGGCCTAATGGATGTCTCCTCGCCTGATAGAGTATTCATAAGTCCCGTAATAAACATGCTGAATTCAAAGAAGGGAGGGTAGTTATTGTTTGATTCGAGGCCGTACCAACTTTTCGTCGCTGCGTCATAAAACCAGTAACCTTTACCTAAAACGCAAAGGACTGTACAGGGTGGGTGTTCATCGGCGGTATGTTTTTTATAGCGTTCTATCTCTGAGCTAGTAATGTCAGTGCTAAAAGCCAGTAGAACCGTTGTCGGAAGAGGACCACCCTTGACTGAGCTATCCTGCCCCGTTTTAGGGAATGATAGAAGTTTACTTACGGATCTAAATTTTTTATTTGCATCTTTTATCTCGCGCGCATTAAGTGTCGACTTTATCTCAAAGACATAACGAACACATTCCACCGGATACAGTCCAAGATCTCTACCCACCAAAATGGGTGGGGCAACTTTTCTATGGTAGACAATTAAGTCAAGCTGATCGCTCAGACTTTGAAGTGAATCGATAACTTTTCCCGTTCCACATTGATAGCTTTGTGTGAGAAATGGTTCTATACACTCTTTCGCTGCAATTTCGCGTATTTCTCCTGCTATTCCATGATGCCCGATTCCAGATGCTAAACTGTCCGCATTTTTTTTGGCTGATTCGATTCGATTAACAATGTAGTCAAAGTGCTTGGTCGTTCTCATTATTCTTCATCCAAAAAACATCCCAATGTATAACTCTATATTAAAACTTTTCAGAAAGAGGGAGAAGGGGCGAGTTTGTTTCTTTTAAAGGCTATGTGGAAATAAATCAGTCACCATGTTTTGGCCTTTTAAATTGCTCGCTTCGCGGTCTTTTTTCCGCATCATGCCACGTAATCGTCGCGGATTGGTCTAACTGTTTTTTCCATTTTTTGGGTCCTGCTTTTATGATTTTTATAAAGCTAAAAGGGATTTAATTTTGATTTTTTTCAGTGCGAGCCAGATACATCGCAAGGCTGAAAATTACAAGACTTAATGTCGTGAATACTTGAAGAAATATAATGTTTGTTCCGAATCCTTTGCATACGTCAGAGAATGCAAGACCTACGTTTGTTAGAGTCCCTACGTTGAGTGAAAGGCTAATGGCGGCCCATGGGTCGAAGCCTTTGGTAAGTATTAAATATGCCGGTGCTGAGTAAAAATAGATTTCGATATAGCTTTTCATCGCAAGCTTGATTCGTTCTTTACTGCTAAGGTTTGTAGCTGATGCTATTTCTGGATCTTGAAATGCATCTTTTGTAAAGGCATAAGTAATTTCGTAGCTTCTAGAGATGAATCGGATAATCGAAAGACATATTAGTAGCTGTCCGAAATACGATATGGGAAAAGAGCTGCCAATAATTAGTGTTAGTAAGCCGAAGGAAAAGCTAAAGTAAAAGTTGAATGCATTGTTGCGTTGTACGAATTTCTTGCAATGTGTTTTTATTTTTTCAGGCTCAGGGTCGTATATGCAATTTTTGAATCTGAAGGCCCACCACAAGTCAGGACTAAAGATTAGTGCTAATTCTTGTCCCTCTTTCCAGGCAGGGAGAGGTGGTTTTTTAAATTCTGAATATCTATAAATAGCTAGCTTGAAAAGATAGGTTATTAAACCATAGGCAAAAAAGGAGAATATGAATATTCCGGTGTTTAACATTTATATTTCTAGCCTGTGTTTGTTAAGTTATATTGGTCGGCTTGAACAAGGAGCAATAACGGGGGTGATTAATCTTGTTATGAGTTTTTAAGTTGCTGTTAATCTGCCCCTTTTTTCTGTTAGTGTCAGTTTGGTATGGTTTGCTTTTTTCCACTGGTGAAAATATAAGTGTCAGGTACCCATTCAAATTTCATTTTCTCAGTATCGGAAACAGCCAGCTTCTTATCGGCAGCCTGAAATTGGTTGTAATCCATTGTCCCGCTATAGATGTACGTTTGACCTGGGTCGATTTGGATGTCGTTGGTGAGGCCAATTCTTTTTATAGGGTCGCCGAACATGTCGCTGAGTACGATTGTTCCCTTTACGCCAGATAGGGCCTCAGTTGTATTGTTGTGTAGAGCAATTTCAATTGAAAAATATTCACTGTATTGCTTGTTTTTATAGTCGGCGGGATTCAGTTTAAGTTTGAGAAGGGACGCTGTAAGCGTTCCGTTCATTTCTTTCAGTGCCACAAGCTGTTGCTGTTTTACTTGCTCGGCCAAGGCTTTTTGTTTTTCCGCTTCGGCAGCTTTGGCTTCGATCCAGGCCTGTTGTGTTTTCAGAGCATCACCCAGTGTTGAGTCTGCTACAACTTTGCTACCGCCAAATGTGCTGGCCACCACTTGCCGGGCAGCATAGCCACCAAACAGTTTTCTATCGTTTTCATCGAGTTTGCCGACAGCTTCCATTAGCCCTTTGTCCTCTGACCATTTACTGATATCGGCGGGCAGTTTGGTTTGCTTTGGGTCAGAACAACCGGCGAGTAGCAAGCATGCAAGAAAAGTTGCGATGGTTTTTCCCTTCATGTATCAGTCCTTAAGATAATTATGTTTTTACTTGGTTGTGTGTTCGCTTACGAGTATAGCTCAAGAAAAAAAGGGTGATGCAACCGCTCCAGTCGCGACGCTTTGTTATTAGCTTATGTTTTGATACTGCTTTTCTATTTCTGTCCAGATGTATTTGTATCTGTTCTTCAGCCATGTCACTAATAAGGTGTTGGCTTTTCTTTTGAACCAGCTGTTCTTTTTTGCTCCCAGCATTTTTTCAATGTCATCTTCCAATTCCTGCCTGTTGAAACAAAGCCATATGGTTGGAAGTGTACTTTCAAGGTTTGAGTGGCAAACAGGTGCCACCTCATCAAAGAGTATGCGCTTCACTTCATCTCGATCGAATTCTCTTGTCCTTAGCGCAATCGCAGCATAGTCGACTTCGTTATCAACAAAGGCATCCGACAACGCCCAGCGCACATCCGCTCTTTGTTGTTTTGTCATAGAACTTCCCATTTGGAAAATTCCTCCAGTTCTTCATCAAAGGTGTCGGCTACTGCGCTGCCAGCAATTCCTCCCACAATACTTCCCGCGAGAACGATTGCCACAGCGCAAGCAAGGGCGCCAGGACCGCAAAATGCGGAGACGCCCAAGCCTGCCAATCCCCCGCCAGCAGCACCTCCGCCGATGATAATGCCTTGTCGGGCCGTTTCCTTTACTTTGTTGTCTGCGTTCATGATTTCATATACGGCGAAAGTCGCAGTGACCAATAGGCCGACCTTTCCCATTATTCTTAATTTTTGAGTTCCCTTGCTTACTGGTGCGTTATCACGGCCCGCTGAGTCCAGAATCTCGTAATAGACTTTGCTCTTTTGTTCTGGAGTCAATTTGTTGTATTCGACGTTTGCCGTTTTTAATGCGTATTTGTCCAGCGTATCTTGCAATGTCGGAGGAAGTCTTTTCTTCCGCTCAGCGAAAGCCACACCTTGTGCCGAGGTGAACTTTCGATGCTCGACCAAGATTCTATTTCGCATTTCCTGGCAAAATGCTGCTCCTTCTTGGGCACTCAGCCTTCCTGCGGCGACTTCGGCTTTTGTTTCCACTGACATGCGCTTGATGTTGCTCATGTAGTTGCTGCGTACTTTTGCATCTGATATGGCATCTAAAGAAAATCTAGTGGCGGCTCCCTCCATACCCGCAATCGCCATGTCCAATGGCGAATTTTCAAGCTCGTGTGCTTTCTGGACAACGTAGCTTCCCGTTACGAGCAATGGCTCAGTCATGAAACAATCCTTATTTCAATGATGCATTGAATAGCGTGTCGAAAATTGAGCCAGTTGGTGGTTCTTCTTGAGAGCCGAACTCTAGCTTTTGGCAGACTTTTCCACGGATGTTGAGAAATTTCACAGTGTTGGTGATATCAAAATTTCCGGATTGGGTCGAACCATCTTCGAAGTGAGCAATGCAGTTCATGCCCAAGTAGGACTCAGAGCCAGGAATGGTGAAGCTGATCCATCCAGGATGAATGATCAACGGGGTAGGTGGCGTAAACGGCGCAGGCGTATGTGAATCACCAATAATCACCGTTCCCGATCCTCCGATCACAACGTCTCCATCTGAACCGACTGTGCCAACCAGCGCGGCATTCTTGCCGTTAATGAATACGGTGCTGGACACCGCGGAGGCCAGTGCGCTGCCGCAGGTGCAGGTGTCGTCTTTTCGGGCGGCGGCAAGTCCGTCGAAGAACACGTCGGGGGATCCAGAGGCAATGGCTTTGGGACCGTGTCCGGGGATGGGGCAACTGGTGGGATCGGTGATGCGTGCAGCGGGCTTTGCCATGTTTGACTCCCTGTCAACGGATTAGCTGGCACCGACTGTATCAGAGTTGCTTTGGTGGGTGACTGACGGCGACGTGCCCGGTGTTGGTCGTCTATCTAAACAGCAAAATCTGAGTGTGTTTAAACGAAGCTCTCTGACACTACTTCGGCCCTACACAACCTTGCGCCACCCCCTACACCTAAGACAGAATCCGCCGGCTTGTGCGTCTACCCCGTGGCTTTTATCGTTCTCGGGTCACTGAAAACCAGTGATCGGGTTTGGTAGCCCGTGTGTTAGATGTACAGCGTCATCGTCTCCGGTCGTGCTCGGTCGGGGTCTATGGTGGTCATGTACAGGGCGTCTTCGGGCGCGCCGGCTCCTAACACCCGGTCTACCAACCTGTTCATGGCCGCCACCCTTCGTTTGGTAGCGAAAGGGTGAAGCCTTCACTAAAAGTGTTAGGAGTTTCATCCATGTTCAAACCAACACCCAACCCACCAGAAACCGATCCGGTTTCCCCCTACAAATTCCCCGATTCACGAACCCTGAACGAAGCCGCCGAGCGCGCCCTCGATCATTACCTCACCCCACAGCAACGGATCATGGGCAGCCACACCCAACATGACCCGATGTACTTCGCCAACCCGGCCTACGACACCGAATCCCTACTCGCCAACGCCAGCGAATCCCTCGGTTCAGCCTCCGAAATGCTCAACAACTTCGCCGCCACCCTGGAACCCGCCCACCGCAAAACCGCCATCGGCATTGCGCAGTTGGTGATGTTGGGGTCTTTGGCGGTGAATCAGGCGCTGGATAACGTCGAGCCGAAGTAGATTCGGGCACCCCTCTGTCGCGGAGGGTTGATCGTCAGGCGTGGGTTCAACCTGAACCCACGCTGAAACCCCCGCAAGTTTCATCGTCCCACCACCCGCGCCGGCCTACGATCCCTCTACAAGATCCCGATCCCACCCGAGCGCCACACACCATGAACAATCCACTCAAAGCGCTGTTGATCGTCGCAACCGTCTCGGTTTTAAGCGCCTGCTCCGGCTCCGGTGGCCTGACGACCACCAGTTGTTTCTCCAGCGACTGTCAGTCGCCGGAGGCGCGGAACGTGAATACGTTGAAGTTCGGCGGGAGCAATATCGGTAACAGTTTCAACCAGTACAGCTCCGGCCTGATGCATGACGACTGAGGTTTACTGGGCCGCGGGTACGGCGATCCATTCGCTCAGGACTTTCTGGTATTTGCCGGTGACTTTGCTCAGGTGCAGCCACTGGTCGACGTAGAGTTTCCAGCTGATGTCGTCGTGCGGCAGCAGGTAGGCTTTTTCGCCGTATTGCATGAACTGGCTCGGGTTGACGGCGCACAGGCCGGGTTTGAGTTTCTGTTGGTAGAGGGCTTCGGAGGCGTCGGTGATCATCACGTCGGCCTTGTTGTCGAGCAGCTGTTCGAAGATCGTCACGTTGTCGTGCAACGCCAGTTGCGCCTTGGGCAGGAAGGCGTGGACGAAGGCTTCGTTGGTGCCGCCGGCGGGTTCGACCAGGCGCACGTTCGGTTGGTTGATCTGCTCGATGGTCTGGTATTTGGACTGGTCGGCGCAGCGCACCAGCGGGATCTTGCCGTCGACGTCGAGGGTGTTGCTGAAGAAGGATTTTTTCTGGCGTTCGAGGGTCACCGAGATGCCGCCGACGCCGATGTCGCATTTGCTGGCCTGCATGTCCGGCATCAGGGTTTTCCAGGTGGTCTGTACCCATTCGACCTTGACGCCGAGGCTGTCGGCCAGGGATTGCGCCATGGCGATGTCGATGCCTTCGAATCCGCCGTCCGGGCGTTTGAAGGTGTAGGGTTTGTAGTCGCCGGTGGTGCAGACGCGCAACTGGCCTTGTTGCTGGATGGTGTCGAGGTGCGAAGCCAGTTCTTGTGCCTGGGCGCCGCCGGCCATGGCCAGCAGGCCGCAGAAGATCATCGTGCTTTTTCGAATTGTCATGGAGATCGGGCTTGTGCAGTGGGAGTGCGGGCCAGTGTAGTGAATGCGTTTGCCGGGTGTCATCCCGGCTCCGGGCTCAACGTGCCCAGCCACGCCACCAGTCCCACGATCAACAGCGCAATCACCAGCTCCAATGCCACGCTGCGGCGCAAGGCGTTTGCCGCCACTTGATGCTGGCCGGCGCGCAACGAGTGTTCGAGCAGCGGCCCGAGGTGGAAGCGGTTCAACGCGGCCAGCACCAGCATGCCCCCGAACAACGCAACCTTGATCGCCAGCAGAATCCCGTAGGTGCCGAGCAGGATTTCGCCCAGTGTCGGGCCGACGATGAATAGGTAATTCGCCACGCCGGTGACCGAGAGGATGAGCACAATCGCCGTGCCGACGCCTTCGAAGCGTTTGACGGAATCCGCCAGCGAACGAATGCGCGCCTCGCTGCACAGTGCGTCGAGCCGCGACATCAAAATCAACGTGAGCATGGCGCCCAGCCACGCACCCGCCGCGAGCAGGTGCAGGATGTCGCTGAGCAGATGCCAGGCGTTATCCATCGCGCCGTGTCCGCTCCAGGCCAGGGAGGCGAGGGCGACGGCGCCGGCCATCGATGCCGGCCACAAACGCGGCGAGATCATCACGACGATCAGCGCAATCATACGCAGCGCCCACGCCAGCCCGACGTCGGTTTCCAGCACCATCATTTGCAGATGCGGCCACAGTGCCGCGAATTCCGTTTCGCCACTCATGGCGCGGGTCATCAGCACCAGTCCCGCTACTGAGAGCAGTGCCCCGATCAACGCCATCCCGCGCAGCATCGGCCGAAACCGCAGCACCGCGTCAACGCTGTACAGGCCAAACAACGCGAGCCCGAACAACAGCAGCAAATCTACATACAACGCCAGACGCAGGAGGATGTTGATCAGTTCAGCCATCGCTCACTTCACTTTGAACGTGACGTTGCCGGTGATCGGGTGCGTGTCCGACGACACCGCGCGCCATTCGACCTTGTAGGTGCCGGCCGGCAGAGGCGAGAGCGGGGTGACGAGCATGGTTTTCGGGTCGCTGCCGGCGCTGACTTTGGCTTTCATCGGCATGGGCGAGTGGGCCATGCCGGGCATTTCGGTCATGACCAGTTTGGCGCCGGAGAACTGGGTCAACAGATCCTCCGAAAAACGCAGTTCGATCTTGCCGGGCGCAGCGCCGTCGGCACCTTCGGCCGGGATCGACGACAGCAGTTTCGGATGGGCCTGGGCCAGGGTGCTCAGGAGCAAACCGCTGGCGAGGACGAGGGAGATTTTCAATGTGCGCATGCAAGACCTCTGGGTTGTTTTTTGGTGGGATTCAGAACCACAGCCGCACGCCGAGGACGAGTCGCGCTTCGCTGCGGTCCTCGCCTTCTTCCCGTGCGTAATCGGCGGTGTGGCCGTAGGTGCGGTTCCAGGTCACGCCGATGTAGGGCGCAAATTCGCGGCGGATTTCATAGCGCAGACGCAGCCCTGCTTCGGTGTTCGCGAGGCCCGAGCCGATCCCGCGTTGCGGGTCGTTTTTGCCGTAGACGTTGAGTTCGGCGGTCGGCTGCAGGATCAGGCGATTGGTCAGCAGGATGTCGTAGTCGCCCTCCAGCCGCACCGCGCTCTGGCCGTTTTCGCCGATGAACGCCGTGGCTTCGGCTTCGAAGTTGTACAGCGCCATGCCCTGCAGGCCGAACGCGGCCCAGGTTTGCGGAGCGCCGGGTTTGAAGTCTTGGCGCACGCCGCTGACCACGTCCCACCACGGCGAAATCGCGTGACCCCACAGCGCCTGGATTTCCGCATCTTCGGTCTTGCCGTTGCTGCGTTCGCCCTCGGAGCGCAGCCACAGCCGATCGATGTCGCCGCCGATCCAGCCGGACAAATCCCAGGCCAGGGTGCTGGCGTCGTCGGCGTCCTGCCATTCGAGTTTGTCGGCGAGGAAGTAAGTGTTGATGGCGCTGTCGTGGACCTGATGCCCGGCGTGGCTGGTGAACACGACGGTGCGGTCGGCGTCGGTCAGCGCCGGAATAGGCGTGCGACTTTCGGTCGGCGCGGCGGGCTGCATCATGCCGTCATCCATGCTTTGCAGATCGGCCATCTGGCTGTGGTCCATGCCCTGCATGTCGCTGGCGGCGAATGCCGGAGCCATCGACAGAAGTGACAACGAAAACGCGGCAAATCGAGTCATGGTCGGCGTCCTCATTCTTCCACCCGCACTTCGCGGAACATGCCCATTTCCATGTGATAAAGCAGGTGACAGTGATAGGCCCAACGACCCAGCGCATCGGCGGTCACGCGGTAGCTGCGGCGGGTGCCGGGCGGCATGTCGATGGTGTGTTTGCGTACCTGGAAATTACCGTTTTCGTCTTCCAGATCGCTCCACATGCCGTGCAGGTGGATGGGGTGGGTCATCATCGTGTCGTTGACCAGCACAAGGCGGATCCGCTCGCCGTACTTCAACAGCAGCGGCTCGGCGTCGGAGAACTTGATGCCGTTGAACGACCAGGCGAATTTCTCCATGTGGCCGGTGAGGTGCAGCTCGATGGTGCGGCTCGGGTCGCGGCCGTCCGGGTCTTCGAAGGGGCTGCGCAGGTCGGCGTAGGTCAGCACGCGGCGACCGTTGTTGCGCAGACCGAGGCCGGGGTCGTCGAGCTTCGCGGCGGTGGTCATGGCTTGCATGTCCACCAGCGGATTGTCTTTTTCGCTGTCGGGGTGCGACTGCATCGGGCCCATGTTCATGCTCGAGTGATCCATGGCGCTCATGTCCATGGAACTGTGATCCATGGCGCTCATGTCCATGGAACTGTGATCCATACCGCCCATGCCCATGTCGTCCATGGTCACCAGCGGTCGCGGGTCCAGCGCCGGCACCGGGGCTGACAACCCGGCGCGGGCGGCGAGGGTGCCACGGGCGTAACCGGTGCGGTCCATGGCCTGGGCGAACAGGGTGTAGGCGTCGGCGGCGGGCTCGACGATCACGTCGTAGGTTTCCGCCACGGCGATGCGCAACTCGTCGACGCTGACCGGTTTGACGTGCAGGCCGTCGGCGGCGACCACGGTCATTTTCAAGCCGGGGATGCGCACGTCGAAGTAGGTCATGGCCGAACCGTTGATCAGCCGCAGCCGCAGTTTTTCGCCGGGGCGGAACAGGCCGGTCCAGTTGTTATCCGGGGAGTGGCCGTTCATCAGGAAAGTGTACGTGGCGCCGCTGACGTCGGCGATGTCGGTGGGATTCATCTTCATCTGCGCCCACATCGTGCGGTCGTCGACGGTGGCGCCCCAGCCTTTTTCGCCGACGTCGTGGATGAAATCGCCGACGGTGCGTTTGTGGAAGTTGTAGTAGTCGGACTGTTTTTTCAGGGTCTTCATCAGGCTGGCCGGGTCTTCGTCGGACCAGTCGCTGAGCATCACCACGTACTCGCGGTCGTACTGGAACGGCTCCGGTTCCCGGGCGTCGATCACCAGCGGCCCGTAGACGCCGGCCTGTTCCTGCAAGCCGGAATGGCTGTGATACCAATAGGTGCCGTGCTGGCGAACCTTGAACTGATAGACGTACACGCCACCCGGCTCGATGCCCTTGAAACTCAGGCCCGGCACGCCGTCCATGTTGGCCGGCAGCAGAATGCCGTGCCAGTGGATCGACGTGCTGTCCTTGAGCCGGTTGCGCACCCGCAGCGTCACGGTATCGCCTTCGCGCCAGCGCAGCAGCGGGCCGGGCAGGCTGCCGTTGATGGTCAGGGCCGTGCGCGGCCGGCCGGTGAAGTTGACCGGGGTTTCGCCGATGAACAGCTCGAAGTCGGTGCCGCTTAACTCGTTCACCTGGCCGGGACTGTTCAAGGCCCAGACCGGCGTGCGCCACAGGCCGAGGCCGCCGAGCAGACCGCTGGCGGCGAGGCCTTTGACGAAAGTGCGTCTTGAGGTGGTGGAAGGCATGCGCTGGAAGTCCCCGTTTGACCAATGACGGGGAGGCTAACCAGCGCGAGCTTTCAGTTGGCTGAGGTGCTGATTACAGTTGTGTCAGGTTGAGTGTGGCGCGTCAGGTGAACGTGTGTCGCTGGCTTCATGCTGCGTTTTTCACGATGTCTACTGATAACCTAGTTTAACCAGGACGGTTCTGACTATCTGATTTGAAGCTACCGGGTTGCCAGCGCCGCTAAGACCAAATCCGCCATAATTGATGCTGCCTTTTACAATCGCGTCCGCTCCACTCAACGCGAGAATCCTGCTTTCGTTGGTGAGGTGTTTCATATAAAAGGCATTGAATGCGGCCACCCCTTGGGTGGAAAGATCTGCAACCAGATCCTGGGTATTTACGCCTTCCAGCGTCGCGGTGCAGGCCTTCTTGTACGCAATGGTATGGGAGCCGGTTCTAGTCCCCTTGTCCGTCCAAGCAGCCATTGGCTCGCCATCCGGATCTACAACTACAGCGGCGACTTGAAAGCCCTGTAGTCGTGCTTCTACTACTGCTTCTTTTACGATGTCCAACGCGTCTTCGGGGGTAAGTGGAGTGCTCATGTTTCAGTCCTTTTATCCGTCCAGAGGGGGCAGCAGTTCATCCCGGAGCACTGCCATTGGAACCAACTTAGGATTGACGCACTTTCCCGTCTACTGTCAGAAATGACGGGTGTTTACCTGTCCAGTACTTTCACCGCGTAAATTGATCGGCTGGATTCCTCGTTTGAAATGACGCCGCATCCCGCGAATCGCCATCCACCGGGGCTGGCGGCGCTCGGTACAGAGTTGGGTTTGCCGACGTTGCCGGACGCCGAGTTTCGCCTGTTCACGGTCAGTCATGCGGACCCGCAGATGATCGAAGCGGTTTCCCGGATGATCGTCGACGATTGCTCGGCGCGGCGGCAGTAACGGATCCTACAAACCGAGTCCTTCCTGGACCACCAGCAGCAGGTTGTTTTCCGTCAACGCAATCGCATCCAGCTGTTGTCCGGTCTCGAGAGTCTGTAACCACCAATGACTTTCGCCGTGTTCGTCGACCGTGCGCAACAGCGATGCTTCGCGCCCCGGCAGCACGATTTGCACACGTCCCGAGCCGTCTTCGGTGAAACGGGCGATGGGGTCGAACGTCAGGCTGTGGTGGTTGGCTTCGATGATCAACTGGTCGATGGCGTAGTCGTGGGTCTCGCCATCGGGCGAACTTTCGCAAACATGGGTAGGATTTCGCCGAATCTTCAGTCCTACCTCGGTGACCGGTTGCAACCAGCCCTCGATGCGGTGATACAAGGCGTAGACCTGAGCCGGCCAGCAATCGATCTCCAGTTCGGCGCAGGTGATTTCGTCAGCATGGGTGTGCCGGGTTTGTTTGAGTTTCGCGGCGAGTTCGTCTGCTTTACTCATGTCGGTTCCCTGTGGTGATTTCAACATCATCGTAGTCCTTTCAAAGTAATGCAGGTTTTGCCCTGCGTCATGCGCTTGCAACACGGGCATGACTCAATCAGCGTCTGGCCAAGTGATGGTCGGACCACAGAAACCACGGACGCACGCGTCCCAAGGAACGGGAACATGAAAAAGCTTTTTACAATTATGGCGCTGATTGCGCTGACGGTCGGTAGCATCGGCCTGAGTTCGGCACGCCAGTCGTCCGCCAGCAAGGCGGAATCGGTGGCGGGGGTATTCGACTACTACCTGCTGACGTTGTCCTGGTCTCCGACCTTTTGCCTGACGCACAAGGACGATCCGCAATGCACCGGCAAGGGCTACGGTTTTGTCCTGCATGGCCTGTGGCCGCAATACGCCAAGGGCGGCTGGCCGGAGTCCTGCCCGCCGCTGACCAACCTGTCGGCCGCCGAAACGGCCAAAGGCCTGACGCTGTTCCCGACCAAAAAATTGCTCGATCACGAATGGAGCAAGCACGGCACCTGCAGCGGCCTCGGCGCGATGGGCTATCTGGACGAAGCGGACAAGGCGGTGGCCGCGGTGAAAATCCCGGAAGAGCTGCAACCATTCAGTAGCTCTTATTACTTCGAAGCGCAGGAAATTGCCGACCTGTTCCGCAGGAGCAATCCGGGCATCCCGTCAGACGGCATCGCCGTCATCTGCAACGGCCCGGAACTCTCGGAAGTGCGCGTGTGCATGGGCAAGGACCTGCAATTCGGCGCCTGCGGCAAGGGCGTGAAAACCCAGTGCCGGGCGGGGGATATTCGAGTACCGCCGTCGCGCTAACTGAGTATAAAAAACAGGCGCCTGAAAGGGCGCCTGTTTTTTGCGATCAACCTCAAGCAAATCCCCCCGCATCCACCCCCAATTCCCCCCGCAAAAACTCCACCAACCCCCGCTGCAATCCACTCAACACCCCCTCGCGGCTGACCAGCGCCAGCTCCGTCGGCGGCAATGGCGGCAAGTCCGTGCACACTCGATGCTCCGGTAACACCGCCGAAGCCGGCAGCACCGAAACCCCGAGCCCTGAGGCCACCGCCGCTTGAATGCCGGTCAGGCTGTGGCTGCCGAAGGCCACGCGCCATGGGCGTTGCGCCACGTCGAGCAAGCGGATTGCCCGTTGTCGGTACAGGCAGCCTTGGGGAAACAGCGCCAGCGGCAACACGCCAGTGGATGAATCGAATTCCACGCCTTTGACCCACACCAGTCGCTCCGGCCAGGTCGCCCAGGCAGGGCCACTGTCGGGTTCGCGTTTGATCAGGGCGATGTCGATTTCGCCGCTGTCGAGGCGTTGGCGCAGGTCGAGGCTCATGCCGCTGACGGTTTCCAGCCGCGCTTGCGGGTGGCTGCGGGTGAAGCCGGCGAGGATCAGCGCCATGCGTCGGGCGTCGAAGTCTTCCGGCATGCCGATGCGCAGGATTTCCAGATCCAGATCGCTGGCCAGGGCTTCGCTGGCCTCGGCGGACAAGGCCAGCAGGCGGCGGGCGTAGTGGATCAGCAGTTCGCCGTGCTCGGTGACGCTGACGTTCAGCCCTGTGCGGTCGCGCAACAGCAGGGCGTGGCCGACCAGGTCTTCGAGTTTGCGCACCTGTTGGCTGACCGTGGACTGGGTGCGGTGGACGCGCTCGGCGGCGCGGGTGAAGCTGCCTTCATCGACCACGCAGACGAAGGTTTTCAGCAGTTCCAGATCCAGCATGGCGGCGCTCTCGTTATTTGTTTGGCAACTGACGGTCGGCTGTTTATTTAATTTCACACTATCACCCCCAGTTCATAAGCTGAAGTCCTCACTTGCAGAGGAATGCCCCCATGACGTTGATCAACACACCGCGCCCGCAATGGCTGACCTTCGATTGTTACGGCACTTTGATTCAATGGGACGAAGGCCTGCGCGCCGTGGCCGAGCGGATCCTCAGCAAGAAAGGCGAACACCGGATCGACGCCGGGCGCCTGATCGAGGTTTACGACCGCCACGAACATCGCCTGGAACAGACGCCGCCGCACCGCTCGTTTCGTGAGCTGAGCACCCTCGGCCTGCAACTGGCCCTGGAAGAACTGGGCCTGGCGAGTGCCAGCGAAGACAGTCAGCGCCTGGCTACCGCGATCCCGCAGATGCCGCCGTTTCCCGAAGTCGTCGAGACCCTCGCGCAGCTCAAGGCCAAGGGTTTCAAGCTATGCATCGTCTCCAACACCGATGACGACATCATCGCCGGCAACGTCGCTCAACTCGGTGGCCATATCGACCGGGTGATCACCGCGCAACAGGCCGGCGCCTACAAACCGGCGCCGCGGCTGTTCGACTACGCTCATGAGCAATTGGGCGTCAGCCGCGATCAGGTGGTGCACATCTGCGCCAGCCCGATGCTCGACCACACGGCGGCCCGTGATATGCATTTTCGCTGCGTATGGATCGACCGCGGGACCGGTCGTCAGTTGCTGCCGGACTATCGGCCCGACGCGATCCTCAACTCGCTAGACGAAGTGCTGCCGCTGTTCTCGTCCCTTGGCTGGTAATAGAGGAGTTTCGCCATGGCCCACACCCTGACCGGCAGCGCCCGACCCACGCGTTGCGCCTCGTTGAACCTCGACAGCGAAGCCATCATCACCGCCCGTCACGAGCTGGCGGCGTGCTTTCAACTGGCGGCGCTGCACGGCCTGGAGGAGGGGATCTGCAATCACTTTTCGGCGATGTTGCCGGGGCACGCTGACCTGTTTCTGGTCAATCCCTACGGCTATGCGTTTTCCGAAGTGACGGCGCACAACCTGCTGGTCTGCGACTTCGACGGCAACGTGGTGGACGGTGAGGGCCAGCCGGAGGCCACTGCTTTCTATATTCATGCACGCCTGCACCAGCGGCTGCCACGGGTGAAGGTCGCGTTCCATACACACATGCCGAACGCGACGGCGTTGTGCCTGCTGGAGGGGCCGCCGCTGTTGTGGCTGAGCCAGACCGCGCTGAAGTTCTACGGACGCACGGCGGTGGACGAGCATTACAACGGGCTGGCGCTTGACGAGCGCGAAGGCGACCGGATTGCCGGGGTCATGGGCGAGGCCGACGTTCTGTTCCTGAAGAATCACGGGGTGATTGTCGCGGCGCCGACCATCGCCGAGGCCTGGGACGACCTGTATTACCTGGACCGTGCCGCCCAGGTGCAACTGCTGGCGATGGCCACGCAACGGGTGTTGAAACCGGTGCCGCACGCGGTTGCGCAACGGGCGTACGAGCAGATGCGCGAGGGCGATCCGGAAAGTGCGCGGGCGCATCTGCGCAGTGCGATGCGGCGGTTGGCCAATCAGGGCTGATGCGGGCAAAAACGGGCAGGCAAAAATAATTTGTGTCGCAGGTCATCCATTTGGCCTGCGCGCCGATAGCAACAGGGTCGGGATTGTCGCGGTGGCACTTGGTTGCCCCACACAATCCGGTGGGCTACGCTCACAAAAAAACAAGGGTTTCGGGCCTTTGCCCCTGTCGTACCTGCCCAGGACACGCTTTTGCCTATCCCCATTCACGATCCGCATCAGGCCCCCGGCGGCACCCTCAAGCGTTTGCCCCTGCGCAAGGCGGCGGTGTTGTTCATCGTTGCCGTGTGTCTGTGCCTGTCCGGTCTGCTGTATTTGCAGATCGAACAGTCGCGGCGTCAGGATCTGGCGAGTGCGCAAGTGTCCTCGGCCAACCTGACCCGGGCGATGGCGCAGCAGGCCGAGGACACCTTTCTGGCGGCGGATCTGGTGATGACCAGCCTGGTCGACTGGGTTCAGGAAGATGGCTACGGTGCGGCGCAGAAGCCACGATTGCAGCGAACCTTCGCGCGGCGAGTGCAGCAACTGGAGCAGTTGCACGGCATGTTCCTGTTCGACCGCGAAGGGCAATGGGTGATTACCTCGTTCCCGGATCTGCCGCGCGGCAATGGTGTGGCCGATCGCGAGTACTTCAAGTTTCACCAGCAGAACGTGTCGGGTGTGGCGCACATCGGCCCGGCGATCCGCAGCCGCGAAAATGGCGAGTGGATCATCCCGATCTCGAAACGGGTCAACGACCGCGCCGGCAATTTCCAGGGCGTGTTGCTGGCCGGGATCAAGATGTCGTACTTCGACAAGTTCTTCAAAAGCTTCAGTCTGGACGACAACGGCACCATGTTCCTCGGCCTGACCGACGGCACCTTGCTCGCCCGTCGGCCGTTCGACGAGGCCCTGATCGGCACCTCGCTGGCCAAGGGCGAGATCTATCAGAAGCTGCTTCCCAATGCCTCCGCCGGCACCGCGATGATCGATTCGGTGGTCGACGGGGTGACGCGTCTTTACGGTTACCGGCAGTTGGAAAGTTATCCGCTGGTGGTGTCCGCCTCTTCATCGCGGGACACGATTCTTCAGGGCTGGCATGACCGGGCGTTCCAGTCCAGCGTGATCGTGGCGCTGGTGATGCTTGGCGTGGGGCTGTTCGGCTGGGTGTTCATTCATCAGGTGCGCGATGGCGAGCGGATCGAGAAAAACCTGCGCAAGGCCCAGCGGGCGCTGGAGCAGATCGCCACCCACGACAGCCTGACCGGACTGGCCAACCGGCGCCTGTTCGAGCGCTCGTTGGAAGTGGAGTTTGCCCGGGGAGCGCGGCAGTCGAGCCCGGTCAGCCTGATCATGCTCGATATCGACTTCTTCAAACGCTACAACGATGCCTACGGCCATGTGGCCGGCGACCATTGCCTGACGCAGGTCGCGCAGGTGGTGAAAAACTGCTGCCAGCGCAAATCCGATCTGGCGGTGCGTTACGGTGGTGAGGAGTTCGCGGTATTGCTGCCGGACACCGACATCAACGGCGCGCTGGCGATTGCCGGGCAGATCCGCCGCAGCGTCATGGACAAACACATCACCCACAGTGGCTCGCCCACCGGTTATCTCACGGTGAGCCTGGGCTGCTATTCGTTTATTCCGCTGGGCAACGACAGCCCCGAGCTGTTCATCCAGCGCGCGGATGCGGCGCTGTATCAGGCCAAGAACGCCGGCCGCAATCGCGCGGCCGTGTTGTCGATGGACGTCGGCTTCGGCGAATTGCTGCGCTCGGATCGCTGACAAAAAAGCGGATCGGGTTCAGACACAGGCCATGGTCTTCACCATGACCTGCTCTTGTTCGTTCAGCCGCCAGTGCCACCGCCGGCACCGCCCGTACCGCCGCCGGCCGAACCGGTGCCACCACCCGCTCCCGCACCCGAACCGCTGGCGCCGCCGTTGGTGCCGGTGCCGCCACCCGCGCCGCTGCCGCCGGACGGCGAGCCCGGCGTGTTGTCGGGCGGCATTTGTGAACCACTGGTGGAGCCGGATTTGGTGCCCGTGGCATCTGCGCCGTCGTTGGCCGCGAAGGTGGCGGCCGAACCGCTGGCCAGCAGGCCGATCAGCAACAGCGAGGTGAGTTTGCGCGTCATCATGGTCTGTCTCCGGAAAGGGGATCTACCTGATATTGGTCTGACGCGCACAAGGCTTGGTGCCGGCCGAGTGACGAGCGGTTTTTTAGAAGTCCACAGTCGCCGAAACCTTCAGCGTGCGCGGCGTGCCCTGGGTCAGGTAACCGCCGTTGGCCGAGGCCCAATAGGCTTCGTTGGCGACGTTCTCCAGATTGGCCCGCAGGGTGATCTGCTTCTCATCCAGTTTGAAGGCATAACGCGAGCCGAGGTCGAAGCGGTTCCACGCCGGAATGCTCTGGGTGTTGGCCGCGTTCAGGTACTGGCCGCCGGTGCGCAACATGCGCGCGCTGAGGGCCGCGCCTTCGAGGCCCGGAATGTCCCAGTCGGCGCCGAGGTTGAACTGGAAGCGCGGCACCCCGACGGCGCGGTTGCCATCATTCACGCCGTTGCTGCTGCCTTCCAGTTCAGTCTTCATCAACGTTGCGCCGCTGAGCAGGCGCAGGCCGTCGAGCGGTTCGCCGTAGACGTTGAGTTCCACGCCTTTGTTGGTCTGCTGGCCGTCGACCCGGAAGATTCCGTCCTGGGTGTAGCTCGACGGTTGCTCGATGCGATAGACGCCGAGGTTGGCGCCGTAACTGCCCATGTCCAGGCGCACGCCGGCTTCGATCTGCTTGCTGCGCACCGGGGCGAAGGTTTCGTCGCGGTTGATCGCCGTGGTCGGCGGCGTCGGGCCCTTGGCCAGGCCTTCGATGCGGTTGGCGTAGAACGACACGTGTTCCCACGGCTTGATCACCAGACCGTAGACCGGGGTGGTGATCGACTCTTCATAACTTGAAGTACGGGCGCCGGTGGCGGTGCTCCAGCCGTCGACTTTCAGTGCCTGGCGACGTACGCCGAGGGTCAGCAGGATGCGGTCATCGACGAAACCGAGGGTGTCGGAAATCGCCTCGCTGCGCAGGGTGTTCTTGCCGGTGACGCGCGGGTCGTTGATGTCGCTGGCAAACGAGGTTGGCGCCGGGCGCGGCTTGTCGGTGACGTTGTACAGGTTGGTGCTGTAGCGCCCGGCGGCGCCGACGGTTTCGAACGCCGAGCGCTGCTCGCCCCAGATGCCCGCCCAGCCGAGGTTCAACTGGTGCGTGACAGGGCCGGTGTCGAAGCGGCCGTTGAGCCCGGCCATGGCGCTCTGGTTGTCCTCGTCGTGGGGCGAATAGAGCATGCCGCCACGGGCGTTGCCGTTGAGGTCGGTGACGGTCAGCGACGAGTACACGCCGTTCTCGCGGGTGTGCTTGGCGCCGCCGGACACGTAGGCGGTCCAGTTATCGTTCAGGTCGTACTCGGCGCGGGCCATGCCGAAGGTGTCTTCGAGTTGCGAATAGCTCCAGCTCTGGGCGTAGCTGGCGTTGGCGTGCGGCACTTTGGGGGCTTTGGTCAGGCTCGAATCGACATAGATCACCGAGCGCCCTTGGTTGATCACCTGCTTCTGATAGCCGAAATCGGTCGAGACCCGCAGGCGATCGCCGCGATAGTCCAGGCCGACGCTGAACAGCGACGAGCGCTGGTCTTCGTCATCGACCGCGGTGTCGCCTTCGCGCTGCATCAGGTTGACCCGCGCGCCGAAGCGGTTGTCCTCGCCAAAGCGCTGGCCCAGATCCAGATGCCCGCCGACCCGGCCGTCGGCGCTGTAGTCGAGGGTGACGCTGCGGGTCGGGGTGTCCATCGCGCGTTTGGGTTGCAGGTTGATCCCGCCACCGATGCCACTGCCGCTCGGGGTCACACCGTTGACGAACGCGTTCGGGCCCTTGAACAGTTCCACCCGGTCCAGCGCTTCGACAGCGATGATCTGCCGGGGCAGCACGCCATAGAGGCCGTTATAGGAAATGTCATCGGAGGCCAGCGGCAGGCCGCGGATCATGAACATCTGCGAGAAGTTGCCGAAGCCGTTGGACTGGCGCACCGAAGAGTCGTTGAGCAACACATCGCCGACGGTCTGGGCCTGCTGATCGGCCATGGTCTTGGCGGTGTAGCTGGTGACGCTGAAGGGCAGGTCGTTGACCTCCTGATTGCCGAGCATGCCGATCTGCGCGCGGCGGGCGACCTGTTCGCCGCCGTAGGTGTCACCGCTGTCGTCGTGCAGGGCGCTGACGTTGGTGGCGCCCAGTTCCAGCGCGCCGTCCGCCGCGACTTTCGGGGCCACGGTGTAACCGTTGTGGCCGGTGCTGATCAGCTCGAAACCGCTGCCTTCCAGCAACCGGGCAAAACCGCTCTGCGCGGTGTAACTGCCTTGCAGGCCCGGGCTCTGACGATTGCCCAGTTGCGCCGGATCGAACGACAGCGGCACGCCGACGCTGACCGCAAATTGCGCCAGCACATGGCTGAGCAGGCCGGGGCCGATGTTGACGCTGCGGCTGGCGCTTTCACTGACGCTGTCGGCGGCGTGGGCGGCGGTCGGCAGCAGCGCGCTGAAGGCCAGGGCCAGGCTCAGGTTCAGGGCCTTGAGCGCAAACGTGGCGGGGCGGGGCGATGGCATTGCGGTCATTCGGTGTTCCTGTCGGGGGCGTGGAATTGAAAGGTCTATCCACTCACCGGACGAGTCGCGAAAAGGTATCAGCGAATATTGAAAATATTTTCCGAGGGCTCAGACACGGGGTTCCACCGACAGCCAATAACGGGTCAGGCTGTTGATGTTCAGCGGCAACGTATCGCTGAGCAAACGCAGGCTGGCGTCGGTGTCGCGCAGGGAAAACGCCCCGGACACGCGTATCGCCGCCACGTCCGGATGACAGCGCAGCACGCCCCGGCGATAGCGGCTCAGTTCGCCGAGCAATTCGTCCAGACGCATGTTGCTGGCCAGCAGCATGCCTTTGTCCCAGGCCAGGGACGCGGTGTCGAAGGTTTCGGCGCTGTCGAAGCTGTTGAGCTTGAAGCGCTGGCGTTCGCCGGCCTGAAGAATCGCACTCTGCTTGAGCAGTTGCGGGGTGATCTGGACCTGTCCCTCAAGCACCGACACCTGGCTGCGCGAACCTTCGGTGCGCACGCAGAAATGTGTGCCCAGCGCGCGTGCCACGCCCTGCGGGGTTTCGACAATGAACGGACGGGCGCTGGCGTCTGCGGCGGTGTTGATCAGCACTTCGCCGTTGAGCAGCAGGACGCGACGCTCCACCGGGCTGAAGGCGATGTCCACGGCGCTGTCGGTGTTGAGCACCAGTTGAGTGCCGTCCGGCAATTGCAGGTTCTTTTGCTCGCCGACGGCGGTGCGCTGGTCGGCGGTCCATTGCTGCCACGGCACATGTTGCGAGGCGATGCCCAACGGCCCGGCCATCAACAGCAAGCCGAGGCGGGTGAGGGTCTGGCGACGGCTCAGGCCTTCTTTGCGGGACGCGCGTTTCAAGGTCTGGATCGCGACATTGGCCGGCACGCTGCGCAAATCCCCCAGCAGGGCTTCGGCCCGTTGCCAGGCGATGGCGTGCTCGGCGCTGCGGGTGCGCCATTGGGCGATGGCCTGATGGTCGGACGGGGTCGCGGTGCCGGAATGCAGTTGCACCAGCCAGTCGGCGGCTTCGCCGAGAATCTGCGGATTGATCATCGACGAGTTCATCAGGCGACACTCAGGCAGGCAATGAACGCGGCACGCATGTGGCGTTTGACGGTGATCAGCGAAACGCTCAGGCGCGTGGCGATCTGCGCGTAGGTCAGGCCTTCGATCTGCGACAGCAGGAAGGTCTCGCGGGTCTGTTCCGGCAGTTCGCGCAGCAGCGCTTCGATGCGCCACAGGGTTTCGAGAATCAGGTAGCGGGTTTCCGGCGACGGCACTTCGGCGGCGGGCAGGTGCGCAATGGTTTCCAGGTACGCGCGCTCCAGGTCCTGGCGCCGCCAGCGGTCGATCACCAGCCCTTTGGCAATGTGCGTCAGTAGCGCCCGGGGTTCGCTGCCCAACGGCTTGATCACCTGCCGGGTGAGCAGGCGCAGGAACGTGTCGTGCGCCAGGTCGGCCGCATCGCAGCGATTGCCCAACTTGCGCTGCAGCCAGCCCTGCAGCCACCCGTGGTGTTCGCTGTAGAGCGTCTGGACTTGCTGATTCAACGGCTGATCAAGGGACGACATGAAGGGCAGATACTCGTTTCGGGCGTCCGTTGCCAAGGGTGCGGTCGTGAGTGCGAAAACTGTGCAATTAAGAATTGATCGCATTCTAGTGGCGCGGAACGAGCGCTGGCAATTGCCTTTCCACACTTTCTTTTCTGACGCCAAAGGAGTGGCCTACCCGTCTTCCGGGAGATTGGCTATTTGCCTGGCCCTGCCCCGGGACTAACGTAGCCACACATTCACTTGCCCCGGAGAGTCGCCATGAAACCTCGTATCGATTTCTACACCGCGTCCCCAGATGCCCTGAAAGCCATGATTGCCCTGGAAACCGCCGTCTCGAAACTGCCGCTGGAAAAGACCCTGATCGAACTGGTCAAGCTGCGCGCTTCGCAAATCAACGGCTGCGCGTTCTGCATCGACATGCACACCGCCGACGCGATCAAGGGCGGCGAAACCCCGCGCCGGTTGTTCGCCGTGACCGCGTGGCGTGAAGCGCCGTTCTTCACCGAACGTGAACGCGCCGCGCTGCTGTGGACCGAAACCCTGACCCAACTGAGCCTGACCCACGCCCCGGACGAAGACTACGAAGCGGTCGCCGCCCAGTTCTCGCCCAAAGAAATGGTCGACCTGAGCGTCGCAATCAGCACCATCAACAGCTGGAACCGTCTGGCCGTGGGCTTTCGTAAAACCCCGCAAGCCTGATCGATCAATGTGCATCGGCACTCGGCGCGGCCGGTGGTTGCACCTTGCGCATCAAGGGCACCATCGCCGTGGCGATGCCGAAGCACACCATGATCATCAGGAACGTGTCGCCGTAGGTTTGCGTCTGCGCTTCACGGTAGGTCAGCAGCCATAGCTGACGCAGGCTGGCGGTGAGGCCGACATCGCCGCTCTGACCCAGCGCGGCAAAGTTGCCGCCGACCTGGGCCAGCCACTGATTCACCGCTTCGTTGCTGCTGTTCAGATGCTCCGCCAACCGGGTGAAGTGCAGGTTGGTGCGGTCGTTGAGAATGGTCGCGCACGCGGCAATCCCGATTGCACCGCCCAGATTGCGCATCAGGTTGAACAGGCCTGACGCATGTTTCAGCCGCGCCGGTGCCAAGCCCCCTAGAGTCAATGTCACCGCCGGTGGCACCGCCAGTTGCTGGGCAATCCCGCGCAAGGCTTGCGGCAGCATCAATTCTCCGGCGCCCCAATCGTGGGTGATCGGACTGAATTCCCACATCGACAACGCGAACAACGCCAGGCCCGCCATCATGATCCAGCGCAGATCGATGCGATTGGCGAGAAAGGCGTACAGCGGAATCGCCATGATCTGGAACACCCCGGTGGAGAAAACCGCCAGACCAATGTCCAGCGCCCCGTAGCCGCGCACTCGCCCGAGAAACAGCGGCGTCAGGTAAATTGTCGCGAACAGGCCGATCCCGGTGACGAAGGAAAAGAAGCAGCCGAGGGCGAAATTGCGATCCTTGAGCGCGCGCAGGTCGACGATCGGATTGGCTACATGCAACGTGCGGCCGATGAAGGCCAGCCCTGCGAGGCCACTGATCCACGCGGTGGTCAGGATCGTCTGGTCGCTGAACCAGTTCCAGCGCGGGCCTTCTTCCATCGTGTATTCCAGGCAGCCGAGAAACAGCGCCAGAAACACCATGCTCAAATAGTCCGCGCCCTTGAGCAGCGACAGTTCCGGCTGGTCGATCTTGACCAGCATCGGCACCGCCACGGCGACGAAAATCCCCGGCACCAGGTTGATGTAGAACAGCCAGTGCCAGGACGAAATATCGGTGATCCAGCCGCCGATCACCGGGCCCAATGTCGGCGCCAGCGACGCCACGGCGCCGATGGTCGCGGCGGCGATGACCCGTTGTTTGCCGGTGAAGAAAAAGAACGCCGTGGTGAACACCAGCGGAATCATCGACCCGCCGAGAAACCCTTGCAGCGCGCGAAAGGCAATCATGCTCTGGATGTTCCAGGCGATGCCGCAGAGCAGGCTGGCGAGGGTGAAGCCGACCGCTGAAGCGCAGAACAGCCAGCGTGTGGAGAACACCCGCGAAAGCCAACCGGATAACGGAATCACGATGATTTCGGCGATCAGGTAACTGGTCTGCACCCACGCCGTTTCATCGGTGCCGGCGGACAACCCGCCGCCGATATCGCGCAGCGAGGCCGAGACAATCTGGATGTCCAGCAACGCGATGAACATGCCGATGCACATCGTTGCGAAGGCGAACACTTTGGTCGCCGTCGCCATTTCGGCGGCATTGAATGGCTGCGCGGAGGCGGTGAGGGCGGTGCTCATGGCGCGCTGGCCACGGCGGTGGTTTCAGGTTGGGCGCGGGTGTCGACTTCAGCGGTCACCGACAGTCCCGGACGCAGGTGGCCGAGCACGCCGTCGGCCGGGTCGAGCAGGATCCGCACCGGCACGCGCTGGACGATTTTGGTGAAGTTGCCGGTGGCGTTTTCCGGCGGTAGCACGCTGAATTGCGAACCGGTGGCCGGGGCGAGGCTGTCGAGGCGACCGTGGAATTCCTGGCCAGATAAAACATCGGCGCGGATGCTCACGCGCTGGCCGGGTTTCATCCGCGCCAGTTGGTCTTCCTTGAAGTTGGCATCGACCCACAGACCACTGGCCGGCACCACCGACAGTTGCTGCGAACCGGCCTGCGCGTAGGCGCCGACCCGCGCGCGGCGGTTGCCGATCACGCCGTCGACCGGGGCGCGCAGTTCGGTATAGCCGAGGTTGAGTTGCGCCAGATCACGCTCGGCCCGGGCTTGCTGGAGGGCGGCGCGGGCCTGTTGTTTCTGGGTTTCGATCACGGTGAGTTGGCGTTGCGCGGCCAGCAATTCGGCCTGGGCTTTGGCGCTCAAGGCTTGCGCGGTCTTGAAGGTGGCGTCGGCCCGTTGCGCGCTTTCCACCGAGACTGCGTTGGTGGTCACCAGACGTTTGTAGCGCGCGTTGTCGTCCCGCGAACGCGCGGTTTCGGCGCTGGCGGCATCAATGCCGGCGCGGGCCTGACCGATCACCGCTTGCTGCAGTTGTTCGGTGGCGTCGAGGTTGGCCAGCAGCGCTTCCTCGGCGGCAACGGCGCCTTCGGCCTTGGCCAGATTGGCGCGGTAGTCGCGGGCGTCGAGGCGAATCAGCACGTCGCCGGCCTTCACCTTCTGGTTATCGCTGACCAGCACTTCCTCGATGTAACCGGCGACTTTCGGCCCGATCACCGTCACGTCGCCGCCGATGTAGGCATCGTCGGTCTCTTCAAGAAACCGCCCGGTGCCCCACCAATGCACGGCGTACAGCCCGGCGAACACCAGCGCGGCCAGAGCCGCAGTCGGCAACAGCAGGCGTTTGAGCAGGGGAGGTTTGGGGGCGCTGACCGGAACGGCGAGATCGGGTTCTACGGTGGGCATGCTGGTCATGGCGTAATACCTGAGGAAGCGGAATGGCTATTACGACCGTAATATGACGCGAGTAATATTTTGTGGCAATTGATTTTTATCGCCGGTCGTCAGTTGCCTCGGATGTCCGATTAATTGCGCAAGAGCCTCAGGGTTTGGAGCCTGTTCGAACCCACGCCGCGACTGCCACGATCAATCAAGCGGGCAACGACGGCACGATGCCAGGGCGGTTTTATGACCTGCTGATCGGTGCGGGATTGATGTTGGCAGCCTGGTCTCAGGCCCTCGGGGAAACCCTGATGATCTGCAACTTGCTGGCGTTATCGCTGGCGATCCGCGCTAAAAGGGCATTTGTTTAAGAAATGTAAGCAGCGTAGGAAGCGTCTTGCAATTGTGTAGGAAGGCTCTGACTATCACCGGTATTGATGGGGTGGCATTAAGCCAGTTGATTGCAAGGATGTTGAGTGCCGTATTCGCTTTGCGTTGTTTCTCGTAGTCGTTTCCTGCCTCGCCCGCTGTTGTCGGCCTTGTTGTTGAGTGTGTGTGCGCCCAGCGTTCTCGCCGCCGAAACTCCAGCCCCTGGCCAGGAAGTGCTGCGCCAGCAACAACTGCAACAGCGCGATCTGCAACAGCTGCAACTCGAACAGCGCAAGCGCCAACTGGAGCGCGGCGCGTTCGGCCCGACGCCTGCCACCCCGGCCATTCCTGAATCGATCAAACCCGACGAACGCTGCTGGCCCCTGAGCGGCACGCGCATCGGCGGTGTGACGCTGATCGATAAAGACAAACTCAACGCCCGGATCAAACCGCTGCTGGCGCCGTGCATGGGCGTCGGCCAGATCAACCATTTGCTGGCGACCATCACCGCGCTGTACGTGGAGAAGGGCTACATCGCCAGTCGGCCTTACCTGAGCAGCGCGCCAGCGGCCGGGCAATCGCTAGATATCCTGATCGACGAAGGCTACATCGAGTCCATCGAACTGGCGGACCAAAGCCTGCCGGTGTCCCTCGGCGGGGCGTTCCCCGGAATGCTCGGCAAACCGCTGAACCTGCGGGATCTGGAGCAGGGGCTGGATCAGTTGAACCGCCTGCGCTCGCTTGATCTGACCGCCGACATCGCTCCCGGCAGCCAGCCCGGCGCGTCGAAAATCATCTTGCGTTCGCGGACCTCGGGGCAGTCGCGTTGGGCCCTCGGCGCCGGTTTCGACAACCTCGGCAGCGCCAGTACCGGTCGTGATCGCGACACGCTGAGCCTGACCCTCGACAGTCCGCTCGAACTCAACGATCTGTTGAGCCTCAGCGCCAGCGACACCCTCAATCAGGGCGACCGCTACAGCCGCAACGCCAGCCTCTATTACGCGATTCCCTACGGTTACTGGACGTTCAGCACCTTCGCCAGCCACGCCGAATACCGTGCGCCGTTCAAGCTCAGCACGCTGACTTTCCACAGCACCGGCATCACCGATCAACTCAGCCTGCGCGCCGACCGGGTGTTGTGGCGCGATCAGAGCCATCAGCTCAGCGCCAATCTGCAACTGGCGCACAAGGATGTCGACAGCTATCTGGAAAACGTCCGCCTCGGCATTCAAAGCCCGACCCTGACCGTGGCCGAGGCCGGGCTCAATCTGTTCTGGCTCGACCGTGCGGTGTGGAATCTCGACGTCAACTACGCCCAGGGTTTGCGTTGGTTTGGCGCCGACGACGATGCCGATCGCCAGGTCAAAAACCTGCCCAAGGCACAGTTTCGAAAGTACCGCGCCGGCCTTGGCCAGTGGCGCAACGGCCAGCTCGGCGCGCAAGCCTGGCAATGGCAGAGCCAGCTCAATTTGCAGTACAGCCCGGATCCGCTGCCAGCCATCGAACAACTGCTCGGCACCGACGATTCCGCCGTGCGCGGTTATCGGGTCAGCAGCGCATCCGGCGCCAGCGGCGCGATCTGGCGCAACACCTTGCGCCTGCCGCTGCGCACCGATCTGCCGGTGCAGCTCACCCCGCGCGTCGGCCTCGACCACGGCTGGATCAAGGCCGATCACGGCGCCCCGGTTCAACGCCTGAGCGGCGCCAGCATCGGCCTCAATCTGGGCTGGAAAAAACTGCAAGTGGACGTCGATTACCAACGCAGCCTGAACACCCCGACCGGCCTGCACCGCGAGCCTGAAACCTGGCTGATGCGGGTCGGATTACAGATATGAACGTCAGTGAACAACAGCCATCGGATCTGAGCGCGACAGCCGTGGCCTTCAACTCAACGCGCAACGTGATGCCGCACTACATGGAGAGTTTTTTATGCCAATGAATACCTTTGCGTTTCATCTTTCCCCACGGGGCAAACTGCGCTGGGCCATCGCCAGCCTGTTCCTGGTCGCTCACCTGCCGGGCGCCATGGCCGGCGGTGTGGTGGTTGCGCCCGGGCCCGGCGGCACCGCGCAATTGCAGACCCAGGGCGGCGTCCCGATCGTCAACATCGTCGCGCCGAACGGCTCGGGCCTGTCGCACAACCAGTTCCTCGACTACAACGTCGACCGTCAGGGCCTGGTGCTGAACAACGCCCTTCAGGCCGGGCAATCGCAGCTCGCCGGGCAACTGGCGGCCAACCCGCAATTGCAGGGTCAGGCCGCAAGCGTGATCCTCAACGAAGTGATCAGCCGCAACCCGTCGGCCATCAACGGCGCCCAGGAAATCTTCGGTCGCGCCGCCGACTACGTGCTCGCCAACCCGAACGGCATTTCGGTGAACGGCGGCAGTTTCATCAACACGCCGAACGCCAATCTGGTGGTCGGCCGTCCCGAGCTGAATGACGGCAAACTGCAAGCCCTGAGTACCCGCGATGCCACCGGTCAGTTGCAGATTCAGGGCGGCGGCCTGCGCAACGGCGAAGGCTCGATTAACCTGATCGCGCCGCGCATCGACAGCCAGGGCGCAATCAGCGCTCGCGATCAACTGAACCTCACCGTCGGGCGCAATCAGATCGACTACGCCAGCGGCCAGGTGAAAGCCGTGGACCCGGCGGGCAACACCACCGATCAACGGATCGACGCCAGCCTGTTCGGCGCGATGCAGGCTGGACGCATCAACATCATCAGCACCGCTGAAGGTGCGGGCGTGAAGGTCGGGGCGGTGCAAGTCGCCGGGCGTGACGGTGTGCAGATTCGTTCGGCCGGCGACTTGAGCGTCAGTGGTCAGGCGATTCCGGACAGCCTCGACGTGACCCGCACCGGCATTCGCAGCAGCCAGGGCGACGTCGGTCTGCACAGTGGCAAGGACCTGACGCTGGCCGCCGCCGACGTCAGTGGTCGCGACGTGAAGGTCGATGCCAAGCGCAATCTGACCCTGACCACCGTCGAAAGCCGCAAGCTCCAGGAACAGCGCGAGAACTGGAACAACAGCACCATCGGCATCACCTGGGAAACCTACGAACGCACCAAGACCGACAGCGATTCGCGCCAGCACGGCGGCCAGATCGTCGCCAGCCGCGACGCGCAATTGTCGTCCGGCAAAGACACCGAACTGAAAGCCGCCAAGGTCGACGCGAAGAACAACCTCAGCGTGCAAAGCGGCGGCGATCTGCGCCTGACCGCCGCCACTGAAAGCCACACCCAGACCGATCAGGGCAAGCACCGCAAACACCTGTGGAAAGCCGACTGGGACAGCAGCAGCGAAGAGCAGCGCAGCGTCACCAGCCAGCTGAAGGCCGGCAACATTGCCCTGCAAACCGCCGCGCTGTTGCGCTCCGAAGGTGCCGAGCTGAACAGCGCCGGCGATCTGCAAATGGCCGGCAAACAGGTGGAAATCACCACCGCGACCCGCACCCATCGCAGCAGCGACAACCGCTATTCCGGTGATCTGGTTGGCGGCGGTTTCTTCGGCAAGACCGGCGACGCCGACAAGGGCCAGACCCAGCATCAGGGCAGCAAGATCAACGCGGCCGGCAAACTCGTGGTCAAGGCTGACGACGTGCGCATCAGCGGCAGCCAGGTGCGCGGCGCCAAGGACGCCAGCGTCATCAGCGACAACGGTTCGCTGACCATCGACGGCGTGCAGGACACCTCGCACAGCAACAACCACGACAAGGACAGCAAGTTCTTCGGCATCACCAAGGACGAGTCCCGGCAGAACAGCAAGGACAGCACGACGGTGCGCAGCGAGCTGGCTTCCGACAGCAACCTCAAGCTCAAGAGCGCCAAGGACATCGAAGTCGCCGGCTCCACGGTCAAGGCCGGCGGTTCGCTGACGGCGGAGGCGGCGGGTGATGTGAATGTGCATTCGACGCAGAACACCCGCGACAGCAGCAACAGCACGCAGACCCGTGGTTTCGATGCCTACGCCAAAGAGCAGACGGCGGAGCAGTATCGCGCCGGCGTGCATTACGAAGACAAGGCGCAAACCGTCACCGCTAACGACGTCACGCAGCAGGGTTCCAGCCTTAGCGGCGGCAGCGTGCAGGTGAAGGCAGGTGGCGACGTGACGCTGAAGGGCGCCGAGGTGAAATCCACCGCCGGCGACACCACCCTGAGCGGCAAGAACGTCTCGTTGCTGGCCGAGCAGGACAGCCACAGCACCTCGACCGAAACCCGCAGCACCGGCGGCGGTTTCTACTATACCGGCGGCCTCGACCGCGCCGGCAGCGGCGTGGACTTCTCGCACAGCACTTCGCAAGACACCACCGGCAAAACCACCGCGCAAACCACCGGCGTGCAGAGCAGCGGCAGCCTGAACATCAACGCTGACAAACTCGCCACCGAGGGCGCGCAACTCAAGGCTGGCAACGGTCTGAACGTCGCCGCCAACGAAGTCGACAACCGTGCCGCCAGCAACACCGAAAGCAGCACCCACAGCGAGAGCAACTGGTCGGCGGACATCGGCGCCAACGTCGAGTACAAAGACATCGCCCGGCCGATTGCCGGCGCGGTGAAAGAAGTACTCGACGGCAAGGTGCCGGACAAGGATGCACTGGCCAATCTCGGTCAGCCGAACGTCGGTATCGACGTGGCGGTTGGTCATGCCAGCACCGATAAAACCGAGCAGGGCAGCAACGCCGTTGTCAGCCAGTTCGACGGCAAGACCGTGGACGTGAAGGTCGGCGGCACGCTGCACGACCAGGGCACCCAGTACAACGCCAGCGCCGGCAAAGTGAACATCAGCGCCGACAAACTGGTGGCCGATGCCGCGAACAACACCCACAGCAGCACCGACAATGCGGTCGATGCCAAGGTCGATGTGCGCGTCTACACCAAGACCGGTGAAGACGTGAACGTGGCCGGCAGCGGCGCGGGTGGCAGCAGCCAGTCGAGCAAGAACAGCTCCACGGCGGTGGTCGGCGGTTACGCTGGCAATCAGGGTGTGAACATCAATGTCGCTCGCGACGCACAGTTCGAAGGCAGCCGTTTCGATGGCGGCCAGGGCGGTGTCAACGTCAAGACCGGCGGTGACCTGGCCCTGAATCAAGCCAACGACCGCCAAAGCAGCGACAGCTCCAGCCTGCGCGGCAACGGTTCGCTGACCGTCGGCACCTTGCCGGGCACCGACGGCACCAACGTCGATCTCGGCGCCGGGTTCCAGCTCGATCACAAAGGCAACCAGACCACCGACAGCCAGGTGCACGTCGCCAGCCTCAGCGGCAACGGCCCGGTGCAATTGAGCAGCGGCGGCAATCAGGTGCAGCAGGGCACGAAGATCGACAGCGCTGGCGCTATCGACCTGAAGGCCGACGGCAAACTCGACCTGCAAGCGGCCACCGATTCGCACGTCGCCACCGGCAGCAATCTCGGCGGCGGCCTGAAGGCCGGCGGCAGCAAAACCAGCAGCGAGAAGAGCCGTGATCAGGGCGGCAACCTCAGCGGCAACTTCAACATCGGCCGGGTCAACGAAAACACCCAGACCCTTACCGGTGGCCAGCTCAACAGCCAGAACGGCATCGCCTTGAGCGGCGATTCTGCGCGCCTGCAAGGCACTCAGGTCAGCGCGCCAAACGTCAGCATCGATGCGCAGAAGGGCGGTTTCGTTCAGGAGTTCGCGCAGTCCACCGACAACCGCAATAACTGGAACGTTGCGCTGAACGCCGGCGGCAATCTAAGCAAAAGCACCCCGACCGCCGCCGATGAAAAAGTCAGCAGCGATCACGGCTTCAATGCCGGGGCCAAAGTCGGCGTGGACTACCTGCAAGGCACCACCCAGCAGAACAGCCAGATCAAGGCTGACACGGTGGTGTTGAACAGCGGCGGTGATGCGAGCCTGAACGGCGCGCGGATTGATGCGCGCAATGTCAGCGGCAAAGTGGCCGGTGATCTGTCGGTCGAAAGCCGTCAGGACTCCAGCACTCATGCCAAGGTCGATGTGGATCTGGGCCTGACCGCCAAGAAGACCCCGGCCGACGACAAGGGAAAACTCGCGGGCACCGACTACAAGCCAACGCTGAAAGTCGACGGCGAATACGCGCACAAAGACAGCGTCAAACAAGCCTCCGGCATCAGCGCTGGTCAGGGTGTGAATCTTACCGTCGGCGGCGCTACCCAGCTGACCGGCGCGCGGATTTCCGCCACCGAAGGCAAGGTCGATCTGGGCGGTTCGAAGGTCAGCAGCAGCGATCTGAGCAACCTCGACTACGGCGTAAAAGCCGGCCTGGACCTGCCACACAAAACTGAAGAAAACGCACCGAAGGTGTCCCTTGAAAACGGCAACCGGAAAGTCGGTCCGGTGACCCTGAGCGGTCATCTGGACGGTCAGCCCCTGCAAGCGGGGATCGACGAAAAAGGCTGATTCACCGTCAGTGAAACCGGCGGGGGCGAGCCTGCTCGCTCCCGCCTCTGATGGATGCCCCGCTCAAAACGGCAGCCACTGTCGTTTCCCGTCAAGTCGATGAAAGCATGCGCTTTACACTCGGGTGAAACCGGGAGGCCGCGCCATGCACGACAACGTCGAACACCTGAGAATCCAGCTGGCCTGCGCCCTGCGCTGGGCCGCGCGTTTGAACCTGCACGAATCCATCGCCAATCACTTCAGCGTGGCCACTTCGCAGGACGGTCGCGAGTTTCTGATCAACCCCTACGGCAAACATTTCTCGCGGATCCGCGCGAGTGATCTGCTGCTTCTCGACTCCGACGATCCGACCAGTCTCGACCGCCCGGACGCCCCGGACATCACCGCCTGGGCCTTGCACAGCGCCTTGCACCGCAACCAGCCCCAGGCCCGTTGCATCCTGCACACCCACAGCAAATACGCGACGACGTTGGCCTGCCTGAAGGACTCGCGGCTGCCACCGATCGAGCAGAACAGCATGCGGTTTTTCGAGCGGGTGGCGATTGATGACGGCTTCGATGGCATGGGGCTGGGAGAAGAAGCGGAGCGGGTGAGCAGGCTGCTCGGTGACAAGCCGATCCTGCTGATGGGCAATCATGGATTGCTGGTCGCGGCGCCGAGCGTGGCCCAGGCGTTTGATGATCTGTATTACTTCGAGCGGGCGTGCGAGGTGTACATCACCGCACTGGCGACCGGGCGCGAATTGCGCGTGGCCAGCGATGAAGTGGCGCGCAAGACGTGTCGGCAATGGCTGGATTATCCGGGGTTTGCGGATAAGCATTTCAACGCGTTGATGGGCATTCTTGATGAGGAAGAGCCGGCGTATCGGCAGTAATTCATTCCGGTGACAAATGCGCCTTGCTCAACGGCTGGCGCATCACCGGCGCGCTCCACGCCTGACGCCGATCCTCGCTCGGCGGGCAGCCAAACCGTGCGCGGTAAGTGCGGGAGAAATGCTCCAGCGATCCAAACCCGGAACACGCCGCCACCTGGGCCACGCTCATTTGCGTTTGTTGCAGCAGGTTATGCGCCCGAGCCAGGCGCAGGGTGATGTAGTACTTGAGCGGCGAGAGCCCGGTCTGATGTTTGAACTGGCGCTCGAGTTGACGACGTGACAGGCCGACTTCGCTGGCAATCGCCTCGCAGTCCAGCGGTTCTTCCAGAGCCTTTTCCATCAACTGCACGGCGCGGCGGATCTTGTTGCCGTACATCCCGCTGTTGCCCAGCCCGCCGTCGAGCTGATTGTCCGCTGGCGCGCGCATCTGGCCCATCAGCAGGTGCAGGCCGATTTCCCGGGCCAGATCAGGATCGATGCGCTGGCCGATCCAGCCCAGCAGCATGTCGAGAATGGTGGTGGCGCCGGCGCAGGTCAGGCGCTGGCGTTCGAGGGTGTAGAGCTGCGGTCGGGCGCGGACCTTGGGGTAACTCTCCTGAAAACCCTGCAGGTTGTCCCAATGCACCGCCGCCTCGTAGCCGTCGAGCACACCGGCGGCGGCCAGCAGTTCGGTGCCGGTTTCCACCCCGATCAACACCGCGCCGAACAGCGCCTGCTTGCGCAGCCAACTCTTGAGCGTCGGATTGCGGCTGTGTTGATGCACCTCGAAACTGGCCAGCACCACGCAGGCGTCGAAAGCCTGCTCGTTGTTCAAGCCGTCCTCGGCGATGCTCGCCAGACCGTTGCTCGCCGTCACCGGGCCCGGCTGCAATGACAGCAACGTCCACTCGAACAGCGTGCGCTGGCTCAGCCAGTTGGCGATGGCCAGCGGTTCCAGTACCGCCGCCAGACCGAAATTGGAAAACGCCGGCAGCAACAGCACCGCCACTCGCAGCGGTGCTTCATTGCGCGGTACAGCTTCAGCGGATCGGGTCATCGCCATCTCTGCTTCATCGTTGTTCGGTCTGCCAGTGCGGGTTGATCCACACCGGTACATCGAGGGCTGGCAACGGGGCAAAGTTGCGGATCAGGTCGCTGGCCTTTTCCGCGATCATCACCGTCGGTGCGTTGGTGTTGCCGCTGACGATTACCGGCATGATCGACGCATCCACCACCCGCAAGCCGTCGAGGCCATGCACTCGCAGTTGCGGATCGACCACCGCTTCAGGGTCGCCTGCCGGCCCCATCTTGCAGGTGCCGCTGGCATGGTAGCCGGTTTCCGTGACCTGCCGCGCCCAGGCATCGAGCTCGGCGTCAGTCTGCACCGAACGGCCCGGCACCAGCTCTTCACCCTTGAACGGCGCCATCGCCGATTGCTCGATGATTTCCCGCACCAGTCGTGCGCCGGCACGCATGTCGGCACGGTCCTGCGCGGTCTTCAGGTAATTGAACAGAATCCTTGGCGGCCGCCGGGGTTCGGCGCTGTGCAGGGTCACGCTGCCGAGGCTGGTGGGGCGCATCAGGTCGATGTGGATCTGGAACGCGTGGGTCGGCACCAGCTCGACGCTGCCCGGTTGCACCGCCAGCGGCATGAAGGTCAGTTGCAGATCCGGGTGTTCGACGCCGGCCCGGGAGCGCAGGAACGCGCCGGCCTCGAAATGATTGCTCGCCGCCAGGCCATCGTGACGGACGAACCAGCGCGCGCCGATCCACCATTTGCCCGGCGCGGTGGTCCAGCGATACAGCGACACCGGTTGCTTGCAGCGAAATTGCACCACGGCATCCGGGTGATCGTTGAGGCGTTTACCGACGCCGGGCAGGTCGTGAATCACGCTGATTCCGAGGTCGCGCAGTTCTGCCGCCGGGCCCACGCCCGAGAGCAACAGCAACTGCGGGGAGTTGATCGCCCCGGCAGTCAGCAACACTTCCCGGCGGGCGCGGACGGTGTTCGTTTCGCCGTTCTGTTCGTAGTCAATCCCGACCGCCCGCCGACCCTCGAACAGGATGCGCAGCACCAGCGCATCGGTCACCACCCGCACATTGCCCCGAGCCAGCGCTTCGCTCAGATAACCGCGCGAAGTGCTCCAGCGCCGACCGTTGCGCGTGGTGCGATCGACCGGGCCGAAGGCTTCCTGACGATAGCCGTTCAAGTCCTCGCTGACGCCATAACCGGCCTCGGCCCCGGCCGCGATGAACGCCGCGCACAACGGTGTTTCGACATCGCCGGGAGTGACGTGCAAATGGCCGTCGCCGCCGCGATAGTCATCACCACCGTCGGCGTGAGTCTGCGCACGCTTGAAGTACGGCAGCACTTCGCGATAGCTCCAGCCGGTGCAGCCCTGTTCGGCCCAGCCGTCGTAATCCCGGGCATGGCCACGGATGTAGACCATGCCGTTGATCGACGATGAACCGCCGAGGGTGCGGCCTCTCGGCGTGCTGATTCGGCGGCCGTCGAGGTACGGCTCGGGCTCCGACTGATAGCTCCAGTTGTAGCGCGACCCGCCCACCACAAGGCCCACGGCGGACGGCATGTCGATCGTCCAGCTCTTGTCCTCGGGCCCGGCCTCCAGCAGCAGGATACGCACGTTCGGGTCTTCGCTCAGGCGATTGGCCAACACACAACCGGCCGAGCCGGCGCCCACGATCAGGTAATCAAACCCGGTTTCGTCCATGGTTTGCTCCGTTCTGACAAATGACGAGGGAAGGGCGTATCAGTCCACGGAGTGGCCGTGAATGCCGTTGAACACCAGGCGATGAAAGTGATGCACCAGATGCTCGCTTTCATTGCTGCGCTGGGTATCGATCATGTAGCGGCCCTGGTCGTAGCCGAGCGAGCGCAGGCCCTTTTGCACCGAGATGTTCAGGGCGATGTCTTCGGGGCCGAGGTCTTCGTTCATCCACTTCATGCACGCCGTGCTGACGGCGGCGGTCTCGGGGTTGCTGGAGTAATACCCGAAGCGCAGCAGCGAGCGCTCGGCGTCCAGCGGAATCATGATGAACGAGCCGAGAAATTCGGAGAACGGGAAGGTGTAGAAGGTGTTGTTCGGCCACATGCCGATGTTGAAAAAGCATTCCTGCGGGTTCGGCTCGCTTTTCAGCGGCACGCCATAGGCCTCGGTCGCCGACAGATTGGCCGGTGCGGCGTAGGTCCACCAGTTGTCGCGTTTGATCAACTGGTAACCCTTGAAATCGATCAGCCGCGCGAGGTCAATGTGGCATGGGCCGGAAAGTTTGAAGTGATAGCCCTCGATGGAGTTGTCCATGATCACTTTCCAGTTGGCCGGCACGATCACGTCCTGTTCCTCGATCAGGCGCATGTCCGCCAGATCCGGAAACACTCGATGCATTTCCTCGTCGGCACCGGGGAACAGATCTCGCAGCGACGGCGCATTCGGGTCGAGGTTGAAGTAGATGAAACCGCCGAGTTCTTCGGTGCGCACCTGGGGAATGTTGAACTGCGCCAGCTCGAAATTCTTCATCCGCTCGCAACGCGGCGCACCGCGCAGGCTGCCGTCCATCTCGTAACACCATGAGTGGTAGGCGCAGCGCACCACGCCGCCGGTGGTGCCACGGCGGTCCTCCAGCAAGCGATTGCCGCGATGCTGGCAGACGTTGTGAAAACCGTGGATCTGCCCCTGCCGATTCTTCGCCACCACCACGCTCTGGTCGAACAGATCGGTGACCACGAACTGCCCCGGTTCGGCGAACTCGCTGACATGCCCGGCGACATGCCAGGCCTTCATGAAAATGTTGTTGCGCTCGGCACGAAACAGGCTGTCGTCGTAGAAGTAGCGCGAGGGCAGGGTGAAGGCCTGCTCCGGATCCTGCTGATCCCAGGCGTCGACCGGACTGTGCTGCTTGCGGGTCTGGAAACTGTGCATGAGGCGATCTCCACGGCGTGTTGTTGTGGGATCTAATCTAGGGCGCGGCGCAGGTGTGGGGTTGATGGATTGCGACCAGTTGATGGGTGGAATGATCAATCTCAGGCTGTACCGGGGAGGTCTTGACAGCCCTGCGATAATGAAACTTCACCGCGATCATGATGCAGAGGAAGGTTTTCCATGGACAATCAAGCACTCAAGGCCCTGTTCGACCAGCAATCCGCCGTCTATGACAAACAGTGGAGCGGCATGGCGCCCCTTCGTGATGCCCTGTATTTGCTGCTGGATTCAGTATTCGTGGGCCTGCCGGAGAATGCCCGGATACTCTGCGTGGGCGTGGGCACCGGTGTGGAAATGGCCCATCTGGCGCAGCAGTTTCCCGGCTGGCAATTCACTGCAGTCGACCCTTCGGGCGCGATGCTCGACGTGTGCCGTCAAAGAGCGACGGAGGGTGGTTTCATTGACCGTTGCCATTTTCACGAAGGCTACCTCGATACGCTGACGGATGAATCCGGTTACGACGGCGCGACCTGTTTTCTGGTGTCGCAGTTCTTGCTCGACCCTCAGGTGCGTATCGACTTTTTCCATGAGATTGCTCGTCGTCTGCTGCCGGGCGGGGTTCTGGCGAATGCTGATCTGGCCTCTGACACCGCATCACCGGCCTATGAAGCATTGCTGCGTCACTGGATGACGCTGATGGCCTCGGCGCAGGTACCGGCGGAGATGCTTGAGCGAGCGCGTTTGGCCTACGCCCGGGACGTGGCAATTCTGCCGGCGCCGCAAGTCGCCGGTCTGATCGAGTCGGCGGGGTTCGAGACTCCGGTCCAGTTCTTTCAGGCGGGTTTGATGCACGGTTGGTTCTGCCCGCGCAAGGCAGAGATTGCCACGGGTTAGTGCGCTGAAGGCATTGGGGAAAACAGCTTCGTCGGCATTCCCGAGGAATCCATTGCTTCGGCTTAATAGGAAGCATTACTATTCACGCCCCTTTCCTCAGCACGCCGCAATGATCCCCATGCTGCCCCGCAGACCCGGCTTTCTCGAGCATTACGAAGAGTTGATCGGCACCTGGACCCGTCGCCTGCGCAATCGCTCGCAGGCCGAGGATCTGGCGCACGACACCTTTGTGCGGGTGCTCGAATCCGATTCGTCGGCGGTGCAGCAACCCCGGGCGTATTTGCACCAGACCGCGCGCAACATCGCGGTGGACGGCTATCGGCGTGAGGACCGGCGGGGCGCCATGGAGTCGGAGGCGATCGATCTCAGTGAGTCGCCGACCGGCGATCCGGAGCATTACATGCATGCGATCCAGCTGGCCGATTCCATCGAACGCGCGCTCACGGAGCTGCCGGTCAACTGCCGACGGATTTTCGTCTGGCAGAAGATCGAAGGCCTGACCCAGGCGGAGATCGCCGAACGCCTGGGCCTGTCCAAGAACATGGTGGAAAAGTATATGATCCGCACCCTGCGGCATCTGCGCGATCGCCTGGACGGGGCGCAATCATGAGCCGTGGCGTCTTTTCATCCCCAGCCAAACAGGACATTCCATGATGGATACTCGTGATTGCGCGTGCGGGCAAACAACGGTGCGCGATGACGCGGCACGCTGGTTTGTGCGTTTGCAGGAGCCGGCCGTCAGTGCCGACGAACAGCAGCGCTTCGACGCGTGGCTGAACGAACATCCGCAGCACCGTGACGAATTCCAGTTGCTGCAAGGCTTGTGGACGGCGGCGGATCTGCTGCCGGCGCCACGCCTCAAAGCTTTGTGCGAAACCCCGCCGGCGCGGCGCGAGCGCCGTCCGCTGTTGCGTTATGCCGTGGCGGCCAGCGTGGTCGCGGTGGCCCTCGGGCTCGGGCTGTTCAGCGGTCTGAATCACCCACAAGGTTACAGCGCCGAATTCGCCACCGCGCTGGGCGAGCGCAAGCATGTCGCGCTGCCGGACGGTTCGATGATCGACCTCAACAGCCGCAGTCGTCTGCAGGTGCGTTTCGAGAAGGATCGGCGGCTCATCGAGCTGACAGAAGGCGAAGCGATGTTCAGCGTCGAGCACGATACTTCTCGCCCGTTCGTGGTCGAGGCCGGCAGCGGCAAGGTCACGGTGACCGGCACCCGCTTCGATGTGCGCCGCGACGTGACGCAGACCCGGGTCGCGGTGGAGCAGGGCACGGTCAAAGTGCAGGGCCGTGATGCGGCCGAGGCCGATTTCATCAGCCTGACCGCCGGCCTCGGCACGCGGATCGATGCCCAGGGCAAAGTGGCGCCGGCGTATGCGGTCAACCCGGCGGAACTGACAGCCTGGCGCAGCGGCAAACTGGTATTCAACAACGCCAGCCTCAGCGAAGTGGCCGAGGAAGTGTCGCGTTATCGCGACAAGCCGCTGAAGGTCACCAACCCGGCCGTGGCCAGTCTGCGCCTGACCAGCGTGTTCAAATCCGACAACACCGATGCCTTGCTCAAGGCGTTGCCAAGCATCCTTCCGGTGGCCGTGCGCACCCTTGCCGACGGCAGCCAGGAAATAATTTCAAAATAAAATTCAGGTTTTTTTCGAGTTCGTCGTCTTCCTGTTCAACTGCAACTGGTTTGCATTAACAGCCGCACACTCTTGCGATCCACAGGACTCCGTTCGACGTGAAAAACTCCACCGCCAAAAACAAAAAATCCCCTTGGTTGCCGCTGGCACTTGCGCTGGCGGTCAACGCCGCCGTACCGATGGCTTTCGCCGCTGAAGCCATTCACATCCGCGCCCAGCCGCTGGGTCAGGCCCTGAGCGAATTGGGCCAGCAAACGTCGTTGCAGGTGTTTTTCAGCCCGGACCTGGTCGCCGGCAAACAGGCGCCGGCCGTGGATGGCAATCTCTCCCCGGAACAGGCCCTGCGCCAATTGCTGCAAGGCAGCGGTCTGGATTATCAGATCAATGAAGGTTCGGTGACGCTGTCGCCGGCCCCGACTTCCGCCGCCAACGGCCCGCTGGAACTGGGCGTGACCGACATCAAGGTGGTCGGCGACTGGCTCGGCGACGCCAACGCCGCCGTGGTGCAGAACCACCCCGGCGCGCGCACCGTGATCCGCCGCGAAGCGATGGTCGAGCAGGGCGCGATGAACGTCGGCGACGTGCTGCGCCGCGTGCCGGGCGTGCAGGTGCAGGAAGCCAACGGCACCGGCGGCAGCGATATTTCGCTGAACGTCGGTGTGCGGGGTTTGACGTCGCGCCTGTCGCCACGCTCCACCGTATTGATCGACGGCGTGCCGGCCGCGTTTGCCCCGTACGGCCAGCCACAACTGTCGATGGCGCCGATCTCTTCCGGCAACCTCGACAGCATCGACGTGGTTCGTGGTGCCGGCTCCGTGCGTTACGGGCCGCAGAACGTCGGCGGCGTGATCAACTTTGTGACCCGTGCGATCCCGGAAAAAACCACCGGTGAAATCGGCACGACCCTGGAAACCTCGCAGCACGGTGGCTGGAAACACATCGACACCGCGTTCCTCGGCGGCACTGCCGACAACGGTATCGGCATGGCGCTGTTGTACTCGGGCGTGAACGGCAACGGTTACCGCGAGCGCAACAATGGCAACGACATCGACGACGTGATCCTCAAGACTCACTGGGCACCGACCGATCAGGACGATTTCAGCCTCAACTTCCACTACTACGACGCCAGCGCCGACATGCCCGGCGGCCTGACGCAGAAGCAGTACGACGACAAACCGTTCCAGTCCGACCGCGACTACGACGGCTTCAGCGGCCGCCGCAAGGACGTGTCGTTCAAGTGGATCCGGCAGATCGACGAACGCACCCAGGCGGAAGTGCTGACCTACTATTCCGACAGCTTTCGCGGCAGCACCATCGCCGCCCGCGATCAGAAAACCCTCAGTTCGTTCCCGCGTTCTTACTACACGCTGGGCATCGAGCCGCGCGTTTCGCGTGTGTTTGACGTAGGCCCGACCACTCAGGAAGTCAGCGTCGGTTACCGTTATTTGAAAGAGGCGATGCACGAGCAATCGAGCCGCCTGGCGCTCGTCAACAATGTGCCGGTGGTCACCAAGACCTCCGACGGTCATGTGTTCCAGGATCGCACCGGCGGCACCGAGGCCAACTCGGTCTACATCGACAACAAGATCGACGTCGGCAACTGGACCGTGACCCCGGGCATTCGCTTCGAACACATCAGCACCGACTGGCACGATCGCGCCGTGCTCGACACCGCCGGCAAACGCGTGCCGGAGAAAAACCGCAGCATCGAAAGCAACGAGCCGCTGCCGGCCCTGAGCGTGATGTATCACCTGTCCGATGCGTGGAAGCTGTTCGCCAACTACGAGACGTCGTTCGGCAGCCTGCAATACTTCCAGCTCGGCCAGGGCGGCTCGGGTGACCAGACCGCCAACGGCCTGGAGCCGGAGAAAGCCAAGACCTACGAAATCGGCACGCGCTACAACGATGACGTGTGGGGCGGGGAAGTGACGCTGTTCTACATCGACTTCGACGATGAGCTGCAATACGTCAGCAACGATGTGGGCTGGACCAACCTCGGTGCGACCAAGCACCAGGGTGTCGAAGCGTCGGTGCACTACGACATGGCGGCGCTCGATCCACGCCTCGACGGCCTGACCGCCAACGCCGGTTTCACCTACACCCGCGCGACCTATGAAGGCGAAATTCCGGGCTTCAAGGGCCGCGACCTGCCGTATTACTCGCGTCAGGTGGCGACCGTCGGCCTGCGTTACGACATCAACCGCTGGACCTACAACATCGACGGTTTCGCCCAGTCCAAACAGCGTGCTCCCGGCACAGGTGTGAACGCCGACGGCAGCTTCAACGGCAACTACATCACCGAAGGCACGGCGGACGGGCAGTACGGCGACATTCCGGGCTACGTGACCTGGAACGTGCGCGGCGGCTATGACTTCGGTTCGCAGCTGTCGAACCTGAAGCTCGGCGCGGGGGTGAAAAACATCTTCGACAAGCAGTACTTCACCCGCTCCAGCGACAACAACTCGGGGATCTACGTGGGCACGCCACGGACGTTCTTCGTGCAGGCCAGCGTCGGTTTCTGATCTGCACTGATCGTTCCCGCGTCTCGACGTGGGAACGATCCAGCTCAGACCTTCAGCGCCTTCCCGCCAATCGCCACCGCCACCAGCAACGTCGCCATCAACCCGAAGGCAAAACTCAGGCTGCTGGCGTGGGCGACGAACCCGATCACCGCCGGCCCTGCCAGAATCCCTGCGTAACCCAGCGTGGTGATTGCCGGCACGGCGATGCTTTCCGGCATCACCGTCTGCTTGCCCACCGCTGTGTACAGCACCGGCACGATGTTCGAACAGCCGGCGCCGACCAGCGCATAACCGAGCAGCGCGGCTTGCCAGCTCGGGGCGAAGGTCGCCAGAAACAATCCCGCCGCCGCCAGCAGGCCGCCAAACAGAATGATCCGGGTCGCACCCAATGCCCGGACAATCCGGTCACCGGTCAGACGGCCGGCCGTCATGGTCAATGCGAACGCTGCGTAACCCAATCCCGCGTAGGCGGTGTCGATCCCGCGTTCCTGGGCCAGAAACACCGCGCTCCAGTCCAGCGCCGCGCCTTCGGTGAGGAACACGATGAAGCACATGCCGCCGATGAACAGCACGATCCCGTGGGGCACCGCGAACGCCGGCCCCGAGCTTTCACTGCCGTAAGGCAACATGTGCGGCACCGCCTTGAACAACGCCGCGATCAGCACCACGACCACCACCAGCATCGCCGCCAGTGGCGACAGCCCGAGACCGAGCAGGGCGCTCACGCCCGCCGCGCCGACGATCCCGCCGAGGCTGAAAAGACCGTGGAACCCCGACATCATGTTCTTGCCGCTGGCCCGCTCGACGATCACCGCTTGCAGGTTCACCGTCGAATCCACCGTGCCGAGCCCGGCGCCGAACATGAACAACGTGGCGATCAACGCCGGAATCGACGACACCGTCGCCAGCAACGGCAACGCTGCGCAGATCAGCAGCGTGCCGCCGGTGGCCACTTTCCGACAGCCAAACCGAGAGGCCAGAATCCCCGCCAGCGGCATCGCCAGAATCGAGCCAACGCCCAGGCACAGCAGCAACAACCCCAACGTGCCCTCATCGAGCCCGGCGCGCGCCTTGGCGTAGGGCACCAGCGGCGCCCACGCGGCGATGCCGAGCCCGGCGATGAAGAAGGCGATGCGCGTGGACATCTGTTCGAGGCGTCCGGGAACGAACGTGTCTTGAGGGGTGAGGCTGGTCATAACGATCCTTGGCAAAAAACGTTTCAGCAGCGGACATCCTTGCACAGCTCTTTCACTGGAGCGAGCCCGCTCGCGTCCGCAGGGCGTTGCGATTTACAGTGGCGCCCCTGTCGACGGGAAAAACAAGGGCGGGTTCATGACGCAGTTCTACGATGCACGAGGCAATCTCTACGGGGTCGTTTCGCCCCAGGCGCTGCACAATGCCGGGATCGAATTACCGACCAGCGCCGCGCAATGCGCGCTGTCGCGACGGGCGTGGAGTGCTGCCGCCATTGCGCTGTGCTGCGATTGGCCCGAAGGTCGGCGCCCCGCCGGCAGCAAATCTCATCGCAGCGATGGCCTGTTGATCGGCCCGTTTCAATCCGCGCCGCCCTTCGACCTGCTGATCGTCAACACCGACGACACGCTGGCTGAACGCAGCGGCAACGGCCTGACGATTTTCTCCCAGGCGCTGCTTGAACAGGGGCTGATGCCGGAGGAGGGGGCGACGCTGCGGGTGCATCACGACAAACAGGACGCGCAATCGCCAGTGCCGACTTCGGTGAAACCGGCGCAAGTGGCGGGCGTGCATGGCTTCTGGCTGGACCTCGGCCAGCCCGGTTTCGGCCCGGCAGCGGTCGGTGCGCTCGGCGATGAAGCGGTGCCGTTTCGCGGTGTGGAGGTCAGCCGTGTTCGGCCGTTGGCGCAACTCGATCCTGCCTGGACGTACAGCCAGTTCGTGCGTATCGGCAATCCGCATTGCGTGACGCTGGTGCAGGATGAAGCCGCATTACCGAGCAACGCGCAGATGCTTGAATCGCCGCTGACGGAAAGCCTGACCGCCATCGCCTACGCCGTGCCTACCGGTGCCGGCCAGCCGTGCCCGGCCGGGGTCAACCTGCAATGGGCAATGCGCGCTGGCGATCAACGCATCGTCGCGCGAGTGTTCGAACGGGGCGAAGGCCCGACCGCCTCATCCGGCACCAGCGCCAGTGCGGTGGCGAGTGCGGCGTGGCGGGTGGGCTGGGTGTCGGCGGGAGAGGTGCAGGTGGTGATGCCCGGCGGAACCGCGCCGATCCTGCTGGAGGAGCGCGATGGAGAGCTGACGGGCGTGCGTCTGTTCGGCACCGCCGTGCGCGACGAAAACAGCTGAATCCCCGAGATCAGAAGCGCCCGACAGTGTTATTCACGGCACCGCTGGTGAATGCGTTATTCGCGCCGGCCTGCCAATACACCGCTGTCGGAGTCTGGCCCCGCACGATGCACTTCCACTCGAGCTTTTGCTGACCCGGCACCTCAATGGTTGTGCTCCAGCGGTTGTTGTTCAGCGTCAGCGCTATCGCATGTTGGGGGTCCCACGCCCCGAACTCCAGCGATGAACCCGCCGCATAGACACTTTCGCCCGGTTGCGGATTGGCGTTGTCGCAATGCACGTTGACTGCCACCGTCGCAGGTTCGACAGGGCCGCTCCAGATCCGGATATCGCCGTTGTCCCAGCTCAAGGATGGCGCGCCCAGACCCTGCGGCAATTGTTGCAGATTGGATTTCAACGCTATGACCAGCGTCCCGCGCACGCCCGACGTGGTGGCGACCAATCCCGAATACGCGGTGTTGAAGCGAACCGGCGAATCCGCGCGGATACCGGCGGCCTTGCGCAGTTTGATCAATTCCCGGATCAGTTGATCGCGTTGCCAGTCGTACATGTGCGGCCAGTACACGGTCGGTGTACCGGGGCTGCTGAGAATGTAGGCGTAAGCCAGATTGACCAGTGGATCGGGTAGCCGCCAATGGCGTTGACCGCCGTAGGCGCCGGGTGAAGGGCCGGTGTCGTGATTGTCGACGAAGGTTACGGCGATTGCGCGCCAGGCGGGATCCGGATTGCTATTCAAACCGTGGCGCCACTCGGCGAGCGAGCCGTTCTGCATGCGCTCCTTGAGGGCAAAATCGAACACCGTGCAATGCGAGCGATCCGACCAGTCCTTGAGCACATCCTGCCAGCTTGCGTTGCGTCGCCAGTCGCCCGGGGGGTATTCGTTGGGGCCTTTCCAGTTTTCGCCGACACAGAATTGCTGGTTGCCGAAGGCGTTCATCCAGCGATCCACGGTTTCCGGTGCATAACCACGGACGAAGTCAAAACGCAGACCCTGAGCCCCGTAGTTGTCACGCAAATTGGTGAATTCTTTTTTGAAGGCGTCGAAGACTGTCGGATTGGCAGTGTTCAGGTCAGCTGCGCCATCCATGAACGGGTCACCTTCATCACATTGCATGCAGTCCTGCCGCCATTCGTTGCTCCCTCGCGGAAACATCGAATAGGCCGCTTTGTCGTCCATGTGATTGGGCACGACGTCGTAGACGACTTTCACGCCCGCGTTGTTGAGCGCCAACACCGCTTGTTTGAGTTGCTGATCGGTGCCGTAACGGCTGTTCTTGTCGAAGCTGTTCCAGAAGTAACCTTCACCGCCGCCGGCAGCCGTGGGTGTATTCCACTGCGAGGAGTCGGTCCACGGCGGCGGCATCCAGATCAGGGTAAATCCGTCGTTGCCAATGGTCATCGCCTGTTGCGCAAGGACCGAATACCAGGGTGTTTGATTGCGGCTGGAGTTCCAGTGAAAGCCTTGCAGCAGGATCTCTTCACCGCTGCCGTTGCGAACGGCGGCCATCGCCGCTGCCGTCGTGGCGAAGGCCAGACAGACAGCGAAAAACAGGCGAAATGGTGAAGTCCCTTTCATGATCGTCCCCCCGGGAACGATGGATCCCTTGGGACTTACTTTGGGCCGGTTCGCTGCGGTTGTCGCCTGTCAGATCTGACAGTCCGGCACTATCCTTTCGCGATAAAACCGCTGCGAACCATAACCGCCGCTCAACTTTCCATGAACTCCACCACCGGCATCTGCCGCTTCATCAGCACCTTGCCGTTGCGGATCGAGTACAGCGGCAAACCCTGGCTGCGGATCACCTCGTAATCGCTGTCCGCCGACAGGATCAGCAGGTTGGCCGGGCGGCCCTGCTCCAGGCCGTAGCGTTCACCAAGGTGCATGGCCTTGGCGCTGTTGTCGGTGACCAGATCCAGCGCGCTCTGCAGGTTGCGGTAACCGAGCATGTGGCAGATGTGCAGGCCGGCTTCGAGTACCCGCAGGATGTTGCCGTTGCCCAGCGGATACCACGGATCGACGATCGAGTCCTGACCGAAGCAGACGTTCATGCCGGCTTCGAGCAACTCGTTGACGCGGGTCACGCCACGGCGTTTCGGAAAGTTGTCGAAGCGCCCTTGCAGGTGAATGCTTTCGGTCGGGCAGGAGACAAAACTGATCCCCGAATGCCCGAGCAGACGGAACAGTTTGGCGCAGTAGGCGTTGTCGTAGGAGCCCATCGCGGTGGTGTGGCTGGCGGTCACGAGGGCGCCCATGTCGCGGCTGCGGGCCTCTTCGGCCAGCACTTCGAGGAAGCGCGAATGCGGGTCGTCGGTTTCGTCGCAGTGCACGTCCACCAGGCAGCCGGTGCGTTCGGCCAGGTCCATCAGGAACTTTACCGAGCTGACGCCCTGATCGCGGGTGTACTCGAAATGCGGGATCCCGCCGACCACGTCCGCGCCCATGCGGATCGCTTCTTCCATCAGCTCGCGACCGTTGCGGAACGACTCGATGCCTTCCTGGGGGAACGCGACGATTTGCAGGTCGATCAGGTGACGGCTTTCTTCACGCACTTCGAGCATCGCTTTGAGCGCAGTGAGCTGCGGATCGGTGACGTCGACGTGGGTGCGCACGTGCTGGATGCCGTGGGCGGCGAGGGTCTGAATGGTTTTCTTCGCCCGGGTCCTGGTGTCTTCCTGGGTGATGGTGACCTTGCGCTCGCCCCAGCACTCGATGCCTTCGAACAGCGTGCCGCTCATGTTCCAGCGCGGCTCGCCGGCGGTCAGCGTGGCGTCGAGGTGAATGTGCGGCTCGACGAAGGGCGGCACCACCAGATTGCCGCCGGCGTCGAGGTCGTCGGGGCCCAGGGTCGGCGCTTCGGTCTGGCGCGCGATGCTGCGGATCAGGCCGTCTTCGAGGTGCAATTCGTGCAGACCTTCCTGGTTGCGCAGTCGGGCATTGATGATGTGCATCGGGCGAATCCTTTTATAGATCTTGTAGAGGGGCGGCCGCGTTGCGGGCGCCGAGCAGGCCGGTCACTGCGATATACGTTAACGCGGCAACGGCGATGCCGACCAGCGGCGCGACCCACGGCGAGCCGAACGCCGCGACGGTTCCGGCCGCGTAAGCCGCGAGCCCCGGCCAGTTGAACGCCGGTAACCGTGCGTCGGCCAGACGCGGATAACGCCCGCGCCAGCGGAAGAAAAAGTCCGCCATGATCACGCCGCCAATCGGCGGGATCACCGTGCCGAGCAGGATCAGGTAAGGCACCAGCATGTCGTACATGCCCAGCAGCGCGAGCGCCGTGCCGATTACGGCACCGACCAGGGTCACGGTCTTGCGGCGCCCGGTGCGCAGCAGGTTGCAGCCAGCGACGGCGAAGTTGTAGATGGTGTTGTCCTGGGTGCTCCAGATGTTCAGCAACAGCATCGCCATCGCCGCCATGGCGAAGCCCTGCAACAGCAGCACTTCGACCACGTCGGGTTGTTGGTAGACGATTGCGCCATAGGCGCCGATCAGCACCATCAGGCCGTTGCCGATGAAAAAACCGATCAGGCTGGCGAGCACCGCGACCCGAGCCGAGCGCGAAAATCGCGTCCAGTTGGTGGCCTGGGTCGCGCCGCTGACGAAGGTGCCGAACACTAGCGTGATGGCGGTCGACCAGTCCAGCGAACCGCTGGGCACGACGCTGAGCAATCCGTCGAGGCCGCCGACTTTCACGGTGGCGACCCACATCGACAGCATCAGCAGCAACATCATGGCCGGCACCGCGATGTACGACAGAATCTCCAGCCCGCGATATCCGACATGCGCCGTGGCGCAGAACACCAGGCCGAACAGCACCATCAGCCCCAGCACCGTGGCTTCGTTCAGATCGAAATACTTGCCGAGCACCACCGCCGCCGTCGCGGTGCCCCAGGCATACCAGCCGATCTGGGTGAACCCGAGAATCAGGTCGCTGAGCTTGCTGCCGACTTCACCAAAACAGAAGCGCCCCATCAGCACCGAATTCAGCCCGCTCTTGAAGGCGATGTAACCCAGGCCTGCGGCGTACACGCCGAGCAGCAGGTTGCCGATGACGATGACGGCGAGCATTTCGCCGAAGTTGAACGCCACGCCGAGCTTGCCGCCGGCAAACATGGTCGCGGTGAAGAAGGTGAACCCCAGCAGCACCATCGCCGTGGAGGCCAGGCCTTTGCGCGCGTGCATCGGCACTTCACTGAGGGGGTAATCGTTGCCGGGATCGTTTTGCGTCATGGGGGCGTTCCTTGCTGGAAAGGGGAGGACGCGAAGAGGTTGCAGCGGTCGTGCCAAACGCGATGTTGCGGGTATTTATAGACGAGGCACGGATGATCGGCGCGAAAGCAGTGCATTGGACGCCGTGCCGAACCATGTGGGAGCAGTTGTTCCCACAGGGTCACGGGAATGGATCAGAGGAATCGCAACAGGGCGGCAACGATGGCTTCAGGCGCATCCTCCTGCACCAGATGCCCGGCATTCGGGATCGGATGAAACTGCGATCCGGGAATCATCTGGTGCAACTCGCGTCCGCGCTCGATGGGAATCCACTGATCCTCTTCGCCCCAGAGAATCTGCACCGGACAGCGGATCGTCGGATACAGCGGTTGCGCTTCCAGCGTGTAGCGCTGATCCATCTGCGCGATCTGCCGGTAGAACGCCGCTTGGCCCGGATCGCCCAGCCACGGCTGCACGTAGGGCGCCAGTTCGTCATCGGGAATATCCCGGTGGATCGCCCCGCGAATGTAGGTCGGCACGATGGCGCGCTGGATGTAATCGGGCAGGCCGCTGAACGCCGCTTCATGCTGGCGCACGTGCTGCACGAACGGCGAACCCCACGGCGTCAGTGCCACCGGGTCGATCAGGGTCAGGCTGCGGTAATCCTTGCCGTTGAGCAGGTGCGCGCGCAGCACGGTGGCGCCGCCGAAGTCGTGGGTAACCACGTCGGGGCGTTGCAAATTCCAGTGATCGAGCAACTGCGCGAGCAAATCGTTTTGCACGCCGAGGGAGACATCGGCGTCCGGTTGCTCGGATTGGCCGTAGCCCAGCAGGTCGAAGTAATGCACCCGGTGCGTGGCGAAAAAGTGCGGCGCGATGCGGTGCCACACGTAGGAAGAGAAGGGCGTGCCGTGCACGAACACCAGCGGGGGGCCGTCGCCGCGCACCCCGTGGCGAATCTGTCGCCCGTTGAAATCAAAGACCTGATCCAGCAGCCAGTCCGTCATGGGCCTGTCCTCTTGGCGGGTTCGAGCCAAAAAGCATAGGCGTAAAAAAACCACCGGTCTCGGTGGTTTTTTTGTGTCGCGGGATTTACTCGCCGCGATAGATGCAACCGCTGGTGCAGGTCTCGTGGATGCGGATCGCACTGAGTTCCGGCAGCAGGGGCTTCAATTCATTCCAGATGAATTTGGCCAGCACTTCGCTGGTCGGGTTCTCGAGGCCCGGAATGTCGTTGAGGTAGTTGTGGTCCAGACGCTCGTACAGCGGCTTGAAAATCGCCTTGATCTCGGAGAAATCACGGATCCAGCCGGTGTGCGGATCGAGGTCGCCGCTCAGGTGAATCGCCACTTTGAACGAGTGACCGTGCAGGCGTCCGCACTTGTGACCGTCCGGTACGTGGGGCAGGCGGTGGGCGGATTCGAAGGTGAACTCTTTGAAAATTTCCACAGTGATTTCAGCTCTGTTCAGATGGCGTTCGCCGCAGCGAATTCGGGCAGGCGGCGAGTTTACCAGCTTGTCCAGGGCTGTGCTGACTAAAGGGTCAGCAAGCGCTCGGCGAGGCGACCATTGGCAGTCAGTTCAAGGAATTCGTCACCCATCCGGCGGCTCTCATCCATCGCCGTGCGCCAGTATTTCTGCCGGCTCGGTGCATCGCCCATAAAGCGCTTGAAGTCGTTTCGGTCGGGGAGTTTGCCGTAGGGCAGGCGCGCCAGGTATTCCTTCGACGGCGCGAGCAACAGCACGTCCTGCAAGCGTTCCACCGAGGCTTTACGCCACGGCAGGGTCTTGTCGAACCAGCCCGGAATCACTCGGTCGGTGAAGTGCGGATAGAGCACGATGCCGTCACCGCTGTAGGGCAGGTCGAGGTGGTAGTCGAGCAGACCGCCGTCGCGGAACGTGCCGGCACCAGCGCCCGGCAGGTCGCGCACGCCTTCCATGACCATCGGGATCGAGCCGGACGCCAGCAGCGCCTGACGCAGGTTGCCGGCATCGAGGGCGACGAAACGCGACGGGAAGTCATTCAGCGCATGCACCGGCGGCGCCAGGCGCGGGTCGTGGATGATCAGCCGTTCGAAGTGCCGCGACAGCCGCGCGCGGCCCCGCAGGTTGTCGGCGATCACCGAGCCCAGCGCCAGCCCGAGCCGGCCGCGATGGTCGTCCGCCAGCCCGCCGTGGCTTTTGACCACCATGATGTTCAGGCGGTAATGGGCGTTGTCGAGAAGCAAGGCATCGCGCCCGTCGAGCAGGTCATCGAGCATGCGCTGCGAACTGCGGCTGACGTCGCCGATGGTCACGCCTTTGTTGAAGTTCTGCTCGGTGTACAGACGACCGAGACGGCGGATGCCTTCGGCAGCGTCCGGCAAACAGGCGCTGGCGAAGCGCCAGGAGCCCACCGACGCACCGATCAGCGAACGCTCGCGCGGCGCCGCCGGCAGCCACTCGCCGAACAACGCCAGATCCAGCCCCTGAATCCCCAGCGCCTTCGGCCCACCGGCAGCGCCGGGCAGGGTACCGACGTCGGCGGCGTTCAGGCCCCGGGCACGAATGCGCGCCATGGCCCGGGGGCCGGCCTTGAGGGTCAGGGCAGGGAACTTGATGTGAATGGCGGTCATACCGGTCTCGATCGTTAGCAAGCGAAAGATTATAAGCACATGTTGCCGGTCCTGCAGGAGCGGGCCCAATGATGGCCATTCAGTTTCAGTTAAGTTCGCACCGTTAAGGTGCCCGCCAAGGAAGCAACACCCACAGACGGAGACCTCCATGAAAATCCTCGCGAGCCTGTTTATCGCGTTCCTGCTATTCGGTCTCACAGCCAACCGCGCTCATACCTGCGACCTGCACGCAGATGAAGCCCGGAAACTGATCGACGCTGGTACCATTGTGCCGATTGAAACCGTCAAAGCCACGGCCATGGCCCGCCATCCGGATTCGACCCTGATCGATATCGAACTGGAAAAACGCTATGGCATTTACCTGTATCAGATCGAGCTGAAAGACTCGCAAGGTGTGGAATGGGAGCTGGAACTGGACGCAAGCGACGGGCTGCTGCGCAAGGACCATCAGGACATTTAATGAAATTGTTTTTGCCTTATTCATCGACGCGCGCCACGGGCCTTCTCGCCCTGGCGCTCGTTGCATTCTGCTCGGTAGCACTGGCGCGCGACCTCAATCAGGACGAAGCCCTGCGCCTGCGCCAGCAAGGTGTGATTCTGCCGCTGGAGCAAGTGCTGCATAACGCGATGGAGCGCTACCCCGGCGCGAAACTGCTGGAAGCCGAGCTCGAAGAGAAGCACGACGTCTACATTTACGAAGTCGAGCTGCTGACCGTCGACGGCGTGGCCCGCGAGCTGCATTTCGAGGCCGCCACCGGCAACCTGATCAAAGACAAGGAAGATTGACCGATGCGCTTGCTTCTGGTGGAAGACCACGTACCGCTGGCCGACGAACTGCTCGCCGGCCTGCAACGTCAGGGCTACGCGGTGGACTGGCTGGCGGACGGGCGCGATGCCGTCTATCAGGGCAGCAGCGAGCCCTACGACCTGATCGTCCTCGACCTCGGTCTGCCCGGCGTGCCGGGGCTTGAGGTGCTGGCGCAGTGGCGAGCCGGCGGTCTGACGATTCCGGTGCTGATCCTCACCGCTCGCGATTCCTGGGCCGAGCGCATCGAAGGCCTGAAGGCCGGTGCCGACGATTACCTGACCAAACCCTTCCACCCGGAAGAACTGTATTTGCGCATTCAGTCGCTGCTGCGCCGCTCCAAGGGCCAGGCCAACCAGCCGACGCTCAAGGCTGCCGGGCTGCACCTGGACGAAGGCCGCCAGTGTGTCGTGCGCGACGGCGCCGACATTCAGCTGACCGCCGCCGAATTCCGTCTGCTGCGCTACTTCATGCTGCACCCGGAACAGATCCTCTCCAAAAGCCACCTCGCCGAACACCTCTACGACGGTGAGACCGAGCGTGATTCCAACGTGCTTGAAGTCCACGTCAATCACCTGCGGCGCAAACTCGGCAAAAGCGTGATCGAAACCCGTCGCGGCCAGGGTTATCTGTTTGGCGGACAGGCTTCGTGAGATCGATCCAGCGCCGCTTGAGCCTGGGCCTGATCAGTGTGATGGTGATCGTCGGCCTGGTGCTGGCGCAAACCAGTCTGTGGCTGTTCGAAGTGGGATTGCAGCGTTACCTCGAAGCGGGTCTGCGCAACGACAGTGAAAACCTGCTGGTGGCGCTGGTGCGCGGCCCGCAGGGTCTGCAACTGGATGAGCGGCACCTGTCGCCGGCCTATCAGCGGCCGTTTTCCGGGCATTATTTCCGTATTGATTTTGCCGACAGCCACTGGCGTTCCCGCTCGCTGTGGGATCAGGAGCTGCCGATGCTTGAACGTCCGGGCCTGCACAGCAACCTGCAATTGGGGCCGGACGGCCAGCAACTGCTGGTGTTGCGTTCGGACTATCGACGGCTCGGCCAGTCGATTTCCATCAGCGTGGCCCAGGATTACACGCCGGTGCGCGAGAGCTTCCAGCGCATGCGTCAGATCGGCCTCGGTCTCGGGCTGGCCGGGTTGCTGCTGATTCTGTTGTTGCAACGCCTGACCGTGCGCCGCGCGTTGCGTCCGCTGGAAAAGGCTCGCGAACAGATCGCCCAGTTGCAGCAGGGCCAGCGCTCACAACTCGATGAGCAAGTGCCGGCGGAACTGGAACCGCTGGTGGCGCAGATCAACCATTTGCTGGCGCACACCGAAGACAGCCTCAAGCGTTCGCGCAATGCCCTGGGCAATCTCGGGCATGCGCTGAAAACCCCGTTGGCGGTGCTGCTCAGTCTGGCGTCGAGTGAAAGGCTCGACGCGCACCCGGAGCTGCGCAAGATTCTCAGGGAACAACTGGAGCAGGTTCAGCAACGACTGAACCGCGAGCTCAACCGCGCGCGGCTCTCTGGCGATGCGTTGCCGGGAGCGCTGTTCGATTGCGATGCGGAGCTTCCGGGGTTGTTGTCGACGTTGAACATGATCCATGGCGAGCATCTGGAGCTGAATTACGTGGCACCGCCGGGCCTGCAATTGCCGTGGGATCGTGAGGACCTGCTGGAGCTGCTCGGCAACCTGCTGGACAACGCCTGCAAGTGGGCGGATGCCGAGGTGCGGCTGAGCGTGGTCGAAACGGCCGAAGGTTTTGTGCTGAGCGTGGAAGATGACGGGCCGGGGATTCCCGAAGCGCAGCGGGCTCAGGTGTTCAGCCGGGGGACGCGGCTGGATGAGCAGACCCATGGGCATGGGTTGGGGCTGGGGATTGTGCGGGATATTGTCGAGACGTGGGGCGGGGTTTTGGTGTTGGGCGAAAGCGAGTGGGGCGGGTTGAAGGTGGAGATTCAGTTGCCTCGGCGGTGAGGTTCAAAAGCGCCCTCACCCTAACCCTCTCCCGGAGGGAGAGGGGACTGACCGAGTTGTTTTTCCGAGTTACGCCGACCTGATCTATCGAGTTGAACGTACGTTCTGACAACGACGGAGATCGGCTCCCTTTCCCCTCGCCCCCTTGGGGGCGGTCCGACGTTTCGGGAGGGCTGGGGTGAGGGGGTAGCTCTTGATCTTCAGCAATCCCGAGTCAAACCCGAAACTGATCCATCAAACTCTGCTGCTGATTCGCCAGGCTATTGAGCGACTGACTCACCCGCGCCGATTCATTCGCCTGTCCCGACAGCGACTCCGTCACATCACGAATCGTTGCCACGTTGTTGTTGATCTCTTCAGCCACCGCGCTCTGCTCTTCGGCAGCGCTGGCGATCTGCAGGTTCATGTCGCTGATTACAGTCACCGCATCGCCGATCTGGCGCAGTGCGGTCACGGCCTGGCCGACCTGTTCGACGCTACCCTGGGCTTGGCGATGGCTGTTGCCCATCGAGCCGACCACGTCCTGGGTGCCGTTCTGCAACTGTTCGATCACCTGGCGGGTTTCTTCCACCGATTCCTGAGTACGACGTGCGAGGTTGCGCACTTCGTCGGCGACCACCGCAAAACCGCGACCGGCTTCACCGGCACGGGCGGCTTCGATGGCGGCGTTGAGGGCCAGCAGGTTGGTCTGTTCGGCGATGGCGCGGATGGTTTCCAGCACGGTGCCGATCTTCTCGCTGTTGGCGGCCAGGCCTTCGACCTGCACCATCGCTGCGCTCATGTCGGCGGCGAGGGTGTCGATGCTGGCGGTGGTGCGGTCGATCACGGTCAGGCCCTGACGGGTGGCGCGGTCGGCATCCTTGGCGGCTTCGGCAGCTTGCGCCGCGCTGCGGGCGACGTCCTGAGCGGTGGCGCTCATTTCGTGGGACGCAGTGGCGACCTGATCGACCTGACGGTATTGCTGCTCCATGCCGGCGCTGGTCTGGGTCGCGATCGCCGAAGACTGGTCGGCAGTGTTGCGCGCGTCCTGCACCGAGCGTTTCACCTCGGCGATGATCGGTTGCAGCTTGTCGAGGAAGCGGTTGAACCAGCCGGCCAGTTGACCGAGTTCATCCTTCTTGTCGTAGGCCAGACGACGGGTCAGGTCGCCTTCACCGCTGGCGATGTCTTCCAGCATATGGGCCACGCCGAGGATCGGCTTGGTCACGCTGCGAGCCATCAGCCACACCAGCAACAGGCCGATCAGCGCGGCGAGCACACCGAGGCTCAGTTCGATCAGGGTGCCCGAGGTGTTGCTGGCATCCAGTTGTTGCTTGAGCGCTTCGGCGCGGCTGACCAGCACTTTCTCAGGTACATCGAGCAGCACGCCCCACGACGGGCCGCCGGGAATCGGCTGGAACGGCGACAGCACTTTCAGTTGCGCATTGCTGTGCAGGCTGCTGACGGTGTGGCTCGAAGCGAGCAGACGCAGCAGTTCGGCACCGCTGGTGGTGTCCACGGCGTCCAGGCGTTGGCTGAGTTTATTGGCGTCCGGGCTGTAACCGGCGAGCAGGCCGGCGGGGCTGATGATGCTCACGGCGGTCTGGCCGTCATAGAGCTTTTTGCTGGCGCTCTGGCTGATCGCTTGCAGGCTGTTGAGGTTGATGTCCACCGACAGCGAGGCGATGACTTTGCCGTTGACCATCAGCGGGAACACGATGCTGGTCATCAGCACCTTCTGCCCGTCGATCACGTAGAAGTAGGGTTCGATCACGCACGGTTTGAGCGTGGTGCGCGGGCAGGTGAACCAGGCGTTGGCGGCCTGACCGCTGGGGCCGGTGCTGGTGTCGGCCATGTCGCTTTCCGGCAGTGCCATCGAGGTCACTTTGCCCGGGGTCGGTTGCGACCAGTACAGGGCGAAGCGGCCCTTGTCGTTGCTGCCTAATTCATTTTGCCCAGCGAATAGCTCGTCCTTGCCGTCCAGCGCGTTGGCTTCGAACACCAGCGACAGGCCGAGCAGATCCGGGTTGGCCTGCAACGCCGATTTCACCTGACGGGTCATGTCTTCGCGCAGGTCGAAGGCATCGAGGAAGCGCTTTTCGGCCTGTTCGCGCAGGAACAGTACCTGACGCGAGAAACCGTGACCATATTGATAGGCGTCCATGAACTGCTGGCGAATGCCTGCTGCCTGGACTTCGCCCTGGGATTCGATGCGAGCCTGGGCCGATTCGGTGAGCATTTCCATGCTCGAAGCTTTTACCAGTTCGGAACTGTGCTCCATGCGATACAGCGAAAGACCCACCAACAGGGTCACGATACCGGCCAGGCAGAGTCCGGCGAGCAGGGTGATTTTCCATTGGATGGAAAGTTGTCTGAGCGACATGGAGACGTCCTTATTCGATAAATATCTGAGACTTTGCACTGTAACGGCCGCGTTTCGACTTTCTTTATGGTGCAAATGCAATATGGCGAATTGACGCATGTTGTGGCGGATATGCCGTCTTCAGCGCTTTGATCATGCAAAGTTACACAGTGCCCCGACCGCTCGCTTTGACACTGCGCCCGCTCTGCGGCACAGTGCGCGCCCTTCTAATAAGACCCTCTATGCAAATCCGCTGGCGACCCTCGTGGCTTGCCGGCCGGACTCATCCTGTCTGGCGGTGAATGGCTTTACCGTCGTGTTTTTGAGGTAGTGAAATGAATGCAGTGATTGCTGCGGTCGGCGTCATGCTGATCCTCAGCCTGTCCCGGGTGCATGTGGTGATCGCGTTGATCGTCGGTGCGCTGGTCGGTGGCCTGACCGGTGGTCTGGGCATCGACGCCACGCTCAAGGCCTTCAACAGTGGCCTGGGTGGCGGGGCGACGGTGGCGTTGTCCTACGCGTTGCTCGGCGCTTTCGCCGTGGCGATTGCCAAGTCCGGCCTGGCCCATGCGCTGGCCGACAAGGCTCTGGCGATGGTCGACCGCCAGCATGCGACCGGTGGCGGCAGCGTCAAATGGATGCTGATCGGCCTGCTGTGGGTGGTGGCGATTGCCTCGCAGAACATCCTGCCGATCCACATCGCGTTCATTCCGCTGCTGGTGCCGCCGCTTTTATATGTACTGACCAAACTGCAACTGGACCGCCGGTTGATCGCCTGCGTCATGACCTTCGGCCTGATCACGCCGTACATGGTGTTTCCGGTCGGTTTCGGCAACATCTTTCTCAACCAGATCCTGCTGGCCAACGTCAGCAAGGCCGGCGTTGACATCAGCCAGATCAACGTCATGCACGCCATGGCCATTCCGGCGGCGGGCATGGTCTTCGGCCTGTTGCTGGCGGTGTTCTTCAGCTACCGCAAGAAGCGCGTCTACGACCTGGAAAAGATCGAGCAGGTGGAGCAGGTCAGCGTCGCCTACAACCCGATGACGATCGGCATCGCCGGTCTGGCCATCGCGGCGGCGTTCATCATTCAGTTGCTGCTGGATTCGATGATTATCGGCGCGCTGGCCGGGTTCCTGATCTTCTCGGCGTCGGGCATCGTCAAGTGGCGTGAGACCGACGACCTGTTCACCGAAGGCATGAAGATGATGGCGATGATCGGCTTCATCATGATCTCCGCCTCGGGTTTTGCCGAAGTGCTCAAGGCCACCGGTGAAGTACGTTCGCTGGTGGAAAGCGCGGCGGCGTGGATCGATCACAGCCAGGCCATCGGCGCGCTGCTGATGTTGCTGGTGGGGCTGATGGTGACCATCGGCATCGGTTCGTCGTTTTCAACGGTGCCGATCCTCGCGGCGATTTTTGTGCCGCTGTGCGTGCAACTGGGCTTCAGCCCGATGGCGATCGTGTGCATCGTCGGCACGGCCGGGGCGCTGGGCGACACCGGTTCGCCAGCCTCGGATTCGACCCTCGGCCCGACCTCCGGCCTGAACGTCGACGGCCAGCATCACCACATCTGGGACACCGTGGTTCCGACCTTCCTGCACTACAACCTGCCGCTGCTGGCGTTTGGCTGGGTTGCCGCGATGGTGTTGTAACGCCCCCTGGGGGGACTCACTCAACTTTTGTTCCGGTGTGCCGTTAAAGCCTTTATCCACGCCAATAAAACCAAAAGAGTGAGCCCCCATGCGCCTGAGTCTCAAGGCTAAAGTCCTGTCCCTTGCCGTCCTTCCGGTCTTGCTCTTTGCGCTGGTGATCAGCCTGACCACGCTGTTCATCCTTCAGGAACAGGCGCGCAAGGAAGTCGAACAGACCCGCGAACGCCTGCTCGGCGACGCCAAGGCCACCCTGGCCAGCTACGTCGCCGTGGCCATGACCACCATCAAACCGCTGTACGACGCTGCCGCCCCCGGTGACGCCGACGCGCGGGCGCAGGTGATCAAACTGCTGTCGAGCATCAAGTACGGCAAGGACGGTTACTTCTTCGGCTACGACTCCGAGACCGTGCGCCTGTTCAAGGCCAACGACCCCGAAGGCGTGGGCAAAAGCTTCAAGGACAACCGCGACCCGAACGGCGTTTACGTCAACCGCGATCTGGTGAAAGTCGCGAAGGACGGCACCCACTACCTGCAATACAGCTCGCCGCTGCCGGGTAACGCGCAAGTGCTGGTGCCGAAACTCGGCTACACCGAATACCTGGCGAAGTGGGACATGGCGGTTGGTACATCGGTCAACCTCGACGGCATCGAAGCGCAAGTGGCGGTGGTCGAGGCCAAGGTGCAGGAGCGCATGCAGGGCGTGGTGCTGAGCATCGTCGGCGTGGCGGTGGTGGTGCTGTTGGTGATCGCGGCGGCGGGGATGTTGCTGGCCAACACCATCCTGCGACCGTTGACCTTGATGAAAGCCAACCTCGACGACATCGCGGCGGGCGAGGGCGACCTGACCCGGCGCCTGACCATCACCAGCCAGGACGAACTCGGCGAACTGGCCGGCTCGTTCAACCGCTTTGTCGACAAGATCCACAGCCTGGTGCGGCAGATCACCGAGATGACGTCGCAACTGACCGGTCTGGTGACGCAGGTGTCCGATCAGGCCCAGCGCTCCGATCAGGCCATGGAACGTCAGCGTCACGAAACCGATCAGGTCGCCACGGCAATCAACGAGATGTCCGCCGCTGCGCAGGAAGTTGCCAAGAGCGCACAGAACGCCGCCGTCGCCGCGCAGCAGACAGACGAAGAAGGCCAGACCGCCAAGCGCGTGGTGGCCGGCAGCATCAAGCAGATTCATGCGCTGGTGGACGACATCCGCAGCAGCGGCGTGTCCCTCGACAGCCTGCAGCAGGACGTGTCGTCGATTGTCGGCGTGCTCGGGGTGATCCGTTCGATTGCCGAACAGACCAACCTGCTGGCGCTCAACGCCGCGATCGAAGCAGCCCGGGCGGGCGAGGCCGGGCGCGGGTTTGCGGTGGTGGCGGATGAAGTGCGGGCACTGGCTTCGCGCACGCAGATCAGCACTCAGGAAATTCAGGGGATGATCGACCGCTTGCAGGCGGGGACGCAGTCGGCGGTTGAAGCGATGCGCCGTTCCAGCGAGGCGGGTGACGGCACGTCGGCCCAGGCCAATCAAGCGGGGGCGTCGCTGGATGCGATGGCGGATCTGATTGCGACCATCAACTCGATGAACGCGCAGATCGCCAGTGCTGCTGAAGAGCAGACGGCGGTGGCGGAAGAGATCAACCGCAGCGTGCATCAGATTGCGGTGGCGGTGGATAACGTGGCGGATGAGACCCAGTTGGGGGCGCAGACTTCGCGGAGTCTGGCGGATCTGGGGCAGCGGTTGGGCAAGCTGGTGGGCCAGTTCCGTATCTGATGGCGTAGTCGGGACAGACCGTCAGGGTCTGTCCCAATACGGCACCTCGCCAAAACACTCAATAAAGAAATCAATCACCGTCCGCACCTTCACCGACAATCGCCGACTCCCCGGCCACAGCACCGAAATCTGCTGCGGCTCGACACTGTTCGACACCTGATACCCCCCCAACACCGGCACCAGCGTGCCTTCCCGCACCGCCTCGCCGATCAGCCATGACGGAAACATCACCAGCCCCAGCCCTTGCACAGCGGCCTGGGTCAACGTGTCCGCATGGTTGCCGGTAATCGGGCCCTTGACTGCATAGGGTGTCCATTCACCCTGATCCTGACGGAAGAACCAGCGCTGCTGGCCGGTCGCGCCCTTGTAGGCCAGGCACTGGTGGCGGGCGAGGTCGTCGGGATGCTGTGGTGTGCCAAGTCGCTTGAGATACGCCGGGCTGGCCGCGACCTGAAAGCGGTGCGGCGCGAGGATCCTCGCCTGCATGCTCGAGTCGTGCAGCGGGCCGATGCGGAACAGCAGGTCGGCGCCTTCCTGCAGTGGATCGATGTAGTGATCGGTCTGCTGGATGTCCAGTTGCAGCTTCGGATAGCGCTCGCACAAACGGCCCAGCCACGGCGTCAGGTGGCGCTGGCCGAACACCACCGGGGCGTTGATCCGTACCAGGCCGGTTGGTTCGCTTTGCTGTTCCTGCAATGCCTGTTCGGCTTCTTCCAGTTGCACCAGCACCAGCCGCGCGTGGTGGCCGAGCATGCGCCCGGCCTCGGTCGGCGTGACCGCACGGGTGTGGCGGTAGAGCAATTGCTGGTTCAGCGCCTGTTCCATCAACTGGATCTGCCGGGAAATCGAGGAGGGCGCCACGCCCTCGCGGCGGGCGACTTCGGAAAAGCTGCCGTGGTCGAGCACCGCCACAAACAGCCTTAGTGCCTTGAATCCCAGTTCGTTGAGTCCGTGCATCGTGTGTCCTGCTGTGCGAGTTGCGCAAAAGTGTTGTCCGGATGCTCCCATTTATCGCACAGCTGCGCCAGCCGATAATCCGCGCCATCGTTTCTTTCAGAGGTTTTTTCAGATGCAGTCGTTTGATGAAGTGAGTGCCGCGCCGGCCCCGGTCGCGCGGGCTGGTTTGCGTTTGTTGCTGTTGCCGCTGGTGATTCTGGCCGGCATGGGATTGTCGGTGGAGGCGGGGTTGCTGGGGCCGTTGGGTGAGCAGGTCGGGCATTTGTGGGCGACCTTGAGCATCTTCGGGGTTGGGTCGGCGATTCTGTTTTTGCTGTTGTTGTTTGCGGGGCCGCAGAAGGGGCCGGCGCTGACGGATCTGCCGCGCTGGCAGTTGATCGGCGGGTTTCTGGGGCCGATGTATGTGGTGGTGCTGACGCTGGCCACGCCGCATATCGGGATTGCGATGACGATGATTGCGATTCTGTCGGGGCAGGTTGGCAAGAGTGTGCTGATTGACCATTTCGGGTGGTTTGGGGCTACGCGCAAAAAGGTCAATGCTGAGCGGTGGCTGGCGTTGGGGTTGATTGTGGTGGCTTTGATTTTGATTGCGCGGGGGTGAGTGATGAGTCTGGTTATTTTGTTGGCGGTGGTGGTGTTGGCCGGTGCGGTGTTGAGTGTGCAGGCGGCGATCAATGGGCGTCTTGGGGAAACCGTTGGTGTGTTGCGCAGTAGCCTCCTGACTTTCGTGGTTGGCGCGGTGAGTACGGGGCTGCTGATCCTGTTTTTCGAACCGGCCCATGCGGTCAGCCTGCTGGATGTGCCGAAATGGCAGCTCAGCGGTGCTTTGTTCGGGGTGGTTTATATGATGGTGATGGTCGGTGCGGTACCGCGCGTTGGTACGGCCGTGGCCACGGTGGCGGTTATTGTCGGGCAGCTTGGAATGGGGATGCTGATCGATAACTTTGGCTGGCTGGGTAACCCCGCAATCGAATTGTCCGGGGCGCGGATTCTGGCGATGGTTTGTTTGGGGCTGGCGCTGGTATTCATGTATCGCAGCAGCGTGCGCCAGTCCGTTTGAACTTGGCGGCCTTCGGGCCGACCAGATTCATGGGTTTTTTGGGTGAATATCCGTTGCTTCGGGGGCTGCTGCTGGCGGTTTCGCCCTTACGGCGAGTCACCTTTTCCAAACGCCGGAGTGCCGGCCCAGCGAAAAGGTAACCCAAAAGGCTTTACCCTGACGTACGGCCCTCGCTGTGGCTCGGGTTCCTTCGCTCCGGGATTGATCCGGGGGCATCGCCTACGGTTTGCTTCGCTACACCTCCTCTCGATGCATGCGGCTGCGCCGCACGGTCGCTGCGCTCCCACCCCCGGATCAATCCCTCCACTCAGCCTGCCGACGGGCCTTGAGATCAAAAGCGGTACTCGAGCTAACGCTCATCGTGGTGGGCGGGGGAGTGAGTGGTTTGGTTGTTTGGTTGTTTGGTGGTTTTCACCTTCTACACTGGTAGCACGGCTTGTTCTTTCGGCCTCAGGCAACCACCACCAGAGGAGTCTGTTCCATGGCAGATAGAAAATGCGATTGTCCGGGATGTCGTTGCACGATCAAGGAGGGTGAGCATTCTTATGTGGCGCACGGTAAGCATTATTGCTGTGAGGCCTGTGCGCATCATCACAAGAGTGGTGAGGAGTGTTCTGGCAAGGGGTGTCAGTGTGCGCATCCCAAGTAATTTTGGGTATTGAATGAGTGGAGCCTAGTCGGGCTCCACTTCCAGTTTCAGGCTGTCGTCGTCCAGGCGTTCGGTGTGGCGGACGTTGCCTTGCAGGCGGCGGCCTTCGACGTTGACGACGATGGTTTTGGCCTGTTCAAGGTCTTCCGGCAAGGGGGCCGGGACGCGCAGGGCGAAGCGGTAGGGGTCGTTTTCGACGGGTTCCAGGCCAACCGGGCAGTCGACGCTTTTGGTGATGCGGCCCAAGAGGGTGTCCAGGCCGTAGTCCAGGTGCGCCGGGCTGTTGATGGTTGTCATGTTGTTCCCCCCGAAATAGTCCCCGCCTGCGCGCAAGCTTAGCTTGCCGGTCGCCATGTGACGTTTTCCACGCCGAATTTTTCTGCCATCGGCTTGCTGGTCTTTTGCACTTTCTCCCGGCCGAAACGCGGGATGCGGCCGACCCCTGCGTCGCAGCTTGCCCAGTGCCACGCCTCGGTGTTGTCCATTTTGTCCGAGCGGATAATGAACGACTTTGGCGCGCCGTGAAGGGTGTAATCGATGACGTACAGTTTTGCGTTGTTCATAAAGCCCATCTTCCTCCCTGTGGTAATAGAAGGATCGCTGGGCTGCGGGAAAATTCACTCGGATTGTCCGACGGTATCTATCAATGGCGAGGTTCCGGCCGGACTGGTTACCATGGCGCTTTCGCCAACCTCGATGAATGTTCGCCATGGCCCTCGCTGCGCCCCCTGATCTGAGTGATACCGATGTGCCGGTGCAGCCGCTGGCGCGGACGTATCCGCGTGGGTTGTTCATCGAGCCGCACGAGCATGTCTGGGGACAGTTGCTGTATGCGATGAGCGGGGTGATGTGGGTCGAGACCCCGCACGAGGCGCTGGTGGTGCCGCCGCAGCGGGCGGTTTGGTTGCCGCCGGGGGTGCCGCACGGGATTCGGGTGGTGTCGGATTTGCAGATGCGCAATATCTACCTGCGCCCGGCGCTGGCGGCGACGCTGGATCAGACGGTGCAGGTGATCGAGGTCGGTGGTCTGCTACGCGAGTTGATCGTCGGGCTGGTGGCGCAGGGCGACAGCGGTGATGCCGAGTATTACGAGGCGTTGGTCGGGCTGGCGCTGCTGGAGCTGAAACGCGCAAGGCGTTCGCAGTTGAAGATCCCGCTGCCGGACGATGCCGACCGGCGGCTGATGAGTCTGTGTCAGGCAGTGATGGCCGCGCCGTCGCTGGACATTCCTTTCGAGCAACATGCCGAAAACGCCGGGGCCAGCGTGCGCACCCTGGCGCGGTTGTTCAAGGAAGGGCTGGGCATGGGCTTTGCCGAGTGGCGGCGGCAGGTGCAGTTGGCGACGGCGGTGGCGGAGTTGATCCAGGGCGTGCCGGTCAGTGCGATTGCCCGTGAGCTGGGTTATTCGCCGAGCAGTTTCAGCGACATGTTCCGCCGGGAACTGGGTGTCGCGCCTTCGCAGTTCGATGGCGGGCCGCTTGCCGGCTGATTTGGCCGAAATTCAGAAGTCCTTGGCCGATGCCGGTCGCCGCCTTTCCCTAGACTTTGCCCATTCCCTTTGTGTGGCGGAGTGATCCCATGAATTACCTGATTTCACTGGGCGTCGGTCTGGGTGTCGGCCTGCTGTATGGCGCGCTGGATGTCCGTTCTCCGGCGCCGCCGACCATCGCGCTGGTGGGCCTGTTGGGCATGCTGGCGGGCGAGCAGTTGTGGCCGATGGGCCGGCAACTGGTCAGTGGCTGGCTGTCCTGAATCCTGTCTTTTTCCTTCGGTGGAGATTTCCATGAAAGCACTGCAATTCGATAAAACCGGCGATCTGTCGTCCCTGCGCTTCGTCGAGGTGCCGACGCCGGTGCCGGGCGCTGACGAGGTGCTGGTGCAGATCAAGGCCGCGGGCCTCAATCCCAGCGACGTGAAGAACGTGCTCGGGCGTTTCCCTTACACCACGCTGCCGCGCATTCCCGGTCGGGACTTTGCCGGTGTGGTGGTCGAAGGTCCGCAGGCGTTGATCGGTCAGGAGGTCTGGGGCACCGGGCGTGAGCTGGGTTTTTTCGCCGATGGCTCTCACGCGCAGTTCGTCAAACTGCCGGCCAACGGCGTGGCGCATAAACCTTCGCATTTGAGTTTCACCCAGGCAGCCAGCCTCGGCGTGCCTTACACCACGGCGTGGGATGCGCTGGAGCGCAGTCTGGTGAGTGCCGAAACCCGTTTGTTGGTGATCGGTGGCGGGGCGGTGGCGACGGCGGCGCTGGCGCTGGCCAAGGTACGTGGCGCGCAGTTGCTGGCGGCGGCGCGGCGGCCGGAGCAGGTCAAGGATTTGCAGGCGCAGGGTTATCAGACGATTCAGCTGGATAAACCCGAGGAGCTGGGCGCGCAGGTCAACGCGGTGTATCGCGGCGGCGCCGACGTGATCTTCGACACCACCGGTTTCTGGCTGCCGGCCTCGGTGGCGGCATTGGCGACCTTCGGTCGGATCGCGATCATCGCTGCGCCGGTGGACGGGCATGTGCAGTTGCCGGCGCTGGCGCTGTATCGCAAGGGCGGTTCGGTGGTCGGCATCAACTCGTTGCTGTATGGCGTTGAAGCCTGTGCGGCGATGCTCGAGCAGTTCGGCCGGTTCTTCGACGAAGACCTGCTGCCACTGCCACAAGGGCTGGTCGAAGCGCCGCTGGCCGAAGGGCTGGCGCGGTATGCCGATGTGAATCAGGGCAGTGGCGACAAGGTCATCCTCATCCCTTGATGCAAAACGACAAGGGCTCGCAGCCAATGGCTGCGAGCCCTTGCGCTTTAGAACTGATACCCGACCCCCGCGTAATACCCCCAGCCATTGGAACGCGCCCGGAAATTACCGTCGCCAAAATTCAGCTCGCTGCCGTCTTCCCAGTTGCCGCCGTTGTGGAAATAACGGCCGACCAGGGTGAAGCGCAAGTGGGTGAACGAGTACAGCAACACGTTGGTTGCCACCGTGGCATTGGCGGTGCGCGCCGGGTTGTCCTTGTGGATGTCCGAGCCGAAATCGAAGTTGGTGAAGCCGATGTAGGTCAGCGAGGCGCCGTTGCTGAATTTGTCGATCGGCACGATGTACTTGAGTTGCGCGCGGTAGCCGTCCCACGAGTATTCGTTGCTGGCGCCGTAGTTTTCCCACTGGTAGCGCCCGTACAGGTTGGCCGACAGATTGACCCGCGAATGGGTGTCGATGTCGGTGCCGAAACCGCTGTACAGCGTGTTGGCGCGGTTCTCTTTACGGCTGCCGTGGTCGTAGATCCAGTCGAACGCCACATACCATTCCTTGAACGGCCCGATGGCCAGGCTGCGGCCGGCGAGGTAGTCGATGGAGATGCGCGGTTCGTGCTCCATGAACACCGGCGAGCCATGGTCCCACACGCCTTTGTCGTGGCTGTTGCCGATGTTGAAGATCTTCGGGATGTCGATGTAGCCGTACAGCTCGAACGGACCCTTGCGCCCGAAATACTCATATTCCAGATAGATGTCGTCGGCCGGTTGCGGGCCGAAGCTGATGTCTTTGCTGCCGATCAGCATCAGGTCCTGGTTGTACCAGTCCGACAGGTACGCGCCTTTTTTCGGCGGACTGGCTTCGGGGCTGAGGGCTTCGCCCTGGGCGGATTCCTCGGGCAGGGCAGGCTGCGCCAGCGTGGTCTGACTGAGAACTCCGGTAACGCCGGCCAGTAGCAGGGAAACAGCAAAGGTGCGCGCACCGCGACGACGGTGGCAGGAGGAAACGTGCATTCAAAGTCCTTTTTGCGGATCAAGGCCCGGAATCATGGGGCCTGTACGGTTTTGTAACGAAAAGGCGGTCAACAGCGACTCGCAAACGTTTGCACAAGCCGTACCAGTTTCTCAACTCTCTGAAAAATCGATTGATTCGTGAGTTTACCTGGCGGCTCGGTCAACTCCGCCTCAAGCGCGCCTGAAAAAGCCCGAACCCGTGCTCAGAACGGCCGGAAGTATCGACGCAGGGCCTTATCGCACAAAAGTATTAACACTATTTAACCGGTGCTCCATCGCAGGGCATCAACTAGCGTGTGTCTGGAATGAGATGGTTTATCTGATGACCGTCATACGCTTGATACGCGTGTTGGATCTTGCCGCTGTTACACGCCTTCAAGGACGAAATTGGCCACGCAAGGAGTAGCCCGTGGAAGCAAGGTTTGGTGTTGCCCTCGTCTCGCGTTTTTCCCCTCTGTCCCTTGCTGTGCATCTGAGTGTCGCCGGGCTGCTGTTCGGTGGTGTCAGCGAGCAGGCGTTCGCCACCTGTTCGGCGGCGGGCTCCACTATTACCTGTTCGGGCGTTCCGACCCTGCCGCTGTTTCTCAATGACTACAGCAGCGCCACCAGCGGCCTGACGGTCAACGTCACCAACGGCGCGCAGATGAACGCGACGCTGGGCGGCAAGGTCATCAACCTGACCGGGGCCAACATCAACCTGAACAACTCCGGCACCCTCGACCCGGCCCTGCTCGGCCTGGTGTCGATCCTCAGTGGCGGCGCGTTCATCGGCACCGGCGCAACCAGCACGGTGAGCATCGTCAACAACACCACCGGGCTCATTCGCGGCACCGGCATGTTGCTCGGCCTCAACCTGACCAGCATCGACGGGCTGGGGATTGCCGTGAACAACTCGGTGTCGGGCACCACGACCATCACCAACGACGGCACGATTACCTCGACCGGGCTGTCGGTCGGCGGGATCACCCTGGCCGATACGCCAGTGGTCGGGGTGTATGGCGGTTCGCAAGTCAACATGACTAACAGCGCCACCGGTACGATCAACGGCCGGGTCGCGTTCGAGACGTCGGTGGCGGGCAACACCTTCACCAACGCCGGTAACATCACCGGCGGCGTGTCGATGGGGGCGGGCAGTACCAACACCTTTTACGCGATCACCGGTTCCAGCGTTAACGTCGGTGACGGCGTGCAAGTCTCCGTCGGCCTCGGTGGCCTGATCGGCATCAACCTGACCTTCGCTCCGACCGGGACGATCGATGGCGGCGCGGCCGGTACCAACACGCTGATCCTGCAAAACCCGATCGGCCTCGGCGGCGGCACCACCGGGACCGGCACCGCGTCCAGCGCAACCTACGTCAACTTCAACAATCTGACCCTCAACAGCGGCACCTGGACCTTGCAGGGGCCATTGGTTAGCGGTGCGACCACCCTCAATGGCGGTGTCGCGCAGTTCAATGACAACGCGGCGTTCGGCAGCGGTGTGCTGACGTCCAACGGCGGGATTCTCCAGGCCAGCAATGCCGGTTTGACGCTGTCCAACCAGATCAACCTGGGCGGGACTGGCCTGACTCTGCAGGGCATCAACGGCATGACCCTGAACGGGGTGATCTCCGGCACGGGCGGCCTGACCAAGATCGGCAGCGGCCAGATCAACCTCAACGGTATCAACACCTACTCCGGCAACACCGTGCTCAACGGCGGTGTGGTGCTGGTGGGCAACAATCAGGCGTTCAGCACCGGCGGCATCACCGTTGGCGGCTCTTCGAGCATCTCGGCGACGGCGCCGATTTCGCTGGCTAACGCGATCACGCTCAACAGCACCCTGACCGCAACCGGCACCGGTGCGCTGACCCTGGGCGGGGTGATCAGCGGCGCCGCCAACCTGACCAAAACCGGCAGCGGCAGCCTGACCCTCAACGGCATCAACACCTACACCGGGATCACCAGCCTCAGCGCCGGGACCTTGCGCGTCGGCAACAACAACGCCCTGGGCACCGGTGTCCTCAACACCAGCAACGGCACCAGTCTCGACAGCACCGGCAACGTGACCCTGGCCAACAACGTCGGCATCACCGGTGCGTTGAACGTGCTCGGCAGCAATGCCCTGACCCTGGCCGGCATCGTGTCCGGCACCGGCGCGATCACCAAAAGCGGCAGCGCCAGCCTGACCCTGACCGGCAACAACACCAACAGCGGCACCACCGCGCTCAACGGCGGCAGCCTGTTCGTCGGCAGCAACACCGCCCTCGGCACGGGCGCCTTGAACGCGGCGGCCGGCACCACGCTGGATGCGACGACCGCCGTGACCCTGGCCAACGCGGTGGCACTGGCTGGCGGGTTGACCATCGGCGGCACCCAGACGCTGGGTCTGAGCGGTGTCATCAGCGGCGCCGGCAACCTGATCAAGGGCGGCACCGCGAACCTGACCCTCAGCGGCAACAACACTTTCTCCGGCGGCACCGCGCTGAATAACGGAACGCTGATCGTCGGCTCCAACACCGCGCTCGGCACCGGCGCACTGACCACGGCGGCGGGTACCACCCTCGACGCCAGCACCACCGTGGCGCTGGGCAACGCGGTCGCCCTCGGCGGCAACCTGAATATCGCCGGCAACGCCAACCTGACCCTCGGTGGCGTGGTCAGCGGCAGCGGCGGGCTGACCAAGAACGGCGCGGCCAACCTGATTCTCAACGGCGCCAACACCTTCAGCGGCGGCACCACCCTCAACGCCGGGACCCTGACCGTCGGCAACGCCGCCGCACTGGGCAGCGGTGATCTGACCGTCGCCGGCGCCGCGACCCTCGACAGCAACACCTCGGTCATTCTGAACAACAACGTGGCCCTCAACGGCAACCTGACCCTCGGCGGCAGCAACGGCATGATCCTGGGCGGCGTGCTCAGCGGCGCCAGTCAACTGATCAAGAACGGCACTGCCAACCTGACCCTCAACGGCGCCAACACCTTCACCGGCGGCACAGCGCTCAACGCCGGCAGCCTGACCGTCGGCAACGGCGCGGCACTCGGCACCGGCACGCTGACCGTGGGCGGGGCGGGCGCAACGCTCAACAGCAGCGCCGATGTGACCCTGAACAACGCGATTGCCCTTAACGCCAACCTGACTGCCGGCGGCGCCAACCCGCTGACCCTCGGCGGCGTCATCAGTGGCGGCAGCAACCTGATCAAGACCGGTGCTTCGACCCTGACCCTGACCGGCAACAACACCTACACCGGTTCTACGTCGCTGAACGCCGGGACACTGGTCGTCGGCTCCGACACCGCCCTCGGTACCGGCATTCTCAACGCCGGCAATAACACCACGCTGGACGCCAGCACCGCGACGAGTCTGGCGAATAACGTCAACCTCGGTGGCAACGTGACCATCGGCGGCAGCAATGCGCTGACCCTCGCGGGCGTGGTCTCCGGGGTCGGTGGCCTGACCAAAAGCGGCCCGGCCGACCTGATTCTCAACGGCGCCAACACCTACTTCGGCAACACCGCCCTCAACGTCGGCAAGCTGATTGTCGGCAGCAACACCGCGATCGGCAGCGGTGCATTGAACGCAGCGGCGGGCACCACGCTGGACACCAACACCGCCGTCACCCTGGGCAATCAGGTCAACCTGGCAGGTGCGATGAACATCGGCGGCAGCGCCGATCTGACCCTCACCGGTACCGTCGCCGGTGCCGGCAGCCTGGTGAAAAACGGTGCGGCCAATCTGAATCTGAATGGCACCAACACTTACGCCGGCGGCACCACCTTGAACGCCGGCACAGTGACAGCCGGCAACAGTTCGGCGCTCGGCACGGGTGCCTTGACCGTCGGCGGTGCGGCAACGCTCGACAGCAGTTCACCGCTGGTCAGCCTGGCGAACGCGGTCGTGCTGAATGCGGCGCTGAGCGTCGGCGGTACCCAGGACCTGACCCTCGGCGGTGTGATCAGCGGCGCAGGCCAGTTGATCAAGAACGGCGCGGCCAACCTGACCGTCAACGGCACCAACACCTTCAGCGGCGGCAGCACGCTCAACGCGGGAACGCTGACCCTGGGCTCGGCCGCTGCGCTGGGCAGTGGCGGCCTGACTGTCGGCGGCGCTTCGACGCTGGACACCAGCACCGGCATGAGCGTTGGCAACAACATCACTCTCAACGCCGGCCTGACCCTGGCCGGCAATAACACCCTGAACCTCAGCGGCGTGATCGATGGTGCCGGCAGTCTGACCAAGGACGGCTTTGGCGACCTGACGCTCAGCGGCAACAACACCTTCACCGGCGCGCTGAACATCGCCTCCGGCAGCGTCACCACGGTGAGCAGCGGGGCGCTGGGCAACACCTCCGGCGCCAACATCAGCGCCGGTGCCAATCTCTTTCTCAACAGCAGCAACAGCCTCAACGGGCTGAGCGGCAGCGGCAGCGTGCAGGTCGCCGGCGGCAACACCTTGACCGTGGGCGGCGTGAGCAGCACCAGCACCTTCGACGGCGACCTCGGTGGCAGCGGCACCCTGACCAAAGTCGGTACCGGGACGCTGAACCTCACCGGTATCAACGGCATCACCGGCAACACCAACGTCAACGGCGGTACGCTGAACCTCACCGGTTCGCTGGCCAGTTCCCAGCTCAACGTCAACAACGGTGCGACCCTCACGGGTACCGGTTCGGCGCTTGGCTTCATCACCGTCAACAGCGGCGGTCATCTGGCGTTGTCTTCGGGCAATACTTTGTCCACCTCGTCGCTGATTCTCACCGCCAACAGTAATGTCGACGCGAGCCTCGCCACGCCATCGACCACATCGCTGATGGACATCGGCGGCAATCTGACCCTCGACGGTAACCTCAACGTCACCGATGCCGGCGGCTTTGGCGTAGGTGTCTATCGCTTGTTCAACTACATCGGCGCGCTGACCGACAATGGCCTGACCGTGGCCGGTGTGCCGGTGGGTTACGGCCTCGGCGACATACTCGTGCAGACCTTGGGCAATCAGATCAACCTGGTGGTGTCGGCGCCGAACACCAACCTGCGTTTCTGGGATGGTAGCCAGACGATCCCGAACGGCACAGTGGACGGCGGCACCGGCACATGGACTGCCGGCGGCACCAACTGGACCAATTCCAACGGCACGCTGAACCAGACCTGGGCCGGCGACTTCGCGGTGTTCCAGGGCACGGCCGGCACGGTGTCGGTCAACGGCACGCAACTGTTCACCGGGATGCAGTTCCTCACCGATGGCTACAACGTGGTCAACGGTACGTCGGGGCTGTTGACTGCAGTCAACGGCAGCGGCGGCACCACGGCAATGCGGGTTGATCCGGGCGTGACCGCCACGGTCGGTGTGAACATCGACGGCAGCGGCATCATCAACAAACTCGACGCGGGCACCTTGGTGCTCAACGGCGCCAACAGCTACACCGGCGGTACGCAACTGGACGGCGGCACATTGGTCGTCGGCAGCAACACCGCGCTGGGCAGCGGCGCGCTGATCGCCAATGCCGGCACGCAACTCGACAGCAACACCGCCGTGACCCTGGCCAACGCCGCCACGCTGAACGGCAACCTCACTGTGCTCGGTAGCAATGCGCTGACCCTCAACGGTGTCATTTCCGGCACTGGCGGCTTGATCAAAAACGGCTCGGCCAGCCTGACCCTCGGCGGCAACAACGCCTTCCTCGGGCCGGTGGCACTGAACGCGGGCGGTCTGATTCTGGCGTCGAACAGCGCGCTGGGCTCGGCCACGCTGAACGCGGCGAATGGCACCACTCTGGATGCCAGCGGCGCTTTCACGGCGGGTAACGCGATCAACCTGGCGGGTAACCTTGGCATCGTCGGCAGCAACGATCTGACACTCAGCGGGGCCATCAACGGCGCCGGCAGCCTGACCAAGAACGGCGCGGCCAACCTGATCCTCAGCGGTGCCAACAACTTCCTCGGCGGCATTACCCTCAATGCCGGCACCCTGACCGCCGGCAGCAACGGCGCCCTTGGTCTGGGCAACCTGACCGTGGCCGGTGCCTCGGCGCTGGACAGCAACACCTCGGTCTCGCTGGGCAACAACGTGGTGCTCAACGCCAACCTGACCAACACCGGCAACAGCGACGTGGCCCTCAGCGGCGTGGTCAGCGGCACCGGCGGATTGATCAAGAACGGCGCTTCCAACCTGACCCTCAACGGTATCAACACCTACAGCGGCGGCACCACGCTGAACGCCGGCACCGTGACCCTCGGCACCTCGGCGGGCCTGGGCTCCGGCGCAGTGACCGTGGCGGGTGCGTCGACTCTCGACACCACGGCGCCGCTGGTGCTGGCCAACAACCTCAACGTCAATGCCAACCTGAGCGTGGCCGGCAACAACAACCTGACCCTTGGCGGCGTGATCGCCGGGGCTGGCACCCTGACCAAGAACGGTCTGGCCGACCTGACGCTGTCCGGCAACAACACCTTCAGCGGCACCTTCGATGTGCAATCCGGCAGCCTGACCACCCTGGGCAACTCGGCACTGGGCAGCAATGCCGGGGTCAATCTCGGCGCCGCGGCGACCCTCAACCTCGGCGGCTCCGGCAGCCTCGCCAGCCTGACCGGCAGCGGCACCGCACTGATCGGCGGCGGCAACACGCTGAGCATCGGCGGCAACAACGCCAGCAGCATTTTCGATGGTGTGCTCACCGGCACCGGCGAGTTGAGCAAACTCGGCACCGGTACGCTGACCCTGACCGGCCTCAACAGCCTGACCGGCAACACCACTATCAACGCTGGTACGTTGAACGTCAGTGGTTCGCTGGACAGCGCCAGTGTGCTGGTCAACAGCGGCGGCACCCTGACCGGCGTCGGCTCGCTCGGCGGGGCGGTGACCGTGGCGGATGGCGGTCATCTGGCCGGCGCTACCGGCAGCACGCTGTCGGTGAACTCGCTGGTGTTCAACGCCAACTCCAACTTCGATGTCGGCCTCGGTACACCGGTTTCCGGTGGCGGCAACCCGCTGGTCAATGTCGGCGGCAACCTGACCCTGGACGGCACGCTCAACGTCAGCGACATCGGTGGTTTTGGCAGCGGCGTGTACCGGCTGATCAACTACACCGGCGGTCTGACCGACAACGGCATGCTGATCGGTACCGTGCCGGGCAGCGTCACCCCGGGCGACCTGACCCTGCAAACCTCGCTGGCCAACCAGGTCAACCTGCTGGTCACCGCACCGGGCGTCAATGTGCAGTTCTGGGACGGCAACCAGACGGTTGCCAATGGTTCGGTGGACGGTGGCTCCGGTAGCTGGGTGTTCGGCAGTACGAACTGGACCAATGTCGACGGTACCGTCAATCAGACGTGGGGCAGCAATAATTTTGCCGTATTCCAGGGGGCGGGCGGCACCGTATCGATCAACGGTGCGCAATTGGTAACGGGCATGCAGTTCGCCAGCACCGGCATGTATACCCTGACTCAGGGTATACATGGCTTGCTGTACCTGGTTAATGGCTCCCTGGGCAATGCGTCGATTCGAGTGGACCCGGGTTCCGAAGCGTCGATCAGTATCTATGTCGGCGGCAACGCCACCCTTGGCAAATACGACGCCGGCACTTTGATACTCAGTGGCCCCAACGGCTACACCGGCGGCACCGCGCTCAATGGCGGCAAAATCGTGGTCGGCAACAACTCGGCCCTCGGCACCGGTGTGTTGACCGCCGCCAACGGCACGGCGCTGGACAGCAACACGGCGATCAGTCTGGCCAACGATGTGGTGCTCAACGGCGGACTCACCGTCGCCGGCTCCAACGCGTTGACCCTCGGCGGCGTGGTCAGCGGCAGCGGCAGTCTGATCAAGACCGGCGCATCGAGCCTGACCCTCAACGGCAGCAACACCTACAGCGGCGGTACTCAACTGTCCGGCGGCTCGCTGATCCTGGGCAACAACAGCGCGATCAGCAGCGGCGCCCTCAGCGTGCTGGGTAACGGCACCCTCGACAGCACCTCTACGCTGCAACTGGCCAACGCCATCAACCTGGGTGCGCAACTGACCCTGGCCGGTAACCAGAACACCACGCTGATCGGTGCGATCACCGGCAGCGGCAGCCTGGTGAAAAACGGCAGTGGCGATCTCGTCCTCAGCGGTGCCAACACCTACAGTGGCGGCACCACGTTGAACGGTGGCAGCACCCGCGGCGACACCAGCAGCCTGCAAGGCGCCATCGCCAACAACGCGACGCTGACCTTCGAGCAGAACAGCGACGGCAGCTACACCGGCAACCTGACGGGCGTCGGCACTCTGAACAAAACCGGCACCGGCGCCTTGCTGCTGACCGGCAACAACACCTTCACCGGCAACACCGCGGTGCAGGCCGGTTCGCTGAACGTCAACGGTGCGCTCAACAGTGCCAGCGTCAACGTTGCCAGCGGGGCGAAAATCGGCGGCAGCGGCGTGTTTGCAGGCGCCGTGCAACTGGCCAACGGTGCGACTTTGACCGGCGGCGGCGCTGCAACGCCGTTGTCAGTCGGTTCGCTGGCGTTGTCTTCGGGCACCAACCTGGACTTCTCCCTCGGCTCGGCCGCCAGCTCCACAACCGTGGTCAACGTCGCCGGCAACCTGACCCTCGACGGCACGCTGAACATCAGCAACGCTGGCGGTTTCGGCACCGGGGTCTATCAACTGTTCACCTACGGCGGCAGCCTGACCGACAACGGTCTGGTCTACGGCAGCCTGCCGGTGCCGGTGGCCAACCTGACCCTGCAGACCGCACTGGCCAATCAGATCAACCTGCTGGTGCAGAACGCGCCGAATGAAGTGCAGTTCTGGAACGGCGGCAAAACCAATCCGGACGGCAGCATCGGTGGTGGCAGCGGCGTGTGGGGGCCGGGCACCAACTGGACCGATCCGACCGGCACTCAGGCGCAGGCTTCCAGCGGTCAGTTCGCCGTATTCGGCGGACAGGCCGGCACGGTCACCGTGCAAGGCAATCAGAACTTCACCGGGTTGCAGTTCCTCACCGGCGGTTACAGTCTGGTTCCGGGCGCCGGCGGCACGCTGACGCCGGTCAACGGGCCTGGGGGCAGTCTTGCTCCGGTGCGGGTCAATGCCGGGGCGAGCGCGGAAATTTCCGTACCGCTGATTGGCAGCGGCGGGATCGAGAAGCTGGATTCCGGCACCCTGATCCTCAGTGGCGCCAATACTTACAGCGGAGGAACCACGGTCAGCGGCGGTACGTTGATCGGCAACACCACCAGCCTGCAGGGCAACATCCTCAACAACGCATCGCTGGTGTTCCAGCAAAACGCCAACGGTCAGTTCAACGGGACACTCAGCGGTCTCGGGGCATTGGCCAAACGTGGCACCGGGACGTTGTTGTTGACCGGTAATCATCCGTTCAGCGGCACAGTGTCGGTGGACCAGGGCGTGCTGCAGATCGGCAGTCCAGCGGCGAGGGCTTCGCTGGCCGGGCAGGTGACCGTAGCCAATGGCGCAGGCTTGAGCGGTAATGGCAGCGTCGGTTCGGTGGTCAACCACGGGGTGGTTTCTTCCGGTGCCGAGGCCGGTACGCTGAGCGTGACCGGTAACCTGACCAACGCCGCCGACGGTCTGCTGGCCCTGACCGTCAGTTCGCCAACGGCGACACCGCTGACCATCGGTGGCACGGCGACCCTTGGTGGTGGCCTGCTGGTCAACAGCCTTGCGCCATTTACCGGTAACGCCGTGTATTCGTTGATCACCGCTGGCGGCGGGGTGACTGGTACCTTCAGCGCCGCTGATCTGCCGCAATACGCGTTCCTGAATACGACGCTGGCATACGATGCCAACGCGGTGAATCTGGTCGTCAGCCGCAACGGCAATTCGTTCGTCGACGTTGCCGCCACCGGCAACCAGGGCAACACCGCTTCGGCGTTGATGCGCAATGGCGCAGCCGGTGCGGTGTTGCAGAACGAAATCGTCAACCTCAGCGTGGCGGGTGCACGTAACGCCTTCGACAGTCTGTCGGGTGAAATCCATGCCAGCACCGCCAGCGCAATCCTCGAGGATTCGCGCTACGTGCGGGACGCGGTCAACGATCGCATGCGCCAGCCGTCGTGCAGCGCACCGGACGATCCACGTCGTGCTCTGGCCCCGAGCGACAACCAACTGAGCAGCAACGGCTGCCACGGCGAAATGGTCGGTTGGGCCCGCGCACTCGGCGCCTGGGGCGAGTCGGACGGCGACAGCAACAGTGCGAAACTGGATCGCAACCTGAGCGGCTTCATGCTCGGCACCGACAAGCAGCTCGACGATCAATGGCGCGTCGGCATGGCCGCCGGCTACACCCGCAGCGATCTGGATGCTCACGATCGTCGCTCGGATGCCACGGTCGAGAGCTACCACCTGGCGGCGTACCTCAACTCGCAATTCGATGCTTTGGCGGTGCGCCTCGGCGCGGCATACAGCTGGCACGACATCGAGACCAAGCGCGACGTCAGCGTCGGTGCCTACAACGATCGGTTGAAGGCCAATTACGACGCCCGCAGCGCCCAGGTATTCGGTGAAGTCGGCTATGCCATCGAAGCGGCCGGGATTGCTCTGGAACCGTTCGCCGGCCTGGCGTACGTCAACTACGACAGCGACAAGGCCAAGGAGAAAGGCGGAGTAGGGCGCCTGCGCGCGGAGTCGGATCAGGACATCACCTTCTCGACCCTGGGCGTGCGCGCCGGCAAGGTCATCACTCTGGCCAACGGCGGGCAGTTCACCCCGCGCGCGGCCCTCGGCTGGCGACATGCCTTCGGCGACACCAAACCCGACGCCGACCTGACCTTCATCGACGGCGGCGCCTCGTTCAACACCCAGGGCGTGCCGATTGCCAAGGACAGCGCGGTGGTCGAAGCAGGCGTGGACTTCCAGATCAGCCCGACCGGCAAACTCGGCATCGGCTATTCGGGGCAGCTGTCGAACGAGAGCAACGACCACGCGATGACCATCAGCTTCAGTCTTGGGTTCTGATTCAGGAGCGAAGCACTTCAGCCGCCCGCAAGGGCGGTTTTTTTTTGCCCGTCGACCCCTCTGCTAAAATCCCTCCCACTGCCTCCCGGAGACTGCCCCATGACCGAGCCCATCCGTCTGACCCAATACAGCCACGGCGCCGGTTGTGGCTGCAAGATTTCGCCCAAGGTGCTGGAGGTGATTCTGGCCGGCAGCGGGGCGCAGAACCTTGATCCGAAACTGTGGGTCGGCAACGCGTCGCGCGATGATGCGGCGGTGTATGAAATCGATGCCGAGCGCGGGGTGGTCTCGACCACGGACTTCTTCATGCCGATCGTCGACGATCCGTTCGACTTCGGCCGCATCGCCGCCACCAATGCCATCAGCGACATCTACGCCATGGGCGGCGATCCGCTGATGGCGATTGCGATCCTCGGCTGGCCGGTCAATGTGCTGGCGCCGGAAGTCGCGCGCGAGGTGATTCGTGGCGGACGTGCGGTGTGCGATGCGGCGGGGATTCCGTTGGCCGGCGGGCATTCGATCGATGCGCCGGAACCGATCTTCGGTCTGGCCGTCACGGGGCTGGTGGAAAAACGCTTCATGAAACGCAACGACACCGCCACCGCCGGTTGCCTGCTGTATCTGACCAAACCGTTGGGCATCGGCATCCTCACCACCGCCGAGAAGAAGGGCAAGCTGCGCCCCGACGACATCGGTGTGGCCCGGGACTGGATGTGTACGCTGAACAAGCCCGGCAGCCGTTTCGGCAAACTTGCGGGGGTCACCGCGATGACCGATGTCACTGGCTTCGGCCTGCTCGGGCATCTGGTGGAAATGGCCGACGGCAGTCACCTGACGGCGCGCATTTTTTATGAGCGGGTGCCGCGACTGGCGAGCGTCGAGTATTACCTCGAACAGGGCTGTGTGCCGGGCGGCACCCTGCGCAATTTCGACAGCTATTCGAGCCGCGTCGGGCGGGTGCAGGAATTGCACAAGCGAGTGTTGTGCGATCCGCAGACCAGCGGCGGTCTGCTGGTGGCCGTGACCCCCGAAGGCAATGCCGAATTCCTCGCCGTCGCTGCCGAACTGGGCCTGACACTGGAACCTATCGGCGAACTGCTGGAGCGAAAGAGTACCGCCGTCGAGGTGAATTGATGGCCGTTGACTTCACGGACTATCGCGACATCTTCCTCAACGACCGGCCGCTGATGGACGCCCGTGCGCCGGTCGAATTTCACAAGGGCGCGTTTCCCGGCGCGCTCAATCTGCCGCTGATGAACGACATCGAGCGCCAGCGAGTCGGCACTTGCTACAAGCATCACGGGCAGCAGGCGGCCCTTGAGCTGGGCCATCAATTGGTGTCCGGCACGGTGAAGGCTGAACGCCTCCAGGCCTGGGCGGCGTTTGCCCGGGCGCATCCCGAGGGGTTTCTGTATTGCTTTCGTGGCGGCCTGCGTTCGCAGATCGTCCAGCAGTGGCTGAAGTCGGAAGCCGGCATCGACTATCCGCGTATCGGTGGTGGCTACAAGGCGCTGCGGGGCTTTCTGATCGACACTCTCGAGTCGGCCCAGGCCGAGTGTGATTTCGTGTTGCTGGGCGGCATGACCGGCACCGGCAAGACCGAGGTGCTGGTGCAACTGCGCCACAGCGTGGATCTGGAAGGTCATGCCAATCATCGGGGCTCCAGTTTCGGCAAGCGAGCCACCGGTCAGCCGTCGAACATCGATTTCGAAAACCGGCTGGCCATCGACTTCCTGAAAAAACGTGCCGCCGGCATCGATCAGTTTGTGCTGGAGGATGAGAGCCGGGTGGTGGGCAGCTGTGCGCTGCCGCTGTCGCTGTATCAGGGCATGCAGCAATACCCGATGGTCTGGCTGGAAGATCGTTTCGAACAGCGCGTCGAGCGGATCCTGCGCGATTACGTGGTGGATTTGTCCGCCGAGTTTCAGGCGGTGCATGGGGAGGAGGGGTTCGGGCGGTTTTCCGAGCGGTTGCTGGATAGCCTCGACAACGTGCACAAGCGCCTGGGTGGCGAGCGCCATCGACGGATGCGGGTGTTGATGGAAGAGGCGCTGGCGGAGCAGGGCCGCAGCGGAGCGGTGGATTTGCACCGCGCATGGATCGAGGGTTTGCTGCGCGAATACTACGACCCGATGTATGTATTTCAGCGCGAGAAGAAGGGGGGGCGGATCGAGTTTGCCGGGGAGCGGCAGGCTGTTATCGAGTACTTGCGTCAACGCGACAAACCCAAGGCCTGACGGGGCCCGAGCGGGCCCCGGGCAAGCTCAGGTCGGACAGCTTTCCTGGCCGTTATCCAGTCCCTGTTTGTAGCTGTGGCTCTGCAGGCTGGCCTTGCCGTTGTGCCAGGTCAGGGTCAGCACATACAGCGAGTCGTAATCGCTGGATTCCCAATCCTCGGTGATCTTCTGCTTCTCGCCGACAGCCTTGCCCGCGACCTTGTTGATCAGTTCCGGCAGGTAGCCGTGGGACCAGGCGGTGTAGATGGTCGAGTTGTGGTACTTGTCTTCGATCAGCTCGCGGGCCAGATCGCTGGTGTCATTGGCCGAGAACTCGATGTTCACCGGCAGGCCGAGCTTGATCGCGGCGGGGCTGATGGTCATCAGCGGGCGGATGTAGCTGTAGGAGTTGTCCAGTTCGCCTTCCTCGACATTGCGCGTCGGGTTGGCGGCGAACACATAGTCGGCCTTGCCGAATTTTTCCGGCAGCAGGGTCGACAGGTCGATGGCCCGGTTCAGGCCCTGGCAGTTGAGCTGACCGAGACCTCCGGCCGGTTTCTCCGCGTGGCGCAGGAACACCAGGGTCTGGGTGCCATCCACCGGTTGCGCACGGCTTTCACTGGATTCCAGCGACAGGAACAGCGCGCTGACCGCCAGCAGGGTGGGCAGGGCCACATACGCGCGATGTTTGAAGCGTTTGGCGACTTTCATCAAGTTCGTCATGGGATAAGGATTCTTCAGTCTGTTCGGTTAAGGCTGACAAACCTCTGCACCGGGGCTCGCGCGCCGGATGTTTTCCCTGTCATCAATGGCTTGCTTGGAGCCCCCTGAGGCCCGTTTGGTTCGATCCGGCTACGTGCGCCGCACTTTACCGTTCAGCCTGTGCGATTGAAGGGAAGGTTAACCACAGGATGTTGCGGATTTAAGTAAGCCTGCGGAGAGAGGCGTAAAGAACCCGAGCCAGAGCGCTGATCGTGGATTATGCTCAGGCCTTTCATTTTGTGACTGGATGCTACACATGACTGATCTGTCCGCGTTCCCGATCACCCAGAAATGGCCGGCGCAGTACCCTGACTGGATTCAGCTCTATTCCCTGCCGACCCCCAACGGCGTCAAGGTCTCGATCATGCTCGAAGAGATCGGCCTGCCGTACGAGCCGCACCGCGTGGGTTTCGACACCAATGACCAGATGTCCCCGGAGTTCCTGTCGCTGAACCCGAACAACAAGATTCCAGCGATCCTCGACCCCCACGGCCCCGAGGACAAACCGCTGCCGTTGTTCGAGTCCGGCGCGATCCTGATCTACCTCGCCGACAAGAGCGGCCAGTTGCTGGCCCAGGAAGGCGCGCTGCGCTACGAAACCATTCAGTGGCTGATGTTCCAGATGGGCGGTATCGGCCCGATGTTCGGCCAGCTCGGTTTCTTCAACAAATTCGCCGGCAAGGACTACGAAGACAAGCGTCCCCGTGACCGCTACGTTGACGAAAGCAAACGCCTGCTCAGCGTCCTGAACACCCGCCTGGAAGGGCGCGACTGGATCATGGGCGAGCGCTACACCATCGCCGACATCGCCACGTTCCCGTGGGTGCGCAACCTGATCGGCTTCTACGAAGCCGGCGATCTGGTCGGCATCAACAACTTCCCGAACGTCACCCGGGTGCTGGAGCGCTTCCTGGCGCGGCCGGCGGTTGTGCGCGGCCTGACCATCCCTTCCTGACCCTGTTGCAGCCGGGTGCGCAGATTATTGCGTGCCCGGTAATGCACTGTTGATTGATCCAGGTTTGTACCCCGTCCCCCGCAAGGCATAAGCTTCGCCCCCTACGACTTTCGTCTCATTCGCTGTTTTCAGGAAAGGCCCCATGTCCAGTCAGTTCCCCGAAGCACGTCCACGCCGTCTGCGCCGCAATGCGAGCCTGCGCAGCCTGTTCCAGGAAACCGAGTTTTCCCTCAACGATCTGGTGTTGCCGATCTTCGTCGAAGAAGAGATCGACGACTTCGTGCCGATCAAGAGCATGCCCGGCGTGATGCGCATTCCGGAGCGCAAGCTGGCCGGCGAGATCGAGCGTTACGCCCGGGCCGGGATCAAGTCGGTGATGACGTTTGGCGTGTCCCATCACCTGGATGCCAGCGGCAGCGACACCTGGCGCGAAAACGGTCTGGTGTCGCGCATGTCGCGGATCGCCAAGGATGCCGTGCCGGAAATGATCGTGATGTCCGACACCTGCTTCTGCGAGTACACCGACCACGGCCATTGCGGCGTGATGCACAACCATGAAGTCGACAACGACCAGACCCTGATCAACCTTGGCAAGCAAGCGGTGGCGGCAGCGCGTGCCGGTGCCGACGTGATCGCGCCGTCGGCAGCGATGGACGGCCAGGTGCGGGCGATTCGCCGGGCGCTGGACGATGCCGGCTTCACGCAGATTCCGATCATGGCCTACTCGACCAAATTCGCCTCGGCGCTCTACGGCCCGTTCCGCGAGGCCGGTGGCAGCGCGCTGAAGGGCGATCGCAAAAGCTATCAGATGAACCCGATGAACCGCCGCGAAGCCCTGCGCGAATCGTTGCTCGACGAGCAGGAAGGCGCCGATGCGCTGATGGTCAAACCGGCCGGTGCGTACCTGGACATCATCCGCGACATCCGCGAAGCCACGACCCTGCCGCTGGCGGCGTATCAGGTCAGCGGTGAGTACGCAATGATCAAGTTCGGCGCCCAGGCCGGGGCCATCGACGAAGATCGCGTGGTGCGCGAAAGCCTCGGTGCGATCAAGCGCGCGGGTGCGGATCTGATCTTCACCTACTTTGCGATGGACCTGGCCCTGGCCGGGATCTGATCCTTCAGGGGCAATTGAAAAACGGCCGGATCCCGTGGTCACGGAAGTACCGTTCGATCACCTTCGGATCCGCGCTGTTGTCGGCAATCGCCACGTAGGTGTCCGGGCGCAGCAGGTAAAAGCCGTTGCGCCCCAGTCCCGCCGTTTCAAACGCCGGACGCCAATCGAACACGTGCAGCGGCAAGTGATGTTCATTGCACCAGGCGATCATCTCGTCGCTGGTGTCGCCGTACACATGCACCTGCCAGCACGGATGGCGCAACGGCTCGTAATTATCCCCCTCGCCATCATGGGCCCACGGCAAGCGGTCGCCGCCGTGCACGTGCCCGGCCACGCCTTCACTCAACGTCATGCCTCGATAGTTGACGGTGATTTGCGAGACGGTGCGAAACAGGAATTCGCGGCTGGTCTCGAATGAGGCCATTTTCGGGATCAGGAACGGCGCCAGCCGCGTCCGCAACAGGTCGGCCATACGGCCTTCGGCGGTGACGAAGCTGAAGACCTTGTCGGTGGTCGACACCAGTCGCCGGGCGAAGGCGATGCGCTCGGTTTGGTAGCTGTCGAGCAGTTTGGGTGTGGCCGCGCCGCCGAGCACTGCCGCGAGTTTCCACGCCAGATTGATCGCATCGCCGATGCCGGTGTTCATGCCCTGACCGCCAGCCGGGCTGTGTACGTGCGCCGCATCGCCGAGCAGGAACGCCCGGCCCTTGCGAAAGTGATCCGCCACCCGGTGATGCACGCGGTAGGTGGAGAACCAGTTGACGTCGTCGATGTGCACGTTCAAATGTTCGATGGCGCGATTGCTGACATCCGAGAATTCCAGGGTTTCGGCGCGATCTGCACGTTCGTCACGCACAGTGCCGATCAACCGCGCACGGCCTTCGCCGGCCAGCGGGAACACCGCGAGAAAGTCCGCTTCATCCAGGTCCAGATGCAACTCGCCATTGAGCGCCGGGCCGCTGGCCTGCACATCCGCGACGTAGAAAATCTGCTGATAAGTGCCGCCGGGAAAACCGGTGTCGAGGGTTTTGCGCACGACCGAACGGGCTCCGTCACACCCGGCCAGATAGCAGGCCTGGCAGATTTCCTGCTCGCCATCCGGCAGGCGCAAATGGGCGGTGAGGCCGTCGCCGTTTTCGGTGAAACTCTCCAGCGTCGTGTTGCGCTCGACGGTTACGTCGTAGTCTTCGAGGCGGTCGATCAACAGTCGCTCGTGTTCGTCCTGCGGGTACATTTCCAGAAAGGCATAGGGCGTCAGGCCTTCGCCGATCCGGTTCAGCGGCAGCTGCGCCACGGGTTTGCCCTTGACCCAGAAATTCGCCGCCGCCACCCGGTGACCGTTGCGCACCACCGCATCGGCCAGATCCAGTTGCCGGTACAGCTCAAGGGTGCGCGCCTGCACCGCCAGCGCCCGCGAAGTGGTGCCCGGCGCGGAAGCCTTGTCGATGATGCGCACGCGCACGCCCAGTTTGCTCAGCCACAGGGCCAGCACCAGTCCGGTGGGGCCTGCGCCGATGATCAGAACATCACTGCGGTTCATGGTCTGTCCTCCTCGCGTGTCCTGACCCCAGGCTTGCCACTGAGTGTGCAGCAGCAAGTATGGATCAGACGGCGAGGGCGGCCAGTCGGCCTGCCAAACGGGGCGATGGAACAGCGCCGCCGGCCCGCAGTCCTATCCTGCACCCTGCGATTGCGCGTAGGGTTAACCCGGCTCAACGGACTGGATGAAGCGTTATGCACACCCCTCGATTAATCGTCAGCCTCGCCGCGCTGCTGGTGCTGGCCGGTTGCGCCGGTCAACGCAGCGAAGAACCGGCGCCGCGCCCGCCCGCCGAGGTCAAGGCGCAGATCGTGCGCCTGTTGCCGGCAAAAACCGTCGACCGCCAAGGCTGGGCCACCGACATCTACGCGGCGTTCGCCGCCCAGGGCATCAGCCCGACCACGCAGAATCTGTGTTCGGTGCTGGCCGTCGCCGAGCAGGAATCCACTTTCCAGGTCGATCCGCCAGTGCCCGGCCTGGGCAAGATCGCCCGTGACGAAATCGACCGCCGCGCCGCCAAGGTGCACATACCGAGCCTGTTGGTCAGCGGCGCCTTGCAGGTGCGCTCGCCGAACGGCAAGACTTACCGCGAACGCCTGAGCGCCGCCCGCAGCGAAAAGGAATTGAGCGCGATTTTCGACGACTTCATCGGTTCGGTGCCGATGGGCCGCACGCTGTTCAGCGGTTTCAACCCGGTGCACACCGGCGGGCCGATGCAGGTCAGCATCGAGTTCGCCGAGCAGCATGCCAAGGACTATCCGTACCCGGTGGACGGGACAATTCGCCGCGAGGTGTTCAGTCGTCGCGGCGGGATGTATTTCGGTATCGCCCATTTGCTCGGTTATCCGGTGAGTTATCGCGAGCCGCTGTACCGCTTCGCTGATTTCAACGCCGGCTGGTACGCCAGCCGCAATGCGGCGTTTCAGAACGCGGTCAGCCGGGCGTCGGGGATTCCGCTGGCGCTGGATGGCGACCTGATCCGCCCGGGCGCGATCATGCCGGGCAGCACTGAACTGGCGGTGCGCGCCCTCGGCAAATCACTGGGCATGCGCAATCCGGTGATCCGCGATCAACTGGAGAAGGGCGATAGCCTGGCTTTCGAGGAGACCAAACTGTATCAACGGGTTTTCGAGCTGGCGGAGCGTGCGGAAGGCAAGTCACTGCCCCGTGCGGTGTTGCCGGGCATTGTGCTGCAGAGCCCGAAGATCACCCGCAAACTGACCACGGCGTGGTTTGCCAAACGGGTCGACGAGCGCTATCGGCGCTGCATGGCCAAGGGCTGAGGACGATCAAAAAGATATAAAAAAACCCGGCTGACGGGAGCCGGGTTTTTTCTGGGTTGTTGCGGTCAAGCCATTCATTCAGGCAACGCGACGTTCAATCAGACGATCCGATCCACCTTCAGCGACGCGACGTTCAATCAGACGATCCGAGCCACCTTCAGCGACGCGACGTTCAATCAGACGATCCGAGCCACCTTCGGCAACGCGACGTTCGATCAGACGATCCGAGCCACCTTCGGCAACGCGACGTTCAATCAGACGATCCGAGCCACCTTCAGCAACGCGACGTTCGATCAGACGATCCGAGCCACCTTCAGCAACGCGACGTTCGATCAGACGATCCGAACCACCTTCGGCAACGCGACGTTCAATCAGACGATCCGAACCACCTTCAGCAACGCGACGCTCGATCAACCGATCCGAACCACCTTCGGCGATCATGGTGTGGGCCGGTTTGGCGGCAAATGCGTTGAATGCCAGAACCGAAAGGGCAATGCTGAGGATGACTTGGCGTTTCATGATTTTTTGCTCCGGGGGTGTTGTTTGTTTGGTATGGAGCCGATGTTACGCCCGGGATTTTTTTAGAGAACTTCATTGACGTGATGGTGAACATCGACGCCGATGATGGTTTGTCACAACACCTTTACCGCGCGGCCGATTGCCTGGATCGGCCCGGTAGGTTTGCCGATCGGCGAACCGTTGGCGCCTTCCAGCGTCAGCTCGAACAACTGGTTAGGTTGCAGCGGCGGCAGCTTGTCCAGCGGGATCGATAGCGCCTGACCCGGTTTGACCAGGCCCAGCGACACCGGGCCCTGCCAGCCGTCGGCCTTGGTCCAGAATTCCAGCGCCTTGTCGGCCGGCACCTCGACCACGCCCAGCGGAATCAACTGAATCTCTCGTGGACTGCTGGCCTGGATTACCCAGCCCGGCGCCTTGTCCTGCGGGGCGACCAGCACCACCAGAAAGCTCGGTTTCGGTGTGGTTTGGGTCAGCAGGATCGAACCCAGCAACAAGGTCGCGGCCAGCCCGGCAGCGCTCAAACCGCGCCACAGCGACAGGCGGTTCCACCAGGAAATCTCGGGCGCCACCTTATGGGTGAGTTGCCCGACACTGCGTTCGATGCGTTGCCACAGCTGCGACGAGGGCTGATGCGCCGGGGCGAGGTCGGTCAGTTCCAGCAGACGCCGCTCCCAGGCATCCACCGCCGCTTGCAGCTTGGGCTCGTTGGGCAAGCGCCGTTGCACTTCGGCGCGCGCCTCGGCCGAGAGGGTCCCGAGCACGTATTCGCTGGCCAGTTCATCGCGTTCCTGCGCCGATTCGGTGGTCATCCCATGCACTCCCGCAACGCATTGAGGCTGCGCTTGATCCAGGCTTTGACGGTGCCCAGCGGCGTGTCGAGGCGTTGGGCGATCTGCGCGTGGCTGTAACCGTCGACGTAGGCGTGAAGGATGCAGCGGCGGCGTTGCGGTTCCAGTTGATGCAGGCAGCGATGGATGCGGGTCGATTGCGCGAGCGCGTCGAAGCCGTCATCGCTCGCGGGTGATTCGTTGCTGTCGTTCAACGGCGTTTCCCGGTCGTGATTGCGCAACAGATTCAGCGCCAGATGCCGGGTCACGCTGAACATCCAGCCCCGGGCCGAACCGCGCGCCGGATCGAACCCCGACGCGCCGGCCCAGATCTTGATGAACGCATCATGGACGATGTCCTCCGCCAGCGCCGTATCACGCACCAGACGCCGGGCCACACCGAGCAGCCGCGGACCTTCCTGCACATACAATTCGCGCAGGGCCTCGCGCTCGCCGCGAGAACAGGCGGCGAGGCAGGCTTCGTAATCGAACAGGTTTTCGGGCAAGGGCATGTCCTGCAATCTAGCAAGCATCGGCCAAACGTCCAGTCAGGGTCAGTTCGCGGCCCAGAAAATGTAGTCGGCCTGGTACTTCACCACTTCCTGTTTGCCCTTGTTTGCCGCCGTGCATTCGCTGCCCGGTGCCACGCCGCCCTTGAGCGCGACGCGCTGGATGTAGCTCACGCCGCTCATGGCGCCTTTGCCTTCAGCGGGGTTGGCCTTGACCAGTTGATAGGGCAGGTTGCCCGGGCTCGACGGCGCTACGGCCAGTTGCGTGCCGGTGACTTTCGAACCGTCCTGCGCCTGCCAGGTGGCGGGCGGGCCGAAGTAGGTGCCGACCTGTTTGCCGCTGCGATCGTTGAGCACTGCTTTCGGGCCGACGAACACCCACTCGGTCTGGCCGGCGACGTTGGCCTTGTCCCGGCATTCGTAGGTGATCTCGCCGACCCCGGTGGTTTCCATCGCGATCTTGTGGCCGTCCGGCACCTTGATCGCGTCGGGATAACTGCTTTGGGCAAAACTCGTCGAGGCGACGGCGAGCAAACCGGTGAGGCCAATCAGTTGGGTGATGTTCATCAGTGTTTCTCCGAAAAGGGTAAACCGCTGACAGCCGAAAGAGGGCTGTTACAGGGACTACCCGTGACGGAGCGGTTTGGATGCAGTGGCCGGAAAATAAATCTGAAAGCACTGAAAGTCAGATTGCTGTAACCAGCTCTTTCCCGGTTTTTGCCAATGCCAGGCCGGAGGCTTTCAGCAGTTCCTGGGTATACGCATGTTGCGGCGCCGCAAAAATCTGGCGCGAGGCTCCCTGTTCCACCACCTTGCCGTCCTTGATCACCATCAAGTCGTGCGCCAGCGCATGCACCACCGCCAGGTCATGGCTGATGAACAGGTACGTCAGCCCATGGCGGATCTGCAACTGCCGCAGCAATTCCACCACCTGTTTCTGCACCGTGCGATCCAGCGCCGAGGTCGGTTCGTCGAGCAGAATCAGCGCCGGTTCCAGCACCAGCGCCCGGGCGATGGAAATGCGCTGGCGCTGGCCGCCGGAGAATTCGTGGGGATAGCGATGCCGGCTCTGCGGGTCGAGGCCGACTTCCTCCAATACGCGGATCACCGCCGCTTCGCGTTCCTCGGCCGTGCCGATGCCGTGGGTCAGCAGGCCTTCGGCGATGATCTGCTGCACCGACATCCGAGGGCTGAGGCTGCCGAACGGGTCCTGGAACACCACCTGGATCTGCCGGCGCAACGGGCGCATCAAACGCTGATTGAGCAGGCTCAGTTGCTTGTTGCCGAAGCGAATGTCGCCCTCGGATTCAACCAGCCGCAGAATCGCCTGGCCCAGCGTCGACTTGCCCGAGCCGGACTCGCCGACAATGCCCAGGGTCTTGCCACGTTGCAGACGGAAACTCACGCCGTCCACGGCCTTGATGTATTCCTGGGTGCGACTGAACAACGCCTTGGGCAGCGGGAACCAGACTTTCAGATCGTCCACTTCCAACAGGTTGTGATCGTAGCGGCTCGGCACCGGCGCGCCGGACGGTTCCGCCTCGATCAGCAAGCGGCTGTAAGGATGCTGCGGCGTGCGGAACAGCGTTTCGCAGTCGGCCTGTTCGACGATTTCCCCGTGGCGCATCACGCACACCCGTTGGGCGATGCGCCGCACCAGATTGAGGTCATGACTGATCAGCAGCAGCGACATGCCGAGGCGTTGCTGCAACTCGATCAGCAGCTCCAGAATCTTCTGCTGCACGGTCACATCCAGCGCTGTGGTCGGCTCATCGGCGATCAGCAATTCCGGTTCGTTGGCCAGCGCCATGGCGATCATCACCCGTTGCCGCTGGCCGCCGGAGAGCTGGTGTGGATAGGCCTTCAAACGCTGCAACGGCTGGCGAATGCCGACCAGTTCCAGCAGTTCCAGCGTGCGCTGGCGCGCGGCGCGACCCTTGAGTCCCTTGTGGATCTCCAGCACTTCGCTGATCTGCTTTTCCACCGTGTGCAGCGGGTTCAACGAGGTCATCGGTTCCTGGAAAATCATCGCGATGCGGTTGCCGCGCAAGCCGCGCAGCTGCTGTTCGCTGGCGTGCAGCAAGTCCACACCGTTGTAGCGGATGCTGCCCGTGCTGCTGACGGTTTTGCCTGGCAGCAAGCGCAGAATCGAATGGGCCGTCACCGACTTGCCCGAGCCGGATTCGCCGACCAGTGCCAGGCACTCGCCACGGCGGATGTCGAGGTTCACGCCGTGCACCACTTCGTGCCCGGCGAAGGCGACGCGCAGGTCGCGGATTTCAATCAGGTTGTCGGTCATTTCAGCTCCGGGGATCAGGATCGCGGATTGAACGCGTCACGGCAGGCTTCGCCGATAAACACCAGCAAGGACAGAATCAGCGCCAGGGCAAAAAACGCCGTCAGCCCCAGCCACGGCGCTTGCAGATTGCGCTTGGCCTGGCCGATCAGTTCACCCAGCGACGCGGTGCCGGCGGGCATGCCGAAGCCGAGAAAATCCAGCGCGGTGAGGGTGGCGATGGCGCCGGTCAGAATGAACGGCAGGTAGGTGAGGGTGGAGGTCATAGCGTTGGGCAGAATGTGCCGGCGCATCAGTTCGCTGTCCGTCAGGCCCAGCGCTCGTGCGGCCTTGACGTATTCCAGGCTGCGCCCGCGCAGGAACTCGGCGCGCACCACGTCCACCAGCGCCAGCCAGGAAAACAGCGCCATGATCCCCAGCAGCCACCAGAAACTCGGCGAGACGAACCCCGACAAAATGATCAGCAGGTAAAGCACCGGCAGCCCCGACCAGATCTCCAGCACCCGTTGCCCGAGCAGGTCGACCCAGCCGCCGTAATAACCCTGCAACGCTCCGGCGACGATGCCGACCAGCGCACTGACGGCGGTGAGGATCAGCGCGAACAGAATCGAAATCCGCGTGCCGAAAATCACCCGCGCCAACACGTCCCGCGCCTGATCGTCGGTGCCCAGCCAGTTGCTGGAGGACGGCGGGCTTGGCGCCGGTTCCGTGAGGTCGTAATTGACCGTGTCGTAGCTGAACGGGATCGGCGGGAACAGCATCCAACCGCCCTGATCCTCGATCAGTTTGTGCACGTAATTGCTGGCGTAATCCGGCTGGAACGGCAGTTCACCGCCGAAATCGGTTTCCTGATAATCGCTGAGGATCGGGAAGTAAAAGGCGTTGTGGTAGCGGATCACCAGCGGTTTGTCGTTGGCGATCAGTTCGCCGCCGAGGCAGATCAGGCACAGCCCGATGAACAGCCACAGCGACCAGCGCCCGCGACGGTTGGCCTTGAATTGCGCGATGCGCCGCCGGCCCAGAGGGGAAAGTGTGAACATCAGGCAGTCCTCGCCGAGAAGTCGATGCGCGGGTCGAGCAGGGTGTAGCAGAGGTCGCCGATCAGCTTGATCAACAGGCCGAACAGGGTGAACAGGAACAGCGTGCCGAACACCACCGGATAGTCCCGCGACACCGCCGCTTCGTAGCTCATGCGCCCGAGGCCGTCGAGGTTGAAGATGGTTTCGATCAGCAGCGAACCGGCGAAAAACACCTCGATCAATGCCGACGGCACACCGGCCACCACCAACAGCATCGCGTTGCGAAACACATGGCCGTAGAGCACGCGTCTTTCGGTCAGGCCTTTGGCGCGCGCGGTGATCACGTACTGGCGGCTGATCTCGTTGAGGAAGCTGTTCTTGGTCAGGATCGTCAGCGTCGCAAAACCGCCGATCACCAGCGCCGTCACCGGCAATACCAGGTGCCAGAGGTAGTCGCCGACCTTGCCCCACAGGCTCAGGCTGTCGAAGTTGTCCGACACCAGGCCCTGCACCGGAAACCAGTTGACGTAGCTGCCCCCGGCGAACACCACGATCAACAGGATCGCGAACAGAAACGCCGGCATCGCGTAACCGACGATGATCGCCGTGCTGCTCCAGACATCGAATGCGCTGCCGTTTTTGATCGCCTTGCGAATGCCCAGCGGGATCGAGATCAGGTAGGTGATTAAGGTCGCCCACAGGCCGAGGGACAGCGACACCGGCAGCTTCTGCACGATCAGATCGGTGACCTTCGCACCGCGAAAGAAACTGCTGCCCAGATCCAGTTGCGCGTAGTTCTTGAGCATCAACCACAGGCGTTCGTGCATCGGCTTGTCGAAGCCGTAGTGGTGCTTGATCTCTTCGATCAGCGCCGGGTCCAGGCCACGGCTGCTGCGCCCGGCACCGCCGATGGCGGTGACTTCGCTGGTGCCGCCCATGCTGTGCCCGCCGAAGCCTTGCAGGCGGGCGATGGCCTGTTCCACCGGGCCGCCGGGCGCGGCCTGCACGATGACGAAGTTGACCACCAGAATGCACAGCAGCGTCGGGATGATCAGCAACAGACGTCGACTCAGATAACGCCACATGTCATTGGCCCCCCGCGAGCGAGTGCAGGGCGCTCATCTGTTGGTTGGTCAGCGGCTTGGCCGAGACCTCCCACCAGGTGTCGAGGCCTTCGCTGTAGACCGGCTGCACCGGCGGCCTGCCGAAGCGGTTCTGAAACACCGTCGGCGTGCCCTTGGAGTAGTAGTTGGGAATCATGTAGTCACCCCATTGCAGCACCCGGTCGAGGGCGCGGGCGTAACGCACCATGGCGTCGCGGGTATTGGCCTGGACCAGGCCGTCGATCAGCCGGTCCACGGCCGGGTCGGCCAGCACCATCGAATTGGAACTGCCGACCTGCGTGGCGCTCTGTGAGGCATACAGGCTGTACAACTCGCGGCCCGGCGAGACGATCGGATCGCCGCTGCGCGGGAAACTGGTGACGATCATGTCGTAGTCCCGGGCGTTGAGCCGGTTGATGTATTGCGCCGAATCGATGCGTCGCAGATTCAGGGTGATGCCGATCTGCGCCAGGGTGCGTTTGTACGGCAGCAGCATACGGTCGAAGCCACCCTGACCGTCGAGGAAGGTGAATTCGAATGGCTCGCTGGCGGCGTTCACCAGCCGATTGTTTTTCGGCGTCCATCCGGCTTCGGCCAGCAGCTTCAGGGCCTGCAACTGCTTGTCGCGGATGTAGCCGCTGCCATCGGTTTTCGGCGCCTGATAGACCCGGCTGAAAACCTCGTCCGGAATCTGTCCGCGCAGCGGTTCGAGGATCGCCAGTTCCCCGGCGTCGGGCAGGGCGGTGGCGGCCATTTCACTCTTCGGCCAGTAGCTGTTCTGGCGCACGTAGAAGCCGCGCATCATCTGCTTGTTGGTCCACTCGAAATCCCACAGCAGGCTCAGCGCCTGTCGCACGCGACGATCCTTGAACAGCGGGTTCTGCAGATTGAACACAAACCCCTGAGCGCTGGTCGGTTTGTCCGGGGCGAGAATCGCCTGTTGCAGGCGACCGTCGCGCAGGGCCGGGCTGTCGTAGCCGACCACGTAGCCGGACGAGGAAAACTCGCGGTTGTAGTCGAACGCGCCGGCTTGCAGCAGTTGTCGGGCGACGTCGGTGTCGCCGTAGAAATTCACGGTCAGGCTGTCGAAGTTGTACAGCCCGCGACTGACCGGCAGGTCTTTGCCCCACCAATCCGGATCGCGCTGGAAACCGATGCTGCGCCCGGCGTCGACCTTGCTGACACGGTACGGGCCGCTGCCCAGCGGGGGTTCGAAGCCGCCGCCGTTGGCGAAGTCGCGGGTTTTCCACCAGTGCTCGGGCACCGGTCGCAGCGACGCCAGATCCAGCGCCAGGGTGCGGTTGAGGTTGTTCTTGAAGGTGAAGCGAATCTGCCGCGGGCCTTCGATCTGCACGTCCTGCACGTCGGCGTATTGCTGGCGATAACTCAGGCTGCCCTTGGTCATCAACAGCTCGAAGGTGTAGCGCACGTCCTCGGCGGTAATCGGCGTGCCGTCGGCGAAACGCGCCTCGGGATTCAGGTTGAAACGCACCCACAGACCACCGGGATCGCGCTCCATGGATTGCGCCACCAGACCGTAGACGGTGTAGGGCTCGTCCAGCGAGCGGAACGCCAGCGGCGAATACACCCAGTCGTTGACCTGCACCACGGAAATGCCCTGATCGGCGTACGGAGTGATGTAGTTGTACTGACCGATCTCCATCGAAGCGCGGCTGAGCGAGCCACCCTTGGGGGCGTCGGGATTGACGAAATCGAAGTGCTGGAAACCAGCGGGATATTTCGGCGCCTCGCCGTACACCGTCATCGCATAGCTGCCGCCGGCCAGCGCAGCTGCCGCGTTGCACAGCAGCGCGCTGCCGAGCAGCAGGCCGGCCATGTTGCGCATGAATGTCATGAAGTCGTTCCTCTGAGCCGGAAAAACCCGGAGCGGCGGCTGGCCGCTGCGGGATGCGAATTCGCAAGGGGAAGGGGCCGGCCGGAGTCTTGCGCGGCCCCGACCGGGACTCAGAAGTGGTACGTCATCCGCGCAAACAGCGTGCGGCCCAGCGGATCGGTGTAGCGTGGGTCATAACCGCTCTGGAAGTTGTAGGCCTGGTTGGAGAACGGCGGATCGCGGTCGAACAGGTTTTTCACCCCGGCATCCACGTCCAGCACCTTGTCGAAGGTGTAGCCGGCCGACAGGTCCCACACCGAATACGACGCGACCCGCGCGTTGGTCTCGCGGTCGTAGTCGTTGTAGCCGGTGGTGAAACGGTTGGTCAGCGCCGCGCGGGCCGCGCCGAAGGTCCAGGAACCGGTCAGGTTGTGTTTCCAGCGGGCAATCACACCGTCGCCCCTGAAGTCGCCGACCTTGTCGGTGAACGGGCCCTTGATGGTGCTCTGGAAGTCGTACTCGTCGACATAAGTGCCTTGCAGGCCCAGACCGAATTGACCATACGGCGTGTTCGGGAAGCGATAGTCCAGCGACACATCGACGCCGTTGGTTTCGACGATGCCGAGGTTGGCGTTGCCGGTGACGATGTAGTTGAGCGTGCCATCGGCGTTGCGCACGAAACGGTCGGGGTAGCTGCCGGCCTGATCGAACACGGTGGATTCCGGGAACGGCTGGATCTGGTTGGAGATGTGAATCCACCAGAAATCCAGGCCCACGGACAGATTGCTGACCGGCTGATAGACGAAGCCCAGCGTCACGTTGCGGGCCTTCTCCGGGGCCAGGTCTTCATTGCCGCCGATCTGGTTGAGGAACTGCTGACCGCAATCACGCCCGCCGTTGCCGCCCGGTTGCACCACGCCGCCGGTACACAGCACCGGGTCGTTGTAGTAGCCCTGGGTGTAGGTGATGCTGCGCGGCGAATACAACTCATACAGCGACGGCGCGCGGAAGCCTTCGCTGTAGGCGCCGCGGACCACCAGCTCCTTGAGCGGCTGATAACGGAACGAGTATTTCGGGTTGGTGGTGCTGCCGAAGTCGCTGTATTTGTCGTGACGTACGGCGGCGGACAATTCCAGGCTGTCGAGCACCGGCACGTTGATTTCCGCGTAGGCGGCTTTCACGCTGCGGTCGCCCTCGACGCTGCCGGCCGGGTCGATGCCCAGGCTCTGGATGTCGCCGGCGAAGGCTTCGAAGTCCTGATGGAATTTCTCTTTGCGGTACTCGCCGCCCAGCGCCAGACCCGACGGGCCGGCACCGAACCAGTCACCGATTTCGCGGCTGATCCGCCCGTCGAAACCGGCGACCCGACCGACCGCCGTGGAATAGGCGCCGTGGTAAGCAGCCTGGTCGATGTATTGCTGACCAGCACTGGTCTGCGGGCCGAACGGGTTGAGCAGACCGCTGGCCAGACCGTCGATCATCGCCTGATCGCTGACGTAGCCGCTGGTGACGCTGGAGACGATCTTGTTCTGGTTGTACGAGGCGCCGACGTTGTAGTCCCAGCCGCCGACCAGACCGTCGAAGCTCAGCAAGAAGCGCTGGCTGGTGTTCTGGTCTTTCGATTCGCGCGGGCCGGCGGCGGTTTCGCGCCAGTTCACGTCCACCGGTTGCGTCGGGTCGAGGGCGAAACCGGTGGGCGCCGGGGTGATGCCGTTGCCGGGGTAGTAGGGCGAGGACGAATCCAGGCTCAGGCCGGTCAATGGCGCCGGGCCGACGGCGGTGGCGTTGTTGTTGCGCGACCAGAAGTATTCGAGGTTGACGTTGTGGTCGTCGGCCAGTTTGCCGGTGGTCTTGCCGAAGAACGAAGTCTTCTCGGTCTGCGGCACCAGGTCGATGTACTCGCGGGTGCTGAAGCGGCACAGACCGTCACGGGCCACCAGGTTGGGGCCGTTGCAGTTGCTGTTGGCCAGCGGGTTGGTGGCGTTGCCGTTCTGGCTGTAGTTGCCGGGGAACGCGGTGCCGGAAGTCTGGTCCAGGCCACGGCCGGGCACGTAGTCGCGGGCGAAGGAGCGGTCGTTGGCGTCGAGGTTCTGCTGCTTGTTGTAGTTGAACACGCCGAGCACGTTGAAGCGGTCCTGCTCCAGGTCACCGTAGCCCCAGCTGGCGCTCATGTCTTTGGTGGCTCCGCCGCCGCTGTGGGTCGGGGTTTCGCCGCCGAGGGTGAGCTGGCCGTCGGTCATGGATTTTTTGGTGATGAAGTTGATCACGCCGCCGATGGCGTCGGTGCCGTACAGGGCCGAGGCGCCATCGCGCAGCACTTCCACGCGCTCGATCGCAGCAAACGGGATCATGTTCAGATCCACCGCGCCGCCGGCCGAGTTGGTGCCCGACAGGGCGTTGTTGGCCAGCCGGCGACCGTTGAGCAGCACCAGCGTCTTGTTCGCGCCGATGCCGCGCATGTCGGCGAACGAGGCGCCGCCGGTGGCCGCGCCGACCGAGCCTGCGCTGTTGTTGATCGACTGGCTGCCGGTGATGCGCTGCACCAGTTCGGCGGTGGTGGTCACGCCCTGTTTGCGCAGCTCTTCGGCCTTGAGCACGGTGATCGGCACCGCCGTTTCCGCGTCGACCCGACGGATCGCCGAACCGGTCACTTCGACCCGTTGCAGTTGCGTGGTCGGCGCGACCACCGCCGCAGCGGCCGGGACGCTGTTGTCGTCCTCGGCAGCCTGAACCCCGGCGCCCATCCCCATGGCCACCAGGTACAACGGAACGAAACGGTGGCGGGAAATCGTCGCCACCAAGGGTTTGAGCGTGAAGCGTGGAGTGTTCATCAGCATGGTTGTTTCCGACTTTGTTAGACGTTTATCGAAATGGCCTTGTGAGCCCTCTTTGCACGGAGCACGGTGGTGCCGCGCCGCGAAAACCACTTTCTTCAAGCAAGCCGATCCCCTCCGAAGACGCGCTGCGTTTTTTCGGTCGGCCGATTGCGACGGGATTCAACGAGCGGTGTCGGGCGCGTCCCTCACTGCGCGCCCGGCACCGCCGTCAGCGGGTGGTCATCACCGATATTTTGGTGATGCCCGAGCGCTCGATGGACGCCATGGCTTTGGCGACCTGGCCGTAATTCACGGCGGAGTCGGCCTGCAGCTGCACGCGCACTTCGGCGTCCTTGGCCTTGACCTCCTTGAGGCTGGCCTCCAGTGATTCCGGCGCCAGCTCGGTCTTGGCCAGGAAGAACTTGCCGTCTTGATCGACGCTGACCACCACCGGATCCTTCTTTTCGGCGGGGGCCACGGCGTCGGTTTTTGGCAGGTTGACCTTGATCGCGTTGGTCATCAGCGGCGCGGTGACGATGAACACCACCAGCAACACGAGCATCACGTCCACCAGTGGCGTGACGTTCATTTCGCTGAGCACTTCATCGCTGTCTTGAGTGGAAAAGGACATCAGCTGGCCTCCCGCACGGCGGCCGTGGATTTGGCGATGGCCTGGCGGCTGATGGAAAACGCGCTGCGCGAAGCGAGGGCGTCGAAGTCGTGGGCGAAGTCATCCATGTCCGCCGAGGCCAGCTTCAGGCGCCGCAGGAAGAAGTTGTAGATCAGCACCGCCGGTACCGCGACGGCAATGCCCACGCCGGTGGCGATCAGCGCGTGGCCGATGGGCCCGGCCACGGTTTCCAGGCTGGCCGAACCGCTGGCGCCGATGCTTTGCAGGGCTTCCATGATTCCCCACACGGTGCCGAACAGGCCAATGAACGGCGCGGTGCTGCCGATACTGGCGAGGATCGCCTGGCCGTTTTCCAGCGAGCGGCGTTCCTTCTGGATCTGTTGGCGCAGGTTGCGTTCCAGTCGGTCGGAGCGGTTGATGGTGTGCGCCAGTTGCTGGGTGGTGCGCGGGGATTCTTCCACCAGCAAGGCTTCAAAACCGCTGCTGGCGATCCGCGCCAGTGAACCCGGGTACTGGCTGGCGTGTTCGGCGGCAGTGAGCAGATCCGGCGCGCCCCAGAAGGCTTTGCTGAACTGCCGGTTCTGGGTTTTCTGGCGCAGGTATTGCGCCGACTTGACCAGCAGAATTGCCCAGCTGACCACGGAAAACAGCACCAGCCCCCAGAGCACGCCGGGGACAATCATCGAAGACAAAGAATCGTTCATGGCTACACCTCGCTTGCGTTAATCGGTTGTGAGTTCGGTTGTGAGTTCGGTTGTCGCGCCGTCATTGCGGCAATTTGAAATCGATGGTCTGGGTGGCGAAGCCGTCGATCGGTGTGTCGCCGCGCTTGGCCGGGATGAACTTCCAGGCCTTCACCGCTGCAACCGCCGCGTCATCCAGTTGCGGCTTGCCGCTGGATTTGGTCACCGTCACCGAGCCTGCGCGACCGTTGGCCAGCACCTGAATCCGCAGCACCACGCTGCCTTCCCAGTTGCGCCGCAGGGCCAGCGACGGGTATTCCGGCGGCGGGTTGCCGAGGCTGGCGAGGCCGGAAATCGCCGCCGACTCTTTCACCGGACCCGGTGCCGCCGCAGGTGCCGGTGGCGCACTCGGGGTGGCCGGGACGGCAGGCGCTGCCGGTTGCGCAGGGGCGGGCGGCGCTTTCGGCGGTTCGGCCTTTTTCACCGGTTTGGGTTTCTCGACCGGTTTCGGTTTTTCGATCGGCTTGGGTTTCTCCACCGGTTTGGGCGGCGGCTTGACCGCGTCCTCGTCTTCCACCGGTTGTTCCGGTTCGGGCGGTGGCGGTGGTGGGGGCGGTGGCTCCGGTGTCGGCGGGGCCGGGGGTGTCGGGCTGGTGAGCTCGACGGTCATTTCAGGAATTTCCGGTGGCGTGGGCAGTGGCTCGGCCCGCGCCTGCTGGAAAAACCACCAGGCGCCGCCGTGTATCAGCGCCGACACCGCCACCAGCAACAGCATCTGCTGTTTGTTCAGGCCGCCGGGCTGAGAAGTGTTGGCCTTGTAGACGGGCCGACCCGCCACCGACGCAAGCGCTGCGTTCGGTACTGGCCCCGGCGGCGTTCTGTGCTTTACCGCATCGTTCATTAAAGCTCCCTCGGGTGGATGAAGGGCAATAAGGTGCCGTTCGAACAACACAGCGTTGTTCGAGTGAGTGGTCGCAACTTTCATACAGGTGTGCAGAAGCCGATAGTTGAACTATCTATTGAATAGGGCTTGTGCAGCTTATTGCTTCAGTAACGTCGATTTCGATGGTTCATTGATCCGGTCCGTGGCTGTTCTTTTATAAGTGAGTGTGCAGTTGAGTGGCGAACGTCATTCTTGCCCTCATGGTGGATGCAATAGCAACCGCTGTGCCAAACAGTAAACAAATGTGTAGCGGTTATTTCACGGATGATACGTATGTCGCATTTATATAAGTTTCATCAGGTACGCGGGTTTTCATGGGCGCATAACCTCCCGACGGCCCTGTTTGCAGGGCTTTTTCAAGGGCGAGACAGGCCGGGCGCGGTATCGCGCTGTTCAGCGAGATAGAGCGGCTGTTCTCGTGTCGGCCAGGACGCGTGATGGTGCGTGGCGGACTGATTTGGTGCGGGTCAGTGTTTTAGCGGGTCACAGGCGATGTTCCTTGTTCTTGTCTAAGTAAAGTCGGTTGTTCCGCTTGTTCGGTGTAATGGCTGAAAGTGCAGTTTTGGTGCGCTTCGGACATTAACGCCGAACAGCAAAAGTTGTAGCGGTGTGCTGTCTGGAAGTTATTGTCGAACAATGCGTTGTTGCATTCATTAATGCAGCGCGCACGCAATGACTTCTTGCGTGCTATTTAAAAAATAAATAGTGCAGGCGTTCAGGTAATAAAAGGAATGCACGGACTGTTCGCAGGACGAACACGGCGCAGGTACAGGGGCACGGAGAGATGAGTGTGGCGCAGCAGATGAAGATTCACGCGGTGAACTCCTTGTTGCCAGCTCGGATACGCGAACTTTTGGTTCGGTATCGCACCTTACAAGAACGCGGATAGCGTTCGCTGATTGCTCTTGGTGCGGGATGGGCACCGCCAGCGCTGTTTTGCGAGATCAGGGATTCGCAAGCTGCCGATGAATGCGCAATCCGTGCCAAATTCGATACAACAGCTATAAATAGGGCCAGGCAGGATGCCTTTCGCAGTGGAGGAGGGGATATGTATCAGCTCTACGGACATCGCAACTCAGGGGCCGCGGCCATCGAGGCGGCGCTCGAGCTGTGCCAGGTGGCTTACCGCTTCATCGATATCGAGGCCAGCGCGGAAGCGGCGCAGGAGTTGGCGCGGCTCAATCCGCTCAAACAGATCCCGACCCTGCAACTGCCGGACGGCAGTGCAATCACCGAAAGTGCGGCGATCCTGATTCATCTGGGGCTGAACTTTGCGCAATCCGGCCTGTTGCCTGCCAAGGGCGCTGACCGGGATCAGGCGATACGCGGGCTGGTGTACATCGTCAGCAATTGCTACGCGGCCATCGGCGTCATTGATTACCCCGAGCGCTGGCTGGTGATGCCGGACGAGGCATCGCGGCAGAATCTGATGGCGGGTGCGCGGGAACGACTGCACTGGACCTGGGAGGTGTTTGCCGACCAGTTCTCCGCCGAGCTGTACCTGGACGATGAAACGCCGGGGGCGCTGGACGTGCTGGCGGCGGTGGTCACGCGCTGGGCCGGTGCCCGCGAACACCTGCGCCAGGCCCGACCCGGTTTCCATGCGTGGCTGCAACGCATCGACCGGCACCCGGTGCTGGCGCCGGTCTTTGCGCGACATTGGCCCGGCTGATTACTCCCCGCGAATGTACTGCTCCAGCTGCTTGATCAGCTCGGCCTGTTCGGCAATCGCTTCCTTGACCAGGTCGCCGATCGACAGCAGGCCGATCAGCTTGCCGTCCTCCACCACGGGCAAGTGGCGCAGGCGTTTGTCGGACATGATGCCAAGGCAGGTGTCGACGGTCTGGTGGGTGTCCACCGTGATCACGTTCGCCACCATGATGTCGCGCACCGGCGTGCCCACCGAAGAGCGCCCGTGCAGCACCAGTTTGCGCGCGTAATCGCGCTCGCTGATGATGCCCACCACTTTGTCGTCTTCCACCACGAGCAGGGCGCCGACGTTCTTCTCGGCCATTTTCATCAGCGCTTCGAGCACCATGTGATCGGGTTTGATCTGGTGCACTTCCTGATTTTTCTGATCTTTGAGCTTGAGCAGCTGGGCGACGGTTTTCATGGCGGTTACTCAGGTGTTGTCGTTGTTCTCCAAGCATCGTAGACGCAGGCGCACAGAGCAAGGCCGCAAAACGGCAGATAACACGCAAAAAACGTCATTTGACGGGGTTTTTCATGGCGAGGCCTTTGTCACGGGTTTCGGCAATGCCGCGTAGAATGCCCGTCTGAATCAATTCTTGAGGTCGCAGTGGTGGATTTACAGCAGGGCTTCGTCCTGACCCGGCATTGGCGCGACACCCCGGCCGGCACCGAAGTCGAGTTCTGGCTGGCGACCGACGCCGGGCCGCGCCGTGTGCGCCTGCCGCATCAGCCGTCGGTGGCGTTCATCCCGGCGGCGCAGCGCGAGCAGGCCGAGCGGGTGCTGGCGGACGAAAAGAACGTCGAACTGCGCCCCCTGGCCCTGCAGGATTTCGAGCATCGGCCGGTGCTCGGTCTGTATTGCCAGCAGCACGGTCAGTTGATGCGTCTGGAAACCGCGCTCAACCGCCACAGTGTCGACGTCTTCGAAGCCGATGTGCGACCGCCCGAGCGTTATCTGATGGAGCGTTTCATCACCGCGCCGGTGTGGTTCAGCGGCACGCCCGATGCCGAGGGTGTGCTGATCGACGCGCACCTCAAGCCCGCACCCGACTATCGTCCGCAACTGCGGCTGGTCTCGCTGGACATCGAAACCACCGAGCAGGGCGAGTTGTATTCCATCGCGCTGGAAGGCTGCGGCGAGCGGCAGGTGTACATGCTCGGTGCGCCGAACGGCGATCACAGCATTGTCGATTTCGACCTCGAGTACTGCGAATCGCGCACCCTGATCCTCAAGAAGCTTAACGACTGGTTCGCCCGCCACGACCCCGACGCGATCATCGGCTGGAACCTCGTGCAGTTCGACCTGCGCATCCTCCACGAACACGCCCGGCGCCTCGGTGTGCCGCTCAAGCTCGGGCGCGGCGGCGAGGAAATGCAGTGGCGCGAGCACGGCAGCCGTACTCATTACTTCGCGGCAGCGGCGGGGCGGCTGATCATCGACGGCATCGAATCCCTGCGTTCGGCGACCTGGAGCTTTCCGTCGTTCAGTCTGGAAAACGTCGCCCAGACCCTGCTCGGCGAGGGCAAGTCGATCGACAACCCGTACCAGCGCATGGACGAGATCAACCGCATGTTCGCCGAGGACAAACCGGCGCTGGCCAAGTACAACCTCAAGGATTGCGAACTGGTCACGCGGATCTTCGCCAAGACCGAGCTGCTGAAGTTTTTGCTGGAGCGCGCCAGCGTGACTGGCCTGCCGGCGGATCGCAGCGGCGGTTCGGTGGCGGCGTTCACCCATTTGTACATGCCGTTGATGCACCGTCAGGGTTTTGTGGCGCCGAACCTCGGCACCAATCCGCCGCAGGCCAGCCCCGGCGGGTTTGTCATGGACTCGCAACCGGGGCTGTACGAATCGGTGCTGGTGCTCGACTACAAGAGCCTTTATCCGTCGATCATCCGCACCTTTCTGATCGACCCGGTGGGGTTGATCGAAGGCTTGCAGCACCCTGATGACAGCGACTCGGTGCCGGGTTTTCGCGGTGCTCGTTTCTCTCGCACCCGGCATTGCCTGCCGTCCATCGTCGCCCGGGTCGCCGAGGGCCGCGAGACCGCCAAGCGCGAGCACAACGCGCCGCTGTCCCAGGCGCTGAAGATCATCATGAACGCTTTCTACGGCGTGCTCGGTTCCAGCGGTTGCCGGTTTTTCGATACGCGGCTGGCGTCATCGATCACCCTGCGCGGCCACGAAATCATGCTGCGCACCCGGCAGTTGATCGAGGCTCAGGGGCATGCGGTGATCTATGGCGACACCGACTCGACCTTCGTCTGGCTGCGTCGCCCCCACGGTCAGGAAGAGGCAGCGACCATCGGCCGGGCGCTGGTGCAGCACGTCAACGACTGGTGGCGCGAGCATGTGCGTGAGCAATACGGGCTGGAAAGCGCCCTCGAATTGCAGTTCGAAACCCACTACAAACGCTTCCTGATGCCGACCATTCGCGGCGCGGAAGAGGGCAGCAAAAAGCGCTATGCCGGTCTGGTGACCCGCGCCGACGGCAGCGAAGAAATGGTCTACAAAGGCCTGGAAACCGTGCGCACCGACTGGTCGCTGCTGGCCCGGCAATTCCAGCAGGAGCTGTACGAGCGGATCTTCCAGCGCAAGCCGTATCAGGATTACGTGCGTGAGTACGTGCGCAAGACGTTGGCCGGCGAGTTCGACGAGCGACTGGTCTACCGCAAGCGCCTGCGCCGCACCCTCGACGACTACGAACGCAACGTGCCGCCCCACGTGCGCGCCGCGCGGCTGGCGGACGATTACAACGCGCAGCACGGTCGTCCACGCCAGTACCAGAACGGCGGCTGGATCAGCTACGTCATCACCCTGGCCGGGCCCGAACCGCTGGAAGTGCGCCGCGCCGCCATCGATTACGACCACTACATCACCCGCCAGCTGCAACCGGTGGCGGATGCGATCCTGCCGTTTGTCGACGACGATTTCTCAACCCTGATCGGGGGGCAACTGGGCCTGTTTTGAGTCCAGCAGTTGCAGGGTCCATTCGTCCTGAATGCCGTGGAAGTAACGCTCCAGCGCCTGATGCCAGAGGCTGTCTTCGTCGGCGAACTGGGCGAACAGGGTCATCGATGAGTGGAATTTCAGGTCGTCCGGATGGCCGAAAATCTCGGCAATCGAACGCTGCTGCACGTTCAGCACAAGCTGCGTGCAGGTCCGCAGTCGAGCGCCGAGCAACGAGTGATCGAGATAGGCGCGGGTTTCTGGCGCCGAGTTGATCGCAAACCGCCGCGACATCTCGCTGCCCCCGAGCCCGGCGAACTGCGGGAACACAAACCACATCCAGTGGCTGCGCTTGTGGCCCTCGCCGAGCTCGCGCTGGACCCGTTCGAACACCGGATCCTGGGCGAGCACGAAGCGTTGCAGGTTGAATGGATCGTCCTGATCAGTGCTTCTCATGGCGAAGCCCTCTGTCAGTCGGCGGGTGGCTCAGACCATGGCCAGCCGCTGCTTGCGTTGTGGCGCGTGAAACGCCTGGTCCAGCGCCGCCAGATCCCCGGCCTCGAGTTGCAGCTGCGCCGCTTGTGCATTGAGCTGCACGTGTTCCGGGCGCACGGCCTTGGGAATCGCAATCACCCCATCCTGACGCAGAATCCACGCCAGCGAAACCTGTGCCGGGGTCACGCCGTGACGAGCGGCAATCTGTTTCAGCACCGGCTCGGCAAGCATCGCGCCGCGCTGGCCGATCGGGCAGTACGCCATCAACGGCATGCGCTGTTGCTGGCACCACGGCAGCAGGTCGAATTCGATGCCGCGTTCCTCCAGGTTGTACAGCACCTGATTGGTCGCGCACGCCGAGTTCGACAGCTCTTCAAGATCGCCAACGTCGAAGTTCGACACGCCCCAGCGACCGATCTTGCCTTCCTCGCGCAGACGCTCGAAGGCTTCGACGGTTTCTTCCAGCGGATACTGGCCGCGCCAATGCAGCAGATAGAGGTCGATGTAATCGGTGTCGAGCCGGCGCAGACTTCGCTCGCAAGCTTGGGGAATGCCTTTGCGGCTGGCGTTGTGCGGGTAGACCTTGCTCACCAGAAACACTTGATCGCGCAGGCCGGCGATGGCTTCGCCGACCACGCTTTCGGCACCGCCCTCGGCGTACATTTCGGCGGTGTCGATCAGGGTCATGCCCAGTTCGATGCCGCTGCGCAGGGCCGCCACTTCACGCTTGTGCGCCGAGCGGTCTTCGCCCATGCGCCAGGTGCCCTGGCCGATCACCGGAACCTGCACGCCAGCCAATTCGAGGGTACGCATTCAAACCTCCTTTCTGAAACGGTCGATACCTTGGGTGGGCAGCAGGATAGCCCACGGGTTCCGTCCGGTTCCAGAAAGGAGGTCAGGTGCTTACTTGGCGGAGAACTTCAACACCACGTTCTGGGTGTAGGTCTGACCGGGATCGAGGCGGGTGCTCGGGAAGTTCGGCTGGTTCGGCGAGTCCGGATAGTGCTGGGTCTCCAGGGTGAACGCGCCCCAGTGCGGATAGACCTTGCCACCCTTGCCCTTGACCGTGCCGTCGAGGAAGTTGCTGGTGTAGAACTGCACGCCCGGCTCGTTGGTGAACAGCTGCAAGTGGCGACCGGATTGTGGGTCGCTGACTTCGGCGGCGAGTTTGCTGACGTCACCCTTGGTGTCCAGCGCCCAGTTGAAATCGAAGCCACCTTGTTTCTCTTCGGCGAATTTCAATTGCGGATGATCGGCCTTGATGTGCTGGCCGATGGCGGTCGGTTTGGTGAAGTCCATCGGCGTGCCGGCCACGGGCGCCAGTTCGCCGGTCGGGATCAGCTTGGCGGTGACCGGGGTGTAATGGCTGGCATGCAGGGTGGCGACTTGCTTGAGGATGTCGCCATTGCCGGCGCCGGCAAGGTTGAAGTAGCTGTGGTTGGTCAGGTTGAGCACCGTCGGTTTGTCGGTGCTGGCCTTGTAGTCGATGCGCAGCTCGTTGCTGTCGGTGAGGCGGTAGGTCACTTCAGTGGTGAGGTTGCCGGGGAAACCCATTTCTCCATCCGCCGACAGGTAGGTCAGGGTCACGCCGACCGAATCCTGGTCTTTGGTTTCCGTTGCCTTCCAGACCTTTTTGTCAAAGCCCTGAGTGCCGCCGTGCAAGGCATTGGTCTTGTCATTCTGCGGCACTTGGTAGCGTTTACCGTCGAGTTCGAAGGCGCCGTCGGCCAGGCGATTGCCGAAGCGGCCGATGGTCGCGCCGAAGTACGCGGTGCCTTTCTGGTAACCCTGCACATCGTCGAAACCGAGGACGATGTCGTCGAGCTTGCCGTGTTTGTCCGGCACTTGCAGTGCCTGCAAGGTCGCGCCGTAGGTGATGACCGTGGCCTGCATGCCGTGGCTGTTGCGCAGGATGTATTGCTCGACGGGCGTGCCGTCATTGGTTTTGCCGAAGGCTTTGTGTTCGCTGGTCAGGCCGGCGGCCTGGGCGGAGAGGGTGGCGATCATCAGGGACAGTCCGAGGCCGCAGAGTGAGTGACGGGATTGAAGCATGGGTTGACCTTCCTTTTTGTTGTTGTTTTGAAAATCTCTCAATAGTCATGCTAATTGATGGTTGCGTGAAGATTTATAGCGGATGAAACGATTAATTCAAAAATAAAGTCGGACTAAATTGCTTGGGCGGTTTGCGCCGAAGGTCGGGAATCCACGCCGGCACTGCACTTTTGCGCAATCCCCGGCTCTATCCATGGCCAGGGTGCGGTGACTTCCGCCGCACAGGAACGTGTCCGTCAAAGAATTCATGCCGAGAGTTTTGCACCCCATCGCTGCATTCATTCATCGCCCGTGCCTGCTGCTGGCCTTTTTGTCGACGCTGTTGCTCGGCGGTTGCAGCCATCAGGACGGCAACAATTTCATCACCCAGATGCGCGAGGGCAGGCCTCAGGAACTTCTCCAGACCAGTGTCGATCGCATGGCCACGCTGGCGATGCGCGACAACCTCGATAGCCTCTATCGCTTGATGGGCAAGTTGTACCTGCGCAACCCGGACGAGCTGCGCAAATCCGGCTTCCTCGACGTTCGCACGGCGGTCAAACAGGTGCGGCTGGCCATCGAGCAGCAGCAACCGCTGCCGACGTTGGGCGGCAAAAAAGACCTCGCAGCGCTGAGCTACGCCATGAGCCCGGAGTTCCTCGGCGACCGGGTCGGCGCGTTCATCTACGCCATCGGCAGCATGCTGGTCACCGCCCACGGCAACCGCACCGAGTTCTACATGACCGATGCGATCAACCCGACCTTCGTCAACAACGCCGCGCGCAACATCGAGAAAGCCACGTGGATCCTCGCTCAGCGGCAGAACAAGGAAGGCCAGCCGCTGTTGTTCTCCAACGAGATTTCCGAGGAGGGCAGCAACCTGAGTTTCGCCACGGAGTTCGGCAAAGTCGTGGCGCGCCTGGATCTGCTGACCCAGATGCTCGACGAGCGCTACCGGCGCATCGGCCTGAATTACGCCCAGAGCCTGCTGTTTTTGAATTTTTTGCCAGTGCAGTGAGCCAAGTCGGGTAGAGTGGCGGACGAGCGTATTTGTATACAATCCGTCGTCCGATTTGACTCAAAGGGAGCTGCACCTGTCATGACCGACCCCGCAAGCGCCGAATACTCGAGCCTGGAACGTGCCACCCGCACGGACAAACTGCCTTACGCCGCGTTGCTGGCGTTTGCCATGACCGGCTTCATCGCCATCCTCACCGAAACCCTGCCGGCCGGTTTGTTGCCGCAGATCGGCGCCGGCCTCAACGTCAGCGAAGTGTTGGCCGGGCAATTGGTGACGCTGTATGCGCTGGGTTCGATTGTCGCGGCGATTCCGCTGACGGTCGCTACCCGCGGCTGGGGCGCAAGCGGGTGCTGCTGATGACGGTCGGCGGGTTTCTGCTGTTCAACACCATCACCACGTTTTCCAGCCATTACGGCTTGACCCTGGCATCGCGGTTTCTGGCCGGGATGGCGGCAGGGCTGTCGTGGGGGATCATGGCCGGTTACGCGCGCGGAATCGTGCCGGTGCATCAGCAGGGCCGGGCGCTGGCGATTGCCATGCTTGGCACGCCGGTGGCGTTGTCGCTGGGCACGCCGGCCGGCACCTGGCTGGGCAATGTGATCGGCTGGCGCGCCTCGTTCGGGATTATGTCGGCACTGGCGCTGGTGCTGGCGGCGTGGATCCTTATCGCCGTGCCGGATCGCCCGGGCCAGGCCCGCGCCGAGCGCTTGCCGCTGATGCAGTCGCTGCGTTTGCCTGGCGTGCGCCCGGTGCTGTTCGTGGTGCTGACCTGGATGCTCGGCCACAACATTCTCTACACCTACATCGCGCCGTTTCTGACGCAGGCCGGTCTTGGCGAACGGGTCGATCTGGTGCTGCTGGTCTTCGGTCTGTGCTCGCTGCTGGGGATCTGGATCATCGGTCTGCTGGTGGATCGCTGGTTGCGCGGGCTGGCGCTGATCAGCCTCGCGGTGTTTGCCGTGACCGCGCTGGTGCTGGCACTGGTCGCGCCGTCGCCCTGGCTGATTTATGCGTGCATGGCGGTTTGGGGCCTGTCGTTCGGCGGCTCGGCGACGTTGCTGCTCACCGCCGCAGCGGACTCCGCCGGGGAGCATGTGGATGTGGTGCAGGCGATGCTTACCACTTCCTGGAACGTGGCGATTGCCGGCGGCGGATTGTTTGGCGGCTTGCTGCTGGACCGGGCAGGAGCGATGTCGTTTCCGTGGGCGTTGCTGATCCTGTCGCTGATCGCGCTGGCGACGGTCTGGCTCAACAGCAGCCATAGTTTCAAACCGGGTCGGCGGCAGCATTGACGCTCAAGAAATGGCATAACGATAGATCCGATCGATATAGGGCGTTATAAGAAAACTGGTTATGCTGCGGGCCGGATTTTTCCTGTGGTTTGTCTGGACGTCTTAATGGAATTGGCAAATTTCGGCCTGGTGATTGCCGGGCTGGTCGTGGGGTTCATCGTCGGCATGACCGGTGTCGGCGGCGGTTCGTTGATGACGCCGATCCTGCTGTGGTTCGGCATCAATCCGGCCACGGCAGTGGGCACGGATCTGCTGTACGCGGCCATCACCAAATCCAGCGGCGTGCTGGTTCACAGGAAGAACAAGAACATCGACTGGGCCATCACTGGCTGGCTGACCCTGGGCAGTGTCCCGGCGGTGGCGATGACCTTGTGGTTCCTCAGCACCCTGCACACTGCGCCGGATGCGATGAACGCCATCATCAAGCAAGCGCTGGGCTTCGTACTGTTCGCCACGGCGCTGGCAATTTTGTTCAAGAAACGCCTGCTGGAATTCGCCCACAAACGTGCCGGCGGCAACTACAACCCGAGCGGCGCGCGCCTGAATGTCATGACCGTGATCACCGGTCTGATCCTCGGCACCATGGTCGCCCTGACGTCCATCGGCGCCGGCGCCCTCGGCACTGTCGCGCTGTTCATCCTCTATCCGCTGCTGCCGACCCGCCGCCTGGTCGGCACCGAAATCGCCCACGCGGTACCGCTGACCCTGGTCGCGGGTCTTGGCCACGCGAGCATGGGCAACATGGACTGGGGCGTGCTGGGCTTTCTGTTGATCGGCTCGTTGCCGGGCATCTGGCTCGGCAGCCACCTGACCGGCCGGGTCTCCGATGAACTGCTGCGCCCATGCCTGGCGACGATGCTGGTGTTGATCGGTTACAAGCTGGCGTTCTGATCGGCAGGCAGCCATGAGCGAAACCACATTCCATTGCAATGGCCGTCTCGCCATCACGGTCGAGCCCCGGGAAATGCGCATGAGCCACTGGCTCTACGCGCCGCGGGTGGTCGATCAGCAGCGCCAACACACGCTGCTGGACCTGAGCGATAGCCAGTGGGACCTGATTTCCACTACTAATGAAACCGCTGGTGGTATTGATCTCCTGATGCGCAAATATCCGGGCGACAAGCCAACTGTGACCTTGAGCGTCAGCCTTGATGACGGAATACTTGGCCTTGACGGCCGATGCGTTGATCCGTCGGGGCTGGAAGCGGCGCTCGATTTGGCGCTGAGCTAAGTGCTTATTGGCCGAGCGAGCGCTTCATCACCGTCACCGGCAATCCGTCGTACTCCGTTTCTTCCACCACCTCCCAACCCAGCCGCGCATACAGCGATTGCGCGGCATCGGTGTACAGGTACAGCTGCGGCACGCCCAGTGCGGCGGCTTCCTCGACGATGCGGTTGACCAGTTGCGAGGCGATCCCACGGCCACGCTGTTCGGCCTTCACGTAGACCCCGGCCAGCCAAGGCGTCAGTTGCGGGCGAGTGTCCATGTCACTGTCGATCAGCAGCGCACCACCGAGCAGTTTTCCGTCTTCGATCGCCACCACCACGCTGGGGATCGCGCCTTTGCCGCAGGCGGCGCGCATGCGTTCGGTGCGGCTGGCGAGGGTGTCTTCGGGTTTGTACTGTCCCCATTCCTTGAAGTTGAGTTCGGCCAGTTCCTCGATCAGTTGCGGGTGATGGCAGAGGTAGTCGATGTGCATGCGCGTTGAACTCCATTTCACAGGCTGAACCTCCACCCTAATGCGGTCATAAAAGGTAATCAAATGCGCGACATGATCGCGCCCAACCGGTTGCGCAAAATCGGTGCTGACCTAAGCTTTGGGCAAGGCGAAACACTTTTGCCGGGCACCCCCCGGAACAATCGCCGCGATGCGCAATCATTAGAGCGTGGATATCAAAAGGAGATGCGCATGCTCATCAGGTCACTGACCCTGACACTCTTGCTGGCGATTGCCGGCCCCCTGTTCGCCGCAGACGGCGATTCCCCTCTGGACGTCGACAAGGGCATCAACCGCCCGGTGATCGTGATCGCTTCCAGTACGGTCGATTCTTATTGGGTCAGCCTGAAAAAAGCGCTGGACGACCCGGCCAACAAACAAGGTATCGCCGACCGCAAGATCAAGGTTTACACCATCCTGAGCATGAGCGGTCAGGTCGATGGCAAAAGCCTCGAGCAGCAGCAAACCATGGCGTTGCTGCGCTCGCTGAAGCTGGGCGCCGGGGCGTATCCGAAGGTCTTTCTGGTGGGCAAGGATGGCGAGACCAAACTGACGGCTTCGGGGGATGAAGCGGCGGCGGTCGATTTGAAGAAAATCTTCGACACGATTGATGCGCTGCCGGCCGCCGAGAAAGAGACCACTTCCACCGTGGTGACGGCCCCGGCTGCTGCAGAACCGGCACCGGCCAAAGGTGCAAAAGGGACAAAACCGGCGAAGCCGACCAAACCGGCCAAGCCGCCGGAAATGCCGGATGATTGATGTTCTGATTCAGGGGTGATCAGAAAAGAAAAAACGGGCGACCTGAGAAGGTCGCCCGTTTTTTATGGCGTGATTACCGGGTCAACTCACCCAGAATCTTGTGCGCAATCTTCACCCGCTCTCCATTCGGATAATTGCGGTTTGCCAGAATCACGATCCCGACTTTCTTCGACGGCACGAACGCGACATACGCGCCGTAGCCAGCGGTGGAGCCGGTCTTGTTCAGCAGCACGTTCGCCGGTTCCGGCTGTGGCGGATTCAGCCATTTGACCGTGTGCGGTTCCATGGCCATCGGCGTCGAGTTGCCGTCCAGCAGGCGGTCGAGGCTGATCGGGTAGGTGTAGCGTTCCCAGCCCAGGCCCTGGGTCATGTCGCCGACGGTGTAGTAGCCGGTGTGGGTGAGGGCGATGGCTTTTTGCAGCGGGGTTTCGAGTTTGGCGGTGTCGAGGTTGGCCTGGACGTATTGCAGCAGGTCGGCAGCGCTGGTTTTCACCCCGTAAGCTTCGGAATCCAGTGCGCCGGGGCTGACTCGAACCGGTTTGTTGTTCTTGTCATAGCCCTGGGCGTAGAGCTTTTGTTCAGACGCCGGTACCGACAGGAAGGTGTGCTTGAGCCCGAGTTTCGGCAGCAGGGTTTCGGTCATGACCTGATTGAACGGCTGGCCGAGGCTTTTTGCTGCCAGGTAACCGAACAGGCCGATGCTCGGGTTGGAATACAGGCGCTGGCTGCCGGCCGGAAAGGTCGGTTTCCACTGTTGGTAATAGCCGAGCATCTTGTCGGCAGAATCCGCGGCGTCCGGGAATTGCAGCGGCAGGCCGCCCGCGCTGTAGGTGCCCAGTTGCAGCAGGCTGATGTGGTCGAAGGCGCTGCCTTTCAGTTCGGGCCAGTGCTGGCTGGCCTTGTCAGAGAATTGCAGTTTGCCGCTGGCCTGGGCGTAGGCGGCGAGGGTCGCGGTGAAGGTTTTGCTCACCGAGCCGATTTCGAACAGGGTGTTTTCACTCACCGCTTGCCCGGTGCTTTTGTCGGCGACACCGTAGTTAAAGTAATGCGCCTTGCCATCGACGGTCACGGCCACTGCCAGACCGGCGATATCCTGTTGCTGCATGACCGGGGTCACGGTGGCCTTGACCAGCGCCTGCAACTGATCGTCGGTTTGAGGGGCGGCCAGGCAGGTGGCGGCGCTGAAGAAAAGTCCGAAAGCGCTGAAGGACTTGAGTTTGTTCAAGTTGATCGAAGACATGCGTGAACCACTCTCCATGAGTGTTGATGGTGTTATCCCGCTACACTGCGAGCGTTTTCCGTCGGGCCAGCTGATCGGCGCCGCCAAATCTAGGCAGTCCGGCGTCTTTCGACAAACGATGAAATCTCGGACGAGCCATTAGAAAAATTTGGGACCTGGCATGATTCGACCTCAATTGCCCTTGAATGCATTACGCGCCTTTGAAGCTTCTGCGCGCCACCTGAGCTTCACCCGTGCTGCGGTGGAGTTGTGCGTGACCCAGGCGGCCGTCAGCCATCAGGTCAAAAGCCTGGAGGCGCAACTCGGCGTGATCCTGTTCAAACGCCTGCCCCGTGGGCTGATGCTGACCGGCGAGGGCGAAACTCTGCTGCCGGTGCTGACCACGTCATTCGATCATATCGCGCAGATGCTTGAGCGTCTGGCGGGCGGGCAATATCGGGAAATGCTCACGGTCGGCGCGGTGGGCACCTTCGCCGTGGGCTGGTTGTTGCCGAGGCTGGCGGACTTTCAGGCGAAACATCCGCTCATAGATTTGCGGCTGTCGACCAACAACAATCGGGTGGACGTCGCCGCCGAAGGGCTGGATTACGCGATCCGGTTTGGCGCCGGCGCGTGGCACGGTATCGAGGCGACCCGTTTGCTGGAGGCGCCGTTGTCGGTGCTCTGCGTGCCGGAAATCGCCCGGCAATTGCACACGCCGGGGGATCTTTTGCAGCAGCGTTTGTTGCGCTCCTATCGCACCGATGAGTGGCCGGAATGGTTTCATGCGGCGGGACTGGCGACCCATGCCGCGCCGCCCCAGAGCATCGTGTTCGACTCGTCGCTGGCGATGATGGAGGCGGCGTTGCAGGGGGGCGGGGTGGCACTGGCGCCGCCGTTGATGTTTGCCCGGCAACTGGCGGCGGATCTGATTCGCCAACCCTTTGCCATCGAAATCACCACCGGCAGCTATTGGCTGACGCGTTTGCAGTCACGGCCTGAGACGTCGGCAATGGCGGCGTTCAGGCACTGGCTATTGGAGGCTGCGCAGGCCTAGCGCACCAGGCACGGCTTCTTGTTATCGAACGTCCAGCCCGGAATCAGAAACTGCATCGCCACGCTGTCATCCCGCGCGCCGAGCCCCATGCCTTTATAGAGTTCGTGGGCCTTGGCCAACTGATCCATATCCAGTTCCACACCCAGTCCCGGTTTCTTCGGCACCTGCACGCAGCCGTCGACGATTTGCAGCGGTGCCTTGGTCAGGCGCTGGCCGTCCTGCCAGATCCAGTGGGTGTCGATCGCGGTGATGTCGCCCGGTGCAGCGGCCGCGACGTGGGTGAACATCGCCAGGGAAATGTCGAAGTGGTTGTTGGAGTGCGAGCCCCAGGTCAGGCCCCATTCATGACACATCTGCGCCACGCGCACCGAACCCTGCATGGTCCAGAAATGCGGGTCGGCCAGCGGAATATCGACCGACTGCAATTGAATCGCGTGACCCATTTCACGCCAGTCGGTGGCGATCATGTTGGTGGCGGTTTTCAGCCCGGTGGCGCGACGGAATTCAGCCATCACTTCACGGCCCGAATAGCCGTTTTCCGCACCGCACGGGTCTTCGGCGTAAGCGAGCACGTGATGCTGGTCGCGGCACAGACGGATCGCTTCTTTCAGTGACCACGCGCCGTTCGGATCGAGGGTAATGCGGGCATCGGGGAAGCGTTCGGCCAGTGCGGTCACCGCTTCGATTTCGGCATCGCCGCTGAGTACGCCGCCCTTAAGCTTGAAGTCCTTGAAGCCATAGCGCGCGTGGGCAGCCTCGGCCAGACGCACCACGGCATCGGCGGTCATGGCTTTTTCGTGACGCACGCGGAACCAGTCGTTGTCGGCATCCGGTTCGCTGCGGTAGGCGAGGTCGGTTTCCCGGCGATCGCCCACGTAGAACAGATAACCGAGCATCTTCACTTCATCGCGCTGCTGGCCTTCGCCGAGCAAAGCGGCCACCGGTACGTCGAGGTGCTGGCCGAGCAGGTCGAGCAGCGCGGCTTCCAGCCCGGTGACCGCGTGAATGGTGATGCGCAGGTCGAAGGTTTGCAGGCCACGACCGCCGGCATCGCGGTCAGCGAAGGTCTGGCGCACCTGGTTGAGGATCTTCTGATAAGTGCTGATCGGGCTGCCGACCACCAGGCTGCGCGCGTCTTCGAGGGTCTGGCGGATACGCTCGCCGCCGGGCACTTCACCGACGCCGGTGTGGCCGGCGTTGTCCTTGAGAATGACGATGTTGCGGGTGAAAAACGGCCCGTGGGCGCCGCTCAGGTTGAGCAGCATGCCGTCGTGGCCGGCCACCGGGATGACTTGCATCTCGGTGATGATCGGGGCTTTGGCGATGTCGTGTGCGGTCATTTGGGATTGTCCTTTCAAGCGTGTTTCGGCGCGGCATCGGCCACGGCGACGTCAGGTGCGGATTTGGGTGTCATGCGGGCGGCGAACACGATGATCGCGGCGATGATCGAGGTCGCGGCCAGACCATAGAGGCCGCCCTGGATCGAACCGGTGTGTTGTTCCAGCAGGCCGAAGGTGGTCGGGGCGACGAAACCGCCGAGGTTGCCCACCGAGTTGATCAGCGCGATGACGGCAGCGGCGATCCGTGCGTCGAGATAAGCCTGCGGAATCGGCCAGAACAGCGAAGACGCGGATTTGAAACCCAGTGCGGCAAAGCAGATCGCGACAAAAGCGAAGATCGGCCCGCCGGTGGTGGACATGAACATCCCCGCGGCGGCGATCAGCAATGCAGTGGCCACCCACGCCTGCTGGTGTTTCCACTTCGCCGAGAACGAGGCGAACGCGTACATGCCGATGATCGACAGCAGCCACGGAATCGAGTTGAACAGGCCGACCTGGAAGTCGCTCATCTCGCCCATTTTCTTGATGATGCTCGGCAGCCAGAACGTCGCGGCGTAGATCGTCAATTGAATGAAGAAGTAGATCAGGCAGAACAGGATGATCTGGCGATCCTTGAGCAGTTTGCCCAGCGACGGCCGGATCGGCGTTGCGGCCTCGCGGGCCTTCTGTTCATCGTCGATGGCCTTGACCAGCGCGTCCTGCTCGGCGCGGGTCAGCCACTTGGCGTCGTGGGGTTTGGCGTCGAGCCAGAACCAGACGAATACGCACAGGCCGACCGAGAACATCCCTTCAATGAAATACATCCACTGCCAGCCGTGCATACCCAGACCTTCGATCTGCAACAACAGGCCGGACAACGGGCCGGAAATCAGCGAGGCCACGGCCGAACCGCTCAAGAAAATCGCAATCGCCTTGCCGCGCTCGGCCCCCGGCAACCAGCGCGTGAAGTAGTAGATCACCCCGGGAAAGAACCCGGCCTCGGCCACGCCGAGCAGAAAACGCAGGATGTAGAAGTGGGTTTCGTTCTGGATGAACGCCATGCCGGCGGCCACCAGGCCCCAGGTGAACATGATGCGGGTCAGCCAGATTCGCGCGCCGACCTTTTGCAGCAGCATGTTGGAGGGGACTTCGAACAGCGCGTAACCGATGAAGAACAGCCCGGCACCGAAACCGTAGGCCGCGGCACCGATGCCGAGGTCGTGTTCCATGTGGGTGCGGACGAAGCCGATGTTCACCCGGTCAATGTAATTGACGATGAACATGATGACGAACAGCGGCAGGACGTGGCGTTTGACTTTGGCAATGGCGGAGGACAGCACGGAATCGGTGCCCTCGTTCATCCCGGCAATGGATGATTTCACTTGGTTTTCTCCCACTCGTTATTTTTATGCGGGGTGTGTCTGGTGTTGCGTTGTTGATAGACATCATACAACTAGATTTTTTTGTCCTACAAGCGGGAGTGCTCAATCAAATTTGTCTACGGGAGGCGGTTTTTATGCTTTTTAAGATTTTAAGTTCCGTGTTTGTTGGCTTTTGTAAGGGTTGTGTCAGATATGGCAGAGCATTCTATGCCAGTGATCGTGGGGCGATTGTTCGGCGAAGTGAGAGGGTTTTTAGCTAAAATCGAATGTTGTCATACAAGTTAAGCCCCGGAATTCATAGGAGCTCATACAAGTCATCGCCTCCAGTGCTACGATCGATTTGCCCCGATCACCGGAACCGACCATGCAAGAAGACCTCGACGCTCCCGCCCGTAAACGCGCACACAACCTGGCCCATGACCTGGTGGAAAAACTCACCCAGAGCATCCTGCTCGGCCAGATGTTGCCCGGTGACAAGTTGCCGTCGGAAAACTCGATCGTTCAGGAACACGGCGTCAGTCGCACCGTGGTGCGCGAGGCGATTTCCAAATTGCAGGCGTCGGGGCTGGTGGAGACGCGGCACGGCATCGGCACCTTCGTGATCGAGCGCGCGCCGGAGCAGGGATTGCGGCTGAATGTCGACACCGCGCTGGGGGTGCGCAGCATTCTCGAATTGCGCATGGGCCTGGAGACGCAAGCGGTGGCACTGGCGGCGCAGCGCCGAACCGAGCAACAACTGGTGCAGATGCGTCAGGCACTGGACGACTATCAGCGTCTATTGGCCAACAACGACAGTTGCGTCGAAGCCGATCGACGCTTCCATCTGCTTATTGCCGAAGCCACCGGCAATGTCTGCTTCACCGAAATCATGCAGCACCTGGGCAGCGCGATGATCCCGCGCACCCGGGTCAACGCGGCCGAGCGCGGGGCGGTGGATTTGAGCAAGCTTGGGCAACTGGCGAATCTGGAGCACGAGGCGATCCTCAACGCGATCAAGCGTCAGGACCCGGACGCCGCGCGTGCGGCGATGTGGCTGCACCTGACCAACAGTCGCGACCGGTTTTCAGCAGGCGGCGCATAACGGTGTCGCAACTCAAGTCTCAATGGCCCGCACCGCCGCGGGCCGCTCCAGATTCAACGCCAGCACACTGATCAACACCACCGCCGAACCCACCAGTACCAACAGCGTCGGTCGTTCGCCCAATCCCACGGAAGCAATGCACATTGCGGTTGGCGGAATCAGGTACAGCGTCATCGTCGCCCGGCTCAGGTCCACATGCTTGAGCACGAATGCCCACGCCAGATAGGCGAGGGCGCTGGGAAACACACCCAGACCCAGCACCGCCCATTGCACCCGCAGTGGCGCACTGGCCACGCTGTCGGCCAGCCCCGGCAAGTAGATCAACAGCAACAGCGTGCCGGACCACACGGTGTAACAAACCAGCGTCAGCCCGTCGTAGCGCCGGGCGTGGTGTTTTTGCAGGGCGAAGTAAACGCTCCACGACACGGCGGCCAGCAGAATCAGCAAGCCGTGGGCGTCGATGCTGCCGAGGCCGCGATCGCCGCTGACCACAATCACCACGCCGACGAATCCCAGCAACACACAACCCCAGCGCCAGACGCTGACCCGATCCTTGAACAGAAACCGCGCCAGCAACGTGCTGAACAGCGGCGTCGATTGCGCCAGCACACTCGACGCGCCGGCGCTGACGCTTTGCTGACCGATGTTCAGCACGACGTGATGCAGGCTGACGGCAAAGAAGCCCAGGGCAAACAACAGCGGCAAATCCTGCAGGCGCGGCAGATGAATGCCCTTGAAACCCGCAATCACTGCCATGAACAACGAAGCCAGCAGAAACCGCAGCAGCGCCAGATGACCGGGATCGTAGGCTTGCAGGCCGATGTGGATACCGGTGGGCGAATAGGCCCAGCAGCCGACGACGAAGGCCATTGCCAACAGGATTTTCAAAGGTGAAGTGGAAGGCATGAGCGAGGCACCAGGAGGGTTGATGCGCCGAGTATCCGGGCGGTCAATCATTCGCCACAACTGACTTATACTGCGCCAACCATTCACTGTGAGTGACGAATTATGGAGCTGGCGCAGATCCGCATGTTCAAGACCGTGGCCGAGGTCGGCAGCATCGCCAAAGCGGCTGAAAAGCTGTTTTGCGTGCCGTCGAATATCACGGCGCGGATCAAATCCCTGGAAGCGGAGCTCGGGGTGGCGCTGTTTCTGCGCGAAGGGCGCGGGCTGCGGATCAGTCCTGCGGGTCAGACTTTTCTCGCCTATGCAGAAAAGATTCTGGCACTGACTGCCGAAGCCAAACGCGCAGTCGATCCCGCTGCCGAGCCGTCCGGGCCACTGCGCATCGGCGCCATCGAATCTTCGGCGACCGGGCGTCTGCCGCGCCTGCTGGCGAAATTTCACAAACGCTATCCGAACGTGGCCTTGGAACTGACCACCGGCACCTGGGGGCAACTGCTCGACGATACCGTCAGCCATCGACTCGACGGCGCCATCGTTGCGGTGGACGTCGAGCGCTCGCAGCTCAAACGCACGCCGATGTATCGCGAAGAATTGCTGCTGATCGCATCAACCTCGTTCGGGCCGGTGCGCGACCTCGACGATTTGCAGGACAAAACCGTATTCATGTGGCCGCAGGGCTGTCCGTATCGCGCCGCGCTGGAGCACTGGTTGTTGCGTCAGGGGCTGGCACTGCCGATTGTCAGTCTGGCCAGTTACGGGGCGATTGTCGGTTGCGTGAGTGCCGGCGCCGGCGTGGCGCTGGTGCCCAAAGGCGTATTCGAGCAATACGCCAAAGGCGCGGGTTGTGCGGGTTACGAATTTCCGGAACTGACGGCCATCGACAACTTGTTCTACTGGCATGAAAACGCCGGGGTGCACCCGGCGCGTGAGGCATTTGTGGCGATGTTGCGCGAGGAGTTTGTCTGAGCCGGATCAGCCGCCGCTCACGTCGCGCATCAACAAGCCGAAGCGCAAATCCACCGCATCCGGAATCGGCAGATACACCGTATGCCCGTCCCCCGGCGCCACGTCGATGGCTTCGCCTTTAAGGTTCTGCAGTTCATGCAGGTCAAAATGGAAGTTGCCCTTGGGTGTCATCAGTTCCAGATGATCGCCCCGGGCAAAGCGGTTCTTCGCCTTGACCTCGGCGAGTCGATCCCGGCGTTCGCCGGTCAGCTCTCCCACGAACTGCTGACGCTCCGACACCGAGCTGCCGTTCTGGTAGTTCTGGTATTCGTCATGCACATGGCGGCGCAGGAAACCTTCGGTGTAGCCGCGCTGGGCGAGGGATTCCAGATCGGTCATCAGGCTGCGGTCGAATTCGCGGCCGGCCACCGCATCGTCGATGGCCCGACGATAGACCTGAGTGGTGCGTGCGCAATAGAAGTGCGATTTGGTCCGGCCTTCGATCTTCAGTGAGTGCACGCCCATGCGGGTCAGGCGTTCGACGTGTTGCACCGCACGCAGGTCCTTGGCATTCATGATGTAGGTGCCGTGTTCGTCTTCGAAGGCCGGCATCAACTCGCCGGGACGGTTGGCTTCCTGCAACAGGAACACCTGATCGGTGGGGGCGCCGAGGCCGAGGGTCGGTTGCGGTTCGAAGGTCTGCACGATTTCGCCGAGCTGGTTTTCGGTCGCTTCCTGCGCCGAGTATTTCCAGCGGCAGGCGTTGGTGCAGGTGCCCTGATTGGCATCGCGCTTGTTCATGTAACCCGAGAGCAGGCAGCGGCCGGAATAGGCCATGCACAGTGCGCCGTGGACGAACACTTCCAGCTCCATGCCCGGCACTTGCTCGCGGATTTCGCCGATTTCTTCCAGCGACAGTTCACGGGACAGGATGATCCGGCTCAAGCCCTGTTGCTGCCAGAACTCGACGCTCGCCCAGTTCACCGTGTTGGCCTGCACCGACAGGTGGATCGGCATCTGCGGGAAGTGCCGGCGTACCAGCATGATCAGGCCCGGGTCGGACATGATCAGCGCGTCCGGCGCCATCTCGATCACCGGCGCCAGATCCTTGAGGAAGGTCTTCAGCTTGGCGTTGTGCGGCGCAATGTTGACCACCACGTAGAAGCGCTTGCCCTGGGCCTGAGCTTCACGAATACCGAGTGCGAGGTTGGCGTGATCGAACTCGTTGTTGCGTACCCGCAGGCTGTAGCGCGGCTGGCCGGCATACACCGCATCGGCCCCATAGGCGAAGGCGTAGCGCATGTTTTTCAGGGTGCCGGCGGGGGCGAGCAGTTCGGGGGTGAAGGAGGTCGTCATGGCGGCGTCGGTCGCAAAAGCGCGGCAGGGTAGAGCAGTTGCGCCGAGGGTTTATTGATCTGGATCTATGCTCCATGAAGAAACAGGGCACTCGCGCTGACGCTGGCTGACTAAACGGGACGGGCGCGGGTGGCGCCTGACTGACCTGGACCGGACATGAACCAAAAGAGTCTGCAATTCAAATCCCTCACCGTGCTGCTGTTTCTGGTGACGGTCGCCTTTATCTGGATCCTGCTGCCGTTCTACGGCGCGGTGTTCTGGGCGGTGATTCTCGGCATCCTGTTCGCGCCGATGCAGCGCCAGTTGCAGCTGAAATTCGGCTGGCAACGCAACCTCACTTCGCTATGCACCTTGAGTGTGTGTCTGGTGATCGCGATCCTGCCGGTGATCGTCATCAGCGTGTTGCTGGTGCAGGAAGGGGCGACGCTCTACGACAATATCGAGAGCGGCAAGCTCGATGTCGGCGCCTATCTGGCGCAGTTCAAACACAGCCTGCCGCCGTATTTTCAGCACTTGCTCGATCGCTTCGGCTTGGGTGAGCTCAATGCCTTGCGCGAGAAGATTGTCAAAGCCTCGATGCAGGGCAGTCAGGTGCTGGCGAGCCAGGCGTTCAGCTTCGGCCAGGGCACGTTCGATTTTGTGGTGAGTTTTTTCATCATGCTGTACCTGCTGTTTTTCTTTCTGCGCGATGGCGCCGAACTGGCGCGCAAGGTGCGCACGGCGATACCGCTGGAGGAGCATCACAAACGTCGTTTGCAGCTGAAATTCAACCGCGTGGTGCGCGCGACGGTGAAGGGCAATCTGCTGGTGGCGATCACGCAGGGTGCGCTGGGCGGGGCGATTTTCTGGTTTCTCGACATTCCCAGCGCGTTGCTCTGGGCGGTGTTGATGGCGTTTCTGTCGTTGCTGCCGGCGGTCGGGGCGGGGATTGTCTGGGTGCCGGTCGCGGCTTACTTCCTGCTTAGCGGAATGATCTGGCAGGGCGTGGTGCTGGGGTTGTTCGGGGTGTTCGTGATCGGTCTGGTGGATAACCTGCTGCGCCCGATTCTGGTGGGCAAGGACACCCGGATGCCGGACTACATGATCCTGATCTCGACCCTGGGCGGGCTGGCGGTGTTCGGGCTCAACGGCTTCGTGATCGGGCCGCTGATCGCGGCGCTGTTCATGTCGAGTTGGGCGCTGTTCATCGAAAGCAAACCGAAAGTGCAGCTGCCTTAAGCCTTGAACGGGCCGTCGAGCAATTGTTGCGACAGTGCCTGCGCCGCCGGCAAGGACGTGAGCGGGCCGCTGACCGGCTCGCCGTCGCGTACCAGATACCAGCAGGCGAGCAGTCCCAACTCTCTGAGGGATGCGGGAACGGCGCTGCCGACAACGGACATGATTTGAACCTGAGCCATGAGAAGTACCTCCATCAATCTATGGAGCTACCTTAGGGAGTTGGCCGTTTCAGGGACAATCAACGCTTTCGATAGTGGACATTGACGCCGCTGAGGGCTGGCTCAATCCACCACTTGATCGAGCATGTGCACGATCTCGTGTTCATTGAGAAACCCCTTGCGCACCAGGTTTTCCGCCAGCAGCGAGAGAAACTTCGCCGTGCGGTGGCCTTCCAGGTGCTTGAGTTCGGTCAGGGCGTTGTAGACCTTGCTCGAGGTGCATAAGCCGACGATGCGGTGTGGATTCTGTGTAGGCATTCAAGTCGTCCTTGTTGTTATCAACCTGTTGTATGCGGACGGATTCAGAGTGCGGTTCCGTCATGACAAATAGATGACCGTTTGTGTTTTGCCCCCGACGGTCGAGTCCATCATGCCGACTTTAACGGTTCAAACTGTCCCCACAGCGACCTTGGCGAGATTTTTTCAGACCTTGGCCGACGGACGGTTGGCTTTTCTGGAGGCAATAAAAAGCCCCGCTATTAAGCGGGGCTTCGTTTACCGGTTACCAGCGCGGGCCACCGTAATAGTGTGGCCGGCCGTAATAACCGCGCGGCGGGCCGTAATAGACCGGGGCCGGTTGGACGTAGACCGGTTGCTGCACATAAACCGGGGCCGGCTGGTAGTAGACCGGTGGCGGCGGTTGCTGCACGTAGACCGGTGCCGGTTGAGCGTAAACAGGCTGTTGGACGTACACCGGCCGATCCTGGTTGATGAGCGCCGAGCCGATGATGGCCGAGCCGACGATCGCACCAAATACCGCCGGGCCCTGCCAGCCACCGCCGTGGGCTTCTGCCTGACCCGTGATCGCGAATGCACCAATCAACAAGGCCACGATGGGGAGTTTACGAATCATGATAATTCCTCGGTTCTTCGACCCGGCGTCCGAATCTGCAACAGGCCCGGAATGGCGCGGGGATACTTCTAAGACAGCAACATTTTGAAAAACAGCACGGCCGCTAGGTAAATTTTGTGTAAGGTCTGTACCGGTTTGTTTACCGGATTTTCGGCATCGGCTGTGATGCCCGGAACAGACCGCCTTATGATCGTTCAGAACCCGATGGGCTGGCTAATCCCGTCCATCCGAAAGTGCATTCGAAGGAGCCTCCCATGCAGATGAACCCCAACAAAGACACCCAATTGTGCATGTCCCTGTCTGGGCGTCCCGGGAATTTCGGTCTGCGTTTTCATAACCATTTGTATGAACAACTGGGCCTGAATTTCTACTACAAGGCGTTCAGCAGCAAGGACCTGCCCGGTGCAGTCGGCGGGATCCGCGCGCTGGGGATTCGCGGTTGCGGGGTGTCGATGCCGTTCAAGGAAGCCAGCATTGCGCTGGTCGATGAACTGGATGCCTCGGCGGCAGCGATCCAGTCGATCAACACCATCGTCAACACCAGTGGCCATCTCAAGGCCTACAACACCGATTACATTGCCATCGCCCAGTTGCTGGAAACCCACGCGGTGCCGAAGGACACGACTTTCGCCCTGCGCGGCAGCGGCGGCATGGCCAAGGCGGTGGCCAGTGCCTTGCGCGATGGCGGTTACAAAAACGGTTTGATCGTGGCCCGCAACGAGCGCGCCGGGCGCGCGCTGGCGGATTCTCTGGGTTATCGCTGGCAGGCGGAATTGGGCGACGAGCGTCCGCAGATGCTGATCAACGTGACCCCAGTGGGCATGGACGGAGGCCCGGAAGCAGGGCAGCTGTCGTTTGAAGCGGATGTGATCAAGTCAGCCGACACCGTATTCGATGTGGTCGCGATCCCCTCGGAAACCCCGCTGATCGTGCGCGGTCGTGCCGAAGGTAAAAAGGTGATCACCGGACTGGAAGTGATCGCGATCCAGGCGCTGGAGCAGTTCGTGCTGTACACCGGCGTGCGGCCGACGGTCGAGCAATTCGATGCAGCGGTGGCGTTTGCCCGTAGCTGATGGAGCCTGAGAAACGGCATATCCGCCCGGATTTGCCGTTGCCTATACTGCCGGATCAGCAAGCACAGACTTGCCCATCACAAAAGCCGAGGTTTGCATGCATCCGCCCATTCTCAACCTGAATGACGTCGAACTCGAACCGCTTCCCGAATCATTGGCCCCCGAGGGCGAAACTGCCGGGCGTTATCAGCAACGCTTCGCCCGGGTCGGCCAGCAATTGGGCGCGCAAAAGCTCGGATATCGCCTGTATGCGCTGCCGCCGGGCATGCGTGGCAGCCCGTTTCACAGTCATCGGGTCAATGAAGAAATGTTTTACGTGGTGGCCGGGGAAGGGGAGGTGCGCCTCGGCGCCGAACGTTTCCCGATCCGCGCCGGCGACGTGATCGCCTGCCCGCCGGGCGGCCCGGAAGCGGCGCATCAGATCATCAACACCAGTGCTGCGGAACTGCGTTATCTGGCCGTCAGTACCCAGCAGCAACCGGAAATCTGCGAGTACCCGGATTCGAACAAATACGCGGTGATGGACAACTTCAACGTCGATGCCGAAGGCAATGCCTCGGGCTTCGTGGCGGTGGCGCGGCAGGCGGACGGCGTGGATTACTGGGACGGCGAATAACGCCGTCCCGGTGCTTTTATTCTTCGAGGCGGGCCAAGCGCTCTTCCAGCGCCGCAATCCGCGCTTCCAGCTCTTCGATACGCTCCGCTGACACACCGCTGGCAGCCCCGCGATCACTCGGATTCTGGCGCGCCGCGATAATCGCCTCGATGTCCGCCGGATCGCCCAGCGCGTGGGTGTAGCGATCTTCGCGCTGACCGGCCTGACGCGGAATCAACACCGCCAGCTCCCGGGCGATCAGGCGTTCCAGCTGATGCACCACTTGTTCGGCGTCTTCGAATTCATGCATGCGACCGCTGCGGGTCAGCAGTTCGTTGACGGTCTGCGGGCCGCGCAGGAACATCAACCCGGTCAGGATCAATTGCGCCGGCACCAGCTCCAGCGCCTTGTCGACCTTGTGCTCCCAGCGGTCGGCGCGACTGCCCATCACCAGTTTGGCGAAACCGCGGCTTTCGAGGGCGCGCAGGCTCTGGCCGACCTGGCCCTGGGTCAGGTTCATCACCGGTTCCCGGCTGGTTTTCTGGTTGCAGGCCAGCACCAGCGCGTTGAGGGTCAACGGGTAGGTTTCCGGGCTGGTGGCCTGTTTCTCGATCAACGAGCCCAGAATGCGGATTTCCGTGGCGTTGAGCCGTGGTTCGTCGGAGCGGGTTTCAAATTCTGTGGTCATCGCGCGTTCCCTCTGCAGTCGAAGGCGCCTAGCCTAATCCTTGCTGGATAAAAGACAAGCCGCGCCGCCATGCGAGCATGGCTATAATCGCCCCCACGATTCACCCAGCCACCACGTGAGACTGCCATGACCATTTCCCTGTACGCCGCATCCGTCCCGGTTTTCCAACAAATGCTCAACGCCGTGAGCGATGTGCTGAAAAAGGCTGAAGCCCACGCCACCGAGAAAAACATCGACCCGAACGCCTTCCTGCAAGCGCGTCTGTACCCGGACATGTTCCCGCTGGTGCGTCAGGTGCAGATCGCCGTGGACTTCGCCAAAGGCGTTTCCTCGCGTCTGGCCGAAATCGAAATCCCGAAATATGACGACACCGAAACCACCTTCGCCGAGCTGCAAGCGCTGATCGCCAAGGTTCTGGCTTTCATCGGCGAGATCAAGCCAGAGCAGATCAATGGCAAGGAAGGGATTGAAATCGTGACCCGCCCGGGCACCCCGAAAGAGAAGCGCTTCAGTGGCCAGGCTTACCTGCTGAGCTACGGTCTGCCGCAGTTCTTCTTCCACGTCACCACCACCTACGCACTGCTGCGTCACAACGGTGTGGAAGTGGGCAAGCGCGATTACATGGGCGCGTTCTAAAACGTTCTGCAACAAAAAGCCCGCCAAGGTTTACGCCTTGGCGGGCTTTTTGTTGCGCCGGTTTTTTACGCTGGACGCTGAGCTTTCTGTTCTTCGCCCAGGCATGCGGCGGCGGTGAACAGCACGTCGGTGGAGGAATTCAGCGCCGTCTCGGCCGAATCCTGCAGCACGCCGATGATGAAACCGACCGCCACCACCTGCATGGCGATTTCGCTCGGGATGCCGAACAGGCTGCACGCCAGCGGAATCAGCAGCAACGAGCCACCGGCCACGCCCGACGCCCCACAGGCGCAGATCGCGGCGACAACGCTGAGCAGGATCGCGGTCGGGATGTCCACGGCGATGCCCAGGGTGTACACGGCCGCGAGGGTCAACACGGTGATGGTGATCGAGGCGCCGGCCATGTTGATGGTGGCGCCGAGCGGAATCGATACCGAGTAGGTGTCTTCATGCAGGCCCAGACGCTTGCTCAATTCCAGGTTGACCGGAATGTTCGCCGCCGAGCTGCGGGTGAAGAACGCGGTGATGCCGCTTTCACGCAGGCATTTCAGCGTCAGCGGGTACGGATTGCGACGCAGCTTCCAGAACACGATCAACGGGTTCATCACCAGCGCCACGAACAGCATGCAGCCCAGCAATACCGCCAGCAGGTGCGCGTAACCGACCAGCGCGCCGAAACCGGAGGTGGCCAGGGTCGAGGCCACCAGGCCGAAAATCCCCAGCGGCGCAAAGCGGATCACTACGCGCACGATCAGGGTCACGCCGTTGGACAGGTCACTGACCACTTCGCGGGTGGTGTCGCCGGCGTGACGGATCGCCACGCCCATGCCGATGGCCCAGGCCAGAATGCCGATGAAGTTGGCGTTCATCAGTGCGCTCACCGGGTTGTCGACCACGCTCAGCAACAGGCTTTGCAGCACTTCACTGATGCCGCCCGGCGCGCTTACCGCGATGTTGTCGGTGGACAGCACCAGATGCGACGGGAACATCATGCTGGCAATCACTGCGACCACGGCGGCGGCGAAGGTGCCCAGCAGATACAGGAACAGGATCGGCCGGATATGGGTTTCCTGGCCGTGCTTGTGGTTGGCGATCGACGCCATGACCAGCACGAACACCAGGATCGGCGCCACGGCTTTCAGCGCCGAGACGAACACCTTGCCGATGAAGGCCGTGCCTTTGGCCGCTTCCGGCGCGAACAGCGCGAGGGCGATGCCGGCAATCAGGCCGATCAGGATCTGGGTGACCAGGCTGAGGCTTTTAAGACGTTGCAATAGAGAAGGGGATGAAGCGGTCATAACGGCATCTCTGGTTTTTTTATAGGGTGCAAGGTTGCGTGATCCGGGCGTTGAATCGGGGGCAGGCCACAGACACGAACCGAAAGGACTGACGCGACAGCCACACCGTTAAACGGGTGGCTGAACAGGGTGTACGTTTTGCAGGGCGCGGACTTTATCACAGCGTCGTCCGGATCCTTCAGACCTGTGACGATCTGCCACCGGATCCCTCTGCAACTTAGACAGGTTTGTGCAAGTCACTCGGGAAACACTCTGTTAAGATTGCGCATCCTTATTTTCAAGTTCTGCCGGCGGGCCCTCGGGTTAGCGCTGGTGTCGTCGTTTTGCTGGAGTTCCTCATGCTGTTGCCCATCCTTCTGTTGTCTGCCGCCGGGTTCACGGTGCTGACCACGGAGTTCGTCATTGTCGGCCTGCTGCCGGCGATTGCTCGCGACCTGGCCGTCACCATCCCGCAGGCCGGGCTGCTGGTGACTCTATTCGCTTTCACCGTGGCAATGTTCGGTCCTTTCTTGACTGCATATTTCGCCCGCTTCGAGCGGCGTAAACTGTTCATCACCATCCTGATCATGTTCGGTCTGGCCAATACCGTGGCGGCATTGGCGCCGAACATCTGGGTCATGGCGATTGCCCGGTTGATCCCGGCGCTGGGGCTTCCGGTGTTCTGGGCGCTGGCCAGCGAAACTGCCGTTGACATCGTCGGCCCGGACTTCGCCGGTCGCGCGATCGCCAAGATCGGCTTCGGCATCGTCTGCGCCACCGTGTTCGGGATTCCGGTCGGTACGCTGATTTCCGATGCGTTCGGCTGGCGCAGTGCGTTCGCCATTCTGGCGGTGATCGCGTTCGCCAAGGCGTTGCTGCTGTTTGTCTATCTGCCGAAAACCAGCCTGCACCAGCATCAGGTCAGTTTCGCTTCGCAGTTCAAGATCCTGCGCAGTCCGCTGATGCTCGGCCATGTGCTGCTGTCGATCCTGGTGTTCAGCGGCATGTTCACCGCCTACACCTATCTGGCGGACATCCTTGAACGTCTGGCCGGCTTCAATGGCACCGTGGTCGGCTGGTGCCTGATGGGCTTTGGCGCGGTCGGTCTGATCGGCAACTCGCTGGGCGGTCGTGCGGTGGATCGCCATCCACTGATGGCTTCGGTGATGTTCTGCGCGTTCATGATCCCCGGGATGGTGGCGCTGGTGCCGAACATCAATTCGTCGCTGGGTCTGGCGGCGGCGATGGGCATCTGGGGCGTGACGCAGGCGGCGCTGTTTCTGGTCAGCCACGTGCGCTTGATGAAAGCCGCACCTGAGGCGCCGGCCTTCGCCGCGTCGCTGAACATTGCCGGGGCCAACCTCGGGATTGGTCTGGGCGCGATCATTGGCGGTCGAGTGATCGACAGTGCCGGTCTGGGCTTTGTGGGCTTCGCCGCGGCCGGGTTCATTCTGCTGTCGATTTTCCTCGCCATGGTGCTGATGGTGCTCAAGCCGCGCGACGTCTGCGCGCCGGCTTAAAACGCTGTAAACAGCTCGCGTCGGGCACCTTCGGTGATCGCTTTGATGCCGGGGTGCTTGACCTTGCGCTCCACCGAGATCGCGTAGAACGACTCACTCACCGCATCGGTCTGGCCGATCAACTCGACGCCGTACTGGCGCTTCACCTCATCGGCAATCACGCTCGGGCCGATGAAGATCCCGCTGCCGGACTGGCCGAACGCCTGCATCAAGGCGCTGTCATCGAACTCCCCGACAATCCTCGGCTGAATCTGCTGCTCGGCGAACCAGCGCTGCAATCGGCTGCGCACCACGGTTTCTGCGCCGGGGATCAATAGCGGGGCACCGTGCAGGCTGCGTGGAAAATCCTGACCGTATTGCGCTGCCAGTTCGGCGGTGGCGAAAAAACTGATTCCGCATTCGCCGAGTTTCTGGCTGTAGCCCTTGATGTCCAGGTGCGAGGGCATCGGGCTGTCGGAGATCACCAGGTCCAGGCGCTGGATCGCCAGGTCCGCCAGCAGGCGTTCAAGCTTGTCTTCGCGGCAAGTAATGCGCAGCGGTTCACTCAATTCCATGGTCGGCGCGATCAGGCGATAGACGATGGATTTGGGCACCACGTCCGCCACGCCGACCCGGAACAGGATCTGCTGTTCGTTGGGCTGGGCGCGCAGCATCAGCTCCAGTTCACCGCCGAGCTGGAACATCTGCTCGGCATAGGGCAGGGCCTGACGCCCGGCTTCGGTGAGCTCAAGTTGGCGGCCGACCCGTTGAAACAACTCGATGCCGTAGGTCTGTTCGAGCAGGGAAATCTGCCCGCTGATGGTCTGCGGCGTCAGGTTCAGTTGCTCGCAGGCGCGCACGATGCTGCCGGTCTTGGCCACCACCCAGAAGTAATGCAGTTGTCGGTAATTGAGCATGGGGTTCGGTCCGTCAAATACAGTTCGTATAAATCGAAGTATAGCCGCTAAAAATACGAATTTTCCTGAAGTGTTTGTCTCCCTAGAATGCCCAGCCATCGACGGCCGGTCTGTACGGCGCTGTCTGTTCTATCGAGGGAAGCATCATGAAACTAAAAACTACGGCGTTGTTGATCGCGTCTTTACTGGTACTGGCCGGTTGCGACCAGGCCGAAAAGAGCGCCCAGCAACTGATGGGTCAGGCGGCCGAAGCGGCCAAACAAGCCATCGACGACACGCATAAAGCTGCCGAAGAGGCGCTCAGCGATGCCACCGGCAATCTGATCAGCAAGAAAGAACCGAAAGACGACGAAGAAAAATCCGAATCGTCCTCCCAGGAAATCTAAACCGTCTTACACAGAGTCAGGACTGACCCATGGAATATCTGTTAGAACTCGCCGCCAGCCCGACCGCCTGGATTGCCTTGGCCACACTGGTGGTGATGGAGATCGTGCTCGGCATCGATAACCTGATCTTTATCTCGATCCTGACCAACAAGCTGCCTGAGCAGTACCGGCAGAAGGCTCGTCGTCTGGGGATCGGCATGGCGCTGATCATGCGTCTGGCCCTGTTGAGCACCATCGCGTTCATCGTTCAGCTGACCGCACCGGTCATCGAGATCCTCGGCCACGCGTTCTCCTGGAAGGACATGATCCTGATCGCCGGCGGTCTGTTCCTGTTGTGGAAAGCCACCACGGAAATCCATCACAGCATGGATCCGGCACCGGAAGATCCGAAGACTGCGACGTCTAAGGTGACCCTGGGCTTCGCCGCCGCCATCGGGCAGATCCTGATGCTGGACATGGTGTTCTCGATCGACAGCATCATTACCGCTGTCGGCATGACCGAACACTTGCCGATCATGGTGATTGCAGTTGTTGTCTCGGTGCTGGTGATGCTGTTTGCAGCTGATCCGCTGGCCAAGTTCATCAACGACAACCCGACGGTGGTGATGCTGGCTCTGGGCTTCCTGATCATGATCGGCATGACGCTGATCGCCGAAGGCTTCGGCGCCCACGTACCGAAAGGTTATGTGTATGCCGCCATGGCGTTCTCGGCTTCGATTGAAGTGCTGAACATGATGTCGCGCCGCGCCAAGCAGAAGAAACTGACTGCCGAAGCGTAATCGCTGGAAAACCAAAGGCCGCCTGAACTCGAGAGAGTCCAGGCGGCCTTTTTGTTTGTAACGGTTACGGAAAGTCAGTGCGCGGTGGCGTGAAGGGCGTCGTGTTTCTCGATCTTCCGGGTCGGTGCAGGTTGTACCGGGTGGTGATGGCGGCGGGAAATCCGCAACACGCCCCACAGCATGGCGGCGGCAACGGCCAGCCAGCCGGCAATCAGCATTACGATGGTCATGGTCAGGCTCATCTGTGCCTCCTCTTTGCCCTGCGTCGGGCGCTCTTTCTTTGGCTCTTGTCTGAATGACAGTCTAGTCGCTGGCGTGTTTCAGGCTATTGACCAAAGGTCGGTGGTGACCAATCAGTTCGCTCTATGCAGCCGATGCATCTGCCGCTTTGGGCTATACCGCAGCGTGGCGCCGTCCTATGATCCTCGACCAAGCCGGAACACGATGACCGGTAACTGATCAAGAGAGTAACGATGGTGCAGCTATTTTCCCGGATTCGCGCGGCGCTGCTGGTGGCCGGTTGCGTGACAGCATTGGTGGGGTGTGCGGGCAGTGTGGCGCCGGAGGTCAAGCGACTGCCGGAGCGGGTCGAGCTCAGCGGCACGTTCTATCGCGGTGAGGCCAATCAAAGTGGGCCGCAAGTACTGGCGAGTCTGCTGTCGCAGCAGGGCATCGTGATTACCCCGGGGTTGCTGGAAAAGCCGCTGCACTTGCCGGGCGCTGAGGACAAGTTGCAGCAGAATCTGCAGAGCCTTGCGCGTGAGTATGGGATGGTCGTGTATCCGCTGGACAGCAATCTGCCAGCGCTGCTGACTCAAGTGGCGGCCGGGTATCCGGTGATGGTGCGTTTCAGCGAAGGTTCGGCGTTTTGGGCGGAGCCGCGCTACGCGATCCTCTCCGGCTACGATCGTCTGAAGCAGAAGGTGCTACTGCGCGCCGGGATGAATCGCCGTGAATTGATGAGCTTCAGCTCGTTCGAGTCGGCCCTCGAAAAGTCCGGCGGCTGGGCAGTGTTGATCCAGAAACCGACGCAGATTCCGGCAGCGGTCGATCAACAGCGCTGGCTCAAGGCTGCCGACGCACTGGCCCAGGCAGGGCAGGAGCGGGAAGCGGCGCAGGCGAGGAAGGCGCTGGCGGCGCACTGAGGTTCCGTTCGTCGCTTGTCGGGCACCCTCGTGGATCGCGCGTTTCTGAACTGTAGCGTCCGGTATTTTCCGGCCAGTTCAGGAGGCGAACATGGCAATTCCACCTTCACCCAGCGGGCCGCATTCGTCCGAGCACGGCAGTGGTGACGACTTGGGCTTCGATCCGGACTCGCCGGATCTTGAGGACCCACAAGTCGATCCCGTCGGCCCGGCGAAGGCGCCGAAGGATGTGCGTCCGGGCGATGATCCCAAGCGTCCGGCCAAGCCTTACGATCCCTTGGCTGATCTCAAGCCTTGAAGCGAGGTGCGTATGAGTACCGATTCGAGTTTCGACGACCACAAACCTGACAGTGTGCCCACCACGCCTGAGCCGGAAGTTGATCCGGTGCTGGATCCGGAGAGCCCTCTGCGCGATCCCTTGGCGCGTCCGGCGGTGGTCACGCCGGAGCATTCCCGCGACCCGAGCGCCGGTGACGGCATTCCCGATGACGACAAGATGCCGTTGCCCAACGACTGAGTGCACCCATGAAAAAGGTTCTTCACGGAATCCCGGGAAACACAGAAACAAGAACGCCGATTTGATTGATGATGTTCGTGCGAGCAAACACATCTAACAAACCGGCGTTCTTATGCGCGATATTAATACTTTCCTTCCTTTTTGGGAGGGCTTTTCTGTCGTCAACATCAAGCCTGATGGTGACGCCCTCCAGATCGATCTAGCCCCCCACGCCATCCGATTCCCTTCCTGTGGCAGCTGCCAAAAAACCTGTTCAACCACTCATGAGTATTGCGAGCGAGTCGTTCGTGATTTGCCCATTCTTGGCCGTGCGGTACGCCTCAACGTTTTGCTCAGGCGAGTTGGCTGCCGCGATTGTGGCAAACGCATGGAGGCCGTCAGTTGGCTGGATCGCTATGCGCGTATGACGCGCCGCCTGGCCGATGCGGTTATTCAGGCTTGCGAGCGCCTTCCCACCCTGCACGTGGCCCAAATGTTTGGTCTGCATTGGGACACGGTTAGATTGCTGGAGCGTCGCGCCTTGCAGGCGGTATTGAGCGAACTGCCGAAGGCGCAACCACGACGTTTGGTGATGGATGAATTCGCGCTGTTCAAAGGACATCGCTACGCCAGCGTTGTGCTCGATGCCGACACACGACGGGTTCTGTGGATCGGTGAAGGCCGCAGTCGGGCCGCGGTCAGACCGTTCTTCGAAGAGCTTGGGCCAGAAGGTTGCGCCAAAATCGAAGCGGTGGCGATGGACATGAACACCGCTTTTGACCTGGAAGTTCGTCAGCACTGCCCGAAAGCACGAGTGGTCTACGACCTGTTTCACGTAGTGGCCAAATACGGCCGAGAGGTCATTGACCGGGTCCGCGTCGACGAAGCCAACCGGCTACGTCACGACAAGCCGTCTCGCAAGGTCATCAAACAAGCGCGATGGCTGTTGCTGCGCAATCCGCAGAATCTGAAAACACCTGAACAAGAGGTTCACTTGCAGGATTTATTGGCAGCCAACCAATCACTGATGACGGTCTATTTGATGAAGGCTGAACTCAAAATACTCTGGGCACCGAGTACCGCCTGGGCCTGGAGATCGGCCTGGAAGCAGTGGCTGCGCCATGCTCATGAAAGCGAAATTCCGGCCCTGATCCAGTTTGCCAAACGGCTAAAAGGTTACTGGCGGGGCATCGTGAGTCGGGTTCGCTGGCCGATGCACACCGGTCAGTTGGAAGGAATAAACAATCGAATAAAGGTCATCAAGCGGATGGCGTACGGTTACCGGGATAGCGAATTCTTTTTCATGAAGATCAAGAGCGTCTTTCCCGGTAATCCGTGAAGAACCAAAAATAAGGGAGCCATCAGGCTCCCTCATTGTTTGTGTGCAGATCAGTGCGCGGTGCTGTAACGGCGAACGCCGTTTTCCACCGCCGGAATCTGCGCAGCGGTGCTGCCGGAGGCCTGAAACAGCACCAGATGTTCCGCTGCCACCCGAATCCCGACATCCGCACCCACCTGATGGTCGGCATGGCTCGGGAAGATCGACTCCAGCTGTGCGCCGGTCGGCAGTTGCAGGCGATACAGGGTCGAGGCGCCGAGGAAGGTCTTGCCGACGATCCGCGCTTTCAACCCACTGTCCGGCGCATAAACGATGTCGTCCGGACGCAGCAGCACATCCACTGCGCCACCGATCGGCCAGGTGTAAGCGCGATTGCCGCGCAGTTCGCCGAGTTCGGTCTGCACCGATTCCGGGCTGCCGAGCTGGCCGCGAATGAAGTAACCCTGACCGATAAAGCTGGCCACAAATGGCGTCGCCGGCTCGTGATAGAGGTTGTAGGGCGTATCCCACTGCTCCAGCCGGCCTTCCTTGAACACGCCGACGTGATCGCTGACGGCGAAGGCTTCTTCCTGGTCGTGAGTCACCAGAATCGCGCTGGTGCCACGGGCCTTGAGGATGTCGCGCACTTCGTGGCTGAGCTTGCGGCGCAACTCGCCATCGAGGTTGGAGAACGGCTCGTCGAGCAGCAACAGCTGCGGCTCCGGCGCCAGGGCGCGGGCGAGGGCGACACGTTGTTGCTGGCCGCCGGACAACTCGTGGGGGAAGCGTTTGCCGAGGTTCTTCAGGTTGACCAGTTCCAGCAGCTCTTCGGTCACGCGCTCCTTGTTCGGGTGCTTGCGGATACCGAAGGCGATGTTGTCCGCGACACTCAGGTGCGGGAACAGCGCGTAGTCCTGGAACACCATGCCGATCCGGCGTTTTTCCGGGGCGAGGGTGAAACCGGCGCTGGAGATCACTTCACCGCCGAGAGAGATTTCCCCTTCGTGCACCGGTTCGAAACCGGCAATCGCACGCAGGGTGGTGGTCTTGCCGCAGCCCGAGGAGCCGAGCAGGCAACCGATGTCGCCAGCGTTGAGGTGCAGATTGAGGTTCTGCACCACACGTTGATCTTGATAGCCGCAAGCGAGGTTGCGCAGGTTCAGCAGTAATTCATGGCTCATGCGTGGTGATATGCCGGTTCAACGAGGAACTCGAGCAGGGCCTTCTGTGCGTGGAGACGGTTTTCTGCCTGATCCCAGGCGACGGAGCGCGGGTCATCAAGCAGGTCGAGGCTGATTTCTTCGCCGCGGTGGGCGGGCAGACAGTGCAGGAATAACACGTCCTCGGCCGCGAGGTCGAGCAGGGCGCGGGTGACCTGATACGGCGCGAACAGCTTGAGGCGCTTGGCGGTTTCCTCTTCCTGGCCCATGGAGGTCCAGACGTCGGTGCTCACCAGATGCGCGCCGCGCACGGCGTCTTGCGGGTCGCGGACGATGGTCACGCGGTCACCGGCCTTGGCCACGAATTCAGGGTTTGGCTCATAGCCTTCCGGGCAGGCCACGCGCAACTGGAAGTCGAACTGGATCGCCGCTTCTATATAGCTGTTGCACATGTTGTTGCCGTCGCCGATCCAGGCCACGGTCTTGCCCTGGATCGAGCCGCGGTGTTCGAGGAAGGTCTGCATGTCGGCCAGCAACTGGCACGGGTGCAGGTCATCGGACAGGCCGTTGATCACTGGTACGCGGGAGTTGGCGGCAAATTCGGTCAGGGTGCTGTGGGCAAAGGTACGGATCATCACCGCGTCGAGCATGCTCGACATGACGATGGCGCAGTCGCCGATCGGCTCGCCACGGCCCAGCTGGGTGTCGCGCGGCGACAGGAAGATCGCCTGGCCGCCGAGCTGGATCATGCCGGCCTCGAAGGAGATCCGGGTACGGGTCGAGGATTTCTCGAAGATCATCCCCAGGACGCGGTTTTTCAGAGGCTCGAACAGTACGCCGCGGTTACGCAGGTCCTTGAGCTCAACGCCTCGACGGATCACGCTGACCAGCTCTTCGGGCGTGCAATCCATCAGGGAGAGAAAGTGCCTTGCGCTCATCATTGACTACCTTTTTGCTACAAACCGCAGATGCTCAAAGCCTTGTTTATCGGAACAACGGGCGAGACCTGCGGCGTAAGCCGCACGGGGGCGACGAAATAGGGGGAGGCGCGATATTGACACTAAATGTCGCGTTTTTCCAATAGGCTACGGTTTTTGCACAAATGCGCCGGAGTGATAACAGTGCGAACACTGTGATTTCCGGTCAGTTTTCGAGAGGGCAGCGAGGCATTTGTACACTGGCCCCACCGGGCTTGGCAATCCGGCGCGGCGGGGATGGCACAGCTCTGGTCGGTTTGCGACCGTTGAGCCACCGGTTCGCTTGGTCGGATGCGCAGGTTGAAACATTTGCTAAAGCAAAGTGCTGGGTTATAAATAAATCACGAGCGACGCAGGAAGCCTCCGCATGGAATCGAAAGAAAAACTGTTAATGGAACTGCTGGGCCACACGGCACGCTCATTGACCCACCTAACCGCCTCGATGACCTCGATGTCCTTCGAACTGTTGCGCAGCGATGACGACGTGGTCAAGGCCGCCAGCCGGCAGATGATCGATCGCATGGCGACCATCAGCGCCGGGCTCGACGAGCACTGGCGACTGATCGGCGAACTCACCGGCGTCCACGTCGCCCACGAGCAGATCGAGACCATCCAGGAAATCCAGCTGGCTGCGCCGCCCCAGCTTCCGGCGAACTGACGCGTCTATCGGCCGGCCTGATGGCCGCCGATTCACAAGACGAACGTCGCTGGCGCTGCACCGGGTCGCGGGCCATAGTTTTGTTCCCGCAGGCGTGATTGCCTGCCCAGAACAAGACAGAGACTGGCCATGACCAAGACTCTCCATCACCGTGCCTGCCACCTGTGTGAAGCCATCTGCGGCTTGACCATTGAAACCACCGAAACCGACGGCCAGGTGCAGATCACCTCGATCAAGGGCGATGCCCTGGACACGTTCAGTCGTGGGCACATCTGCCCCAAGGCCGTGGCGCTGCAAGATATCCAGAACGATCCGGATCGCCTGCGCCAGCCGATGCGCAGGGTCGGCAGCGAATGGCTGCCCATCGAGTGGGACGAAGCGTTCGAGCTGGTCGCCGAAAAACTCTCGGCGATTCAGGAGCGTCATGGGCAGAACGCGGTCGCCGTGTATCAGGGCAACCCCAGCGTGCATAACTACGGGCTGATGACCCACAGCAATTATTTCCTCGGCCTATTGAAAACCCGCAACCGCTATTCGGCTACGTCGGTCGATCAACTGCCCCATCACCTGACCAGCTACTTGATGTACGGCCACGGCCTGCTGCTGCCAATCCCGGATATCGATCACACCGATTTCATGCTGATCCTGGGCGGTAATCCGCTGGCGTCCAACGGCAGCATCATGACTGTGCCGGATGTCGAGAAGCGTCTGAAGGCGATCCAGGCCCGAGGCGGTAAAGTGGTGGTGGTCGATCCACGGCGCAGCGAGACGGCGGCGATGGCCGACCAGCATTTGTTCGTGCGTCCCGGTGGCGATGCAGCGTTATTGTTTGGTGTGCTCAACACACTGTTCAGCGAAGGGCTGACGTCTGACAGTCATTTGCCGGTGGACGGTCTGGACGAAGTGCGCGCAGCGGTGGCGGGGTTCACTGCCGAAGCCATGAGCCCGTTGTGCGCCGTTTCCGCCGAACAGATCCGCCAGCTGGCCCGGGACTTCGCCGCTGCACCAAGTGCCGTTTGCTACGGCCGGATGGGTGTATCCACTCAGGCCTTCGGCACGCTGTGTCATTGGGTCGTGCAGTTGATCAATCTGGTCACCGGCAACCTGGACCGCGTCGGCGGTGCCTTGTGCACCGAGCCTGCGGTGGATCTGGTGGCGTCCACTTCGGGCGGGCACTTCAACAAATGGCAGAGCCGCGTGTCCGGACGTCCCGAGTACGGCGGTGAGCTACCGGTCTCGGCGCTGGCTGAAGAAATGCTCACCGAAGGCGAGGGACAGATCCGCGCGCTGATTACCGTGGCCGGCAATCCGGTCCTGTCCACGCCCAACGGCCGGCAACTGGAGCAGGCGCTGGACGGGCTGGAGTTCATGGTCAGCGTCGATCTGTACATCAACGAAACCACGCGCTATGCCGACCTGATCCTGCCGTCGACCTCGGCGCTGGAGAACGATCACTACGACACCACCTTCAACCTGTTCGCGGTGCGCAACGTCACCCGGTTCAACCGGGCGATCCTTGCCAAACCCGAAGGGGCGCTGCACGACTGGGAAATCTTCGTCGGCCTGGCCAAGGCCTTCGCCGCGAAGACCGGCAAGGAACTGAAGCCGACGATGGCGCCGGCGAAGATGATCGACATGGGATTACGCATGGGCCTGTATGGCGATGCATCCGAGCAAAGATTGTCGCTTGCGACGCTGTTCGATCATCCGCACGGTGTTGATCTGGGAGCTCTCAAACCCAACCTGACATCGCGATTGAAGACCGCCAATCAACGAGTTCAGGCGGCGCCGCCGGAAATCCTGGCTGACCTGGCGCGGTTCGCCGCGTTGCAGGCACCCGCCGCCGATGAGCTATTGATGATCGGCCGCCGTCATGTGCGCAGCAACAATTCGTGGATGCACAATTACCATCGGCTGGTGAAGGGCAAGCCACGTCATCAGCTGCTGATGAACCCGGACGATCTCGCCAGTCGCGGGCTCAGTGACGGTCAGCTTGTGCGCGTGAGTTCACGGGTCGGCCAGATCGAGGTCGAAGTACTGGGCAGTGCGGACATGATGAAGGGCGTGGTCAGCCTGCCGCATGGATGGGGTCATGCCCGGCCGGGTGTGCAGATGGCGATTGCCAGCGGCCAACCGGGCTCCAGTGCCAATGACCTGACCGATGAGTGCCAGCTCGACGAGCTCTCGGGCAACGCGGCGCTCAACGGCGTGCCGGTGACGGTGGCGGCGGCGTAAGCAAGTCTGTCGGGGAGACCGAGCAGCGCGCTCGGGATTCCGTTACAATGCGCCACCGTGCCGACCCATGAGTCGGAAAGTTCAGCCGAGGTGCTCCATGGATATCATCGAAACGATTAAAGAGCAGATTGCCAACAACACCATTCTGCTTTACATGAAAGGCTCGCCGAATGCCCCGCAGTGTGGCTTCTCCGCGAAAGCTGCGCAGGCTGTGATGGGCTGTGGCGAGAAGTTCGCCTACGTCGACATCCTGCAGAACCCGGAAATCCGCGCCAACCTGCCGAAGTACGCCAACTGGCCGACTTTCCCGCAACTGTGGGTCGGCGGTGAACTGGTCGGCGGCAGCGACATCATGGCTGAAATGTTCGCCAACGGTGAGCTGCAGACTCTGGTCAAGGAAGCATCCGCCAAGGCTGCTGCGGCCAAGTCCGAAGCCTGATTGGCTTCTGCCCGGATTTCGGCGAGCTGAAGTCCGGGCAATAAAAAGCCCCGCCTCTCGAAAGAGGGCGGGGCTTTTTAGTGTCTCGAGTTTAGCGCTGGCTAATTACTCGTCTTCGCCCATCTGCGATTGCAGATAGTTCTCAAGACCGACTTTATCGATCAGGCCCAGTTGGGTTTCCAGCCAGTCGATATGTTCTTCTTCGGATTCCAGAATGTCTTCGAGCAGTTCGCGGCTGCCGAAGTCACCGACGGATTCGCAGTGGGCGATGGCGACCTTGAGGTCGGCATGGCCGGTCTTCTCGATACGCAGGTCGCACTCCAGCATTTCCTTGGTGTGCTCGCCGATGTGCAGCTTGCCCAGGTCCTGCACGTTCGGCAGGCCTTCGAGGAACAGGATGCGCTTGATCAGCTTGTCCGCGTGCTTCATCTCGTCGATGGATTCTTTGTACTCGTGCTTGCCGAGCTTGTTCAGGCCCCAATCTTCATACATGCGCGCATGCAGGAAGTACTGATTGATCGCGACCAGCTCATTGGCAAGGATCTTGTTGAGATGCTGGATGACTGTTACGTCGCCTTTCATGATGGGAGTCCTGCCCTAAGTAGCGGTATATAAGGCAGAGTTTGAGCTTGGTATTTATAAGTGTCAAACCTAAGTTATTGAATAATAAATGAAAATTAATCGGAATAAGAATGTTTGTGTTCCGCGTCTAGACGCTAAGCAGTTGATTTTCAGGCATAAAAAAACCGGACATAAGTCCGGCTCTTCGAATTCGGGATAATTACGCGGCGGTAAATTCTGCCGGGTAGGGGATCGCTGCCTGGGCGGTTTGCAGCTTGGTCAGGGTTTCGCGAACCACTTCCTTCGCCAGGCACGCACATTTGCCGCATTGGCTGGCTACGCCGGTGGCCTGACGGACTTCTTTATAGCTGCAGCAACCTTCATAGATCGCTTCGCGGATCTGTCCGTCGGTGACGCCAGTGCAGAGGCAAACATACATAAGTGAGAACCGTCGCTGGTTGTGACTCAATTGCGATGGATCTTAATGTTAACGAGAATGATTGTCAAAGTGCTTTCCCAGTGGTTTTCATCACCAACGCCTGTGACTGACGAACGGTGGTGCATGGCTGAATGCCAGCCCGGATTTCGCGAAAAACCTTTGAGGACAGTCGAAAAACGCAGTGTATGATGGTCGGCCCTTGCGAAGGGGGTTCGTGTCACAGGGCTGTCGCCTGAGGGTGGCAGGCTGGCCCGAACCCTGAACTTCAAGTTTTTACACCAGGAGATATCAATGAGCGTACTCGTAGGCAAACAAGCCCCTGACTTCACCGTCCCGGCCGTACTCGGCAATGGCGAGATCGTTGACAGCTTCACCCTGTCCTCGGCCATCAAAGGCAAATACGGCCTGGTGTTCTTCTACCCGCTGGACTTCACCTTCGTCTGCCCGTCCGAGCTGATCGCTCTGGACAACCGCATGGCCGACTTCAAGGCACGCAACGTAGAAGTGATCGCCGTGTCGATCGACTCGCACTTCACCCACAACGCCTGGCGCAACACCCCGGTCAACAATGGCGGCATCGGTCAGGTGAAATACACCATGGCTGCCGACATGAAGCACGACATCGCCAAGGCCTACGACGTTGAATCCGAAGGCGGCGTGGCTTTCCGTGGCGCGTTCCTGATCGACGACAAAGGCGTCGTCCGTTCGCAGATCGTCAACGACCTGCCGCTGGGCCGTAACATGGAAGAGCTGATCCGTCTGGTCGACGCGCTGCAATTCCACGAAGAGCACGGCGAAGTCTGCCCTGCCAACTGGAAAAAAGGCGACAAAGGCATGAACGCTTCGCCAGAAGGCGTTGCGGCTTACCTGACCGAGAACGCTGCTGCCCTGTAAGGCGCAATGTCGAGGTACAAAAAAACCGGCCCATGTGGCCGGTTTTTTCATGCTCGGAAGAAACCCGACGAGGATCAGTCGTCGAAGTCTTCCCAGCCGCCCATCTGTTTCCAGCGGTTGACGATGCCGCAGAACAGCTCGGCCGTCTTCTCGGTGTCGTAACGCGCGGAGTGCGCCTCACGGCCGTCGAAGTCGATGTCGGCTGCCTGACAGGCCTTGGCCAATACGGTCTGGCCGTACGCCAGACCGGCGAGGGTCGCGGTATCGAAGCTGGAGAACGGGTGGAACGGGTTGCGCTTCATGTCCAGCCGCGCGACGGCGGCGTTGAGGAAGCCCAGGTCGAAGCTGCTGTTGTGGCCGACCAGAATCGCCCGCTTGCAGCCGTTGGCCTTCAGGGCCTTGCGCACACCGCGGAAGATGTCGGTCAGCGCCGTCTCTTCGCTGACGGCCATGCGCAACGGGTGATCGAGCTTGATCCCGGTGAACTCCAGTGCCGCCGCTTCAACGTTGGCGCCTTCGAACGGCTCGACGCGGAAGAAGTAGGTGTGATCCGGGTAGACAAAACCCTTTTCATCCATGGCGATGGTGGTCGCGGCAATCTCCAGCAGAGCGTCGGTGGCCGAGTTGAAGCCACCGGTTTCTACGTCGACGACAACCGGCAGGTAGCCGCGAAAGCGTGCTGCCATTGGATGGCGCGAACCGCCGCCACCTTGACCGTCCAGTTCGTCGTCGAAATGGTCTTCACTCACGCGTGTTCCTCCAGCAGGCGCCAGCGCAGTTTTTCACCGGCGCGCAGCGGGATAACGGTCAGCTCGCCGAAAGGCAGGCTGGTCGGGGCGGTCCATTCGTCACGAACCAGGGTGATGCGATCGGTGTTCGCCGGCAGGCCGTAGAAACGCGGGCCGTTGAGGCTGGCGAACGCTTCGAGCTTGTCCAGCGCATTGCGCTGCTCAAAGGCTTCGGCATACAGCTCGATGGCGGCGTACGCGGTGTAGCAGCCGGCGCAGCCGCAGGCGGCTTCCTTGGCGTGCTGGGCGTGCGGCGCCGAGTCGGTACCCAGGAAGAACTTCGCGCTGCCGCTGGTGGCGGCGTCGAGCAGGGCTTCCTGGTGCGTGTTGCGCTTGAGGATCGGCAGGCAATAGAAGTGCGGCCGAATTCCGCCCACCAGCATGTGGTTGCGGTTGTAGAGCAGGTGATGCGCGGTGATCGTCGCGCCAACGTTGGCCGAAGCCTCGTTGACGAACTGCACGGCATCGCCGGTGGTGATGTGTTCGAACACCACTTTCAGCGTCGGGAAACGCTCGACGACGCGGCGCATGTGCTCATCGATGAAGATTTTTTCGCGGTCGAACACGTCGACGTCGCCACGGGTGACTTCACCGTGGATCAACAGCGGCATGCCGACTTCGGCCATGGCTTCCAGCGCCGGGAAAATCTTGTCGATGCTGGTGACCCCGGAATCGGAGTTGGTGGTGGCGCCGGCCGGGTACAGCTTGGCGGCGTGCACGAAACCGCTGGCCTTGGCCTCACGGATTTCTTCGGGCTGGGTGCGGTCGGTGAGGTACAGCACCATCAGCGGCTCGAAACGACTGCCGGCCGGGCGGGCAGCGAGAATCCGCTGGCGATAGCCGTCGGCTTCAGCGGCGTTGCGCACCGGAGGTACCAGGTTGGGCATGATGATGGCGCGACCAAAGGTGCGCGCGACATCCGCAACGGTATTGGTCAACACGGCACCATCGCGAAGATGAATGTGCCAGTCGTCGGGACGCAGCAGGGTCAGGCGGTCGGACATGAGGGGATTCCAGGCGGGTCAAACTGAGGCGAATGCTACCGGAAAAGACTCTTGCAGGCACTCGCTATCAAGTTTTGCGACGAGCGTCCGATATCCCATAGGTATGCCGTAAAGATGTATGTCTCGGTCTTTTTTGTTGTAGAAGCCAATGGAGCCTCCCGTGCGCCAGCGATATTTAGCCTTGCTCAGTGTGTTTGCCAGCCTTCCCGCGATGGCACTGACCTACCAGACCCGTCTGGAGAACATTGAGTGGACGGTCGAGGGCGACAAGTTCGAGTGCCGTCTGACACAGCCGATCACCGACTTCGGCTCGGGGCAATTCGTGCGCAAGGCCGGCGAGCAGGCGACCTTTCGCCTGAACGCCTACAACGCCATGCTCGGCGGTGGATCGGCGACCTTGCTGGCAGCGGCCGCGCCGTGGCAGCCGGGACGTGGCGATATCAATCTGGGCACGGTTCGACTGGGCAGCGGCAACGTGCTGTTCAGCAGTTCTCAGTCCCAGGCCGGGCAACTGATCAGCGGGCTCATGGACGGTCGCAGTCCGGTGGTACGTCGGGCATCGGGCGATGGTCGTGTGTCTGAAGTACGCCTGTTGCCGGTCAAGTTCAGCAAGGCGTTCAATGACTACCAGACCTGCGTGGCGAAACTGCTCCCGCAGAATTTCGATCAGGTCAAACAATCGCAGATCGGCTTCCCCGGCGAGGGTATTGAACTGGACGCCGCCGCCAAGGCCAAGCTGCAAGTGATGCTCGAGTACATGAAGGCCGATCCGACGGTCAATCACATCGAACTCGACGGCCACTCCGACAACAGTGGCAATCGCCTGACCAATCGTGAACTGTCTCGCCGCCGCGCGCTGGCCGTGGTCGACTTCTTCAAGGCCAACGGTATCCAGGAATCGCAGATCACCGTGCGTTTCCATGGTGAGCGTTATCCTCTGGTGCCGAACACCAATGCCGCCAACCGGGCCAAGAACCGCCGGGTCAACGTGCACCTGGCTCGTGTGGCACCGACGACTGCTCCGGCGCCTCAGGCCAGCACGCCTGCCAACACTGCGGCGACTTCCTGACCTGCCGGTCATCGTCGCCCTCTCGACAGATTCTGTCGCTTTGTCGTCTTAAGCTGTCGCGCCTCTGTAAATTATCGCGTTTGAGCGGTAGACTCCTCGGCTTTCCGTAGAACCCCGTGGAGTGATGGCATGGCGGACGTAAACAAGGTCGTTCTGGCGTATTCCGGCGGCCTGGACACTTCGGTGATCCTCAAGTGGCTGCAGGATACTTATAACTGTGAAGTCGTGACCTTCACCGCTGACCTGGGTCAGGGCGAAGAAGTCGAGCCGGCTCGCGCCAAGGCGCAGGCCATGGGCGTCAAAGAAATCTACATCGACGACCTGCGCGAAGAATTCGTGCGTGACTTCGTGTTCCCGATGTTCCGCGCCAACACCGTTTACGAAGGCGAGTACCTGCTGGGTACTTCCATCGCGCGTCCGCTGATCGCCAAGCGTCTGATCGAAATCGCCAACGAAACCGGCGCCGACGCCATTTCCCACGGCGCAACCGGCAAGGGCAATGACCAGGTCCGTTTCGAACTGGGTGCCTACGCGCTCAAGCCAGGCGTGAAAGTGATCGCCCCTTGGCGCGAGTGGGACCTGCTGTCCCGCGAGAAGCTGATGGACTACGCCGAGAAGCACGCGATCCCGATCGAGCGTCACGGCAAGAAGAAATCCCCGTACTCGATGGATGCCAACCTGCTGCACATCTCCTATGAAGGCGGCGTGCTGGAAGACACCTGGACCGAGCACGAAGAAGACATGTGGCGCTGGACCGTCTCCCCGGAGAAGGCTCCCGACACCCCGCAGTATCTGGAACTGACCTACCGCAACGGCGACATCGTCGCGCTGGACGGCGTCGAAATGACCCCGGCCACCGTGCTGGCGACGCTGAACAAGATCGGTGGCGAACACGGCATCGGCCGTCTGGACATCGTCGAGAACCGTTACGTCGGCATGAAGTCCCGTGGCTGCTACGAAACCCCGGGTGGCACCATCATGCTGCGCGCTCACCGCGCCATCGAATCGATCACCCTGGACCGCGAAGTCGCTCACTTGAAAGACGAGTTGATGCCGAAGTACGCCAGCCTGATCTACACCGGTTACTGGTGGAGCCCTGAGCGTCTGATGCTGCAACAGATGATCGACGCCTCCCAGGTCAACGTGAACGGCGTTGTGCGTCTGAAGCTGTACAAGGGCAACGTGATCGTGACCGGCCGCAAGTCCGACGATTCGCTGTTCGACGCCAACATCGCGACCTTCGAAGAAGACGGCGGCGCCTACAACCAGGCTGACGCGGCGGGCTTCATCAAGCTCAACGCGCTGCGCATGCGCATTGCTGCCAACAAGGGCCGCAAGCTGTTCTGAGTCCTTCGGGCCTGATGTGAAAAAACGGCCTTGTCGTAGTGACAAGGCCGTTTTTGTTTTGATGTCCCTCTCCTTTGGCTGATCGTTATCGTTCAACGCTCCTGTGTCCTTCAACTGCGTATCGTGCATTGCATGGGACTCTTGTTCCGCGTTTTATTCTCTTTCAAATTTTTCCGAGTACGCATGTGTTCAATGAATAAGTGTCGTAAATAATACAGGGCGTTGCTCTGTGGGAGTGTCTGCCTTGTTTGGTCAAAGTGTCGATATTTTCTTTGAGTAAAATGTCTGACACTGAGTCGGTTAAAAAAAGGAGTAGTCTCGGCGAGTGCTTGTTTGGATGCAGGAGTTTTTTCAATAGCTCCTCTATTTCCAATTCGGTATGTGTCTTTCGAATGTCGATGATGCACATCCGGGTTACCGATTTTGGGAGTTTTATCGTGTTCGGTTCGATGTTCGATGGCGCAGATATTGCCTCGTTTGTTGGTGTGTATTCTTCTTCGAAAGCCTTGAGGAAGTTTTTGTCATTGTCAAAGTCGGAGGGAGCATAGAGAGAGCGGTAATTGAAGTTGAGTGTGATGAAGAACAAAAATAAGAGGTAGAACGGAAAGCTGATCAGAAACCAGATATAGATCTCCCGCTCGTCATTGTCGAGGAAGGGCAGGGAAACTGCAGCGGAAGTCTCCGATATAAAGGCGAAGATGGCGATAACGCTGATGGGGTTGGTGATTCTCTTGTTGATCTTTAGCATGGGCTTTACTCATGATTATGGTCTTTCTCGTCGTCTTGGTTGATTTGGGATTGCCGTATTAAAAGTGGTCGGGTAAATACGGCTATCGGTCTTTGGTGTTTATATTAAATTTCAGAAGTGTGATATGTGTAAGTTGTTTCAGTTTTTTCAGTTGTTTTTAATTTTTGGTCGTTGATCTCCGGTTCAGGATTTTTCATTGTGTTGTGAGCGCCCTCGCAGAAGGCGAGACAGAGGCGAACTTCCTGATGTGAATTCATTTTTTGTGTTAGTGAGTCTTTTCTGTAGGAATAATCTTTATTGGCTGTAGGAGGCGTCTCTCGGTGGTGGTGCAGAGGAACTTATCCATGCCATGGGTGAAATGACTACGTTATTGTGCCGGTTCTAAAAATTCGAACAGCGAAACTGGACTTGCCCATGAATAAAGTGCTGATCGTGGATGATCACCCCGTCATTCGTCTTGCGGTACGTATGCTGATGGAACGTCATGGCTACGAAGTCATTGCAGAAACCGATAATGGCGTGGATGCGTTACAACTTGCTCGTGACCAGATGCCGGATATCGTCATTCTGGATATCGGCATACCGAAGCTGGATGGACTGGAAGTCATTGCGCGTCTTACGACAAGTGCGATGCCGTTGAAAGTGCTCGTGCTGACATCCCAGTCACCGGGACATTTTTCCATGCGTTGCATGCAATCGGGGGCGGCGGGATACGTTTGCAAGCAACAGGATCTGACGGAGTTGCTGAGTGCAATCAAGGCGGTACTGTCCGGATACAGTTACTTCCCGAACCAGGCGTTGCACACCGTGCGGACCAGTCTTGGTAACGCCAGCGAAGCGGACATGGTCGATCGCCTGTCCGGGCGCGAAATGATGGTTTTGCAACAGCTGGCGCGGGGCAAGACCAACAAGGAAATTGCCGACGGTATGTTCCTCAGCAACAAGACTGTGAGCACTTACAAGACTCGGTTGTTATTGAAGCTCAACGCGCGCTCGCTGGTGGATCTGATTGAACTGGCGCAGCGCAACGGTCTGGTCTGAGGGTTTCAGCGCTGACGGATCATGGGCGGATCGAAATCAGCGTAAGGCAGAAAGAGAAAAGCCTCCGTTTCGGGAGGCTTTCAAATGTCAGAGATCAAAATCGTAATCGGCCAATTGCTTCTGCAGTCGGCGCTCCTCAAGCAGGTTGTCGATGGTTCGGCGTTTGCTCAAGTTGGTCTTGGCGACTTCAACCACAGGTTCGGCATCATCGGCCTCCGTGGCGATAAAGTCGTCATCCGCTTCCAATTGCTCTTTGCTGGTGCTCATAAGGTCAACTCCAGGCTAAGACTGCCTTTGGCGCTCCTTATATCGATATTCCAGCAGATGGTAAAAAAGATTTTTTCAATCGATAAATCAATAAAACCAATAGCCGCTCAATCGTCAGAAGTTTTGTGCTTGTAATCGCACAGATCTTCGATCCGACAGCTGCCGCAACGGGGTTTGCGTGCCAGGCACACGTAGCGCCCGTGAAGAATGAGCCAGTGGTGCGAGTCGAGCAGGTATTCTTTTGGCACAAACTTCATCAACTTCTTTTCCACCTCGACCACATTTTTGCCCGGTGCAATGCCGGTGCGGTTGCTGACCCGGAAGATGTGGGTGTCCACGGCCATGGTCAACTGGCGGAACGCCGTGTTGAGCACGACATTGGCGGTCTTGCGGCCCACGCCGGGCAAGGCTTCCAGCTCTTCGCGCGTCTGCGGCACTTCACCGTTGTGCAACTCGACCAGCAGGCGGCAGGTCTCGATCACGTTTTTGGCCTTGCTGTTATAGAGGCCGATAGTCTTGATGTACTCGGACAACCCTTCGACGCCCAAGGCGTGAATGGCCGCTGGCGTGTTCGCCACCGGGAACAGCTTGGCCGTCGCCTTGTTCACTCCGACGTCCGTGGATTGCGCGGACAGAATCACCGCGATCAACAGTTCGAAAGGCGAGGAGTAGGCCAGTTCGGTCTTGGGCTCGGGGTTGTCCTCGTGAAGCCTGCGGAAGATCTCCAGACGTTTTGCGGCATTCATGGGTGATGCTTTTCCTCGGGTAGGGCGGCAGGGCGAGTCCAGGCCTGACGGGCAGCCAGTAACAGTCCAAGCAATATGAAGGCGCCGGGCGCCAGCGTCGCGAAATGCAGGCCGTCGCTGAACACAACCAAACCTTGCCAGTGTTCCGACAGATGATGGCCGATGCTGCCCTGACCGATCAGCTCACGCAACACCGCAAGCACAATCATCAGCGCGGCAAACAGGCCGCACAGTTTCAGTCGATTACGGACAGGCCGGCGAAAAAATCCATTGTGCTCCAGCACCACGCATTGCAAGCCAATCAGCCCGGCATAAAGACCGATCAGTTGATGCCACTGCAGCGCACCGCGTTGCAGAAAAATATCGGCGCAGCCCGCCAGGGTCGCGGCCAGTACCAGGCTGACCGGCAACAGGCTCTCACTGCTCAGGCGCGAGCGCACCGGTGCCATGCACAAACCGTAAACGCCCACGACAACCGCAAACATCAACAGAGTCGCCAGCGCACCCGCCACGGAGTCGGTGGTGCCGATCAACAGCACCAGCATCATTGAGGTCGACAAAGTCGCTGACGTATTCATGGCGCGCTCCCGAGCAGTGTCGTCCGGTGTTCATCGAAGTAACGCAGGGCATCGTGAATGGCATTGATGGCCGCGCGAGATGTAATGGTTGCGCCAGCGATCTGGTCGAATTGCCCCTGATCCTTTTTCAAGGCCCACCCGGCGTCCTTCGGTTGGCTGCTCGATTTTCCGTGAAAGGTCTGAAGCCAGCCATTTGGCCAGTCGCCGATATGCCCACCCAGCGAAGGTGTCTCGTTTTGCTCGAGGGTTTTCACTCCGAGCAAACGGCCATTGGCGTCGATGGCAATCAGCAACTCGATGCTACCGGCATAGCCTTGGGTCCGGCTGCGCAACAGCACCGCCACGGGTTGGCCGCTTTTGCTCGCCCGGTAACCGCCCAGCAACTGACTATGGCTCAGGTTGATGTCGGTCAGCGTCAGAGGTTGTTCAAGCGGCTGATTGTCGTAAAAGTCGACCGGCAGCACGTCCAGCAATTTGCGACTTTCAAGCAGACGCTGTTCGGCGGCGATCTGCGGCGCATTGCTGCGTTGCACCAGCCACGTCACGCCGATGCCCAGCGCGGTAATCAACGCCAGTGTGATCAGGCTGCTCGTGCGGTTCATGGTGTCACCTGCGCCTGACGGGCCAACGCGAAGCGCTCCAGCGCCGGCACGCACAGGTTCATCAACAGCACCGCAAACGCCACGCCGTCGGGGTAACCGCCCCAGGTGCGAATCACGTAAGTCAGCAAGCCCACGCCGACGCCGAACAGCAGGCGGGCGAGCGGGCTTTTTGCCCCCGACACCGGTTCTGTGACGATGAAGAACGCTCCCAGCATGGTCGCGCCGCTCAGCAGGTGAAACAGTGGCGAGCCGTGGGAGTCGGATCCCGAACCGTTCCAGCACAACAGGCTGATGACGAACAGGCTGGCGAGCATGCCGACCGGCGCGTGCCAGCCAAACACCCGACGTTGCAACAGGAACAGCCCACCGGCGAGGAACGCCAGGTTCACCCATTCAACGCCGTGCCCGCCGAAGCGACCGAATGCCGGATTGCCGGCAAACAGTTCGTCCATGGTCAGGCTTTTATTGATGCGCAGACTGTCCAGCGCGGTGGCCTGAACCCAGGCATCCGGTTGCGCGCCCAGATTGAACACCTGGCCAAAAGCCGCCGTCAGATCCATGCCATGGGCCGGCCAATGGGTCATCGACTGAGGAAACATCACGATGGCCAGCGCAAAGCCGAGCATGGCCGGATTAAATGGATTTCGGCCAATACCACCGTACAGATGTTTGCCCAGCAGCAGGCCCGAGGCGATCGCCGTGACCGTCAGCCACCACGGGCAATAGGGCGGCAGGGCAATCGCCAGCAGCGTCGCGCTGACCACCGCGCTGCCATCGCTCAAGGTGGACTGCAGCGGTTGCCGGCGCAGATGAGTCACGGCAGCTTCGACACACAAAGCCGTGGCGACGGACAGGATCAGGTTGATCAACACGCCCCAACCGTAAAACCAGAACAACGCCAGCCATCCCGGCAATGTCGCCAGTAAAACCAGCTTCATTGCCTGTTGCAGGCGTTCGTCTCTGGTTTCAATGGATGACATGGGCTTGTACCTGCCGCTCTGCTTCTTGCAGGCGGGCGCGGGCCTTTTCGAGGATGTCGGCGGGCGTGCCGTCGCGCCGTTGCAGTTTGTTCAGATCGGCACGCGCGTAGGCCAGTTCGGTTTTCAGCTGACGCAGCTGGTCGTCGATGGGACGTTTCTCGACACGCACAAGCTCCGGCGCCGGTTGATCGCTGGCGGCTTCGGCGTTGTGCAGCGCCTGTTCGGCGTCACACAGCGCTTGCTCCAGCGCGGCGATCTCGGTTGGCGGGGCTTCTGCGGTTTGCGCCTTTTTCAGCTCGGCGCGGCGCATCGCCAACTGGATTTTCGCCCGTTTCAGATCGGCGTCCTTCGCCGGGGCGGCCACGACCGGCGCAGGTGCCGCGCTGCTTTCCAGCTTCGCCAGTGCCTGTTCGGCCGCTTCGAACTGCTGTTGCAGGACGATCAGTTGCGATTGCTGATCAAAGGTCGGCGGATGACCGAAGGCCTTGAGCGATTTGTTCAATTGCGCCCGACTCATGGCCACGTCGATCTTGGCTTTTTTCAGCGCAGCATCGGCGCTGGCGGCTTTTTGCGCGCGCACCCGTTCCAGCGCCGCCTGCACCGGATCCAGCATGGTGGCGGCGATTTCGACCTGTGCCGCACGCTGCGCCCGGGCTTCGCGCTCGGCCTGCTTCTGCTGTTCTTCGCGTTGCAGGCGAGCATTACGCCGTTCGAAGCGCTGGCGGGCGTGATCGCGTTTGGCCGCGCGGGCCTGTTGTTCTTCAAGGCTGGCGGCCAGACCACCCACCACCGGCAGCGTGCCCAAAGGCAGCGGGTGCATCTCGATGCAATCGACCGGGCAGGGCGCCACGCACAGATCGCAACCGGTGCATTCGTCGATGATCACCGTGTGCATCAGCTTCGCCGCGCCGACGATGGCGTCGATCGGGCAAGCCTGAATGCACTTGGTGCAGCCGATGCATTCGGCCTCGCGGATGAACGCCACTTGCGGGGGCGCCGAACCCCGAGTGATGTCCAGCTCCAGCACCGGGATTTTCAACAGTTCGGCCAGTGCCGCGATGGTTTCGTCGCCACCTGGCGGGCACTTGTTGATCGGCTCGCCGTCGGCGATGCCTTCAGCGTAGGGTTTGCATCCGGGATGGCCGCACTTGCCGCATTGGGTCTGCGGCAGCAGGGCATCGATGCGTTGAATCAGACTCATGTTTTGATCAGTCCACTGAATCCGAGAAAAGCCACGGCCATCAGTCCGGCGCCGATCAACAGGATCGGCAAGCCACGAAAGGGCAGGGGAATATCGTTGTCGGCCGTGCGCTCACGCAAATCGCTGAACAGGCTTAACACCAGCCAGAAACCCAGGCCGGCGCCAAGGCTCAGCGCTGTCGCATGAAACAGGCCTTTGTCCGCTTGCGCGTTGATCAGCGTCAGCCCCAACACACCGGCATTGCCCAGCAGCAGCGGCCACAAGCCATCGAATGGCAGCGTGGGTCGCCAATGTGCGAGCAGTTTCAACAATGGCGCGATCAGCAGGACGCTCAACGGCAGAAACACAAACAGGCGCAGGAATTCCAGTTGCAACGGCACCAGCAGCCAATGCCAGATCGCATAACCCGCCACGCCGACAATCAGCATCAGACACAACGTAGCCAGCCCCAGCGCATGCACCTGACGTCGTTCGCCCGCCAGCAGCGGATCGACGCCCAGCGGCCAGTGCAACACGAAGTTGTTGATCAGCGCAGCACTGAAGAGCGTAAGCACGAGTTCGGTCATGGTTCTGCCGGCAGGAACGGGCGTGTGTCACTTAAGGTTAGGCATTATCCGGCAGCCGTGGAGGGCGGGCCAGATATGAAAAATCCCACAGGCGCACGGAGCACGCCTGTGGGATCTGTCAGGGCAGAACCTTACTTGATGCGCTGACCCGGCTTGGCGCCGCTGTCCGGGCTCAACAGGTAGATTTCTTCACCGCCAGGGCCGGCCGCCATCACCATGCCTTCGGAGATGCCGAACTTCATTTTTCGTGGCTTGAGGTTGGCGATCATCATGGTCAGGCGACCGTCGAGTTTCGACGGATCCGGATAGGCGCTCTTGATTCCGGAGAACACGTTGCGTTGCTCGTCACCGATGTCGAGGGTCAGACGCAGCAGCTTGTCCGCGCCTTCAACGTGTTCGGCCTTGACGATCAGCGCGACGCGCAGGTCGACGGCGGCGAAGGTGTCGAAGTCGATTTCCGGCGACAGCGGATCCTTGGCCAGTTCGCCGTTGCCGGCAGGCGCTGCGGCGCCGGTGTCGGTCTGGCTGGCGGTCAGGTCTTCTTTCGAGGCGTCGGTCATGGCTTGCACTTTTACCGGGTCGATGCGGGTCATCAACGGTTTGAATTCGTTCAACTGGTGGTTGGCCAGCAGGGTGGTGTGGTCGTTCCAGGTCAGCGGGGCGACGTTGAGGAACGCCTCGGCATCGGCGGCCAGCACTGGCAGCACCGGTTTGAGGAAGATCACCAGCTGGCGGAACAGGTTGATCGCCGTGGCGCAGACTGCCTGGACTTCGTCCTGCTTGCCTTCCTGCTTGTTCAGCGACCATGGTGCCTTGTCGGCAATCCAGGCGTTGGCGCGGTCGGCCAAAGCCATGGTTTCGCGCATGGCACGGGCGAAGTCGCGGGCTTCATAGGCGTCGGCGATGCTCGGCGCGGCGGCCAGGAATGCTTCAGTCAGTTCCGGCGCGGCGTTGTTGTCCACCAGCAGACCGGCGTTGCCCTTCTGGATGAAACCGGCGCAACGGCTGGCGATGTTGACCACTTTGCCGACCAGGTCGGAGTTGACCTTCTGCACGAAGTCTTCGAGGTTCAGGTCGAGGTCGTCCACGCCTCGGCCCAGTTTGGCCGCGTAGTAGTAGCGCAGGTATTCCGGCGACAGGTGATCCAGGTAGGTACGGGCCTTGATGAAGGTGCCGCGGGACTTGGACATCTTCTGACCGTTGACGGTCAGGTAGCCGTGCACGTTGATCCCGGTCGGCTTGCGGAAACCCGCGCCTTCGAGCATCGCCGGCCAGAACAGGGCGTGGAAGTTCACGATGTCCTTGCCGATGAAGTGGTACAGCTCGGCGGTGGAATCCTTGCCCCAGAACGCGTCGAAGTCCAGCTCCGGCGTGCGGTTGCAGAGGTTCTTGAAGCTGGCCATGTAGCCGATCGGCGCGTCCAGCCACACGTAGAAATACTTGCCTGGCTCGCCCGGGATCTCGAAACCGAAATACGGCGCATCGCGGGAGATGTCCCACTGTTGCAGGCCGGCGTCCAGCCATTCGGCGATCTTGTTGGCCACGGCGTCCTGCAGGGTGCCGCTGCGGGTCCAGGCCTGCAGCATTTCCTGGAAGTCCGGCAGCTTGAAGAAAAAGTGCTGGGAATCCTTCAGCACCGGAGTGGCGCCGGAGATTGCCGACTTCGGATCCTTCAGGTCGGTCGGCGCGTAGGTCGCACCGCATTTTTCGCAGTTGTCGCCGTACTGGTCTTCAGTGCCGCATTTCGGGCAGGTGCCCTTGATGAAGCGGTCGGCCAGGAACATTTTCTTTTCCGGGTCGAAATACTGGGTGATCGAACGTTGGGCGATGTGCCCGGCGTCACGCAGCTTCAGGTAGATCTGGCTCGACAGCTCACGGTTTTCTTCGGCGTGAGTGGAGTGGAAGTTGTCGAAGTCCACCAGGAACTCGGCAAAGTCGGCGCTGTGTTCAGCCTGGACGTTGGCGATCAGTTGTTCCGGGGTGATGCCTTCCTTTTCCGCGCGCAGCATGATCGCCGAACCGTGGGCGTCGTCGGCGCAGACGTAAATGCACTGATTGCCGCGATGCTTCTGGAAGCGCACCCACATATCGGTCTGGATGTATTCCAGCATATGGCCAAGGTGGATCGAACCGTTGGCGTAGGGCAGGGCGCTGGTGACGAGAATCTTGCGTGGTTCGGACATGTGGGGCTTCGCTACTTGATGAAACGGAGGTCGGCCACTATAAAGCGCCGGGAAAGATATTTCACCTCTGCAAATCGTTGCCGGACATGCCGTCCGGAGGACAGAAGGGGTAGGATACCCGCCATCTTTTCCCAGTCTTGTTATCGGAGTTGCCCATGAGCGCCGTCACTCGCGCAGCGGTGGAAGCCGTCCTCAGCCAATACACCGACCCTTACCTGAACCAGGATCCGGTCAGCGCCGGTTGCGTGCGCAACATCGAAATCACCGGCGACCGCGTCAGCGTGCAGCTGGAAATCGGTTATGCCGCCGGTCTGTTCAAGAGCGGCTGGGCGCAATTGCTGCAACTGGCCATCGAAAACCTCGATGGCGTGGTGTCGGCCAAGGTTGAAGTCAACAGCGTGATCGCCGCGCACAAGGCCCAGGCGCAGATTCCGGGGCTGGCCAACGTCAAGAACGTGGTCGCCGTGGCGTCGGGCAAGGGCGGTGTGGGTAAATCCACCACCGCCGCCAACCTGGCACTGGCGCTGGCCCGCGAAGGCGCGAAGGTCGGGATTCTCGACGCCGATATCTACGGCCCGAGCCAGGGCATCATGTTCGGCATCCCCGAGGGCACCCGCCCGCAGGTCAAGGATCAGAAGTGGTTCGTGCCGCTTCAGGCCCATGGCGTGGAAGTGATGTCGATGGCCTTCCTGACCGACGACAACACGCCGATGGTCTGGCGCGGGCCGATGGTCTCCGGCGCGCTGCTGCAACTGGTGACGCAAACCGCTTGGGGCGACCTGGATTATCTGGTGATCGACATGCCGCCAGGCACCGGCGACATCCAGCTGACCCTGGCGCAGAAAGTCCCGGTGGCTGGCGCTGTCATCGTTACCACACCGCAGGATCTGGCGCTGCTCGATGCGCGTAAAGGCGTGGAGATGTTCCGCAAGGTCAACATTCCGGTGCTGGGCGTGGTGGAAAACATGGCCGTGCACATCTGCTCGAACTGCGGACACGCCGAGCATCTGTTCGGTGAGGGCGGTGGCGAGAAGCTGGCGACCCAGTTCGGCGTCGAGCTGCTGGCTTCGTTGCCGCTGTCGATGCTGATCCGCGAACAGGCCGACGGCGGCAAACCGACGGTGATTTCCGAGCCGGACAGTCAGATCGCCATGGTTTACCAGGAACTGGCCCGTCACGTCGGCGCGCGGATCGTGTTGCAGGAAGCGGCTTCGCCGGCGATGCCGAACATCACCATCAGCGACGATTGATGCCTGTGGTTTAAACAAAAACGCCCCGGTGCCTGTGCACCGGGGCGTTTTTCATTGCGTGACAGAGGTCAGATGCGCAACCCGCCGTCCATCTCCAGAATCCGGCCGGTGTAGTAGTCGTTCTCGAAGATGTACGCCGCCGAATGGGCGATCTCTTCCGGTTTGCCCATGCGCTTGAGCGGAATGCCCGAGGTCATTTTTTCCAGCGCTTCGGGTTTCATGCCCAGGGTCATCTCGGTTTCGATGAAGCCCGGTGCAATGCCGGCCACGCGAATGCCGTAGCGCGCCAGTTCCTTGGCCCAGGTCACGGTTGCTGCCGCCACGCCGGCCTTGGCGGCGGAGTAGTTGGTCTGGCCGACGTTGCCCGCGCGGGAGATCGACGAGATGTTGATGATCGCGCCGCTGTTCTTCAGCTCGACCATTTTCGCCGCCACTTCACGGGTGCAAAGGAACACGCCGGTCAGGTTGACGTCGATCACCGCCTGCCACTGGGCCAGGCTCATCTTGGTCATCTCGCCGTCCTTGACCTTGAGCAGCAGGCCGTCGCGCAGGATCCCGGCGTTGTTGATCAGGCCGTGGATCGCGCCGAAGTCTTCGGCGACCTGGGCAACCATGTGCGTCACCTGCTCTTCGTTGGCGACGTTGCACAGGTAGCTGCGCGCCTCGACACCCTTGGCCTTGCAGGCCGCGACGGCGTCATCGAGTTTTTCCTGGTTCAGGTCGACCAGCGCCAGCTTCGCGCCCTTGCCTGCGAAATACTCGGCCATCGAGCGGCCCAAGCCTTGGCAACCGCCAGTGATAATGATTACTTTGTCGTTGAGTTGCATTCGCATGCCCCCGAGAGCAGGTCAGAGTGGTCCTTATAGGTAGCCTCTCGATCTGCACCGGCCAAGGGCCTGTTGCACATGAGAACTGCCCGATGGCGTGCGGGACAAATCCCATGCGCCTGTCCGTTTTTTCGACGGATTCTATTTAAGGAGTCATAAATTGAGCGTTGAAGCGGCTAAGAATGCCCGAGAATTGCTTCTCAAGGAATACCGTGGCGTGCTGTCGACCCACTCCAAATCGATGCCCGGTTTTCCGTTCGGCTCCGTGGTTCCCTACTGCCTGGACGAGCAGGGCCGGCCGCTGATCCTGATCAGCCGCATCGCCCAGCACACCCATAACCTGCAGAGAGATCCGAAATGCTCGCTGCTGGTGGGTGAGCGCGAGGCCGACGATGTGCAAGCCGTTGGTCGCCTGACCTATCTGGCCGAGGCGGAAAAACTCGAAGACGCTACCGCCATCGAAGCCGCCGCCGAGCGCTACTACCGTTATTTCCCCGATTCGCAGAATTACCACAAGGCCCACGATTTCGATTTCTGGGTGCTCAAACCGGTACGCCATCGCTACATCGGCGGCTTCGGCGCGATCCACTGGGTCGATCACCTGACCCTGGCCAACCCGTTCGCCGGCAAGGCCGAAATCAGCATGGTCGAGCACATGAACAGCGACCACGCCAAGGCCATCGCCCATTACGTCGACCTCGCCGGGCTGCCGAAAACCGTCCCGGCACAAATGGCCGGGATCGATACCGAAGGCATGCACCTGCGCATCGGTCAGGCGCTGTACTGGCTGCCGTTTCAAGCGCCTTGTCATACGCCGATACAAGTGCGCGAGGCCTTGGTTTCTCTGGCTCACGCCGAGGTCTGGCCAAAAAATGCGGTGGCCGACGCTTGAATTCACGAAAGGGCGACGTCATCTAAGGCTTACTGCAAGGCATTTCTTGCGTTGAGGAAACTTTGATGCGCCCTTTTTTGTTGCTCTTTCTGCTGTTCCCGGTGTTGGAGCTGTTCGTATTCGTCAAAGTGGCAGGATCGATCGGATTTTTCCCGGCCCTGCTGCTGATCATTCTCGGCTCGATGTTCGGCGTGTTCGTGCTGCGCGTCGCCGGGCTGGCCACTGCACTGCGTGCCCGTGAAAGCCTGAACCGCGGCGAACTGCCTGCGCAGACCATGCTCGAAGGCCTGATGCTGGCCCTGGCCGGTGGTCTGTTGATCCTGCCGGGCTTCATCAGCGATGTGGTCGGTCTGGTGCTGTTGTTGCCGTTCAGTCGTCGACTGGTCGCCAACAAAATGCGCCAGCGCGCCGAAGAGCAGGCCATGCGCCAGCGAGCGTTCGCCGATGACCTGCAACCTCGCGGCGGTCCTGCACCGCGCCAGCCTCTTGGCCGTGAAGGTGATGTGATCGAAGGCGAGTTCGAACACCGCGACACCAAGTAACATCTGCATCGGCACGGCACCTTCGGGTGCCGTGTTCGTTTGTGGGGCGAATTCATGCAGCCTGCGTGAAAATTTTTTAGCCCCCGCCCTTGTAATAAGCTTATGCGCCCTTATGTATCGGTCACCGAAAGGTTTCCGACATTTTGAGTCGGACAGACTTCCGCGGTTCGCTCGACGAGCCGCAACCGGCGCAGGCCGGATTCGTTAAACCCGCCGGGACTACACCGGCCGATGAAAACCACAATTAGGAGAGATCGACAATGAAGCTTCGTCCTCTGCATGACCGCGTCGTTATCCGTCGCAGCGAAGAAGAAAAGAAAACCGCTGGCGGTATCGTCCTGCCAGGTTCGGCTGCTGAAAAAGCCAACCACGGTGTGATCGTCGCTGCAGGCCCAGGCAAGACTCTGGAAAACGGTGAAGTGCGTGCGCTGGCCGTTAAAGTCGGCGACAAGGTTGTGTTCGGTCCTTACTCCGGCAGCAACACTGTGAAAGTCGACGGCGAAGACCTGCTGGTAATGGCTGAGAACGAGATTCTCGCTGTACTGGAAGGCTGATTTCCCGCTCATTTTCCCGCTACTACAAAGTATTTAAGGAATATCGATCATGGCTGCTAAAGAAGTTAAATTCGGCGATTCCGCCCGCAAGAAAATGCTGGTTGGCGTAAACGTCCTGGCTGACGCGGTAAAAGCGACCCTGGGCCCGAAAGGCCGTAACGTGATCCTCGAGAAGAGCTTCGGCGCTCCGACCATCACCAAGGACGGCGTTTCCGTCGCCAAAGAAATCGAACTCGAAGACCGTTTCGAAAACATGGGCGCGCAGCTGGTCAAAGACGTTGCCTCCCGTGCCAACGATGACGCTGGTGACGGTACTACCACCGCTACCGTTCTGGCTCAGTCGATCGTCAACGAAGGCCTGAAAGCCGTCGCTGCCGGCATGAACCCGATGGACCTGAAGCGCGGTATCGACAAAGCGACCATCGCGATCGTCAAAGAACTGAAAGCCCTGTCCAAGCCATGCGCTGACACCAAGGCTATCGCTCAGGTAGGCACCATCTCCGCCAACTCCGACAACTCCATCGGCGACATCATTGCCGAAGCCATGGAAAAAGTCGGTAAAGAAGGCGTGATTACCGTTGAAGAAGGCTCGGGCCTGGAAAACGAACTGTCGGTTGTAGAAGGCATGCAGTTCGACCGTGGCTACCTGTCCCCGTACTTCGTCAACAAGCCGGACACTATGGTTGCCGAGCTGGAAGGCGCGCTGATCCTGCTGGTCGACAAAAAGATCTCGAACATCCGCGAAATGCTGCCAGTACTGGAAGCCGTTGCCAAAGCCGGCCGTCCACTGCTGATCGTTGCCGAAGACGTTGAAGGCGAAGCCCTGGCGACTCTGGTCGTGAACAACATGCGTGGCATCGTTAAAGTCGCAGCCGTCAAGGCTCCAGGCTTCGGCGACCGTCGCAAGGCCATGCTGCAGGACATCGCCGTTCTGACCGGCGGTACCGTTATCTCCGAAGAGATCGGCCTGAGCCTGGAAAGCACCACCCTGGAACACCTGGGTAGCGCCAAGCGCGTGACCCTGTCCAAGGAAAACACCATCATCGTTGACGGTGCTGGTGTTCAAGGCGACATCGAAGCCCGTATCGCCCAGATCCGTGCCCAGGTTGCCGAGACTTCCTCGGACTACGACCGTGAAAAACTGCAAGAGCGTCTGGCCAAGCTGTCCGGCGGCGTTGCAGTGATCAAGGTTGGCGCCGGTTCCGAAGTTGAAATGAAAGAGAAGAAAGCCCGCGTTGAAGACGCCCTGCACGCAACCCGCGCAGCCGTTGAAGAAGGCGTGGTACCTGGCGGTGGCGTAGCGCTGATCCGCGCTCTGGAAGCCCTGACCGAACTGCAAGGCGACAACGCTGACCAGAACGTCGGTATCGCTGTACTGCGTCGCGCTGTTGAAGCGCCGCTGCGCCAGATCGTTGCCAACTCCGGCGACGAGCCAAGCGTGGTTGTCGACAAGGTCAAGAACGGCGAAGGCAGCTTCGGCTACAACGCTGCTACCGGCGAGTACGGCGACATGATCGAAATGGGCATCCTGGACCCAACCAAGGTAACCCGTTCGGCTCTGCAAGCTGCAGCCTCCATCGGCGGTCTGATCCTGACCACCGAAGCTGCTGTTGCTGATGCACCGAAGAAAGAAGGTGCAGCTGGCGGCGGTATGCCAGACATGGGCGGCATGGGTGGCATGGGCGGCATGATGTAAGCCAGCCTTACCCCTGTAACGAAAAACCCCGTCTGCGAGAGCAGACGGGGTTTTTTATTGCCCGCGTTTCAGGTGTCAGGCGTTGACCGGACGGGCCTGCGTGTTTGTTTCAGCCTTGGCTGCCGGGCGATACAAAACCCAGTAATACGAGCCCAGACAAATCAGCCAGCAAAAGATCGCCGTCCACACGTTGTGGGAGAAGAAGTGCGCGCCCTGCATCATCCGGCTGATCGAGAACACCGAACCCAGCGCGAAGGCAAAGATGAACGCCTGACGGGCCAGCCGTGGGCGACGGTCACGCAGCACGAAGAACAGCGCAAACAAGGTAAAACCGGTGGCCGCATGACCACCCGGCCAGCAACGACCGGGCTTGTCGGTCGGCGGGCGATGATCCAACAGTTTGCTGTAGGTTTCGTGGCCGCCGAACTGTTCGAGGCTCCATGGGCATTGCACCGCCGTCACGGCTTTCACCGGTGTGACAAAAGAGGTGGCCAGACCCAGCGACAACACCAGGCAACCCAGTTCACGCTTGAACGGTTTGAGCCGCTCGATGAAAAACGCACCGATGAACCCGAGGATGGCAAACACCGAAAAGGCGATCACCACTTGTTTGGCGCGGTCGTGGAGGATGTTTTCCAGGAAGTAGCTGTGGCGGCCAATGAAGTCACCGGCAGCCGGGTCATAGAAAAGCCGGGCCAGATCCATGTCCAGATCAGTCAGCTCCAACAAAACCAGAATGACGGCCGCCACGGCGGGAATCCCCAGGCACAACCAGAAATTCAGCGGGCGAGGGGCAGGGCGTACAACGTTTGATGACATGACATATCCAGAGCGGGAAACGCCCCGGGGCATCAGCCCGGGGCGCTTCGATTAACGTTCGCTGATTTGCTCGGCACCCTCCTTGGGCGCCTTCCAGCCAAGCAGCTGTTGCTTGAAGCCATAACTGGCGGTTTGGTAATAGGTGATGGCGCGGCTGATCAGCGGGTCGTCGCTGCCGGCCCGGGACTCGCGGCTTTCGGTCAGCGCATCGTCATGCCGGCGCAGGCCCTGGCGCGGGCTGAGGATCGCCAGATCTTTGCCGTCGAACAGCCCCAGATGTTGATAGTTGCCGACCACGACTCGCGGTGGCAGCGGGTTGTCCTGCAGCAGGTTGCGACCGAAAAACGTCGATTGATAATCCAGGTTCAGCAACCCCAGCAGGGTTGGCGCGAGATCGATCTGGCTGGCCAGTTGCGCGTTTTCCCGTGGCTCGATCAACTTTGGTGCATAGATGAACAGCGGGATCTGGTAGTTGCTGATCGGCAGGTCTTCCTTGCCCGCGCTGCCGGCGGTGTGGTCGGCGACGAAGATGAAGATCGTGTTGTCGAACCACGGTTTCTGCCGCGCCTGGTCCAGAAACTGGCCGATGGCGTAGTCGGTGTATTTCACCGCGCCATCGCGACCGTTGCCGGACTTGATGTCGATCCGATTGTCCGGATAGGTATAAGGGCGGTGGTTGGACGTGGTCATCAGTTGCAACAGGAAAGGCTGCTGCTTGGCGTAATCGGCATCGGCCAGTTTCAGGGTCTGCTTGTACAGATCCTCATCAGCCATGCCCCAGGCATTCTTGAAGTGAATTTCCGATTCATCGACGCTGCTCTGATCGACGACGCGGTAGCCGTTGCCGCTGAAGAACGCGTTCATGTTGTCGAAATAACCGCGTCCGCCGTAGACGAACACGCTGTCGTAGCCGACGGCACTGAGTTGCTGGCCGAGGCTGGCGAAGCCGCTTTCGCGGCCGATGCGCTTGACGATCGAACGCCCCGGCGTCGGCGGAATGGCCAGCGTGATGGCTTCCAGGCCCCGATCGGTGCGGGTGCCGGTGGCGTAGAAGTTGTTGAAGTACAGACTCTGCTTGCGCAAGGCATCCAGATTCGGTGTCAGGTTGCGCTCATCGCCGTTGCTGCCCAGGTACTTGGCACTGAGGCTTTCGATGGTCACCAGCACGATGTTCGGTTTACGCACGGTGCCCGGGTTGTCGATCACCCGGCGGATGTCCTGTGGATCCTGGCCGATGAAGCGCGCGTTGGGCTCGCTCAATTCAGCACGAATCTGGCCGGCGACTTTTTCCGGCGACAGACTGCTGTAGAACTGGCCATAGTCCAGTTCGTTGTTACGGAACGCGGCGAAAAACTGATACGGGCCATTGCTTGCCAGTTCATTTTGATAGGCATTGCCGCCCTGAGCGCGCGGCGCGTCCTGACTGAGCAGTTGCAGGCTCAGTCCCGCGACGAGCAATAGACCGAGGGCATTGAGCAGGCGACCGCGCAGTGGCGGCAGCGGGGCGTCCAGCGCCGCGTTGAAAGGTTTGCGCAACGCGAAACTCAGCGCCACGGCGAGCAGCGCAAGAATGCTCAGCAACGTGCCGATCGGGTAAGACTCCAGCACGTTGTTCAGGACTTCATCGGAATACACCAGATAGTCGACGGCGATGAAGTTGAAGCGTACGCCGAACTCGTCCCAGAACAGCCATTCGGCCACGGAGGTGAACAGCATGGCGAACAGACTGACCGTCAACAGTCCCTGAAGGAACCAGCGATGACCGCGTCGGCGCCATAGGGCCGGCGGACACAGCAGCAGATACAGGCCCATCGGCAGCGCGGCATAGGCGAGAAAGCCCAGGTCATACAGCAAGCCGATGCCGAACAGGGAAAATGCCACGCCGCCGGCCTCATCCAGATGAGTCAGCAACAGCACGGTTCGGGTCAGGAGAAACACCACCAGCCAGGCGCCGGTGACCAGCAGCAGAAAGCGCACAGGCGCCGTCTTGAAAAAGTCCATTGTCTACATTCCTTATATCTAATGGCGCGAGAGTCTCGCGTTGTCACTGTAGTCAGGTTGTGAACCGATAGTGAAAAACTTGTTAAGGAATGAATTTGGTTGAAAGACTCGATTTGTGGGGCTTGTCGCCCTAGCCCTGAGTCGGCGATGGTCGTAAGCTGCGCGGGCCAAGACGGCCGCTACCGTGTACGGAGGAGGTGCCCATGCGAATTCTATTGGTCGAAGACAACCGCGATATCCTGGCCAATCTGGCCGATTACCTGGGGCTCAAAGGCTATACCGTCGATTGCGCCCAGGACGGTCTGTCGGGCCTGCATCTGGCTGCCACCGAGCATTACGACCTGATCGTGCTCGACATCATGCTGCCGGGGATCGACGGCTACACCCTGTGCAAGCGCCTGCGCGAAGACGCCCGTCGCGATACGCCGGTGATCATGCTCACTGCCCGCGATCAGCTCGATGACCGCTTGCAGGGCTTCAAGTCCGGGGCCGACGATTATCTGGTCAAGCCGTTCGCGCTGTCGGAACTGGCGGCCCGGGTTGAAGCCGTGATGCGTCGCACCCAGGGCGGCGGTCGTCGTGCGCTGCAGGTCGGTGATCTGAGCTACGACCTCGATACCCTCGAAGTGACCCGCGAAGGCAAATTGCTCAAGCTCAACCCGGTCGGCCTCAAACTGCTGGCGGTGTTGATGCAAAAGAGTCCGCATGTTTTGCGTCGGGAAATTCTTGAAGAAGCGCTGTGGGGCGATGACTGCCCGGACAGCGACAGCCTGCGCAGCCACGTCCACCAATTGCGCCAGGTGATCGACAAACCGTTCGCCAAGCCATTGCTGCACACCGTGCACGGCGTGGGTTACCGCCTGGCCGAGGGCCGCGATGGAGTTTAAGCAAAGCCTTGCCCAGCGGATCATCATCGCCTTTGCGCTGATGAGTGCGCTGGTGGCCGGGGCGTTTGCCATGGGCATCGTCGCGACCGTGCACCTGGTCGAGGAAAAACTGATTTCCGCCGGGCTGGGCGGGGATCTGCAACGCCTGCTGCTGATGGACAACGTCTCGGACTGGAGCCATCGGCCGGAGCCGGATCAGCTGTTCTACTTCAGCGGCGGGCCGGGCGACTTCGAGCTGCCCAAGGACCTGCGGCACCTGGATTCGGGTTTCCATGAAGTGTTTCGCGAGCAGCTGTCGTACCACGCGATGGTCGAGGTGGTTGATGGCCGCCGCTATGTGCTGCTGCAGGATCAAAGCGATTTCGAAGAGCGCGAGCGCGTGCTGTTCGCCGTGGTGCTGGTGGGCTTTGTGCTCAGTCTGGCGCTGGCGGTGTTCCTTGGCTGGGTGCTGGCGCGCAAGGTGATGGCTCCGGTGGTGCGTCTTGCCCGCCAGGTGCGCCATCGCGACCAGTTGCTCGGGCTGGCGCCTCCACTGGCGCCGGACTACGCGGCAGACGAGGTGGGCGAACTGGCGGTGGCATTCGATGCCACGCTCGGGCGCCTGCGTCAGGCGCTGACGCGGGAGCGGCTGTTCACCAGCGACGTCAGCCACGAATTGCGCACGCCGCTGATGGTATTGGCCAGCTCCTGCGAGCTGCTGCTGGAAAATCCGGGTATCGATCAGCGCGGTAAGGCCCAGGTTCAACGCATTGCGCGGGCCAGTGAGGAGATGCGCGAGCTGGTGCAGACCTTCCTGATGCTCGCCCGTGCCCAGCGCGAAGATGCTGGCGCCGCCCCTCGGCACACCCTCGCGCAAGTGGCCGACAGCTTGCTCTGCCTGTGGCGCGAGCCCATCGAATCCAAGGGTTTGCAGTTGATTTTCGAACCGGGCAACCCGCCCGACACTCGTTATAACGCGACGCTGCTCAATGCCGTGATGGGCAATCTGCTGCGTAACGCCTTGCACTACACCGAGCAGGGGTTTATTCGCCTGACGCTCAATGAGAACGGTTTTGTGGTCGAGGATTCGGGCGTGGGCATTCCCGAGGAAAAACGCGAAGCCATGTTCCAGCCATTTGTACGCGGCAACGAAAAGCGCGGCGAGGGGCTTGGATTGGGCTTGTCGCTGGTTCAGCGCATTTGTGAAAACGAAGGCTGGAGCGTCACGTTGAGCACGATGGAGCCCAATGGCTGCCGTTTCGAGGTCGATCTGGGCAAGCGCTGAAGATCAGCCGGTTGATGAGGGTACTCCCGCCAACCTGTCCAATTCCTGTATAACCTTGAAATAGTTTGCCGATTTACATGACGTTTTTTTCACAAAGGGATGACCTGACGCTGACACACCGCTGCTTAAGGTGGTGTCATCAGTAATTCAGGAGTCCTGGTGATGGCCGGCCCGATCAAACTCGATTTTTCCGAAAAGTACGACGACAAGCATGCGCAGAAGTACCTGCGTAAACACCAGGACGGTCTGGGCCGTCGTTTGTCCAACTGGCGGGATCTGCAATTGGCCCGCAAGGCGCTGACCCTGGTCGGTGAGCCTGGACTGGTCCTCGACCTGCCGTGCGGTGCGGGGCGTTTCTGGCCGATGCTGGCGGAAAAACCCAACCGGGTGATCATCGGGGCGGACAACTCCGAGTCGATGATCAAGACCGCCATGCAGGCACAACCGGCGGATGTGGTGAAACGGGTACAACCCTTGCACACGTCTGCGTTCGACATTGCCTTGCCTGATAACGCCGTCGACAGCATTTTCTGCATGCGACTGCTGCATCACATCGGCGAAGCCGAGCACCGCCGGGCGATTCTGCGCGAGTTCGAGCGTGTCACCCGGGACAGCGTGATCATTTCGCTGTGGGTGGACGGCAATTTCAAAGCCTGGAAACGCAAGCGCGCCGAGCAAAAGCGTGGCCAGGAGGGTTACCAGAACCGGTTTGTGTTACCGGCCGCAACAGTTGAAAAGGAATTCGAAGAAGCAGGATTCCGGATCCAGGAACAACTGGACTTTATTCCGCTCTATGCCATGTGGCGAGTCTACGTATTACGCAAGAGGTAAGAGGATGGCAGTGCAATTTGCAGCAGAAACGGAAGTCGCTCCCAAGGATCGCTTCGACTACTACTGGAACCAGCGTGGTGAATGGGTGGAAGAACCCAACGTGCGTCGCGGTGGCGAAAGTGGTGTGCAGCGTGTGGTGGGGCGCGATGGTCAACTGCTGTATGCCAAGCGTCAGACAGGCCATATCTATCGCAGTTGGCTGCACCCGTTCGGGCGGCCGACCGTGTTGCGCGAGCTGGATGCGCTGACCGGGGTTTCCCGTCTCGGTGTCCGGGTGCCTGAAATCGTGTTCTGCGGTGCCCAGCCCGACCCGCAATTCAAATGGCGTGCACTGTTGGTGACCAAGTCCCTCGATGGCTTTCAGGAACTCGAGCATTGGGAAGCCGGTGGCGGTCGCGAGCAATATGGCGAAGCCGTTTATGAGCGCGTGCTCAAGGACCTCGCCGAAAACCTGGCTCGCATGCACAAAGGCCGTTGGCAGCACAGCTGCATCTACATCAAGCACGTGTTTGTGCGGGTGACGGGCGAAGGTGATTCGGCCAAGGTCGAAGTCGCCCTGATCGATCTGGAAAAATGCCGTCAGCGTCTGACCGCTCATCGCGCGGCCGCCCATGACATGAAGCAATTGCGCCGCCACTCGTCGTTCAGCGCAACAGACTGGAAAAAACTCGTCTACTTTTATGAGACGGCGTTTGGCAGCGCTATCAAGGGTTTATAGCGATGAAACTAGAAATTGCTCGAGGTTTGTTTCTGGTAGGAGCCTTGGCAGTTGCATCATTGGCGGTGGCGGCCTGGGAACAGCCACGCATGCAGGTGATCGGCGCCTCGGCGAGCGACCCGCATTGCCCGATGCCACGGGTGGCGAAAGCCGCCGTGGCCACACAACCCGATCATGATCTGTTGCTGTTCATGTTCGGACTTTCTCAAGGGATGAGGCCGCAGAGTTGAATCGATTGAAATCTCTACAAGAGCCAAAGGCCTCGCTGATGCGGGGCCTTTTTTATTGAGTCATGGCTTGGGATCGGGTTTCGCCAGCACGGTGTAAACACACGGCAGGACAAACAGCGTAAACAATGTCCCGATCGACATCCCGGTGGCAATCACCGTCCCGATATCGAAACGGCTGACCGCGCCGGCGCCGGTGGCCACGATCAGCGGCACCATGCCAAACACCATCGCCGCGGTGGTCATCAACACCGGGCGCAGACGAATTGCTGCCGCTTCCTCCACCGCCTCGCGGGGTGTCAGGCCCTTCTCCTTGCGCAACTGGTTGGCGAACTCGACGATCAGGATTCCGTGCTTGCTGATCAGCCCGATCAGCGTCACCAGCCCGACCTGGGTATAGATGTTCATGCTCGACCAGCCGAGGAACAGCGGAATCAGCGCCCCGCAGATCGACAACGGCACGGTCACCAGAATCACCAGCGGGTCGCGGAAGCTTTCGAACTGCGCCGCCAGCACCAGGAAAATGATCGCCAGGGCCAGGGCGAAGGTCACCCACAGCGCGCTGCCTTCCTGCACGAACTGCCGGGAGGCGCCGCCGTAATCGAAGGCAAAACCGGCCGGGGCTTCTTCCCGGGCGATCTGCAACACGCTGTCGATGGCTTCCCCCATGCTCACCAGGGGGAACCCGGACAGTTTCGCCGCGTTGAGTTGCTGGAACTGGTTGAGCTGTCGCGGTCGTGCGCGGTCGGTCACGGTGATCAGGGTCGAAAGCGGCAGCAGTTCGCCCTGAGTGTTTTTCACGTAGTAATTGTTCAGCCAGTCCGGGTTGTCGCGGTAGGCCCGTTCGACCTGGGCGATGACCTTGTAACTGCGACCTTCGATGGTGAACCGGTTGATCTCGGCTTCGCCGAGCAGGGTGGCGAGGGTGCCTCCCAGATCCTGCATCGACACACCCATCTGCGCAGCCTTGGCGCGGTCGATGTCGACCACCACTTCGGGTTTGTCGAAAGCCAGATCAAGGTCGACGAAGGCGAACTTGCCCGACTCCATGGCGCGCTTCTTGATTCGGTCGGCTACCTGCAGCAACAGCTCGTAGTCATTGGCGGTGTTGATCACGAACTCGAACGGCAGGCCTTCGCCGGTGCCGGGCAGGGACGGAAGGTTGAAACCGAAGATCTGCAGGCCCGGAATGCCCTCGAGTCTGCCCTGCACCTCGGGGAGGATTTCCATTTGTGTGCGACTGCGCTCGTTCCACGGCTTGAGCAGGAAACCGCCGATGCCGCTCTGCACGCCGTTATAGCCGTTGATCTGGAACGAGGAGTAGTACTCCGGGAACTCCTTGAAGATCTTGATGAACTCGTCGGTGTAGGTGTTCAGGTAATCGAGGTTGGTCGGCTGCGGGGCGTTGGCCATCATGAAAATGATGCCCTGGTCTTCGTCCGGTGCCAGTTCCGACTTGGTGAACTTGAGCAGCACCGGAATCAGGCACAGCACGATCACCGCAAACACCAGCACCACCGGCCGGGTATTGAGCGTGCCGTGCAGCATGCTCTGATAGCGCCGCTTGAGGCTGTCGAAAATCCGGTCGAGGCGATGGGCCAGGCCCGTGGGGTTTTCGTCGTGGCGCAGCAGCACGGCGCACATCATCGGCGACAGGGTCAGGGCGACGACCCCGGAAATCACCACCGCCCCGGCGAGGGTCAACGCAAACTCCTTGAACAGTGCCCCCGTCAGCCCGGTCAGGAAACCGATCGGTGCGTACACCGCCGCCAGGGTGATGGTCATCGACACCACCGGCATGGCGATTTCCCGTGCGCCTTCGAGCGCGGCCTCCAGTGGTGTCTTGCCTTCCTCGATGTGCCGGTGGATGTTTTCCACCACCACAATCGCGTCGTCCACCACCAGCCCGATGGCCAGCACCATCGCCAGCAGGGTCAGCAGGTTGATCGAGTAGCCCATCATCTGCATGAAGAACATCACGCCGATCATCGACAGCGGAATCGTCACCACCGGAATGACCACCGAACGCAGGGCGCCGAGGAACAGGAACACCACCACGATCACGATCAGCACCGCTTCGAACAGGGTTTTCACCACTTCATCGATGGAGGCCTGGATGAACAGCGTGGCGTCGTAGGCGATCTCGCTCTTGAGGTTGGGCGGCAGCTGGGCTTCCAGCTCCGGCATGATCTTGCGCACTTCCTTGATCACTTCCAGCGGGTTGGCCCCGGGCGTGGCCTTGATCCCGATGTACACCGAAGGCGTGCCGCCGAACGAACTGATCGAGTTGTAGTTTTCCGCGCCCATTTCAACCCGTGCCACATCGCTGAGCAGCACCCGGCTGTCGCCACTGACCTTGAGCGGGATCTTGCCGAAGGCTTCGGCGGATTTCAGTTCGGTGTTGGCATTGATGCTGGTGACCACGTACTCGCCTTTCACTTCGCCGGCGGCGGAGAGGAAGTTGTACTGGCGCACCGCGTTGGTCACGTCGCTGGCGCTGAGGCCGAAGCCGGCGAGTTTCACCGGGTCGATCCACAGGCGCATGGCGAACACCTGGTTGCCGAGAATCTCCGCCTCGGCCATGCCCGGCAGGGTCGCCAGTTTCGGCTGGATCACCCGCGACAGATAGTCGGTGATCTGCGGGTTGTTCAGTTCCTTGCTGAAGAAGCTGATGTACATCAGCGCCGAAGCGTCGGCGGCTTCCTTGCTCAGCACCGGGTCCTCGGCGTCCTGAGGCAGTTTGTTCTTCACCTCGTTGGCCTTGGCCAGCAGTTCGGTGAACAAACGGTCGCTGTTGGAGCCGATGCGCGCGTAGATCGAAATCACCGAGAAGTTCTGGCGACTGACCGAGGTCATGTAGTCGATGCCCTCGGCGCTGGCCAGGCTCTGTTGCATCGGCTGGGTGATGTAGCCCTGAATGGTTTCGGCGTTGGCCCCGGGGTACGCGGTGGTCACCGTGATCAGGGCGTTTTCCATTTGCGGATACTGGCGCAGCGGCAGTTTGCTCCAGGCCTGGAAGCCCAGCAGCACAATCAGCAGGCTGACCACGGTGGCGAGCACCGGGCGGCGGATGAACGGATCGGTAAAAGCCATGGGATTTCCTTGATCAGTCGGCGCGGGGCGGACTGTTCTGCTCGCCGAGGGTCTTGTCGTCGCTGATGGCAATGTGGGCGCCGTTGTCCAGTTTGATCTGGCCGGCCGTCACCACCTGTTCGCCGCTCTGCACGCCCTTGTTGATCATCACCTGACCTTCGCGGCGTTCGCCGGTCTCGACGAACCGACGCTCGGCGATCAGCACCGGTTGGCCCTTGTCGTCTTTTTCGACGGTGCCGTCTTCGGCTTTTTTCTGGGTGACCACGTACGTCGAGTTGCCGTAGAGGGTGTAGGTGATCGCGCTTTCCGGGACCACGATGTGTTTCTGCGGATCCGGCAGCAGCACCTCGATGCTGGTGAACATGCCCGGCAGCAACTTGCCGTCGGGGTTGGCCAGGGTGGCGCGGACCAGAATGTTACGGGTGGTGCTTTCGACGATCGGGTTGATCGCGGTGATGGCGCCGGTGAAGTGCTGGCCGGGGTACGCCGCGACCGTAATCTGTACCGGCTGACCGATGGCCAGTTTCGGCACTGACTGTTCGGGCACGTAGAAGTCAGCGTAGAGGCTGCTCAGATCCTGCAGGGTGGCGATCTTGGTGCCGCTGGCGAGGTAGTCGCCGATATCGACGAGGCGGATGCCGATGGTGCCGCTGAAGGGCGCGACGATGCGTTTTTTCGCCAGCGCCGCATTGAGTTGATTGACCGTGGCCTTGTTCTTTTGCAACTGCGCCGAGAGCCGGTCGAATTCGCCTTTGGAGATGGCGCTGCTGCCGACGAGCTGACTGCCGCGACCGTAATCCAGCTGCGCGAGACCGAGATCGGCCTTGGCGGTTTCGAGGAAGGCCGCTTCAACGGCGCTGTCCAGTTGCAGCAAGGGCTGGCCGGCCTTGACCTTCTGGCCCGATTCGAACTTCAGCTCGGTGACGGTGCCGGCGTTCTCCAGACTCAGGTCGACGCCTTGCAGCGCCTTCAGCGTGCCGACGGTGGGCAGACGCATCTGCCACGGGCGCTCGACGGCCGTGGCCACGGCGACGCTGATCGGCGGCTTCGGCTTGGAAAAGCCCTGGATCATCGTATAGATCGAGAAGGCCTTGTAACCGGCGAGAAGCAGAACGATCAGCAGTACAACACCCAACATGATCAGCATGCGGCGACGCAGCATATTTCCAGTTCCTTGGAGAAAATCAGGCGAGACAGGCGGGCACATTACCCCGAGTCCGGCAGGGATTCCAACTGCCAGTTTTTACAGGGTATGAAGGGCGGCGATAGAAAAAAGCGCTGCCGCCGACCGAGCGGTCGGCGGCGAATTTCAGGCCATCAGATGAAGATGGTTGTCCCAGAGCCCTGCGGGCAAATCCAGCGGTTTGGCCAGCAGATCGTCCTGACGGCAATCGTAGTAGCGGCAACGTCCCTGACCGGAGGTCACGACAAAACCATCCTTCACCGCACCGACGCCGGCGCAGTCAGGCAACGGGGCGTCGAGGCGCACTTCGCCGCTGTCCAGATCCCAGATGAAGAAGCGGTTGCCGCGCGGTGCGGTCAGTGCCACCAGGCGCAGGTCGCTGTGTACGGCGACGCTGGCGGTGTAATGCCCCATCGACTGCAACTGATGCTCCGGTACCGGGAACGCTACGAATGGCTGGCCGGGACGTTTGATCGCCAGCAGCTCCGAGCGCTCGTGGGAAGGCCCCATGAATTGCTGGCCGGCGACGATGGTGCCGTCGCTGGCGATCCCCAGGTGGCGCACGCTGTTCATCTGCTGGGCGAGGGTTTCCTTGCTCAGCAGAGTGCCGTCGCGCTGCATCAGCACCAGGCTCGGTTCCATGGCGTCGAGGTTCATGTCGACCCGGCTTTCGGCCTCGGTGCGAATCCCGCCGTTGGCCACCACCAGGGTTTCACCGTCGGGCATCCACGACACCTGATGCGGGCCGAGACCGTGGGTGGAAATCTCGCCGCTGTGCACCAGCCGTTCGCCTTCGAATTTGTACACCCCGAGCAGGCCACGGCCCGGATCGGTGGTGTCGTTTTCGGTGGCGTACAGGTAGTCGCCGCTGTGGTGGATCACCGCGTGGCCGTAGAAATGCCGGTTCGGCTGCGACGTCACGGTTTGCAGCAATCCACCGTTGCGCAGGTCGATCAGGTAGCTCTCGGTGCCCGGCCGGCGGGCAACGAACAGCGCGATCGGCAGCGTCGGGTGATTGATGATGTCGTGGCAGCGCTGGCCGACTTCGGTGGCAAACACCTGAGTGCCGTCCAGCCGATAACCGACGGCGTAGTGCTTGCCGTCGGTGTCGTCCCGCGCCGACAACAGCAGCGGGCTTTGGTCCTTGCGTTTGAACAGCGTCCAGCCGCCCAGTGTCACTGCTCCCAGCAGCAAACTACCTAAAGTCAGAGCCTGGCGTCGCAGCATGGCACGTGCCCTCATCAATCACCGTCGTTGGCGTTGAAGCCCAGTTGGATGCCCAGCGCCTTGGCCAGCTCGCCTTCGTGCAGGCGGTGGACGACGTTGAGGCTGTCGTAGATGTCGTTGAGCTGCTGGCGACCGGCGTCATCGTTGAGCATTTCGGTCAGCGAGCGCTGGGTGCTGCCGAACAGTTTGAGCGACGCCGCATAGGCTGCATCGATCTTGTCCGCCAGCGGCTTTTGCTCAGCCGGCAACAAGCCGCGCAGGCCTTTGTTGTCGACGCCTTCCCAGACGGTTTTGGCCGCTGCGAGGCTGGCTTCCAGCGACTCCATGGAAGACTGGCTGCGCCAGGCGTCGGCCTGGAACGGCTGAGGCACGCCCTTGCTCTGACGGCCCATCGGCGTGCCGAGTTTTTTCTTCAGGGTGTCGAGGGCAGTGACCTGTACCCGCAGCAGATCGGCGATCGCTTCGTGGGAATCGGCGTAGCGCTGGTTCGGGAACTTGCTCATCTGCGCGAGCATGCCGTCGGTGTTGTTCCAGCTGCTGAGAATCTCTTCGGCCAGTTGTTTCTGACGCTCGCCGATGGCCACCAGCAGTGGGCAGTACTTGGCTTTCTGTGCGTCGTTGGCCACGTCAGGCTTGGCGTCGAACAGGATGTACTCGTAAGCGGACAGGCCTTGAACCACGACGCTGGACTTGGCCAGGGCGGCGGCGTCGATCTGCGGCTGCGCGCTGACCAGTTGCTCGACCTGACGGCCGACCAGGTTTTTCTTGTCCGGCCAGAACTGCACCTGCCACGAACGGTTGCCCTCGGCCAGCGGGCCGATCAACAGCGGTTGCAACTCGGCCCAGGCTTTCTGCGCGTGCAGGAAGTCGGCACGGGCGGTGTCCAGCGACTCTTTGCCCTGGCAGTAGGCGAGGGCGCTGACGGCCAGTTGCTTGTCGGCTTCGACCCAGCGGGTGTAGGTCGGCAGGATCACCGATTTGGCGATGGCCGCCGAGGTGACGGCTTGCGGATCCTGCGGCGAGCACGCGCCGAGGGCCAGTGCGGCAAGGCTGGTGAACAACAGCTTGGGACGGAACATGTCGGGCTCCCGATTCTTTTAAGTGTTTAAAGTGAGTTCAAGAACGCCAGCAGCGCGGCACGCTGCTCGGCGTTGAAAGACAAAACCTGTTGCTGCGCCGTTTTCGCTTCGCCGCCGTGCCAGAGCACCGCTTCGAGCAGATTGCGGGCGCGGCCGTCATGCAGAAACTGGGTGTGGCCGCTGACCGCCTGCGTCAGGCCGATGCCCCACAGCGGCGGGGTGCGCCAGTCGCGGCCGGAGGCCTGGAATTCGGTGCGGTTGTCCGCCAGGCCTTCGCCCATGTCGTGCAGCAGCAGATCGCTGTACGGGCGAATCACTTGATTGGCCAGTTCAGGTTCGGCCGCGTTGGCAGCGGTGGTGTATTTCGGTGTGTGACAGGACTGGCATCCCGCCTGGAAAAACAGATTCTTGCCGGCCAGCACTTGCGCATCGTTGACCCCACGGCGGGCGGGAACGGCGAGGTTGCGGCTGTAGAACAGCACCAGGCGCAGGATGTTGTCGCTGACTTCCGGTTCGCCGTCCGGGCCGTTGCCGTTCGGCGCCTGTTTGCAGGCGGTTTGCGCGTCGGTGCAGTCATCAAACGGTCTTAGGCTGGTGGTGAGGCCCATATCACCAGAAAACGCGTGAACATTTTGTTGATTGAGGTTCGGCTGGCCTGCTTTCCAGCCAAATCGTCCCATGACGGTCTTTTGCTGCTCATCGTCCCAGACCCGGTTGGGCCGGCCGTTGATGCCGTTGTTCTCTTTGGCCTGTGCGGCGGCGTTGGCGAGGATCGCTTCTTCCGGAATCGCTTCGAGCAGACCCAGGCCGATCATCGGCGGCGCAACGCGTGCGGAGAAACGTGTGTCCGGGTGCATCGGGCCGTAGCCGAGCTGGGTGATCTGCAGGACCGGTTTGCGCAGCTCGACCTCGGTGCCGTCCTTGAAGCGGACCGGCACCGGCGTGTAATCGACCCGCACCTTGCCTTCCGGCGCGACGCCGGGCACGGCCATGTCCTGGAACTGGCCGCCGTAGACCGGCTCCGGTACCACGCCCACCTGTTCGATGACTTTGGCATAGGCCGGCGAATCGGGGATCGACAGACGCACCAGCATCGACACCGCGTTGGCCGCATCCGGCGTCGGCGGATGACCGCGGCCGTCCTTGATGTGGCAGTTCTGGCAGGCGTTGGTGTTGAACAGCGGGCCGAGGCCATCGCGTGCGGTGGTGGTCGACGGCGCGATCACCCACGGGCTGCGAAAGAAGCTGTTGCCGACACTGAAGTCCACCCGCCGCGAGGGCGGCAGGTTGGCCGCCGGCAGGGAAAACGCGTTCTGATCGCTCTTGCGCACGGTCGCCGCGCCGCCGGAACGGGCCTCACCCGGCTCGGCCTTGGTGAAACGCGGGGCGTCATCGCAGGCACTCAGGCCCAGGGCCAGAAACAGTGCGGACAAGCGAAGAGGCAGCGAGGGCATCAGACTTCCTGCAAGAGGGGCGAATTTAAAGGCGCAAAGTCTAACAGGGCGAGGGGGTTTGAATAAGAGGAATTATCGTTTGCTTGATGCACGTCAGGTCAGCCTGAACGAAAAAGGCGACCCGAAGGTCGCCTTTTTTAACGCGGACGCTGTGATCAGAACTCGTGATCAGCGTTGTCCGGGTTCAGGTCGCTGATGCCCAGTTTGCCGGCAGCGGCTTCGATCGAACCGGTCTGCTTGACCAGCGAAGCGATGGCGTCGCGGACGATCTGGTTGCCGGCGGTGTTGCCGGCCGCGATCAACTGATCGTAGTGCTCACCCTTGTTGGCGTGATCGACCATGACCTGGATCTTGGCTTCGGTGGCGGCCAGATCGGCTTTCAGCGCGGTGTCGGCAGCCGGATCAACCTTGGCCACCAGCGACGACAGGCTCGCGCCGGTCATTTTGGTGCCGTCGACGCGGGTGTACTCGCCCAGGTAAACGTTACGAATGCCCTTGGCATCGTAGAAGTGCGAGTTGTGGGTGTTGTCGCTGAAGCAGTCCTGTTCGTCTTCCGGGGAGTTCGCTTCCAGGGACACTTTCATGCGCTCGCCGGCCAGCTCGCCCAGGGACAGGCTGCCCATGCCGAACAGCATTTTGCGCAGGCCGCTTTCAGCCGGTTCGGCTTCCAGGGTGGCGCGGTAGTTGTCGGCCACGTTCGGCTTCCAGTTACCGACCATTTCTTCCAGGTCGCTGACCAGCAGCTGGGTCACGGATTTCAGGTAGGCACGACGACGATCGTTGTGACCGCCAGTGGCGCCTTTGCCTTCCAGGTAGTCCGAGGCCGGACGGTTGCCGGCGCCAGGGCCGGTGCCGTTCAGGTCCTGGCCCCAGAGCAGGAATTCGATGGCGTGGTAGCCGGTGGCAACGTTGGCTTCGGAACCGCCCAGCTCGTTCAGGCTGGCGAGTTTTTCCGGGGTGATGTCTTTGACGTCGACCTTGTCTTCGCCGACCTGTACTTCGGTGTTGGCGATGATATTGGCGGTGGCGCCCGGGTTGCCCAGTGCGTGTTCGTAGGACTTGTCGACGTAGTCGATCAGGCCTTCGTCCAGAGGCCAGGCGTTCACTTGACCTTCCCAGTCGTCGATGATGGTGTTGCCGAAGCGGAACACTTCGCTCTGCAGGTAAGGAACGCGGGCGGCGACCCAGGCAGCCTTGGCGGCTTTCAGGGTGTCGGCGTCCGGCTTGGCGAGGAACGCGTCGATGGCGGTTTGCAGGGTTTTCGCGGTGGATTCGGCATCGCTGTAAACGGCGAAGACCATGTCGGCGTAGTGCGAGACAACGGCTTTGCCGGCGGCCTCGTCGACTTTACCGGCAGCAGCAGGCGCAGCCGGTGCAGCGGTGCTCGCAGCCGGAGTCGGCGCAGGAGCGGCGGCCTTTTCTTTGTCTTTACCTTCGCCGCAACCGGCGAGGGAAATAGCGATGGCCAGCAGACTGGCGGTAGCCAGAGGCATACGAATCATGGCGAACATCCTGCTTCGGTAATTGAGTGGACAGGCGCGGGGGTGCGCAAAAGCTGCGACATAATGCAAATCTTTCGCATTATGTGTAAAGGGTTGTAGCTGGAAATATTTCCTATTTGCGCGGGGGTTGCGCTGGATCAACAGCGTAGAGCACGCCCGGCGGACCGGGCGTTGCAGACAGGTTTCAGAGGATGGCTGCGTTGCTGCGCTGGGCCTGCTTGAGGTAAATGCTCAACTCGCGCGCCGGCAGCGGTTTGCTGTAGTGGTAACCCTGACCCTCGTGGCAGCCTTCGGAGATGATGTAGGTTTCCTGTTCGGCGGTTTCCACGCCCTCGGCGATCACCTGCATGCCCAGGCTCTTGCCCAGTTGAATGATGGCACGAACGATGGTCGCGTCATCGTCGTCATCCAGCAGGTCCTGGACGAAGCTCTTGTCGATCTTGATCTTGTCCAGCGGCAGACTCTTGAGATAACTCAGCGATGAATAACCGGTGCCGAAGTCGTCGATGGCGATCAAGGCGCCGGAGCGGCGCAGGCTCAGCAGGTGCTGGGCGGCGGTGCTGATGTCTTCCATCAGGCCGGTCTCGGTAACTTCCAGCTCGAGACTGCGCGGTGGCAGGCGGTACATCTGCAACAGGTTGTTGACCACCCGTGGCAGCTCGGCGTGGTGCAGTTGCACGGTGGACAGGTTGACCGCCATGCGCAGGTCGACGAAGCCCTGATCGTGCCAGTCGCGCAGTTGCTTGCAGGCCTGATCCAGCACCCATTCGCCGATGGCGATGATGGTGCCGTTCTGCTCGGCCAGCGGGATGAACAGGTCCGGCGGCACCAGACCGTGTTCCGGATGCTGCCAGCGGATCAATGCCTCGACGCCGACTACGCGATGATCGCGATAGCTGATCTGCGGCTGATAGACGAGGTAGAACTGATCGCGCAGCAAGGCGTCGCGCAGGTCTTTTTCCAGTTCGCGACGGCGGCGCATCTCGCTGTCGACGCTGGCGATGTAGAACTGATAACGATTGCGCGAGCGGGTCTTGGCCAGGGTCATGGTCTGCTCGGCTTTCTGCAACAGCTTCTCGGTGCTGTCGCCATCCTCCGGGAACAGGGTGATGCCGATGGTCGCGCGCAGGCGAATTTCCTGATGATCGAGGGCGAACGGCGCTTCCAGGTCATCGAGAATGCTCTGCGCCAGTTCCGCCGCTTCGTAAGGCTGTTCGATATCGGCCTGCACCAAGGCGAACTGGTCGCCGCCGAGACGAGCGAGGGCGCCGAGGCGACCGCTGTGGGCGCGCAGGCGGTCGGCGAGTGCCAGCAGCAACTGGTCGCCGGTCTGGTAGCTGAATTGTTCGTTGATGCCCTTGAAGTCATCCAGCCCGACGCACAACACCGCGACCCGGCGTTGCAGCTTGCCGGCATCCACCAGGATCTTGTCCAGTTGCTGCTGTAATTGCTGACGGTTCGGCAGGCCGGTGAGGAAATCGTACTGGGCCATGCGCAGCAGACTGTTTTCCGCTTCGTGGCGCAGGTGGGTATTGCGTTCGATGGATTCGAGCAACTGGTTGGCGGTGTTGATCCAGATCCCCAGTTCGTTTTTTTCGTGGCCCTTGAGTTGCGGAATCTTGTGTTCGCTGGGGCGGTCCGGGTTGATCTCGGTGAGGTGTTCGATGATCCGCGACAGTGGTTTGGTCAGTAGCCAGTGATAGACCAGGTACAGCACCAGGCCCATGGCCAAGGCGCGCAACACGCCGGAAATGAAGATGATCACCGAGCTGACGATGAAACCCTGACCGTAGGTGGCCGTGTCGAGGGTGATGCTCAGGTCGCCGTAATATTCGCTATAGGGGCCGCGTCCCACCAGTTGGGTGGTAAACGTGCGTTCCTGGCCGAGGATCAGGTCGGTCAGCCAGCGACTGTTGGAATGCTGCAGCTCACGGGATTTCTGCGCGAGCATCGCTTCGTTGGGATGGCCGATGGAGGCCTGGCGCACGGCGTCGTCCTGGAACAGGCCTTCGATCACCTGCATGCCCATCTCCCGGTCCAGGCTGTAGACAGCTTGGGTTGAGGGATCGCGGAACATGTCGAGGATGCGTTCGGCATCGCCGGCGACGGCCTGGCGTGTTTTATAGGCATCGAAAACGATCTGCGCGCAGCTCAAGACCACGCCGACGATCAATGCCGACAGGAGCACGACCCGGAGCAACTTCACCGACAAGCTGTTCTTGAGTTCCAGCTTCAAAGGGTTATTCCTTGTTCCGTGCGGGTAGCGTCAAGTTGCCATGAGTATTGGCAATCCCGTGTTGGCAGTCAAAGGGACAATCGAGCCGCGGAAAATTTGTCCGTGGCCTTGGCCGAAATGCTGCTGTCTGGAGTATTTGCCCTATTTGTACTGTGTCGGTAGTTTTGGCCTCCAACTTGAGGGGCGTCGGACAATTTTTCCTCTTTTGATGGTAGTTCGCCGTGGCTTGGGAGCAAGGCGAGAAGCGCTGCTTTGCGTGTGGGAAAAGGCCCTGTTTGTGATGGGACGCACCCTCGATGATTTCTGCGGGCAGAAAAAAACCCGGCAATAGCCGGGTTTTTTGTCTGGCGTGCAGCTTAAGCGGTGAAGGTCTTGCCTTCGAACTGCTCGGCCACGAACTTCCAGTTGACCAGGTTCCAGAACGCCTCGACGTACTTAGGACGCAGGTTACGGTAGTCGATGTAGTAAGCGTGTTCCCACACGTCGCAGGTCAGCAGCGGGGTGTCGCCGCTGGTCAGCGGGTTGCCGGCGCCGATGGTGCTGGCCAGAGCCAGGGAACCGTCAGCCTTTTTCACCAGCCAGCCCCAGCCGGAACCGAAGGTGCCGATCGAGGTTTTGCTGAACTCTTCCTTGAACTTGTCGAACGAACCGAAAGCCGCGTTGATGGCTTCAGCCAGTGCGCCGGTTGGTTGACCGCCGGCGTTTGGCGCCAGGCAGTTCCAGTAGAAGGTGTGGTTCCAGACCTGAGCGGCGTTGTTGAAGATGCCGCCCGAGGAAGTCTTGACGATTTCTTCCAGGGTCTTGCCTTCGAACTCGGTGCCTGGCACCAGGTTGTTCAGGTTCACGACGTAGGTGTTGTGGTGCTTGTCGTGGTGGAATTCCAGGGTTTCCTTGGAAATGTGCGGCTGCAGGGCATCGTGTGCGTAAGGCAGCGGCGGCAATTCGAAAGCCATGATGATTCTCCTAATCAGGTCTGTTGCGGTGAGCGCAAGGCCGATCACGGGCGGCCAGAAATGCACCGGCGAGTTTTTACTCTTTGCGGCGCAGGGTTCGGATCATAGCACCGGGGGTGCGGCTTAACCACGCAACAACTGTGTGGGATAGAGGTTCCAGAGCTGTTTGGAATAATCACGAAGCCAGAATGAGCTGACCCGCCACCGTGAACATCATCACCGCCACCAGCAGATCGAGAATCCGCCAGGTACTCGGCCGTGCCAGCCAAGGGGCGAGCCATGCCGCGCCGAACGCGAGGGTGAAGAACCACAGCAGCGAAGCACTCGCCGCGCCGACGACATAAGCGCCGGGCACCGACTGTTGCGCACCGAGAGAACCGATCAGCAGAACGGTGTCGAGATAAACGTGCGGGTTGAGCAGCGTCACCGCCAGTGCACTGAGCATCACCGCCCGCAGTGAGCGCACGGTCTGGTTTTCACCCTGTTGCAGGCTCTGTTTCGAGAAGGCCCGGCGCAACGCCTGGCTGCCGTACCAGATCAGAAACACCGCGCCGCCCCAGCGGGCAACCGCCAGCAACGTCGGGTTCTGCGCCAGCACCGTGGCCAGACCGAACACACCGGCCGCTACCAGCAACGCATCGCAGGCGACACAAAGCGCCGCGACCGGCAGGTGATGTTCACGCCGCAGGCTCTGCGCCAGGACAAAGGCGTTCTGCGTACCGATCGCCATGATCAGTCCGAACGCCACCAGCAAACCGTTGGTATAGCTTTGCCACATGACGGTTACTCCGCGTTGGCTGCGAGATCGCGCAGCACTTGCATGGCGCGTTCGGCGTCGGCCTGACCGACGAACAGATGGTCGTGGTAATAACCGGCAATCACGTTGCAGCTGATGCCGGCCTTGCCCAGTGCGGTGGCGAATGCGGCGGTCAGGCCGACGGCTTCCAGCGCCGAGTGCACGTTCAAGGTGATCCAGGCCGCGACGTAGTCGAAGCTGAAACCGGCGCGCTCGGCGTGGGACCGTTCAATAATCACTGTCAGGCCTTCCTGCTCACGGAAACTGCCTACGACCTCCAGACCGCTCGGCAACTGACCGTCGCGCAAGGTGCAGAACACGTATTCGCCGGCATTGAGCTGCGGGCTCATGCTGCGCAGCAGGGTGGTCAATGAGGTTTCGCCAGCCATGGGGGTGGTCCTTGATAAAGAGTACTTGCTGGCTATTCTCCCGGTTGACGCTGTATAAGAAAAACCAATAGTGCTGATCGCTCATTAGGAAAACTGATGTTCGACTACAAATTGCTTTCCGCTCTGGCCGCCGTGGTCGAGCAGGCCGGATTCGAACGGGCGGCGCAGGTGCTGGGCCTTTCGCAATCGGCGATTTCCCAGCGGATCAAACTGCTGGAAGCGCGGGTCGGCCAGCCGGTTTTGGTGCGCGGCACGCCGCCGTCGCCGACCGAAATTGGCCGGCGCCTGCTCAACCATGTGCAGCAGGTGCGCCTGCTCGAACGGGATTTGCAGACGCTGGTGCCGGCGCTGGATGAAGAAGGCCTGCCGGAGCGCCTGCGCATCGCCCTGAATGCCGACAGCCTCGCCACCTGGTGGGCGGAGGCGGTGGGCGATTTCTGCGCCGAACAACACCTTTTGCTGGACTTGATCGTCGAAGACCAGACCGTCGGCCTCAAACGCATGCGCGCCGGTGAAGTGGCCGGTTGTCTGTGCGCCAGTGAGCGTCCGGTGGCAGGCGCGCGCAGCGTGTTGCTCGGCGCGATGCGCTATCGGGCGCTGGCCAGCCCGGCGTTCATCGAGCGGCATTTCCCCGACGGCGTGCGGGCCGAACAGTTACCGCGCACCCCGGCGCTGGTGTTTGGCCCGGACGATTTTCTCCAGCATCGTTACCTCGCCTTTCTCGGCGTCGATGGCGGTTTCGAACATCACCTGTGCCCGTCATCCGAAGGTTTCATCCGCCTGACCGAAGCCGGGCTCGGCTGGGGACTGGTGCCGGAATTACAGGTGCGCGAGCAACTGGAGCGCGGCGTACTGCGCGAACTGTTGCCAGATAAACCGATCGACGTGCCCTTGTACTGGCATCATTGGCGCAATGGCGGTCAGTTGCTCGGGCTGTTGACCGAGCAATTGGTGCGCTCGTCGGCGCAATGGCTGGTGCCGTTGGACTGACGGCCAGCGTCAAGACTCACGAATCAGGCAAAACGAAAGACAGCGGAGCTCTACATGAAAATTCTGGTCACCGGCGCAAGCGGCTTCATTGGCGGACGCTTTGCGCGTTTCGCCCTGGAGCAGGGCCTGGACGTGCGGGTCAACGGTCGCCGGGCCGAGGGTGTCGAGCATCTGGTGCGTCGCGGTGCCGAGTTCGTTCAAGGCGATTTGAGCGATCCGGATCTGGTGCGTGCGCTGTGCAGCGATGTCGAAGCCGTGGTGCATTGCGCCGGCGCGGTCGGCTTGTGGGGCCGGTATCAGGACTTCCATCAGGGCAACGTGCAAGTCACCGAAAACGTGGTTGAGGCCTGCCTGAAACAACGGGTTCGGCGGCTGGTGCATCTGTCGTCGCCCTCGATCTACTTTGACGGTCGCGATCATCTCGGCCTGACCGAAGAACAAGTGCCCAAGCGCTTCAAGCATCACTACGCCGCGACCAAATACCTGGCGGAGCAAAAGGTCTTCGGCGCCCAGGAATTCGGCCTCGAAACCCTTGCCCTGCGCCCGCGTTTCGTCACCGGCGCCGGTGACATGAGCATCTTCCCGCGCTTGCTGAACATGCAGCGCAAGGGCCGCCTGGCGATCATCGGCAACGGTCTGAACAAGGTCGATTTCACCAGCGTGCACAACCTCAACGAAGCGATGCTCAGCAGCCTGCTGGCCGACACCTCCGCGCTGGGCAAGGCCTACAACATCAGCAACGGCGCCCCGGTGCCGCTGTGGGATGTGGTCAATTACGTGATGCGAAAGATGGAAGTCCCACAGGTCACCAAGTACCGTTCCTACGGTCTGGCCTACAGCGTGGCGGCGCTCAACGAAGGTGTGTGCAAGCTCTGGCACGGGCGTCCCGAGCCGACCCTGTCGCGCCTGGGCATGCAGGTGATGAACAAAAATTTCACCCTCGACATCAGTCGCGCCCGGCATTATCTGGACTACGATCCGAAAGTCAGTCTGTGGACGGCTCTCGATGAGTTCTGCAGTTGGTGGAAAGCCCAGGACATTCGTTGAAACGAATCGGCCGGCCGGCAATGAACCGCTCTGCCGCTTGAGGGTCAATCCCTGCGGCTGAGGGGTTTATACTTCGCACCAATCTGCCATCACTGCGTTTCACAAAGGTTGCCTCAATGTCCATGCGTAACGATGCCCACGACGATTTCGACGATGTACCGAGCCTGCGCGCCGATACCCTCGATGACGACGATTTTCCTACCACCACCGCCCGGACCTCCGTGCATTCGCGCACGCCGCCGGTGGTCAAGGTCAAAGCCGCCAGCACCGGACCGTTGTGGGCACTCGTCGGTGCATTGTTCTTCGCATTCATCGGTCTGGCCTGGTGGAGCTTCCAGCAGATTTCGCTGATGGAGCAGCAACTGGTGGCGACTCAGGAAAGTTTCGCGCGCATCAGTGAGGAAGCGGCGGGGCGTTTGCAGGACATTTCCGGCAAAGTCGTGGCCAGCCAGACCAATGTCACCACCGACAGCGAAGCCCTGAAGCTGCAGATCAAACAGCTGCAAAGTGCGCTTCAGGATCAGAGCAAACAGCAGCAGGGCGTGGCCGGGCAGGCGACGGATCTGGACAAGCGCCTGGCGCAGATGACCGCCCAGGCCACTGAACAACAGAACGCCAACACTCAGTTGCAGGCCCAGGTCAAAACCCTGAGCGCCGAACTGGCCACGCTGAAAAGCACGCCGGCCGACACCAGCAAGGTCGACGCCCAGCTCAAGAGCTTCGATGCACAGGTGAAGGGTTTCGATGCGCAGTTCAAGAGCCTCGGTGCCGACATCACGGCCCTGAAGAAACAAGGTGGGTCGAACCCTGCGATCGATCGTCTGGAGCAGGAAATCGTCATCCTCAAGAGCGAGCAGGACAACCGTCCGGCCGCTGCGCAGGGTGGCACCAACACCGCCGAGTTCGATGCGTTCCGTGGGCAGATGACCCGCAACATCAACACCCTGCAAGCGCAGATCCAGAACCTGCAACAGCAACTCAACGCTCGTCCGTAAGCCACTTGTGTGGCGAGGGCGCGAACGCCCTCGCCACAGCAACATTCAGAAGCTTTCTGAATATCCATACATGCGTTCAGGCCGTCTACGCTCTTGAAACACCAACAAGAACGAGGGATGCGTCATGGGGTTTGTGCACAAGCTGGCCTGGCTCGGCGCGGTGCTGCTGTTGAGTTTCGGTCAGGCCAACGCGGCCACCACGGAAAAAGATGACAGCAAGGCCGCCATCGCCTTGCTGGAAAAGGCGCTGGCCTATTACCACGACAACGGCGACAAGGCGTTCGCGGCGTTCAGCCGTCAGGGCGAATTCGTCGACAAGGACCGTTACGTGTTCGTGGTCGACACCAAGGGCGTGATGCTTGCCAGTGGCGGGCCGTCGTCGGCATTGATCGGTCGCGACGTCAGCGAAGTCCTCGGGCCGGACTTGCAGAAGTCCTTCAAGGACGCCTTGAAAGTGCCGGAAGGCAACGGCATCCAGCAGGCCGAATACCGCTGGCAGAACTGGTCCGACGGCAAGGTCGAGCGCAAGCACGTTTACTATCAACGCATCGGTCAGCGGATTCTGGCGGTGGGTTACTACTTGCCGCGTGCGTCGGCGGAGCAGGCGAAAGCGTTGCTCGACAAAGCGGCCACCGACCTGACCAAGGACGAGAAGGGCACGCTGTCCGCGATCAACTCACTCAAGGGCGGTTACCTGCAGGACGACCTGTATGTGTTCGTGGTCAATCTCGACAACAAGCGCTACGTCGCCCACGGCACCAATCTGCGGCTGATCAACACCGATTTCGCCAAGGTCGATGACCCGGAAGGCAAACCGGTGGGCGAGCCGATTCTGGCGCTGATCGGCAAACAGGATGAGGGCGAGTACGAGTACCGCTGGAAAAACCCGGTGACCGGCAAGGTCGAGGACAAGCATGCCTACTTGAAGAAGGTCGGAAACATGCTGGTGGCGGTCGGTTATTACAGTGCTTGATTGCTGAAAGCTCCCACGCCGCGCGTGGGAGCCATCGGCATCAATCAGCGGGCGCCGTGCTCACGGCCCCGCAGCAACCGGTTCGGCATCGCAATCGCCGCCGCCAGCCCGAGCAGCGACACCGCCGCGCTGACCATCAGCAAATGCCGGAACGTCACCAGCAATTCGGCACGCAAGGCATTCTGCGCATCGCCGGGCGCCGCGTTCAGGCCGTCGAGCAGCACGTTGCCGGAATGCCCTTCGCTCATCAGCGAGCTGCCGGCCAGGTGGGCGAAACTGGAGTCCTGCAACAACGCCAGCAACAGCGCCGACATCAACGCCACGCCCACCGCACCGCCCAAAGAGCGGAACAGGTTGGTAGTGCTGGTCGCTACGCCGATGTCCTTTTGCTCGACCGAATTCTGCGTACCGACCAGCGAGGTCGGGAACTGCATTCCACCGGCGATCCCGCTGAGCAACATGAACAGGCTGCTGAGCAGCGTCGCATCGGGCGGGCTGAAGGCCATGCCGAGGATCGAGATCGGCATCAGCAGCGCACCGGTCAGAATCTGCGGTTTGTAGCGACCGGTGATCGAGGTGCGACGTCCGGCGAAATACGCGCCGATCGGCAAGCCCATCGCCAGCGGCAGCAAGTGCAATGCCGCGCTGTCGGCCCCGGCGCCGGTCACGCTCTGAAAGCGCAGCGGCATCAGCACAATCAACGAAATCGCCTGGAAGCTGCAAAAGAAAATCGTGCACCAGCACAGCAGCGCACTGCGGTTGGTGAACAGGTGCATCGGCAGCAACGGCTCCCGGGCGCGTCGTTCGTGCCAGACGAACACCGCCAACACCGCCACCGCGCAAGCGAACAGCCCGAGCACTTCACTGCTGCGCCACGCATGGCCCTGGCCGACCTGAGTGATCGCCAGCAACAGCGCGGTCAGGCCGATGATCATCAGCAGCGTGCCGAGATAATCGATGATTGGTTTGCGCTGGGGAATCGGCAGGCCGATCAGGTTGCGTCGCGCCACCCAGTACGCGCCAAGGCCCAGTGGCAGGTTGATCAGGAACACCCAGCGCCATGACAGGTACTCGGTCATGTAACCGCCGAGCACCGGGCCGGCCACACTGGCCACCGCGTACATGCTGGAGAAATAGCCCTGGTAACGCCCGCGTTCGCGAGGCGGCACGATGTCGCCGATGATCGCCTGGCTCACCGAAATCATCCCGCCGGCTCCGATGCCCTGGAAAATCCGCGCCAGCACCAGTTGCTCCATGCTCTGGGCCATGCCGCAGAACAGCGAGGCGAGGGTGAACAGGCCCATGCCGAACAGCATCAGTTTGCGCCGCCCGTACAGGTCACCGAGCTTGCCGTAGATCGGCACCGCCACGGTCATCGCCACCATGTAGCCGGAAATCACCCAGGCCAGCAGGCTGACATCCTTGAACTGTGCGGAGATGGCCGGCATGGAAACCGCGACGATGGTCTGGTCCAGCGCACCGAGAAAGATCGCCATCATCAGCGCGACCAGCACGCTGCGAATGGCCGGTTTGGGCGTTTCGGGATGGTTGAGATTGGTCACGGGCGAACCTGCGGGCAGTGATTGACCCGCAGTGCCACGGCGAGCGGGTGAGTGCTCGCCAGTGTAAGTCGGTAGGAAGCTATTCGATAGCCTCATAAGGAAGCCCGACGTAATTTTCTGCAATGGTTTTTTGACCGGCCTCCGAGCTGACAAAGTAGTCCAGTTCCGAAGCGCAGATTCGCTGGCTGAAATCATCATGCTCGTCGAAGCGGTGCAGCATCGAAGTCATCCACCAGGAAAACCGTTCGGCCTTCCACACCCGGCGCAGGCAGATCTCCGAGTATTTTTCCAGCAACTCGGTGCGACCTTCGCGATAAACCTTCAGCAGAATCCTGAACAAAGTGCTGACATCGCTGGCCGCCAGATTCAGACCTTTGGCACCGGTCGGCGGAACGATGTGCGCCGCATCCCCGACCAGAAACATCCGCCCGTACTGCATCGGCTCAACCACAAAACTGCGCAGCGGCGCGATGCTCTTTTCAATCGACGGACCGGTCACCAGTTTGTGCGCCAGATCCTCCGGCAGACGATTGCGCAGTTCATCCCAGAAACGCTGATCCGACCAGTCGTCGACGTTTTCTTCGGCCGGCACTTGCAGGTAATAGCGGGTGCGAGTCGCCGAGCGCATGCTGCACAGGGCGAAGCCGCGCTCGTGACGGGCGTAGACCAGTTCATCGTGAATCGGTGGCGTGTCGGCGAGAATCCCCAGCCAGCCAAACGGATAAACCCGTTCGAAGACTTTCAGGCAGTCCTCGGGAATCGACTGTCGGGCCACGCCGTGGAAACCGTCGCAACCGGCGATGTAGTCGCAATCGACGCGCCAGGTTTCGCCGTCCTTTTCGAAGGTGACGTAGGCTTCGTCGCTTTTCATGCCACAGGGAACGACATGGCTGGCTTCATAGATTGTCTGTCCGCCGGTCTCCCGACGAGCGGCCATCAGGTCGCGGGTGACCTCGGTCTGGCCGTAGACCATCACGGTTTTTCCACCGGTCAGGGCTTGCAGGTCGATGTGGATCCGGCGCCCGTCGAGGGCCAGTTCGAAACCACCGTGCACCAGACCTTCGGCATCCATCCGCTGACCCACGCCAGCCTCGCGCAACAGCTCTACCATGCCTTGTTCAAGGACGCCGGCGCGGATTCGGCCGAGTACATAGTCAGGTGTCCGGCGCTCCAGAATCAGGGTGTCGATGCCGGCGTTGTGCAGCAGTTGGCCGAGCAACAATCCGGACGGACCGGCGCCGATGATGGCGACTTGGGTTTTCAGCGTTTTCATTGTTTTTATGACTCGCAAGCTTCACGCGACAACGGCCGGTGAATGATTTTCAGGATTCGAGTGCTTGCATTTTTCCCTTGCGGGTCTGTCAATTGAAGGTGAAAACTGAGCCGATACCTGTACATTCTGCCAATCGGTGCGATTATCGCCCGCAAACCTCGAGGCCTGGATTGAAGTGATGAACAAGCCTGACCTGCCTTCGATTCCGGTGTTCAAGCTCTACGGTGAAAGCCTGGACTGGCCGACCCCTGACTTGCTGCACTGTGAAACCATTTCCAAACGCAGCCGCGAACACCAATGGGAAATCAAACCCCACCGCCACGCCGATTTGTGCCAGTTGCTCTTCGTATTCAAAGGTCAGGCAGAGCTTGAAATCGAAGGCCAACGCACGCAACTGAACGAAGCCGCGATCCAGATCCTGCCGCCATTATCGGTGCATGGATTCCGTTTTTCCGAGGACGTCGAAGGATTTGTCGTCACCCTCGCCACACCGTTGATCAACCATTTGCAGGCGCAACTGGGCAGCGCGGTGCAGGCCCTGGCCCAGGCCGAAAGTTATCCGGCGGGCAAGGACGCGGACTACCTCAACAGTCTGTTTGCCGCGTTGCAGGCCGAGTACAACGGCCATCAACCGGCGCGGGAAATGCTCATGCATTCGCTGGTCAGCGTGATCATGGTCTGGGTCAGCCGCCAGGCGATCCACCGTCACAACGCCACGCAACGCCCGCAACGTCAGCGCGAATACCTCAATGGTTTTATTCAACTGGTAGAGGAGACGTACCGACAGCACGTCAAGGTCGAAGACCTGGCCCATCGGCTGGGGATTTCCGTCTCGCACCTCAACGGCACCTGCCGTGAACTGGCGGGGCAGCCGGCGTTGCAGATCATGCACGAGCGTCAATTGCTGGAAGCCAAGCGTCTGCTGACTTACACCAGCATGACCATTTACGAGATGTCCGAGGTGTTGGGGTTTTCCGATCCGACCAACTTCACGCGCCTGTTCCGGCGCCGGGTGGGGATCTCGCCAAAGGCGTTCCGCGACCGCTTGAAGGCCGAGCAGAACGACGACGCCTGACGTCCTGTATCAGCGCAGGGCGTTGAGGGTGGCGTTGTGAGGGATGCAGCGCTCGAAGTTGCAGCTCGCGTACTCACGGGGCAGTTGCCGCAACTGTTCCACGCGCCACGCCGCGGTGCCATACAGCGCCAGCGTGGCCGCGCAGGTGATGAAAATCGCGAGGTATCTTCTTGTTCTGGTGTTCATGGCGTTGACCTCTGAACGAATACCCTTGGGTACTACTTTCAGCATAGGTCAGCGCCGTGGAGTTGCCAGCGGCTCTGCGAACGGGATTACAGCCCGATATCCCACTGCGGGTTTTCGGGAAAGCGCTGCACCAGAAAATCCAGCATGCAGCGCAGCGCCGCCGGCATGTGCTTGCGCGAGGCATAGACGGCGTAGATGTTCATCTGCCGCGGCTCGGCATGGGGCAGCAGGCGAACCAGTTCACCGCTGTGCACATGCACGCCGGCCTGATAGGTCGGCAGCATCGCCACGCCGGCGCCGGCCAGGGTCGCGCGCAGCAGGGTGCTGGCCTCGTTGGCGCTGATGTTGCCCTGCACCGGCACCGAGACCGGTTCGCCATCCTCCTCGAAATGCCACAGGCTTTTGCCGAAGTAGGAATGGGTCAGGCAGTTGTGCCGGCTCAGATCTTCTACGCGCTGCGGCTGCGGATGATCCTGCAGATAGACGGGCGCGGCGCAAACCACCGAACGGCAGACCGTCAGGCGCCGGGCGATCAGGTTGGGGTCGAGGTCGTTGCTGGTGCGGATCGCCAGGTCGATGCGTTCGTCCACCAGGTTCACGGTGCGATCGAGCATTTGCAGGTCGATGTTCACCCCCGGATACGCTTTGACGAACGCCGCCATGGCATCGGCCAGTTGCGCCTGGCCGAACGAGGTGCTGACGCTGATCCGCAACAAACCCCGTGGTGCATCGGCAGGTTCGCTGACGGCGGCCTGCATGTCGCCGGACAGCTCCAGCATCTGCCGGCAGCGCGGCAGGATTTCGTTGCCGGCGGCGGTCAGGCTCAACTTGCGCGTGGTGCGGTGCATCAGGCGCGCGCCGACCCAGTCTTCCAGTTCCGCCAAATAGCGCGACACCACCGGCCGCGACAGGTCCAGGTGATCGGCCGCCGCCGACTGGCTGCCCAGATCCACTACCGTGACAAACACCCGCATTGCTTGGAGACGATCCATGATTTGCCCGCTTTCAGAAACAAACTATGTTCAAGCATCGCATTTTTTGTTACGAGTCTGGCAACTAAGCTCTGTCCCCATCGCCAAGCACGGCATTCGAACAGCGGAGCAACCCATGATCGGCTTCACCACCCTCAAGCGCGTTTTACTGGCCACCGCCACCCTCGGCTTTGCTGCCCATGCAGCGGCCGCGAACCTGACCCTCGATGTCTACAACCCGGGCACCAACGCGATCTTCCCGGTGACTTCGGTGCTGGTCAGCGGCGAGAAAAATGCGATTCTGGTGGACGCGCAGTTCGGCAAATCCCAGGCCGAGCAAGTGGTGGAAAAGATCCGCGCCAGCGGCAAGCAACTGACCACTATCTACATCAGCCACGGTGACCCGGATTACTACTTCGGTCTCGACACCCTGACCAAGGCCTTCCCGAATGCCAAGGTCCTGGCCTCGCAGCCAACCGTTGATCACATCAAGCAAACCGTCGACGGCAAACTCGCGTTCTGGGGTCCGAAAATGGGCGCCGACGTGCCGGCCAAAACCATCGTGCCGGGCGTGCTCAAGGGCGACAGTCTGATGCTCGAAGGGCAGAAACTTCAGGTGGTCGGCCTGGAAGGCAAGCAACCGGATCGCAGCTTCGTGTGGATTCCTTCGTTGAAAGCCGTGGTCGGCGGTGTGGTTGTCGCCGAGAACATCCACGTGTGGATGGCCGACACCCAGACCGCGCAATCCCACGCCGACTGGCTGGAAACCCTGCACTCGATCGAAACCCTGAAACCGAAAACCGTGGTGCCGGGTCACTACCTGGGTGACAGCGCCCGTTCACTGGCTGCTGTGAAGTTCACCGCCGACTACATCAAGGCGTTCGACGCAGAAACCGCCAAGGCCAAGGACTCTGCCGCGCTGATCGCCGCGATGAAAAAACGCTACCCGACACTGGGCGAAGAAAGCTCGCTGGAGCTGAGCGCCAAAGTCGCCAAGGGTGAGATGAAGTGGTAACCCGATTCTGAAAAACGCAGCACTCTCAAGCCAACTGGAGAATGTCATGAGCAAGATCGCAATCATTGGTGCCACCGGCCGTGCCGGCAGCCAACTGCTGGAAGAAGCCCTGCGTCGCGGCCACAGCGTCACCGCCATCGCCCGGGATACCTCGAAGATCGGCGCCCGCGCCGGTGTGGTCAGCAAGAATGTCGACGTGCTGGACGCCGCCGCGTTGCAAGACGCCGTCACCGGTCACGATGTGGTGATTAGTGCCGCGCATTTCGCTACGGTGCCGGCCAGCGCGCTGATCGGTCCGGTGAAACAGGCCGGGGTGAAACGTCTGCTGGTGGTCGGCGGTGCCGGTTCGCTGTTGCTGCCGGACGGCACCCGAGTGATCGACAGCGCCGGTTTCCCGGCTGAGTACAAGGCTGAGGCCAGCGCCGGTGCAGCGTTCCTTGATGCGCTGCGTCAGGAGAAGGAGCTGGACTGGACGTTCCTGTCGCCGTCGGCGCTGTTTGTCGAAGGCGAGCGCACCGGCAAGTTCCGGGTCGGCAAGGATGACTTGCTGGTGAGTGCTGAAGGCCAGAGCTCGATTACGTTTGCCGACTATGCGATTGCGCTGATCGACGAAGTGGAAACGCCGAAGCATTCGCGTCAGCGGTTCACCGTCGGATATTAAGTACTGGATCGTTCCCACGCGGAGCGTGGGAACGATCACCGGTTCGGCGTGGGAAAGATCATCCTCGATTAGCGGGTATGAGCCTGCTCCACCAACCACCCCATCAATTCCTGCAATTTCGCCGACGGCTCCGACGCTGGCGCCACGATGTAATAGCCCAATCCCGTCTTCACCTTCAGATCGAACGGCATCACCAGTCGCCCGGCGTTCAAATCGTCGCCGATCAGTGACCAGTCGCCGATCGCCACCCCGGTCCCGTGGGACGCCATCGACATCGCCTGATCCAGCGTCTCGAAATGCTGACCGCTGGCGATATTGCTCAAGTGCAGTTCGGCGGCTTCGAGCCAGAGTGTCCAGTCGTCATCCGTGTGAGTCGGGTGCAGCAGCAGATGCTGTTGCAGGTCTGCCGGTGTGTGCAGGGCCGGCCCACCGTTGAGCAGCGTCGGCGAGCAGACCGGCGTCAGTTGTTCATCGAACAGATGCAGGGTCGCGGGTGAGTCGTGGGGCGCGGTGCCGTAGATCACCGCCGCGTCGAACTGTTCGCGATGAAAATCCACCCCGTGCTGCAGCGACGCCGTGAGTTTCACCGGCACGTCCGGGCGTTCGCGCTGCCATTGCAGCAGGCGCGGCAACAACCAGCGCATCACGCAGCTCGGCGCCTTGAGTTGCAGGGTCTCGCGCTTGGCGCCGATCTGCTCCACCGAGTCGCCGATCAGGCTGAACACCTGCTGCACCCGTGGCAGCCATTCGCGACCTTCGGCCGTCAGCTCCAGGCCCCGGGCCAGGCGAATGAACAGCTCATAACCCAGATGTTCCTCCAGCCCGGCGATCTGCCGGCTCACCGCACCCTGAGTGATGTGCAACTGCTCGGCGGCCCGGGTGAAGTTGCAGCACTGCGCGGTGATCAGAAACGTATGCAGGGCGGGCAGGGGAGGCAGTCGTTTCATGTGGATCCAAGGTATGACGTGAGGACATGGCTAGTATGAGCTTTTATCGATTGTTGCGGCTACGGGTCGCCCGTTTCAATGAGGCCAATCACCGGTTCCTTTAAAGCCCGGTGCCTCAACGAACAAGAAGGGCAAAGACATGGCGACGTGTGGCGAAGTACTGGTCAAGTTACTCGAAGATTATGGGGTCGAGCAGGTGTTCGGCATTCCCGGGGTGCATACCGTGGAGCTGTATCGCGGGCTGGCCCGTTCGAGCATCAACCACGTCACCCCGCGCCATGAACAGGGCGCCGGCTTCATGGCCGACGGCTACGCCCGTACCAGCGGCAAACCGGGTGTGTGCTTCATCATCACCGGCCCGGGCATGACCAACATCACCACCGCCATGGGCCAGGCTTACGCCGATTCGATCCCGATGCTGGTGATCTCCAGTGTGCAGTCGCGCAGTCAACTGGGCGGCGGTCGCGGCAAGTTGCATGAACTGCCGAACCAGAGCGCACTGGTCGGCGGCGTGGCAGCGTTCTCTCACACGCTGATGTCGGCGTCCGAATTGCCGGGTGTATTGGCCCGTGCGTTTGCGCTGTTCCAGGCCGGGCGTCCGCGTCCGGTGCACATCGAAATTCCGCTGGACGTGCTGGTCGAAGAGGCCGACGAACTGCTGACCAGCGTGCCGGTCAACATCGACCGCGCCGGTGCTGCGCCGGCCGCCGTGAGCCGCATGACTGAACTGCTGGCCGGCGCCCAGCGTCCGCTGATCCTCGCCGGTGGCGGCGCCATCGATGCGGCTGCCGAACTCACCGAACTGGCTGAACTGCTCGACGCGCCAGTGGCCCTGACCATCAACGCCAAAGGCATGTTGCCGTCCAGCCATCCGCTGTTGATCGGTTCGACCCAGAGCCTGGTGGCGACTCGCGCTCTGGTGGCCGATGCCGACGTGATCCTGGCAATCGGCACCGAGCTGGCGGAAACCGACTACGACGTGACCTTCGCCGGCGGTTTCGAGATCCCCGGCAAACTGCTGCGCGTCGATATCGATCCCGACCAGACCGTGCGCAACTACCCGCCTCACGTGGCGCTGGTGGCCGACTCGCGCAACGCGGCGCAAGCATTGCTGAGCGCGTTGTCGCACAAACCGCTGGCCGAGCGCCGCAACGATTGGGGTCAGGTACGCGCCGCCCGTCTGCGTGAAGACCTGGCCGCGACCTGGGATGCACCAACGCTGGCCCAGACCCGTTTCCTCGAAACCGTGCTGCACGAATTGCCGAACGCGGTGTTCGTCGGTGACTCCACGCAACCGGTGTACACCGGCAACCTCACGTTCAACCCGGAGCGCCCGCGCCGCTGGTTCAACTCGTCCACCGGTTACGGCACCCTCGGTTACGCCTTGCCGGCGGCGATTGGCGCGTGGCTCGGCGGCAACCTCGAACACGGCGCACGTCCGCCGGTGGTGTGCCTGATCGGCGACGGCGGTCTGCAATTCACCCTGCCGGAACTGGCCAGCGCCGTCGAAGCGCGCACCCCGGTGATCATCCTGCTGTGGAATAACCAGGGTTACGAAGAGATCAAGAAATACATGGTCAACCGCGCCATCGAGCCGGTGGGCGTGGACATCTACACCCCGGATTTCATCGGAGTGGCCAAGGCGTTGGGCTGCGCGGCGGAAGCGATCAGCTCGGCCGAACACCTGCGCGGTGCACTGCGCGCCGCCACCGATCGTCAGGGCCCGACCCTGATCGAAATCGACCAGACCCAATGGATGAAGGCGGTGGCCCAATGATGAATTTCCCGACCACACTCGACGGCCTGTACATCAACGGCCAATGGTCCGCCGGTCGCGAACACCTGCGCGTCATCAATCCGGCCACCGAAGCGCTGCTGACCACGGTCAATGGCGGTGACGAAAGCGCCGTCAACCAGGCTGTAACGGCAGCGACCGAAGCCTTCAAAGGCTGGTCGAAAACCACCGGTACCGAGCGCGCTGCGATCCTGCGCAACATCGCCAATGGCGTGCGCAACGGCCGCGAACATCTGATGAAGTTGCAGTCGAGCAACAACGGCAAACCGCAGTTCGAAGCGGGCATCGATGTCGACGACGTGATCGCCACGTTCGAGTACTACGCCGAACTCGCCGAAGGCCTCGATGCGAAACAGGACAGCAATGTGCCGCTGCCCAGCGATGACTTCAGCGCACGTCTGCGTCGCGAGCCGTGCGGTGTGGTCGGGCTGATCGTGCCGTGGAATTTCCCGATGGTCACCACCGCGTGGAAACTCGCCCCGGCCCTGGCCGCCGGTTGCTGCGTGGTGCTCAAACCGTCGGAAGTCACGCCGCTGCCGGAGCTGGAACTGGCGACCATCATCGCCGAATCCGGTCTGCCCAAAGGCGTGTTCAACCTGGTGTGCGGCACCGGTCTGGCAGTCGGTGCGCCGCTGTCGGCGGACCCGCGCATCGCCAAGGTTTCCTTCACCGGCAGCAACGCCGTCGGTGTGCAAGTGATGCAGCGCGCCGCGGAAACCGTGAAGGGCGTGAGCCTGGAACTGGGCGGCAAATCCTCGCTGCTGATTCTGGAAGATGCCGACCTGGATCTGGCGGTGGAGCTGGCCTGCGGAGGTGGTTTCTTCAACGCCGGGCAGATGTGCTCGGCCACCAGCCGGGTGTTGGTCGCCGATGAACTGGCCGATGAATTCCTGATTCGTCTGAAGGCCCGTGCGGAAAAAATCCGTGTGGCCGATCCGTTCGATCCTGAAGTCGAGATGGGCGCGCTGGTCAATCAGGCGCAGTACCAGCGAGTGCTCGGTCACATCGACCGGGGCCTCAGTGCCGGGGCCAAGCTGATCTGTGGCGGTAATCGTCCCGCCGATCTGCCGCGCGGATATTTCTTGCAGCCGACGATTTTCACCGAAGTGCCCCTCGACAGTGCGCTGTGGTGTGAAGAGATCTTCGGCCCGGTGATCTGCGTGCGCAGTTTCGCTACGGAAGCCGAGGCGATTGCCTTGGCCAACGACAGTCAGTTCGGTCTGGTCGCCAGCGTGGTCACGCGCAATGCCGAGACGGCGGATCGGGTCGCCAACGCCTTGCAGGCGGGGCTGGTGTGGCTCAACGCGCCGCAGGTGATCTTCCCGCAGACCGCGTGGGGCGGCTACAAGCAGAGCAGCATCGGTCGCGAGTTAGGGCCGTGGGGCCTGGCGGCATTTCAGGAAATCAAGCACGTGATCCGCGCGCTCTGAATGCCCGAAAAAGGTCAGCGCATGCCTCGCAACGAGGCATGCGCCGGCGTCATGGCTCCAATGAGTTTTTATCGATAGTCAGGTGTTTTGCACGACCTCAGGATGAACCCGCAGACCACGCTCAAGCCCTTTGAAACCGGGCGCTTGAGCAGTTCCGGTCAGGCAGATGCAAGGGTTGCGATCAGTCTCATACTTACAAGAATAATGGGAGTCCTACATGGGCGAGCAAGATCTGAACAGGCGTCAATTCATCAAAACCGTCGGCGTGGCCTCGGTGGCTGCGGCGGCCATGAGCATGCCCTTCATCCGGGCCAGTGCCAGCGACACCCGCTTTGCCGGCAAGACCCTGCGCCTGCTGACCTGGTCCGATGACACGGGCCTCGCCGCACTGCGCAATATCGCGGCAACCTTCGAAGCCAAGACCGGCGCCAAAGTGATTGCCGACCGCACCGGCAGCACCTCGGAAATGGTCGCCAAACTCAAGGCCGGCGGTGACCGTCCGCAGTACGACATCATCACCCTGGCTGGCGTCGGCGCTGAAGGTCTGGCCGCTGCCGGACTGCTGGAAAAACCCGATCTCAACCGCATTCCCAATCTGGTCGACGTCCCGGAAAAATACCGCACCGGGGCCAACGGTCACGGCATCGGTTACCTGCTGTGGTGCAACAGTCTGGTCTACAGCACCCGCACCCAGAAGGAAGCGCCGGACAGTTACGCCGCACTGTGGGACGCCGATCTGGCACCGAGCATTTTCCTGCCGCCGCCGAACTGGACCGAGGCCATGGACCTGATCATCATCGCCGCCAAACTGGCCGGTGGTGACGAGCACAACATCGAACCGGGCTTCAAGAAGCTCGCGGAGCTGAAAGACCGCGTGGTGACTCTGGGCGAAAACCCGAACCAGATCGCCGAGCTGTTCCGCACCGGCTCTCTGGACATGGGCGGCCTGTATGCCCCGGCGTTTTTCCCCAAGCAGATCCGCGATCCGAACTACGGCCTCGGCGCCACGTTCGGCATGAAGGAAGGTTTCTACACCGACCTGATGCTCTCGGTGATGCCGAAGAACCGTCCGGGCGACACCGACCTGGCCTACGCCTTTATCGACCACTCCCTCGACCCGCTGGTGCAGGGCAAGATGGCCGAAGACATTTTCAACGGCCCGGTCAACGCCAAGGCGATCATCTCCGCCGAAGCGCGCAAGAGCCCGTTCATCCTCACGCCGGAGCAGATCGCGGAGAAGGCGATCATGCACGACAACGCCTTCCTGGCGACCGTGCATGACCAGTGGATTCGTCGCTACACGGAAATCTTTTCTTCCTGACGCCGACCTTCCGGGGCACCGCATGATCGGGGTGCCCGGGAGATTCGTTCTCCATTGACGAGATCATTGCTATGGAACATCAATCCCTGACCCAACCGGTCGGCGCGGGTGACGTGCGCCCGGCGCGCGGTGTTTCGCCGACGGCGCGGGCGTGGTTTTTCCTCACGCCGTCGATGCTGTTTCTCGGCGTGCTGATTGCCGCCAGCCTGCTGGTGCTGCGCATGAGCGTAGGCACCAAGGGCGCGGAGTGGTCCGGTTTCAGCCTGGCCAGTTACGCCCAGTTGCTCGAACCCTACTACCTCAAATCGTTGCTGCTGACCTTGCGTCTGGCGCTGATCAGCGCGGTGATCGCGGTGGTGCTGGCGATCCCGGTGGCGTACACCATGTCGCGCCTGACCTCGCCATTCGTGCGGAGGATTTTTCTGGCGGCGGTGCTGTTGCCGTTGCTGGTCAACCTGCTGCTGCAAAGCTATGGCTGGCTGGTGATCCTCGGCCCCGGCGGCATGCTCAACCAGACCCTGATGGGCCTCGGTCTGATCAAGCGGCCGATCATGTTGCTGTACAACCAGAACGGCGTGTTGATGGGCCTGGTGCAGACCGCGTTTCCGCTCGCCGTGCTGCCGATTGCCAGCGCCATGCGCGGTGTCGCCCGCAGCTACGAAGAAGCTGCCGCCACCCTCGGCGCCAGCCGCTTTCAGGTGTTCCGCCAGGTGGTGTTGCCGATGAGTCTGCCGGGGATCATCACCGGCGCGACCCTGGTGTTCGCCTACAACGCCAGCAGCTTCGTGGTGCCGTTGCTGCTCGGCGGTCGGCGCGTGCCGATGCTCGCGGTGATGGTGCATGATCAGATCGCACCGCTGATGAACTGGCCTGCCGCGTCCGCCGCTGGTGTGGTGCTGATCGTCACCACGCTCGCCATCATGACCTTGTCCGAATACATCACCGGCCGCCGTCGCCGTCTGCTGGAGGCTTCGCAATGAGTGCCCTGATCAAGAAGCGTCAGTCGCTGTTGCCGGGCGATACCGGCAAGTTTGCCGGCATCCTCTCCGGGATCATTTTGTTCCTGGCCGTGTTGCCGATCCTGACCATGATCGTGATGTCGTTCAGCGGTGCGTCGAACCTCGACTTCCCGCCGAGCAGCTACAGCCTGCAATGGTACAAGGCGGCGTGGCACACCTTCGTCTCGCCCGATGCCAGCGATGTGTTGAGCCTCGGCCAGGCCATGGGCACCAGTTTGCTGGTGGCGTGCCTGACGATGATTTTCGCCACGCTGATCGCGGTGCCGGCGGCCTACGCACTGACCCGTTGCGAGTTCCGTGGCAAGGGCGTGGCGCTGCAATTGATGTCGCTGCCGCTGGTGTTCCCGATGGTGGTGCTGGGGCTGGCCTTGTTGCTGGTGTTCGACAGCCTGCCGTTCCACATGACCACTTCGCGGCTGGTGATTGCTCACGTGATTCTGGCGCTGCCGTTCGTGGTGAAGAACTGCACCGCGGCCATGCTTTCCATCGGCAGCGAAGTCGAAGAAGCCGCGCAGATGCTCGGCGCCTCGCCATTGCGGGCCATCGTCGATGTGGTGGTGCCACTGATGAAATCGGGGATTCTGGCGGGGATGCTGCTGGCGTTCATCGTCTCGTTCAACGAATTCACCGTGACCTATTTCCTCTACACCATCGACGTCATGACCGTGCCGATCTGGATGTACAGCCGCACCGTGTCATCGCTCGACCCTACCGTGTTCTCGTTTGCCGTGCTGATCGTGCTGATCGACTTCGTCCTGATCTGGGCATTGGAGAAGCTGGTCGGTGAAGGCGGCGTTTCCTTCTGATTTTGAGGTGATTTTTATGTCTGGTCTGATTCTGGAAAACGTCGAGAAACATTACGGCTCGGCCTGCGCGGTGAAAGACGTCAACCTGCATTTGCCCGAGGGCAAACTGGTGTGCTTCCTCGGCCCGTCGGGCTGTGGCAAGACCACGTTGCTGCGAATGATCGCCGGGCTGGAAACCCTCACCGGCGGCGAGATCCGCCTGGACGGCGAGGACATCGGCCACACCCCGGCGCACCTGCGCAACTTCGGCATGGTGTTTCAGTCGCTGGCATTGTTCCCGCACATGACGGTGGGCGAGAACATCGCCTATCCGCTGAAACTGCGCGGTGTGAGCAAGGCCGATCAACAGGCGCGAGTCGTTGAGTTGCTTGAGTTGATCCAGCTGCAACCGATGATCGACCGTCCGGTGGCCAAGCTGTCCGGCGGTCAGCGTCAGCGGGTGGCGATTGCGCGGGCGATTGCCTCGCATCCGAAAATCCTTCTGCTCGACGAACCGCTGTCGGCGCTCGACGCCAAGTTGCGCGAGTCGATGCAGGTGGAAATCCGTCAACTGCAACAACGCCTGAACATCACCACCATCATGGTGACCCACGATCAGCGCGAGGCCATGACCATGGCCGATATTGTGGTGGTGCTCGGTGAGCATCGGGTGCAGCAGGTGGGGACGCCGATTGAAATCTATCGGCACCCGGCCAACGAATTCGTCGCGGACTTTATCGGCTCCGGGAATATCTTCCCGGCCACCGCGCTGGGTGATGGCAAGGTCGTGCTACCGGGCGGGGATGCCCTGCAAGTGCCGATCTGCAGCAGCATCGTGGTCGGGCAGAAAGTGAAAATGCTGATTCGTCCTGAAGACCTGCAACTGTCGGCGCCGCAGGCTACGGCGGGCAATCGTCTGCTGGGCAAGGTGACGTTTGTGCGGGATATCGGCACGACCATCGAGACCACAGTGGAATGTTCCGGGGTGACCTTCACGGCGCTGAGCACGCCGTGTCAGGGCTTCGGTCTGGGGATCGGGCATCCGGTGTCGGTGACGTTGCCGAGTGAGGCGTGTCGGGTGCTCGGCGCCTGATCAGACACTCAATCGCAGGCGCGCCAGATCCCGCAACGGCGGCGCGCCAAACAACCGGCTGTACTCACGACTGAACTGCGAAGGACTTTCATACCCCACCCGATACCCCGCCGCCGAAGCTTCCAGCCCCTCAGCCAGCATCAAACGCCGCGCCTCTTGCAGGCGCAGTTGCTTCTGATACTGCAACGGACTCATCGCCGTCATCGCCTTGAAACGGTGATGCAAAGTCGAGACGCTGAGGTTCACTTCCTTCGCCAGATCATCGATGCGCAACGGCTGTTCGAAGTTGCCGTTGAGCCATTTGATTGCCTGGCTGATGCGGTGGCTCTGGCTGTTGGCGATGGCGATTTCGTACAGCCGATGGCCCTGCGGACTGCGCAACAGGCGATAGAGAATCTCCCGGCGGATCAGCGGTGCGAGCATGGCGATGTCTTTCGGCGCGTCGAGCAGGCGGGCCAGACGCAGCACCGCATCGAGCATGGCGCTGTCGATCTTCTCCACATACAAACCACGCCCGGTCGGCCGGGTCGGTACGCCCATAGGGCCGGCATCGGCGATCAGCGCGGTGATTTCCGCCGGATCAATGTCCAGGCGCACGGCGAGGATCGGCTCCTCCGGCGAGACATTCACCACCCGACCGCTCAACGGCATCGAGACCGATACCACCAGGTAATTCAGCGGGTCGTAATTGAAGAACTCGTCCGCCAGCCGTACCTCTTTTCGCCCCTGCGCCATGATGCACAGCGCCGGTTGTGCGAGCACCGGGGCGAAGTCATGGGACTGGGTGTGGCGCGACATGAACAGCGAGCCGACGGCAGTGGCATAACTGCCATCTTCGGAGGTGTTGCGGCGAATGATGGCCGCCAGTTCCGCGCGCTGCTTTTCCATGTCGGCATCGGGCGGCGCCTGAAAACGATCGAATGACGTCATGCACAGCCTCCTCGGCAAGGGATGGAATGGGAGCAGAGCATAAGTTTGTGCAAGCGCAAGCGGTAGACACATCCTGCGAAATGCTTGCCTGATCCTGCATGGCGTTGCGTGCCTGCCCAGACATGACAGGGCGCATTTCGGAAAACTTGCTCGAAACCGGTGTGACAGGACGGTGACAGCAATTCACGACTTGTTACAGGTCTGCACGACAGTCTCGCAGGATTGTGCAACGCGACGGCAGGAATCGACTAACGGCGAGCCGTGCCCGGCCCTTAACCTTGGATCCTGTCGCAGCCCGTCCCCGGCTGCCACGCGACTCCCTGGGAGGGTTGAACATGTCCAAGCAGATTCCCGTCAGTCATATGGCCTTCGTTCGAGCGCGCGCCGGGCGCTCGGCGGAACTCGGCATGCGCCTGAGCGCCCTGATCGAACCGTCCCGTGCCGCCCCCGGTTGCCTGAGCTTCGCCTTGCAGCATTCGCAGTGTGATCCGGAGTTGTGGCTGGTCTCCGGTTTCTGGAACAACCAGCAATCGATGACCGCATATTTCAGCAGCCCGTCGATGGAAATCTTTGCCGAGCTGGTGCAGGAGCTGGTGGTCAACAGCCTGGATTTCCACACCTTCAAGGAAGTCTCGGCCGCACAGGCCGTAGGGCAATGCACTGCGCCGATACACAAACTCGCCGGTTGAATGTTTAATGTCGGGCTTATCCGATTGAGCCAGGACCTGCGATATGGCACGTAAAGAGTTCGAACACTTCGAAGCGGTTTCCGCTGTAGTCCCCGTCGAGTTGGGCGGCAACAAGGGTTATCACGCGGCAATCGCCGTCAAGGCCTTGGTCGACGGCGGCGCACCGCGCTTTCACAAACTGCTGAACGATCAGGTTTTCCCCGGCGCCATCGCCGCGGATGAAGCCGCGATCAACGAACTGGACAAGCTCAAGGGCGTCACCGACGACGCCGAGCTGATCTGGTAAGCGCTTACTTCGTCGCCCCCGGGCGCCACATCTTGAACAACGCTTCCGGTCCCAGCTGGAAATAGTCCGCCGGCCCGCCGCCCCGCAGAATCGGTTCGGCGGCGGCGGTGTCGTAGATCCCGTCCTTCAACAGCCACTTGGCGATGTGCACGGCGACCACTTCGCCGAGCACCAGCCAGCTCGGCACGGTCTCGCCGTCGGCGCGCTGCAACTGAATGATCTGGGTGACCTTGCATTCGAAGGACACCGGGCTTTCGGCCACGCGCGGCACAGCAATCACCTTCGACGCCACCGGCGTCAGCCCCGCCAGTTCGAACTCGTTGACCTGCGGCCCGACCATCGCGCAGCTCTGGTTCATCTGCTCGGCCAGCGGGCGGGTGGCGAGGTTCCAGACGAATTCGCCGGTCTGCTCGATGTTGTTCAGGCTGTCTTTGCGACCGACGCTGGAGAACCCGATGATCGGCGGAATGTAGTTGAACGCGTTGAAAAAGCTGTAGGGCGCCAGGTTCAAATGGCCCTCGGCATCCTGCGAAGAAATCCAGCCGATGGGACGCGGACCGACGATGGCGTTGAACGGATCGTGGGGCAGGCCGTGGCCGTTGGCCGGTTCGTAGAAATGGATGTCATCGGGCATGGCGGGGTGATCCTGAAGGCTTCTATAAGCGACCAATAGTGCAAGTCCGATCCGCGAAGATCAAATACCGACCTTTGGAAATGAACAAGCCCGGCAATGGCCGGGCTTTGGTGTCTGCATTCTGCTAATCAGCTGATGGCTGCAGCAGTACCGGTTTTATCGAAACCGTCAGCAGCGATGGCAGCGGCGGTGCCGGTTTTGTCGAAACCGTCGGCTGCGATAGCCGCAGCAGTGCCGGTCTTGTCAAAACCATCAGCAGCAACGGCTTTGCCGACGTTGGTCTTGTCGAAGCCGTCGGCAGCGTAGGCGCCCGAGTGGCTGGTTTCGATGGCAGCGCTGGCGCCGGAAATGAAGTCGGCGGATTTGGTTTTGTCCGAACCGTCGGCGGCAAAGGTGTTGGCGGCCAGTACGGACAGGGTCAGGGCGAGGATCAGTTTGGTTTTCATGGTCGTTCTCCAGATTCGAAATTCGTTGGCGATGTGTTTCGCATGGGGTTCATGCTACGCCAACTAAATTGATTAAAAAGCGCAAAATAATGCTAAAAACAATCGATTAACTTGATGTTAAGGGCGACGCATTCAATTCGCTTTCGTCGTCGGAGCGAGCGTCGCGCAGTTAATCGATCAGGTAGGTGCAGGATGCGGCAGGGGCATTAACCGGTGATTAATCGCCGTTTTTTGCGTGTGTGACAGATTTTTCATGGATTCCCGACCGGTTTTTCACCCGTGCAACGCCAGTCTGCCCACGGCCATAAAGCCAAAAACCGGCCGTCACACACTGGAGCGTTGCCCGCGATGAACAAACTGCCTCAAATCACCCTGGCCTTCTGGGTCATGAAAATCTGTGCGACGACCCTGGGGGAAACCGCGGGGGATTTGTTGTCGATGACCCTTAACGTCGGCTACGCCATCAGCTCGCTGATCCTGATCAGTGTGTTTGTACTGACGCTGATCGCGCAGCTGATGTCCAAGACTTACAAGCCGTTGCTGTACTGGATCGTGATCCTGTCGACCAGCACCGCCGGCACCACCATGTCCGACTTCATGGACCGCACGCTGGAACTGGGTTACGCCACCGGTTCCATGATCCTGATCGCGATCCTGCTGGCGATCTTCGCGGCATGGCGCCTGAGCGGCGACTCGCTCAACGTGACCAAGGTGCAGAGCTTTCGCGGCGAGATGTTCTACTGGATGGCGATTCTGTTCTCCAACACCCTGGGCACCGCGCTCGGCGATTACCTGGCGGACGACTCGGGCCTGGGCTTTGCCGGTGGCGCGCTGCTGATCGGCTCGGCGATTGGCGTGGTCGTGTTGCTCAAGTACTTCACGAAGATTTCGTCGGTGGCGCTGTTCTGGGTGGCGTTCGTGCTGACCCGGCCGTTTGGCGCGACCTTGGGCGACTTGATGACCAAGTCCCATGAGAAGGGTGGGCTGGATTTCGGCACCATCGGTTCGTCGGCAGTGCTGGCGGGGATTCTGTTGGTGATGATCGTGGGCGCGTCTTATGCGCAGAAGCGCTATGGCGGCAAACAGGGCGTTGCCGAGTTGTCCTGATCGGGAAATCGGACAGGAAAGAAACGCGCGAAGGTCTTGCACCTTCGCGCGTTTTTTTGCGATCAGTCAGTGACGATGCGCGAGTGTTTCTGGGTGTCTTTCATGGTGATGTACACCAGCAGGGACACCGCGATGCAAGCGGTCACGTACCAGTAGTAACCGGTTTCCATGCCGATGCTCTTGAACCACAGCGCGATGTATTCGGCGGTGCCGCCGAAGATCGACACGGTCAGTGCGTACGGCAGGCCGACGCCCAGGGCGCGGATTTCGGTCGGGAACAGCTCGGCTTTCACTACGGCGTTGATCGAGGTGTAGCCGCTGACGATGATCAGCGCCGCCATGATCAGGAAGAACGCGCCCCACCAGGTCTGGATGGTGTGCAGGGTCATCAGGATCGGCACGGTGAAGATCGTGCCGAGCACGCCGAAGGCGATCAGGATCGGACGACGACCGATTTTATCGGACAGGCCGCCGATGATCGGTTGCAGGCACATGAACAGGAACAGCGTGGCGGCAGAAATGGTGGTGGAGTCGGAGATGCTCATGCCGACGGTGTTCACCAGGTATTTCTGCATGTAGGTGGTGTAGGTGTAGAACGCCAGCGTACCGCCCATGGTCAGGCCGACCACGGTGAGCAGTTCCTTCGGATGGCGCAGCAAGGTGCGCATGGCGCTTTCCTTGGACTTCTCTTTCTTGGTGAACGACTCGGTTTCTTCCATGCCACGACGCAGGTACAGCGCCACGATTGCGCACAGCGCGCCGATGGCGAACGGAATGCGCCAGCCCCACGCGTACAGCTCTTCGGTGGTCAGGAACTGTTGCAGCACGATCAGCACGCCCAGCGCGATGAGCTGGCCGGAAATCAAAGTCACGTACTGGAAGCTGGAGAAGAAGCCGCGACGCTCCTTGGTCGCCATCTCCGACAGGTAAGTCGCCGAGGTGCCGTATTCGCCGCCGACCGACAGGCCTTGCAGCAGGCGGGCGAACACCAGCAGGATCGGCGCGCCGACACCGATGGTTTCATAACCCGGGCTCAGGGCGATGATCAGCGAGCCGAAGCACATCAGGTAAACCGAGGCCATCAGCGCTTTTTTGCGTCCGACCTTGTCGGCGTACAGGCCCATCAGCCAGCCACCGATCGGGCGCATCAGGAAGCCCACGGCGAAGATCGCGGCGGTGTTGAGCAGTTGGGCGGTGGTGTCGCCTTTGGGGAAGAATGCTTTGGCGAAGTACAGCGAGAAGGCGGCATAGACGTACCAGTCGTACCACTCGACCATGTTGCCGACGGAACCGCTGAAGATCGACTTGATGCGACTGGCGGTGGTTCGTTCTTTGGCCGGCACGGCAGCCGACCCAAGAGGCAGGGCGTTGGAGTTATCCATTGAAGGATCCTTCGTTTAATTGTTTTTGTGGAGCGCGTTGAAACGCAGCCTGCGAGGGCTATAGCAGGAGCTGTGCCAACGGGGGGAGGGCCGGTTTAGAGGGGCTGGGAAGATTGGTTGAGCGGAAATCCGCTTATTGCCGATGGTGATTGAGCGGAAAATTGCCGAGATTTCAAGCTTCGGCAACTCCTCGCATGGGAAGCATGGCTCAGTTGAAACCGTGTTGAATTCTGGAGTGAAGATTCCTCAGGTTTGAAATCGTTGCGTTTGTCGCATCCGCAACGCTTGAGTAAGTATCGCCCGGCGCATTGCCGAAGAGCTTGCTGAACATACGAAAGGTATGAATCGAGTCGCGGTTGGCAGTATTGAACGCTGTATTGACCTTGGCCAATTCCACTTCCAATACATCAATCAAATTGGGCAGGTGCTGGTTGATCCGTTCGATTTTTTCCTGCACCGCGGGAATCATTCCGTTTTTTGCGTTTTCGATTTCGTACATGATTTCGGTGGCGCCGACCAGGGTGCTTACAACGGCACCAATCTCCCCCGAGAATGGAGATTCGTGAGCCGTCATTGCAATGGATATGAGCGGTGACGACGCTTCCTTGCTAGCCTTGAGCACGTTGAGCTCGGTGGGGGCCATAGCGCCTTCGAGCGTTTTCCGGTATTTCATGTGAGCGTAGCCTGACAGGGACGCGGTTTTGTATTCGCCTTTTCGCACGATACTATCCGGATCCAGCTTTCTGGATTTGAGCATGACTGACGTCGACAGGCCCTGCTGTTCCGTAATGTAGTCGACAGCCAGACCGGTGGCCGTCTTGGCTGCGATCCCGAGAGCGATGCCCATCCCTGTACCGACGGGGCCTGCGACTGAGCCCAATGAACCTGCCACCGCGCCGACACCGATCCCGACGCTGTAACTGATCGCTTGTTTTGCGACGAAGGTACCGGTGCGTTTGGCGGCATTCCCGGCCAGCGCTTTCCCCGACTGGAGATTGTCGAGTTGTGATTCAACGGCCCGGACCCGCAGGTCGGTGACCTCCAGAATCTTCATATGCCGGTCAATTGCGTGTGAAAGTTCCTTGCTGGCTGAGAGGGCCCGTTGATCCGCAGTGCTTTGCGTTTTCCTTGCATCGCGTTCTTGTCGCGTTTCGAGGAACGGGGTACGTCCCTGTCCGTCGTTGTCGATAAAACTGATTGGGTTGTTGCCTGCGAATCCGTACAGGTTCAGCCCGTCGACCACTCCCGCCGGATCGGCGCTTAGCCAGCGTTGCAGCCAAGGCGCGTAGTACCGCGCGCCATAGTAATACAGGCCGCTTTCATCCATTTCCTTGCCTGAATAGCGAACGAACTTGTAGGCCAGCTCGATTTCCGAGCGTGCTGCCATCCATGATGTGCCGCCAAACGGGTAATAGCCTTCGTGGCTGATCAATCGTGCCCGATGATCGAGCTCCATCAGGCACGAACCCAGGTGATCATCCAGCGTAAAACGCAATTGATCCGGATCGAGACCGGCGGGTGCACGCGCGACCCAGTGCAGGCAACGTACAGTGCCGACGCCGATGGCGAGGGTGATGACATTCAGTTCTTCGCCATTGTCTTTGCACCGGACTTCCAGCCCCGGCAGGTAGTAAACATCGTGGTAGTGGCTGTTCGAGGCCGAGTAGGTCGCATGGCGTTTGTAAACTCGCGAACCCTGGCTGTAGCGATAGAACTCAGTGTCGTCGGGAGCCGTATCGCGATGTACCAGAGTGACGCACTCCAGTTGGTCGAGAGAATCCCATTGCAGGGGATTACCAGGTTGCAGGGCCAATAGATTGCCATGACGGTCGAAGAGGGAGCCGAAGTCGGGGGCGGGGTCGCCCGAGGTCCAGCGTACTCCCCGGTTGCTGCCGGGATCGATGAGCATTTCGCGGATATGGTTGTGGCCATCACGCACATGCTGGATCCGGCATAGATTGTCACCGGCATCATAGGAATAAGTTTGAATGTAGTTACGCCGGTCATTGGGATCGGTGGGGTGCGGTCGCCCCGGGTTGTCTTGAGGCGCGGCGTCATCGTAACCGCTGGCGCTGTGCAGTCTGTACAGCGAGTCGTACTTGAATTCGCGCTGACCATCGACTCGCTGATTGGCGAAATGACGCGGCGTGAATACGTGATCGAGAATGCGGGTGATGTTACCCACCGGGTCATATTCATATTCGAAGTCCTGCAATGGCGGCAGCGCATTGAGCTGAGCCGATTGGCGTAGAAGACGCAGACTGGCCGGGTCGTAAAACCAGCGTCGGGCCACACCGTTGCCTGCCAGTTGTTCGATGATGTGCCCGGCCGCGTCATATTTCGCGTCCTGCAGGACTGCCTGCCAGTCAATCTGTCCTTTGATCTGCAGCTGTACGTGATTGATCTGCCCGGCGATGTCGTAATTGAACAGTTGGCGGTGTCCGCCGCCGTCGGTCTGCTCCAGCACGTTGCCGTCTGGACTATGGACGCGGCTGCTGGTGAACGCCTTGCCATCAAAGTAAGTGCGGGTTTCGCGCAGTGATGTACCCAGCATCGAGTAACTGTCGAATATCAAATGACCTGACGAATCCTCCCGTTGGATCAACTGGCCACGCAGGTTGAAACCTGCGTCGGCCGCTGCATCGGCGTAGACGCAGGTCTCTATGTCGGGGCGGGTGTCATGCGCCACAGCCACCAGGCGAAGTTGATCGTCAAAGGTACTTTGCCAGTGGCTGCCACGCTCGTCCCACTGGTGCAAGGGTTCACCCCCCAGCCCTGGCAGACTCAGTCGCCAACCGGCGTCCACGCTGTCGACTTTCAGCGGCTCTGCGGCCAGGTTGAGAACACTGGAGATATTGGCAATGGCAAGACGCGGGTCCCGTTGCTCCACCCTCTGCCCGGCTGCGTTATGGTGCTGTCGCGTGATCAGGGTCGTTACAGGTTCATCGGCAACCGTGCGCAGGTACGCGACCTGGCGAATCACTAGGCCACGGCTGTCGTGGACCGAAAGTGAGGGTGTGCGCCAATGGGGAGAGGTATTCATGCCATTGTGCCTCTGCCGCATGGCAGGACGAAGATACCTGAGTCTAGAGGTTACAAAGCGCAGCGTAACCTGACAGATCTGACAGGGGGGGCGGTCACTGGTCGCTATGTTTCATTAGGGGACAAACATCTCCCGGGTCAAACCATGGCGCTGCATCTTTTCATTGAACGTGCGCCTCGGCAGTTGCAGTTCCTCAAGCACGGCTTTCACATCCCCCTTGTGCCGGGTCAACGCCGCCCGCAGACACTGCGCCTCAAACGCCTCCTGCTGCGCCGCCAGCGACTGCCCCGGATCGATCCCCTGCACCGGTTCATCCAGCCCCAGCACCTGCCGCTCGGCCACGTTCGCCAACTCGCGCACATTGCCCGGCCAGTCATGACTCAGCAGATGGCTCAACTGCGCGCCACTGAGCGGCGGGAAGGTCCGGCCCAATCGCTGAGCAGCGTTCTGGGCGAAAGATTCGAACAACAGCGGAATGTCTTCGCGACGATCACGCAACGGCGGCAGGCGCAATTCGGCGACGTTCAGGCGATACGCCAGGTCCTCGCGAAAACGTCCGGCCCGGGCTTCATCGAGCAAGTCGGGTTTGGTCGCCGCGACAATCCGCAAGTCCACCCGAATGCTCTGGTTCGACCCCAGCCGCTCCAGCTTCTGTTCCTGCAACACCCGCAGCAGTTTCACCTGCTGGGCCAGCGGCATGCTTTCGATTTCATCGAGAAACAGCGTGCCGCCGTCGGCGTATTCCAGTTTGCCGATGCGCTTGCCGGAGGCCCCGGTGAACGCGCCGCTCTCATGCCCGAACAACTCGGCTTCGAACAGTTGCTCGGGGATCGCCGCGCAGTTCAGCGCCACGAACGGCTTGTCGGCGCGCGGACCGAAGTCGTGCAGGCAGCGGGCGACCAGTTCCTTGCCGCTGCCGGTCTCGCCACGGATCAGCACGTTGACCGGCAGCGTCGCGAGGTCCAGCACCTGCCGGCGCAAGGTCTGCAAGCCACGGGATACACCGAGCAGCGTTGCATCCAGTCTGGCGCGGTTGTCGGCCTGTTCGTGCAGGGCGCGGTTTTCCAGCACCAGCCGACGCTTGTCCAGCGCCCGGCGCAGGCTGCCGAGCAGGGTCTCGGGGCTGAAGGGTTTTTCCAGAAAGTCGTAGGCGCCGTCGCGCATCGCTTCGACCGCCATCGGCACGTCGCCGTGGCCGGTGAGCAGAATCACCGGCAGGTCGGCGTCCCGGCGCTGCACCTCGGCCAGCAGTTCAAGACCGCTGAGGCCGGGCATGCGCACGTCGCTGACAATCACCCCGGCAAAATGCGCGGGCAGCGCCGCCAGGCATTCCTCGGCGCGGCTGAACAGCTGCACCTCGAACCCGGACAGGCTCAGCCATTGCTCGACCGCACTGCGAATGCTGCTTTCGTCATCGACCACCATCACCGAATTGAGCATCAGATGTGCGCCTCCAGATCGATCGGCAAGGTCAGGCTGAACACCGCGCCGTTGTCACCATTCTCGGCGCACAGGCGCCCGCCGGATTCATGGACGATGGCGAACGATACTGCCAGCCCCAGACCCAGCCCGTCACCCACAGGTTTGGTAGTGAAGAATGGATCGAACACCTGACCCAGATGTTCTTCGGCGATGCCGCCGCCGTTGTCGATGACGCTCAGGCGCCACAGTTGCTCGTCGGCTTCCAGGCGGATTTCCAGACGCTTGCACGGTTTGCCCTGCATCGCATCGAGGGCATTGCGCAGCAGATTGATCAACACCTGCTCCAGGCGGATCGCATCGCCGCGCACCCACGCCGGACGGGTCAGGTGCAGCACCAGACTGACCTGTTCATCGCGCAGGCGCGCATCGAGCAATTGCAGGGCCTGATCGACCACCGTCGCCAGATCCAGCCGTTCGCGCAAGCCGCTGGGGCTCTTGCGGGCGAAGGTTTTCAGGTGGCCGGTGAGGGCGGCCATGCGCGTGAGCATTTCATCCACCGGTTTGAGCGCCTTGTAGGCGTCATCGACCCGGCCATGATCGAGCAGCAGGCGCAGGGTCGCCAGTTGCATGCGCTGGGCGGTCAGCGGCTGATTGATTTCGTGGGCCAGCGCCGCCGACATTTGTCCCAGCGCGGCGAGTTTGGCCGACTGCACCAGACCGTCCTGGGCGGTGCGCAAATCCCGGGTGCGTTCCTCGACCAGTTGCTCAAGCTCTTCGCGGCTGCGCTGGCGCATCTTCGCCAGACGCCAACGCTGGTTGAGGAACAGCAACAGGAACACCAGCGCCAGCCATACTCCGGCGGCGGCGAGCCCGGCATTGCGCTGATCCTCGAAGGAGACCTGCGGGTGCCGCAGCAGATGCAGGGTCCAGCCTTCGGCGCTCAACGGCAGCGATTCCCACAGGTAATCCGCCGTGCCTTGCGGGCCTTCGACGCGGCGCAGATCACTGTTGTCGTCGAAGCTGCGCAGCGCCAGATGCGTCAGTGGCACCAGCGACTGTTTGTCGTATTGGCGGGTGGCCTTGATCTCGCGGTAATCCGCCGGGCTCAGCGGGTGCAGCAGGCGATAACGCCAGCCGGGCTGGTTGGCGATGAAGATGATCCCGCGCGCATCGCTGACCAGCAGGGTGTCATTGCCCTGGCTCCATTCGCGCTCGAGTTCGGGGAATTCGAGCTTGACTACCATCGCCCCGAGAAACTCGCCGTTGTCGCCGAGCACCGCGCTGGACAGGAAGTAACCGGGAATCCCGCTGGTCACGCCGACCGCGTAGAAACGTCCGGTGCCCTGGGTGCGAGTCTGACTGAAATAGGGGCGAAAGCCGTAGTTGTGACCGACGTAACTGCTGGGCAGGCGCCAGTTGCTGGCCGCCACCGCAAGGCCGGTATGATCGAGCAGTTCCAGCGTCGAGGACTGCGCCGCGCCGTTGATCTTTTCCAGCTTCAGATTCAGCGCAGCCTGCTGTTCGGCATCGACGGAACCTGCCAGCGCCGCACGCAATTGTGGGTCCAGCGCCAGCACGGCGGGCAGGGCGCGGTAGCGGTCGATCAGGGTGTGCAGCGAATTGGCGTACAGCGCCAGTTGCTGATTGGCCCGCGCGGCGTCTTCTTCCAGCGCCTGGCGTTCGGCATGGCGGATCGCAAGCGTCGCGGCGAGGGCGGCGCCGGCGAGGATCAGCAGGGTGTACAACGACAGACGCAGGGTACGGGAAGTCGGCAGCATGCTGGAGCAAACGGATGGCAGGACGGGCGGGCACGATAGCACGCCGTCGAGCGGCTACAGTGCTATCGCTGCATAAAAGCCATTGATCACACGACGGCTTTTTAGGCAGGCACCCAAGGTATGACGAGTCTTTGTATGGAGTCGTCGGAGACGGACTGGCGGATCTCAACTGATCTCAATAGTCAGGGAGCGTGCGGGCCGACAGATTTGGTCCACCAGTTGTAAAGCCTGGAGTGTTTTTCCGGGGTATGACGCAGCTGGCGCTGTAAAAACAGGTTATCGGTGGACCGCGACTCCCTGTAAGCGGCAACAGAAGCTTTCGCTCGGCTGATGTTGGCAAGTGTCTCGTGGGTTTGCTGCTGCAGGTCTGAGCGGCTGATCGGAGCAATTCCGTCTGGGTCCAGAGCATCGGTTTCTAATGCAGCAAACGCTCCCTCTGCTGCGGCGGAATAACTTTCGACGGCCGCTTGCCAGTCAGAGAGCATTGTCTCGATCTTTCTAATCTTCACCGGGTCGAGCCCGTTTTTTATGTCTTCGGCTTCCACTGCTCGAGCAAACATGGCGAGAGCGGCGGGGATAATCGATATCCACGACGCCATCACTCGGTTCATGAGAAATTCAGGCATCTGAAGGGCCAGATCATCCGAGGTCTCTCGCCACGTTCTGTTTTGCCTCACGGGATCCGTGATCCCTAACCCTTTATTGATTTCACTGACTGACATTTTCGACGTTTGCGGGATCAGCGGGCCGAGCATGATCCCGGTTCTGGAGGCGATTTCGTTTGTGAACGGGTCAATCATCGCTCCGACGATGTCACCGCCGATGTTTCCACCAATCAGCCCGCCAGTGGTCAGGTAGGGGATAAAGGACAGGGGGCTTGGAAGCACCGACTCAACAAGCCCTCCGCCGAAAACGCCTGCTTCGTAGCCAGCAACACCTTTGACCGTCTCGACTGCGAGGTTCGCCATCAAATTTCTTTTGATGTTTTTCTGATGAGAGATGTTGTGAAGCTGCTGGAGCAAATGTTCGGAGTGTCCGAAGACGACGGAAATGAAGTCCGAATAATGTCTGATTGTGCTTTCCGATTTGTATGCTCCGACAGAGTCGACGTATCGCAGCGGATTATTTCCGACAAACGCATACCGGTTCAGCCCGTCCGCATCCCCGGCCGGATCGGCACTCACCCAGCGACACAACCACGGCGCGTAATACCGCGCTCCGTAGTAATAAAGCCCGGTCACATCCATTTCCTTGCCCGAATAGCGGATGAACTTGTAGTCCGCGTCGATCTGCGAACGCGCGGCCATCCAGGTGGTGCCGCCAAAGGCAAAATAGCCCTCGGCACTGATCAATAGCGCCCGCCCATCGAGTGTTTTTGTGATTGAGCCCAGGTGGTCACTCAGCGAGTACTGCAATTGATCAGCGTCGATGTCTGATGGTTTGCCGGCCACCCAGTGCAGGCAGGACACTTCGCCGACGCCGATTGCGACGGTGATCCGATGCAGTTCTTCGCCCGAGCTTTTGCTGCGGATTTCCAGGGACCCCGCGTAATGCACTTCATCGACATGGCTGACTTTGCGGGTGTGGGTTTCGTGACGTTTGTAGACCCTTGTGCCCTGGCTGTATTGGTAAAACTCCTGATCCGGTGGCCCGCCGACATGTTCGACGAGGGTCAGCGATTGCAGTTGGTTGCGGCTGTTCCAGTCCAGCGGCTGGCCAGCCTGCAGGTGCCTGAGATTGCCGGTCGGGTCGAACAGGGCGCCGAAGTCAGGCACCGGGTCCCCCTGTTGCCAGCGCACCCCGCGATTGCTGGCAGGGTCGATGAACATCTCGCGGGTGTAGGTGTTGCCGTCGCGTACGTGGGTCAGTTTTTTCAGGTTGTTGCCGTCGTCGTATTCGAAGGTCTCGACATAGTTGCGCCGGTCCCGTGGGTCGGTTGGCTGAGGCGGGCCCGTGTTGTCCTTGGGCGGGACGTCGCTGTAACCGGTGGCGCAAGTCAGGCGGTACACCGAGTCATAGCCAAAGGTGCGTTCACCGTCGACCCGCTGGTTGCGGAAAAACGTCGGTGTGTAGGTGTGGTCGACAATGCGGAGGGGGTTGCCCACCCAGTCGTATTCATACTCGAGATCATGAACCGCCGGCTCGGAAGCCTTTTGCGCATATTGCCGAAGCAGGCGTCCGTCGGCTTCCCGGTAGTGCCAGCGGCTGGTCACACCATTGCCGAGCCGTTGTTCGGTGATCTGGCCGGCGGCGTTGTAATCCGCACCTTTCAACACCGGCTGGAAGGCTTGCCCGCTGAGCCGCAGTTGCACCTGGACGAGTTGCCCGGCGATGTCATAGGTCGACTGTTGTATGTGGCCGCCGGCGTCAGTGGTTTGCAACAGTGCGCCGACGGCGCTGAAGACCAGACGGCTGGTGCAGGTTTTACCGTCCGTGAAGGTGCGGGTTTCTTCCAGCGTCTGCCCGTGCATGCCGAAGCTGTCGAGGGCAAGCGTGCCCGATGGATCGCTTAGCGCCGTCATCTGTCCGCGCAGATTGTGCGTCGGGTCGGCCGAAGCGTCGAGGTAGCGGAAGGTTTCGTAGTTTGCTGCACCGTTCTCCGTGACGACCCGCAGACGCAGTTGCGGGTCGTAGGTCATTTCGCGGTGATTGCGGTTAGCATCCCAATTCTGGAGAAGCTCGCCACCGACACCCTGCAGCACCGTGTTTTCGCCACCGTCAACGTTGATCGTCCTGATCGCCACGCCGTCAAGTCTTTGCACCGTTGTGGTATTGGGCGTGGGCAGACGCGGGTCTCGCTGGGCAACCAGTCGGCCGGCAACGTCATATTGCTGTCGGGTAATGAGTACCTGCACATCCTCTCCAGCCACCCTGCGCAGGTAGTCGACCTGTCTGATGGCCTCGCCGCGCGGTCCGTTGACGGCCACCGTCGGGGTGCGCCAATGCACGCCGGCGTTCATGGCTTGACCTTCTTCGCAGGTTTGGCGGGCTGTTTCGCGGGTTTTGCAGGCTTTCTCGCCGGTGTGTCGTCGGTGTCATTGAAGTCGTAGCTGCATTTGAACCACGGGTGCAGGAGGTCGAACGCCAGATGGCCGAGTGCATTGATGATTTTGATCGGTCGCCCCAAGGCGTCGTAGAACATCTGGTCGTGATGGCCGTGCTCGCGCATCGCGCTGTCATTGATGCAGCGATGGGTATTGAGGAAGTAGGGGCGGTAGACCCGGATGGTCTCGCCCTTGTGGTTGTATTCCACACGACTCTGCACTCGCCAGCGTTGAATGGCTGGGAGTTCGATCGGATTGCCATCGGCACCGGTCGCGAGATCGTCATCAGGGTTGGCCACAAGGGCATTGCCCGGCGTGACGAGCTGTTTGCTTTGCAGCGCGCGGCCAAAGCCGTCGACGTAGCTGATTTTCATCTGAATCTGTTGCTGCGGGTCGTTGTAGTAGCGGTCGCCCACCAGCTTGAGGCTGTGCACTGGTTGCCTGGCAGCCGTGTGGATGATCTTGAACAGGGTCTGTTCGCTGGTGCTGCGTTTTTTCAGCTGGTTCAGCCAGCGCAGCGCCGAGGCACGAATGTGGCCGTCAGGCAGGATAAAACCCTTGGCTATCCACTCCTTTCTTTTGATGGGCAGGGTTTTGAGCGGGAGCACCGGCATCCAGCTTTCCAGGTTGGTGCGCACCACGCTGGCAGCGGACACCAGCACTTTTTTCGGATTGGCAAGGGCGTATTCGACGCTCAGGTCAGTCTGTGGCGGGTAAACGGACAGGGGAGCGAAACCGGCCGGCACGCCGCGCTCGGTGCCATGAAAACTGAGCACCATGGGCTGACCGCCTGCGTCGTACAGCACTTCCTCAATGTTCTCGTTGGGATCCTTGACATTGCACGCCTGAAGGGTGTGCCAGTCGTATGTCACGGTCGTGACGCAGCCGTCCGGCAGGGTGATGGCAATGGTCACCAGATGGTCTGGATCCCAGCAGATTTGCGTCACGCCATGGCTTTCGGTCTGTTGCACGTGGGTGACGTGAAAAAAACCGGCAGCGTCGGCGAAGGTGAAAAAACCGCTCAGGGCTGACCACAGGTTTTCCAGTTCGTCCTCTTTCGAATCTTCGGGGAGAAACAGATTCATCGGCTTATAGCCGATCTTTCTCAGCTCGTTCTTAATGACAATCGGGACGCCGTCGTAGGCTGCCAGTGCCGTCTTGTCGAACACAGCCTGTTCTGTCGGTCCTTGGCGCGGCGGGTAGAGAATCTTGTCGGCAGCCTCCTTGTACGTGTGTTGCGAAAGCGAGGTCAGTTCGCGTGCGACTTTCCACTCGGTGCTGTCTTTATGCCGGTCGAAGTTTTCGAAACTGATGTCCGCCGCGCGCAACCGGCCCGGCAGTGCGCCTTTGGGGAGCCTCATCGCATTGCCGCGCTGGCGCCAGGGCAAACCGAGCAGCCAGTGGCCGTCAGTGGTCAAGTGAATGAGTTCGGCAAGGGTTTCCGTCAGATAAAAGTACTGCTGTTGCTCATCGTGGCTGTCGAGCCAGGCGCGTCGTTGATCTTCCTGATCGAAGGGCGGTTCGTCAGCGTCGGTGCGGCGGCGTGCGCAGGCGACCGCGACACCGTGAGTCAACTGACCGTATTCGTTCCACGCCAGATTGACCCCATGCTGACAGTTCGGGTCGTTCATGCAACGCTCGTATTGCTGGATGCGGTTCTCCAGTTCCAGTACCAGCAGGCTGGACGGGTTTTCCTTGACCACTCGAACCAGGTAGCGCGATTCGCTCAGGGAATACAGGCGCACAGGGTCGGGGTCGTCTGCCTGACAGACTTCGGTGCGCAGCAGGCGACCGGCGAGGGCGTAGGCGATTTCGCGATCATCGTCGGTCTTGCGCCGCATGCGAATGCGCTCTTTACGGCGTTTGGCATCGAACGCTGAAAGGACCGTGGGGCCCAGCGGTGTGATTTCAGGGTCGAGTTCGCAAATACCCTTCAGGACGAGATCGATGCTTCTACCGGTATGAAACCAGTGGGTCGTCCGCATCGGCGCCGTGTGGCCGTCTTCGGCCTTGCCCGGCTCCAGTTCGCTGTCGATCTGACAGACCCGGCCGAAACCGCGGAATTCCCGTTCGAAACCGTCGTAGTAACCTTCGCGATAGTCGAATGACTGCTTCAACCGGTTGCCGGTGATTTCATCGAGTTGCTCCAGCCAGTGGAGCACCATCTGAGGAAATGGCAACCGGCAGACCGGATGCCTGCGAGCCATCAGTTCCCGGCGTTTTTCGTCCAGCCAGAATTGCGCACTGCTGCGATGTTGCAACGTGGCACTGTAGCCCATGTTGTTGTTGCAGCCAGTGAGCAGGTATGGCCTTGCATTGACGAAGTGATACACCCAGTGCTGCGGTTTCATGTGGGGTTTGGTGACTATCAGGCTGGCGCAGCCAATGCCTTGCACGTCGGCGAGGGTCACCTGGCAGAGGTTGTCGTAGCGAATGCCTCTGGGCCACCGGACGATTTCCGGTACTTGCGCAAAGGCATTGCCACCGTAATTCCAGTAGATCTCGAAGTGATCGGAACAGAGCTTGATCAACGCAGGCGCGCCGGAACCGTCGAGATCGGCGAAACGAATGTGATCAGCATTGAAGTGCTTGTATTCGAAAGGCAGGTCGCTGATCTCGACACCCTTGCCGAATCTGCCATGACCCAGATTGGCCCACGCTTCGATCTTGTCGTGGCGAACCCTGCACAGTCCCGAGCGGTCGCTGGCGTGCAGGTTGGCGAACATCACCAGTTCGCGGCGGGCGGCGCTGAACAGCGGCAATTGATCCGGGGTATGCGGTACATCCTTGCCGGGCGCGAATCCTTTCTCCCGCGCATTGGCGTACACCCGTACGCTGTTCGGGCCGATCAGCGCGAGGTCGTCCAGACCGGCGCCGCTCAAGTCGCCCATCTGGGCCAATGGGTGGAAAAACTCCACGGGAAACTGGCTGAACGGTTTGAACAACGACCAGGTGCCGTCCGGGTTGAGCGTGTAATACCCGCTGCCACCGGGCTGGGCGACGACCCAGTCCAGATGGCCATCACCGGTAAGGTCAATCAGGATTACGGTCACCGGCTTGCTGCTGTCGATGTTCGGAATCAGCGGCAGCAGGGTCCAGGGGCCGTAGACGATTTCGTCGGTGCCGGGCGTGCCGCGCAGAGGTTCGCGGTAATACCAGGCACCGTCGTACCGGCAGAGAAAACCGGGCAGGGCTTCACCGAAAAGATCGACACAATGGTAGGGCTGGCCGTCGTCGAGACCAGGCATGTGGTCGAGGGCCAGAAAGGCCTGGGGGAATGGATTGGGCCTGAACCGTTCATAGAAGTACTCCAGCGGGGTAACGTGTTTGATATGCTCCTGCGCGTCGTAACTCATGTAGTGGGCGGCTTTCAGGTGGTTGTATCGATGCGATGTCGGTTCATGTTCCAGCAACAGGCGATTGACCAGCACCGGAGCAGGGCCGATGGCGTTGAACAGCAGGAACTGTTGGCACAGGCGCCGAGTGCCGACTTCAAAGCCGTCGCGATGCATGCGAAAGGGGTCGGAACGAACCTTCCAGGCGGTTTCGTCGGCGGCGTACGGTGGAACATCGTCATGCCCGCATTCGCGTTCGCCGTAATCAATGATCAGTCGGAACAGCCAGTTCAGTAACTCCGGTTGCGCGTGATCAAGACAGTACAGATCGGCACTGGCGGTCTTGTTGCAATAACAGATCTGGCGCAGATAGCGTTGGGCGCTGTAGTCAAAACGGGCGTCAGCGACTTTGTCGTCGGCCTTGTACTGGTAAAGGATGTTTTCGCCCACGGTGTTCCTGACTTCCCTCACCAACCACATAGCGACATGTTTCGGGTCTGCCGGGTCATGGATGCAGGAATCCAGGGTATTGCCATAGCAATACCGAGTGCCATCGGCGCCAAAGACCACCCAGAACGGGTGACCGCCATCGGTGGGGGTCCAGAGTTCGTAGCGGGTGAAGGTCGTTTCCAGACGCGGAATATAGAGCACCACTGAATAGGTTCTGGCGCTCCTGCCTTTTCCGCGCGTACGTTTTTTTGCCTTGATCTTGCCGCGCGTCGTCACTTCAGGCCGCAGTTCGACGCCGTCTGCCAGCATGTAGTCGGTGGGCAGGTAGCGCGGTACTCCCTTGCTGGTCTTGCGCGAGATGGCTGGATACGGCAGATCCCAGCCAAGTCCGAACTTGCTGTTGCCCGTATTGCCGTTATAAACCAGCTGCCACTCGGGAAACAGTGTGCGGCCGGGGGCTGACAGTGTTGGCAGCGGCAAGGTGTAGGACCGCTGTCCGGTCGCACCGATCTCCCCCCAACTGCGACCTTTCGTAGCGATGGACGCTGTCGGGATAATGGAGGGCGGAATGACGAGCGAATCTGCATCAAGGTCCATGGCAACGCCACCTTTGAACGCCGAGTTTCCACGCTAACAGAGGACATGGGGCGCGGCACCTGTCAGATCTGACAGGTGCCGACTGACGGCAGGCGAAAAAAAACCGGGCGGTCATCGCTGACCGCCCGGTTTTTTTACAGGCAGATGAAGCGCTTACTGCACTTCAACCGCCAGGCTTTCGCTGATCTTCTGCTGCCAGATCGCAGGACCGGTGATGTGTACCGATTCACCTTTGCTGTCCACCGCAACGGTGACCGGCATGTCCTTGACCTCGAACTCGTAGATCGCTTCCATGCCCAGCTCGGCGAACGCCAGAACCTTGGACTTCTTGATCGCTTGCGCCACCAGGTAAGCGGCACCGCCGACGGCCATCAGGTACACAGCCTTGTTGTCCTTGATCGCGTCGATGGCGGTCGGGCCGCGCTCGGACTTGCCGATCATGCCCAACAGGCTGGTCTGCTCAAGGATCTGACGGGTGAACTTGTCCATCCGCGTGGCGGTGGTCGGGCCAGCCGGGCCAACCACTTCGTCACCGACCGGATCAACCGGGCCGACGTAGTAGATGAAGCGACCCTTGAGGTCCACCGGCAGGGTTTCGCCCTTGTTCAGCATCTCGACCATGCGCTTGTGCGCGGCGTCGCGACCGGTAAGCATCTTGCCGTTGAGCAGAACGGTTTCGCCCGGCTTCCAGCTCTGCACGTCTTCCGGGGTCAGGGTGTCGAGGTTGACGCGGCGGGCCGACGGGCCGGCTTCCCAGACGATTTCCGGATAGGCGTCCAGCGGTGGCGCCTCCAGGGTCGCCGGGCCGGAGCCATCCAATACGAAGTGGGCGTGACGGGTGGCGGCGCAGTTCGGGATCATGCACACCGGCAAGGAGGCGGCGTGAGTAGGGTAATCCATGATCTTCACGTCGAGCACGGTGGTCAAGCCACCGAGGCCCTGGGCGCCGATGCCCAGCTGGTTGACCTTCTCGAACAGCTCCAGACGCATTTCTTCGATGCGGTTCTGCGGGCCGCGGGCTTTCAGCTCGTGAATGTCGATGGATTCCATCAACACTTCCTTGGCCATCACAGCGGCTTTCTCGGCGGTGCCGCCGATGCCGATGCCCAGCATGCCCGGCGGGCACCAGCCGGCGCCCATGGTCGGAACGGTCTTCAGCACCCAGTCGACGATCGAGTCGGACGGGTTGAGCATGGCCATTTTCGACTTGTTCTCGGAACCGCCGCCCTTGGCCGCCACGTCCACTTCCACGGTGTTGCCCGGAACGATGGAGTAGTGGATGACCGCGGGGGTGTTGTCCTTGGTGTTTTTACGCGCACCGGCCGGGTCGGCCAGGATCGAGGCACGCAGGACGTTTTCCGGCAGGTTGTAGGCGCGGCGCACGCCTTCGTTGATCATGTCGTCCAGGCTCATGGTCGCGCCATCCCAACGCACGTCCATGCCCACACGCACGAACACGGTCACGATGCCGGTGTCCTGGCAGATCGGCCGGTGGCCGGTGGCGCACATGCGCGAGTTGATCAGGATCTGCGCCATCGAGTCACGGGCCGCTGGCGATTCTTCGCGCAGGTAGGCTTCGTGCATCGCCTGGATGAAGTCCACGGGGTGGTAGTAGGAAATGAACTGCAGGGCGTCGGCAACGCTCTGAATCAGGTCGTCTTGCTTGATCACGGTCATGAGTCGCGCTCCTCTAAAAGACGGGAACATTCAATAAGGTGCCTGCGGCTTGGGTGCATCGGTCGGTCGCAGACACCTTTCAAGGCACGCCGGGGCTGCTGGCGCGACGCTAAAAAGGCGCGGCAGTATACCGCGCCTCGGTGGCGGGCACATCTGCCGGGAGTCATTCGTTGGTCGCATGGCTGCAGGTTTTTGACGCCAAATACCCGGCCCGAAAATCAATGGTCATTTATCGACTGGGCCACTAAAGTGGCAACCGGTCTGTAGAGTAGGACACTCGGTCAGCCTCTTATCGCACGGTGAGTCAACGATTGACCCATAACGCCATTCAACGTCTTTTGCTCAAACGCTTCGCCCTCGCTGCAGCCACCTATGGATTGGCCTTGCTGCTGCTGTGGCTGGCGTATTTCACCGGACACTACAACGACTCGCTGGCGGGCGTCGCCGTCGGCAGCGCGCTGGTGGTGATCAGCCAGGCGACCCTGTTCGCCATCTTCTTTTCCGGCTGCAACCTGCGCTTCTCCGACCCGAGCCTGACCGAAGTCCAGGTGCTGCTCGGCCTTGGCTGGCAGACGTGGTTGATCGCGCATCTGGACGAAGCCAGGGGCGAGTTCCTGGTCTTTTATGTGCTGATCCTGCTGTTCGGTCTGTTCCATCTTTCGCGCCGGGCGTTCGTGCGCTGCGCGATGCTGGTGTTCTTCAGTTTCTGCGCCATCACCTTGTGGGACGGCTATCACTTCCAGTTACCCGACCCGGCGCTGGCCGCGTTGCAGGTGTGCATCCTGCTGATCGTGCTGGTATGGCTGGTGATTTACGCCCGCTTCGTCCAGACCTCGCGCCAACGCATGCGCCAGCGCCGGTTCGCCTTGCAGGCGCATCAGGACACCCTGCGCGGGATGATGCGCCAGCTCGAAGACCTGGTGGCCACCGACGAACTGACCGGGCTGTTCAACCGCCGGCACTTCCTGCGGCTGGCCACCCGCGAGCTGAATGCGATGGAGGCCGACGTGGTGCATGGTCTGGCGCTGATCGACCTCGACCACTTCAAACGCATCAATGATATTCACGGCCACGCCGCCGGCGATCAGGTGCTGCAAGCCTTCGCCGGCGTCGCCGGGGCCTGTCTGCGCGACGGCGATGTGCTGGCGCGTTATGGTGGTGAAGAATTCGTGGTGCTGCTGCCCGATTGCAACGCCGAGCGCCTGACCGCCTGTTGTGAACGCCTGCGCATCGCCTTCACCGATGTTGAACTGGTGGGCCTGAACGTGAAAAACCTGAGCCTGTCCGCCGGCATGACCCTGCTGGAACTGGGCGATGATCTGGACGATGCCTTGCAGCGTGCCGATCAGGCGCTGTACCGGGCCAAACGCGACGGGCGCAACCGTTGCGCGGCGGCGTGGGAGAACGTCGATGCCTGAACTGCGGGTCGGTGAACGACAGTGGTCGGTGGCGGCGGGCAGCAACCTGCTCGATGCCCTCAATCAGAACGGTGTGGCGGTGCCTTATAGCTGCCGCGCCGGCAGTTGCCATGCGTGTCTGGTGCAATGCGTGCAGGGTTTGCCCGCTGACAGTCGCCCCGATGCCCTGAGCGCCGAGCAGCGTGATCAGGGTTGGCGGCTGGCCTGCCAGTGTCAGGTGATCGAAGACTTGCAGGTACACGCCTTCGACCCCGTCACCGATGGGCGCCCGGCCACGGTCGAAGCGCTGGACTGGCTCGGCGACAGCGTGTTGCGACTGCGCCTGACACCTCAGCGGCCGTTGCGCTACAGCGCCGGTCAGCATCTGGTGCTGTGGGCCGGCCACATTGCGCGGCCGTATTCGCTGGCGAGCCTGCCGGAAGAAGACCGCTTTCTTGAGTTCCACCTCGATTGCCGCCAGCCCGGCGAATTCAGCGATGCTGCGCGCCGCTTGCAGATCGGCGACCCGATCCGCCTCGGCGAACTGCGCGGCGGTGCGTTGCATTACGACCCGGACTGGCATGACCGTCCGCTGTGGCTGCTGGCCGCCGGCACCGGGCTCGGCCCGTTGTTCGGCGTGTTGCGCGAAGCCTTGCGTCACGATCATCGAGGCGCCATCCGCGTCATTCATCTGGCCCATGATGCCGACGGGCATTACCTGGCCAAACCCCTTGAAGCACTGGCCGCGCAGCGGGAAAACCTCAGCGTCGAATGTTGGACGGCGGCCGAGTTGCCGGGCGCTTTGGCGCAACTGCGCCTTGTCTCCCGACAAACCCTGGCCTTAGTCTGCGGCTCGACTGCCAGCGTCGACGCGTTTGCCAAGCGTCTGTTCCTGGCCGGACTGCCGCGCAATCAACTGCTGGCCGATGTCTTCCTGAGCCGTGGTTGAGCGCTGAATTCTCAGACGCGAGACACACCATGCCCGAAGCCATCCTGCTGCACCGCGAACGCGGTTTGCTGACCCTGCGCCTCAACCGCCCGGACAAGAAAAACGCCCTGACCCGCGCCATGTACAGCCAGTTGGCCGAGGCGCTCAAGCAGGCGAATCACGACCCCGAGATCAACGCCGTGCTGATCACCGGCAGCGCCGAGTGCTTCACCGCCGGTAACGACATCGCCGACTTCATCCAGCAACCACCGAGCGACCTCGACAGCCCGGTGTTTCACTTCATGCTCAATCTGCTGGAGTGCCGCAAACCGGTGATCGCCGCCGTGGCCGGCGCGGCGGTGGGGATTGGCACGACGCTGTTGCTGCATTGCGATCTGGTGTACGTGGCGCGGGATGCGCGGTTGCGCATGCCGTTCGTCAATCTCGGGTTGTGCCCGGAGTTCGGTTCCAGCCTGATCCTGCCGCGATTGCTCGGGCAGGCCAAAGCGTCGGAGTTGTTACTGTTGGGTGAAGGTTTTACCGGTGAGCAGGCGGCGCAATGGGGGATTGCTACCGAGGCGCTGAGCAGTGGCGAAGCGGCACTGGCCAAGGCGCGGGAGATGGCGCTGCGGTTTGACGAGTTGCCGGCCGAGGCGGTGCGCATCAGCAAGCAGTTGATGCGGGCGCCGGATCGCGAATTGATTCGCAAGGTGATCGAAGAGGAGGGCGCGCTGTTCACCCAGCGGTTGCGCTCGCCGGAGGCGTTGGCGGCGTTGACCGGGTTCATCAAACGGCATTGAAAGTCCTGAAATGAAAAAGCCCCGCCATTCACATGGCAGGGCTTTTCGTTTTCAGCAACCGGTCACTCAGACCTGCGGGTCGCCCACGTGCAGGATCTTCATGCCGTTGGTGCCGCCGGTGGTGTGGTAGCTGTCGCCCTTGGTCAGGATGACCCAGTCGCCTTTCTCCACTACGCCACGCTTGACCAGCTCGTCGATGGCTTTCTGGCTGACTTCGTTCGGTGCCAGCGAAGCCGGGTCGAACGGTACGGTGTACACGCCACGGAACATTGCCGCGCGGGCCTGGGCTTCGCGGTGCGGGGTGAAGCAGTAGATCGGCACCGACGAACGGATACGCGACATGATCAGCGGGGTGTAGCCGCTTTCGGTCAGCGCGATGATCGCCTTGACGCCCGGGAAGTGGTTGGCGGTGTACATGGTCGCCAGCGCAATACTTTCGTCGCAGCGCTCGAATTCCTTGCCGATGCGGTGGCTGGAAGTCTTGCTGGTCGGGTGCTTTTCAGCGCCGACGCAGATGCGCGCCATGGCCTGCACGGCTTCCAGCGGATAAGCGCCGGCAGCGGATTCGGCAGACAGCATCACGGCGTCGGTGTAGTCGAGCACGGCGTTGGCCACGTCGGACACTTCGGCGCGGGTCGGCATCGGGTTCTGGATCATCGACTCCATCATCTGGGTCGCCACGATCACCGCCTTGTTGTGGCGGCGTGCGTGCAGAATGATTTTCTTCTGGATGCCCACCAGTTCGGCGTCGCCGATTTCCACACCCAGGTCGCCACGGGCAACCATCACAGCGTCGGAAGCCTTGATCAGGCCGTCGAGGGTTTCGTCGTCGGCCACGGCTTCGGCGCGTTCGATCTTCGCCACCAGCCAGGCGGTGCCGCCGGCTTCGTCGCGCAGTTGACGGGCGTAGTTCATGTCGGCGGCGTCACGCGGGAAGGACACCGCGAGGTAGTCGACTTCCATTTCAGCGGCGAGCTTGATGTCGGCCTTGTCTTTTTCAGTCAGGGCCGGAGCGGTCAGGCCGCCACCGCGACGGTTGATGCCTTTGTGGTCGGACAGCGGGCCGCCGATGGTCACGACGCAGTTCAGCTCGGTCGCGGTGGCGGTTTCAACGCGCATGACCACGCGGCCGTCGTCGAGCAGCAGCTCGTCGCCCACACCGCAGTCCTTGACCAGGTCCGGGTAGTCGATGCCGACCACTTGCTGGTTGCCTTCGGTCAGCGGATGGCTGGTGGAGAAGGTGAACTGGTCACCGATCTTCAGCTCGATGCGCTTGTTGGCGAATTTGGCGATACGGATTTTCGGGCCTTGCAGGTCACCCAGCAGGGCGACAAAGCGGCCGTGCTTGGCAGCGAGGTCACGCACCAGCTTCGCGCGAGCCTTGTGCTCGTCGGGGGTGCCGTGGGAGAAGTTCAGACGGGCGACGTCCAGGCCAGCCAGAATCAGCTGTTCGAGAACTTCCGGCGAGTTACTGGCCGGGCCAAGGGTAGCGACGATTTTGGTACGACGGACGGACATGCAAAGACTCCTCAGGTTCAAGCGCCAGCGAAGGCTACTATGCTCGAAGGGTGTAGTCATTGTTCGTTTGCACTACTTAATAGTTTCTTTATTGAACGCGGCAACTTTGGGACAAACGCGCCTGAAGATTTCCGACCAGGGGTCGATACAGAGCACAAGACAGGAGAACCCCCCATGCGATTCTTGCCCATTGCCGCCCTTGCCCTCAGCGTCCTCGCCGTCACGGGCTGCACCCGTTGGTCGATGAACCATCATTTGAACAACGCCTACAGCGCCTACGACCGGGGCAACTGCGAGCAAGTGATGCTCGAACTGTCCAAGGTCGAACGCGCCAGCCGCGCCCGCCCTTATGTGTGGCCGGAAGTGTCGATGATGCGCGGCCAGTGCCTGGAACGACAAAAAATGTTTGTCGATGCGGCGCAGACCTATCAGTTCATCATCGCCTCGTACCCCGACAGCGAATACGCCTATCGCGCCCGCGCGCGTCTGGAAACCCTGCAGAGCCTGGGTCACTACCCGACTCGCAGCGCTGCCGCCGTGGTACGTCCAACTCGTTTCTGATGGCAGTTGTCATACAAAAGCTGGCTGCTTGTATAGGGTGAGCTATAGTCGAATGACACCGGTGCAGATCGAATTCTGTACCGGCGCAACACCTGCGACTGGCATGAGCAGTACGTGGCGAGCGCCACACCGGAAGCGGGGAGAGCGGACCTGTCGGGCAGGTTCGTTCCGAAGCACAGTGCGGCCCGTTTACCGGGCCATGCATGGCGATACGCTCATGTTTACCGACCGTCGAATCGAACGGCACCAGTTGCCGTATTTTCTGCGAGTGTTCAACAGCGTCACCGACAAACCCATTGGCTTTCTGGGCAACGTCTCCGAAGACGGGCTGATGCTGATCAGCCAGTTGCCGATGATGATCGGTGCCGAATTCAACCTGCGCCTGAAAATCCCCTTGGGCGAAGGCTGCCAACAGGTCATCGACCTGACCGCGTGCTGCCTGTGGTGCCACGAAGACGCGACTCCCCGACACTACGACGCCGGCTTCAGCCTGTACCGGACGCCGCCCGAATATGGGCAACTGGTCGAGGCGTTGAAGCAGTACTTCAGTTTTCAGCCGTTGCCTGCCTCGGCCTGAAAACAAAAAGGGCCACAACCTGCCGAAGGTTGTGGCCCTTTTTTTACTCGTTTATCGCAATCGCCCGCTCGTTATCCAGCGTCCTCTCTGCCAGTAACAATCCCATCTCGCTTAACTGATAGATCGCCATCGCCAGATGCCGCGGCTTGTCGTCCAGGCTGTCGGCCAGATCCAGCAGCAGGATGCTCACCGAAGAAAAGGTTTCGTAGGTCTGGATGGCGATTGCTTCGGGGTTGATGTCCGGGTCGACCTTGAACATCTGCATGCCGCGATCCACGGAGTTGCGTGATTTTTCAGCTTTGGGGTTGAGGTAGAAGTCGAGGGCTCGATGGGCCGCGTCGTGGAGTTTCTTTGAATCGACTGAAGCGTAGGGGGAAACCGGGTCGGGTTGATCGGTCGGGTCCTTTGGATCGGTGTCCGAAGGGGGATTTGGTGTTGGCTTTTTCATGTATTAGCACTCTTCTCGTTGGGGCCACCACCAGGCTCGCGACTAAACGAGAAGGGTGGCGGCTGTAAGCAGGTTAGTCGACCGGGAGTGCATAAACCGGCGCGCCCTAGGGCGCCCTGCGAACAGCCACCATCGAGTGCGGGGATAGGGAATACCCGACTGGATGACGCTTATACGCAATGCACTTTGCTCCCGGGCGACTAAACCCGGCCGCTGATTGGCAGCGACACGGATCAAGTTACGGGCCAACGCCAAGGCGCACAAGCCGGCGGATTCTGATGGATTTGTAGGCAATGGCACAAGGCGTCGTAGCCCGCTGTTACGACTTGCAGGACGCTGCCGGACCGGGCTGTGGGAAGAGTTACCGTTTGTCGGGACTGTCAGATCTGTCAGGTGCGAAAGGCGGCGTGGTTCGACTTGAATGGGCAAACGAGCCCATATCGCCTCCGTTGAATGTGCGGAGTCATGGAGACCCATGATGTTTTCTAAACTGATTCGTTGGTTGACCAGTCTGACAAAGTCACTGTCGGCGATGAAGGACCGCTGGATAAACAATCATGAGGAAGTCATTGGTGAAAACGGCAGCCAGAATTCGGACAACTTGCCAACGTCGGGCTCATTGAACGATCTTGCACCACTGGTGGAAGAGCGACTCATCATCAAGGCTACACACGCTAGTTTTCCGTATTGGGCCGAGATTGATATCTCAGGAATCTGGAGTCGTGACGGGCGAACGCTCACGTGTCAAACACATCGTTACTGTGCCTATGACAACGACCGATATGACGGCAATCTTTCAATCCATGCGCGTGGAGCAACTGATTGGAATCCGAAGTGGGATGAAATCGGCGAACAAGATGGTGATTGGCATGATCACTCGTATTCCGGAACCGTTCTGGTCAATAACGACGAAGTTCCCACTACATGGTATTGGAGGTATGACACTTCCCAACAGGATTTCACTCTTCTGGGGTATCACACGTTCACCTACAAGCCCCCTGCTCCTCGCATCACTTATAGAACTGAAACGGAGGTGCGTGAATTCGATTTGACGGGGCCGGGCGGAGTGGAGGGAGCCACGGTAAGTGTCTATGACAGCAGTGATCAGGTCATAGGCACAGCGCCTGTGCAGACCAGTGAAAACTGGAGCGCACGTATCTCCATGCCGGCATCGAATACGTTGACCGTCTATGCAAGACAAAGCATTCGTGAAAGGACGTCCGATAAGTCCAATGTCGTCACGATCGTATACCGCGTGGCAGACGTTACCATCGAGTCCCCGAGAGCAGGTGATGTCATCACCGTTCCCACGCCAACGCTGACTGGCAAAGGCCACAACGGCGCAACAATTAATATCTGGAGGCAAGGAGGTACTGGCGGGATCTATGGGACGGGCACCGTTCAGGGTACGAGCTGGAGCGTTAAGCTGACCAAATCCTTGCCGAGCGGCGAGTTCATTTTTCATGCCGAACAGGTCACCTCATCGCAGGACAGAAAATGGTCCAACACGGTGCTCGTCAGAGTAAATCTCAAACCCGACACCCTGCTCATCACCGCTCCTCCCGCCAATACAATCGTGAACCGTACATTTGATGTCAGCGGGACCGGTGGTGCAGCGGGAGCCGATATCAAGGTCATGCTTGATATTGAGGACAGGGTGGTTGGTAACACTCGAGCGCAAGGCGATAGCTGGAGCGCTTCTGTCACTCTCCCGAGCGACATCCCGCCAGGGGAAGTCCGCCTCGCTTGCGAGCAGATACTCAACGGTATTCCTTCTGATCGAAGTCCGTATCGCCCGTTCAGACTAAGACCCCCACAACCGACCAAACTGACGGTACAGGTCGATGCCCAGGGTAAGGTGACCCTCGGAGGTGTCGGACACATCGGCGCGACGTTCTATCTCTACGTCGAGAACAACGGGACGCCTTTTCACTCCTTCCCCGTGACAACATCTCCCTGGACGCTGCTCTTTGCCGATTGGTTGCCGGGTACTTCGCCGATCGTTGGCCGACAAAGTGTGCCCGACGCTCAAGGGCTGCCGATCTATTCGGAATACACGCCGGAGAATACCACGGTCGCTGTGCCTGTTCCCCCGCCGACATTGCGTGTCAGTGTCACCTCGGATGGCATTCCCACGTTCTCCGGTACGGGCAGGAACTGGCCCAATCAACCGGCCTCCAGAGTCGAGGTCCGGTTGAACAGCGCCAATTCTGCGGCCGTGCCGATTGTTGCAGTAAGCGCAGATTCGACCTGGACCAGCACGGCAACCGCACGTTGGGCTCCTGGGACGTATCAGGTAACGGCCATTTTGAGGTTTATAAGGCTGCAATCGGAATTGGTTCAGCCGCCTGTTTCGGTGGTCATCTCCGCCCCCCCTGCCGTTATCGAAAAAGTGACCCCGAACGGCTTGTTTGCAACGGTTGCTGGCCAATGCTGGCCGGGAGCGGTGCTGACGATCAAGTTCAGCGACGATACTACCCCCTATCCGGTTACGGATACGGACAAGAACGGGCAATGGGACTTCCCGCGCCCCACGGCGTTTCGCCCCGGCAGGCACACGGTCACGGTCACGCAAACTTTCGGTGGGCAACCCTCTAATCCGGTATCCATGTCCTTCGACATAGTGGTGAGCGTACTGGTGATTACCCCGCCACCCGGAGGGGAAACGGATCATTTGCCGGTAGTGCACGGCACCGGCGGGATCGACGGTTTCACGATCATCGTTTTCGATTTCGTGACCCTCGACCGGTTGGGAGAGACGCTCGCAACAGGGAATGACTGGTCGGTACAGCTCAATGAGCTCGACTACGTGACCCACACCGTTTTCGCCATCCAGGAGCTGGGTGACTTGAAATCGCTGCCCAGCAATTCGGTCGCTTTCAAAGTGGTTTTGTATGCGCCAAGGATCAACTCTCCAACAACAAGAACATCAGTCCCCCGGACATTCACGGTAGAAGGCTATGCCAGAGCAGGGAAAGATTTCGACCGGACCGAGGTCGACGTATACCTAGACGGTGTTGCCCATCGTGTTTATCCGCATTTTGGCGATGGGTATTTCAAACAGCATTTCACACGGCCAGTGGGACCATGCGTACTGAACGCCAGGCAGTACTTCAAGGATCAGGAGTCGCCACTTAGCGAGGATGTGCAGATCACGATCGTTCCTGACATGGCACACATCGAAACGCCAGGTATTGGTGAGGCTGTCGGACGTACTGCGGTGATCAGCGGGTTCGGATATCCGGAAGATGACGTCGTGGTTGCTTTGCCGGGTAGTACGGAGCTGGGGCGGGCAAAGGTCCATGAGGACGGGACATGGTTTTGCTGGATCGAAATCCCAGGGACCGGCACCGACCTTTCACTCGTCACCGAGCAGCGCAAGGGTGAGTTCCACTCGGGTTGGTCCGAGGCAAGACCCCTGCAGCGCCTTGCGCCCTCACCCACATTCAACGAACCGCCGGAGGGCAGTTGGGAGGGAGCAACGCCCAGATTCGCAGGCGGTGCTCTGGCGGGTCCGAAGGTTGAAGTGGTCGCCTGGTACGACTCCGAGGATAAACATGCCAAGGATATTGATACCAGCAACGGACATTGGACCGGTACATCGGAGCGAAATCTGCCTGCTGGCCCGCGATGGGCTCGTGCCGTGCAGGTCGTGGGTGGAAAACATTCCATGCCAGCGGACAGCAAGCGATTCGAAGTCGCGCCGTCTGACGAACCGCCAGGCCTGGCTTAATCCGACCAATGGTCGCGTCTACTGTCAGTTCTGACAGTAGACGCCGCCCCGCTCAATGACGCCAAATCCTTTGCAGGCACCATGCGAAATGCGCCGTTCCTTCACTGGAAACCGTTTCGGACCCAGGAGCATCAACATGAACCGCTCTCCCGCTCAGATCGCTCAGAAGATGTTCACTCAAGCGGTCGGTAAACCCAAACGTTCGTCCACGACGGCACTGACACGTTTTTTCAAGGCGGGGGGATCGGTTGCCGTACTGGCGCAGAAAGGCGTCGACGGGTTGATGCACGATTTTGGCCTGAACCGGCAGCAGGCCGGGGAGTTCCAGCAGCGCCTCAATGTGCTGTCGACCGTGGTATTGCGGCAGTTCATCGAGCACCAGTCGACCGCCATAGATGTCAGGGCTGTTGCGCGTACGGGGCTCAATAACGGTCCGAATTACACCTTGTTGTTCGAGCCGAAATTCGACACTTTGTGCCCGCCGAACGCGATCGAAGCCATTCATTCGCCTGCGGCGTATCTGGCATTCCTTCTGCATTGGGCAATGCATCGGCTGGGCGTGACCGATGGCGAGGACTTTCCGCTGGTTGACCGACGTACGGACCTCGAAAAACTGTTGATCGATGTCAACGCGGTTCATGGTGCAGTGTCGTCGGTGGAAGTCATCAGCCACATCATGGAACACTTCATCACCGCCACGCTGGGGCCCATTCAAAACCTCGACGAGGCATTGAACCAGAGTGCATTTCCTCGTGAACTGCCCTTTCACTGGCCATGGGTCACGCTCGATCATGTACTGAAGGGGCATGGCGAATCGGTGGGCAGCGTGGTGCGCCTGTGCGATTTGCAGTATCCGTACTTTCTTCGTTCGGCACCGTGGAGCGACAAGTCGGATGACGCCCTCGTTCAAGCAACACGGTTGAGCCCATCGCAGCGGACAATCCTGACCGAGGCGAGTTATTTTCCAGGCGGGGCGGACGAGTTCTACCGGAAATACCTCGGTCTCAAGGGAATTTCGGTTGGTAATCTGAGGCTCGTCCACGTTTTCAATGAAAGAATGAAACTGGATACGCCGGGGCTTGAGGCATTGCTTTCGATTGAAGGTTTTACTCCCTTCCTGTCCGAAAATGCGCCGGATTTCATCACGGGCCCTGTAACAGGCAAGGACCATTGGTCTGTCTTTGTTCACGAGGCCAAGGCCCCGCCCATCAGCATCGTCAATTCCGACGTGGAACTGCTCAATCGTTTCGAGAATATGGAGCCCGGCCGGGTTGAACGTGCCCATCGTATAGTGCGACTGACTGACTGGTTGCAGTTGGCCAGTCACGAAACCGATCGAGTGATCGTTGCGGCAATGCTCGCTGAAGTGCCCTCGCCGACCCCCTCTCGCTACTGGATCACAGCCAATACTCTGCGAGCTCTCGGCCTGTTCCAGGAACTGCGGGAGGTCTTTGGATGCACCGCAGAAGACTTCGCCGCCTTTATCGGGCCGCTTTCCGTATTCGGGCGCGGTACGGAGCGTGCCCAATATGATCGAGTTTTCAACAGTGGTGTCACCGGTTCTCGTCCTTTGAAACTTGATGACCGAATCTTCCCGGTGATTCCCGTGACCGCCGCTGATCTGCTTACGGTCAAGCGATTGTGCGCAGGTCTGGGCATTGATCTGGAAACCTATTTTTACCTCGCCAACCTGATTGCCGCCGCTCACGGCCTGACTGAGCTCAAATGCAGCTTGCTGATCGTGTCCAGTTTTTATCGCATGGTCAGGCTGCCTCGGTTACTGGGGATTACTCCGATCGAGGCGGTCCTGTTGTTGAACCTGAAGGGAGGTCTGGTCTGGGTGAACACACTGGCCGGCGTGCCGCAGATCAACAACCAACAATTAGCTGATAAGCCGGACGTACTGAGTGTGATGCATGCGTTGAAGGATGGCGTGCAATGGGCTCAGTCCGTGCAGTTACCGATGCACTGGGTGGTGCAACAAGCAACAGTCTGGCCGCCGAGCCGGCCCGATGAAAGACAACTCTCGCTGTTCGATCAATGGCGTCGGCAGGTCCCGGTGGCTCGGGTGACGGAAGAAGTACTGAAAATGGCTGGTATCGAACCCTTGTCGAACAATCGCCAGTGGTTGCGGGCGTTGAGGGCGTTGATTGACGAACAGGGACTGATTCGTGATTTTGTTGAATCAGCAAATCAGACCTACGAAGCCTATGCCCGGGAAATGACGGAGCGGGTCGTGGTGTCGGAGACGGGGAGCCTCAATACAGGTCTGGTGGAGCTGATTCTGGCGGTCGTGCTGCGTTGCCGCGCCAGTCAGAACAGTATGGTGCAGGAAGGGTTGGCTGCGTTTAGCGGCCTGAAGCCGGATCTGGTTCTGCGGGTGCTTGGCTGGTCCGGCGCAAATGTGCATTTCGTATTGGCTCAAGTGCTTGCATTGCCGGAAGCTTTAAAGGACAGCGGTACTGTGCTGCGGCGGGAGGGTCCTCCGAGCGATCCTGTTCTGCAGGTGTTGGCCGAGTTCTCGAGACGCAGCGCCGTGGTCGCGAGGCTGGAACTCAGCGTCGAGTTCCTCACTCACTTCATCGCGACCGGGTATCACCAATGGTTCGGTCTGAATTCGACCGACACATTCGACCTTTCAACACTGTATTACCTGACCGTCTACAAACGTGCCCTGGGCATGAGCGATCAGCCGGAAACGAGGCTGGTTGACTACCTGCGCCGCATTAACGCGTTGCCGACCAACCTGAGCAATCACGGTCTTGTGCTGGTTCAGGAGCGTGCCGCGAAGTGGCTCGCCGAGCTGTTCAACTGGAGCGTGGATGAGGTGCGCATCTGCGCTGTCCATGTGAATCCGTCGAAAGGTTTGGTCGTGACCCTGCAACAGCTCGATGTGCTGACACGCATTCGCTTGTTTGCCCAAAAGACCGGTCAGAGTGCCAGGACACTCCTCGAGCTCGGGAAGCTGCCACCGGACAGCGAATATGCCGACTATGAGTACGTCGCAAACCTTGTCAGAGCCAGCCTGACGACCACGGCCGAACCGACTTATGCTGACGACGTCATGGCCGTGGGGCTGGACGTGATCGTGCGCTGGACGACGAGGCCCGATCCCCTCAGGTTGATCGCCAACAAACCGGGCGAGTCTGCCAAATTTACCGTAATGGTAGAGAACCGCGAAGGCCAGCCGCGATTGAACGTCAATGTCCATTGCGCCACCACGCTGGGCCGGTTTGAACCTTCAATGATCACCACCGGCATCAACGGCACGGCGACGGTGAAGTTTTTCCCGGACAGCCGGATGGGCAGCGTCACTCCCGTTTTCTGGCTGGATCTGGGTGAGGAAACGGCCGCACCGAGGATCGAGATCGGTCCGGATATGGCCTCACTCCATTTGAGATCCCAAAACTCTTTCCCCGTGCCCGACAGAACGGTGCTGATCGGAACGCCGGTGACCTACCGCGCCATCGCTCTGGACGACTACGACAACCCCATCGAAGGCGAATCGGTGACCTGGAAGCTCGATCCGCTGCCTGAGGGTGAGATCAAGACTGTGACTGACCGGCAAGGAGGCACCGAGGTGACATTCACCAGTGCCGAGCCGCTTACCGTGAAGGTCAAAGCGACGGCTGAAAATTCGACGTCCGTTACGTTTCGCGATGTGAAGTTTGTCGAAGCCCTTCCTGCGCGCCGGCGAGTGCCAGTGCCCCGCAAGCAACGCAAACAGTGACAGGAGACGGTGATGCTCAACAAAACCTCAGGTGAGCTGTCAGCCCTGCGTCGCAATGCGTTGATTGATTTCTGTCTTCACGCAAAGCATGACAAGGCCGGTCATCCCTTTCCGATGAATACCCAATCGGCGGATGAGCTCTGGGAATGGCTGCGCTCCGACCCGCTGGACAGCGACGAGATTGAAACCTCGTGGGTGGCGGAGGCCGTGAGCTGTTTGCAGGCCTACATCCATGCGGTGTTCCAGAAACTCGAACCGGGGTACGACGGGCGGGAGTTCGATCCTAAATTTGTGGAAGAGTGGGAGCTCGCGGGCAGTTACGGGCCATGGTCGGCAAGCATGCTGCTGTTGTGCAAACCTGAGGATTACATCACGCCTTATGTGCGCATCCGTAAAACCGAGTTGTTCAGGGCTCTTGAGAGTCATGTGAATCAGACCGCGATCACTGACGATTCGGTGCTCAAGGGCGCACAGCGCTACCTGCGCAGCTTTGAAGAAAGGTGCAATCTGAAAGTCGAGACCGGTTATCTGGATGGTGCCAATCCGCTGGACACGCGTTATTACCTGGTGGGCAGGCAACGCGTTGCACCTTATGACTGGTTCTGGCGTGAAGCGCACATTGAACTCGCCGTCGACTCGCCATCGGTCAACCCGACTGCCTGGCGAGAATGGAAACCTGCCGACATTCCCACCGATGACACCGTGCTGGACTGTCGGATGGTCTTTTGGGAAGGCCGGCCATGTATGGTCTGGGTCCAATGGCGCCCGGGCGTTTTCGATAACGAGGGTAAACTGCAAAACCTCCATGAGCTGGAAGTCCTGGTGGCGTTCATCGCGCTGGACGACAGTTGGTCGCCACCCTTTCGCTTGCATCTGCTGCAGACGGACAAGGACGTTTCGAAGGGGTGCCGGTTGGTTGCGGTGATTTTGCGCGACGAGATCGATACCTCGTATCCCAAGGGAAGGCTGGCGGTACATGTGACCAATGCCCAACCCAAAGTCGGTACGTCGTCAGTGCTGTCTGTCGCTATCTATGAAACCCGTGACTCGCTGTTTCGCAAGGTGAAGGACGAAACGGCGGTCATGGATTACCTGGCCAATCACTTGTTTGTCGAGCGCCGTACGCTTCAGCAGAAGATGCAGCCGAAGCTGTTTCCGTCCGTTGAAAGCCAGATCACCACGCCCGGTACGCTGGCTGAGTATCTGGGGATCAAGGCTTATATCGTGCGCAACAGCCCTACTGAGCACTCATTCTGGGTTCAGGGGTATTGTGCTCATGTCTCACGTGGCGATGGCACTGGGATCGATTTCACGCTGGCCATCAAGTTCTCCACCGGTACCGACCCGCAGCCATTGACTGACAAGTACCCGTCTTCCGGTGGATGGGCAACCAAATGGCTGGAAATCAAGCGGTCGGCGTTCAACAGCAGCACAATCACCGTGACGCTGACAGGCGCCGCAAGCAACGGTGAGCGAACCCTCGTCCTGAGGGTCCCCGCCACGCTCGGTGATCATGGGCCATTGCCGTATATCCATGACACCGATGCGCAGGGCGCCCAGTTTCTGGCCTTCAACCAACCGGCAACCGTTTTGAAGTTGAAATACGTCCGGCTCAATACGTTGATCGGGCACGAACTTGTGCTGGCCTCCAGTAAATCGATCGGGACTTTGCTTGACTGGGCGACGCAGTTTCCGAAGGAACCGCCTTTGCCCGAAAACCAGATCGAGCCGAACGGCTCGTTTGACGGCGCCAACGGTCTGTTTTTCTGGGAGCTGTTTTTTCACCTGCCGCACCTGATTGCCGCCCGGCTGCGTGACGAGAACCGTTTTGAAGCGGCCCAGCGCTGGCTGCATTTCATATTCGAGCCGCAGTCGCCCACGAAACCGGCGCAGGGTGATACTCCGGCAAGACCGCAATACTGGCATTGCCGGCCTCTGGACGTGAAAAAGCCCGATATCAGCTATTGCTATGAAGTCTCCGCAACGGGGGATGCGGATGCCATCGCCTATTCATCGCCTTGGCACTACAAGATCGTGATTTTCCTCGACTACGTGAACAACCTCATCGCCTGGGGCGACTGGCTCTATCGCCAGATGACGCGAGACAGCCTGACGGCCGCCAAACTGCAGTATGTCCGGGCCCGATCGCTGATGGGTGCGAGGCCGGATACCCGTAGCGTCAATCGCTGGGTTGCCAGGGAACTGGGTGATCTCGTGAAGGAGATGCAGACCCGACCGGCCCTCGCGGATTTTGAAAAGACACTGCAGCTGCGAGCAGAGGATTTACCTGTCAGGGCTGCGCGTACTCAGAATTTGGGTGTCTACGGCACGCGTTCTTTCAAGATACCGGTCAGCCCGCGCTTGCTGACGTTCTTTGACCTGCCTGATCAACGTATCGACAACATTCGTCATGGTCGAACAATCGACGGCAAGCTTGCGTCCATCCCTCTTTTTACCGCCATGGATCCAAGGGAATTGTTGAGCCGCCTGGCAGCCGGTAACGCGGGACCGGTGCGACCGATGGGCGGACAGTTGCGAGTGGCGGTCTATCGCTGGAACGTACTGTTCGATGCAGCGTTGCAGATCGTGCAGCACTTGCAGGAGCTGGGGAACGAAGTACAGCGTCTGCTTGAACATCAGGATCGTGTCCAGCAGGAAACATTGCAGCAACGCCATTTGACTGAGCTGGGCGAATTCGCTCGTCGGGCACAGGAAGAATCCATTGCACGTGAGGTCGAGAGCCTTACCGCGTTGCAGCACAGCAGAACCATGGCCGAAGAGCGTGAGCGGCACTACACCGACCTGTACAAAAAGCCCATTTCTTCCGATGAGTCCAAAGTCATAGAGCATATTGAAGCTGCTTCGGGCTTCGTTTCTCTGGCCACCGGCTTTCAAATGGGGGCGTCAGTCATGCATGCGCTCCCCAACATTTTCGGATTGGCCAGTGGTGGTCATGAGCCAGGTCACCTGGTAAGCGCCGTGGGGTTTGGTTTCCAGATCGCTGCAGACGTGCAGCGCGCCAAGGCCGACAAGACGGCCACCTCCGAAAACTATCGTCGTCGCCAAGAGGAATGGCTGTTGCTGCGTAATCAGGCCACTGCTGAAAAGAATGCGATCAGTGCCCAGATTGCGGGCCAGGAACGGGCCATCAATGCCGCAAGGATCAATCTGGAACACACTCTTGCCGTGAATAGCCAGGCGCTCAATCTGTTCGAGTTCCTGCAGACCCGGGCGACCAATCTGGAACTTTACCAGTGGCTGATGGGGCAACTGCAGACCCTGCACTTTCAGGCGTATGACGCCGCTGTTGCACTGTGCTTGAGCGCTCAGACAGCCTTGCGAGCGGAAACCTGTGAGTTCGATGCCTATCGACTGGATACCGATGTCTGGCATGACCAGCGGCGCGGCTTGACGGCTGGCGCGACATTGCAGGCCGGTCTGTTGCGAATGCGGTCGGAATATTTGCAACGCAATGAGCGACGCCAGGAAATCGTCAAGACCGTTTCGCTACAAAGGCTGTTCAATGATCCGGCGACCCGGCCAAAGGGTTTTGACGACTGGGATGATGCGCTGAAGCACTTGCAGAATGAGGGCACACTGGATTTCGGGCTGATCCAGCTGCTGTTCGATCGCGACTACCACGATCATTACTGCCGCCAGATTTCTCGCGTTGAAGTCAGTCTGCCGTTGCTCACCGGTCCCTTCGAAAATGTGGTGGCGAATCTGATCCAGGTCGGCAGCTATATCGCCACAAAACCGTCGAACGAGTCTTTGGAGTATCTGCACTCCGGTGAGGGCGTTGCGCCTGTCGATGTGCTGATCAACCTGAGCAGCGGGCAGCAGGTCTCCCTGTCCACCGGGCTGGATGATACCGGTGTGGTTTCGCTTAGAGCTGACGAAGGCATGACGCTGCCGTTCGAAAACACCGGTGCCGTCTCGCGCTGGCGGATCGTGTTTCCCTGGCACTTGAAGCGAGAGCCGATGCTGTTATCGCTGACCGATATCGTGATCAAGGTGTTTTACACCGCCAAGGTTGGGGATCTGGCTTTCTCCAGAAAAGTACAGGAGCTGGTGAACGAGGCTGAGCGCAAGGTCGAGGCTAAGAGGACGCAATCATGAGCGAAAGAGACATCGACACGGATCACAACTTCGTGATGAACGGCGACATGACTGAGAGCTATGACCACTGGGAGGATGTGGACAATCCGAGTGGCGTCCAAATCCGGAACGACGGTAACGTATCGTACATGGCGCTGACCCACCGCGCGGCGGTTCGGCAAAGGATGATCGTGCCGATCGGACAGCAGGAGGCGGTCCGTTATAGCCTGCGTTTTCTTTACGAGAACACCTATTCGTCATCGCCCGGGCTAGTGGTTGTCAACAAAAGGGAGAGTAACGAAAAGCTCGAAATCGAATTGCCGACGAAACCAGAGTTGCAGGATGTCGATCCTTTGACGATTGATCTGATCGAGAGGCAGGAGGATTTGCCGGACAGGCTGGGTTTACAAGCGGGTGATGAGCTGGAGATCTATTTGAGAAGCCCGGCAAGGGCTGTGGGCGAACCCAACTCTGTGGAAATTCGTCTGACCGGGATAGAGATAAGGCTGAATCTTCCTGAGTTGGGGCTGTTGGCCGTTCTCATTGATGGCAAACGTTTCGACGCGGGCAACGTCGTCCCGATCTGCCTGGGGGCTACCGGGGATCAACATCACAAGGTTTCGTTTGAGGTTCATCCGCGCAGTGTTTGGAAAGATCTCAAGGCCAACCTGTGGTTTGACACCAACCCGATGGAGGCCATTACCGCCCAGCCCAAGTTGGGAAAATCTCAGCTCATCAGTCTGCACTGGTTACTGGATTCTCCAGACGTGTCAGGCGAAGCGCCTCGTGAACTGGAGGCGAAGATTTACAGCAAATACTCGGCGCCGGCGTGTCCGCTGTTGGTTTCCTGGGGGCATCACCTCTTGGAGCTGCTCGTGCTCAAACAGGCCGAGACGTGCCCGGTCATCGAGTACAACCAATGGGTGGAGCTGCAGGTTCAGGTCAGATCCTCCTATACCCATGCACCGGTTGCGAGTGAGGTGGTCTGGCGGGTAGAGGGTAAGGCCGGGAAGGTTCTGCACCGGGCACTCACTGATGCTCAAGGTTGTGCGACGTATCGGCACACGCCAACCGAGGAGGGGGTGAGCAGGGTTATCGCCGTGGTTGCCAGCCCTTTGTCCGACGATGGCGAAGCGACGCAAACCTTCGAGATTCAGGCGTTTGCTATAGATCCGTTCAAAACCTTTCAGGCTCGGTTCGATGGTGGGGCACCGGCCGTCTGGGGGGCGAAGACCCGCTATCCGGAACGCGGTGAGCGCTTCCTCGTCAATCTGGACATACCGGCGGGGCATCCTCTGAGCAACGCCAAGTTTTTCCTGATCTGGGCACGTGGTGATTCTCCAGAGGACGTCGGAGCAACCGCTCAACCGGACTTCGGGGCTCCTGCGCCTGTAGTTGACGGTACAGTCCTCTGGACAACGAACTTCGAGGACAAGCGCGACGGCCAGTTTTACTGGGCCCTCGGTTGTTCCGGGTTGCAGCATTTATCGCCAGGCAATGCCCTGTCGCTGGCTTACAACAGAATCGAGATCGGCGAGACCTGGGGGCCGAACAAATCGCCGGTGGTGGGCGAGCGCGACGTCGTTACGTGCATGGTGAAAGTGCAAAGGCGCGACAGACAACCTGTCAGCAATGTCGAGGTCGAGTTTTATACACCGACCGGTAGGGTCAAATCCCTCACGGGAGTGGATGGCTGGGCGAGTGTGGATAATCGGCCAACCGTTGCCGGTGACTACCCTATTACTGCGCAAGTCCAGCGTCACGAGGATGCTCCTGTGCAGGAACATTCATTTTCCATCGAATCAGTGGCAACCAGCTCCTGGAACGGGCAAGTCAGAGTTTCTCTGGACGGGAAGCCGCTTGATCGGGTGTTGCTGGGTGCAGTCTGCCGACGAGGCAGGACGCATAACTTGCGCATTGACCCTGTTGAGGGCAGTACCTTTATCGGCAGGTCGATTGCTCTGGGTTGGGGTAAACGAGTGCCAGCCCTGCCGGGATTCGATATGGATCCGTTGCCGGGTGTATCCCGTTCAATGGGGCTTGATGGTCTCGAATGGTTGATAGGTTCATTAGCCGATGTCAGTGGACTGGCAAGTCTGGTGTTCAGCAGTTCTCACTTGGCGCAAGAGTGCGAACTCCCTCTGCGGCTGTTGCATGAAAAGCTCGAAACAGAATCCCTCGTGATGCTTGATCATGTTTCGGCTGTACCGGGTATCGACACGCTTTACCTTTGCCACTGGGCTACTCACCAATATGCACTGATGCCAAAAGGGATCAGTGCTTTGCACGGATTGCCGGTGAAGACCACCGTTTCACCGATGCCCGCCGGGCTGATAATCACCCCACCATTGCCAACTGATGTTGTCATGACAGCGGGGGGCGCACGCAGGGAAATGGATTTAGCCGATAGCTCGGCCAATGCCGAGATGACGTTGACCGAGACCGTCATGATCGGTGATGAGTCGCTAACGGCGCAGACTCAATTGAAACTGGGCCACAATAAAATCAAAGTAGTTGCCGCTCGCGGACCGGCCATTGATCCGGTGTTAAGCAAGGGACAGCGTGCGCGAGTGCAAGCGCAGTTCTACTCGGCATTTGCCGAACGGCCGGTCGAGTCTTCGCTGATTGGATGGCGGGTGGGGAGTGCAGGTCCAGTTAGCACTCCGACAGATTCAAATGGCTGGTCAGTGTATGACGCACAGTCGCAGAGCGCGGGTATCAGTGCCTTAAGCGCGACTGCGCTCAATCTCTACGATCAAACAAAGGTCGAGCAGCATTTTGAACTCAATACCTTGCCGGTCGATCCGTGGCCAAGTCTGCGGTTGATCACAGATTCATTCGATCAACCTTGGGCGCAACGCGCTCTTTTTCCGAGGCATGGCGAAGAGTTCGACTTTCGCATTGTGGCCGATGAAAACAATCCCTTGCGCCATCAAGCGCTGGCGTTTGGTCTGAGTAATCCCGGGTCAAGCGAGCTCGGACTCAAGTTCACTGAACCATTGGGTGAGTTTCGCGATATGACGGCAAATGGGCTGACATGCTCGTTCATTGCGGATGGCGTCAAGGATCACAGTATGTCTGTCAGATTGGCCGCCAGTCGTTTGCTGGAATTGTCTCCACCTCAACCCATGTCATTGGGTTCTAAAGCCATCGCCGCGAACATCGAAGCGAGAACCGGTGCACTTCAGATTGTCGATTGGGGAATGCCTGTTGTTTTCCAAGTTCGATTGACGAATGCGTTGACCGGCAAGCCGATGGCAAATGTGCAGGTCGAGTTTGAGTTACCGGAGCAGCCGCGAAAATTAACGACTACTAACTTTCATGGTTTGACGACAATAGATTTCATCCCCCAACACGCTGGACCAGGCACTGTTCGTGCAGTCGTTGTCGGGGGCGCAGTCTCGACTTCTGTTTATATGAATTATTCAGTGAATGAACCTCGCCGGATTGAAGAACTGATCGTTGATGTGACGAGCGGTCTTCCTGGACAAGAGGTTACTGCGACTGTCTCGGTTATTTCGGCCCATTCAGGTAAGCCGCTGCGTAATGTTTCAGTAAAGTGGGCACTCTATGGAATCAAGATTGAACCAACAGAAACTGGTGCGGACGGCTGTAGCCGGGTGGTGTTCCGGATTCCTCCGATTCGAGATGGAAGGCTGGATGCAATTGTTGAGGGTGGTCTAATTGGGCGGGAGGTGAAGAGTATGAAGATTTCAGCGGAAACAGACTCGATTACATGGCAGCGAGAGTTCAAGCTTACAATGGATCGTTTTCCCATTGGACTGGTTGATGGAGAGCTCCAGTTGTTTTCGAAAGATAAGCAGGGCGGTTTTCTTGAGCTTCATTTTGCAGAGCAAAGCTGGTTGCGGAAGTGGGTAAGTGTCGCGCTGGAAGACGTTCAAGATACAGAGCTCAAGCGATTAAAGTTTGATCCGGAACTGGGAGAGAAACGTGTTCTTGATAAGTCGCCAATGCAATGGAAGGTGTCAATTGACGGCGAGTTCTCGCCTATCGGGCGTTTCAAACTGAAGTTCAGCAGCCCGCAGCTACCGGATCTGCCACTTTCGGGATTGGTGCGACATAGCGACTCGCTGACGCTGTTGATCGACGGGCGTGTTCAGCCACATTTTGCCTTTGAAAAAGGACAAATACATACGGTGCGTTTACTTCCATTTGATAATTTTTATATTGGAAAAGAAGTACGGTTGATCTGGTCTGAACGTAGTTACTACCCTGCGCAAGACATTGGAGTGCTGGTTACCCCGCCAACGATAGACTATCAGCTGATGGACGCCAATGACGGAGTGGGTTGGATATTTGACTGTACGAATGCTTTGGGCCCGCACGCTTTTGTTGAGTTGGAAGTTCGTGGTCAGAAAGATCGAAATCTTTTGTTTTGGGTTAAGTTTAACTAGTTGTCTGATCGCCAATCACGAATTCCTGGCATGGCTAATGGAGCGTCAACAAAACCCTTCAGAATAGGGAGTTGTTGATGCTCGCAGATTAAAAAGCGCCTGCCATCTTCAACTGTAGATACCGAGACAGTAGATTTGCCTCCAACTCACGTGGATACAGATCCAGCACGGATACTCCGCGAGTTTTTACCTTTTCATAAAACTCTATTCGGGCATTGAGGTAGTCCACTGTCGCGCAATAATTCAGCGCTTGTTCAATGGTTTGAACGGGTGATAGCCGAACGTCCTCAAGTGTTCTTTCCCGTAGGAATACCACCAAAACTCTGTGTCGCTGGCTCAAATGCTGGACAGCAACCAATAACGCCTCATCATCGTCATCCTTAAAGTTAGTCACTATCACCACCAACGCCCGACGCTTCTGTCTGGCCAGCAACTGATTCACCGCCGCCGGATAATCCGCCGAACGCCGCGTGCTATCCAGATCGTAAACACCGTTGAGCAACACCTTGAGCTGCCCCGTACCTTTGACCGGTGCAATAAACCGCGGCTGATCGCTGGCGAAGGTGGACAAGCCCACCGCATCCCCCTGCCGCAGCGCCACATAACTCAACAGCAGACACGCATTCAACGCATGATCAAAATGCGACAGCTCGCCGTCCTGACTGCGCATCTGTCGCCCGCAATCAAGCATGAAAACAATCTGCTGATCCCGCTCGTCTTCGTATTCCCGGGCAATCGGTGTGCGATGGCGGGCGGTGGCTTTCCAGTCGATCTGGCGCAGGCTGTCGCCTTCGCGAAATTCTCGCAGTTGATGGAATTCCATCCCTTGGCCACGGCGTTGGCGCTGGCGTACGCCGAGCTGGCTGAGCCAGTTGTCGACCGCCAGCAGTTGGCCACCATAAAGGCGGGCGAAGTCGGGGTAGACGCGGGTGTGGTCGGTGATGTTCAGCAGGCGTTTGCCGGACCACAGGCCCAAGGGGCTCGGCAGGTTGAGTTCGCAGATTTCGAAGGTGAAGTGGCCGCGCTTGAGCGGGCGCAGGCGATAGCCGATCAGGCTGCGCTGGCCGGGTTGCAGCTCGGTGGAAAGCGGCAGGTTTTCGTGGCTGAGGCCGTCGGGTTCGTGGTCGAAGAGTTGAATGGTCAGTGGTGGGTCGAGGTCGTGTTCGACTTCCAGCCGGATTTCGCTCCAGCGACCGAGGGCCAGGCTGCCGGGCATCTGTCGTTGCACGCGGGGCGAGGGCAGGCGTTTGAGGCGCAGCGCGTCCAGCAGGCTCAACGCCAACAGCGCCAGCAACAATCCCCAGTTGATCGACAGCAGGCTCGAAGGCACCTCGACGTTCAGCGCCTGCAACGCGCCCAGCACAATGCCGATGGCCAGCAGGATCGCCAGCCAGATCAACAGCAGGCGCGAGGGTTTCACAGGCGCGGCGCCGGTACTTGGTCGAGCAGTTGTTGAAGGACTTGATCGACTTGCAGCCCTTCGATGTCCAGCTCCGGTGCAAGGCGTACGCGATGGCGCAACACCGCCAGTGCGCAGCCCTTGATGTCGTCCGGGATCACGAATTCACCGCCGCGCAACAAGGCCCGGGCGCGGGCGCAACGCACCAGTGCGATGGAGGCGCGTGGCCCGGCGCCGAGGGTCAACCCCGGCCAGGTGCGGGTGCTGCGGGCCAGGCGCACGGCGTAGTCGAGGACCTGATCGTCCAGCGGCAGATCGCTGGCGATGCGTTGCAGGGCTTGCACGTCCTTGGCCTGCAACACGGTGCGCAGCGGCTGCACGTCGAGCATGTCGGCGCGGGTCGAGCGGCTGACCTGACGCACCATGTCCAGCTCCTGATCGGCGTCGGGATAATCCATGCGCACCTTGAGCATGAAGCGGTCGAGTTCGGCCTCCGGCAGCGGATAAGTGCCTTCCTGTTCGATCGGGTTTTGCGTGGCGAGCACCATGAACGGTTGAGCGATCGGCAGGGCCCGGCCTTCGAGGGTGACCTGACGTTCCTGCATCGCTTCGAGCAGGGCGGCTTGCGTCTTGGCCGGGGCGCGGTTGATCTCGTCAGCCAGCAGCAGGTTGGTGAACAGCGGGCCTTTGCGCAGTTTGAATTGTTCGGTCTGCAGGTCGTAGACCGCGTGGCCGGTGACGTCGCTGGGCATCAGGTCCGGGGTGAACTGAATGCGCGCGAACTCGCCGCCGAAGCATTTCGCCAAGGCGCGTACCAACAAGGTTTTGCCGAGGCCGGGAACGCCTTCGAGCAGCACGTGACCGCCGGCGATCAGCGCGGTCAGCACGTCGTCGATCACAGCGTTCTGGCCGATCAGCGCCTTCTGCAATTCACCGCGCACCGCTTGGGCCAACTGGCTGGCGCGCTGGCGTTGCTGGGCCGCGTGGCTGGGCGAGCCGGGTTCGATGTGTTCGGTCATAGCGTGTTCCTCAAGGCTTGCAGGTGGGCGACCTGACGGCAGAATTCGGCGCTGGACAGACGCCGCTTCGGTCCCGGGCTCAGGGCCTGGCTGATGGCACGGGTCGGTTGGCGGGTCAGGCGCGACAGCACCAGCCATTGTTCGGCGACGTTCAACTGGTCGAAACCGGGATGACGGTGACGGGCGCGGCGCAGGACGTCCTGCTGCAACGCTTGCAGCAAGGTCTGTTGGCCGTTGTGTCGCAGGATGAAATCGGCACTGGCGCGCAGGTGTTCCATCAACTGTCGACGACCACTCGGAGCTGGCGCCTGCACCGGGCCGTGACGCACGCCGACATGCCATAGCCACAGGCCGATCAGCGCCAGCAGGGCGACGATGGCTTGCGGGAAATAACGCCAAAGCAGGGTCAGCAGACCGTCGTGTTCGGTGTTGTACAACAAGGTCACGGCCGTGTCGGCGCTGAGGTACCAGAGCAGCCAGGCATTGTCGTGTTGTGCGATGGCCGGGGTTTTCCATAGATCGGCATCGGTGACCACGGTGATCGTGCCGAGGCCGAAAGCCAGTTGCATCATGTGCGTGGCTTTTGCGCTGTTGGCCCAGGCCTGGGCGAGGTTTTTCGGGTCGTCGAGGTGGAACGCGGTGTCGAACCCGGCATAGGCCGGGGCGTCTTCGTCTTCCAGATAGAGCTTGGTCAGATTGGGCCAGGGGTCTTCGGCAGCATCCGGCGGCGGATCCTTGAGATCCTTGCTGAAGGATTGATGCAGTTGCACGCGGTCGAGCAGCAGGTCGTTGCTCTGGCCGGTCTTTTCATCCCAGATCGATTCGGCGACGAACACCAGCCTTCCGCCGGCCCGGGCCCAGTTCAGAACCTGATCGACCTGACGCGGGGTCATTTTCGAGCGGTCGTTGAACATCAGCAGTGTGTGCTGGCGCGGATCGATATCGGGCAACACGGCGAGGCTTTCAGCATGACTGACGTCGATCCCGCGTTCCCGCAAAAACATCTCCGCCGCCAGATAAGGATTGGCTTGTGCAGCGGGTGATGGACCGTGATCGACCTCGGCCTGGTAAGGCGTGGCCTTGAGGTACAGATAAATGCCCAGCGCACCGAGCAGGGCAACGATCAGCGCGCCACCCAAAAGCCAGAGCGCGCGCCGGTTCAACGGCTGGCTCCGTGGCCGAACAGGTTGCGCCAGCCCTCACACAATTCCTGTTGCAGATGCGCCGCCGGTACGCGGTGCCCGTAGGCCATGTTCTGCCAGTGGCCGGTGAGATGACGGCTATAAGTGAGCAGATCCGGACGCTGCAACTGTTCGATCCGGGCCAGCACTTCGTTTTCGGTGTCGGCGGGTTTCAGGGTCAGGTTGAAGTCGTGCAATAGATGACTGAGTAGCGCCCGGTACAGCAGACCCAGTGCAGCGCGCGGTTCAGTTTGCCAGAGCTGTTCCGCATGGCTGGCGATGTCATCGGGCAGGCTTTCCTTTTGCAGATCCAGACCGAAAGCCTGATGCGGCAAGGGCCTTTTGTTCGCTTCGGGCAAGCGCGGACGGCGGCCGACGAACGCTTGCAGAAAATCCCGATAACGCCAGACCAGCCAGCCAATCCCAATGATCACTGCGCCCCACAGCACGACTTCAATCGCCTTGGCCAGGCCGTCGAGGTGTCGGCCGTCCAGCCAGTCGAGCAGGGTTTTCAGCCATTGTGGTGCTTCGCCTTCCCTGGGTTTTTCGGCAGCCTCGGGATCTTCGCCAAAGCGATAACGGGTGACGGTTTCCTTGTTCTTGAATGGCGATTGTTCAAGCAAGGCCTTGATGCTGTTGCGGGACGCCTCGCTGGTCAGCGGCTGGTTCAAGAGACGCGGTGCATCCGGAGCAGTGACTGGGTCGGCAGCCCAGACTGAAGGCACGCCCGGCAATAGCAGACACACCACCAGCAGCAAGCCGATTGCGCTGTTGTTCAAACGCTGGCGCAAGCGGCGGAACACCAGTTCGATGTCCCAGGCTTCGAGGACGGTGCGGCGGTTCAGATACAGGCTGAACCCACAGGCGACATACACCGGTTCCCAGATCACCAGGATCAGCGCATAGAACGCATTGGTCAGATGCTCCAGCCAGCGCCATTCGTAGTCGGCCGCGAAGATCAGGCTTTGCCAGTCCCAATCGGTTTCGACCTGTTGTGGCAGAAGCAGGTAGAACAACACCATCAGGCCGATCCATAACGCCGTTTCCAGATGCACGCCGATGATCGTCAGCCACTGCGCGGCGCCGGCATTGCGTTGCAGCAGTACCTGCAAACGCTGCTGGCGGGCAGTACCGCCGAGGCCTTCGAGTTGCAGCACGGGCAGCAGGAAGCTGCGACTCAGGCTGAAGCGGCGCCAGGTCAGGCTGGCGATGAGTTGCGGCTTGAGCAGGCGCGGCCATTGGCGCAAGGCCTGTTTCAAGGTGGGCGTTTCGCCGAACAGCGCCTTGGACAGGATGTACAGCGGCAGGCGTTCGTAGGCCGGTTTCAGCCACCAGAAGATGAACACGGCGAGTGACGGTGAATCCCACAGCAACAGGCTGAGCACCGCGAACAGCGGCAGGGTGACGATGGCCCAACTGGTCATCAGCAGGCGCCGATGTTGCTGACTCATGAGCACGCCCAGGTCCATGGCCTCCCAGGTAGTGCGCGGACGGATCGCTACGGTCGCGTCACTCAGGCGCATGGCGGGTCCTTCCGGCGAACAGCAGATAGAGCGCCACGCAGAGCCAGAGCCCGGCGCCGACCAGGTATTTGGTCTGCGGCGAAATTCCGGTGCGTGACGACCAGTAGGCTTCGATAAACGCGGCTATCAACAGAAACAGCATCACGCCACAGACCAGCAGGATGCTCTGGCGCGCCGCAATCTGCAGGGCTTCGATTCGTGTCAGGCGTCCCGGCGCGATCAGTGCCCATCCCAGTTTCAGTCCTGCCGCACCGGCCAAAGCGATGGCGCTGAGTTCGAACGCACCGTGCCCGATCACGAACGACCAGAAGGTCTGGCCGAAGCCGATCTCGCTGAGATGCCCGGCCACCGCGCCGATGATCAGCCCGTTGTAGAGCAGGAAAAACGCACTGCCCACTCCCAGCAGCAAACCGCTGGCGAAGGTCTGAAAGGCGATGCCGATGTTGTGCATGATGTAGTAACCGAACATTACCCAGTCTTCGCTCGCCGCGCGCTCGGCCGAACGCCCGAGATGGCCGGCGGCGGGGTCGTACATGCTCTGCATCTCGCGGACTTGATCGGCGGGGATCAGGTTGTAGACCAGCTCCGGAAACAGGAAAACCAGTAAACCGAAACCGGCCAGGCTGCCGAAGAACAACAGGGCGGCGGCCAGCACGAAGCGCCATTCGGCGCGCACCAACCGTGGAAAGCCGGCCAGGATGAAGCCCAACACGTTAGCGCCGAGCTGGCTGCGATGCCGGTAAAGCTGTTGATGGCCGCGCAGCACTTGCTGTTGCAACGAGTCGACCAGAAAACTGCTGTAGCCACGTTCCTGTGCCAGGGCCAGATGCTGGCAAAGTCGCCGATAGGCCTTGGGAAATTCCGCCACCTGCGACGTGTCCTTGCCGCGTTCAAGTCGTTCGAGGGCGAGGGTGAAACGCTCCCATTCGGCCTTGTGGCGGGATTCGAAAAGACTTTGCTTCATGTCGGACCCAACAGGCCGCGGGCGATGCCGTTGAGTTCGCCGACGGCTTTCGGCGCGCTGATGTGCAGCGGCTGGGCCAGCAGTGCAGCGAGTTCGTTGACCCGCGCCGTCGACAGTTCACCCTGGCGTTCGGCGAAGGCGAGCAGGGCGCGTTGTTCAGTCAGGGTCAGCGGGATCGGTGAGCGGCGGGGTTCGGCATCGGGCAATTGCGGACGTTTGAGCGGACGTTCGCTGTAGATCACCAGCGTGCCGGCAGCGATGTCGCCGAGGCGTTTGAAGGTCGGGTGTTGCAGACAACTGATCGCACCGAGGAAATAGCCGAACGGCATCAGGTCGACAAAACGCAGCAGGTTGCGCAGCAGCGACGCCGACCAGCCGACCGGCGTGCCATCGTCGTGCACCACCCGCAGGCCCATCCATTGCTTGCCCGGCGAGCGGCCCTGACGCAGCACTTCGAACAACACCATGTACCACCAGCTCACCACGAACAGCAGCAATGAACCGAGGCCGATACCGAGTTTGCCAAGCAGCGCCAGCACCATGAGCAGCAGGCCCAGGATCAGCCCGCGCAACCCCAGATCGATGGTGAACGCCACGGCACGCACCATCAGGCCGGCGGGGCGCAGCGGCAGATCGATGCCTTCCGGCGTTTCGACCTGGTGCCGCGTATCCAATGGCGGGGCCAGCGGTGCTTTCCTTGGCGGTGCTGTGGTCTCGAGCATGGGCTACCTGATGTTGCCGGATCGGGATGCAAGTGCGTCCGATGCTAGCAGTCTCTCGGGGGGAAACGACATAACTATGTCATACACATCCTTCAACCAAAGGTGACTGAATGATGCGGCGCTGGCCGCGACGGCGCTTGAACGCCTAGACTTTGCCGATCTTCAGTTCAGGAACCGCCCGTGACTTCCATTTTCTGGTACGACTACGAAACCACCGGCATCAATCCCCGATGCGACCGCCCGTTGCAGGTGGCCGGGATCCGCACCGACCACGAACTCAACGAAATCGACGCGCCGGTCAATCTCTACTGCCAGCCCAGCGAAGACATCCTGCCGCACCCGGCGGCGTGCGCGATCACCGGCATTACCCCGAGCCGTCTCGCCGAACAGGGCTTGAGCGAAGCTGATTTCATGACTCGGGTTCACGCCCAGCTCGCGGCTCCCGGCACCTGCGGCGCGGGGTACAACACCCTGCGCTTCGACGACGAGATGACCCGCTACAGCCTGTACCGTAACTTTTTCGATCCCTATGCCCGTGAATGGCAGGGCGGCAACAGTCGCTGGGACCTGATCGATGTAGTGCGTGCTGCCTACGCATTGCGCCCCGATGGTCTGGTCTGGCCGACCGATGACGAAGGCAAGGTGACGCTCAAGCTCGAACGTCTGACCGCCGCCAACAACATCGATCACGGCAATGCGCACGAAGCCTTGTCGGACGTGCGCGCCACCATTGCCCTGGCCCGGTTGATCCGCGAGAAGCAGCCGAAGCTGTATGACTGGCTGTTCCAGCTGCGCAGCAAACAGAAGGTCATGGATCAGATTCGCCTGTTGCAGCCGATGGTGCACATTTCCGGCCGCTTCTCCGCTGCGCGCAGTTATGTCGGCGTGGTGCTGCCACTGGCCTGGCATCCGCGCAACAAGAACGCGTTGATCGTCTGTGATCTGCACCTGGACCCGCAGGGGCTGCTCGACCTTGATGTCGAAACGTTGCGCCAGCGCCTGTATACCCGGCGGGACGACCTGGCCGAAGGCGAGTTGCCGGTACCGCTCAAGCTTATTCACATCAACAAGTGCCCGGTGGTGGCGCCGTTGTCGGTGCTGAGAGCTGAAGATCAGCAGCGTCTGGGTCTGGACATGGCGTTGTATCAGGCGCGTGCATTGCGACTAAGTGACGCACAACAAGTTTGGAAAGATAAAGTCTCGGCGATTTATGCCAGCGAAGATTTCACCTCGAGTGAAGATCCCGAACAACAGTTGTACGACGGATTTATCGGTGATCGCGATCGTCGTTTATGTGAGCAAGTGAGGACGACCGATCCTGCTCAATTGGCGCGAGAGCAATGGCCGTTCGATGATGAACGTTTGCCTGAATTGTTGTTTCGATATCGAGCACGTAACTTTCCCGATACGTTGAATTTCGAAGAGCAAGAACGCTGGAAAATCTTTTGCCGGCAACGCTTGTCCGCGCCGGAGTGGGGCGCCCCTAATACCTTGCAATCTTTTGCCGAGGCCATGGAGCAATGGCTGCTTAGTGCTGCACCGATGCAGGCCGAGGTGTTGGTTGAATGGCAGAACTATGTCCAGGCATTGCGCAAACGTTTGGATCTTTGAAATCGAACATGTCCGGCGCTTGAATGCCGGGCATAAAAAAACGCCAGCATTCGCTGGCGTTTTTTTGTGTCACAGAAGCGCTCTGCGACAAGGGTTGCGGCTTAGCCCAGCAGGGTAGCCCAGCCTTCAACCACGTCGCCGCCCCACTTGGCTTTCCACTCTTTCAGAGTTTTGTGGTTGCCACCTTTGGTTTCGATGACTTCGCCGTTGTGCGGGTTTTTGTATTGTTTAACTTTGCGAGCACGCTTGGTGCCGGTAGTTTTGGCTGCGCCGCCACGTGGTGCTTTGGTTTTGGACTCTGGATCCAGCAGCGCGATGATGTCACGCAGGGATTTGGAATATTCGCCCATCAGTGTGCGCAGTTTGCCTTCGAATTCCAGCTCGGCTTGCAGTTTGTCGTCTTGCGACAGGTTCTTCAAACGGGCTTGCAGCTCTTTGATAGCTTCTTCGGTGGCACGATATTCGTTGATCAAGGACATGATTACTACCTTATGTGGAAGTGCGCGATGGCAGGGGACAGTGCGGCAATAATAGTCAGGCTGTTTCATCAAGTAAACATTTAACCGGGGTTTTTATTTGAATTAGTTACGTTGAAAAGCCCTGAATTGAATGTTCAGTTAAATAATGTGATGGAGTCTTCACAGATATTCACACAGGTCTGTTCAATCATGGCTGTTGCAGTGCCATCATTCTGGCGTTTACGAGCGTCAAAAAGGCTGCGACGGGCTGCCGTGAGCCTGCGAGGGTCATCAATACTGCAGTTTTCCCGCGCAGTCGCTAGAATGGCGGCCTTTGCGAAGTTCTGGAGTTTCCCCCTCATGCGCACTTTTCGGCTGGTGATTTCTTGCCCGGACCGCGTTGGCATCGTTGCCAAAGTCAGTAACTTTCTGGCGGCCCACAATGGCTGGATCACCGAAGCGAGCCACCACTCGGATAACCAGGTCGGCTGGTTCTTCATGCGTCACGAAATCCGTGCCGATTCCCTGCCTTTCGGCATCGAGGTGTTGCGCGAGAAGTTTGCACCGATCGCCGAAGAGTTCTCGATGGACTGGCGCATCACCGACACCGAGCAGAAAAAACGCGTGGTGCTGATGGCCAGCCGCGAATCCCACTGCCTGGCTGACTTGCTGCACCGCTGGCACAGCGACGAGCTGGATTGCGAGATCTCCTGCGTGATTTCCAACCACGACGACCTGCGCAGCATGGTCGAGTGGCACGGCATTCCTTATTACCACGTGCCGGTCAATCCGCAGGACAAGCAACCGGCCTTCGACGAAGTGTCGCGCCTGGTCAAGCAGCACGACGCCGAAGTGGTGGTGCTGGCGCGCTACATGCAGATCCTGCCGCCGGACATGTGCCGCGAGTACGCGCACAAGGTCATCAACATTCACCACAGCTTCCTGCCGTCGTTCGTCGGTGCCAAGCCGTACCACCAGGCTTCGATGCGCGGCGTGAAGCTGATCGGTGCAACCTGCCACTACGTGACCGAAGAGCTGGATGCCGGCCCGATCATCGAGCAGGACGTGGTACGCGTCAGCCACAGCGACAGCATCGAAGACATGGTGCGTTTCGGCCGTGACGTCGAGAAGATGGTGCTGGCCCGTGGCCTGCGTTATCACCTGGAAGACCGCGTGCTGGTGCACGGCAACAAGACCGTGGTGTTCTGATTCAGGTGCGCTCCCACGCAGAGCGTGGGAGCGATTCATGGACCTTGAGGACATACCGATGAGCGATCCACTGGACAAAGCCACTTCCAAGGCACCCGCCACCCTCGGCGAGGGCTGCCTGAGCCGCTATGACCCGGATGACCTGAGCCCGGAGGACGGTACGGAGTTTCCCGGTGCTGCCGAACTGTGGGAACAACTCAAGGACGAAGAGGATGAGCTCAAGAAGCCTGTCTGACGCTCAGCAGTTTTTTCAGCAACGGCCGGCCCAGCATCAATAGAAACACCGGGCCACCCACCAGCAGATAGAAGTAATACGTCACCACCCGCCAGATCAGGATCGCCGCCGCCGCGGTCGATTTGCCGACCATCGGCGCCAGTAGCGCCGCCGAGGTCAATTCCGCTGCACCGGCACCGCCCGGCAACAGGCTGAATTGCCCCGCACCCAGCGAAAGCATCTGGATCAGAAACGTCCAGGCCCACTGCACATCCGCCCCCAGCCCGCGCAACGCCAGATACAGCACGCTGTATCGCAGCGACCAATGCACGCAGGTCAGCACGAACACCTTGATCAATGTCTGCCACGGCAATTTCAGCGCATCGGTGAAAGCGGCCAGAAAGTGCAGCAACTGCCGCGCCCAGCGCCGTCGGGTACGCGGTTCGACGTTCATCCCGGCCAGCAGTCGCCCGCTCAGGCGAATCAATCGACGGTGATAGCGCGCGACCAGCACGCAACTGAACAGACCACCGGTCAAGGACAGGGCACTGACGATCAGCAGCCATTCCATACGGTCGCTGAGATGCTGGAACAGCGCGTAGATCAGGATCCCGCTCAGGGCGCAGAGAAAAAACAGCAGATCGCTCAACTGATCCATCGCAAACACGGCGCTGCCCCGGGCCGGACGAACGCCGCTGCGCGCCAGTAGCGCCATGATCGTCAACGGCCCTCCGCTGCCGCCGGGCGTGGCGCACCAAGCGAATTCGGCGGCCATCACCACCCCAAGACTTTTGACGGGCGTGACCCGGTCACGCTGATCGCCGAGCAGCAGCCGCAGGCGCAAGGTGTTGATGCCCCAGCACAGCAGAACCATGGCGAACATGATCAACAGCCAGCGCAGCGGAAAGGCTTGCAGGCGCTCCCAGGTCTCGCCGCCCCCGAGCAGGACGGGCACCGCCACGGCCACCAGCAGGCCGATCAGCAACAGAATGCCGCGGCTCAAGCGGCACGCTCGGCTTGAGTGCACTGGCGCGTCAGCCAGTCGATTTTGGTCATGGGCACGCGTCCGTCCGCCAGCAATCGTTCAAGGGTGCGCCACCAGTAATCCCGGGAAAACCGGTGGCGCATGTCCACCGGGTGCAAGCCTAGACGAATCACCGGCGCCTGACGCCAGCGCTGCTCACGCTGTTCGCTGATGACCTTCGACATGCCGCGACGCCAGGCGCTGCGTGCGCTCCACACCAGTCCCGGGGCCTCGACCGCGGTGAAATCCGGCAAGTGATAAAGATGTTGCGGATCGCTGGTGTAGCGCAGCGGCAATTCGCGCAGTGCCTGGCGCGTGCCGGCGCTCATCAGCCAGGCCGGGGCGACGAAACCGTGTAGCGGCCAGTCGTGGCGCCGAAACAGATCGATGCCCGGGCGCAGGCGGGCGAGGGCGGCTTCACGGGACAACTGATAGAACTCGCCTTCATGGGTGTAGACCCGGCGCATGAACCAGTCGCGTGCCGTGCGCGGGCCGGGTTCGGTGTCTTCATGAAAGTGGCCGTGCAGGGCCAGTTCATCGCCGCGAGCGACGCGCTCGTCGAGTATTCGACAAAACGCCGGATGGGCTTCAAGGGCATCGTGTCGATGGAAATCCGGGACCACCAGCCACGTCATCGGGACATTGCCCAACCGGTCAACGGCTTCGACGAACCCTTGATAATCGCCCCACGTGGAGGGCGCCACGTCATGCAGCACCAGCATCAGCGCCGGGCGCTCGTGAAATTCAGCCATTGGCCACCCGAGGAACCGAATCGCCGAGCACGGCGTGATAATGGCCCAGCAGGCTGTCGACCACTGTGTCCCAGGCGTAATGCCGTTCGACATGTTGGCGTGCCTGCTGGCCGAGTACGCCAGTCCCGCGACTGAACAGTTCGCGCACGGCATTGGCCATGGCTTGCGCATTGTTCGGCGCGCAGAGCAGGCCGCAGGATTCGCTGACGATTTCCTCGAACGCCCCGGCCGCCACTGCCACCACCGGAATCCCGCAGGCCATGGCCTCCAGAATCACCAGGCCGAAGGTTTCCTGATCGCCGGCGTGGATCAGCGCGTCGGCACTGGCCATCAGCCGCGCGACCTGCGCGGCGGGGCAGAACCGGTCGATCACGCTGACATTGTCCGGGACGGACGCCGGCATCGACGAGCCGACCAGCAACAGGTGATAGCGCGGGCCCAGGCGCTTCATGCAATCGAGCAGCACCGGCAGGTTTTTTTCCTTGGAACCGCGACCGGCGAAGATCAGCAGGCGCGCGTCCTCGGCAATCCCCAGCTCGCTGCGCAGTCCGGCATCGCGGGCATCCGGATGGAAGGTGTGCAGGTCAACGCCCAGCGGTTGCACGAAGACGTTGCGCACGCCCAGCCCGCTGAGCTTGTCGGCCATCACCTGGCTGGGCGCCAGCACCCGGTCGAAATTGCCGTACAACTTGCGCACGTACGCATCGACATTCGGCGTGACCCAGTGGCCCATGCGGTTGCCCACCAGCAGCGGCAGGTCGGAGTGATAGAAGCCGATCACCGGCACATCGAGTTGCCGACGCGCATCGAGCGCGGCCCAGGCGGTGAGGTACGGATCGCCGACTTCGATCAGATCGGGCTGCAGATCCTGCAGGACGTTTCGCCAAGGGGCCAGGCGCAGGGGAAACCGATAGCCCTTGCCAAAGGGCAGGGCGGGGGCGGGAACCGTGTAGACGCCATCACGCTCGCCGAAGTGCGCGCCGGGAATCAGCAGGCTGTGGCGGATGCCGGGTTTGACCCCCAGCCGACGGTGCTTGGCATCCAGATAGGTGCGCACGCCGCCGCTGGCCGGGGCGTAGAACATGGTGATGTCGGCGATATGCACGGTGAACGTCCCTCCGCGTTGATCTCCCTTGGTTGACCTTTATCAAGAATAGATGTTCGGTCGGGGTTTCGCGGTGGGGGTTCAAGGCCGGTTTCGGAGGGATTGTCGGTCGTCTTCGTCGGAGGGTAGCGCACCGACGAAAACGACCGGCAGAGCGGCTTTAAATGCGGAAGCTGCCAACCAGTTGCTTCAATCGCGAAGCCTGCTGCTCCAGATCCGAACAAGCCCGCAACGTCGCCTGCAAGTTCTCGACACCTTCCTGGTTCAGCGTATTGATCTCGGTAATATCCACGTTGATCGACTCGACCACAGCAGTCTGTTCCTCGGTCGCGGTGGCCACCGACTGGTTCATCCCGTCGATCTCACCAATGCGCTGGGTCACGCTGTTCAGGCGCTCGCCGGCGAGGTTGGCGATGTCAACGCTGTCCTGGCTGTGACGCTGGCTGTCGCTCATGGTGCTGACGGATTCGCGGGCGCCGACTTGCAGCTCCTCGATCATGGTTTGTACCTGTTGCGCCGATTCCTGGGTGCGGTGGGCGAGGTTGCGCACTTCGTCCGCCACCACCGCAAAACCGCGCCCGGCTTCACCGGCACGCGCTGCCTCGATGGCGGCGTTGAGCGCCAGCAGGTTGGTCTGCTGGGAAATGCTGGTGATCACTTCCAGGATCTGGCCGATGTTCACGGTCTTGCTGTTCAGCGATTCGATATTGCTGCTCGACGCGCTGAGCATGCTCGACAGCTGATTCATCGCCTTGATGCTGCGATCCACCACTTGCTGACCGTCTTCGGCCAGGCCACGGGCGTCACTGGCCTGGGTCGAGGCTTGGGCGGCGTTGCGGGCGATTTCCTGGGCGGCGGCGCCGAGCTGGTTGATCGCGGCGGCCACGCTGTTGGTGCGCGAGGCTTGCTGGTCGGAGTTGTACATCGACGAGTTAGAGGCCGCGACCACCCGCAGGGCGACTTCGTTGACCTGGCCGGTGGCCGACGACACTTCGCGGATCGAGCCGTGAATACGTTCGACAAAACGGTTGAACGCGGTGCCGAGCACGCCGAATTCGTCCTGGTTCTGGATGGTCAGACGCTTGGTCAGGTCGCCTTCGCCGTCGGCGATGTCCTCCATGGCGCGGGTCATCACGTGCAGCGGCTGGATCAGGATGCGGATCAGCATGCCGAGCAGGGCAATGATGATCGCCACGGCAATCACGGTCGCGATCACGGCCGAAGCGCGGAATTCGCTGAGCATCGAGAAGGCTTTGTCTTTATCTACCGACAGACCGATGTACCAGTTCACCGACGGCAGGCCCTTGATCGGGGTGAAGTTGACGATGCGGGTCTTGCCGTCGACGGTGACTTCACTGAAGTCGCTGCTGATGCGCGGGGTGTCCTGCGGATAGGCTTCCTTCAGTGACTTCATCACCAGGGCCTTGTCCGGGTGCACCAGGATCTTGCCGTCGGCGCTGACCAGGAACGCGTAACCCATGCCGGAGAAGTCCCGGGCGCTGAGGGTGTTGATCAGGGTTTGCAGGCTCAGGTCGCCGCCCACCACACCCACGCTCTGACCGGCCTTCTTCGCGGCGGTGGCGATGGAAATGATGGTCTGGCCGGTGGCTGCATCGATGTACGGTTCGGTCAGGGTCGAGGTGCTGCTGCTTTCCGCACCTTTATACCAAGGGCGAACGCGCGGATCGAAACCGTCCGGCATCTTCGCATCCGGGCGGATGGTGAAGTGCCCGGTGGCATCGCCGAGGTAGGACGCCATGAAGGTCGACGTCAGGGCTTTCTGTTCCAGAAGGCTGGCGACGGCGCCTGGCTCGGGATTGATGGCGATGTTCTGGGCCGCGTTCTCGATCAGCAGGATGCGCCCGCTGAGCCAGGTCTGGATGTTGTCGGCGGTGACCTCGCCCATCTCGTTGAGGTAATTGTCCAGGTCCTCGCGGATCGCATTGCGTTGCAACCAGTCGTTGTACAGCGTGAACGAGGCGAAGGCGGCAATGACGATGAGGGCGGCGGCAAGCAAAATTTTATGGCTGAAACGCAGATTTTTGTTCATGGCTTGGGGTTCCGCTAAGGTCTTAATGTCCAGGGCGTGCTTTTATAAAGGCGCGCAAAATGGGCAGGGGTGAAAGCGCACTGATATTTCCGTCTCTCCTTAGGGAAATCTCAGACCGGACTTTTGATCGGGTCTCTCACTCTCTCTATCGGCCATGCTCGACAAAGATTAACCATTGGGTGACCAAATGCCTGACTCCTTGCAACTCGTAATCGGCGCCGACCTCGCCGGGCAACCGATCGCCCAGGCCATGCGCCTGGCCAACCGTCACGGACTGGTAGCCGGCGCAACCGGTACCGGCAAGACCGTTACTTTGCAGCGTCTGGCCGAGGCGTTCAGCGACGCCGGGGTCGCGGTGTTTGCCGCCGACGTCAAGGGCGACCTGTGCGGCCTCGGTGCCGCCGGCAACCCTCAGGGCAAGATCGCCGAACGCATCGCCGGCATGCCGTGGCTCAAGCACACGCCTCAGGCGTATCCCGTGACCTTGTGGGACATTCACGGTCAGTCCGGTCATCCGTTGCGCACCACGTTGAGCGAAATGGGCCCGCTGCTGATCGGCGCCTTGCTGGAACTGACCGACAGCCAGCAATCGGCGTTGTACGCAGCGTTCAAGGTGGCGGATCGCGAAGGCCTGTTGCTGCTGGATCTCAAAGACCTGAAAGCGCTGCTCAATCACCTCAAGGACAATCCGCAGCTGCTGGGCGAAGACGCGGCGCTGTTCACCACCGGCTCCAGCCAGGCGCTGTTGCGGCGTCTGGCCACTCTGGAGCAGCAGGGTGCCGAAGCGTTGTTCGGCGAACCGGCGCTGCAACTGGAAGATATTCTGCAACCGGCCGCTGACGGTCGCGGGCGCATCCATTTACTCGATGCCAGTCGTCTGGTGCATGAGGCGCCGAAGGTCTACGCGACCTTCCTGCTGTGGTTGCTGGCCGAACTGTTCGAGCAACTGCCGGAGCGCGGTGATGCCGACAAACCGCTGCTGGCGCTGTTTTTCGATGAGGCGCATTTGTTGTTCGGTGACACGCCCAAGGCTCTGCAAGAGCGCTTGGAGCAAGTGGTGCGGCTGATCCGTTCCAAGGGCGTCGGGGTGTATTTCGTCACCCAGTCGCCGGGCGATCTGCCGGACGATGTGCTGGCGCAACTGGGGCTGCGGATCCAGCACGGCCTGCGCGCGTTCACCGCCAAGGAACAGAAATCCCTGCGGGCGGTGGCGGACGGCTTTCGGCCGAATCCGGCGTTCGACACGTTGTCGGTGCTTACCGAACTCGGAATTGGCGAGGCGCTGGTTGGCACGCTGCAAGAGAAGGGCACACCGGAAATGGTTCAGCGGGTGTTGGTAGCGCCGCCGCAATCGCGGATCGGGCCGTTGACCGAGACCGAGCGCACGATGCTGATTGCCGGTTCGCCGTTCAAGGGCCGCTATGACAAGCCGATCGATCGCGAGTCGGCCTATGAAATCCTGATGGGTCGCAAGGGGCTGGCGCCGGAGGCTGAAGCGGCGCCGGGCAAACCGGCCGCTGAAGAACCGAGCCTGGCGGACAAGGCCGGAGAATTCCTCGGTACGGCGGCGGGGCAGGCGCTCAAGTCGGCGATGCGTCAGGCGGCGAATTCGCTGGGTAAACAGTTGGTGCGCGGTCTGATGGGTTCATTGCTCGGAGGCAGCAAGCGCCGCTGATCAACAAGGCTCAGGTTTTGGGCTTGGCGTGGGCGGCCAGTCGTTCCAGGGCCGCCCGCAGATTCGGATCGCTGATCCCGTCGGCGGTGGCCTGGATGGTCGCCGCCGCATCCGTCGACAGGTCGATCGTCGGCCCGCTCGCCTCGCGCTGGATGGTCGGTGGCCGCACGGCGAACTTGATCCGCGTCAGATTGGCGAACTCGTCGAACATCTGCAGTTGCCGTTGCAGACGTTTCTGCTGATAGCGCAGGCGCGTCGCCCAATGGCCGTCGGTGACGATCAGTAGCAGTTCGCCTTCGCGCCACTTGGCCACATGGCAGTGTTCACGGGCGGCGGGTTGCAGCTGGCTTTCGAGCAGACGTTGCAGATGGGCCAGGCGCTGGGCATGACCGAGGATGGCTTTCAACGGCCTGGCTTCGCGTAGCAGAACGGCGGGCGCTCTGGCTGTGAGAGGGCGAAATGCCATGATCTAGGACCTGAAGTGACAGAGGCGCCATGGTAGCAGATGGCACCCATTTCACTCGCCCATTGCTTTTGTCCCTGCTTTGCCCATTAAATCAACGACTAACTTCTTCGCTGTACGGCTTGAAGTTGAGCAAAACGCCCCTATTTTAAGTGAGCCCCGTCAAAGCGCAGTGCCAGCATCGTGGAATATCCCCACTTTCCTCACCACCGTTTCCGGGTAGAATGCTCGTTCGCATGCGGCCATGAGGGCTGCACGGGCGACTCACGGGGCCGCCCTCCATCCCTTTAGTGTGGAAGATCCTGCCGATATGTTTGCGCCTTTGTTAAAGAAACTTTTTGGAAGCAAGAACGAGCGTGAAGTCAAACGCATGCTCAAGACGGTGCAGCTCGTCAATGCCTTCGAAGAGAAGATGGTCGCCCTCTCGGACGATCAACTGCGCGCCAAGACCGCAGAGTTCAAGGACCGCATTGCCAAGGGGGAGACCCTCGACAAGCTGTTGCCCGAAGCCTTTGCGGTCGCCCGCGAAGCCGGCAAGCGCGTCATGGGCATGCGCCACTTCGACGTCCAGCTGATCGGCGGCATGACCCTGCATGAAGGCCGGATCGCCGAAATGCGTACCGGTGAAGGCAAGACGCTGGTGGGTACCCTGGGTGTTTACCTCAACGCGCTGTCCGGCAAGGGCGTGCACGTTGTGACCGTGAACGACTACCTGGCCCGCCGTGACGCCAACTGGATGCGCCCGCTGTATGAATTCCTCGGCCTGAGCGTCGGCATCGTGACGCCGTTCCAGCCGCCGGAAGAGAAACGCCTGGCCTACGCCGCCGACATCACCTACGGCACCAACAACGAATTCGGGTTCGACTACCTGCGCGACAACATGGCGTTCAGCATGGAAGAGAAATTCCAGCGCGAACTCAACTTTGCCGTGATCGACGAAGTCGACTCCATCCTCATCGACGAAGCGCGTACTCCGCTGATCATTTCCGGTCAGGCCGAGGACAGCTCCAAGCTGTACATCGAGATCAACAAGCTGATCCCGAAACTCAAGCTGCACGTCGAAGAAGTCGAAGGCGAAGTCACCCAGGAAGGCCATTACACCGTTGACGAGAAGACCCGTCAGGTCGAACTCAACGAATCCGGTCACCAGTTCATCGAAGACCAGCTGACCAGCATCGGTCTGCTGGCCGAAGGCGAGAGCCTGTACTCGGCACACAACCTGAGCCTGCTGACTCACGTCTATGCCGGCCTGCGTGCGCACAAGCTGTTCCACCGCAACGTCGAATACATCGTGCAGGACGGTCAGGTCGTGCTGGTCGACGAACACACCGGTCGTACCATGCCGGGCCGTCGTCTGTCCGAAGGCCTGCACCAGGCCATCGAAGCCAAGGAAAACCTGAACATCCAGGCCGAGAGCCAGACTCTGGCATCGACCACGTTCCAGAACTACTTCCGTCTGTACGAAAAACTGTCCGGCATGACCGGTACGGCCGACACCGAAGCGTTCGAATTCCATCAGATCTATGGCCTGCCGGTCATCGTGATCCCGACCAACAAACCGTTGGCCCGTAAGGACTACAACGACCTGGTGTTCCTGACCGCCGAAGAGAAATACGCGGCGATCGTCAACGACATCAAGGAAAGCATGGCCGCCGGCCGTCCGGTGCTGGTGGGTACTGCGACCATCGAAACCTCCGAGCACATGTCCGCATTGCTCGTGAAGGAAGGCATCGAACACAAGGTTCTGAACGCCAAGTTCCACGAAAAAGAAGCTGAAATCATCGCGCAGGCCGGTCGTCCGGGCGCACTGACCATCGCTACCAACATGGCCGGTCGTGGTACCGACATCCTGTTGGGCGGCAACTGGGAAGTTGAAGTCGCGTCGCTGGAAAACCCGACCCCTGAGCAGATCGCCCAGATCAAGGCCGACTGGCAGAAGCGTCACCAGCAAGTGCTGGAGTCCGGCGGTCTGCAGGTGATCGCGTCCGAGCGTCACGAATCCCGCCGTATCGACAACCAGCTGCGTGGCCGTGCCGGCCGTCAGGGCGACGCCGGTTCCAGCCGCTTCTACCTGTCGCTGGAAGACAGCCTGATGCGCATCTTCGCCTCTGACCGGGTGAAGAACTTCATGAAAGCCCTGGGCATGCAGTCCGGTGAAGCGATCGAGCACCGCATGGTGACCAACGCCATCGAGAAGGCACAGCGCAAGGTTGAAGGCCGCAACTTCGACATCCGCAAGCAACTGCTCGAGTTCGACGACGTCAACAACGAACAGCGTAAAGTGATCTATCACATGCGTAACACGTTGCTGGCTGCGGACAACATCGGCGAGACCATCGCTGATTTCCGTCAGGACGTACTGAACGCCACCGTCAGCGCCCACATTCCGCCGCAATCGCTGCCAGAGCAGTGGGACGTGGCCGGTCTGGAAGCGTCGATCGCCAGCGACTTCGGCGTGAAACTGCCGATCCAGCAATGGCTCGACGAAGACGATCACCTGTACGAAGAAACCCTGCGCGAGAAGCTGATGAACGAGCTGATCGCCGCGTACAACGAAAAAGAAGACCAGGCTGGCGCCGAAGCCCTGCGCTCGTTCGAGAAGCAGATCGTGCTGCGCGTTCTGGACGACCTGTGGAAAGACCACCTGTCGACCATGGATCACCTGCGTCACGGCATCCACCTGCGTGGTTATGCGCAGAAGAACCCGAAGCAGGAATACAAGCGCGAGTCTTTCACGCTGTTCTCCGAGCTGCTGGATTCGATCAAGCGCGACTCGATCCGTGTGTTGTCGCACGTTCAGGTTCGCCGCGAAGATCCGGCCGAGGAAGAGCAACGCCTGCGTCAGGAAGCCGAAGCACTGGCCGCCCGCATGCAGTTCGAACACGCCGAGGCTCCTGGCCTGGAAGCGCAACCGGAACTGGTCGGTGAAGAGGTCGATGTGGCCCTTGCCGCCGCCCCGGTTCGCAACGAGCAGAAGCTGGGCCGCAACGAACTGTGCTACTGCGGTTCGGGCAAGAAATTCAAGCATTGCCACGGGCAGATCCAGTAAAACCCGTTTCAATCGCTGAAATACCCGCGCCGCGACCGGCACCAGCCGTCGCGGCGTTTTGCCATTTACACCACCGCCACTACGCTTGGCGGTGCTGAAATCATTGAGTAAGGAGCGCATTCATGGCTGTTGGTCTTGGTCCTTTGCCAACGTTGCACCCGGTTGCCGGTTTTGAACTCGGTATCGCTTCGGCCGGCATCAAGCGCCCGGGGCGCAAGGATGTCGTCGTGATGCGTTGCGCCGAAGGTTCCACCGTGGCGGGCGTGTTCACGTTGAACGCTTTCTGTGCCGCGCCGGTGATCCTGGCCAAGAAGCGTGTGCAGAACCCGGTGCGCTACCTGTTGACCAACACCGGCAATGCCAACGCCGGTACCGGCGAACCGGGCCTGGCCGCCGCCGAGCGCACCACCGCCAAACTGGCCGAGCTGACCGGCGTCGATGCCAGCCAGATTCTGCCGTACTCCACCGGCGTGATCGGCGAGCCGCTGCCGGTCGAGAAGATCGAAGGCGCTCTGCAGGCCGCGCTGGACGATCTGTCGGAAAACAACTGGGAAGCCGCCGCCACCGGCATCATGACCACCGACACGCTGCCAAAAGGCGCCAGCCGCCAGTTCCAGCATGACGGCGTGACCATCACCGTCACCGGCATCAGCAAAGGCGCGGGCATGATCCGTCCGAACATGGCGACCATGCTCGGCTACATCGCCACCGACGCCAAAGTCTCCCGCGACGTGCTGCAAAACCTGATGCTGGACGGCGCCAACAAGTCGTTCAACCGCATCACCATCGACGGCGACACCTCGACCAACGATTGCTGCATGCTGATCGCCACCGGCAAGGCTGCGCTGCCGGAAATCACCCGTGCCGAAGGCGAGCTGTTCGCCAAGCTGAAACAGGCGGTGTTCGAAGTGTGCATGGACGTGGCCCAGGCCATCGTGCGTGACGGTGAAGGCGCGACCAAGTTCGTGACCGTTGAAGTCAACGGCGGCGGCAATCACCAGGAATGCCTGGACGTCGGCTACACCGTGGCCCACTCGCCGCTGATCAAGACCGCACTGTTCGCCTCCGACCCGAACTGGGGCCGCATCCTCGCCGCTGTCGGCCGTGCCGGCGTGCCGGATCTGGACGTGAGCAAGATCGACGTGTTCCTTGGCGAAGTGTGCATCGCCAGCCGTGGCGCCCGCGCCGCGACCTACACCGAAGCCCAGGGCTCGGCGGTGATGCAGCAGGAAGAAATCACCATCCGTATCGAACTGGGTCGCGGCGATTGCAGCGAAACCATCTGGACCACCGACCTGTCCCACGAGTACGTGAAGATCAACGCCGAATACCGCACCTGATCCCTGCCGAAGAGGGAGGTCTGCGGACCTCCTTTTCTTCTGTCCCATGAAAGGACCCGAACATGAGCCTTCACCTGATCATCGGCGACAAACTGCTTTCCTCCTGGTCCCTGCGCGCGGCGCTGGCGCTTGAACTGACCGGCGCGCCCTACACCGAAGAACTGGTCAAACTCGGCAAGCCCGACACCCGCGAGCGGCTGCTGGCGCACTCGCCGACTGCCAAGGTTCCGCTGCTGAAAACCGCCCGTGGCACCGTCGCCGACTCTCTGGCGATTGCCGAATACCTGGCCGAACAGTTTCCTTCCGAACAACTCTGGCCGACCGATATCGCCGCCCGTGCCCAGGCCCGATCCGCCTGCGCGCAGATGCACAGCGGCTTCTTCGCCATGCGCAATCACATGCCGTTCAACCTTAGTCACGACGCGCCGCTCAACCCGGTGCCGCCAGAGGTTAAGGTCGATGTCGAGCGCATGCTCGCGCTGTGGGCCGAATGCCGCGCCGTCGCGACCGAGCCTGGGCCTTACCTGTTTGGTCGGGTGTCGCTGGCCGATGCGTTCTTCGCCCCGATTGCCGTGCGCCTGCGCACCTATCAGGTGAAGTTGCCGGCCGAAGATGAAGCCTATGTTGAAACCGTCTACCAATGGCCGGCCTTCAAGGCCTGGCAAAAGGCTGGACTGGAGGAATTGCAGTCGTGAAACGTGTACACGTCGCCGCCGCCGTCATTCGTGACGACAGCGGCAAGATTCTGATCGCCCGCCGTGCCGATACCCAGCATCAGGGCGGCCTCTGGGAATTTCCCGGTGGCAAGGTCGAAGCCGACGAGTCGGTGCAAACCGCGCTGGCCCGCGAGCTGCACGAAGAGTTGGGCATCGTCGTCGGTGCCGCCCGGCCGCTGATCAAGGTGCGTCATGATTACCCGGACAAGCAGGTGTTGCTGGATGTCTGGGAAGTCTCGAGCTTTACCGGCGAACCCCACGGTGCCGAAGGCCAGCCATTGGCCTGGGTTTCGGCCAAAGAGCTGACGGGTTACGAATTCCCGGCGGCCAACCAGCCGATCGTCGCGGCGGCGCGTCTGCCCGCTGAATACCTGATCACCCCGGAAGACCTGGAAACCCCGGCCTTGCTGCGCGGTATCCAGAAGGCAATCGCCGGTGGCATCAAGCTGATCCAGCTGCGTGCGCCCAATGGTTATGACCCGAAATACCGCGATCTGGCGGTAGACGCGGTCGGCCTCTGCGCCGGCAAGGCACAGTTGATGATCAAGGGTCCGTTCGAGTGGCTGGGCGATTTCCCGGCCGCTGGTTGGCACATCACCTCGGCGCAGCTGCGCAAGTACGCGGCGGCGGGGCGTCCGCTGCCGGCGGAGCGCTGGTTGGCGGCGTCCTGCCACAACGCTGAAGAACTGGCACTGGCCGAGCAGATGGGCGTGGATTTCGTCACCCTGTCGCCAGTGCAGCCGACCCTGACTCACCCGGATGCACAGCCGTTGGGCTGGGAGCAGGCTTCGACGCTGATCGAAGGCTTCAGCAAACCGGTGTTCCTGTTGGGTGGCGTCGGCCCGGCGGAACGCGAAAAAGCGTGGGATGCCGGGGCTCAGGGTGTGGCGGGGATTCGGGCGTTCTGGCCTGAGGCCTGAGGCCTGAATAGGCACCCGATCACTCCCGCGCCTGGCGTGGGAGTGATCAGTTCTCGGGTTTCGCCGCCGGTTGCCACAGAATCTCGGCAATGCCCTGGCGCCGGGCGATCAGCCTGGCCGCCACAAACAACAGATCCGACAAGCGATTGATATACGCCAGACCAACCCCGGCCAGCGGCTCGATCGCATTCAAATGCTGGCAACGCCGTTCGGCACTGCGCGCGAGACTGCGGCAGACATGGGCCTGGGCGATCAACATCGAACCGCCCGGCAGAATGAAATTCTCCAGCGGCCCTAATTCCTCGTTCCACACATCGATGGCCGCTTCCAGCCGTTCGATTTCTGCTGCGTTCAGCGCCTGATACTCCGGCATCGCCAGCTCACCACCAAGGTCGAACAGTCGATGTTGGCAGGGCGCCAACACGTCGATCAGTTCATTCAGCCCGGGGCAGGTTTCGCGTTCGGCGATCAATCCGGCCAGCAGCACGCCGACCTGACTGTTCAGCGTATCGACCTCGCCAATGGCTTCAATGCGCGGGTGATCCTTGGGCACCCGGCGGCCGTCGCCGAGTCCGGTTTCGCCCTTGTCGCCGGTGCGGGTGTAGATCTTCGACAAGCGAAAGCCCATGGTTTACCTCGGTAGTTGATTGGTTTCGGCGGCGATGGGCGCCGGTTGCGCCAGTGGCAGGCGCAGGGTGAAGCAGGTGCCTTGCCCCGGCGCCGACTGTACTTCCATCTGCCCTTTGTGGTTGTTGGTGATGATGAAGTACGACACCGACAGCCCGAGGCCCGTACCCTGGCCGATTTCCTTGGTGGTGAAGAACGGCTCGAAGGTGCGCTTGCGCACGTTCTCGCTCATGCCGATGCCGTTGTCCTCGACCTGAATCTCGGCCCAGGGCGGATTGAGGCGGGTGCGCAAAGTGATTCGCCCCGGCTCACTGTCATCTTCGCGCTGGTGAATCGCCTGCGCGGCGTTCTTCAACAGGTTGAGCAGCACCTGCTCAAGTTCGTTGGCGGTGCCGGGCACCGGGCCCAGCGCCGGGTCGAACTGGCGAATGATCGCCTGGCCCTTGAAGTCGAAGCCGATGGCCAGGTCAAAGTCGTTACCGGCGATTTCCACGGCTTGATCGATCAGGGCCGGCAGGTCGCACGGTGCCATCTGGCGGTTGCTGCGGCGGCTGAAGCTGAGCATGTGGGTGACGATTTTCGCCGCCCGGGCACCGGCCTGCTGGATGCCGTCGAGCAGTTGCGGGACTTCCCGGCCTTGCAGGTAGCGGTTCACGGTCTCGAGTTCGATGCCCAGTTGTTCGGCCTGTTCGAGGTTTTTCGGCAGGTCTGGCGACAGGCGTCGGCGAATGTTCTGCACGTTGTGCAGGATCGCCCCCAGCGGGTTGTTGATCTCGTGAGCCATGCCGGCGGCGAGGCCACCCACGGAAAGCATTTTCTCCGACTGCACCATCATTTCTTCCAGCGACAGGCGCTGGGTAATGTCGTCGATCCGGATCACCACGCCGCGCCCGGCACCGCCCATCAACGGGTAGAACGTGAGGGCGTAGTGCTTGGGCTCGTCGTCCTTGAACCACGTCACCCGCTCGATTTTCGCCACCGTGTGTTGTTCGACGGTCTGCTTGAGTTGCGGCAGGAACGGCTTGAGCGGTTCGAACGCGAGGAAGATCGGCTGGTTCAGCGCTTCGTCCAGCCGTGTACCGGAAAGGGCGCTGGCCTCCTGGTTCCATTGCGTGACATAGAGCTGTTCGTCGAGGGCGATCAGCGCCGAGGGCATGGAGTCGATGATGCTGTTGAGGTAGTTCTGGAACCCGGTGAGTTTCTTCTCGATCTTGCTGCGCACCTGGACTTCCAGCTCCAGCTTGCGGTTGGTGTGGCGGGTTTCTTCGGCCAGGCCCTGAGCCTGATCGTAGGCCGCCTGGGAGTCATCGCGGGCGCGCTTGAGTTGCTGCTCCCGGGCCTCGATGCGCGAGAGCATGGTGTTGAATGCCTCGGCGAGGCTGCCGATTTCGTCATGGTTGCCCCGGGAGGCGCGTAGGGCGTAGTTTTCCTCGCGGGTCACCTGACGGGACAGTTCTTCAAGTTGATGGATCGGGCGGGTGATCAGGCGCTTGATCTGTCGGGCGATGACCAGCCACAGCAGCACACTGAAAATCAGGATCCCCAGACTGGCCGTGAGTGTGCCGGTGTAGAACGCGACTGGCAGCTCGCTGCTGGCCACCAACAGCAGGTGGCCCGGCGCAGTGCCGGGGCGGGGCAGAGTGATGAGTTGATTGCTGCGAAACTCGGTCAGTTGCCAGGCTTCGATGTGCCGGTAGCGTTCCGGCAGTTTGAGTTTGTCGCCGTGCTGCAACTGCGCCAGACGCTCGCCTTTGCCGTCATATAAAGCGGCGGCGCGCAGCGGGGAATAGCTGTCGAGTTCCTTGAGCAGGCGCTCGGCGCTTTGCGGCGATTGCAAGGCTTCGGCCACCAGGCTCGGGTTGGACACCAGCCGGCCGATGGTCTGCAACGCCTGAGGCGCCATGCTTTCCTGGGAAATGTAATAGGCGGCGCTGATAAAGGTCAGGTTGGCGACCAGCAACACGGTGGTCAACAGCACCAGCAGGGCGGCCAGCAGTTTCTGGCCGACCGGCAGGTTTTCAAGACGCTGGCGCAATGGCATCAGGTTTATCGCAGCAAAGGAACAAGTGGCCAGCGTAGCCGCTGCTCAGTCGACGGGCAATCCGAGACTGTGCAGATGAGCGGTCAGCCGCTGCTGCAATTGCTTCAGATGCGGCAGGTTCAACTGGTGACGCTCCGCAACCTTGCAGGCATGCCCAAGCAGATAGCTGATCTCGGTGCGGCGTTTGCTGGCCACGTCCTGATACATGGACGAGAAATTCGCCGCCGTGGCCTGGATCACCCGCTCGACTTCCTGTTGCAGGTTGTCCGCCGCCGCCGGTTGCCCGCAACGTTCGAGCAGTTCGGTCAGTTCGCCGCACAGGGTGGCAACTTCGCAGTGATGTTGCTGCAAGCCGCCGTTGCGGCAGTCGTGCAGCACCGTCAGCGGATTGATCGCACAGTTGAGCGCCAGTTTGCGCCACAGGCGGGTGAGGATGTCGGCGCTCCATTCATGGGGGATTTTTGCTGCCTCAAGATCGTCCAGCCAGAACGGTGCCACGGGATGACCGGCATCCCCCAGCCAGGTGTAGCCGTGGCCGGCGAATACCACGCGCCAGTCGCCATCGCGAAACGCGCCTTCGGTGCTGGAGGCGCTGATGCAGCGGGCCTGCGGGACCCGCGCGGCGACCGCTTCCTGGCTGCCGAGGCCGTTCTGCAAAAGAATCAGTTCGGCGTCCGGTGCCAGGCGATGGGCAAGCCCGGCCACGGCCGCTTCGGCGTCGTAGGCCTTGCAGGCCACCAGCAGGCGACGGATGGGGCCGGGACTGTCCGGGGTTTCACCGGGGATCGCGTAACTGCTGGCCACGCCTTGTTCGACGAGGGTCAGGCCGCCCGCCGTTGCATAGTCGTGCAGGCGGTCGATGTCGCGCAGGATCAGCCGGACCGGCAATCCGGCCCGGGCCAGACGTGTGGCCCAGAGCGTGCCGAGACTTCCGGCGCCGAGGACGTGCCAGGGGGTGGACATCAGTTTTTCACTCGGTAAGGTACAGGCATGCAAGGCTCGCCGTGTCGGTAGGAAAAGACCCGTTATAATGAGCCCGATTTTAACCGCAAGCCAAGCGCGCCGCGTCCCGTACGAGCGCGCCTTTTTATTGGAGAGATTACATGCCGTCGTTCGACGTGGTATCCGAACTGGACAAACACGAACTCACCAACGCGGTCGAGAACGCCGTGAAGGAACTCGATCGTCGTTATGACCTGAAAGGCAAGGGCAGCTTTGAATTCAAGGAAAAGGACCTGACCGTCCACCTGACCGCTGAAGCCGATTTCCAGCTGGAAGCGATGATCGAGATCCTCAAGCTGGCCCTGGTCAAGCGCAAGATCGACGTGCAGTGCCTTGAAGTCAAAGACTCCTTCGCTTCGGGCAAGCTGATGAAACAGGACGCCGTCCTCAAGGAAGGCATCGACAAGGAGCTGGCGAAGAAAATCGTCGGCCACATCAAGGAAGCCAAGCTCAAGGTGCAGGCCGCCATTCAGGGCGAGCAGGTGCGTGTGACCGGCAAGAAGCGTGACGACCTGCAGGAAGCCATCGCGGCCCTGCGAGCCAAGGAATTCGGCATGCCACTGCAGTTCAACAACTTCCGCGACTAAGCTTTTCGGTCGGGAACCTCTCGGCGTTTAAAGCGTCCGAGGCCCAAGCAACGGCAGAAACGATTGAGCCCTTTACGGCCCGGTCTTTCTGCCGCTGGTTTTTTACAGCCCGGGAAGCCGGCAATCAGGAGATAAAAGATGGATTTGAATGCTGAGGTGGACAACCTGGTCAAGGCATCCCAGGCGTGGATTCCGATGATCATGGAATACGGCAGCCGTGTGTTGCTGGCGGTGATTACCCTGGCCATCGGCTGGTGGCTGATCAACAAGGTCACGCAAAAGCTCGGCGGCCTGCTGGCCCTGCGCAATGCCGACCTGGCGCTGCAAGGTTTCATCAGCAGCCTGGCCAACATCATTCTCAAGGTGCTGCTGATTGTCAGCGTGGCGTCGATGATCGGCGTCGAGACCACCTCGTTCGTCGCGGCGATCGGTGCGGCCGGTCTGGCCATCGGTCTGGCGTTGCAGGGCAGTCTGGCGAACTTCGCCGGCGGCGTGCTGATTCTGCTGTTCCGTCCATTCCGCATTGGTGACTGGATCGAAGCCCAGGGTGTGGCGGGTACCGTCGACAGCATCCAGATCTTCCACACCGTGCTGCGCACCGGTGACAACAAGACCATCATCGTGCCGAACGGCAATCTGTCGAACGGCATCATCACCAACACCAACCGTCAGCCGACCCGCAAGGTTGTGTTCGACGTGGGTGTGGATTACGAAGCCGATCTGCAAAAGGCCCGTCAGGTGCTGCTGGATCTGGCCAAGGATGATCGTGTTCTGCAGGATCCGGCACCCCAGGCCGTTATTTCGACACTGGGTGACAGTTCGATCACTGTTTCTCTGCGTGTATGGGTTAAAACGGCGGATTACTGGGATGTGATGTTCATGTTTAACGAACAGTCCCGTGATCGTTTAAAGACTGCCGGAATTGATATCCCGTTTCCGCAACGAGTGATTCGTGTGGTTCAGGAATCGGCAGTGTAATGATAGGTTGCTAATTAATTGCCTGACTTATCGGTCAGGCATTTATTACAAGTGACAGGCAATAAAAAAGGCCCATCCGAAGATGGGCCTTTTTGTTTTGTTACCGCAACTAACTCGGTGCGATTACAAAAGCGACAGCGGGTAGTCGACGATCAGACGGAACTCTTTGGTATCGCCTTCACCTTCGTCGGCGTTAGCAAAGTGCCAGGCTTGACGAATACGGAAGGACAGGTCTTTGGCCGGGCCAGACTGAACTACGTATTTGGCTTCGAAGTTGGTTTCGTTGTGTTTGCCATCTTCGCCATACAGGCCAGCGTAGGCGCTGCCTGCTGGAGTGTGGGTGCCGTCGATGTCCCAGCCTTTAACGTAGCGGGTCATGAAGCTCAGACCTGGAACGCCGTACTCGGCCATCTTGATGTCGTAACGGATCTGGGCAGACTTCTCGCCTGGGGCGTTGAAGTCAGAGTACTGGATGGAGTTGGCGAGGAAGATCGAGTCGCCGCCACGGTTGTTCTTGCCCACGCCGATGTAGTCGAACGGAGTGTCACCGTTGACCTTCTGGAAGGCCAGGGTGATGGTGTGCGCTTTCAGGAACGAGAGAGCGGTGGCCAGGGAGAACGCGGTGTTGCTGATGTCACCGGCTTTCGCGCTACCGGTGTCGGTGGTGCGATAGATGTTGAAGTCGGTGTTCAGCGAAGTGTCACCACCAAATGGAGTGGTGAGGTTCACGTTGGCGTAGTACTGGTTCCAGATGTCTTCCAGTTTGGCGCCGTAGAGCGATGCGCTCAGGTTTTCGGTGATGCCGTACTTGCCACCGAAGTAGTCGATGGTGTTGGCTTCAACGCCAGCGTAGGTCGCGTACAGGCCGCCTTCACGGGCGTTGCGGTCCTGGCTGGTTGCCGAGTAGAAGTGACCGGCTTCGAGGTCAAGGTCTTTGATCTCGCTGCTCTGCAGTTGGAAACCGCTGGCAGTTTGCGGAAGGATACGGGAGCCGCCGACAGCGAACACCGGAGCGGTGCTAGGCTGCATGTCACCGACTTTCAGCTCGGTTTTCGATACGCGGAACTTGATGGCAGCGCCGGCTTTGCCTTGGCTGTCGTCAGGGTCGCGGGAACCGTTTGCATTGAACTCGTTGCTGCGGCTCATGTTGCCGGAGCCGCTGGTGCCGGCACCGCCGTCCAGTTTGATGGCCAGGTAGCCGAACGCATCAACGCCGACGCCAACAGTACCTTGGGTGTAACCGGAGCTGAAGTTGCCCCAGATACCTTGGGTCCAGTCTTTTACGTCACGGGCGCCGTCTTTGTTGTCACGGTTGAAGTAATAGTTGCGAATCAGCAAATCAGCTTTCGCGTCTTCAACGAAGCCTTTGGCTTCTGCCTGGTCACTTACGAACGGTGCGGCCGTAGCCATCTGAGTACTGGCGGCTGCTGCAACTGCCAGTGCGATCATGCTCCACTTCATCACGCGCATCGTGATTTGCTCCTTTGGTTTTAGAAGAGTACTGCCGTCCCACCTGTTTTATTATCTGGGCGGCTCTTTCTTTTTGTGTCGGCGCAAACTTATATCACGCCGACCATGTTGGCGATACTTGCGCATTCAACCTTTCAGCTTCTTTACGAGCGTGTCGCAATCGGCTTGGTAGATGTCGCAAATTTACAGTCCAAATGCAATGGGACTGACAACTTCAGCGCTGTTTTACAGAGCTTGAGCATCGGTAAAAAAGAGTCCCTTGGCAAAACGCTTGAATCTCCATCGGGCAACCCTGCCACTGTTTTTATGGGGCTCAAGGCATCCACTTCTTGTGGTGCGCTTATAGTCCATATGGGTATGAATGCAACAAGCGTGCACAAACCGCTGAATTGTTCCGGTTTTTTTCAGGGCGCTCGTCTTGCGCTGTAAAAACCTCATAAAACCGGGGGCTTCGAGGGCCTGTCTATCAGGCTTGACGCCATCCTTCGCATGGTGTTGCTCCCTGAAAGTCGCAGCGCGACAACCAAAAATGTTACCGGTTCACCCCGTCAGTGAGTATTCGGCGGATGCCCGACGCACTGAGCGTAGACGCACTGTGCGGTTTTGGTGCAAAAAAATTCAAAGGCTGTACTGAATTCATACAGTTGGGTCGCCGGATGAACGTAAACGCTGAGGTGTGAGCGGGTCATTTTGCCCGGCTCATTCGCATTCGCGGTTCCGTCCTGGTGCACGCGAGTTATAAATGTCACATCCCGGGGCGTGGAGGAATTCTTGCGGCAACGCTGTTCGCCGTGAAGGTCTCTCCAATCGCAGGTATGCTGCCGTCCAGTCGCTTGGCGCAGCGCATTCACAGCGGGGCGCTAAGCTGAAAAAAGGTCATTTCGCCGGGAGTGCGCGCAGTGTTTGCTTTAGATCCACGACTTCAACAGGACACGCTGACCATCGGCGATTTCCCGCTTTGCCGATTGCTGTTGTCCAACGACGCCAACTACCCGTGGTTCATCCTGGTGCCACGCCGCGACGATATCAGCGAGTTGTTTCAGTTGGATGTCGCCGACCAGCAGGCCTTGTGGCAGGAAACCACGGCCCTGGCCGAGGTGCTCAAGGATTCCTTCGACGCCGACAAGATGAATGTGGCGACCCTGGGCAACGTGGTCAGCCAGCTGCATATGCATGTGATCGTGCGTAAACGGGACGATGCCGCCTGGCCAGCGCCGGTCTGGGGCAAACACGCCGCCAAGCCTTACAGTACCGAACAAGTGGCCGCGATCCGCGAGCGCCTGCGTCTGGTGCTGGACGAAGATTTCACCTTTCTGGAGGGCTGAGTGATGAGCCTCGAACAACGTGTTACCGAGCTGGAAAGTCGCCTGGCATTTCAGGACGACACCATCCAGGCATTGAACGATGTGCTGGTGGGGCAGCAGCGAGTGGTCGAGCGTCTGCAATTGCAGATGGCAGCCGTACTCAAACGCCAGGAAGAGATGGTGGGTCAGTTCGGATCTTTTGAAGAAGACGCACCGCCGCCACACTATTGAGAAGTGCGCGGGCATGCTCCCGTTAAAAACGCACTCATTAAAAAACCGCGAACAGCCTGGCTGTTCGCGGTTTTTTTATTGCGGGAACGTGGTTCAGCGACGCGGCAGGGCGGCGATCACGTCCTCGGCCTGCAGGCCCTTGTCACGGTTCATCACCGAGAACTCCACACGCTGGCCTTCGACCAGAACGCGGTGGCCTTCGCCACGAATGGCGCGAAAGTGCACGAAAATATCATCGCCGGAATCCCGGGAGATAAAGCCGAAGCCCTTGGAGGTGTTGAACCACTTGACGGTGCCGGTATCGCGGTTGCTCATGTCGTAGCTTTGCGCGGCGGCGGCCGGTGAGGATTTGTAGAAGCTGACGGCCAGGTGCAGAACCACGGCGACCAGTGCAATCACCAGGCTGAACAGCACGGCTGGCTGGCCGGCGATGACAGGCATCGGCGCGATCAGGGTCAGGGTTTGCAGGACAACGGTCAGGACCAGCAAAGCGCTGACCAGATTTTGCAGATGCTGGCGCGGACCTTTGTTCCAGTAAGGGATAACTGGTGCAAGGATCAGGTTCAGCAGGCCGAAAAAGGCCAGGTAAAGTGCATCGGGTTGTTGCAGGTAAGGTACCGCTTCGGACTTCAGGCTGGGTATGAAGGACAGCAGCAAGGCTGCTGCGCCCATTAGCAGGTGGACGATTTTCAACATTTTTATTGACTCACGTTATGACGGCTCACAAGGAAGAGCTGAAGGCGCACGGTTCGCTTCGGAACAATAAGAGGCGTTGGACACGTGCACGGCATCAGCCTATGCGCAGGCCCGGAAAACGGGGCGTAGCGACACACTGCCTATTTAACAGCAAAGCCTGCGGCTACTCAAATCACGCCGGCCAGCGGCAGCGTGTGGGGCGATTTGTCGCCTCTATCGGGTCGATACGGGGGCTGCGATGCGGGGGAGGCCTTGCTACAGTGAGCCGACACCTGCTGGATGAATTCAATCGCCGTTAGGGGGTAAGCATGGCAATCGATATCGGTATCAGTGAAGAAGACCGCAAATCCATCGTCGAGGGGCTCTCGCGCCTGCTGTCCGACACCTACGTGCTGTATCTGAAGACTCACAACTTTCACTGGAACGTGACCGGGCCGATGTTCCGGACCCTGCATCTGATGTTCGAGGAGCAATACAACGAACTGGCCCTGGCGGTGGATTCGATCGCCGAACGCATCCGGGCGCTGGGCTTTCCGGCGCCGGGCGCGTACGCGACCTATGCGCGCCTGTCTTCTATTAAGGAAGAGGAGGGCGTGCCGAGTGCCGAGGACATGATCAAGCAATTGGTCGAGGGGCAGGAAGCGGTCACGCGCACGGCGCGAGGGATTTTCCCTCTGCTGGATAAAGTCAGCGACGAGCCGACCGCCGACCTGCTGACCCAGCGCATGCAGGTTCACGAGAAAACCGCCTGGATGTTGCGCGCACTGCTCGAGGCCTGATGACGGAAAGCGCACGGATCCTACGCTCGTGCGCTTTTCTCTTTTTTGCCCGGAAAAAACATTCGCGACGGTAGGAAACAAGGAAGGCGCCCGGCCGCTCCATGATCCTCCGTATCGCGTTGGCTTATCCTACGTGGATGGTCAAAAAGTCATCTGGATCTGCCTTTGCACCTGCGCTTTTAATGAGGTCACAGGAACTCGCCTTGATCACAGGCGCAGAAATGGCAAAGGAGTGTCAGCGATATGGAAGGTGGAGACAGGCGAGGCGACATTGTTGTCGGTTTGCAGCAGGACAAGTTCGGGGAGCCGTTTCTCGGCGGGTTCGACATGGCGTTGATCCGGCCGCTGTCCCGATCGGTACGCTTGAACGGGTTCGCGACCTGCATGCGGCTGGAGCAGGTTTACTGGAATATCCTGGGCCGGATGGCCGAGGACAATTGCTGTTCGGTCGGCACGTTGTTGTCCCGCGTCGATCGTGAAGTACACCTGCGCCATGGCGGGGTGAAAAACTTCAGCGGTCTGGTGCGGGTGGTGTGTGTGGTGCATGGCCTGCGGGATTCTCCGGCGATGCACGACGCGGGTTGTCACTGACAAGACGGCCTGTGCAGTCTTCCGGCTGCACAGGCCGCATTTAATGGATATAATCCCGCTCTTTCGCCGCACAGCCCTGCGCGTGCTGGCAATCTGATTGCCGAGACAACCCCATGCCGATGTACGATTACCAATGTGCTTCCTGTGGTCATCAGTTGGAAGCCATTCAAAAGATCAGCGACGCACCACTGGTCGATTGCCCTGCCTGCCAGGCGCCGGAACTCAAGAAGCAGCTGTCGATGCCGGGCTTTCGCCTCAGCGGCAGCGGCTGGTACGAAACCGATTTCAAGACCGGCGCGAAGAAGAATCTGGCCGGTGGCGACAAATCTGACTAGGGTTCAAACCCAGGTCGAACGACACGCGCGAGTTTCCACAAGTTGCACAGTGCTTGAGTGCAGCGGGATCTCCACCGAATTTCGAATTACGAGAAGCGAACCACTACCATGATGCGCAGCCATTATTGCGGCCAACTGAACGAAAGCCTGGAAGGCCAGGAAATTACCCTTTGCGGATGGGTTCACCGTCGTCGCGACCACGGCGGGGTGATTTTCCTCGATATCCGTGATCGTGACGGTCTGGCCCAGGTAGTGTTCGATCCGGATCGTGCCGAGAGCTTCGCCGCCGCCGATCGCGTGCGCAGCGAATACGTCGTGAAGATCACCGGCAAGGTGCGTCTGCGTCCGGCCGGTGCCACCAACGCCAACATGGCGTCGGGCATGATCGAAGTGCTGGGCTACGAACTGGAAGTGCTGAACGAGTCGGAAACCCCGCCGTTCCCGCTGAACGAGTTCTCCGACGTCGGCGAAGAAACCCGTCTGCGCTATCGCTTCCTGGACCTGCGTCGTCCGGAAATGGCCGAGAAGCTGCGTCTGCGTTCGCGCATGACCACCAGCATCCGTCGCTACCTGGACGAGAACGGCTTCCTCGACGTCGAAACGCCGATCCTGACCCGTGCCACTCCGGAAGGCGCGCGCGACTACCTCGTGCCGAGCCGTACCCACGCCGGTTCGTTCTTCGCGCTGCCGCAATCGCCACAGCTGTTCAAGCAACTGCTGATGGTTGCCGGTTTCGACCGTTACTACCAGATCGCCAAGTGCTTCCGCGACGAAGACCTGCGTGCCGACCGTCAGCCTGAGTTCACTCAGATCGACATCGAAACCAGCTTCCTCGACGAAAAAGACATCATGGGCCTGACCGAAGGCATGATCCGCAACCTGTTCAAGGAAGTGCTGGATCTGGAATTCGGCGAATTCCCGCACATGACCTTCGAAGAAGCCATGCGCCGTTACGGTTCCGACAAACCAGACCTGCGTAACCCGCTGGAACTGGTCGACGTGGCCGATCAGCTGAAAGAAGTGGATTTCAAGGTCTTCAGCGGCCCTGCCAACGATCCGAAATGCCGTATCGCCGCGCTGCGCGTTCCAGGCGGGGCGAGCATGCCGCGCAAGCAGATCGACGATTACACCAAGTTCGTCGGCATCTACGGTGCCAAGGGCCTGGCGTACATCAAGGTCAACGAGCGTGCTGCCGGTGTTGACGGTCTGCAATCGCCGATCGTGAAAAACATCCCGGAAGCCAACCTGAACGTGATCCTCGATCGCGTTGGTGCAGTCGACGGCGACATCGTGTTCTTCGGCGCCGACAAGGCCAAGATCGTCAGCGAAGCCCTGGGCGCGCTGCGTATCAAGCTCGGTCACGACCTGAAGCTGCTGACCTGCGAGTGGGCACCGATGTGGGTCGTCGACTTCCCGATGTTCGAAGAGAACGACGACGGCAGCTTCTCGGCTCTGCACCACCCGTTCACCGCGCCGAAGTGCTCGCCTGAAGAGCTGGAAGCCAACCCGGCTGGCGCTCTGTCCCGTGCCTACGACATGGTGCTGAACGGCACCGAGCTGGGTGGCGGTTCGATCCGTATCCACCGTAAAGAGATGCAGCAAGCGGTGTTCCGTCTGCTGGGCATCAATGAAGCGGAACAGGAAGAGAAGTTCGGCTTCCTGCTCGACGCCCTGAAATACGGCGCGCCGCCGCACGGTGGTCTGGCCTTCGGTCTGGACCGTCTGGTGATGCTGATGACCGGCGCCCAGTCGATCCGTGAAGTGATCGCCTTCCCGAAAACCCAGAGTGCTGCCGACGTGATGACGCAGGCGCCGGGTGTCGTGGATGCGAAGGCATTGCGCGAATTGCACATTCGTTTGCGCGAAACGCCAAAGGCCGAGTAAGACGGGCCTGAAGGCGCATCTTCGGATGCGCCTTTTTTCTTTCTGCAGTGATTGAAAACAAGATTTTTTTGCTGGCCGATGCACTTGCATGGCGGGCATTGTTCAAGAGAATTCGGAGCGAGTTATGGCAGGTCATTCCAAGTGGGCGAACATCAAGCACCGCAAAGAACGCCAGGATGCCAAGAGAGGCAAGATCTTCACCAAGTGGATCCGCGAGCTGACCGTGGCGGCCCGTCAGGGCGGCGGTGATCCGGGCTCCAACCCGCGTCTGCGTCTGGCACTGGACAAGGCGCTGGGCGCCAACATGAGCCGGGACATCATCGACCGTGCCGTGGCTCGTGGCGCCGGTGCGACCGAAGCCGACAACGTTGAAGAGCTGACCTACGAAGGTTACGGCCCGGGCGGCGTGGCGGTGATGGTCGAGTGCATGACCGACAACCGCAATCGCACCGCAGCAGCTGTTCGCCACGCGTTCAGCAAGTGTGGCGGCAACCTCGGTACCGACGGTTCGGTAGCCTATCTGTTCGAACGCAAGGGCCAGATCAGCTTTGCCCCGGGCGTCGACGAAGACGCACTGACGGAAGCGGCGCTGGAAGCCGATGCCGACGACGTGGTCAGCCACGAAGACGGCTCGATCGACGTGTTCACTTCGTTCACCAGTTTCTACGCGGTACGCAATGCCCTGGAGGCCGCTGGTTTCAAGGGCGATGACGCGGAAATCGTCATGCAGCCGACCACCAGCGCCGAACTGGATCTGGAGGGCGCCGAGAAGGTGCTCAAGCTGATCGACATGCTGGAAGATCTGGACGACGTGCAGAACGTCTACTCCAACGCGGACATTCCGGAAGACGTGGCCGCTCAGCTCGGTTAAGAGCGACTACGATTCAATGTGGGAGATTCCGGGTCTGAGGCTTTCCCTCAAACCCGGAATCTCCCACATTTGTTTTTGTGTTTTTTCGAACCAGCAGGCTTATGACTTTAATTCTTGGTATCGACCCCGGTTCGCGCATTACCGGTTACGGCATTGTTCGCGATACCGGACGCGGCGGTTGTATCTATGTCGCCTCGGGTTGTATTCGCACCGGTGCCGGCGAGCTGCATGAGCGATTGCAGATCGTCTATCGCGGCGTGCGGGAAATCATCCAGACCTATGGCCCGGTGACCATGGGCATCGAAAAGGTGTTCATGGCGAAAAACGCCGATTCGGCGCTCAAGCTCGGGCAGGCCCGTGGGGCCGCTATCGTTGCCGGTGCCGAAGAAAGCCTGGAGATCGCCGAGTACACGGCCACTCAGGTCAAGCAGGCCGTGGTCGGAACCGGCGCTGCCAATAAAGAGCAGGTGCAGATGATGGTCATGCACATGCTCAAGCTGACCAGCAAACCGCAAATCGACGCATCGGATGCCCTGGCGATTGCCATTTGTCACGCCCACACCCGCTCCAGTCTGTTGCCGCACGGCTTGGGAACGGCACGCAGTCGTGGCGGGCGCCTGCGTCTCTGATAGCATCAGCAGTCAATTTCACGGAATGTGGATTTCGCGCCTGGGTCGTCGGCCGTAAATCCATGTTCTGTCGGTCGCCAGCCCACGGCTGGCCAACGCTCAAGGATCTGAAACGTGATTGGACGCTTGCGCGGCACTCTGGCTGAGAAACAGCCGCCGCACCTGATTCTGGATGTAAACGGCCTCGGGTATGAGCTGGAAGTGCCCATGACCACCCTTTACCGTCTGCCGTCGGTCGGTGAACCGCTGACCTTGCACACCCATTTGGTCGTACGCGAAGACGCGCAGTTACTCTATGGTTTTGCCGGCAAGCGTGAGCGAGACTTTTTTCGCGAGTTGATCCGTCTCAATGGTGTAGGGCCGAAACTGGCCCTGGCCCTGATGTCGAGTCTGGAAGTCGACGAACTGATCCGCTGCGTGCAGTCCCAGGACACTTCGGCGCTGACCAAGGTGCCGGGGGTGGGCAAGAAAACTGCCGAGCGTCTGCTGGTCGAGCTCAAGGATCGCTTCAAGGCCTGGGAAACCTCGCCGGCCATGTTCGCACTGGTGCCGAACCAGCCGGACGGCCCGGCGCCGGTCAATACCGCCGAGAACGATGCGGTCAGCGCGCTGATTTCCCTGGGCTACAAGCCACAGGAAGCGAGCAAGGCGATTTCCGCGATCAAAGAGAAAGGCCTGAGCAGCGAAGACATGATTCGACGCGCCCTGAAGGGAATGATTTAAGTGATTGAAGCTGATCGTCTGATCGCCGCCACGCACAGTCCGCGTGAGCGCGAAGAAGTCCAGGATCGGGCGATACGTCCCGTCAGCCTGGCCGAATACATCGGCCAGCCGACCGTTCGCGAGCAGATGGAACTGTTTATCCAGGCCGCCCGTGGCCGTAGCGAATCCCTCGACCACACCCTGATCTTCGGTCCGCCGGGGCTGGGTAAAACCACGCTGGCCAACATCATCGCCCAGGAAATGGGCGTGTCGATCAAGAGCACTTCCGGCCCGGTGCTGGAACGTCCGGGGGATCTGGCGGCGCTGTTGACCAACCTTGAGCCGCACGACGTGCTGTTCATCGATGAAATCCATCGCCTGTCGCCGATCGTCGAAGAAGTGCTGTACCCGGCGATGGAAGATTTCCAGCTCGACATCATGATCGGTGAAGGGCCGGCGGCGCGTTCGATCAAGCTCGATCTGCCGCCGTTCACCCTGGTCGGCGCGACGACGCGGGCGGGGATGCTGACCAACCCGTTGCGCGACCGTTTCGGTATCGTCCAGCGACTCGAGTTCTACAGCACCGCTGACCTGGCGACGATTGTCAGCCGTTCGGCGAACATTCTCGGTCTGCCGCTGGATCCGGAAGGGGCTTTCGAGATTGCCCGTCGCGCCCGTGGCACGCCGCGGATCGCCAACCGACTGTTGCGTCGGGTGCGGGACTTCGCCGAAGTCCGGGCCAAGGGCCACATCACCAAGGCTGTCGCGGATCTGGCGCTGAACCTGCTGGATGTCGACGAGCACGGTTTCGATCATCAGGACCGGCGTCTGCTGTTGACCATGATCGAAAAGTTCGATGGCGGTCCGGTGGGTATCGACAGCCTGGCGGCGGCGATCAGCGAAGAGCGCCACACCATTGAAGACGTGCTCGAGCCGTACCTGATTCAGCAGGGTTACATCATGCGGACACCGCGAGGCCGGGTGGTTACCCGTCACGCGTACCTGCATTTTGGTTTAAACATTCCGACACGAATGGGCGAAATGCCCGTGGCAGACGAGTTTCTCGATGCCGTGGACGATTGATACACATTTATTGGCGATTTATTCAGCGTTTGTACTGTCTCAGGACGGTACTTTTGCGGTAAAGCCTTTGAACAATGAAAAACAGTTGCCTGGCCGGATTGGCAACCTGAGGAGTAAGCACTAGAGTATGCGCGCGCAAAACGGGCTTGAGCCGTTCGCACATCGTTGTCGCGTTTATTACGAGGACACCGATGCGGGCGGCATCGTGTATTACGTTAATTACCTCAAGTTTATGGAACGGGCTCGAACCGAGCGGCTCCGGGAGCTGGGCTTTGCCCAGTCGGCGCTGGCAGGGGAGGACCTGTTGTTCGTCGTGCATTCCAGCGAAGCGCGTTACCACGCGCCGGCGCGACTGGACGACGAGCTTCTGGTAAGCGCTGATGTAATCGAATTGAACCGTGCCAGCCTGCGCTTTCGACAGCAGGTCAGGCGGGCAACGGATAATGTGCTGCTCTGCGAAGGGCAGTTTCTGGTGGCCTGTGTGCGCACTAACAGTTTGAAACCCCGGGCCCTTCCCGAAGACCTGCGTGCGGCCTTTGCCGACGCGGTCGGCACGGGTACACACTCAAAGCAGGAGATAAAGCGTGGAAGCTAACGTCGTCGACCATTCCTCCATGTGGAGCCTGGTCAGCAATGCCAGCATCGTGGTGCAGTTGGTAATGTTGACCCTGGTGGCCGCATCGGTGACCTCATGGATCATGATCTTTCAGCGCAGCAACCTGCTGCGCGCCGGTCGACGTGCCCTGGAGAGCTTCGAGGAGCGCTTCTGGTCGGGTATCGACCTGTCCAAACTCTACCGTCAGGCCGGCAGCAACCCGGATCCGGATTCGGGCGTCGAGCAGATCTTCCGTGCCGGCTTCAAGGAGTTCTCCCGTCTGCGTCAGCAGCCAGGCGTCGATCCTGAAGCAGTGATGGAAGGCGTGGCCCGTGCCATGCGCGTCGCCATCTCCCGCGAAGAAGAAAAGCTCGAGCAGAGCCTGCCGTTCCTCGCCACCGTGGGTTCCGTCAGCCCGTACATCGGTCTGTTCGGTACCGTCTGGGGGATCATGAACTCCTTCCGTGGTCTGGCCAGCGCCCAGCAAGCCACTCTGGCCACCGTGGCACCCGGCATCGCCGAAGCCCTGATCGCCACCGCGATCGGTCTGTTCGCCGCGATCCCGGCCGTTATCGCTTACAACCGTTTCTCTGCCCGCAGCGAAACCTTGCTGAGCCGCTACTACACCTTCGCCGATGAATTCCAGGCGATCCTGCACCGCAAAGTGCACACCAGCGAAGAATAAGCAGGTATTTTCCGATGGCTTTAATCACTCGAGCCCGACACAAGCGCAAGCCGGTCGCCGAGATGAACGTAGTGCCTTACATCGACGTGATGCTGGTGCTGCTGGTCATCTTCATGGTGACTGCGCCGATGCTCAATCAGGGCGTGAAAGTGGATCTGCCCAAGGTTTCCAGCGAAGCCTTGCCGCAGGACAACAACACCCAGGTGCTGACCATTTCGATCAAGTCGGACAAGACCTACTACTGGAACCTTGGCAGCGAAGTCGACACCGAGAAGCAGCAGGACCGGGCCATGACCCTGCCACAGATGACCGACGCGGTGACCAAGATCATTCGCGCCGGCACTGAAGGCGGCAAGCGTACCCAGGTCTTCATCCGTGGCGACAAGTCCGTCGATTATGGCTCCGTCATGGGCGCCATGGGCGGGTTGCAGAAAGCCGGGGTCGGTAACGTTGGCTTGATCACCGAGGCGCCCTGATGCAGCAACAGCGAGAGCCGTCCGCCTCGGAAAGCTACTTCTGGCCTAGTGTCTGGGCGATTGGCTTGCACGTGCTGGTGTTCGGCATGCTGTTCGTCAGTTTCGCCCTGACCCCGGAGCTGCCGCCGGCCAAGCCGATTGTCCAGGCGACCCTGTACCAGCTGAAATCGAAAAGTCAGGCAACCACCCAGACCAATCAGAAGATTGCGGGTGAGGCGAAGAAATCCGCCGCGCGCCAGACTGAAGTCGAGCAGATGGAGCAGAAAAAGGTCGAGCAGGAAGCGGTGAAGGCTGCGGAACAAAAGAAAGAAGAAGCGGCTCAAAAGGCCGAGGAAGCCAAGAAGGCCGATGAGGCGAAGAAAGCGGACGAGGCGAAGAAGGCTGATGAAGCCAAGAAAGCCGACGACGCGAAGAAAGCCGCCGAAGCCAAGAAGGCAGAAGAGAAACAATTGGCTGATATAGCCAAGAAGAAAGCCGAAGAAGAAGCCAAGAAAGCTGCTGAAGAAGAGGCCAAGAAGAAGATCGTCGAAGACGCGAAGAAGAAAGCCGCCGAAGACGCCAAGAAGAAAGCTGAAGCTGAAGAGGCGAAGAAGAAAGTCGCCGAAGACGCGAAGAAGAAAGCTGCTGCCGATGCTGCGAAGAAGAAAGCGCAGGACGCGGCACGTAAATCCGCCGAAGACAAAAAGGCTCAGGCCCTGGCAGATTTGCTTTCCGACACGCCGCAGCGCCAGCAGGCCTTGGCCGATGAGCAGGGCGATGAAGTCGCGGGCAGTTTCGATGACCTGATTCGTGCGCGGGCAGCGGAAGGCTGGGCACGTCCACCTTCGGCACGCAAAGGCATGACGGTTGTGCTGCAGATCGGCATGTTGCCGGACGGTACGGTGACTTCGGTCAGCGTGGCCAAGTCCAGTGGCGACGGTCCGTTCGATGCGTCGGCAGTGGCAGCGGTCAAGAATATTGGACGTTTGACGGAAATGCAGGGAATGAAGCCGAGCGATTTCGCTCCGTATCGTTCATTCAAGATGACATTCACACCTGAGGATCTAGCCTTGTGAGAAACCTTCTTCGAGGAATGCTGGTCGTGATCTGCTGCATGGCAGGGATCGCGATGGCGGATGAAAAGAACATTCTGGTCACCAGCGGCAGCGATCGGGCAACTCCGATCGCGGTCGTACCGTTCGGTTTCCAGGGCGGTGCCGTCCTGCCGGATGACATGGCTGAAATCATTGGTAACGATTTGCGCAACTCGGGCTATTACTCGCCGATTCCAAAGCAAAACATGATCAGCCAGCCAAGCCAGCCGAGCGAAATCATCTTCCGTGACTGGAAGGCGGTGGGCGCGCAATACATGATGGTCGGCAGCATCGTGCCGGCCGGTGGTCGTCTGCAGGTGCAGTGGGCTCTGTTCAACGTCGCCACCGAACAGAAAGTGGCTGACGGCAGTGTGTCGGGTACCACCGAACAGCTGCGTGACATGGCGCACTACATCTCCGATCAGTCGTTCGAAAAACTGACCGGTATTAAAGGTGCATTCTCGACTCGCCTGCTGTACGTCACAGCCGAGCGTTTCTCCGAGAAGAACACCCGTTACACCCTGCAGCGCTCAGACTATGACGGCGCCCGCGCCGTGACCCTGCTGCAATCGCGCGAGCCGATCCTGTCGCCGCGTTTTGCACCGGACGGCAAGCGTATCGCCTACGTGTCGTTCGAACAGAAGCGTCCGCGCATCTTCATGCAGAACATCGACACCGGTCGCCGTGAGCAGATCACCAACTTCGAGGGCCTGAACGGCGCGCCTGCCTGGTCGCCGGACGGTAATCGCCTGGCGTTCGTACTGTCGAAGGACGGTAACCCGGACATCTACGTGATGAACCTCGGTTCGCGTCAGATCACCCGCGTGACCGCAGGCCCTGGTATCAACACCGAACCGTACTGGGGCAAGGATGGTTCGACCATCTACTTCACCTCCGACCGTGGCGGCAAGCCGCAGATTTACAAGACTAGCGCCGGTGGCGGCGGTGCCGAACGTGTGACGTTCGTGGGCAACTACAACGCCAACCCGAAGCTTTCGGCGGATGAAAAGACCCTGGTGATGATCCATCGTCAGGACGGTTTCACCAATTTCAAAGTGGCGGCCCAGGATTTGCAGCGTGGAAGTGTAAAAATCCTCACTGATAGCACTCTGGACGAGTCGCCTACTGTTGCGCCCAACGGCACCATGGTAATCTACGCCACCCGCCAGCAGGGCCGGGGAGTCTTGATGCTCGTGTCCATTAATGGACGCGTGAGGCTCCCGCTTCCTACCGCTCAAGGCGAAGTCAGAGAACCGTCCTGGTCCCCTTACCTGAACTGACGCGGCGCTTTACGTTTTACTTAACACACTGGGGTTCATTAGGAGTTTCACGATGGAAATGCTGAAGTTTGGTAAATTTGCTGCGCTGGCTCTGGCCATGGCTGTAGCTGTAGGTTGCTCGTCCAAAGGCGGCGACAACGCCGGTGAAGGCGCTGTTGATCCAAACGCTGGTTACGGCGCAAACACTGGTGCAGTTGACGGTTCCCTGAGCGAAGAAGCTGCTCTGCGCGCAATCACCACCTTCTACTTCGAATACGACAGCTCGGACCTGAAGCCAGAAGCCATGCGCGCTCTGGACGTTCACGCCAAAGACCTGAAAGCAAACGGCGCTCGCGTTGTTCTGGAAGGCAACACCGACGAACGTGGTACTCGTGAGTACAACATGGCACTGGGCGAGCGTCGTGCGAAAGCCGTTCAGCGCTACCTGGTACTGCAAGGTGTTTCCCCAGCTCAGCTGGAACTGGTTTCCTACGGCGAAGAGCGTCCAGTTGCTACCGGCAACGACGAGCAGTCCTGGGCTCAAAACCGTCGCGTCGAACTGCGTAAGTAATTCGATATGCGAACGTGCCGTCGTGCTGTAACTGTTCTGGCTCTCAGCCTCGCGCCGCTTGCGGCGTGGGCTGCGGTTCCTGTGGTCGATGACAACTCCGGTTATAACAATAGCGGGAGCAGTTATCCGCCTGCAGGTTACGGTACGAACGGCGCCTATGCCGGGGGAGCGGCTTCGGCCCCTGCCTCGGCACAAGGCATGCTGTTCAACCAACTGCAACAAATGCAGGATCAACTGTCGCGCCAGCAAGGCGTGATCGAAGAACTGCAGAACCAAGTTTCGCGCATGAAGCAGGAATCCCTGGAGCGATACCAGGATCTTGATCGGCGCATAGGATCCGGCGTTGCACCTGCCGCGACTCCCGAGAATTCTTCTGCCGGTGGCGATGCAAGTGCTGCTGCCGGTGCCGCCGCTGGAGCCGGGGCCGCTGCGGCCGCCCAGGCACCTGCCGCGGGTGGCGAACCGGCTGATCCGGCCAAGGAAAAGCTGTATTACGATGCAGCTTTCGACCTGATCAAGGCCAAGGATTTCGACAAGGCCAGCCAGGCGTTTGCCGCTTTCCTGCGTAAATACCCGAACAGCCAATACGCGGGCAACGCCCAGTACTGGCTGGGTGAGGTGAACCTGGCCAAAGGCGATCTGCAAGGTGCAGGTCAGGCTTTTGCCAAGGTTTCGCAGCTGTATCCCAAGCACGCCAAAGTGCCGGATTCGCTGTACAAGCTGGCTGACGTAGAGCGCCGCCTCGGTCATACCGACAAGGTCAAAGGCATTCTGCAGCAGGTGGTGGCCCAATATCCGGGCACGTCCGCCGCTCAGTTGGCCCAGCGCGATCTGCAACGCATGTAACAGCGTTTGACCCGTTTGGAAGAAACCCGCGCTTGTCGCGGGTTTTTTCGTTAGAATTCACGCCCTTTTATGAAACACGCTTCTGGTGATCTACGCGTTGGCGGGGTTGCCTGAAGTGCCTGACGGAGGCGGACAGCCTGTTTAGCTGTTACGCCCGTGGCGACTATGCAAGACACATTGAGAATCACCGAAGTTTTCTACTCGTTGCAGGGGGAAACGCGGACTGCCGGGCTGCCCACGGTTTTTGTGCGCCTGACCGGTTGCCCATTGCGTTGCCAATACTGCGACAGCGCCTACGCGTTCAGCGGTGGCACGATCCGTACCCTCGACGACATCCTCGAGCAAGTGGCCGGCTTTCGCCCGCGCTACGTCTGCGTCACTGGCGGTGAGCCGCTGGCACAGCCCAATGCCATCCCTTTGCTCAAACAGTTGTGCGATGCCGGCTACGAAGTCTCGCTGGAAACCAGCGGCGCCCTCGACATCTCGGCGGTCGATCCTCGGGTCAGTCGGGTGGTCGATCTGAAGACGCCAGACTCCAAAGAAGCCCATCGCAATCGCTACGAGAACATCGAACTGCTGACGCCCAACGATCAGGTGAAGTTTGTCATCTGCTCGCGGGAGGACTATGACTGGGCGGTATCGAAGCTGATTCAGTACGGTCTCGAACGACGTGCAGGTGAAGTGCTGTTTTCCCCAAGTCACCATGACCTGAACGCTCGGGATCTGGCGGACTGGGTGGTGGCGGATAACCTGCCAGTGCGCCTGCAACTGCAGCTGCATAAATATCTATGGAATGATGAGCCGGGGCGCTGAGATGACTGAACAACTGAACACTAGCCAAAAACGTGCGGTAATCCTGCTGTCGGGTGGTCTGGACTCGGCCACTGTCGTGGCGATGGCCCGCGCTGAAGGCTACGCCTGCTACACCATGAGTTTCGATTACGGTCAGCGTTCCCACGCCGAACTGCATGCCGCTGCTCGCGTTGCTCGCGATCTGGGCGTGGTCGAGCACAAGGTGATCGGCCTGAATCTGAACGGCATGGGCGGCTCGGCCCTGACCGACACCAGCATCGACATTCCGGAAGAGTTGGGCGAAGGCATCCCGGTGACTTACGTGCCGGCGCGCAACACGGTTTTCCTGTCGCTGGCCCTGGGCTGGGCTGAAGTGCTCGGCGCCCGTGACATCTTTATCGGCGTCAACGCAGTGGACTACTCCGGTTACCCGGATTGCCGTCCCGAGTTCATCGAGTCGTTCGAGCGCATGGCCAACCTGGCAACCAAGGCTGGCGTCGAAGGCAATGGTTTCCGCATCCAGGCACCGCTGCAGAACCTGAGCAAGGCGCAGATCGTCCAGGCGGGCGTGAAGCTTGGCGTTGATTACGGGCTGACTGTTTCCTGCTATCAGGCCGACGATGACGGCCGCGCTTGTGGCAAATGCGACAGCTGCCGACTGCGTGCAGAAGGCTTCGCGGCGGCCGGAATCAGCGACCCGACACCTTATTTTTGATTATTTTTAAATTAGGTGTTGAATAGTCCTTAAAAATCAGTATTATACGCGCCACCACACAGCGGGTCGTTAGCTCAGTTGGTAGAGCAGTTGGCTTTTAACCAATTGGTCGTAGGTTCGAATCCCACACGACCCACCATATTTGGCGGTTTAGAAAATCCGGAAGGCCCACGAAAGTGAGGATTTCCGGGTTTTTTTTTGCCTGCGATTCGGGCATCCCTCCCTTCGTTTCTTCCCGCCGTGACGCAGGTCAGAATCATCTTTTGTATCAACGGGATATTCTGTAGCCTTGCGCAGCTTCAATGCTGTCCGTGCCTGATAATACTCACTCTCCCGGCGGTACCCTCAAGCGGTCCGGAGCCGGGTGTATACTCGACTTTCGCGCGAATGCGCCTGCAGGTCTTGCGAACATGACGCAGATTTCCGAACGCCTTCTGGTACAAGCCCACCTCGATGCCAAGCAGCCCAAGCCGCTGACAGCCGAGGAAGAGGCTTATTACCGTTCCGCCATCGCCGCCGAGCTCAAGGCTCAGGACGCGGTGCTGGTTGCCCACTTTTATTGCGATCCGATCATCCAGGCCCTCGCCGAAGAAACCGGCGGTTGTGTTTCCGATTCCCTGGAAATGGCCCGCTTCGGCAACGCCCACCCGGCCAAGACCGTGGTGGTTGCCGGCGTGAAATTCATGGGCGAGACCGCGAAGATTCTCAACCCTGAAAAACGCGTGCTGATGCCGACCCTGGAAGCGACCTGCTCGCTGGATCTGGGTTGCCCGGTGGACGAGTTCTCGGCGTTCTGCGATCAGCATCCGGAGCGCACCGTGGTGGTGTATGCCAACACCTCGGCCGCGGTCAAAGCCCGGGCCGACTGGGTAGTGACCTCCAGCTGCGCACTGGAAATCGTCGAGAGCCTGATGGACAACGGCGAAACCATTATCTGGGGCCCGGACAAGCACTTGGGCACCTACATCCAGCGTAAGACCGGCGCCGACATGTTGCTCTGGGACGGTGCCTGCATCGTCCACGAAGAGTTCAAGTCCAAGCAGCTGGAAGACATGAAAGCGCTGTACCCGGACGCCGCCATTCTGGTGCACCCGGAGTCGCCGACGTCGGTGATCGAACTGGCGGACGCCGTCGGTTCCACCAGTCAGCTGATCGCTGCCGCTCAATCGCTGCCGAACAAGACCCTGATCGTCGCCACCGATCGCGGCATCTTCTACAAGATGCAGCAGCTGTGCCCGGACAAGGTCTTCATCGAGGCGCCAACCGCCGGTAACGGCGCGGCGTGCCGCAGTTGCGCACATTGCCCGTGGATGGCCATGAACACCCTTGAACGCACGCTCAAGTGCCTGAAGGAGGGCTCGAACGAGATCTTCGTCGACCCGGCTCTCATTCCTCAGGCGATCCGCCCGCTCAAGCGCATGCTCGATTTCACTCAGGCCGCGCGCATGAAACTGGCCGGCAACGCCTGACCTTGCGACGCAAACAAAAACGCCCCGATTGATCGGGGCGTTTTTGCATCTACGGGTTTATTTGGCTTTCTTCGGAATTCGCACGAGCTGCGTGTCGGAGTAGATGTCATGCCAGGCGCGTTTCTGTTTGTCGAACAGCGACCAGAAGAACCCCAGGCCCAGGCACAGCCACGACGCAATCGACACCATGAACCGCAGTAACGCCTGCCACAGGCTGATCGCAGTGCCATCGGCGTTCTGCACGCGAATGCCCCAGACCTGCATGCCCAGGGTCTGCCCGGCGTGGGTCCAGAACTTGGCAAAGAAGCCGAACAACACCAGCAGCAGCACCGTGGAGTACAACGGATCGCCATCCAGTTGCCCGGCGTCGGTCAGAACCCGCAGACGCTCCTCACCGATGATCGCGGCCTGGATCATCTTGTAGACGCCACCCGTCACGATCAGCAGGGCAGTGCACAGCAGAAAGTCATAGAACATCGCTGCCAGACGACGGCCCAGGCCGACGGCGGGGAAATCGCCCTGGGGAGTGAGCAGGTGTTTCGACATGGCAGCCTCTGGACGGAAAGTGAAGCGCCATTTTACGGATTTGCGCCCACAAAAAAGCCCCTGATATCAATATCAGGGGCTTTTTCGTAACAGAAATCAGGCTTCTGCGATGACTTCGTCAGCTTGCATGCCTTTCTGGCCCTGCACTGCAACGAAGGTCACTTTCTGGCCTTCTTTCAGGCTCTTGAAGCCGTTGCCCTGAATGGCGCGGAAATGCACGAACAGATCCGGACCGCTTTCTGGAGTGATAAAACCAAAACCTTTCTCGTCGTTAAACCACTTGACGGTACCGCTCTGACGTGTGGACATTTCTTATTTCCTTTGACGCATAAATTGATGACAGTCTCTTTCTCATGAAAGAGTACTGGGGCTGGTTGCAGGAGAGTAAGAAGACGTCGAACGGGATGTAGCTAACTTGTAGGCTACTGCCCAGGTCACGATTCCAAGCTGACCCATGCAAACACAGTGGACAAACTCTACGCCAACTACGGGAGGAAAAACAAGCCCTGTGAAGGCCCCGGTTTTCCTGCGCTTGCTGGCACTTAGTCGGTCCACTAGTCCGGCTTATTCGATTGGCTTGTTCAATTGTTTTCGAACGTTATAAGCCAAGTTCATATTCGAATCGAATGTAAACGGAGTGCACTGTTTTATGGCGATTGCGTTACACATTAGTGCACGCATAACGCAATCGCGTTACTTATAGAAACAGTCAATCAACCACGATAGTAGCGTTGTGGAACAAATGGCATTTTGCTTACAAGCAATGGCACCTTTTTCCCACGAACAATCGCCCAAACTGGCGTGTCGAGCGCGACGTAGGCGCTGTCCAGGTAACCCATGGCCAGCGGGCCGCCCAGGGTCGGGCCGAAACCGCCGCTGCACACGCTGCCGATGATCTCGCCCGCTTCGTTGACGATCTCTGCACCTTCACGGACCGGCGTACGCTCTTGTGGCAGCAGGCCGACGCGTTTGCGCTGAACGCCGTTTTGCTGTTGAGCGAAGACCTGTTCTGCACCCGGGAAGCCACCAGCGCGGGCACCGTCGGCACGCCGAGGCTTGGAGATTGCCCACAGCAGGCTGGCTTCGATCGGGGTGGTCTCGGTGTTCATGTCGTGGCCGTACAGGCACAGGCCGGCTTCCAGACGCAGCGAGTCACGGGCGCCGAGGCCGATGGCGGCGACTTCCGGTTCGGCCAGCAGGGCGCGGGCGAGTTTTTCCGCGTCGGCTGCCGGAACCGAAATTTCGAAACCGTCTTCACCGGTGTAGCCCGAACGGCTGACAAAGCAGTCAACGCCCAGCAGCTTCACGCGGGTGAATTGCATGAAAGTCATTTTCGCCACTTCCGGCGCCAGGCGTGCCAGCACGGTCACGGCGGCCGGGCCTTGCAGGGCGAGCAGGGCGCGTTCTTCGAACAACGGCTCGATCTTGCACTGGTCGCCGATGTGTTTCTGCAGATGGGCCAGGTCCTGGTCCTTGCACGCGGCGTTGACCACCAGGAACAGTTCGTCGTTGCCGAGGTTGGCGACCATCAGGTCATCGAGGATGCCGCCGGTTTCGTTGGTGAACATCGCGTAGCGCTGCATGCCCACCGGCAGGTCGATGATGTCCACCGGTACCAGGGTTTCCAGGGCTTTGGCGGCATTGGCGCCGGTCAGGCGGATCTGGCCCATGTGCGAGACATCGAACAGCCCGGCCTGCTCACGGGTGTGCTGGTGTTCTTTCATCACGCCCAGCGGGTATTGCACCGGCATGTCGTAGCCGGCGAACGGCACCATGCGGGCGCCGAGTTCGATGTGCAGAGCGTGCAGCGGGGTTTTCGACAGTTGTTCGGTGGACATGCGTGACTCCTTGATTCACACCAACCCTCTCCCGGAGGGAGAGGGGGCCAGTTTTGTGTTTTCTCCCAAAGGGAGAGAGATTTGATGGCGTAATCAGCACTCGATAATGTTGACCGCCAGACCGCCACGGGCGGTCTCCTTGTATTTGCTTTTCATGTCGGCGCCGGTCTGGCGCATGGTGCGGATGACCTTGTCGAGGGAGACGAAGTGCTGCCCGTCTCCGCGCATGGCCATGCGCACGGCGTTGATCGCCTTGACCGAACCCATGGCGTTGCGTTCGATGCACGGCACCTGAACCAGCCCACCAATCGGGTCACAGGTCAGACCGAGGTTGTGTTCCATGCCGATTTCAGCGGCGTTTTCCACTTGTTGCACGCTGCCGCCGAGGACCTCGCACAACGCCCCGGCCGCCATCGAACAGGCCACGCCGACCTCGCCCTGACAGCCGACTTCGGCGCCGGAGATCGAGGCGTTTTCCTTGTACAGAATGCCGATGGCCGCGGCGGTAAGCAGGAAGCGCACCACGCCGTCATCGTTCGCGCCGGGAATGAAGCGCATGTAGTAATGCAGCACCGCAGGGATGATCCCCGCTGCGCCATTGGTCGGTGCCGTGACCACGCGCCCGCCGTTGGCGTTTTCTTCGTTGACGGCGAGGGCGTAGAGGTTGACCCAGTCCAGCACCGACAGCGGATCGCGCAGCGACGATTCCGGGTTCTTGCACAGTTGCCGGTGCAACGCCGCCGCCCGCCGCTTGACCTTCAGGCCACCCGGCAGGATGCCTTCGTTGCGACAGCCGGCAGCCACGCAGTCCTGCATCACTTGCCAGATTTTCAGCAGACCGGCGCGGGTTTCCGCTTCCGGGCGCCAGGCGCTTTCGTTGGTCAGCATCACCTGGCTGATCGACAGACCATAGGTGGCGCAGTGACCGAGCAAGTCCTTGGCACTCTTGAACGGGAAGGTCAGCGGGGTGGCGTCCTCGACGATGCGGTCGGCGCCGGCCGCGTCTTCGTCGACGACAAACCCACCGCCGACCGAGTAGTACTCGCGGCTGCGGATCTGCAATCCCGCCGCATCGAAGGCACGGAAGATCATGCCGTTGGGGTGATAGGCCAACGGCTTGCGGATCATCGCCAGGTGTTCTTTCTCGTTGAACGCAATGTTGTGTTCGCCGAGCAGGTTCAAACGCCCGTTGCCACGAATCTCCGAGAGACGGGCGGCGACGGTTTCGGTATCCACGGTGTCCGGGTGTTCACCTTCCAGGCCCAGCAGCACGGCCTTGTCGCTGCCGTGGCCCTTGCCGGTGGCGCCGAGGGATCCATACAACTCGACCCTGACGCTGGTGGTGGCCGACAACAGGTTTTCCCGACGCAGGCCTTCGACGAAGCGCGCAGCTGCGCGCATCGGGCCGACGGTGTGGGAGCTGGAGGGGCCGATGCCAATCTTGAACAGGTCGAACACGCTTAACGACATGGTTGTTCTCCGGTTTCTTGTTATAGGCACATCAGGCACGCATGAAAGGGGCGGGCGAACCCGCCCCCTTACAGGTCAAGCGTAGCTTTCGATCGACGGGCAGGCGCAGACCAGGTTGCGGTCGCCGAACACGTTGTCGACGCGACCGACCGGCGGCCAGTACTTGCCTTCGATCAACGACGCCACCGGGTACACCGCTTGTTCGCGGCTGTACGGGTGAGTCCACTCGCCGACCAGCTCTGCGGCAGTGTGCGGAGCGTTCTTCAGCGGGTTGTCGTCCTTGTCCAGGGTGCCGTTTTCCACTGCGCGGATTTCTTCGCGGATGCGGATCATGGCGTCGCAGAAGCGGTCCAGTTCTTCCTTGGATTCGCTTTCGGTCGGCTCGATCATCAACGTGCCGGCCACCGGGAACGACATGGTCGGGGCGTGGAAGCCGAAGTCGATCAGGCGCTTGGCGACGTCATCGACGCTGATGCCGCTGCTGTCTTTCAGCGGGCGCAGATCGAGGATGCACTCGTGCGCCACCAGACCGTTGCTGCCGGTGTACAGCACTGGATAGTGCTCTTCCAGGCGACGGGAAATGTAGTTGGCATTGAGGATCGCCAGCTGCGAAGCGCGCTTCAGGCCTGCGCCACCCATCATGCGAATGTACATCCAGGTGATCGGCAGAATGCTCGCGCTGCCGAACGGTGCTGCGCAGACCGCGCCTTCCTTGCGCTCCATGTGGCCGTGGCCCGGCAGGAACGGAGTCAGGTGCGATTTCACGCCGATCGGGCCGACGCCCGGGCCGCCACCGCCGTGGGGGATGCAGAAAGTCTTGTGCAGGTTCAGGTGCGACACGTCGCCGCCGAACTTGCCCGGTGCGCAGAGGCCGACCATCGCGTTCATGTTGGCGCCGTCGATGTACACCTGGCCGCCGTTGTCATGAATGATGCCGCAGATTTCGCGGATGCCTTCTTCAAACACGCCATGGGTCGACGGGTAAGTGATCATCAGCGCGGCGAGGTGTTCGCGGTGCTCGATGGCCTTGGCGCGCAGGTCTTCGATGTCCACGTTGCCACGGGCGTCGCACGCGGTCACGACCACGCGCATGCCGGCCATGTTGGCGGTCGCCGGGTTGGTGCCGTGGGCCGAGGACGGGATCAGGCAGATGTCGCGACGGTCTTCGCCACGGCTCTGGTGATAGGCGCGAATTGCCAGCAGACCTGCGTACTCACCTTGGGAACCGGCGTTCGGTTGCAGGGAGATCGAGTCGTAACCGGTGGCGGCGCAAAGCATCGCTTCCAGTTCATCGGTCAGTTGCTGGTAACCGGCGCTTTGCTCGGCCGGGGCGAACGGGTGCAGGGCGCCGAATTCGGCCCAGGTCACCGGGATCATTTCGCTGGCGGCGTTGAGTTTCATGGTGCACGAGCCCAGCGGGATCATGGTGCGATCCAGTGCCAGGTCCTTGTCCGCCAGTTTGCGCAGGTAGCGCATCAGCTCGGTTTCCGAGTGATAACGGTTGAACACCGGGTGGCTGAGGATCGGCGACTGACGCACCAGTGCGGCTGGAATCGTGCTTTGCGCGGCAGCGGCCAGAGCAGCGAAATCCGGCAGAGTCTTGCCGTCGGCGAACAGGCCCCACAGGGTTTCGATGTCGGCCTGGGTGGTGGTTTCGTCAACCGACAGGCCCAGACGCTGGGCGTCGATCACACGCAGATTGATCTGTTGGGCGCGGGCCTTGTCGTGCAGCGCAGCAGTTTGCGCGCCGGTGGCCACGGTCAGGGTGTCGAAGAAGCTGGCTTGCTCGACGGTCACGCCCAGTGCGCTCAGGCCCTTGGCCAGGATCGCGGTCAAGTGATGCACGCGGTTGGCGATCTGGGTCAGACCTTTCGGGCCATGGTACACGGCGTACATGCTGGCGATGTTGGCCAGCAGCACTTGCGCGGTGCAGATGTTCGACGTGGCTTTCTCGCGGCGGATGTGTTGCTCGCGGGTCTGCATTGCCAGACGCAGGGCCGGTTTGCCGAAACGGTCAACCGAAACACCGACCAGACGGCCCGGCATGTCGCGTTTGAACGCATCTTTGGTGGAGAAGTAAGCCGCGTGCGGGCCACCGAAGCCCAGCGGCACGCCGAAGCGTTGGGCGCTGCCGATGGCCACGTCGGCGCCGAATTCGCCCGGCGGGGTCAGCAGGGTCAGGGCCAGCAGGTCAGCGGCGACGGCCACCAGTGCGTTGGCCGCGTGGAAGCGTTCGGTCAGCTCGCGGTAGTCGAACACATCACCGTTGCTGGCCGGGTATTGCAGCAGCGCGCCGAAGAACGGCGTCACGTCGGTCAGCTCGCGCTCATCGCCCACGACCACGTCAATGCCCAGTGGCTCGGCACGGGTGCGCAGCACGTCGAGGGTTTGCGGGTGGCTGTGGATCGAGGCGAAGAACTGGTGGCTGCCCTTGTTCTTGCTCAGGCGTTTGCAGAAGGTCATGGCTTCGGCAGCGGCGGTGGCTTCGTCGAGCAGGGACGCGTTGGCGATCGGCAGGCCGGTGAGGTCGCTGATCAGGGTCTGGAAGTTCAGCAGCGCTTCGAGACGGCCTTGGGAAATTTCTGGCTGGTAGGGGGTGTAAGCGGTGTACCAGGCCGGGTTTTCCAGCAAGTTGCGCAGGATCGGCGACGGCGTGTGGCAGTTGTAGTAGCCCTGGCCGATGTAGGTCTTGAACAGCTGGTTCTTGCCGGCGATGCCTTTGATCATCGCCAGGGCATCGGCTTCGCTCAGGCCGTCGTCGAGGCCGAGCACGCTGGTGCCCTTGATGCTTTCCGGGATGACGCTGGCGCTCAGGGCTTCGAGCGAGTCGAAGCCGAGGCTGTTGAGCATGGCTTGCTCGTCACCGGCGCGCGGGCCGATGTGACGGGCGATGAATTCGTTGGCGGTGCCGAGATTTACTTGGGTCATGTCAGGTTCCTCAGGCTTCGGCTTGGGCTTTGATCAGGCGGTCGTAGGCGTCCTGATCCAGCAACTTGGCGACGGCAGAAGCGTCGGCTGGCTTGAAGCGGAAGAACCAGCCTTCGCCCAGCGGATCTTCGTTGACCAGTTCAGGGCTGTCTTCCAGGGCCGGGTTGGTGGCCAGCACTTCACCGTCCAGTGGCATGTAAACGCCGCTGGCGGCTTTTACCGATTCCACGGTGGCGGCTTCGGCGCCTTTCTCGTACGCCTGCAATTCAGGCAGTTGCACGAACACCACGTCGCCCAGGGCGTTCTGCGCAAAAGCGGTGATGCCAACGGTGACAGAACCATCGGCTTCGGCGCGCAGCCATTCGTGATCTTCAGTAAAACGCAACTCGCTCATGGAATCTCCTAGGGGCCAGACTCGTCTGGTGGACGCGGTGGAATACTCGGGCGGCAATGCCCTGATTTTATGAACGGTTACTTAGCAAGAACGCGGCCAACGTAAAAATATCTTTATAAATCAATGGCTTGATTGATTTGCGAGTGGACACGATCAGATTGACTGTAGCGAAATCGCTACAGCGTGAGGCGAAGAAAAAAGCTGAACCGGATCAAAGCCTTGCACAGCGGTGATCGGAGGAGGGTGTAGCGATATCGTTCCGCTGTAGCGCTTTCAGTACAGATGGAGGTCGCTTTTGGCGCGGTCTCAGGCTTTGCCCGGAATCCCGTACTTGCGCAGCCGATGGGCAATCGCGGTGTGCGAGGTCTGCAGGCGGCTGGCCAGTTGGCGGGTCGAGGGGTAGCTGACGTAGAGTTTTTCGAGCAGCGATTTCTCGAAGGCTTCGACGGCTTCTTCCAGGCTGTCGACGTCGGTGTCGGTCTGGCGCGCCACCGAGGTGCCGGCGATGTCGAGGTCGCCGATGTCCACCAGGCTGCTCTCGCAGATCGCCGCGGCGCGGAAGATCACGTTCTGCAATTGCCGCACGTTGCCCGGCCAGCGGTTGCCGAGCAGCGCCGGGTAAGTGCCCGGGGCGAGGCGGCAGACCGGGCGCTGGATCTGCGCGCAAGCCTGCTGCATGAAATAGCGGGCGAGCAGCAGAATGTCCTGACCGCGTTCGCGCAGTGGGGGCACTTCGACGTTGAGCACGTTGAGGCGGTAGAACAGGTCTTCGCGGAACAGGCCTTCGCTGACCATTTTTTCCAGGTCGCGGTGGGTGGCGCTGAGGATCCGCACATTGACCTTCACTTCACGATCACCGCCCACTCGGCGGAAGCTGCCGTCGTTGAGAAAACGCAGCAGTTTGGCCTGCAAGTACGGCGACATCTCGCCGATCTCGTCGAGGAACACCGTGCCCTGGTTGGCCAGTTCCATCAGCCCCGGTTTGCCGCCGCGCTGTGCGCCGGTGAAGGCGCCGGGGGCGTAGCCGAACAGTTCGCTTTCGGCGAGGTTTTCCGGCAGGGCCGCGCAGTTCAGTGCGAGGAATGGTGCGCTGTGCCGGGCGCTGATGGCGTGGCAGGCGCGGGCCACCAGTTCCTTGCCGGTGCCGGTTTCGCCCTGGATCAGCAGCGGCGCATCGAGGGCCGCGACGCGCTGGGCGCGGGCCTTGAGGGTACGGATTGGCGGCGACTCACCGAGCAGTGCATCGAAACCTTCGGCATGGTCGTGGTGCAGCGCCGAGAGTTGTTCGCCGATTCGGTTCGGTTGATACAGGGTGAGCAGGGCGCCGGCGTCGGTGATTGGCGTGGCGTCGAGCAACAGGGTCTGGCCGTTGACGGTGATTTCTCGCAGCGGCAGGCGGAAGCCTTGTTCGAGCAGGGTTTCGAGCAGGCCCGGATCGTTGAACAGTTCCGAGACGCTTTCGCCCGCCGGCTCGCGACCGTACAAGGCAATCAACGCCGGGTTGGCCAGCAGCACCTTGCCGGCGCTGTCCAGCGCCAGTACCGGGTCGGTCATCGCCGCGAGCAACGCGTCGAGCTGCAAATGCCGACGCTGGCCGGGCAGGATGTCGACCACCACCACGGCCTCCACGCCGCGCACCCGGAACAACGCATCCTTGAGTTCTTCGAGCACTTGCGGGCTGAGGGTCGGGGCGTCGATGTAGACGTTCGGCGGGACCATTTCCACCGCATCCAGATTGAGGTTGCGCCCACCGAGCAGGGCCAGGACTTCCTGGGTGATGCCGACGCGGTCGATGAAGCTGACGTGGATACGCATGGGGCGGTTCTGGGTTCTGGAGTGCGGAGGGAGGCAAGTATGCCTTGATGGGGGACTGGGGTGAAATCTTGAGATTAGTGTCTTGCTGGAGATCCACCCCTCACCCCAGCCCTCTCCCGGAGGGAGAGGGAGCTGACCGAGGTGTCTTGCGTGATACATCGACCTGAAGAATCGAGTCGATTATGGATTCGGTAAAGCAGGTTCAGGTCGGCGTAACTCTGAAGCATCCCGCAATCAGTCCCCTCTCCCTCCGGGAGAGGGTTAGGGTGAGGGGGCTTTTGGGGGGTTACTCGAAATGCTCGGGATTGACCGGATCCCCGGATTGCATATTCAGCTGCTTGCGGATGTCTTCAAACATCAGGTCGTAATGCTTGTGCACCGAGCCGATCTGGCTGTGCGCCTTGGGAATCCCGTATTTCTCGGCGATCCGGGTCACGTCGCGGGCGAAGTTGTAGGCCTCTTCCTTGGGCAGGAAAAACGTCTCCTTCATGTCCTTGCCCTGCATGCTGCCGTGCAGGGTGAACTGTATCCCTTTGCCTTTCTGAGGATCGGTGAACACTTCATAGTCGAGGTGCACGTTGTAATTGACATCGTCGTCAGTCAACGCGTGGCGCTCGATGTGCAAGCGGCCGGGTTCGAACTGGGCCATGGTTTTCTCCTTTCAAGGCATGGGAGAAGGGCAGACCTGAGGTCTGCCCCCGGAGTTTCTTTTTATCGGTAGGTGATGCCCGGCGCTGCCGTGCTGACCCGCGTACCGGCGGTGCCCTGGACGATGGCTTCGATGTCCGAGAGCGAACCGATCACCGCGACCTTGCCAGTATGGCGCGCAAATTCACAGGCTGCCTGCACCTTCGGCCCCATGGAGCCGGCGGCGAAGCCCAGGCGTTCGAGTTCGTCCGGGTGGGCCTGGGCGATGGCTTTCTCGGTGGGTTTCTTGAAGTCGATGTACGCCGCGTTGACGTCGGTGGCGATCACCAGCAAATCCGCTTCCAGCTGTTCGGCCAGCAGCGCCGAGCACAGGTCCTTGTCGATGACCGCTTCGATGCCTTGCAGCTTGCCGTGTGCGCCATACATGGTCGGGATGCCGCCACCGCCGGCGCAGATCACGATGCTGCCCTTGTCCAGCAGCCACTTGATCGGGCGGATTTCGAAGATGCGTTTCGGCCGCGGGCTGGCCACCACGCGGCGGAACTTGTCGCCGTCCGGGGCGATGGCCCAGCCTTTTTCAGCGGCGAGTTTTTCTGCTTCGGCCTTCTCGTAGACCGGGCCGATCGGTTTGGTCGGGTTCTTGAAGGCCGGGTCGTTGGCGTCGACTTCGACCTGGGTGAGCAGGGTGGCGAACGGGACTTCGAAGTCCAGCAGGTTGCCCAGTTCCTGTTCGATGATGTAGCCGATCATGCCTTCGGTTTCGGCACCGAGCACGTCCAGCGGGTAAGGGGTGACGGAGGTGTAGGCCGCTGCCTGCAACGACAGCAGGCCGACTTGCGGGCCATTGCCGTGGGCGATGACCAGTTGATTGCCGGGATGGATCTTGGCGATTTGCTCGGTGGCGATGCGGATGTTGGCGCGCTGGTTGTCAGCGGTCATCGGCTCACCACGGCGGAGCAGGGCGTTACCGCCCAGAGCTACGACGATACGCATAATGCAGTCCTTTCAGAATTCGGTGAGCCTGCGGGCGCTGCTTTTTGCGGCGCTCGCAGGTCAATGGTCAACGCTTACAGATCAGCCAAAGTCGACACCAGAATCGCCTTGATGGTGTGCATGCGGTTTTCCGCTTGCTCGAAGGCGATGCAGGCCGGCGACTCGAACACGTCGTCGGTCACTTCGATGCCGTTTTTCAGGTGCGGATACTGTTCGGCGATCTGTTTGCCGACCTTGGTATCGCTGTTGTGAAACGCCGGCAGGCAGTGCATGAACTTGGTGCGCGGGTTGCCGGTGGCTTTCATCAGCTCGGCGTTGACCTGATACGGCAGCAGTTGCTGGATACGCTCGGCCCAGGCTTCCACCGGCTCGCCCATCGATACCCAGACGTCGGTGTGGATGAAGTCCACGCCCTTGACCGCAGCTTTCGGGTCTTCGGTCAGGGTGATGCGGGCGCCGCTTTCCTCTGCGTATTTTTTGCAGCGATCCACCAGGTCGTCGTGCGGCCACAGGGCTTTCGGCGCGCAGATGCGCACGTCCATGCCGAGTTTGGCGCCGATCAGCAGCAGCGAATTGCCCATGTTGTTACGCGCGTCGCCCAGGTAGGCGTAGCTGATCTCGTGGATCGGCTTGTCGGCGTGCTCACGCATGGTCAGCACGTCGGCGATCATCTGGGTCGGGTGATATTCATCGGTCAGGCCGTTGAACACCGGCACGCCGGCAAACTTGGCCAGTTCTTCGACGATTTCCTGCTTGAAGCCACGGTACTCGATGGCGTCGTACATGCGACCCAGCACGCGGGCTGTGTCCTTCATGCTTTCCTTGTGGCCGATCTGCGAGGAATTCGGGTCGATGTAGGTGACATTGGCGCCCTGGTCATAAGCGGCGACTTCGAACGCGCAGCGGGTGCGGGTCGAGGTTTTTTCGAAGATCAGGGCGATGTTGTTGCCCTTCAGGTGTTGCTGCTCGGTGCCGGTGTACTTGGCGCGCTTGAGGTCGCGGGACAGGTCGAGCAGGTAACGCAGCTCACGTGGGGTGTGGTGTTCCAGGCTGAGCAGGTTACGGTTGTGAATGTTGAACGCCATGATGATTCTCCTTGGATTCGGTGATCGACCCGGCCGCGACAGGGTCAGTGCGGCCGGGGAGATGGTCGTTTAGTAGTCGATTGGGTCGCGCACGATCGGGCAGGTCATGCAGTGGCCGCCGCCACGGCCACGGCCCAGTTCGCCGGCGCTGATGGTGATGACCTCGACCCCGGCCTTGCGCAGCAGGGTGTTGGTGTAGGTGTTGCGGTCGTAGCCGATGACCACGCCCGGCTCCACGGCCACCACGTTGTTGCCGTCATCCCATTGCTCGCGTTCGGCGGCGAAGCTGTTGCCGCCGGTTTCGACGACGCGCAGTTTCGGCAGGTTGAGGGCTTTGGCCACGACGTCGAGGAAAGTGCCTTCTTCGCGACGGATGTCGATGCCGCCCTGTTTGCTTTCGTCAGGGCGCAGGGTGAAGGCGACGATCTGGTTGACCACTTCCGGGAAGATCGTGACGAGGTCGCGGTCGCAGAAGCTGAACACGGTGTCCAGGTGCATCGCAGCGCGAGACTTCGGCAGGCCGGCGACGATGACTTTTTCCACGGCCTTGTTCTTGAACAGGTTCAGCGCCAGTTGGCCGATGGCCTGACGCGACGAGCGCTCGCCCATACCGATCAGCACTACGCCATTGCCGATTGGCATGACGTCGCCGCCTTCGAGGGTCGAGCTGCCGTGATCCTTGTCCGGGTCGCCGTACCAGATCTCGAAATCGGCGTTGGTGAATTGCGGATGGAATTTGTAGATGGCGGTGGCCAGCAGGGTTTCCTGACGACGCGCCGGCCAGTACATCGGGTTCAGCGTCACGCCACCGTAGATCCAGCAGGTAGTGTCGCGGGTGAACTGGGTGTTCGGCAGCGGCGGCAGAATGAAGCTGGAGTGGCCGAGGAAGTCGCGGAACATCTGGATGGTCTTGCCACCAAAGCTGTCCGGCAGGTCATCGGCGGACACGCCACCGATCAGGAACTCGGCGATGTGCCGTGGCTCGAGGCTTTTCAGCCAGGATTTGACTTCGTTGATCAGGCCCAGGCCCACCGAGTCGGCGGTGACCTTGCGCTCGAGGATCCAGTCCAGCGCTTCGGGGATGGCGACGATGTCGGTCAGCAGGTTGTGCATTTCCAGCACTTCGATCCCGCGCTCACGCATCTTGGTCACGAAGTCGAAGTGGTCGCGCTTGGCCTGGGCGACCCACAGCACGTCGTCGAACAGCAGTTCATCGCAGTTGTTCGGGGTCAGCCGCTGATGGGCCAGACCTGGGGAGCAAACCATGACTTTGCGCAGTTTGCCGGCTTCGGAATGGACGCCGTACTTAGCTTTTTCCGTGGTCATTTCAGTGATCCTCCAGAGTGAAAACGTTGGGCAATTACAGAGTCAGGAAGCCGTCATACAGTCCGTAGGCTGCCACCAGGGCGCCCACGACCACTGCGGCGAAAATCAGCTTCTCGACGTTGGTGAAAACCGGTTGTTTGAGTTCGAGCTTGGCCTTGGCGAACAGGATCGCGCCGGGCGCATAGAGCAGGGCCGAGAGCAGCAGGTACTTCACGCCACCGGCGTAGAGCAGCCACACCGCGTAGATCAGGGCGATGGCGCCGATGATCAGGTCCTTGCGCCGTTCGGCCGCGAAGCCTTCGTAGCTTTCGCCGCGCACCGCCAGCAGCAGGGCGTAGGCCGCCGACCACAGGTACGGCACCAGAATCATCGAAGTGGCGAGGTAGATCAGCGACAGGTAAGTGCTGGCCGAGAACAGGGTGATGATCAGGAACAGCTGAACCATTGCATTGGTCAGCCACAGGGCGTTGACCGGCACGTGGTTGGCGTTCTCCTTACGCAGGAACTCCGGCATGGTGTGATCCTTGGCGGCGGCGAACATGATCTCCGCACACAGCAGCACCCACGACAGCAACGCCCCCAGCAGCGAGATGATCAGACCGACGCTGATCAGCACCGCGCCCCAGTGACCGACCACGTGTTCCAGCACGGCGGCCATCGACGGGTTCTGCAGTTTGGCCAGTTCCGGCTGAGTCATGATGCCCAGCGACAGCACGTTCACCAGCACGAGGAACAGCAGCACGGTGATGAAACCGATCACGGTCGCCTTGCCGACGTCCGAACGTTTTTCCGCCCGGGCCGAGAAGATGCTCGCGCCTTCGATGCCGATGAACACCCACACGGTGACCAGCATCATGTTGCGCACCTGGTTCATCACGCTGCCCAGATCCGGGTTTTTCACGCCCCAGATGTCGGCGGTGAAGATGTCCAGTTTGAAGGCGAAGACTGCGATCAGCACGAACAGCAGCAGCGGCACGACCTTGGCGACAGTGGTCACGAGGTTGATGAACGCCGCTTCCTTGATCCCGCGCAGCACCAGGAAGTGCACGCCCCACAGCAGGACAGAGGCGCCGATCACGGCAGCAACGGTGTTGCCCTCCCCAAAAACCGGGAAGAAGTAACCGAGGGTGCTGAACAGCAGAACGAAGTAACCGACGTTGCCCAGCCAGGCACTGATCCAGTAACCCCAGGCCGAGGAGAAACCCATGTAATCGCCGAATCCGGCCTTGGCGTAGGCGTAGACACCGCCGTCCAGGTCAGGCTTGCGATTGGCGAGGGTTTGAAAGACGAAAGCGAGGGTGAGCATGCCGACTGCGGTGATGGCCCAGCCAATCAGTACCGCGCCGACATCGGCACTGGCGGCCATGTTTTGTGGCAAAGAGAATATCCCGCCACCGATCATTGAGCCGACTACCAGTGCAACCAGTGCACCTAGTCGTAGTTTTCCGGGAGCTTCAGACATTGCATGACTCCATTGCAGGAGAGAAGAGTTCACAGCGTAGTTCTGTTGGCTTTTCAAACAGCTGACTTAGATCAGTGCATAGTCACATTCCATTGTTAATGAATGACTTATGAAACGTCTGGAGGCATAAAGCTATTGTCTGGAAGGCCCGTCCTAGAGGCCTTTTGTCCGAAGTGGTTAAGAATGGATCCTATTACTTTCGAATTATCACGCTAGTTCCTTTTCAGGTTTTGGCAAATTTTTCACCGCTGTTTTCAGTACAGAATTGATTTATTAGGATTCGCGCACAAAACTGTCTGAGCGTGCTAGGGCGTTAGCGCCAATGGCTATATATAAAAGGCGCAAGTTGGCGTTATTCAATAAACGTCATTACGCTTTATCCATTTAGTTAAAAGCCGGTTGCATAACGGTTTCGCGGCATTCGCCGCTCTGGAACTTGGAGACGCTGGAATGTCGCAACCGACGCAAAAGCTGCGCCTTGGCGCACTGATCGCCCTGGTGGTGGGTTCGATGATTGGCGGGGGGATTTTTTCCCTGCCGCAGAACATGGCGGCCCGGGCCGATGCCGGGGCCATCCTGATCGGTTGGGGGATCACGGCGATCGGCATGCTCACCCTGGCCTTCGTGTTCCAGACCCTGGCCAACCGCAAACCGGAACTGGACTCCGGCGTGTATGCCTACGCCAAGGCGGGGTTTGGCGACTACATGGGGTTCTCTTCGGCGTGGGGTTACTGGATCAGCGCCTGGCTGGGCAACGTCGGGTATTTCGTGTTGCTGTTCAGCACTCTCGGCTACTTCTTTCCGGTGTTCGGCCAGGGCAATACGCCGATTGCCATTGGCTGCGCTTCGGTCCTGCTGTGGGCCGTGCATTTTCTGGTGATGCGCGGGATCAAGGAAGCCGCGTTGATCAATCAGTTGACCACCGTGGCCAAGATCATTCCGCTGATCATGTTCGTGGTCATTGCCGCCGTGGCCTTCAAGGCTGACGTGTTTACCCGGGATATCTGGGGCCGCAGCAACCCGAATTTCGGCGGTGTGATGGATCAGGTGCGCAACATGATGCTGGTCACGGTGTTCGTGTTCATCGGTATCGAAGGCGCCAGCGTTTACTCGGCGCGGGCGGAGAAGCGCTCGGATGTCGGACGGGCCACGGTGATCGGTTTTATCGGTGTGCTGGCGCTGTTGGTGCTGGTCAACGTGTTGTCGCTGGGGATCATGAGTCAGCCGGAACTGGCGACCTTGCAGAACCCGTCGCTGGCAGCGGTGCTGGAACACATTGTCGGGCCATGGGGCGCGTTGTTGATCAGTGTGGGCCTGGCCATTTCGTTGCTCGGTGCGTTGCTGTCGTGGGCGCTGTTGTGCGCGGAGATCCTGTTCGCCACCGCCAAGGACAACACGATGCCGGCGTTCCTGAAAAAGGAAAACGCCAACCATGTGCCGGTCAACGCGTTGTGGCTGACCAACGTGATGATCCAGATTTTCCTGTTGATCACGCTGTTTTCCGCTGGCACTTATACCAGTCTGATTTACCTCGCCTCGTCGATGATTCTGGTGCCGTATCTGTGGTCGGCGGCCTATGCGGTGTTGCTCAGCGGACGGGGTGAAACCTATGAACATGCCTCCACCGAACGCACCAAGGATCTGCTGATCGGCGGCATCGCGCTGTGTTACGCGGTGTGGCTGTTGTATGCCGGCGGGGTGAAATACCTGCTGTTGTCGGCGCTGCTGTATGCGCCGGGGGTGATCCTGTTCGCCAAGGCCAAGCATGAGCAGGGCGAGCCGCTGTTCACCACACTCGAGAAGGGGATTTTCACTTGCGTCATCGCCGGGGCCGGGCTTGCGGCCTACGGGTTGTACAGCGGCGTGTTGTCCCTGTGAGATTGCGGCTCGACTATCGCGGATCCTGCGACTGGCCGGCGATGCTCGGGTTTCTCGCGGCCCGGGCTGTGACGGGGATGGAGACGGTGGTCGATGGCGTGTATTCGCGCAGCATCGGGTTGAACGGGCTTCACGGTACGGTTTCGGTCTGGCCCGGTGACGGTGATGCGCTGGAGGTGGAGCTGGATTTTCCGGATCCGTCGGCGGTTCCCGAGATTGTTGCGCGCTTGCGACGGATGTTTGATCTGGATGCGGATCTGCCGACCATGCAGCGGAACCTGACGGCGGATCCGCTGCTGGCGCGGCTGATCGCCGAGCGCCCGGGGTTGCGGGTGCCGGGGGCGTGGGATGGTTTGGAACTGGCGTTTCGCGCGGTGCTGGGGCAGCAGATCACTGTGGTTGCGGCGATTCGGCTGGCGGGGAAACTGGTGGCGCAGTATGGCGAGCCTTTGCGTTCTGCGGTGCCGGGCCTGACTCATGTCTTTCCTCAGGCGGCAGTTTTGGCGAACGCTGATCTGGCGGAGCTGGGCATGCCGAAAAGTCGCGGGCGCACCTTGTCCGGGGTGGCGCAGGCGTCATTGGACGATCCGCTGCTGTTTGCCTCCGGGACGGCGCGGTTGCTGGCGCTGCACGGGATTGGCGACTGGACGGCGCAGTACATTGCCCTGCGGCAGTTGCGGGACATGGACGGGTTTCCGACCGGGGATGTGGGATTGCTGCGGGCGTTGGAGGTGCTGGAGGGGGAACGGATGACGGCGCGGGAGTTGTCTGTTCGGGCAGAGGCATGGCGGCCGTTTCGGGGGTATGCGGCGCAGGTGTTGTGGGCGTCTTTGAGTCGTGCGGACTGATATCCGCACGCCTTCAAAACCATTGCGCTGGATGTGAGCCCAACTCGGTCGCCGGCAAAGTCCACTGCAACGGCGTTCCTGCTATACGAAGCGGCGCTTGTAGCCGATGCGCCGGCCCCCACGGTGTCTGCTCCACCGTCAAGCTTTGATCCTGTGGATTTTCAGGACGCAACGCTTCGTCCGTCCCGGGCCCATGCTCAACCAATAACTTCGCCGTCCGCGCCAGCGACAACCGCGCCGATCCACCTCGACCACTGCGTAACCGTTCAGCCAGCAACCGAATCACACTCGCCGCCATCAGATACCCAGTTGCATGATCCAGCGCCTGCACCGGCAGCGGTGTCGGTTTGTCCGCCTGCTTCCAGCGCTGTCCTGCCTCGGCAATCCCGCTGCTCATCTGCACCAGACTGTCGAAGCCCCGACGGTTCTGCCACGGGCCGCTCCAGCCGTAGGCATTGAGGCAAACGTCGATCAGCCCCGGCGCCAGTTGCCGGCGGCGCTCGACGCCGAAGCCGAGATGTTCAAGGGCGTCGGCGCGATAGCCGTGCAGAAGAATGTCGGCATCCTTGAGCAGGCTTTCGAACACCGAACGATCTGCCGGCGCATGCAGATCCAGTCGCGCACAACGTTTGCCGAGGGTCACTTCCGGCACCACGCCGGGTTCGTTCCAGGTCGGTGGGTCGATGCGCAGTACGTTGGCGCCCAGCCCTGCGAGAAAGCGGCTGGCGGTCGGGCCGGCCAGTACGCGGGTCAGGTCGAGCACGTTGAGCCCGGCCAATGGTTGCGCCACTGTGCCTTGCCAGGGTTGATGGTTTTCTTCTTTTCCATCACTGAAATGCACCAAGGGTTCGGCATTCACCGCCAAGCCTTGGGGATGTTTCTGCCACTGTTCCCAACTGCGCATTTCAGCCGCACAACCCTTGGCCTCGACTACCGCTTGCTCCAGATCGGCACTGGCCCATTGCGCGACTTTCGCCGCCATCGCCGCGCGGTCGGCACAGACGCCGAGCACGCGTTCAGCGGCGGCGCGGTGATGCGGGGCGTTGGTGTGCAGGCGGATCCAGCCGTCTCGGGTTGCGTAGTCGCCGGCCACCGGATCCCAGAGCGGCGGCACTTCCCAGCCGATCGGTCGCAGCGACGTGGCGAACCAGAACGAGGCGAGGCGGCGGTCGACCTCTACGCTGGTTAAGTCCCCGGTTTGCTGCTGAAGGAGTTCGGCGATGGCTTGCCCGGCAGCGGCAATGCTCGCGCAGGCAAGGTGTGTGACGGCAAACGCCGAAGGCAGGGCGCCCTTGCCGGTGAACGGAATCGGCGTGGGGGACAAGCCGAGCGCGGCTTGAATGGACGTGAGCAGATCAGTCATCGAAGGCCCTCCGGAAGAGGGCCTGATCATAGATCAAATCAGACGCGGAACTGATCCATCAATTTCATCTGCTGACTGGCGAGGGCGTTGAGCTGGCTGCTGATCGCCGCCGATTCGGTGGCCTGTTCGGTCAGGGTTTCGGTGACGGTGCGGATCGCCGAGACGTTGCGGTTGACCTCTTCGGCGACGGCGCTCTGCTGTTCGGCGGCGCTGGCGATTTGCAGGTTCATGTCGCTGATCACGGTGACCGCGTCGCTGATCTTGCCGAGGGCGTCCACGGCCTGGCGGATCTGCCCGGCGTTGTTGTGGGCCTGAGTCTGGCTCGAGTGCATGGTCGCGACCACGCCACGGGTGCCGGTCTGGATGCGTTCGATGACTACGCGAATTTCTTCCACCGAATCCTGGGTGCGCTTGGCGAGGTTACGGACTTCGTCGGCCACCACCGCAAAACCACGACCGCTTTCACCGGCCCGTGCCGCTTCGATCGCGGCGTTCAGCGCCAGCAGGTTGGTCTGTTCGGCGATGCTGCGGATCACTTCCAGCACCGAACCGATCTGCTCGCTGTTGACCGCCAGCTCTTCGACTTCGGTCACCGCTTTGCTGACTTCGTCCGCCAGTTGATTGATGTCGCGGGTGCTGCGCTCGATGATCGACATCCCGTCCTTGGCCGACTGGTCGGCGCCTTTCGCCGCGTTGGCAGCGTTCGAGGCGCTGTTGGCGACGTCGTGGGCGGTGGCGCTCATTTCGTTGGAGGCGGTGGCCACCTGATCGATCTCGCGGAACTGCACCTGCATGCCTTCGCTGGTCTGGCGGGCGATTTCCGACGACTGATCGGCGGTGCCACGGGCCTCGGTGATGCTCTGTTTGATCTGGGCGATGGTCGGTTGCAGCTTGTCGAGGAAGCGGTTGAACCAGTTCACCAGTTCGCCCAGTTCATCCTTTTTGGTGTAGTTCAGGCGCTGGGTCAGATCGCCTTCACCGCTGGCGATGTTCTTCAGCATCTCGGCAACACTGTTGATTGGACGGGTCACGCCGGAGGCGGTGAGCCAGATCAGCACCAGGCCGATCAGGCCGGCGATCACTGCAACGGCGAGTGCGGTAATGGTGCCGGTTTCCTGCGCATCGTCGAGTACCGCTTGCAGCTTGACCGAGTCGGCCAGCAGCACTTGTTTTGGCAGGTCGATGACCACGCCCCAGGCCCGGGAATTGCCGATCGGATCGACCGGGTACACGGCGCGGATCAGGTCGCCCTGTTCCAGAATCTTCGGCGTACCGGCGCTTAGCAGTTGCAGGATGTCCTTGCCTTCGGCGCCGAGGGTTTCGGCGATACCTTTGCCGACCTTGGTCGCGTCGGTGCTGTAGGCGCCGAGCACGCCGCTGCCGGAGACGATCAGCATGTGCCCGGCACCGTTGAACAGTTCACGCTGGGAGCCCACGGCTGCCGCTTGCAGCGCATCGAGTGCGATGTCGATGCCGACCACGCCGATGGCCTTGCCGTCCACCAGCAGCGGCACGGAAATGGTGGTCATGAGCATTTCCTTGTTGCCCACGGTGTCGGCGTACGGGTCGAGCAGGCAGGTACGCTTGTTGTCGCGAGGGCAGGTGTACCAACTGTTGTAAGGCGTGCCGCTGAGGCTGAGGGTGGTCTTGGTCATGTCCTCTTCGACCATGATCGTGTTCAGCGCAGAACCGGCGGCGCGGCTCCAGTAAGTGGCGAAGCGCCCGGCTTCGTTGGACTGGCGCGCGGCGTCGTTGACGAACTCGCTGTCCTTGCCGTCCAGCCCGTTCGGTTCGAACGCCAGCCAGATGCCGAGCACCTTGCTGTTGCGCTCGAACGCGGTCTTCAGGCTCAGGTTCAACTCTTCACGCAGGGCGCCGGCGTCCAGCGAACGCTTGGCGGCCATGACGCGCATGTCCTTGATCTGATCGGCCAGCGCGGTGATCACCAACAGGCTTTCGCCGAAGGTTTTCTGCACTTGCACCGCCTGCTCGGCAGCCTTGGCCTGCAGCAGATCCTGCACGCTGGCGGTGAGCATCTTGCTGCTCGACTGGCTGACCAGTTCGTCGTTCTGGTTGGTCTGGTAAATGTTGATGCCGACGATCAGCGCAACCACGCCGAGCAGGCACAGGCCGGACAGCAGGACGATTTTCAGGCGAATGGACAGAGAGTCGAACATGGGACGTTCTCGCGAATGAATGAACTGTTGGCTACGGGGCAGGGAGGTGCCCGGTTCGCCAAATCCATTCAGCGCCATTCAATGCTCATCGGCGCGGGGCGAGGGCGCATGAGCGTCATGCCGACGAACGGTCATGGCTAAACGTTTGCGCGGGTAAAAGCCCTGAAAACAAGGGAAAAATCAGGAAATCTTCGGCAACGCTTCCGGTCGTGACCAGATCCACAGGTTGCCCATCGTCATCCCTGCAATCGCCAGATAAATCGGCCAGCCGTGATCGAGCATCACCAGCATCAGTGTGGCGCACAGCAGCATGCTGACGGTGGCACTGACCTTGGCCTTGCGGGCGATGATCTTGCCGTTGCGCCAGTTGCTCAGGATCGGCCCGAACAGCCGATGGTTTTCCAGCCAGGCGCTCAGGCGCGGCGAACTGCGGGTCGCGGCCCAGGCGGCGAGCAGGATGAACTCGGTGGTCGGCAGGCCGGGCACGACGATAGCGATCAGGCCAATGCCGAGGCTGACATAGGCGAGCAGGCCGAACAGCAGGCGGGCGAGTCGGGAGGAGGCGGGTTGGGGCATGGGCTCAGCGAGAGGCTTATGAAGCGGGATGGGAATCTTACAGGCTTATGCAGTTCCCTTTGGAAGCCAGGCTTCCACAGGGATTCAGCAATCAGGCCGGCTCGGCTTCAGTCGAGTAAGCCTGTTCCAGCAGCACGGTGAAGCGGTTGAACGCATCGATCGCGCCTTGCTCCACTTCGGCTTCCTCTTCAGCGCTGAATTGCAGCGAATCGAGGGTGCGCACGAAGCTCTTCCAGCCTTCGGCGCGACCACCTTCAGGCTCGCCCAGATGACGGGCGCCGAAGGTTTCGCTCAGGTCCAGCGCTACGGCGCGTTTGATCAGGAACGCGGCGCCGAGCTTGGAGCCTTCAGAGACGAAAATCCAGCCAAGGGCGCGGGCCTTGCTCGGGTTTTTCACCGCGCCGGCGACTGGCGCAGGCACTTCGGTGTCGAGGTCGGCGAGGTCGGCCCTGGCCGCTTCGGCGCGGCAGCGGGCCGGCAGGTCAGGGACGATGGCGATCAGTTCGGCATCGTTGTACAGCGACACCAACTCCGACTGGAACAGGTACTGCGCGACCACGAAACGGGCGAAGTTGGCGCGGGTCTCGAACGGCGCGTGGGCCTTGACCAGTGCATCGAGCTTGCTGTGCGGCTCGTGGGTGATCTGGTTCAGGCGTTGCGAACGCAGGGCTTTTTCCGGGGTGCTCATGAGATGTCCTTGAAAAGAAGAGGCGCTTGATAACGAGACGTACGGGCAAGCGCCGGACAGTAAAAAAACCTCACGACGCGGCAATGCACGCGCGCCGTGAGGTCATCCGGATCAGATATCCCAGACCAGGTTGATCGCGAAGTTGCGACCCGGCTGGGTCAGGCGATCGAGGTTGGCCGGGCTCAGCACCGCGGCTTCGCCGACGCTGTCGTAACCACGCACGTCATCCCACAGCCAGTACTTCTTGTCGGTCAGGTTGTAGATGCCGCCGCTGACGGTGACGTCGTCGGTGACTTTATAGAACCCGGTCAGGTCAAGGATGCCGAAGCCCGGCGACTTGAACTGGCTGCTGACGCCGTCTGGCGACTTGAAGTTGCTGTCGTCGACGCGATCCTTCTTCTTGACCACGGTCCAGCTCAGCAGGCCGCCGTAGTTGTCCTGGTCGTAACCGAGGCCGAATACGCCGGTCAGCGGATTGACGCTGTTCAACGGCTCGCCGGTGTCGTTGTTGCGACCGTAGGCGTAGGCAATCGAACCCTGGGTGTACAGGCCTTGCGGCGCGCCGAAGGAATCCAGATTCAGGCGACCTTTGACCTCGGCACCCTTGATGGTGGCGTGCTTGATGTTGTTGGTCTGGAACGTCAGCTCGCTGTAGCCCGGGGTGACGGCGTCTTCGTTGATGAAGTCGCGGTACTTGTTATAGAAGACCGCCACGTCGAACGAGCCTTGCTCGAAGTTGCCGCGCAGACCGGTTTCATAGCTTTTGCTCTTTTCCGGTTCCAGGTCCGGGTTCGGCGCCACGTTGTAGCCGGTGGTGCTGTTTTCGAAGCGGCCGTACAGCGCTTTCGCGGTCGGGGTGCGGAAGCCTTCGGCGTATTGACCGTACCAGGTGTAGTTTTCGGTCAGGGCGTAGGTCAGGCCGAATTTCGGCGAGACTTTATGCCAGGTCTTGTTCTCGTCGCTGACCGTGCCGTTGCCGTCGGCGGCCACGGTATTGAGGAATTCCTGGGTGATGTGCGGCTTGAGCTGGGTGTAGTCGTAGCGCAGGCCCGGCAGGAAGGTCCAGTTGTTCCAGCTGATCTGATCCTGGGCGAACAGGCTGTAGGTGTTGATGGTCGGGTCCGGGAAGTCGCTGGATTTTTTCAGCACGTCGGCTGCGCTGGTGGCGCCGATGGCCGTGCAGCCGCGACCGACTGCCAGGCATTTGCCGTCGCCGCTGCGCGAGCCGGTGACTTTCTGCTGCTTGATGGTGGTGCCGTAAGTCAGCACGTGATCGGTGGCGCCGATGCTGAAGGCCTTGTCCAGTTGCGCGTCGAAGACCCACTGTTTCTCTTCGTAGATCGTGTCGCGGGTGCGCAGCACTTTACGGGTCATCGGGTAGTAGAACTCGTCGGTGCTCTGGTCGGTCTTGGCGGTCTGGTGGTTGAGGCTCCATTTCACGTTGTCCGCCAGCAGGCTGTCGAGCTCGAAGCTGTGCTCCAGGCCGAAACGCTCGCGGGTGATGGTGTCGTTGCCGGTACGCCACTGGTACATGCCGCCGGGCAGCACGCTGTTCGGGATCGTCGGAGCACCGTTGAAGTACGGGCCGCCGTAGGCGCTTTTCTGATCGGTGTCGCGATCATCCTTGTACTTTTCGTAGGTCAGGCCCAGGCGCGAACCTTCGTTGTAGTTCCAGCCGATCTTGGCCAGCACGTTGGTGGCTTTCACGTCCTCCGGGTTGGCGGCGGTGCGCTCAAGGCCGGTGCCGTTGTTGCTGCCGTAGGAATCGGTTTCATGACCGTCGCGCTGGCTGTAGTGCAGCAAACCGTCGAACTGGTCGGCGCGACCGGCGACGGTGGCGGATTTCAGCCAGCTCTCGTCGGCGGAGCTGTAGCCGGTTTTCAGGCGGGCGCCGACGTCTTTGCCGGGCTTGATGATGTCGTCCGGGTCGAGGGTGTAGTAGCTGACCGCGCCGCCGATGGCGTTGCTGCCGTACAGCACCGAGGCCGGGCCACGGAGGATTTCGACGCGTTTGACGATTTCCGGATCGACGTAGTTGCGCTGGGTCTTGGCGTACGGGCCATTGAAGAAACCGTCCGGCACTTCGACGCCGTCGACCTGAGTCAGGATGCGGTCGCCGTCGATGCCGCGAATGTTGTAGCCGCTGATCCCGCCACGCTGGCCGGCGCCGCCGACGGACACGCCCGGCTCGTAGCGCACCAGATCCTTGATGGTGTTGACGTTGTTGCGGTCGAGTTCTTCGCGGGTGTGCACGGTGACAGTGCTGGGCACGCTGTTCACCGACTGTTCCTGACGGGTAGCGCTGATGGTCACCTGATCAAGATTGAGCGCGCCGCTGCTGGCGCGTTTTTCCAGCACGACGTTGTTGTTGCTCAGTTTGCGGAAGCTCAGGTTGGTCCCCACCAACAGGCGCTCCAGGGCTTTTTCCGGTGGCAGCGAACCGCGCACTCCCGGCGACGACACGTCCTGACCCAGTTCCGCCGGCAAACCGACCTGCCAGCCGGTGACGGCGGTGAACGCGTTGAGCGCCGACACCAGCGGCTGCTGGGCAATGGCGAACGAGTAGTCGCCCATGTTGCGCGTTGGCTGTTCGGTGGCGGCCATCAGCGGCGCGGTGCCGGCCATCAGGATGGCGGCGGTCAGCAGCGACAGCACGCGGGAAGGGGAAGAAGTCTGGCGGGTAAGGCGTGAGGACATCGATAGCGCTCCGTGTCGCACGAATCTTTATAGGTGCTGATTGATCTCGCGAGATGCGAATCAATTGCATTGGCTATAACGAGACGAACGAGCTTTGGCTATCGAGTAAAAATAATTCTCATTTAGTTCAGAATCACCAGCGCGGGGAATTCCTGAAGCTTGGCCGAGGTGATGTGAGCGAGCGAACGCACCACGTCCAGCGGCTGGTCGAGACGGTAATTGCCGGTGACGGCGACGTCGGCCAACTGTTCGTTGGTGTTGATGATGAAGCCCGGATAATAGCGGCGCAGTTCCGCTAGCACCTGGTTCAGCGGGCAGTTCTCGAAGATCAGCCGACCCTGCACCCACGCCAGATCGGTAGCGGCGTCGACCTTGGCCGGACGGTCGAAACCATTCGGGCCGATGCGGATGCTTTCCCCGGCGGACAGACGCACACGGGCATCGTCGCGAGTGGCGCGTAGATCGACATCGCCACGCTGCACCCGTACCTGCGCCACGCCGTCCAGATAACGCACGGCGAATGCGGTGTCGCGCACGCTGGCTTTCACCGGCCCGGCGTCGATTTCCAGCGGCTGGCTGCGGCTGGCTGGAATCTCGAAAAACGCTTCGCCCTGATACAGCCGCGCGACTCGCTGTTGATCGTTGATCGTGCTGGAGAACGCGGAATTGGTGTTGAGCAGGACTTTCGAACCGTCCTCGAGCTGCAGGCGCTGACGCTCGCCGACCACGGTCAGGTGATCGGCCTGCAGACGCATCGGCAGGTTGCTGAAACTGAACAGGCCGAGCAGCAGCACGGCGGCGGTGGCCAGCGGTTTCCAGTGCGGGCGCAGGCGTGTGAGGACGGTGACTTTCTTCGGTTTGGCTGCGAGATCCTGCGCGCACTGGGCGATCTGCGGGCCGTCCCAGATTGCCTGGGCCTTGGCGAACGCCTCGGCATTCAACGGATCGGCCGCCAGCCAGGCATGGAATTGCCGGGTCTGCTCCTCGTCCGGACTGCCGAGCACGATGAGCCAGTCCAGAGCCTGGTCCATTGCGCTTGTGGCGTCCTGCGCCGATGAAGGCGAAGGGGAGCGGTGGATGTCCGTCACGGTGTTTCCTCGGCAGTGTCTGTGCACGGCTGTTTTTTTAGTGAAGCGTAAAAGTCGGGCAAGGGTAACAAAGCCCGATGATCAGTGCAGTCGATCCTGTCGAATACGGACAAGGCTTGCAGATCAGTCGCCGTTCAAGCGCTCGGCGACACCGATGCAGATGGTCATGATCAGTTTGAGTTCTTTCTGCACCGTGCTGAGGGACACGCTCAGTTCTTCGGCGATTTCCTGATAGCTGTGCCCGTGCAGGCGGCTGAGGATGAAGATTTGCTGTTGACGGGGGCTGAGTTCACCGAGGCTCACGTTCAGGCGCTCCAGCAATTGTTCGGCGTGGGCGGCGTCTTCGGCGCTGCTGGCGGGGGCGGCGACGCTGTGCACCACGTCCTGCGGCACGTCGTCGACCATGGTGCGCGAATGAATCTTGCGCGCACGCAAATGGTCCAGCGCCAGGTTGCGCGCGGTCTGGAAGACAAAGGGTTCAAGGTGATCGATGGCCCGTTCGCTCAGCGCCCGGGTGACGCGCAGGTAGGTTTCCTGCAACAGGTCTTCGGCGGTGCTGTGGTTGTTGACCATCCGTTCCAGGGTCCGCAGCAGCGACGTGCGCTGGGCGAGGAAGACGTGATTGAAGTGTGATTGACTCACGGGAAGACCTGATCCATTTCGAGCGAATGATAATGCTTATCATCCGCCCGAGTGGTCAAGTGTTGATTTGTCAAAGGTTGGTAAAGCTTTTGTTCGCTCTCGAAACGGCGGCAGCGGTTTTATTCCGCGTTGCACAGCGCCAGGCAGTTATCGAGCATGCGGTTGGAGAAGCCCCACTCGTTGTCGTACCAGGCCAGCACTTTCAGCAGTTTGCCGCTGGATTTGGTGTGGTTGGCGTCGAAGATCGACGACAGCGGGTTGTGGTTGAAGTCGCTCGATACCAGCGGCAGGGTGTTGTAGCCGAGGATCTTCGAGTGCTGGCTCGCCGCTTTCATCAGTGCGTTGACTTCATCGGCCGAGGCTTCGCGCTTCAACTGCACGGTCAGGTCAACCAGCGACACATTGATCACCGGTACGCGCACGGCCATGCCGGTCAGCTTGCCCGCCAGTTCCGGCAGCACCAGGCCCACGGCTTCGGCGGCGCCGGTCTTGCTCGGGATCATGTTCTGGGTGGCGGAGCGGGCGCGGTACGGGTCGGTGTGATAGACGTCGGTCAGGTTTTGGTCGTTGGTGTAGGCGTGGATCGTGGTCATCAGACCGCTCTCGATGCCCAGCTCGCGGTGCAGCACTTGCGCGACTGGCGCGAGGCAGTTGGTGGTGCACGACGCGTTGGAAATGATCTGGTGCGACTGGCGCAGAATGTCGTGGTTCACACCGTAAACGACGGTGGCATCGGCGCCTTTGGCCGGGGCCGAAATAATCACTTTGCGTGCGCCGGCGGTAATATGCGCGGCGGCTTTGGCCCGGTCGGTGAACAGACCGGTGCATTCGAACACCACATCAATCTTTTCCGCGGCCCATGGCAGGTCGGCCGGGTTTCGGATGGCGCTGACCGAAATGCGGTCGCCGTTGACGGTCAGGCTCTCGTTGTCATGAGCAACTTCGGCGTCGAATGTGCCATGAACGGTGTCGTACTTGAGCAGATGCGCATTGATCGCGCTGTCGCCCAGATCGTTGATGGCGACGATCTGCAAATCCTGACGATAGCCTTGGGTATACAGTGCGCGCAGGACATTACGGCCGATGCGGCCAAAACCATTGATTGCGATTCGAAGAGTCATTGAACAGCGCCACCGTCGTTTTGTTGTTGGAATTACAAGATTATTCGCATAAAAATAGAAAACAAGCCTTTTTAGTGGCAATATTTTGTTTTATCTACAACGAGTGACCTGAATCAACTGGTCCGAATGATCAAGAAAACCGTTCGTCATCCCACGCGAACGGGCTTTTGATCAGCATAGACAATCAGGTCGCCACATCCGTTAGCCTGGAGTTCTACACATGCATCCCCGCGTTCTTGAGGTCACCGAACGGCTTATCGCCCGCAGCCGCGCCACGCGTCAGGCTTACCTTGCGCTGATTCGCGGCGCTGCAACTGACGGGCCGATGCGCGGCAAACTGCAATGCGCCAACTTCGCCCACGGCGTGGCCGGGTGTGGCAGCGAAGACAAGCACAGCCTGCGGATGATGAACTCGGCGAACATTGCGATTGTTTCGTCATATAACGACATGCTCTCGGCGCACCAGCCGTACGAAGTTTTCCCTGAACAGATCAAGAACGCCCTGCGCGAAATCGGTTCGGTCGGCCAGTTCGCCGGCGGTACGCCTGCCATGTGCGACGGCGTGACCCAGGGCGAGCCGGGCATGGAGCTGAGCCTGCCGAGCCGCGAAGTGATCGCGATGTCGACGGCAGTGGCGCTGTCCCACAACATGTTCGACGGCGCGCTGATGCTCGGCATCTGCGACAAGATCGTGCCGGGCCTGATGATGGGCTCCCTGCGTTTCGGTCACCTGCCGACGATCTTCGTACCGGGCGGGCCGATGGTCTCGGGGATTTCCAACAAGGAAAAAGCCGACGTGCGGCAGAAATACGCCGAAGGCAAGGCGACCCGCGAAGAGCTGCTGGAATCGGAGATGAAGTCCTACCACAGCCCCGGCACCTGCACCTTCTACGGCACCGCCAACACCAACCAGTTGCTGATGGAAGTGATGGGCCTGCACTTGCCGGGCGCGTCGTTCGTCAACCCGAACACCCCGCTGCGTGACGCCCTGACCCGCGAAGCCGCGCATCAGGTCACCCGCCTGACCAAACAGAACGGCAACTTCATGCCGATCGGCGAAATCGTCGACGAGAAGGCGCTGGTCAACTCGATCGTCGCGCTGCACGCCACCGGCGGTTCGACCAACCACACCCTGCACATGCCGGCCATCGCCATGGCGGCGGGCATTCAACTGACCTGGCAGGACATGGCCGACCTCTCCGAAGTCGTGCCGACCCTCAGCCACGTCTATCCGAACGGCAAGGCCGACATTAACCACTTCCAGGCAGCGGGCGGCATGTCGTTCCTGATCCGCGAACTGCTCGAAGCCGGTCTGCTGCACGAAGACGTCAACACCGTGCTCGGCCACGGCCTGAGCCAGTACACCAAAGAGCCGTTCCTCGATAATGGCAAACTGGTGTGGCGCGAAGGCCCGACCGACAGCCTCGACGAAAACATCCTGCGCCCGGTGGCTCGTGCGTTCTCGGCAGAGGGCGGCTTGCGCGTGATGGAAGGCAACCTCGGTCGCGGCGTGATGAAGGTGTCCGCCGTCGCGCTGGAAAACCAGATCGTCGAAGCACCGGCCATGGTGTTCCAGGATCAGCAGGATCTGGCCGACGCTTTCAAGGCTGGTCTGCTGGAGAAAGATTTTGTCGCAGTGATGCGCTTCCAGGGCCCGCGTTCCAACGGCATGCCGGAACTGCACAAGATGACGCCGTTCCTCGGCGTGCTGCAGGATCGCGGCTTCAAAGTGGCGCTGGTGACGGACGGGCGGATGTCCGGCGCGTCGGGGAAAATCCCGGCGGCGATTCACGTCAGCCCTGAAGCTTATGTCGGCGGCGCTTTGGCGCGCGTGCAAGAGGGCGATATCATCCGCGTCGATGGCGTCAAAGGCACCTTGGAACTCAAGGTGGACGCCGCCGAATTCGCAGCGCGCGAACCCGCCAAAGGCCTGTTGGGCAACAACATTGGCAGCGGTCGCGAACTGTTTGGCTTCATGCGTTTGGCCTTCAGCTCGGCGGAGCAGGGCGCCAGCGCCTTCACTTCTGCCCTGGAGACGCTTAATTGAAACTGGCTTTGGTCGGTGACATCGGAGGCACCAACGCGCGGTTTGCGTTGTGGAAAGATCAGCAGCTCGAATCGGTTCAGGTGCTGGCCACAGCCGACCATGCCAGCCCGGAAGAGGCGATCAGCCTCTACCTGAGCGGGCTCGGTCTGGCGCCGGGCGCCATCGGTTCGGTGTGCCTGTCGGTGGCGGGGCCGGTGAGCGGCGATGAATTCAAGTTCACCAACAACCACTGGCGCCTGAGCCGCAAGGCGTTCTGCCAGACCTTGCAGGTCGAGCAGTTGTTGCTGGTCAACGACTTTTCGGCCATGGCGCTGGGCATGACCCGTTTGCAGCCCGGCGAATTTCGTGTGGTCTGCGAGGGCACGCCTGAGCCATTGCGACCGGCAGTGGTGATCGGCCCGGGCACTGGCTTGGGCGTCGGCACCTTGCTTGATCTCGGTGAAGGGCGGTTTGCCGCGTTGCCGGGCGAGGGCGGCCACGTCGATCTGCCGCTGAGCAGTCCGCGTGAAACCCAGCTCTGGCAGCACATCCACAACGAGATCGGCCATGTCAGCGCGGAAACCGCATTGAGCGGCGGTGGCTTGCCTCGGGTGTACCGGGCGATCTGCGCGGTGGATGGTCATGAACCGAAACTCGATACGCCGGAAGCCATCACTGCGGCAGGTCTTGCAGGCGACCCGATCGCCCTGGAAGTGCTGGAGCAGTTCTGCTGCTGGCTTGGTCGCGTGGCCGGCAACAATGTGCTGACCACTGGCGGCCGTGGCGGGGTGTACATCGTGGGCGGCGTGATTCCGCGTTTTGCCGATTTCTTCCTCGAAAGCGGTTTCGCCCGCAGCTTCGCCGACAAGGGCTGCATGAGCGATTACTTCAAGGGGATTCCGGTGTGGCTGGTCACTGCGCCGTATTCCGGCCTCGTCGGTGCAGGAGTGGCGCTCGAACAATCCGGTAAATGATCATTCCCACGCCGAGCGTGGGAACCCTCGACACATCAGGCATAATCCGCCCAATTCCAACAACAAGGATGCCTTCGAAGTGAGCTCAGTCAACAAGTCGATTTTGTTGGTCGATGACGACCAGGAGATACGCGAGTTGCTGGAAACCTACCTGACCCGCGCGGGTTTTCAGGTACGGGCCACGGCGGATGGCGCCGGTTTTCGTCAGGCGCTGAACGAAGCGCCGAGCGATCTGGTGATCCTCGATGTGATGCTGCCCGATGAAGACGGCTTCAGCCTGTGCCGCTGGGTGCGCCAGCATCCGCGTCAGGCCCAGGTGCCGATCATCATGCTCACCGCCAGTTCCGACGAAGCCGACCGGGTCATCGGCCTGGAGCTCGGCGCCGACGACTACCTCGGCAAACCTTTCAGCCCCCGCGAACTGCAAGCCCGGATCAAGGCTCTGCTGCGCCGCGCCCAATTCGGCCAGGAACGCGGCGGCAGTGAAGTGTTGGCGTTCGATGAGTGGCGGCTGGACATGGTCAGCCATCGGCTGTTTCACACCGACGGCGAGGAAGTGATTCTGTCCGGCGCCGACTTCGCCCTGCTCAAATTGTTCCTCGATCACCCTCAGCAAATCCTCGACCGCGACACCATCGGCAACGCCACCCGTGGCCGCGACCTGATGCCCCTCGACCGCATCGTCGACATGGCCGTCAGCCGTTTGCGCCAGCGCCTGCGTGACACCGAAAAACCGCCGCGCCTGATCCGCACCGTGCGTGGCAGCGGCTACCAGCTGGCAGCCAATGTGGTTGCCGGCAATGGTCACTGAGTTCCTGCGCACCACCGCGCGTAAAGTGCCGATGCCGCGTTCGCTGCTCGGGCGGATGCTGCTGCTGACGTTGCTCGCGGTGTTGTTCGCCCAGACGCTGTCCAGCGTGATCTGGGTTTCCCAATTGCGCGCGACCCAGCTCGAAGGTCTGGTCACCAGCGCCCGCAGCCTCGCCCATTCGATGACCGCCAGTGTCAGTTATTTCCGTTCGTTGCCGGTGGCTTATCGACCGCTGGTGCTCGATCAATTGCGCAGCATGGGCGGCACGCGTTTTGTGGTGACGCTGAATGACAAACCGCTGGGCATGGAAGTGCTGCCGGTGACGCCGCGCAAGGCCGCGGTGCTGAAAGCGGTGGATGAAGTGCTGCGTCAGTCTCTGGGTCAGGACACCGACATCCTGGTGACATTCGTCAGCCCCGATGACTTACGGATCTTCAACGCCGGGTTGAAACTCGATGAGTTGCCGCGTTCGTGGGCGCATTACGCGTTGACCCTGGAACCGGTGAATCCGCCGGTGCTGGTGACCCAGATTCAATTGGCGCCGGGTGAATGGCTGTACATCGCCTCGCTGCTGCCCGAGCCCTACACCAGTCTGGAAGAACAAGGCCTGCCGACTCAGCAGGTGTGGTTCATCGTCTTCACCAGTGGATTTCTGTTGTTGTTCATTGGCCTGCTGGTGCACTGGCAGAGCCGGCCACTCAAGCGTCTGGCGCGGGCCGCACGGGACCTGTCGCTGGGCGCCGACGTCGAGCCGGTGGCCGAGGGCGGCGGCAGTGAAGTGGTGGAAGTGGGCCGCGCGTTCAACACCATGCGCGAACGCATCAGCCGTTACCTGACCGAGCGCAGCCAGTTGTTCAGCGCGATTTCCCATGACCTGCGCACGCCGATCACCCGTCTACGATTGCGGGTCGAACTGCTGGAAGACGAAAAATTGCAGACCAAGTTCGGCCGTGATCTGGATGAGCTGGAGCTGTTGGTCAAAGGCGCGCTGCAATGCGTGAAGGACACCGACATCCACGAAAACATCGAGCCGGTGGATCTGAATCATGTGCTCGACTGTCTGGTGGAACCGTATCTGGCGCCTAACGGCAATGGTCGCGTGACCCAGCAGGGGCGGGCGCTGGCGGCGTATCCGGGCAAGCCATTGGCTTTGAAGCGTTGTATTGGCAACCTGATCGACAATGCGCTGAAGTACGGGCAGAACGCGCATTTGCACATTGATGATGATGACAGTGCGTTTGTGTTGCATGTCGATGATGAAGGGCCGGGTGTGCCGGAGCAGCGGTTGGAGCAGGTGTTTGAGCCGCACTTTCGCTTGGCTGGGCAGCAGCAGGGGTATGGGCTGGGGTTGGGGATTGCGCGCAACATTGCTCATAGTCATGGAGGGGAAGTGACTTTGCAGAATTTGCGTGAGGGTGGGTTGCGCGTGACCCTGCAATTGCCGCGTTCGGCGGACTGAGTCAAAAGCGTTTCCCTCACCCCAGCCCTCTCCCGGAGGGAGAGGGAGCCGACCGAGGGATATTGCAGAGATACGCCGACCTGAACGATTTGCGTTGAATCCATAATCGATAAAGTCTTTCAGGTCGATGTATGACGCCAGACACCTCGGTCGGCCCCCTCTCCCTCCGGGAGAGGGCTGGGGTGAGGGCTGGCTCTTTGTCACGACTCAGTGACAAAACCCGCCCCCTTCGTTACAAGACCCTCCCGGCCCGTTGTTTAGACTGCCCGCAGTCATAACAACAAAAAAGGCCACCCATGGATCACTTCAATCCGGGCTTCAGCAGTTGGCTGAACGCCCCTGCCCACCAGCAATGGCTCGCCGATGAAGGCCTGCGTCTGCTGGCGTTCGCCAAGGCTTCACGGTTGCCCGAAGGCTTCGGCAATCTCGATGAGCGCGGCCAGCTTCAGGCCGGCGCGCAAGCCGAAACCATGAACACCGCGCGCATGACCCACAGCTTCGCCATGGCCCACATTCAGGGCCTGCCGGGATTTGCCGAGCTGGTCGATCACGGCATTGCGGCCCTGCGCGGCCCGTTGCGCGATGCGCTGCACGGTGGCTGGTTCGCCGTCGCGGAACACCGTGACGGCAACACCGGCAAGAACGCTTATCTGCATGCTTTCGTAGCGCTGGCGGCGAGTTCCGCGGTGATCGCGCAACGCCCCGGCGCGCAGGCGTTGCTGGATGACGCCATCGACATCATCGACACCTATTTCTGGAGCGAAGAAGAGGGCGCCATGCGCGAATTCTTCAACCGCGACTGGCGCGAAGAAGAAGCCTATCGCGGCGCCAACAGCAACATGCACGCCACCGAAGCCTTCCTTGCGCTGGCCGATGTCACCGAAGATCCACGCTGGCTGGTGCGTGCGCAACGCATTGTCGAACGGGTGATTCACGGTCATGCCGCCGCCAACGATTATCTGGTGATAGAGCATTTCGACCGCGACTGGCAGCCGCTGCGTGAATACAACCATGACAATCCCGCCGACGGTTTCCGTCCCTACGGCACCACGCCGGGCCACGGTTTCGAGTGGGCGCGGCTGTTGCTGCACCTCGAAGCCGCGCGGGTTCAGGCCGGCATGCTCACGCCCGGCTGGCTGGCCACCGATGCGCAAAAGCTGTTTGAGAACAACTGTCGTCATGGCTGGGATGTCGACGGTGCGCCGGGCATCGTCTACACCCTCGACTGGAACAACAAAGCCGTGGTGCGTCACCGCCTGCACTGGACTCACGCCGAGGCCAGCGCTGCCGCCAGTGCCTTGCTCAAGCGCACCGGCGATGCGCAGTACGAAACCTGGTATCGCCTGTTCTGGGAATTTTGCGAAACGCATTTCATCGACCGCTGCGACGGCAGCTGGCATCACGAACTCGATCCGCAGAACCGCCCAAGTGCCGATATCTGGGCGGGTAAACCGGATCTCTACCACGCCTGGCAGGCCGTTCTGATCCCGCGTCTGCCGCTGGCGCCGAGCATGGCCAGTGCTCTGGCACACCTGTCCCGAAGCGTTCCTGTGTAACCATGTGGTGACATTCGCGCGTCCCTTCGTTACCTGCGGGGGGAAACGCTCTGTTTAAACTCGTGTGCAGCGCAAGCACCAGACTTGCATGCATAACAACAAGAAAGGTACATCTCAGATGAATGCGATTTCTCGCCTCGCTACTGTCATTTCTGTCGCCTCCCTGTTCCCGCTCGCTGTGCTGCCCCTGAGTGTTTCCGCTGCCGAATCCAAAGGTTCGGTGGAAGTCGTGCATTGGTGGACGTCCGGTGGCGAAAAAGCTGCCGTCGATGTGCTCAAGGCACAAGTCGAGAAAGACGGTTTCACCTGGAAAGACGGCGCTGTCGCCGGCGGTGGCGGTGCGACTGCCATGACCGTGCTGAAAAGCCGCGCAGTAGCCGGCAACCCGCCAGGCGTTGCCCAGATCAAAGGTCCGGACATCCAGGAATGGGCGTCGACCGGTTTGCTCGACACTGACGTCCTGAAAGACGTTTCCAAGTCCGAGAAGTGGGACAGCCTGCTCGACAAGAAAGTCTCCGACACCGTGAAGTTCGAAGGTGATTACGTGGCCGTGCCGGTGAATATTCACCGCGTGAACTGGCTGTGGATCAACCCGGAAGTCTTCAAGAAAGCCGGTATCGACAAAGCCCCGACCACCCTCGAAGAATTCTACGCCGCTGGCGACAAGCTGAAAGCGGCGGGCTTCATTCCGCTGGCCCACGGCGGTCAGCCTTGGCAGGACAGCACCGTGTTCGAAGCGGTCGTGCTGTCGGTGATGGGCGTTGATGGTTACAAGAAAGCCCTGGTCGACCTGGACAACGCTGCCCTGACCGGCCCGGAAATGGTCAAGGCCCTGACCGAGCTGAAGAAAGTCGCGACCTACATGGACCAGGACGGCAAAGGCCAGGACTGGAACCTGGAAGCGGCCAAGGTCATTAACGGCAAGGCCGGCATGCAGATCATGGGTGACTGGGCCAAGTCCGAATGGACCGCCGCCAAGAAAGTCGCCGGCAAGGACTACGAGTGCGTAGCCTTCCCGGGCACCGACAAGGCGTTCACCTACAACATCGACTCGCTGGCCGTGTTCAAGCAGAAGGACGCGGGCACCGCGGCCGGTCAGCAGGACATCGCCAAAGTCGTGCTGGGTGAAAACTTCCAGAAAGTCTTCAGCATCAACAAGGGCTCGATCCCGGTGCGTAACGACATGCTCGCCGACATGGGCAAGTACGGTTTCGACTCCTGCGCCCAGACCGCTGCCAAGGACTTCCTGGCAGACGCCAAGAACGGCGGCCTGCAACCGAGCATGGCGCACAACATGGCGACCACGCTGGCAGTGCAGGGCGCGTTCTTTGATGTCGTGACCAACTACATCAACGACCCGAAAGCCGACCCGGCCGACGCTGCCAAGAAACTCGGCACTGCCATCAAGGCTGCCAAGTAACGTCAGCGTAGAGCAGCTGCAAGCTTCAGGTCGCGCATCGGCCTGAAGCCTGCCGCTTGCAGCGGTCCTTCATCTTCTTTACTGGATCTTCCCATGAGTTCTGTTGCTGTGTTCAGCAAGGCCTCGCCGTTCGACGCATTGCAGCGCTGGCTACCGAAACTGGTGCTGGCGCCGAGCATGTTCATCGTTCTGGTGGGCTTCTATGGCTATATCCTCTGGACGTTTGTCCTGTCGTTCACCACGTCGACCTTCCTGCCGAACTACAAGTGGGCAGGGCTGGCGCAATACGAGCGTCTGTTCGACAACGACCGCTGGTGGGTGGCGAGCAAGAACCTGGCCGTGTTCGGCGGCATGTTCATCGGCATCACCCTGGTAATCGGCGTGACACTGGCGATTTTCCTCGACCAGAAAATCCGTCGCGAAGGCTTTATCCGCACCATTTACCTGTACCCGATGGCGCTCTCGATGATCGTGACCGGTACTGCGTGGAAATGGCTGCTCAACCCGGGCATGGGCCTGGACAAATTGCTGCGGGACTGGGGCTGGGAAGGCTTCCGTCTCGACTGGCTGATCGACCCGGATCGCGTGGTGTATTGCCTGGTGATCGCGGCGGTCTGGCAAGCCTCGGGCTTCATCATGGCGATGTTCCTCGCCGGTCTGCGTGGCGTTGATCAATCGATCATTCGTGCCGCCCAGATCGACGGCGCGAGCATGCCGCGCATCTACTGGAAAGTGGTGCTGCCAAGCCTGCGTCCGGTGTTCTTCAGTGCGGTGATGATCCTGGCGCACATCGCGATCAAGAGCTTCGACCTGGTGGCGGCCATGACGGCCGGCGGCCCGGGTTATTCCTCCGATTTGCCGGCGATGTTCATGTACTCGTTCACCTTCAGCCGTGGACAGATGGGCATGGGCTCGGCCAGTGCAATCCTGATGCTCGGTGCGATCCTCGCGATCATCGTGCCTTACCTGTACTCCGAGCTGAGGACCAAGCGTCATGACTAGTCTCGCTTCCAAACCGGCCATCAGCCTGAGTCGCATCGCGATCTACGCGGTGCTGATCCTCGCGGTCCTGCTGTATCTGGTACCGCTGGTGGTCATGCTGTTGACCAGCTTCAAGACCCCGGAAGACATCTCCACCGGCAACCTGCTGAGCTGGCCGACCGTAGTCAGCGGCATCGGCTGGGTGAAAGCCTGGGCCACCGTTGACGGCTACTTCTGGAACTCGATCAAGATCACCGTTCCGGCCGTGATCATCTCCACCGCCATCGGTGCGTTGAACGGTTATGTGCTGTCGTTCTGGCGCTTCCGTGGTTCGCAACTGTTCTTCGGCCTGCTGTTGTTCGGCTGCTTCCTGCCGTTCCAGACCGTGCTGCTGCCGGCGTCGTTCACCCTCGGCAAGATGGGCCTGGCGAGCACCACCACAGGCCTTGTGTTCATCCATGTGGTCTACGGCCTGGCGTTCACCACGCTGTTCTTCCGTAACTACTACGTGAGCATTCCGGATGCGCTGATCAAGGCCGCGCGTCTCGATGGCGCGGGCTTCTTCACGATCTTCCGCCAGATCATCCTGCCGATGTCCACCCCGATCATCATGGTCTGCCTGATCTGGCAGTTCACCCAGATCTGGAACGACTTCCTGTTCGGCGTGGTGTTCTCCAGCGGTGATTCGCAACCGATCACGGTGGCGCTGAACAACCTGGTCAACACCAGCACCGGGGCCAAGGAATACAACGTGGATATGGCGGCGGCGATGATCGCCGGGCTGCCGACCCTGCTGGTCTATGTGGTCGCAGGCAAGTATTTCGTGCGCGGGCTGACGGCCGGCGCAGTCAAGGGGTAATCATGGCTACGCTCGAACTTCGCAATGTAAACAAGACCTACGGTGCCGGCCTGCCGGACACCCTGAAGAACATCGAACTGTCGATCAAGGACGGTGAGTTCCTGATCCTCGTCGGGCCTTCGGGCTGCGGCAAGTCGACCCTGATGAACTGCATCGCCGGCCTGGAAACCATCACCGGCGGCGCAATCATGATCGGTGACCAGGACGTCAGCGGCATGAGCCCGAAAGATCGCGACATCGCCATGGTGTTCCAGTCCTACGCGCTGTACCCGACCATGAGCGTGCGCGAGAACATCGAGTTCGGTCTGAAGATCCGCAAGATGAGCCAGTCGGCGATCGACGAAGAAGTCGCCCGCGTGGCCAAGCTGCTGCAGATCGAGCACCTGCTCAATCGCAAGCCGGGCCAGCTCTCCGGTGGCCAGCAGCAGCGCGTGGCGATGGGCCGTGCCCTGGCGCGTCGGCCGAAGATTTATCTGTTCGACGAACCGCTGTCCAACCTCGACGCCAAGCTGCGCGTCGAGATGCGCACCGAAATGAAACTGATGCACCAGCGCCTGAAAACCACCACGGTCTACGTGACCCACGACCAGATCGAAGCGATGACCCTGGGCGACAAAGTGGCGGTGATGAAGGACGGGATCATCCAGCAATTCGGCACGCCGAAAGAGATCTACAACGACCCGGCCAACCTGTTCGTGGCGAGCTTCATCGGTTCGCCGCCGATGAACTTCATCCCGCTTCGTCTGCAACGCAAGGACGGCCGTCTGGTGGCGCTGCTCGACAGCGGCCAGGCCCGTTGCGAATTGCCGATGGCGATGCAGGACGCCGGTCTTGAAGACCGCGAAGTGATCCTCGGCCTGCGCCCGGAGCAAATTGCGCTGGCCTACGGCGAGGGCAATGGTCTGCCGAGCATCAAGGCGGAAGTGCAAGTCACCGAGCCGACCGGTCCGGACACCCTGGTGTTCGTCAACCTGAACGACACCAAGGTCTGCTGCCGTCTGGCGCCGGACGTGGCGCCGCAGGTGGGCGAAACCCTGACCCTGCAATTCGATCCGTCGAAAGTGCTGCTGTTCGACGCCAAGTCCGGCGAGCGCCTGGGGGTTGCAGGCCTGCCGAAGACCGAGTCGCACAGCGCCAACGTGGCCCAGTTCAAGGGTCGCTGATCAACAAATGCGGGAGCGGGCTCGCCCGTTTTCGCAGGGAGCACGCGGTGCGTGGCCTGTCGCGCGCCGCATCAGATGTAAACCGCGTTAGATAAGAAGAACAGTTAATAACAATAAAACGAGGATGTAGGGATGAAGAAGAACAACAACGCTCAGCGTATCGGTCAGTTGTCGGCGATTGCGGCAATGATGCTGGCCGGTAGCGTCCACGCGGCTGACGCGTTCAGCTCCGATTCGGAGTGGATGACCGGGGACTGGGGTGGCGAACGTACCAAGCTGATCGAGCAGGGTATCGACATCAAGATGGACTACGTCGGTGAAGTGGGCGGCAACCTTCACGGCGGTTTCAACGACGACAAGACTGCGCGTTACGCCGACCAGTTCGGTCTGGGCGTGGCGCTGGATCTGCAAAAACTGTGGGGCTGGGACAACACCCAGGCCAAGGTCCAGTTCACCAACCGTAACGGCTACAACATTTCCAACGACCGCGTTGGCGATCCGCGTGCCGGCACCCTGAGTTCCTCGCAGGAAGTCTACGGTCGTGGCCACATGGTGCGTCTGACCCAGTTGTGGATCAAACACCAGTTCTTCGACAACAAGCTCGACATCAAGGCCGGTTACTTCGGCGAAGGCGAAGACTTCAACACCTTCCCGTGCGAGTTCCAGAACCTGGCGTTCTGCGGTTCGCAAGTGGGTAACTGGGCAACCAACATCTGGTACAACTGGCCGGTCAGCCAGGCGGCCATTCGCGTCAAGTACAACATCAACGACGAGCTCTACGCGCAGGTCGGTGCTTACAACCAGAACCCGTCGCAGCTGGAACACGGCAACGGTTTCAAGCTGAGCGGCAGCGGCACCAAAGGCACCGTATTGCCAGTGGAACTGGTCTGGTCGCCTAACCCGAACAGCCTGCCGGGCGAATACCGCGTCGGTTACTACAAGAGCACGGCCGATGCCGACGACGTTCGCGAAGACGTCAACGGTTTCGACGCGGCGACCACCGGTGATGCCTACCGCACCCACAGCAGCAAACACGGTTACTGGTTCGTTGCACAGCAACAACTCACCAGCCACAACGGTGACAAGAGCCGTGGTCTGAGCATCGCTGCCAACGCCACGTTCCACGACAAGGACACCAACTTCATCGACAACTACCAGTCCGTGATGTTTGTGTACAAAGGTCTGTTCGATGCGCGTCCGAAGGATGACTTCGGTATCGGTGCTGCACGTATTCACGTCAACGATGACGTGAAGAAAAACGCCGAACTGCTGAACGTCTCCAACGGTGTTTCGGACTACGACAATCCGGTGTTCTCGCCGATTCGTGAAACCGAATACAACTACGAGATCAACTACGGCTTCCACGTGACCAACTGGCTGACCGTACGCCCGAACCTGCAATACATCACTCATCCGGGCGGTGTGGATGAAGTGGATAACGCTTTGGTCGCTGGCCTGAAAATTCAGTCTACGTTCTGACGCGTCTGCGATAAGCTCCTCTCTATGTGCGCATATTTGCGGACAGCCCAGGCTGTCCGCTTTTTTTTGGAAAGGGGTGTCGCAGCCCATGAAAGTTGAATCTGGAACCGTGGCCCATGCATGAGCATCCGCTGCAACGCTTCTTCAAATCCCTGCGCGAACGACCGGTGTTCGCCTGGGAGCGCTATCAGATGCGCGATGTGCTGGTGATCGACCATCCGCTGTGTCAGGCGGTGTTCAGTCGTCAGGGTGCGCAGTTGCTGCACTTTCAGCCGCGCGGGCAGAAACCGTGGTTGTGGTGTGCGGCGAAGTGGCCGCATGTCGGCGCGATTCGCGGCGGCGTGCCGGTGTGCTGGCCGTGGTATGGCCGCCACCCGAGCGAAAACGCATGGCCATCCCATGGCTGGGCGCGACTGCTGGACTGGAAACTGCTCGACAGCAGCACCGGCGATGACGGCGTGCGCCTGCATTGGCAATTGCAGCTGTGCGATTGGCAGGTCGACATGCACGCGCACCTCGGTGAACGCATGGAATTGCGCCTGAGCACCGAGCATCAGGACGACATGCCGTGCCAGTTGAGCCAGGCTTTGCACGCTTACTGGCGTATTGGTGACGTGACTGAGATAGCGCTGTCTGGGCTCGAAGGGGCGCAGGGTTACGACCAGTTGAACCGTGAGGTTTGCCAGCAGGAAGGCGAGTTGCGGGTTGATGGTGGCTGTCAGCGAGTGTTCCAGCACGACGGCGAATTGCAGCTCAAGGATCACGCCTGGCAGCGCGAGTTGTGCATCGATACCGGTGACAGCGCGGACACCGTGGTGTGGCATCCGGGTGCGCGGCCGTTGCTGGGCGTGAGCTGGGATGAGATTTCGGAATTTGTCTGTGTTGAAGCGGCGGCGGGCGGGACCGACAGCCTGCATCTGGCGCCGGGGGAGAAGGCGCATTTGAGTTTGCAGGCGTGGGCTGCTGCGTAATGATCGTTCCCACGCAGTGCGTGGGAACGATCAGTCGTCAGGATCAGTTGAACTCGTCACCCACCGGATACCGGCTGGCATTCAAACTCTCTTTGATCTTGCGCAGATGCGGCTGGAAATCCACCCCGCGACGCAGCGTCATCCCCGTCGCCAACACATCCAGCACCGTCAACTGAATGATCCGCGAAGTCATCGGCATATAAATGTCAGTGTCTTCCGGCAACGGAATGTTCAGGCTCAGCGTACTGGCCTTGGCCAGCGGCGAATTCTCGGCGGTCAGGCCGAGTACCGAAGCGCCGTTCTCCCGGGCGATGCGCGCCACTTCCACCAGTTCGCGGGTGCGGCCGGTGTAGGAAATGATCACGAACAGTTCGCCGGTGTGCGCCACCGAAGCGATCATCCGTTGCATCAGCACGTCGGCGTGGGCGGTGACCGCCAGGTTGAAACGGAAGAACTTGTGCTGCGCGTCCAGCGCCACCGGAGCTGAGGCGCCGAGGCCGAAGAAGTGGATTTGCCGGGCCTGGATCAACAGGTCGACGGCGCGGCTGATCAGGTTCGGGTCCAGTGCCTGGCAGGCGCTGTCCAGGGATGCGATCGCACTGCCGAAAATCTTCTGCGTGTAAGCCTCGGGATTGTCGTCGGCTTCTACTGCGCGGCTGACATACGCCGCGCCGCTGGCCAGGCTCTGGGCCAGTTGCAGCTTGAGTTCGGGGTAGCCGCTGACGCCGAACGAACGGCAGAAACGGTTGACCGTCGGTTCACTGACCGACGCCGCCTGGGCGAGGGCGGCGATGCTGAAGCGGGTGGCCTGCTGTGGGTTGAGCAGGATCACTTCGGCGACTTTGCGTTCGGCCTTGTTCAGCTCTTCAAGGCGACTCTGGATCTGTTCCAGTAAATTTCGCACGCGGTCCATAAGAATTCCTAGATTCACCGGCGCCGATAAGCGCGCGGCTATGCAAATTGGGCCTTTGATGTGGCCCGTGACGGTGGCCTATCCTACTGATGGCTCCGATCGACCACCACTCGGAATCTGTATTTTGCGAAAATGTTGTGGTTATTACTACATTTTCCCTTGAGTGATGCCTTGAAAAAAGGTATTTGTAGCTTAACTTGATAAAAGAACAAACATCATGCCTTCGATTACGGTTGAACCGTGCACCTTCGCCTTGTTCGGCGCCTTGGGCGATCTGGCCCTGCGCAAGCTGTTTCCTGCCCTTTATCACCTGGATGGCGCCGGCCTGCTGCACGAGGACACGCGCATTATCGCACTGGCCCGTGAGGCGGGCACCGAGCAGCAGCACCTGGCGTTCATCGCCGCCGAGCTGCGCCGTTACGTGGGCAAGGAACTGGACGAGGCCGTGGCCGAGCGCTTTCTGGCGCGCCTGACCTACCTGCACGTCGACTTCCTCAAGGCTGAAGATTATGTGGCGCTGGCCGAACTGGCCGGCAGCACGCAACGCATGATTGCCTACTTCGCCACCCCGGCGGCGGTGTACGGCGCGATCTGCGAGAACCTGGCGAAAGTCGGTCTGGCGGAAAACACCCGCGTGGTGCTGGAAAAGCCGATCGGCTCCGACCTGGAATCCTCGCGCAAGGTCAACGACGCCGTGGCGCAGTTCTTCCCGGAGAACCGCACCTACCGCATCGACCACTACCTGGGCAAAGAGACCGTCCAGAACCTGATCGCCCTGCGTTTCGCCAACAGCCTGTTCGAAACCCAGTGGAACCAGAACTACATCTCCCACGTGGAAATCACCGTGGCCGAGAAGGTCGGTATCGAAGGCCGCTGGGGTTACTTCGACAAGGCCGGTCAGCTGCGGGACATGATCCAGAACCACCTGCTGCAACTGCTCTGCCTGATCGCCATGGACCCGCCGGCCGACCTGTCCGCCGACAGTATCCGCGACGAGAAGGTCAAGGTGCTCAAGGCCCTGGCGCCGATCAGTCCGGAAGGCTTGACCACGCAAGTGGTGCGCGGCCAGTACATCGCCGGGCACAGCGAAGGCAAGTCCGTGCCGGGCTACCTCGAAGAGCCGAACTCCAACGCCCAGAGCGACACCGAAACCTTCGTCGCCCTGCGTGCCGACATCCGCAACTGGCGCTGGGCCGGCGTGCCGTTCTACCTGCGTACCGGCAAGCGCATGCCGCAGAAACTGTCGCAGATCGTCATCCACTTCAAGGAACCGTCGCACTACATCTTCGCCCCCGAGCAGCGCCTGCAGATCAGCAACAAACTGATCATCCGCCTGCAACCGGACGAAGGCATTTCCTTGCGCGTGATGACCAAGGAGCAAGGCCTGGACAAGGGCATGCAGCTGCGCAGCGGCCCGCTGCAACTGAATTTTTCCGACACCTGGCGCAGCGCTCGGATCCCCGATGCCTACGAGCGGTTGTTGCTGGAAGTGATGAACGGCAATCAGAACCTGTTTGTCCGTAAAGATGAAATCGAAGCCGCGTGGAAATGGTGTGACCAGCTGATCGCCGGGTGGAAAAAATCCGGTGACGCGCCCAAGCCGTATGCGGCCGGGTCGTGGGGGCCGATGAGCTCCATTGCATTGATCACGCGGGACGGGAGGTCGTGGTATGGCGATATCTGATGTGAAACTGCCCGAGGGCGTGAACGCCCGCGAGTTCAAGAGCCCGGTGCTGCTTGCCGAAGGCCTGGCGCTGAATGTCGCCAAGCAATTGAGCGAAGCGCTGGCGGCACGTGGCAACGCCGTGCTGGTGGTGTCTGGCGGCCGTAGCCCGGTGGCGTTTTTCCAGCACCTGGCCAAGCAGGAACTGGACTGGTCGAAGGTCGTCGTGACCCTGGCCGACGAACGCTGGGTACCGGTCGAACACGCCGACAGCAACGCCGGTCTGCTCAAGCAATATCTGCTCAAGGGCCCGGCGGCCAAGGCGCAGTTCCTCAGCCTTTACAGCGCGGCGGCCAACGTCGAGCAGGCTGCGGAGCAGGCCGATCGTTTGCTCGCCGAGTTGCCGCCTATCGACGTGCTGGTGCTGGGCATGGGTGATGACGGTCACACAGCGTCGCTGTTCCCGGACAGCCCGAACCTGGCCGAAGCCCTGCAAGCCGACGGCAGCCGTCGCTGCTGGCCGATGCTGGCGCCAAGCGTGCCGCGTCAGCGCCTGACCATGAGTCGCGCGCTGCTGGCTTCGGCGCGACACAAGATTCTGTCGATTTCCGGTCAGTCGAAACTGACCACCCTGAATGCCGCACTGGCATCCAACGACGTCGCCGCCATGCCGGTTCGCGCGTTTCTGCAACCTACGTTAGAGATTTACTGGTGCCCATGAGCCAAGGAACAGCCGCTATGACAACCCCATCCCCGACCGTTTCCATGGCGGACAAAGTTGCCCTGATCGACAGCCTCTGCGCCAAGGCGCGGATCCTGCCGGTGATCACCATCGCCCGCGAACAGGACGTGCTGCCGCTGGCCGACGCACTGGCCGCCGGTGGTCTGACCGCGCTGGAAGTGACCCTGCGTTCGCAGTTCGGCCTCAAGGCGATCCAGATCCTGCGCGAACAACGCCCGGAACTGGTGACCGGTGCCGGCACCGTGCTCGACCGCAACATGCTGGCTGCGGCCGAAGCCGCCGGTTCGCAATTCATCGTTACCCCGGGCATCACCCGTGACCTGCTGGAAGCCAGCGTCGAAAGCCCGATCCCGCTGCTGCCGGGCATCAGCAATGCCTCCGGCATCATGGAAGGCTATGGCCTGGGTTATCGCCGCTTCAAGCTGTTCCCGGCTGAAGTCAGCGGCGGCGTGGCGGCAATCAAGGCCCTCGGCGGCCCGTTCGGCGAAGTGAAATTCTGCCCGACCGGCGGCGTGGGTCCAGCCAACATCAAGAGCTACATGGCGCTGAAAAACGTCATGTGCGTGGGCGGTAGCTGGATGCTCGATCCTGAGTGGATCAAGAACGGCGACTGGGCCCGCATTCAGGAATGCACCGCCGAGGCGTTGGCGCTGCTGGACTGATCTTCAACTGACACTTCGTTGTGTGTTCTACGGCTTTACGGTGCGCTTGGTCGGTGCACCGTTTTTTTTTGCCCGAAAAACTTCGTTATCTTGAGATACATAGTTACCGCACCTGGCTTTGCATGTGGCGTTAACCTGCGTTCATCTTATGGAAGAGAGAACGCGTCATGGATAACCAGCCTTCAGCTCCATCGGTTTATCAACTGGCCCCCGAGCAAGTCGCCGGGCCGTATTTCCGCAATCCCAAACTGCTGCGCCGCAACATCAGCGAAGGCGCCGAGGGTCTGCCGCTGCTGCTGCGCCTGACCATCGTCGATGCCATGACCGCCGAGCCGGTCAGCGGTGCGCTGGTGGATATCTGGCACTGCAACGCACGCGGTGCCTATTCCGGCTGGAGTCGGGTCAACCCGGATCTGGAAGTCGACGTCGAGGACATCGGCTCGATCCCGCGAACCGACGATGACACTTATTTGCGCGGCGGTCAGTTCAGCGACCACAAGGGCAGGGTGCGCTTCACCACGATCTATCCGGGTTTCTATGCCGGGCGAGCGCTGCACATTCACGTGGCGGTGCGCATCGTCGCCGGCAACGAATACCTGGACGAGCGCAATGTGGCCTGGGTCGGGCAGCTGTATTTTCCGGAAGTGGTTTCCCGTGGCGTGCTCAATGCCAAGGCCTATCGCGGGCGCAGTTCGCTGCCGGTGTGCAACAACGACGATGCCTACTACACCAACATGGGCGGTGAAGAGTCGACCCTGACGGTGTGGCCGATCGGCCGCGACTCTCACGAGGACGGTTACTTCGGTCACCTCACGATCGGCATCGACACCTTTGCGGTGTCGTCGCAGATCAAACCCGAGGACTTCGACAAGTACACGGTTTAACGCAGTTCGTTCAGCGCCTGAATCAGCGACTGAATCTCCGCCGCCGTCGTGGTCAGCGACGGCGTGACACGGATGCACGGCCCACAGGCAGCGCCGTTGCGCACGACAGTGAACAGGTTGTAGTCGTTGAGCAGGCGTTCGACCATCGCCTGCTGGTCGGCATGGCGGGTAAAACGCATCGAGGTGATGCCGCAATACAGACGCGGATCGTCCGGGGTCATGACTTCGATGCCCGGCAGGTTACGGACGGCGCTGACCCACAGGTTGCGCAGGTAATTCACCCGCGCGCCTTTGGCGGCCGCGCCACCCAGTGAGCGGTGTTCCTCGAACACCAACGGCAGGGTCATCAGTGCCGGAATGTTCGGCGTGCTGTAGGGCGTGCGTGAGCGGATATCGCCAGTCGAAAAATGCATCTCGCCCATGTCCGGATCAATATCGCCCAGACGCTGCGGAGCAATGTAGAGAAAACCGAGGGTCAGTGGCGAGCCGATCCACTTGTGCAGGTTGTACCCGGCGAAGGCGATGCCCAGCGCTTCGAGATCGAACTCGATCTGGCCAAGGGCATGGGCGCCATCAAGGATGATGTCGACGCCGTGTTCCTTGGCCAGCGCGGCAATCGCCTGCACCGGCATCACCAGCCCGGTGCGGTGGGTGACGTGAGTCAGGGCCATCAGCTTGAGCTTCGGATAGCGGATGAAAGCTTCGCGGTAAGTCGCCAGCAGGCTGTCGAAGGTGGCCGGGTGGGCGTGCTCGATCTCGATCACCTCGACGCCGCGATGCTTTGCCAGCCAGCGCATGGCGCCCTTGACCGTGTCGTACTCCAGATCGCAGATCAGCACCTGATCGCCAGGCTGCAGGCGGTTGTAGTTGCGGATCAGCGATTGCAGGCCGGCAGTGGCGTTGTGGGTGAAGGCCACGCTTTGCGCGCGCACGCCGATCAGTTCAGCCAGTTGCGCGCGGATGTCGAGGCTGTCGTGCTGTTCGAAACGCTGGCGCACATAGACCGAGTTGCTGTTGTTGATCAGTTCGATGTTGCGCTGGTACTCCTCGACCACGGTGCGCGACATGCGCCCGAAGTAACCGTTCTCCAGATTCACGGGGCCGGGGTGGCGGTCGTAACGGTCGGCGAAGGTTTGCCAGAAAGCTTCGTCTCGGGCGCGGCGGGTGTTATCGGGCATGGTCGACTCGACTCGGATCAGGGTGACGCCTCAATGGCGCGGGGCAGGTTTGCCGTGTTTGGCGCGCAGCGGTTCGAGCAGTTCCGACAGACCGTTGTGATCGATTTCCTGCATCAACGCCAACAGCCCGCCCAGTTCGCCATGGGGAAATCCTTCCCGGGCAAACCAGTTCAGGTAGGGGCCCGGCAGGTCGGCAATGATTCGGCCCTTGTACTTGCCGAAGGGCATTTCGCGGGTGATCAGCAGTTCGAGCTTTTCAGGGTTCATCGTTGGAATCGTCTGGCTTTGAAAACACTTCGGAAAATACAGGCATTCTGCATGCAGGCCAAATGACAGATCATGCAAATAACAGGCATACAGATTCTCGCTGTGTTTGTAAGTAGTTGAAAATTAAGGACTAAGTTCTTTTCAGGAAACTGGCACGACCACTGCAACACTCCTTGCATCTTTCACCCACGCAAGGAATTGAAAAATGACTGACATGAATAAAGAAGCCATCTCCGTCCTCAACGACCTGATCGAAACCAGCAAGGACGGTCAGGAAGGGTTCAAGACCTGCGCTGAAGACATCAAGCATCCAGAGCTGAAAACCCTGTTCGTGAAACGCTCCGCCGATTGCGCAACGGCTGCCGCCGAGCTGCAATCCGCCGTGCGTTCGATGGGTGGCGATCCGGAAACCTCGACCAGTGTCAGCGGTGATCTGCACCGTCGCTGGGTCGACGTCAAAGCGATGTTCACCGGCAAGGACGAAGAAGCGGTACTCAATGAAGCCGAGCGCGGTGAAGACCACGCCCTGAAGGCTTATCGTGAAGCGATCGAGAAGATCAACAAACACAACCTGGTCGGCATCCGTGATCTGGTCGAGCGCCAGTACCACGGTGTGCAACGCAATCACGATCAGGTGAAAGCGCTGCGTAACCAGGCTCGCGCACGCTCGTAAGCGTTCGAGGCCAACAAAAAACGCCAGCTGGTCTGGCGTTTTTTTGTGTCCGGATTTAACCGAGGACGATCAGCCGATGCTGATGGCCGGCAAGGTCGGCAGGGTAACGGTCTGTTGCTTGCGCGGCGCCAGGATCTCGGCCTCGCCGTCCACCACCAGCTCATCGCGCTGGTTGAATACGCGAGTGGCGATGCGCACGCGGAATTTCGGTAGTTTTTCGAGGATTTCCAGGCGCACGGTCAGGGTGTCGCCGATCTTCACCGGCTTCTGGAAGCTCATCTGCTGGCCGATATAAATGGTGCCCGGCCCAGGCAGCTCGCAGGCTACTGCCGCACTGATCAGCGCGCCGCTGAACATGCCGTGGGCGATGCGTTCCTTGAACATGCTGGCGGCGGCGAACTCGGCGTCCAGGTGCACCGGGTTGTGGTCACCGGACATCGCGGCGAACAGCTGAATGTCACGTTCCTCGACAGTCTTGCTGTAGCTCGCGGTCTGGCCCACTTCGAGGGCTTCGTAAGGGATGTTGGTAACCTGGGTCATGGGGTTGAATTCCTGTGACGGATGAAATGAATCCACAAAAAATTATTCGCTGCGGTGCGGCCGGCGATGGCTCAGGGCCTGGTCGATCCAGGCCAGCACATCGGCGGTCACTTCGTCGCGGTTGCTCTCGTTGAACAATTCGTGCCGCGCCTGCGGGTAGATCTTGAGCTGCAGGTTCTGGCTGCCGGCCGCACGCAAGGCGTTGGCCAGATCAGTCAGACGCTTGCCTTCGCTCACCGGATCACATTCGCCGCCGATCACCAGCAGCGGCAGGCCCGGATCAATCTGGGCGAGATTGGACGCTTTGCTGATTTGCTGCAACCCGCCGAGCAGGTCGATCCACAGTTGATTGGTGCAGCGAAAGCCGCACAGCGGGTCGGTGGCGTACTTGTCGACCTCGGCCGGGTCGCGACTCAGCCAGTCAAACGCGGTGCGTGCCGGTTTGAATTTATTGTTGAACGAGCCGAACGACAGCCATTCGATCAGCGCGCTGCGGCCCTTGGCGCCCTGACGCAGTTTTTCGAATCGGGCGATCTGCCGGGCCGCTCGGTACAGTGCAACCGGCTGGAAATTCGAACCGCTGAGAATCGCGCCATGCAGGCTGGCGCTGTGGTGCAGTAAATAAGCCTGGGCAATGTAGCTGCCCATGCTGTGCCCAAGCAGCACGATCGGTACCCTCGGGTGACGCTGGCCGATGCGCTGGTTGAGGCTGGCCAGATCGCCGACCACCTTGCACCAGCCATCGTCGTCGGCGAAATGCCCCAGTGTCCCATGTTCGGCAGTTTTGCCATGGCCGCGCTGATCGAGCGCGTACACACCGTAGCCTTCGGCGCAAAAGGTCTCTGCCAGCCGTGCGTATCGGGCGCTGTGTTCTGCCATGCCGTGGGCCAGCAGAATCACCGCTTTCAAGGGCGCAGACGGCAACCACTGGTTGACGAAGAGGCGGCTGCGGTCACTCGCATCCAGCCAGAAGGTGTCGTGGATCATGGCGATTCCTTTTGCGGCCTGTTTTTGCTGATGCGTCTTGCAGAGGTTGCATTGTATAGCGCGTCCGATCAGCTCACGCCACGGCAGGAAGATTCACACGATCAATGACGACCTTGCCCATATTTGCCTGATTGACCATAGCTGCTAGTGTCCGTGAAGCCCCGCTTTTTGCTCTCGGCTTTTTCAGGGACAGAAAGAAATGACAGCGAAGCGGCCCCGGATCGGCTCAGGTAAAGAGGACAAGAACAATGCAACCTGATTTCTGGAATGACAAACGCCCGGCGGGCGTACCCCTGGACATCGACGCGGGTGAATTCAAGTCGGTGATCGAGGTGTTCGAGCGTTCCTGCAAGAAATTCGCTGATCGCCCGGCGTTCAGCAACATGGGCGTGACCCTGACCTACGCCGAGCTGGAGCGCCAGAGCGCCGCGTTCGCCGGTTATCTGCAAGCCCACACCGACCTGGTGCCGGGGGATCGCATTGCGGTGCAGATGCCCAACGTCCTGCATTATCCGATTGCCGTGTTCGGCGCCTTGCGTGCCGGGCTGATCGTGGTCAACACCAACCCGCTGTACACCGCGCGGGAGATGCGTCACCAGTTCAAGGACTCCGGCGCCCGGGCGCTGGTGTACCTGAACATGTTCGGCCAGAAGGTCCAGGAAGTGCTGCCGGACACCGACATCCAGTACCTGATCGAAGCGAAGATGGGCGACCTGATGCCCACCGCCAAGGGCTGGCTGGTCAACACCGTGGTCAGCAAAGTGAAGAAAATGGTCCCGGCGTACTCGCTGCCCCAGGCGATTTCCTTCAAGAGCGCGCTGCGCATGGGCCGGGGCCTGGGCATCAAGCCGCTGAAGGTCGGCCTGGACGACATTGCCGTGCTGCAATACACCGGCGGTACCACCGGCCTGGCCAAGGGCGCGATGCTGACCCACGGCAATCTGGTGGCGAACATGCAGCAGGTGCGCGCCTGTCTCGGCCAGTTCGGCAGCGACGGCCAGCCACTGTTGCGCGAAGGGCAGGAGGTGATGATCGCGCCGCTGCCGCTGTACCACATCTATGCGTTCACCGCGAATTGCATGTGCATGATGGTGTCGGGCAACCACAACGTGCTGATCACCAACCCGCGTGACATCGGCGGCTTCATCAAGGAGCTGAAGAACTGGAAGTTTTCGGCGCTGCTGGGGCTCAACACGCTGTTTGTCGCGCTGATGGATCATCCGGACTTCAAGACCCTGGACTTCTCCACCCTCAAGCTCACCAACTCCGGCGGCACCGCGCTGGTCAAGGCCACCGCCGAGCGTTGGGAGCAGATCACCGGTTGTCGCATCACCGAAGGTTACGGCCTGACCGAAACCTCGCCGGTGGCCTGCACCAACCCGTACGGCGAGCTGTCGCGGATCGGCACGGTCGGCCTGCCGGTGCCGGGCACCCGCTTGAAAGTCATCAATGACGACGGCGTCGAGCAGCCTCTGGGCGAGCGCGGCGAGCTGTGCATCAAGGGCCCGCAGATCATGAAAGGCTACTGGCAGAAACCCGAGGCCACCGCCGAAGTGCTGGATGCCGAGGGCTGGTTCAAGTCCGGCGACATCGCGGTGATCGACCCGGACGGGTTTGTGCGTATCGTCGACCGCAAGAAAGACATGATCATCGTCTCCGGTTTCAACGTGTACCCGAACGAAATCGAAGACGTGGTGATGGCTCACCCGAAAGTCGCCAACTGCGCAGTGATCGGCGTGCCGGACGAACGTTCCGGCGAGGCGGTGAAGCTGTTCGTGGTGGCGCGGGAGACCGGCGTGAGCCTGGAAGAGCTGAAGGCCTATTGCAAAGAGAATTTCACGGCGTACAAGGTGCCGAAACACATCGTGCTGCGTGAGTCGTTGCCGATGACGCCTGTCGGGAAAATTCTGCGCAGAGAGTTACGCGATATCGCTTAAAAGAACTGCGCTTCGCGCAATCGCGAGCAAGCTCGCTCCCACAGGGTTATCGATGAGCCTGCGGGAGCGGGCCTGCTCGCGATTTTTGTTTCAGGCCCCGAAAACCGGGACTTTCAAGGTGTTATAGGATTTTTGCTCTAAAATGACTGCCAGTAGTTCTTGAGTCATGAAAATGACTGTAGGGGCCGCTTTTGGCTCTAGTCGACCCTTGGCAAAGCTGCTACTCTCGGCGCGCTTTGTGACTTCTCGGCCTTGTAAAAAGCCAGACTCACCAATAAACAAACACCAATAATAATCGCATCAAATGCGGTGCTGAATTCGCGTTGCTGAGGAGTGGGCTTCCATGATCGAAGACTTTTGGAAGGATAAGTACCCCGCTGGAATTGCTGCCGACATCAATCCAGACGAGTACCCGAATATTCAGGCAGTGTTGAAGCAATCCTGCCAACGCTTCGCCGACAAACCGGCGTTCAGCAACCTGGGCAAGACCATCACCTACGGTGAACTGTACGAATTGTCCGGTGCGTTTGCCGCTTATCTGCAACAGCATACCGATTTGCAGCCCGGTGATCGAATCGCCGTGCAACTGCCCAACGTGTTGCAGTACCCGGTCGCCGTCTTCGGTGCCATCCGTGCCGGGCTGATCGTGGTCAACACCAACCCGCTGTACACCGCGCGGGAAATGGAACACCAATTCAACGACTCCGGTGCCAAGGCGCTGGTGTGCCTGGCGAACATGGCGCACCTGGCCGAAGCCGTGGTGCCGAAAACCGGCGTCAAACACGTCATCGTCACCGAAGTCGCCGACCTGCTGCCGCCGATCAAGCGTCTGCTGATCAACAGCGTCATCAAGTACGTTAAGAAAATGGTCCCGGCCTATCACCTGCCCAAAGCCGTCAAGTTCAACGACGTGCTGAGCAAGGGCCAGGGCCAGCCGGTCGCCGAAGCCAATCCGGACAGCGGCGATGTCGCGGTGCTGCAATACACCGGCGGCACCACCGGCGTGGCCAAGGGCGCGATGCTCACCCATCGCAACCTCGTCGCCAACATGCTGCAGTGCAAGGCGTTGATGGGCTCCAACCTCAATGAAGGTTGCGAGATCCTGATCACGCCGCTGCCGCTGTACCACATCTATGCGTTCACCTTTCATTGCATGGCGATGATGCTGATCGGCAACCACAACATCCTGATCAGCAACCCGCGCGACCTGCCGGCGATGGTCAAGGAACTGTCGAAGTGGAAGTTCAGCGGTTTCGTCGGCCTCAACACGCTGTTCGTGGCCCTGTGCAACAACGAAGGTTTCCGCAAGCTGGATTTCTCGGCGCTGAAAGTCACCCTGTCCGGCGGCATGGCCCTGCAACTGGCCGCGGCCGAGCGCTGGAAAGCGGTCACCGGTTGCCCGATCTGCGAAGGTTACGGCATGACCGAAACCAGCCCGGTGGCCACGGTCAACCCGATTCAGAACATCCAGATCGGTACCATTGGCATTCCGGTGCCATCGACCCTGTGCAAAGTCATCGACGATGCCGGTGTCGAGCAGCCGCTGGGCGAAATCGGCGAACTGTGCGTCAAGGGCCCGCAAGTGATGAAGGGCTACTGGCAGCGTCAGGAAGCCACCGACGAGATGCTCGACAGCGAAGGCTGGCTGAAGACCGGTGACATCGCACTGATCCAGCCGGACGGCTACATGCGTATTGTCGATCGCAAGAAAGACATGATTCTGGTCTCCGGTTTCAACGTGTACCCGAACGAGCTGGAAGACGTGCTGGCGGCCCTGCCGGGCGTGTTGCAGTGCGCGGCCATCGGTATTCCGGACGAGAAATCCGGCGAGGCGATCAAGATCTTCATCGTCGCCAAACCGGGCGTTACGCTGACCAAGGAACAGGTGATGGAGCACATGCGCGCCAACGTCACCGGCTACAAGGTGCCGCGTTCGGTGGAGTTCCGCGATGCACTGCCGACCACCAACGTCGGCAAGATCCTGCGTCGCGAACTGCGCGACGAAGAGCTGAAGAAGATCAAGGCGAAGAGCGCCGCATAAAACAAAAAGCCCCGCAGATGCGGGGCTTTTTGTTGGTTAACTGTTTGATCGTTCCCACGCAGAGCGTGGGAACGATCACGTCGGTCAGCGTAAAAGGTTTACTGGCGGAACGGCGCGAAGTTCACATTGGTCCCCGCCGGACGCATGTCCTGCAGGTACGAGTCCTTGTCGGCGCTCAGTTCCAGGCTCAGGGCGGCCTTGCGCTTGCCTTCGTTGCGGATCACCAGGCCTTCGAGCTTTTCGCGCAGGAACACGGTCGGCACTTTCAGGTGCAGCAGTTCGTCGGTGGCCGGGGTGTGCATCAACAGGTGAATCCACTCGTACTGACCGATCGCCAGTCGCGACACCGGCAAGTCGAACCACCAGATATTGCGGTTGCGGTTCAGTTCGGCGAAGTGGCAGTTGTTGGTGCCGAGCACGGCACCGCCCAGTTCCTGGTTGCGACGGGCGATGGCCTGCTTTTTATCGAGTTTCATAACATTCCTGCGGGATCGGTTCTGTGGCGCGTGGCGCCCTTATGGTGGGCATTCTCGGGGGTACGCTCGCAAACATAAAGCCCAACCTGCACGCCGCGACGAAATGAAGCCCTGAAAATAAATGAAACTTGGCGCAAACCGGGCCAGTCAATCGTTACGTACTGACTTTTCCCCTTCAATGCACCAAGGAGAAACACCATGAGTAGCACAGGCGATAAAGTGAAAGGCATGGCCAACGAAGCGGTCGGCAACGTCAAGCAAGGTGTCGGCAAAGCCACCGACAACCAGAAGCTGCAAGCCGAAGGCAAACTGCAAGAGAAAAAAGGCGAGGCCCAGCAAGCGGTGGGCAAAGCCAAGGACGCGATCAAGAAAGGCGTCGACAAGGCTTGATCGAGCCTTGAACGAAACAACGAAGCGGCCATCCAAGGATGGCCGTTTTCGTGTCCCGTTCACAGATGGTCACGGTTCACAGTGTTTCAAAGTCGCCAAGTAAGCTACTTTGATGAGAGAAAAACGGCCCCTGAGTCGCCACGACTTCAACCTGTTTTGCGGCGAAAGGAGACGCGAATGATTTTCCCCGACATGAAAGGTCTGCCCCTGCACCGGGTCATCGTGCGCACCGTCACCGAGTTCATGGAAGACGAGATGTCGACCTATGCCTCGGCACTGGCCTACCAGATGCTGTTTTCGCTGTTCCCGTTCATTCTGTTCCTGATTGCCCTGATCGGTTTCCTGCACCTGCCGGACTTCTTCTCCTGGCTGCGCCTGCAATCGGAGCTGGTATTGCCGCCCCAGGCGCTGGAGCAGGTCAACCCGGTGATCGATCAGTTGCAGCAATCCAAGGGCGGCCTGCTTTCGGTGGGTATCGTCATCGCCCTGTACACCGCGTCCGCCGGTGTGCGCCTGATGATGAGCGCGATGAATGCGGCCTACGACGTGGTCGAGGGCCGGCCGATCTGGAAGCGTTTTCCGCTGTCGATCATCTACACCGTCGGCATTGCCGGCATGCTGTTGGCCGCTGCCGCGCTGATGGTGCTCGGGCCGCAGGTGATGGGCTGGATCGCCGCGCAGGTCGGGCTGGAAGAAGTCATCGTCACGGTGTGGACGATCGCCCGCTGGCCGGTGATCGTGATCCTGATGATGGTGGCCGTGGCGCTGATCTACTACGTGATGCCCGACGTCAAACAGGAATTCCGCTTCATCACGCCAGGCTCGGTGCTGGCGGTGGTGGTGTGGATCATCGCGTCCCTGGGCTTCGCGTTCTACGTCAAGACATTCGCCAACTACAACGCCATGTATGGCAGCATCGGTGCGATCATCGTGCTGTTGCTGTATTTCTACATTTCCGCCGCCGTGTTGTTGCTCGGTGCGGAGATGAATGCGGTGATCGAACACATGTCCAGCGAGGGCAAGGATCCGGGCGAGAAAGTCCCCGGCGAACTCGATGAACATCCCAAACAACACGTTTCCGGCCTCGGGCGCGATCACTCGCTCAAGCCGAACACTGACGAAGCCTGATCATGATCCGTGAAATTCTGAAGATGGGCGACGAACGCCTGCTGCGCATCGCCCCGCCAGTGCCCGCTGAAATGCTCGACAGCCCGGAACTGTGGCAACTGATCGACGACATGTTCCAGACCATGGAAAGCGTCGGCGGGGTCGGCCTGGCCGCGCCGCAGATCGGTGTCGACCTGCAATTGGTGATCTTCGGTTTCGAGCACAGCGAACGCTACCCGGACGCCGAAGCGGTGCCGCAGACGATCCTGATCAATCCGCTGATCACGCCGTTGAGTCCGCTGATGGAAGAGGGTTTTGAGGGCTGCCTGTCGGTGCCCGGCCTGCGGGGCGCGGTGGATCGTTACCAGCAGATCCGGTACGAAGGCGTCGACCCCAAGGGGGAGCCGATTGTGCGTGTGGCCTCGGGGTTCCATGCGCGGGTGGTGCAGCATGAATGCGATCACCTGATCGGGCGGCTGTACCCGTCGCGCATTACCGATTTCAGCAAGTTCGGTTTCACCGAGGTGATGTTTCCGGACCTCGATCCCAACGCCGACGACTGACTAGCCCAGGCGCGGTGCCAGCTCCATCGCAATCATTGGCTTGCTCCGCGCATAACGGCTCAAACGCTCGGCCATGGCCTGGGGCAGGGCGGGGTCGAAAGTGAAGCCGCGCCGCTCGTAGAAACCGCGCAAGTCCGGGTGGCAGAACAGCCACACCGGCGCCTCGATGCCCTTCACCGCTTCGGCAATCAACTGCGCGGCGATGCCCTGTTCGCGACAGGCCGGATCGACAAACAGTCCGGTCAGCCAATGCCCGCCGAACACCGGTCGCAGGCACAGCGCAGCCACGATTTCTTCCCGCCGCGCCACCCACAATTGCGCCTCGCGCACCGCTTTCATCGACGATTGATGCTGGCGGTAGAACTTGTTCATCAAGGGCCAGGACAGGTCGTCGAGCTGGCTGAAACGGATGTCGGTCATGAATCGGACTGCCGGTGCAAAAGCCGCGGATTATAAAACAACGTGCTCGCCGGGATAGGTGTATACCTGATCTCACATCCCCTCTGAGTGGAGTAAGCATCATGTCCAAAGGTATGGATTCGAAGAAAGCCGCGAAGAAGAAACCGGCCAAGACAGCCATCGAGAAACGCCACGAGAAGAGGACGAAAAAAGTCGACATCTTTGGCCATTGATCACGCCGTTCGGGAGCCCGGATCCGGGCTCCCGCTACCTCTTGAAAAATAATCTGCAAGAATCTCCGTTGTCGTTGCACAGAAGGAATGGACTCCTTTTCCGAGCAACGCCATGGCCCATTACTTTGACGATCAGCATCGTCAGCAAATCGAAACCCTGCGCCAGCGCTTCACCGCCCGCACCGAGTGGCCGACGTGGCTGCTGCTGATCGGCGTGTACGGCGGCTGGTTCGCGATTGTGCTGGGCAGCGAACGGCTCGGCGTCTGGTGGAGCACGCTGCTGCTGATTCCGTTGCTGGTGCTGTGGCTGTCGGTGCAGCACGAACTGCTCCACGGTCATCCCACGCGCTGGACCTTCGTCAACAAAGTCCTCGGCTATGCGCCATTCGCGGTGTGGTATCCGTACACGCTCTATCGCGACAGCCATTTGCAGCACCATCGCGACGAAGACCTGACGATCCCTGGCGTCGATCCCGAAAGCCGTTATCTGAGCGCCGAACGCTGGCAGGGCAGTTCGCTGTTCGAACGCAGCCTGCACTGGCTGAACAAAACCGTATTGGGCCGATTTATTCTTGGCGCGCCGCTGGCGTTGCTGACGCTGGCCGGTGAAGAACTGCAACGCCTGAAAAACCGCGAGCGCCAGGCCTGGCTGATGTGGCTGACCCACGGTGCCCTGACCGTTCTGATGCTGTTTTTCATCGCCCGCTACAGCGTGTTGCCGGTGTGGCATTACCTGTTTCTGATCAGCGTGCCGGCGCTGTCGATCGCGATGGTTCGCTCCTACTATGAACACCGGCCGCATACGCAACCGGAACAGCGCACGGTGCTCAACGAGGCCGGATGGCCGTGGCGCTGGCTGTTCCTGAACCTGAATTTCCACCTCGTGCACCACGACTTGCCGAAGCTTTCGTGGTACGACCTGCCCGAGGCCTACCGCATGCGCCGGGAACAATGGGTGGCACGCAGCGGCGGATTTCTGGTGCAAGGTTATGGGCAACTGTGGCGCCGGCACGGCATCAAGCCGATCGACAGCCCGCAGCATCCGTTTATTTGAGGCGACCATGACGTCAGGTTACGCAGAGCTGTTGATGTACATCGCCCCCGAGCCGATTCGCGCGGCGAACGAGCGGTGGCTGGCGCGGATCCTCGAACACCTCGGCCGTTCGCGACTCGATGCCGACGGCTTGTCGTTGCTTGAACTCTGGCGCTCGCCTGAGTTGCTGCTGACCCAGACCTGCGGCTATCCGCTGATGACCGCGCTGCGTGGGCAGGTGAGGATTGTCGGCCGTCCGCGCTACAAATTGCCGGACGCCAGCGCCGGCAATCATTGCAGCCTGATCCTCGCCCGCGCCGATGATCCGCGTCGCAATCTGGCGGAGTTCTTCGACAGTCGCGGGGTGATCAACAGCGAAGACTCCAACAGCGGCATGAACCTGTTGCGTCAGCGTCTGGCGCCGTTGCACCGGGACGGGCAGTTTTTCGCTTCGGTCGGCATCAGTGGCGGTCACCGCGAGAGCCTGCGCTGGTTACGCGAAGACCGCGCCGATCTGGCGGCCATCGACAGCGTGACCTTTGCGTATCTGGCGCAGTACGCCGCCGAAGAGGTCAGCGGATTGCGGGTGGTGGCACGCAGCGCGTTCAGCCCGACCTTGCCCTTTATCACCGCCGCCAGCACGACTGACAAGCAGATCGAACACCTGCGTCGGGCCATGAACCGCAGCCTTCAGGACTTGCCCGATGTGGCCCGCATCCTCGGTTTGCCCGAAGTGCTGCCCGCCAGCGAAAGCGATTACCTCGTCCTGCTGGATTACCAGCGCGAGGCCGAAGAACTGGGTTATGGCCGCTTGCGCTAGCAGTCTCTTGTAATCCACTAATGGAATATAAAAATTCTTTTTAAGTATTTTTAACGCATAAGGCACCTTGCTAGGATCGCGCCACCGGACGACCGGACATTCAGCGACCCTTTACCAAGGAGCCCCCATGTCCGGCGCCTACTCATCCCATCGCAATCATGTGAACACGTTGTTTCGCGACCATTACCAGTGGTTGTGCACACGTCTGCGTCGGCAATCGAATGATGCGGCCACGGCCGAAGACATCGCCGCCGAAACCTTCGCGCAACTGCTCGAAGCCCCGGGCCTGACCGCCATCCGCGAACCCCGCGCGTTGCTCACCACCATTGCTCAACGCCTGCTGTACGAGCGCTGGCGGCGGGGCGATCTGGAGCGTCGGCATCTGCATCAACTGCAACAAGGTGACCTCGATCACGCGCCGTCTCCCGAACAACTCGCCGACCTGTCGCAGAGCCTCAAGCACCTGGACCGGACGCTCCAGCGCCTGCCGGGCAAGGTGCGCTCGACCTTTCTGCTGGCGCGCATCGACGGCCTGACCTACCCGCAAATCGCCGCCGAACTGGGCATCTCCCAGCGTTCGGTGAGCATGTACATGACCCGTTCCCAGGCTCTGTGCAACCGCCACAGCGCCAACCAAACCCTGATTTCCTCCCAGAACAAGAGGTCCGCATGAGATCGATCAAAACCCTGCTCGGCAGTTCGCTGCTGGCCCTGACCCTGACTGCCGGGCACGTTGTCGCCGCGGAAACAAAAGCGCCGATTCACTTCGGCGACATCACCTGGGAAAGCGGCAGCTTCATCACCGAAGTGCTGCGCCTGATTGTCGAAAAGGGCTACGGCTACCCGACCGATACGCTGCCGGGCAGCACCGTCAGCCTGGAAGCGGCGCTGGCGAAAAACGATATTCAAGTGATCGGCGAAGAGTGGGCCGGGCGCAGTCCGGCGTGGGTCAAGGCTGCCGCCGAGGGCAAGGTGTTCGGCCTCGGTGACACGGTGAAGGGCGCCACCGAAGGCTGGTGGGTGCCGGAATACGTGATCAAGGGCGACCCGGAGCGCGGGATCAAACCGCTGGCGCCGGAGCTGAAATCCGTGGCCGACCTGCCGCGCTACAAGGATGTGTTCAAGGACCCGGAAGACCCGAGCCGTGGGCGTTTCCTCAACAGCCCGACCGGCTGGACTTCGGAAATCGTCAACAGCCAGAAGCTCAAGGCCTATGCGCTGAACGACAGCTTCGTCAACTTCCGCACCGGCTCCGGCGCGGCGCTGGATGCCGAGGTGGCGTCGTCGATCAAGCGCGGCAAACCGGTGCTGTTCTACTACTGGTCGCCGACGCCGCTGCTCGGTCGCTTCAAACTGGTGAAGCTGGAAGAGCCGCCGTTCGATGCCGAAGCCTGGAAAACCCTGGCCGATGCCAACAACCCCAACCCGAAAGGCACCCGCTCGATGCCGGCGAGCCTGGCGATTGGCGTGTCGGCGCCGTTCAAGGCGCAGTACCCGGAGCTGGTGGCGTTCTTTGAGAAAGTCGATTTGCCGATCGATCTGCTGAACCAGACCCTGGCCGGGATGAGCGAGAAGCGTCAGCAACCACGACAGGTCGCCGAAGCGTTCCTGCGCGACCAGCCGCAAGTGTGGAAGCCTTGGGTACCAGGTGAAGTGGCGAACAAGGTGAGCGGGAGTCTGTAGTTCTTTTCTGATATTTGTGTCGTTTCAAAAGTTGCCATTGCGAGTCGGTCGCAATGGCAACCAACACTCCCGCCGCTGAACCGTTTCTCGTCCGTTTCCTGTCCGAACTCCCTCATTACTGGCCGACTAGTGGCCTTGCGCAAGGCTTTGCGCTGTCTATGCTCATTCATAACTAACTATGTCGAACGCCATCCAATGGGCTCCGACCGCTAGCGGTTAACGATCTCAAAGCTGCCAGAGTGCGCAATTCAAGGCACCGACACTTGACCGACAAGGAGCTGTTTTTAAATGGAAGTTCTTCTGCATGTTAGGAATGGCCCGCCCGCGGGCTATCAAGAGAAGGATGTCTTGATTAGAGCGTCGCTGCATGGACTCTTTGATTAATCATCGTTTATCACCTGACAACTTCCTCCCGTGGAGGAATGCGTGTGCCTGTTCTGTGGAACGTAGTGGTGGATTCTGAAAGACCTGAACTTTCATCAAATCAAAGAACCGCGCGGAAGGTGATAGAGACATGTTCAACCTACATCACAAGGCTGACCTGCAGGAAATCGAACGCTTCAGTTGTGCCCTGACCGAAGCCAACACCAAGTTGGAGGCGATCAACCGTTCGATGGCAATGATCGAATTCACCCCCGAGGGCATCGTTCTGGATGCCAATGAGAACTTCTGCAAGACCATGGGCTACAGCGCCGATGAAGTGCGCGGCAAACATCACCGGATCTTTTGTGAAGAGGCGTTTTACCGCAGCGAGGAATACGCCAAGTTGTGGCGGGACCTGGCCCGCGGCGAACCCATCAGCGGTACTTTCCTGCGCTTGAACAAGAGCGGTCGGGAGATTTGGCTCGAAGCCAGTTACATGCCGGTATATGGCCCGGACAAACAGGTCCGAAGTGTGATCAAAGTGGCGGCAGACATCACCGCGCGAGTGAACAAGGAAAAGGAAGAAGAGAGCATGCTGGCGGCGATCGGTCGTTCGATGGCGGTGATCGAGTTCACCCCGGAAGGCAATGTGATCACGGCCAACGACAACTTCCTCAAGACCATGCAGTACTCGCTCAACGAAATCGTCGGCCATCACCACAGCCTGTTCTGTCACCGGGTCGAAGCCGAGTCCGCTCAGTACAAGGCGTTCTGGGCTTCGCTCAATCGCGGCGAATATCACTCGCACCGCTTCGAGCGCAAGAACAAGTCCGGGCAGACCGTTTACCTTGAAGCCTCTTACAACCCGTTGTTTGACGCCAAGGGCCGGTTGTACAAAGTGGTGAAGTTCGCCAGCGACATCACCCATCAGATGACCACCTTGCAGACCGCGGCGGAATCGGCCCACAGCACCTCGGTACAAAACGACGCCTGCGCGCAAAAAGGCTCACAGGTCGTGCAGCAAACGGTGCAGATCATTCAGGACATTTCCCGCGATCTCAACGAAGCAGCGCTGAGCATCGATGCGGTCAGCAAGCAGTCGGACATCATCGGCACCATCGTTCAGACCATTCGCGGAATTGCCGACCAGACCAACCTGCTGGCGCTCAACGCGGCCATCGAAGCGGCGCGGGCGGGTGAGCACGGGCGCGGTTTTGCGGTGGTGGCGGACGAAGTGCGCAGCCTCGCGGCGCGGACCAGTCAGGCGACCCTGGAGATCGTCGATGTGGTGCGCAAGAACCATGAGTTGTCATTGAGCGCGGTGTCGAGCATGCAGTCGAGCCTGAGCCGCACCGGGCTCGGGGTGGAACTGGCGAATGAGGCGGGCGACGCGATCCGGGAGATTCAGCAGGGCTCGCGGCATGTGGTGGATGCGATCAGCCAGTTCAACGAGACGTTGCAGTTGAACTGACGGTTTTACGGCTGAAAAAAAGGATCCCTGTGGGGATCCTTTTTTATTGCGCCGCTTTTCAGATCGAGGCGAATCAGAGCGAAGCGAGGAACTTGTCCGCCGACTCGTCGCTGATCTTCACCGAGTTGGCGTCTTGCTTGTTCTGCTTCTCGACTTCGGCCAGCTTCATCTTGTCCTGCAGGCGCTCGGCGATTTCTTTGCCGATGGCCAGTTGCTGAGCCGGCGGCATGGCTTTAATGTCGTCTTCGGTCAGGCCCATTTCCTTGAGGATACTGTCGCGCAGACGCTGTTCCGGCGACTTGCTCATGTAGTCCTTGAACTCGTCCATGGCCGATGAGCCCGTGGATTTGGTCGACGAAGTATCAGAGGTTTGCAGGGCGACTCGGGTCTTGGCGAACGCTTCGTCGACGTTGTCGCTGATGCGTGTGGCTTCGCTGACTTGCTGGGTCGCGAGTTGGGTGGCCGATTCCTGCACTTTGGCGGTGGCTTCGGCGGTTTGCGCCTGGGCCTGGTTTTGCAGGGTCTGCAGCATCGCGCCGTGCAGTCCGCCTTGTAGACCGGCCGCTGCGGTGGCGGTTGCATCGTCATTCAGCTGCTTGGGCAGGTGGATGATTTGCTGTTGTTTTGCACTGACCAACATGATGAATGAACCTGTAGGTAATGACTGTAAGCCCTAGAGAGCAATTACCGTGCCTGTTGAATAAGTCCTTTTATTTCAATGGCTTGGGAGTCTTCTTGAACGGGCAAAGCGGTCATCCCTTGCCAATGGGCGGCAGAGGATGACCGTTGTCCGTCAGCGATGGGCAATGTTTTCCAGCGCCAGGTTACGGGTGCGGGGGCCGAAATAGCCGATGGTCAGCATCACGATCAGCATGCTGGCGACGATGAACGCCAACACGCCCGGTGTGCCGAAGTGGTCGAGGAACAGACCGATCAACAGGCTGCTGAATACCGTCGACAAGCGACTGAACGAATAGCAGAAGCCCACCGCCCGGGCGCGGATGTTGGTGGGGAACAGTTCGCTCTGATAGGAGTGATAACTGAAGCTCAGCCAGGCGTTGCAGAAGGTGATCATCACCCCGCAGAAGATCAGGCCGAAGGCGCTGGTCTGCAACGCGAACAAGGTGCCGAAGGTCATGGCACCGAGGGCCGAGCCGACGATTTGCCACTTGTTCTCGAAGCGGTTGGCGAATTTGACGAACAGCAGCGGCCCGAGCGGGTAGGCGAGGGTGATGATGAACGCGTACATCAGGCTGTGAGTGACGCTGACGCCCTGACCGGAAAGCAGCGCCGGCAGCCAGTTGCCGAAGCCGAAGAAACCGATCGCCTGGAAGATGTGGAAGACAATCAGCATCAACGCGCGGCGCCGGTACGGTGGCTGCCAGATATCGGCGAAACGGCCCTTGCCTTCGACATCGACGGCTACCGCTTCCGGCGCGTCCAGTGGCTGGCGGTGATCCTTCTCGCAGCGCGCCTCGATGCCATCGAGAATCCGGTTCGCCTCATCGAAACGGCCGTGCTGCGCCAACCAGCGCGGCGACTCCGGCAGACGTTTGCGCAGCCACCAGATGAACAGCGCAAACACCGCGCTGGCCAACACCACCCAACGCCAGCCGGAAACCCCGAGCGGCGCCTGCGGCACCAGCCACCAGGACATCAGCGCCACCGCCGGCACCGACAGGAACTGCACGAAAAACGCGAAGGCAAACGCCGAACTGCGCATGCGCTTGGGCACCAGTTCCGAGAGGTAGGCGTCGATGGTTACCAGCTCGATCCCGAGGCCGATGCCCACCAGAAAACGCATGCAGATGATCCCCAGCGCCGAACTCTGCACGCCCATCAGCACCGTGGCCACGGTGTACCAGACCAGCGCGAAGGTGAAGATCGCGCGTCGCCCGAACCGATCCGCCAAAGGGCTCAGCAGGCTGGCGCCGAGAAACAGGCCGAGGAACGTCGCCGAGGCGAACGCAGCCTGATCGGAGAAACCGAACACGCCCTGATTGCCGGTGGCGAAAATACCGTCGCGGATCAGCCCGGGGCTGATATAGGCGGTCTGGAACAGGTCGTAGAGTTCGAAGAAACCACCGATCGATAGCAGCGCCACCAGCCGCCAGATCGTGGCGACTGCCGGGAGGCGGTCGATGCGGGCGGAAATCTCGGCGGCGCGTATCGGGTCGATGCCGTCGCGTTGCGCGGCGGGGGCGTGTGCAGTCATGGGCTGATCCATTTTTTATTGATGGAAAAGCTTAGCCTGCTATCGGAAATCAAGGATTGTTTATATCGGCGGTTGGCACGGGAAAACCGCCGATTTCTTGCAATATCCGCTTACCAATTAACGATTTATGTCGCGGGCTGCGGATCCGGCAATGCCGAGGCCGGAAGGCCGAACACCTTATCGAACAGCCAGTTGAACGCGAAGGTGTAGCAAGGGATGAACACGATCAGCGCCAGATCCAGCAAAAAGGCCTGCACCAGACTGATGTTCATCCACCACGCGATCAGCGGAATCAGGAACACGATCAGCGTCAGCTGGAAGCCGACGGCGTGGGCGATGCGCCGTTTTACCGTGCGGGTGCGCGACACCTGACGACTTTCCCAGCGCTCGAACAGCGAGGTGTAGATGAAATTCCAGGTCACGGCGATGGTGGTGATGATCACCGCCAGCGGGCCGGTGCTGCCGGGCGACGTGCCGGACAACAGGGCCAGGCCGAGGGCCGAGAAGGTCATACCGATCACTTCATAGAGCGACACGTAGACCAGTTTGCGTTTGACGCCTTGCATGGGGAATTGCCTCTTTCTTGCGACTTGTGGCCAGTGGGGCTGGCGAAGGCGACGAAAGATAGCTTCAATGGAGATGACAGAAAAAGTCAGTAGCTTTCAGTTTTATTGATAGGTAGATGATTTGAATTTCAACAGTGAAAGCATCGAGCTGTTTCTCGCCGTGATCGAACGCGGCTCGTTCTCCGCCGCGGCCAGGGCATTGGGCAAAGTCCCGTCGGCGGTGAGCATGGCCATCGGCAATCTCGAAGCCGAACTCGGTTACTCGCTGTTTGATCGCAGCCATCGCGAACCGCAACCCACGGCAATGGCGCTGTCGCTGGTGCCCCATGCGCGGCTGATCGCCGATCAGCTCAAGCAATTGCAGGTGCATGCGGTGCAGTTGTCGCTGGGGCTGGAGAGCAAATTGTCGATCGGCGTGGCGGCGGATATCGATCGCCGACGGTTGCTGACGGCGATCAAGGACCTCAGCGAGCGCCACCCGCTGCTCGACATCGAAGTGCTGACTGCGCCGCAGGATGATGTGCTGGCGATGCTCCACAGCGGCCGGGTGAGCGTGTGTCTGGCGTTCGCCGGGTTGAGCGTGAATGTGCTGGAGCGTTTTCAGTTTGTCGGCAGCGAACGGATGATCGCCACGCTGGCGGCGGACAGCCCGTTGTTGCAGGGGCAGGATCTGTTTCTCGAGGATCTGGTGCATGTCCGGCAGATCGTGGTCGGCAGTCGCGACTTGCCGATCAGCGAAACCCGGCCGCTGGTGGCCGAATCCCACTGGCGTACCGATAACCTGGAAACGGCGCTGGAAATGGTCGAGGCAGGGTTGGGCTGGGGCAATTTTCCGCTGTCGGTGGTGCAGCCGTGGCTCGATAGCGGACGGCTGAAACGCCTGAACTTCCGCAACATCGAAAACGGTCTGGTGCTGCCGGTGCACGCGGTGTGGCTCAAGAGCCAGCCTTTGCAGAAGGGCGCGCTGGCTCTCGTGGAGTTGCTGGGCGGTTGAGTCAGGTGCTCTCGCGGATCTTCAGCTCGAAGCCCATGTCCTCGACCGGACGCGCCACGCTGTTGCCAGCCATCAAGGTCAGCATCTGCTCCGCCGCACGCTTGCCGATCGCTTCGCGGGGCGTGTTGATGCTGCTCAGGCGCGGCACCATGTGCTCCGACATCGGCAAGTCGTTGAAACCTAGTATCGCCACTTGCTCGGGGATCTTGATCCCGTTGCGCAGCGCTTCGAGCAACGCGCCCTGAGCCAGGTCGTCGTTGCCGAAGAAGATCGCATCGACATCCGGATGCGCCGCCAGCAATTGCAGGAATAACTCGCCACCCAGGCCCACGGACGATGAACGCGGGGTCAGCACTTCCAGATCCGGGTCGTAACGGCCGGCCTTCTGTAGCGCTTTGCGAAAGCCTTCACCGCGCAGCAACGTGCGTTGATCGAGCTGCGCGCCGATGTACGCCAGACGCTTGCGACCCCGGGACAGCAAATGTTCGGCAGCGGTTTCGCCGGCGCTGAGCTGGGAGAAACCGACGCAGTTCACCCCGGCGGCGCTGTCCAGTTCCATCATGTAGACGCAGGGAATGTTGCTGGCCTCGATCATCCGCCGCGAACTTTCGGTGCGGTCGAAGCCGGTCAGCAGCAAACCGCGTGGCTGATAGGCCATGTAGTTGCGCAGCAGGTTTTCTTCTTCATCGCGGGAGTAGTGGAAGTTGCCGATCAGTACTTCGAAGCCTTTGGGCGTCAGTACCCGATGAATGGCTTCCAGGGTGTCGATGAACAATAGGTTGGACAGCGAAGGCACCAGAACCACCACCGAATGGCTCTGGGCCGAGGCCAGGGCGCGGGCGGCGGGGTTGACCACATAGTTGAGTTCCAGCGCGGCTTTCTGAACTTTTTCCACCAGTTCGGTGGCGACCGTGCTGACCCCACGCAGGGCGCGCGAGGCGGTAATCGGGCTGACGCCGGCCAGACGGGCGACTTCATTGAGGGTGGGACGGCCGGTGGTGCGGGTGTTTTTATCGTTTTTAGGGGTGGTCATCGGGCGGCTTGCCAAACAAAAATCAAGGCACTAAGGTAGCGCTGTCCTTATGCAGCTGCAAATGCGTAAGCGAGGTCCTGCCTGATCCTCGCTTTTTGGCGTCGGGAACAAACCTGCTGCAACCCAAAAAAACGACAAGAAGGCGTCGGCAACTTCTGCCTGTGCACTAGAGTCATAGCTAGCAAAGGTAGCGCTGTCTGCGCGCTGAGGTGTTACATGAATCATCCCATCACCGCCCTGGTCATCATGGGCGTTGCCGGTTGCGGCAAGACGTGCGTCAGCGAGGCCCTGTGCCAATTGAGCGGCGCCACTGCCATTGAAGGCGATACTTTCCATCCGGCCGCGAACATCGAAAAGATGAGCGCGGGGATCCCCCTGAACGACGAAGACCGTGCCGGCTGGCTCGACAGCCTGTGCGACGAACTGCGTCGCGTCGATGCCCTGGGCGAACGCCCGGTGCTGACCTGCTCGGCCCTCAAACACATTTATCGTGAACGCCTGCGCAGCGCCTTGCCGGGCCTGGGCTTCGTGTTCCTCGAATTGACGCCGGAAGTGGCCGCCGAACGTGTGTCCCACCGTCCGGGCCACTTCATGCCGGCCACCCTGATCGAAAGCCAGTTCGCCACTCTCGAATCGCCCAAGGGCGAGCCGTTGACCCTGGCCCTGAATGCTTCGATCCACAGCGTTGAAGAACTGGCGTCGCAAGCCCACGTCTGGTGGCAGGCCCATGGCCTGAAACAGGCGGTATGAGTGTGATTGCGAAGACAGCGCTGTCCTTTCGACTTCTGATTAACCCGCTTTAATAACAACAACAAACCAGGAGACACCCCCAATGTTTGGCATGTCCCATGACGCCTACCTGCTGCTCGATGCAGTGGTCACGGTGATCGGACTCATCGTCCTGATCACCAAATTCAAGATTCACCCCTTCATTGCCCTGACCATCGCCGCCGCGTTCCTCGGCCTGACGTCCGGCATGCCGATCGGCACCATCATCAAGGCGTTCCAGGACGGCTTCGGTGGCGTGCTCGGTTTCGTCGGCATCATCCTTGCGCTGGGCACGATGCTCGGCAAGATGATGGCCGAGTCCGGCGGTGCCGATCAGATCGCTCAGACTCTGATCCGCGCCTTCGGCAAGGACAAGGTCCAGTGGGCGATGATGTTCGCCGCGTTCCTGGTGGGCATTCCGCTGTTCTTCGAAATCGGCTTCGTGCTGCTGATTCCGCTGGTGTTCATCGTCGCTCGCCGCACCGGTGTGTCGATCATCAAGATCGGTATCCCGCTGCTCGCCGGCCTGTCCGCCGTGCACGGTCTGGTGCCGCCGCACCCGGGCCCGCTGCTGGCCATCGGCGTGTTCGGTGCCGACATCGGCAAGACCATTCTCTACGGTCTGATCGTCGCGCTGCCGACCGCCATCATTGCCGGTCCGATCTTCGGTACGTTCATCGCCAAGCACATTCCCGGTACACCAAATCAGGAACTGGTCGATCAACTGGCCCGTGAGTCGGACTCGCAGGAGCTGCCAAGCTTCGGCATCACCCTGGTCACCGTGCTGCTGCCGGTGTTCCTGATGCTGCTGAAAACCTTCGCCGACGTGGCGCTGCCGGACGGTCATTTCTTCCGCACCTGGATGGACATGATCGGTCACCCGATCTCGGCACTGCTGTTGGCATTGCTGCTGTCGCTGTACACCTTCGGCTACAAGCAGGGCATCGGTTCTCAGCAGATGCTCAAATGGCTCGACGCGAGCCTGGCGCCGACTGCCGCAATCATCCTGATCATCGGTGCCGGCGGTGGCTTCAAGCAGATGCTGGTGACCAGCGGCGTGGGCGACGTGATCGGCCACATGGCGGTCAGCGCGCAGATCTCGCCGATCCTGCTGGCGTGGCTGGTGGCGGCGGTGATCCGTATCGCGACCGGTTCGGCCACCGTGGCGACCATCACGGGCGCGGGCATTGTGGTGCCGGTGGTGGGGATGATCCCGGGTGTGAACCGTGAGCTGCTGGTGCTGGCCACCGGTGCCGGTTCCTTGATCCTGTCCCACGTCAACGACGCCGGTTTCTGGCTGGTGAAGCAGTACTTCAACATGACCGTAGCGGAAACCTTCAAGACCTGGACGGCGATGGAAACCATCCTGTCGGTGGTTGGTCTGGGCTTTATTCTGTTGTTGTCGCTGTTCGTTTAACCTCGAACGCGAGACACAAAAAAACCGCAGCGATGCGGTTTTTTTGTGTCCGGATTGGCGTCAGGATTTGGTCACCAGGCCATCCGCCCGGAACATCCCGCGAATCCCGCGAACTGCCTGGCGAATCCGGTCCTGGTTTTCGATCAGGGCGAAGCGCACGTGATCGTCGCCGTACTCGCCAAAGCCGACACCCGGCGAGACGCAGACCTTGGCCTCGGCCAGCAGTTTCTTGGCGAACTCCAGAGAACCGAGGTGCGCGTAGGCTTCGGGAATCTTCGCCCAGACGTACATCGAAGCTTTCGGGTTCTCGACCATCCAGCCCAGCTCATGCAGGCCTTTGACCAGCACATTTCGGCGCTGGCGATATTGCTCGGCGATGTCGCGCACGCACTGCTGATCACCTTCCAGCGCAGCAATCGCGGCCACCTGCAGCGGGGTGAACGTGCCGTAGTCGTGGTAGCTCTTGATCCGCGCCAGCGCGCTGACCAGTTCCGGGTTGCCGACCATGAAACCGATGCGCCAGCCCGCCATGTTGTAGCTCTTGGACAGGGTGAAAAACTCCACCGCGATGTCCTTGGCGCCCGGCACCTGCATGATCGACGGGGCTTTCCAGCCGTCGTAGACGATGTCGGCGTAAGCCAGGTCGTGCACCACCAGCACGTCGTACTGTTTGGCGAGGGCGATCACCCGCTCGAAGAAATCCAGCTCCACGCACTGCGCGGTAGGGTTCGACGGGAAGCCGAGGATCATCATCTTCGGTTTCGGGATCGAGCCGCGAATCGCCCGTTCCAGCTCGGCGAAGAAGTCCACGCCCGGCACCAGCGGCACCGACCGCACCTGGGCGCCGGCAATCACGGCACCGTAGATGTGAATCGGGTAGCTCGGGTTCGGCACCAGCACGGTGTCGCCCTGGTCCAGGGTCGCCAGCATCAGGTGCGCCAGGCCTTCCTTGGAACCGATGGTGACGATGGCTTCGCTTTCCGGGTCGATCTCGACCTCGTAGCGTTCCTTGTACCAGTTGGAAATCGCCCGGCGCAGGCGCGGAATGCCCTTGGACGTGGAGTAACCGTGGGTGTCTTCGCGTTGTGCAACCTGCACCAGTTTTTCAACGATGTGCGGCGGCGTGGCGCCGTCGGGGTTGCCCATGCTCAAGTCGATGATGTCTTCGCCACGACGTCGGGCGGCCATCTTCAGCTCGGCAGTGATGTTGAAAACGTAAGGGGGGAGTCGATCTATGCGCGCAAAGCGGCGCGGCGAACCTTGTTCAGCCATTGTTGCCTCGGATAACGTAAGCGCCCGGAACCGTCCGAGCGACGCTGGTCACTGCGGTGACCTGTGGCGGAAGATAAGGGCAGCGATGGCAGACTGTCCAGCGTGCACGACAACAATTTTTTCCCAAGGAAAACGGTTAATGGAATTCACCAGCGGCTTTTTGTTGAGCCTTTCGCTGTGCCTGGATATCGGCGTGGCCAACATCGCGATGATCACCCTGGCCATGCAGCGCGGCTATTTTCAGGGCTTCGCATTGGGGCTCGGCACCTGCGTAGGCGACCTGATCTACGCGGTGCTGGCGCTGGCCGGAATGACCGTTCTGTTGCAATACGAAACCGTGCGCTGGGTGCTGTGGATCGGCGGTTCGGCGCTATTGATCTACTTCGCGGCGAAGATGATCTTTTCGGCGATCCACCACGAAGCGCAACTGGCGGCGACCGCCGAGGTCGGCCAGAACTCCCATCGCAAGGAATTCTTCCGTGGGATTTTTCTCGCCATGTCGTCGCCGAGCGCCATTCTCTGGTTCGCGGCAGTGGGCGGCACGTTGATCGCCCGCTCCGGTGGCGGCGGTCCTTTGAGCTCGGCGCTATTCCTTGGCGGCTTCCTGTGCGCCGGGCTGTTGTGGTCGGCGGGGCTGTGCTTCGCTGCGAGCCATGGCGGCAAATTGCTCGGCGACAAACTGCTGCGCTATTCCTACATGGCATCTGCAGCGATCTTCTGCTATTTCGCGGTCTACGTGATCGTATCCGGTTATAACGAGTTCGTCGGTTCGGGCGCCGCCGAGGCCCTGCATACGCTGTAAATGTGCGAATCGGGTTTGGCTTCTATACTCCCAGCCGAACCCACTTTTTTCGTTCAAGGAGTCGAGTCATGGATGAGCAAAAACGCGTCGAAGTGGCTGAACCTCGCTTCGAACATGGACACTTCCTGCTGATTGCAGGTTTTCGCGATCGCTTTACCAAAGAGACCGTTCAGGACATCCCTGCGCTGTGGGAAAAACTGATCCCGCATATCGGAAGTATTCCGGGGCAGAAGGGCGAAGTGACCTACGGCGTTTGCAGCAATTTCGACGGCAACGGCGGTTTCGATTACATGGCCGGGGTCGAAATCCGCAAGCTGGATGACTTCCCGCAGGAAAAGTATCCGTGGATCGAAGTCCTGCCGCGCCAGTACGCGGTGTTCGAACACAAGGGTTCGCTGGATCAGCTGCCGCAGACCATTGATTACATCTACAACACCTGGCTGCCGGCGTCCGACTACAAGGGCCTCAACGCCCCGGAGCTGGAACGCTACAGCGCGGATTTCAATCCGAAAACCAATACCGGCAAGCTGGAAATCTGCGTCCCGGTCGAAAAGAAAACCTGATTGGCAACCGGCAGCGCGAACCCGCTTCGCGCTGCCGGTCGAGCCTTACTTGCCCTTGATCCGTCGTGCCCGCAACAGGTCGATGCCCAGAGTGATGAAGCCGAAAAAGCTGATGCCCAATACCATCAACAAACCTATCTCAACGCTGCTCATAAACGGTTCCCCCCTCGGGTGATCAGAGACAGGCGTCAGAAATAGACCGTCCCGAATCCGAAGAAAAGCGCTTATACGCAGGCTTTACGCCCCCTGCGCGGATCGATATGAACACCTTATTCCTTTATCCTTGGCGGCCTTGTTTCCACTGATTTCGAGCCGCCATGAACACCGTCATCCGCCACGTCACCGCCGCCGACCTGGACCGCTGCTACGCCATCGAAACCCTAGCCTACGAGGGTGACGAAGCCGCGACCCGCGAGAAGATCGCCACGCGCATCGCCACCTGGCCGGACGGTTTTATCGTCGCCGAGGTGGACGGGCAGGTGGCGGGGTTCATCAACTCCGGTGCGGCGTTTGATGTGCAGATGTCCGACGAGGCGTTCAAGGAACTGATCGGCCATGACCCGGCCGGGCCGAACGTGGTGATCATGTCGGTGGTGGTGCATCCGGACTATCAGGGCCTGGGCCTGGCCAAGCGTCTGCTGGGTGAATTCATCGAGCGCATGCGCGCCCAAGGCAAGGCGACGATTCACCTGATGTGCAAGGAACGGCACATCCCGCTGTACGCCGGATTCGGTTTTGCCTACATCAAACCGTCCGAGTCCGACCACGGCGGGATGGCGTGGCACGAGATGATCCTCACCCTATGAAGAAGAACCCCTGACCTGATCGGCCTGATCGTTCCCACGCTCCGCGTGGGAATGCAGCCCGGGACGCTCCGCGTTCCTGCCGCACCACTGATGCAAAGCCTGGCACCGTCATGACGCAGAGCGTCAAAGTCTACATTCCCACGCAGACGGTTCGACGCCTCGACGTGGGAACGATCGGTGGGCGGGGTTAGTAGAGGGTGTCACGTACTCTGGCCGGGGCCTCGCGATCATAGGCCTCGGCATCGAACTGCCCATCATTCATACGCTTGTGAAACGCGCCCGCCATCGGCACCGACCGAGCTGACAATCACCAGCGGCGAAACCCGGACCATCGCCTGATAGTCCTCGTTGAGAAAATTGATCTGCTTGCGCACCGCCCGTTCGTGGGGCAAACCGTAGATGGCTTCCAGCGCTTCGATTGAATCGATCATCGTTGCTCCCTCGACGATTAGAAGAACAGCCCCATGCGCCGCTCGTAACCAATGCGGCCCTTATATGCTTCGCCGCTGTCGACGAAGCCGTACTTGGCGTACAGCGCAATCGCGGCGTCGTTGTCGGCGTCCACCGACAGTTCCAGCCCTTTGATCTCCGGCCAGGCCTGGCGCGCAACTTCCGGCAACGCCAGCAGGCAGGCCCTGCCGTAACCCTTGCCCTGGGCGCGGTGATCGACTTGCAACGCATGCAGGGTGGCGCTGTGTTCATCGGCCCATTCCGGCAACACCGGCGGGCGTTTAAGCAGCAGAAAGGCCACCGGCACGTCTTCGGCCAGCAGCGCAAAACCTTTCACGCCGGGGCCGGGTTTCGACAGCAGCGTATGCAGGGCGCCGTGGATGTCGCCGGAGAACTTGATCTGCTCGGCGTGGATTTCAATGGCCTCGACCTGTTGGCGTTGGGTGGCGTTCAGGCTTTCGTAAGGCACGAGTCGGGCTGACACGGGAATTTCCTTTTTCCTACAAAGATGAGCCTCGGATTCTAGCGATTTTGTCCTCTTCGGAAATTTTTTGTTTCGGTTGTCGATCCGGCAAATCGCCGAACGACTAAGGGTGTCTTCACAACAAAAACCAGGGAGAAACCCCATGAGTACGCAAGCGCAGATTCAAAGCCTGATCGACACCTACCGCGAGGCGGTGATGACCAAGGACGTGGAAAAAGTCATGGCCCTGTACGCCGACGACATCGTGTCTTTCGATGCGATCAAGGCCCTGCAATTCAAGGGCAAACCGGCCTACCGCGCGCACTGGGTGGATTGCATGGAAATGTGCCCCGGCCCGCACATCTTCGAATTCCATGAAATCGCCATCGAGACCGCCGACAACATCGCCTTCGCCCACTGGGTCGCCAACTGCGGCGGGACCAATGAAAAGGGCGAAACCCAGAGTTGCTGGATGCGCGTCACCGCCTGCTATCGGCAGGTCGGCGGGGCGTGGAAGATCGCCCACGAACACTGGTCGGCACCGTTCGACCCGATGAGCGGCGCGACCCTGTTCGATGTGAAACCCTGATCTTCAGCCATAGTTGATCCGTCCGATTCAGGAGAACGCCATGAAGTATTTATGCCTGGTCTACAGCGATGAGCGCCTGCTGCATTCGTCGCCCGACAGCCCTGAAGATGCCGAGTGCTGGGCCTACGCCGAGTCGATCCAGGGCAGCGGCCGGATGGTCGCCGCCGAAGCGCTGGAGTCGGTGCAGACCGCCACCACGGTGCGCATGCGCAACGGCAAGCTGTCGATCACCGACGGCCCGTTCGCCGAGACCAAGGAGCAGTTGGCCGGTTTCTACCTGATCGACGCGCGGGACCTCAACGAAGCGATCCAGGTCGCCGGCAACATTCCCGCGGCCCGGGTCGGCAGCGTCGAAGTGCGTCCCGTGCGCCATTTGAATGTCTGAGGTCCGGGCGCGGGTCGAGCAGGTCTATCGCGAAGACTCGCGGCGGATCCTCGCGACCCTGATCCGCCTGCTCGGCGATTTCGACCTCGCCGAAGAAGCCTTGCACGAGGCGTTCTTCGTCGCGGTCGAGCGCTGGCAGCGCGACGGCGTACCGGACAATCCGCGAACCTGGCTGGTGTCCACCGGGCGCTTCAAGGCGATCGACGTGTTGCGCCGCCGCGCGCGGTTCAAGGCCTCGCAGCCGTTATTGCTGGCGCAACTGGAAGAACTGGAACAGTCCGAATGGGACGCCGAAGACGTGGAAGACGATCGCCTGCGCCTGATCTTCACCTGCTGCCACCCGGCACTGGCGGCGGACGCGCAAGTGCCGCTGACCCTGCGCGAAGTCTGCGACCTCACCACCGAAGAAATCGCCCGGGCGTTCCTGTCGGCCCCGGCGGCGATTGCCCAACGCATCGTGCGCGCCAAGGCGAAGATCCGCGATGCGAAAATCCCTTATCAAGTCCCGAGCCTGAGCGAATTGCCCGAACGCCTCGATAGCGTGTTGCGGGTGATTTATCTGGTGTTCAACGAAGGTTATTCGGCGTCCGGCGGCGCCCAGGTGACCCGCGAAGACCTGACTCGTGAGGCGATCCGCCTTGGGCGGTTGTTGCTGGAGTTGTTGCCGGATCCAGAGGTCATGGGGTTACTGGCGTTGATGTTGTTGCATGAGTCGCGGCGGTCGGCGCGGTCCACGGCTGATGGAGAGCTGATTCTGCTGGATGATCAGGATCGCGGATTGTGGAATGCCGAGCTGATCGCCGAAGGTTGCGACCTGGTGGAAAAAGCGCTGACCACGGGACGTTTCGGGCCGTACTGCCTGCAAGCGGCGATTGCGGCGGTGCACGCCGAAGCGCCGACAGCGGGGGAGACGGACTGGGCGCAGATCGTCGGGCTGTATGACGTTTTGTTGCGGGCGGTGCCGTCGCCGGTGATCGAGTTGAACCGGGCGGTGGCGGTGGCCAAGCGTGATGGGGCGCTGGCGGGGTTGACCCTGGTTGAAGGGATTCTGGACCGTGGGGATTTGCAGGATTACCACCTGGCGCATTCGGCGCGGGCGGAGTTTTGTCGGCAGTTGGGGCGGGTGGAGGATGCTAGGGCGGCTTATTCGCGGGCGCTGGAGTTGACGCGGCAGGAGCCGGAGCGGCGGTTTATTGAAGGGCGGCTTATGGCTTTAGATCGCTTGCCCTCACCCTAGCCCTCTCCCAGAGGGAGAGGGGACCGATCCGGGAATATTGGAGAGATACGCCGACCTGAACGATCTCCGTGAATCCATAATCGACCAGATCTTTCAGGTCGGCGTATCTCGTGAGACACCTTGGCGCCGACGTGAATACTCGCTGTGAATCCATAATCGACTCGGTTTTTCAGGTTGATGTAAGACGCAAGACACCTCGGTCGGCTCCCTCTCCCTCCGGGAGAGGGCTGGGGTGAGGGCGCTTTTGATTTTGCCTTTCGCCTTCAGGCCTGCTGACGCGTAGCAGCCATCACAATCTCGCGAATACAAACCCCCTGCGGCTGCCCATACGCATAAGCAATCGCCGTCGCCACATCCTCGGCACTCAGCACCGTCCCACCCATGTCCTGCTTCCAGGCCTGATACCCGGTCTTGATCGCCTCATCCGTGGTGTGGCTCAGCAACTCGGTCTCCACCGCACCCGGCGCAATCGTGGTCACCCGCACGTTATGCGGCGACAACTCTTCACGCAGGTTCTCCGACAACCCATGCACCGCAAACTTGGTGCCGACATACGCAACATGGTTCGGGAACGTCTTGCGCCCGGCCACCGAGCTGACGTTGATGATGGTGCCGTGCTTGCGCTCGATCATCCCGGCGACCACCGCGTGCACGCCGTTGAGCAAGCCTTTCACGTTGACGTCGAGCATCTGGTCCCACTGCGCCGGATCCTGTTTGCTCATCTCGCCCAGCAGCATCACCCCGGCGTTGTTGATCAGCGCATCGGCCGGACCGAACTGCGCTTCCGCCTCGGCAACGGCGGCCAGCAAGGCGGCGCGGTCGGTGATGTCGACGCGGCGGCTGAGGGTGTTCGGCAGGGCCAGTGCTTCAAGGCGTTCGATGCGCCGGGCCAGCAACAGCAGCGGATGGCCGGCAGCGCTCAAGCGGCGGGCGGTGGCTTCGCCGATGCCCGAGCTGGCGCCGGTGATGATGATCAATGGCTTGCTCATGGTTGAACTCCTGAGATTAGAAAAACAAATAACCAGATTCTGGACGCAGTATATTTAGCCCGCTGGAGGCTGAAAAATGCCTTATTCCTCTGTCTGCTATCGGAATCTCCTATGGATATCCGCCATCTCAAAGCCTTCCTCGCGGTGTTCGAAGAGCGCAACATCACCGCTGCCGCGCAACGGCTGTTCATCAGTCAGCCCACGTTGTCGGTGACCATCAAACAGCTGGAAGAAGAACTCGGCGCGACGTTGTTCGTGCGTCAGCCCCGTGGTGTGGAAGTCAGCGACGAAGCGCGTCTTCTGTACCCGCAGGCGCGCCGGATGGTGGCCGAATCCGAGGCGCTGAGCCGGATGTTTCGCGGTCGCGAAAACCGTGCGCCGCTGACCCTCGGCATCGAGGGCGACATCGCCGCCAGCCATATCGAAGCCTTTGTGCGCATGGCCCATCAGGCGTTGCCCAATCTGCTGCTGACCCTGGAAGAGGGCTGCCATGGCGATGGTCGATTGGCGGTCGAGGAAATGTGCTGCGAAGACGAACTGTTCCTGCCGCTGTGGGAAGAGTCCTATGTGATGGCGCTGCCTCTCGATCATCCGATGGCCAACGCGCAAGCCGGCTGGGCACCGATCGAGGACTGGATCACCTGCCCGCAACATCCTTCGCATCAGCGGTTGATGGCGCTGTACGGACGCTCGCCGGAAGCGGTGGCGGGGCACGCCGGTTCATTGCAACAGGCGTTGCACATGGTGGCGGCGGGTGTTGGTGTGGCGATGTTGCCGCAGTCGCTGGTGAGCAGGCATGAGCGCATCGTCGTGCGCGCGCTGCATCTGCCGGCGCCGACCCGGCGGGTGGGATTGTGCTATGCGGCGCAGGCGCTGGAGTTGCCGGCGATGCGCGGGTTGCACGAATATTTCCAGGTGAATCGCCCGGCAGCCATCGAGGCAGCCTGAGCTATTCCAGCATCTTGCTCAGCAACCAGCTCCCCGCCGGCCCCGGCGGATACAGCCGCGACCACAGCGCATCGACGAACACCGGTTTCGGCCAGCCGCGCACCTTCAGTTCCACCAACAAATCATTGCCGAAACGCTCCACCAGCCAGCGTGGCAGCGGGGCCCAGCCGAAGCCTTTTTCGGCCATTTCCAGCAACATCAGATAACTCGGTGCCGACCACACCCGACCTTTCCCGCGACTGTCATAGGGATTGACGATGGTGGCCAGGCGCAGTTCGCGATGCTGTTCAAGGACTGTTTGATCGATGGAATCCTGCGTCGCCAGCGGATGCCCACGACCCACAAACAAGGCGATTTCAGTGCGCTCGGCGACGGTAGCGGTCGCCAGGTCCGGCGGGTAGTTGTCCTGCATTTCGGCGAATGCCAGATGCGCCCGACCACGCTGCACCAGTTCAATCAGGTCGTCGCATTCGGCGATCAGGCATTCCAGCTGCAGATCCGGATAGCGCTGCTCGAACCCCACCAGTGCCGCCTCGAATCGGTCGGACTGATAAGTGTCGGAAATCGCCACCGTGAGTTTCGGCTCGACGCCCTGGGCCAATTGCCGGGCAGTCATTTCCAGTCGGCTGGTGGCCGACAGAATCGCCTCGGCCCGTTGCAGCATCACGTGCCCGGCCGGGGTCAGCGTCGGCTTGCGGCTGCTGCGGTCGAACAGGATCAAATCCAGATCGATCTCAAGACTGGCCACCGCCGCACTCACCGTCGACTGACTGCGCCCGAGTTTGCGCGCTGCCGCTGAAAACGAGCCTTGAGTCGCCGCCTGGACAAACGCCAGCAACACTTCCTGAGACGCCATGAACTATCGCCTTGATCGATGGTTATTGGTTATGAAGTATCGGTGCGGTACTGGATCATGGCAACCATCTTCACAGAGGACTTCGGCCATGACTGCCAACAAATCCATCACTGAACGTATCTTCCAGGCCATCGGTTTCGAACTGCTGGCGATCCTGATCTGTACCCCGCTGCTGGCGTGGATCATGGGCAAACCGCTGGTCGAAATGGGCGCCGTCACTATCGCCATCGCGATGCTGGCCCTGGGCTGGAACGTGGTGTTCAACGGCTTCTTCGACCGCATGCTCAAGCGCTGGAACATCGCTCACAACGCCTGGGTGCGAGTGGCGCACGCGCTGTTGTTCGAGGGCGGCTTGATCGTGATGGGCGTGCCGCTGATTGCCTGGTGGCTGTCGGTCAGCCTGTGGCAGGCGTTCCTGCTCGACATCGGCGTGCTGCTGTTCTTCCTGCCGTACACCTACGTTTATCACTGGGGTTATGACGTGGTGCGCGAGCGGCTGGTGATGCGCAGCGTTTGCCAGAGCTGAAAACAAAAAAATCGCCGCCTGTGAGGGCTGCGATTTTTTTTGTCCGGGATTTTTGCAGGGTTCAGAGAAACATCCCGCCCGACGCTTCAATCCGCTGACCATTGATCCACTGCGCCCCCGGCGACAGCAGCAGCGCCAGCGCACCGCCAATGTCATCCGGCTGCCCGGCACGGCCCAGCGCGGTGTTGCTGGCGACCATCGCGTTCAACGCCGAATTGTCGCGCACCGCGCCGCCGCCGAAGTCGGTTTCGATGGCGCCCGGTGCCAGGATATTCACCGCAATCTGCCGCGCGCCCAGCTCCTTGGCCTGATAGCGGGTCAGCACTTCCATCGCACCTTTCATCGCCGCGTAGGCGGCATAACCCGGCAGGGTGAAGCGGGATAGACCGCTGGAGATGTTGATGATCCGCCCGCCATCGTTGATCAGTGGCAGCAATTGCTGAGTCAGGAAGAACGGCCCTTTCAGCTGCACGTTCATCAGCAGGTCGAACTGCTCCGGCGTGGTGTCGGCGAAGGAGGCATGCACACCAATGCCGGCGTTGTTGATCAGGAAATCGAAGCGCGGCCGATCAAGCTGTTGCAGCGCTTGCTCGACCCGCACAGCGAACTCGGCAAAGCCTTCGCTGCGGCCGACATCCAGTTGCAGCATCACGGCTTGGGCGCCGAGGGTTTCCAGTTCCTGCACCAGCGCCTGGGCTTCATCGGCGCGGCTGTTGTAGGTGCCGATGATGTCCACGCCTTGCGCGGCGAGGTGCAGGGCGGCGTTCTTGCCGAGGCCACGGCTGGCACCGGTGATCAATGCGATTTTGCGGTTCATGGGTCTTCCTCGAAGGCAGTGACGGTTGATGGAGCTCAGTTTATTTATCCGCCGTGAGGTGATAAACAGACTGAAACCGGAATCACTGGTCGGATTGTCCGAACAATCAATGGGTGGCCCATGAACAAACTGGAACTGCTGCGCACCTTCGTCCGGGTCAGCGAGTTGTCGAGTTTCACAATGGCGGGGGAGAGTCTCGGGCTGCCGCGCTCGACGGTGTCCGAACAGGTGCAGGCGCTGGAAAGCCTGCTTGGCACGCGTCTGTTGCAACGCACCACGCGCAAGGTCCAGGCGACTCAGGACGGCCTTGCGCTGTACGAGCGAAGCAAGGATCTGCTGTCGCACATGGACGAAATCGAGAACCTGTTCCGTCAGGACGAAGCGTCGCTGACCGGGCGGATCCGGGTCGATATGCCGAACATTCTGTCGCGGCGGCTGATCATGCCGAAGCTGCCGGAATTCATGGCACGCCATCCGAATCTGGAGCTGGAAATCAGCAGCACCGATCGCCGGGTCGACCTGCTCGCCGAAGGTTTCGATTGCGTGGTGCGCATCGGCGCGCAGCCCGATCAGTCGGTGGTGGCGCGGCACCTGGGGGATTTCAGCATGATCAACTGCGCCAGCCCCGCGTATCTCGAGCGCTACGGCGTGCCGCAAACGCTTGAGGATCTGGCGCAGCATCGGCTGGTGCACTACGTCGGTGTGCTGGGTTCGCGTTCCGAAGGATTTGTTTACGAGCAGGACGGGCAGGTTCATCGCGTGCCGATGGCCGGCAGCGTGACGGTCAACAGCACCGATGCTTACGAGTCGGCGTGCCTGGGTGGATTCGGTCTGATTCAGGTGCCGCGTACCGGCATGAACACCTACCTGGATACCGGAGAGGTGGTGACGGTGTTGCCGCAACACACCGCGCCGGCGATGGGCATTTCACTGCTGTACGCGAGGCAGCGACATTTGCCGTTGCGGGTGCGGGTATTCATGGACTGGTTGGGGGATTTGATTCGTTCGACGCTCTGATTTCTGCCGCAAATCCCCGTGGGAGCAACGGCTCTCACAGGGATTCGGCTGGATCAGAAAATCTGGGTAAACAGCCAATACAGGCTGCCCGACAGCAGAATCGCCGCCGGCAAGGTCAGCACCCACGCCATCAGCAGATTGCGGATGGTCTTCATCTGCAGGCCACCACCGTTGGCGACCATGGTCCCGGCCACGCCCGAGGACAACACGTGAGTAGTCGACACCGGCAGGCCGAACATGTCGGCGGCGCCAATGGTCAGCATCGCTACCGTTTCCGCCGAGGCGCCCTGGGCGTAGGTCAGGTGGGTCTTGCCGATCTTCTCGCCAACCGTGACCACGATCCGCTTCCAGCCGACCATGGTGCCCAGCCCCAACGCAATCGCCACGGCGATCTTCACCCACAACGGAATAAACCGCGTGGCGTTATCGATCTGTTGTTTGAACAGTTGCAGCTTGCCGGTGGTGTCGGCGTCGAAGGTGCCGACCTTATTCTTGTCCATCAGGCGAATGGTTTCGCTGGCCAGGTACATGTCGTTACGCACGTTGCCCATGGCCTCGGCCGGGACTTTCGCCAGCGAGCCGTAGCCCTTCACTTCTTCACCGATGTGCCCGGTCAGGGAGGCGAGGGCCGGAATCAGTTGCGGCGTGGCTTCCTTGCTGCGCACGTAGTCGGAGAGCACGGCGCGTGGGTCGGCCGGTGCCGGCAGTGGCGCACTTTTCACCAGCGCTTGCTGGGTCACTTGGGCGACGGCGGCGAATTGCAGCGACTGTTCTTCCGGCATGGTGCGGTTCAGCGCATAAGCCATCGGCAGGGTGCCGACCAGAATCAGCATGATCAGGCCCATGCCTTTCTGGCCGTCGTTGGAGCCGTGGGCGAAGGACACGCCGGTGCAGGTCAAAATCAGCAGACCGCGAATCCACCACGGCGGCGGGGTGTTGCCTTCCGGCGCCTTGTACAGCGAACGGTTCTTCACGAACGCGCGCAGCGCCAGCAGCAACAGCGCCGCACAACCGAAGCCCACCAGCGGCGACAGCAGCAATGCGTAACCGATCTTGGTCGCCTGGGCCCAGTCCACACCGCTGGTGCCGTCGCGGCCGTGCATCAGGGCATTCGCTACGCCGACGCCGATGATCGAACCGATCAGCGTATGCGACGACGAGGCCGGCAGGCCCAGCCACCAGGTGCCGAGGTTCCACAGGATCGCCGCGATCAGCAGGGCGAAGATCATCGCGAAACCGGCGGACGAGCCGACCTGCAGAATCAGTTCCACCGGCAACAACGCGATGATGCCGAACGCCACCGCACCGCTCGACAGCAGTACGCCGAGGAAGTTGAAGAACCCCGACCAGACCACCGCGAAATGCGGCGGCAGCGAATGGGTGTAAATCACCGTGGCGACGGCGTTGGCGGTGTCGTGGAAACCGTTGACGAACTCGAAGCCCAGCGCAATCAACAGCGCCACGCCGAGCAGCAGAAACGGCGTCCAGGTGGTGACCACCGTGCCGAGTTCGTGCATGTCGTGCATCAGGCTGTAGGCGGTGAACAGCAGCCCCATCGCCAGCACCGCGAAAAACACTACGTAGGTGAACGGGCCGGTTTTCTTGTCGAGGGCCGGCCTGCCACTGGCAGCGGGGGCCGGGCTGGCGGTCAGGGAGGGAGTAGCCATGGGAGGACAATCCTGAGCGGGGGAAGGAGTGTCGCCCATGATCGTTGCTAAATATTACAGAGAGGCTGCGACAGATCAGTGTTTGGCGGATTAGCCGCGCCGCCGGTCTTAATAATCCCGCCGCTTGCGAAACGCCCAGCGCCCGGCAATCACGGTGAACGTCGCCACCAGCGCCACCAGAATCCAGAAACCCTCTGGATCGGTGGCCAGCGGCACGCCGCCGACGTTCATGCCGAAGAAACCGGCAATGATGTTGATCGGCAGCGCCAGCACCGTCACCACGGTCAGGGTGAACAGCGTACGGTTGCTCTGTTCGTTGAGGTTGGCGGCGATCTCTTCCTGCAACAGCTTGATCCGCTCGCCGAGGGCGGTGAGGTCGTTGATGATCAGCGCGAACTCCTCGGTGGATTTGCGCAGCTCCTTCACGTCTTCCTTCTGCAACCACGGCGGCGGGCGGTTGAGCAGACGCAGCAGCGAACCCGGCTCCAGCGCCAGCAGCCGTTGCAGGCGCACCAGCACTCGTCGGTTGGCGCCGAGTTCGGCGCGGTTGGTCGACAGTCGTGAGGAGAGCAATTCGTCCTCGACCTGATCGACGCTCATGCTGGTCTTGCGCACGATCTGTGTCAGCACTTCGCCCTGATCGCGCAGCAGGTGCACCAGCAGTTCCAGCGGCGAACGAAAACACTCGCCGGACTTCACCGACGACCGCAGCTTGTCCACCGAGTGCAGCGGTTGCAGGCGTGCGCTGACGATCAGTTTGCTGCGCACGCAGACCCACAGCGTCGACACGTCCGACGACACCATGCTGCTGAGGTTGAACACTACGTCGTTGACCACCGCCAGCAACGCCGAATCGACATGCTCGATGCGGGTCGAGCGCGAACCTTCGTGCAACGCTTCGAAAAACTCTTCGGGCAATTGCAGATGGCTTTTCATCCAGCGCTCGCACGCGGCGTGGGCCAGGTTCAGGTGCAGCCAGAGAAATTCATCGCCCTCGCTGTCGTCCTGCAGGCAGCGCAGGGCGGTCGCCGAATCCACCTCGCGCCCGCGTTCGCCGGGGCGAAAACGAAAGCCGTAAAGCAGGCCGAACAGGTCAGGATCACGATGACTGATATCGAGGCTGTGGTTCATGAAGGCTCGCTGCGAGGAGGCGTCTGTCGCGGGATTTGCAGATTCACCTGAGCCGCATCATCGCAATGTCACATGACGGTTGTGTGACAGCAAAATGACGTCAAATCAACGCGTTACCGACGGTCGGATTTTTCTCAAGAAGGCCTCTGGCACGCCGATCACGCATGAGTTAGGTTGCGCGCCTTCGGCCAAGAGCCAAGGTCCGCCGACACGGATGTCCGGCCAAAAAATCACGTCTTACCGGACGTGCCTCATCCCTGTCCCGAGTACCTGCGATGCTGCAAAAATCCCTGAGAGCGCAAATTCTCGCCCTGCTGAGCGGCAGCCTGCTGGCGATGCTGTTGATCGCGCTGGCCTGCTTTCACTTCCTGTCCAACGGCGTGCAGAGTTACAGCCAGTTGATCGCCGGCCCCTTGCACACCTCGCAACTGATCGACGAAGCCAACCTGCAATTCAAGGTGCAGGTCCAGGAGTGGAAAAACGTTCTGCTGCGCGGCAAGCAACCGGCGGATCTGGCCAAGTACTGGGGCCAGTTCGAAGACCGTCAGCGCGATGTGCAGGGCATCCTCGGTGAGCTGGCCAATCAGAAGGGCCTCGAGCCTGCGCTGAAAACCCGCATCGAACGTCTGCGCGAAGAACATCGTCTGCTGGGCGCTGCGTACCAGAAGGGCCGCGATGCCTACGTGGCCGCCGGTGCCGATCCGACTGCGGGCGACGCTGCCGTCAAAGGCGTCGACCGAGCTGCCAGCGATCAGATGAGCGAGCTGGTCGCCGAGCTGCGCAAGCAGGGCACCGAGCAATCGGCGCAGATCAGCGCCAGTGCTGACCGCACCGTGTGGTTGGGGCTGCTGGTGATGCTCGCGTCCGGTCTGTTGATCGGTTTGCTCAGCCTGTGGCTGGTCAACCGCAACCTGGTCGAGCCGATCCGCAAACTCATCGACTACGTCACCCAGTTGAGCAAGGGCCGTCTGGTCGAGCGCGTGGCCAGTGACCGTCAGGACGAGCTGGGTAACCTGGCCGCCGCGGCCAACACCCTGCGCGATTTCCTCGCCGAAACCTTCAATCATCTGCAACGCAGCGCCAAGGATCTCGACAGCGCCAGCGGCGAGTTGAACGCTATCGCCACGCTGATGGCCGGCGGCACCAACGAGCAGTTCAACCGCACCGATCAGGTGGCCACGGCGATGAACGAAATGTCCGCCACTGCCCAGGAAGTCGCCCGCCACGCGGCCGATGCGGCGCGTGCTGCCGACGATGCCGACCAGTCCGCGCAACAGGGCGAGAAGGTCATGCAGAGCACCATCCACAGCATCACCCAGATGCGCGGCGAAATCGCCAACACCGCCACGGTCATCCGTCGTCTGGAAGCCGACAGCGGTCGCATCGGCAAGGTGCTGGAAGTGATTCGCGGGATCGCCGAGCAGACCAATCTGCTGGCACTCAACGCCGCCATCGAAGCGGCCCGTGCCGGTGAAGCGGGGCGTGGTTTTGCGGTGGTTGCCGATGAAGTGCGCAACCTCGCGCAGCGTACGGCGGAGTCGATCATCGAGATCAACCAGATCATCCACAGCGTGCAGACCGGCGCGGTGGATGCAGCCCAGGCCATCGACAGCGGCCAGACCCGCAGCGATGAAAGCGTCGAGCAAGTGACCCAGGCCGGGGCCATGCTCGAGCGCATCACCCACGCGGTGGAAGCGATTCGCGACATGAACCGCCAGATCGCTACGGCAGCTGAAGAGCAGACTTCGGTGGCCGAAGACATCTCGCGCAACCTGACCGAGATCACCTCGATCGCCAGCACCAACCTCGACAACGTGCAGCGCACCGAAAGCGCCAGCCAGAACCTGCACGGCCTGTCCGGCCAACTGAACGACGTCACCGCTCGCCTGAGCGTCTGACCGGTCAGTGACTGTGTACCGGTTCGGTTACCGAGTCGGTACACAGTCGATCTCAATTCGTGCAGACCGCCGCCGATGCCCGGTTATCTATAACCGGCATTGGAGATTTCCCATGGTCAGCATCACGTCTGTTTCGATCAATCAGACCGTCAGCACTCCCACCAGCAAAACCTCGATTGCCGACACCGGTGATGACACCTCGACCACCGCGGCGGCCAGCACCGGCGTGAAAGCCGACACCAGCAAAGTCGCAGCGGGCGGTGGGGCGGCGCCGGCGGAGGACAGCAGTTCCAGCAGCGATGAATCGGATACGGTGAAAGAACTGCGCAAGCAGATTGCCGAGTTGCAGAAGCAATTGCAGGAAGAGCAGCAGGCGTTGCAAGCGGCTCAGGCGAAGCAGGAAAGTCAGGATGCCAAGGCTGCGGATGTTGCGGCGGCGCAGTCGCAGATTGCTACGACATCGGCTTCATTGCAGACGGCGACGGCGGCGTTGTTGGCGGCGTTGCAGGATTCGGATTCGAGTACGTCCGGCTCGCTGGTCAGTACTTCCGCATAAATTTCGGACACAAAAAAGCCGCACGATCCAATAATCGTGCGGCTTTGTTTTATCAGCCAATCAAGTGTCTTGCTTGTTGGTCAGCACCTTGCCGGTCGTTGCGTCGAAGTCCACATCGAACTCTTTGCCATCGGCAGTACGCAATTCAACTTCATACTCATAACCATTGAAGTGGTTATCCAGATCCGTGTCGGTAATGGTCGCACCCGGATGCAGTTTCAGCGCTTGTTCGTTCATCGACTCCAGCGACTTGATCTTGCCTTCCTTGACCAGTTGCGGGATCTGGTCAACGCGAACGTCAGCCTGGGCCAGGCCGGCGGTGAGGGTCAGGGCGGCAGCGGTAAACAGGGCAGTCAGGGTTTTCATCGGTTATTCCTTTGGGTGATTCGTTTAAGTGAGTTCAGGTTAATCGCCGCAACTTAACTCACCCTTAAAAACACCCGACCGGTTTGCGTCGTTTGTTCAATTGCGGTTCTGCGCAAACTTTCATGCTCAGCCTTCGATAAATGGAGGTGGACATGAAACGCATCTTTTCGTGGCTGTACGCGCCGTTGTTCTGGGTTGGATTTATTGGCGGCGCAATAGGGCTGGCGGGGTATTCCCTGCTGTGGTTGTTGCCGCTTTTTGTTTTAGCGCTGGCGGTGTCGTTCGCGGGCGAATGGCTGTTGCCGTATGAAGTGAACTGGAACCGTCCCGCCGGTGACCGTCGGCGCGACATCCTGCATGCGCTGGTCAACGAAGCGCTGAATGCCATCGGCCTGCTGGCATTGCCGGGGCTGGTGGCGCTGCTGGCAATTGACGGTGCGTGGCCGTCGAGCTGGCCGCTGTGGCTGCAAGTGGCGCTGGCGATTTTCATCGCCGATGCGGGCGTGAGCCTGATGCATTACGCCAGCCATCGCGTGCCGTGGATGTGGCGGCTGCACGCGATTCATCACAGTGTGGAGCGACTCTACGGGTTCAACGGTTTGATGAAGCATCCACTGCATCAACTGCTGGAGGCGACGGCGGGGCTGTTGCCGTTGCTGGTGTTGGACATTCCGTCCGAGGTTGCGGTGTTGCTGGCGTTCGCCATTGCGATCCAGCTGTTGTTGCAGCATTCGAATGTCGACATGCGTATTGGCCCGCTGCGCTGGGTCTTCGCCTGGGCGCCGCTGCACCGGTTTCATCACATGAAGTACGGGCGCGCCGGTGACGTTAATTTCGGGCTGTTCTTTACCCTGTGGGACTGGCTGTTGGGGACCGGTTTTTATACCGAGGATTACCGGATCGGCGAGGGTGATCTGGGTATCGGTAGTCGTCCGGATTTTCCCCGTGACTACGTGGCGCAGTTGCTCGATCCATTCGAACCGGCAGCGCTGGGCAAGGAACCGAAAGTGCCGGATGGCTTGAGACGTTGAGTCAGTCCAGCAAACGCAATTTGATGTGCTGCAACGCCTGACGCGCCGTCACGCCGAAGAGTTTTTTCAGGCTGCGGGAGAAGTGCGCCGAATCGGCAAAACCGGCGGCGTGGGCAGCATCGGTCACCGGGCTGCCCGCCAGAATCGCCGCCATCGCCAGCCGTAATCGCCGCCACAGCACCAGCCGTCGCACCGGCAAACCGACCTGGCTGACGAACAACCGCTGCAACTGGCTCAGCGACACATGGGCGGAATCGGCCACGGCGCTGGCGGCGACTTTGCTCGACAGCGAGGCATCGACATTGGCGAGGGCCCGTTCGATTCGCGGGTCATTCAGAGGGCGACGCGGGCATTGGCTGATGGCGAGATCCAGCGCCGGCAGCGACCACTCGCTATCGAACAGCGCATCGCGCAATGTCTCGGCATCAAACCGCAACGGTTCGGCGTACACGGTGAACACAGGATCCGGCGCTTCGACAATCGCATGCCGAGTCTGCGAGGCAATCAGCAGGCGGGAAGTGGTGACGGTGTTGTCCTCGACCAGCACCGTCACCGGGCGGTCAGGGGCAAGAATCAGTTGGTGCGCATAGTGAGAGTGGGGCGCGGTGCGCCCCGACATCCCGTGGATCAGGCCATGGTCGTGCCCCAGCCAGAGGCGGCCTGTCCACGGGGTGTCCGGTTGCATCAGAAGCCGTTGTTCTTCAACACCTGATCCACACTGGCGGCGGCCGGGCGTTTGTAGAATTTCAGCAGTTCGCTGGCGCGGTTGGTGAAGATGCCGTCGACACCAGAGGCCATGACTTTTTCGAAGTCCACCGGCTCATCCACGGTGTAGACGTGGACCAGCAGACCCTTGTCGTGGGTGTACTTGTTCATCCATGGCTGCACCAGATCCGAATAGCTCTGATCGCCGCCGTGGGTCAGCTTCGCCGAAGGGCCGGTGCCAATTGCACCCTGGGCCTTGGCGTAGTCGATCCACTGCTTGAACTCGGCTTCGGATTTCGGCTCCTGCTTGCCGTAGAACGCGTTCTTGTCCTTCTCGCCGGATTCGGCAAAGGACACTTTGGATTTCGGCTCGATGCTGCCTTCGCCCACCCACAGCAACAGGATCTTCGGCACCTGCGGCATTTCCTTTTGCAGCATTTCAAGGCTGCTCTTCTCGAACGTCTGCAGGATCACCTTGCCGTTGCTCTCGCCGACGCTGGCGACGTTTTTAGCCGGTTTGGCGCCGGCCGGGATCAGCCAGCCGCGGGCCTGGAGTTTTTCCTTCAGGTCATGCTCGATGCCCGGGAACAGCTTCGGCTCCTTGGTTTCGATGTACAGGCCCGGCTTGTGCTTCGGATTGGCTTGGGCGATGTCGATGATTTCGTCGAGGGTCAGAATCTTCAGGCCGACGTAGGACGGGCGTGCGCGGTCCGGATACTTGGCGTTGTACCAGCTGCCGGCGTCGAGGGTTTTCAGTTCGGCCATGGTGAAGGCATTGGCGGGGCTGTCCTTGCGCTCCGGGAACTTGGTGGCAACGTCGGTGGTGCGCTGCAGGTTGTCGTCGTGCAGGGCGAACAGCACGCCGTCCTTGCTGCGCTGCAAGTCCATTTCCAGGTAATCGGCGCCCAGGTCGCGCGCCAGTTTGTAGGACGCGGCGGTGGATTCCGGGGCATCGAAGGACGCGCCACGGTGGGCGATCACCGCCGGGTGCGGAATGCCCTCGGAGGCAGCGAGCGCAACAGGGCTTGGCTGGGCGGCAGCGTGGGCCTGGCCGAGGCCGAGCATCAGGCTCAGCAGCAGAGCGCTTTTGGTGAACGTGGCGGGCATGTCGAGGTCCTTTCGCAGGTATTTTCGAAGATGTACCTTTTAGCAACTCAAACGAAAACGTGCTATCGCGAGACCGACATAAACGTACTGAAAGCGAAAATTTCCGCACTTTTGTGCGTTTGTTTGCAGTACGCTTGGCCACGGCAACCGCCCCGGCAGAGGGTGTGCCTCAATGCCCTGCGTGTAAACCTTCGATCACTCTTGTGAGGTTTACCATGCGCATCACATCGCAACTCATCTGCCAGGCCGCCGACGACCTAAAGGGCTTCGTCGGCCTCAACCGCAAGACCGGCCAGTACATCGTGCGCTTCAGTGAGGACTCGTTCGGCATGGACGTGGCCGATGACGGCATCATCCCGTGCAGCGAATTCGTCTGGGCGCCGACCACCGAACAGACCATGACTCTCAAGCGCGAACTGATCCATTTGCTGCTGGACCAGAATATCGATGACCGGATCAACATCACCGAGCCGTTGCGCGTTTATATGAATAAACGCGAAGTGCCGGAGATTGAGGCGGTGCGTAGTCTGGTGAAGGGCTGATCATCCGAATCGATAATCGCGCTCCACCTTGCACACCCGCGTTTGAAAACCCGAGTACCAGGTCGAACGTCCTCGTTCACGAATCGCCTGGTGCTCGGGATGATGTTTCCACGCCAGGATCGCCGCTTCACTTTGCCAATACGAAATCGTGATTCCGAGCCCGTCCGCGCCGCGAGCCGACTCGACACCGAGAAAACCCGGTTGCTCGCGCGCCAGTTCGAGCATGCGTTCGGCGGCTTCAGCGTAGCCCTGATCGCCATCGGTGCGGTTTGAAGTGAAGATCACTGCGTAGTAGGGCGCTTTCGGTGTTTCGGCGATCATGCCCGCGCCTCCTCACAGGCTTCAACAAATGCCCGCACCAGTGGTGGCAATTGCCCCTTGAGCGCTGCACGTTCCGGCTGGAACAATGTGGCGACAAAGAACACATGGTTTTGCAGTTCGATGGCGCGCAGATCGCCTGCCGAATCGTGACCCACGGCGTGTAGTTCATGGGTCAGCAGCTCCCGTTCGAATTGCGGATTCACACCGTAGCGGCAGCGATAGCCTTCGCGAATCTCCGACGTTTCGTACGCCTTGGCGATCAACGAACCGGGCACCAGATGGATGCTGTCCACCGCTTCCACCAATGAACACGTCAGCGGCGTGAGCAAGGCGCGATTGGAGTCGGGCGAGGTTTCGCCATGCTCGGCGTCGGCCCAGCCCAGCACGTTGCGGGAAAACTCCAGCACCGCATGCTGAAAACCGCCACAGGTGCCGAGGAAAGGGCGCTGCTGCTCGCGGGCAAAGCGGATGGCTCGCAGGGCACCGTCTTCGCTTTTGTAGGGGCTGGCCGGTACACACCAGAAGCCGTCGAATGGTTCAAGCGGCGTCTCGGGCAGGATTCGGTCGGTGGCCAACCATTCGAATTCGACCGGACGGCGAAGGTGTTCCGCCGTCATTCCGAGGGCGACCGGGATGGACTGGTGGGCGGTGACTTGCGGATCGAAATCACCGATCAGGGCGATGCGCAGGGCTCTGGATTCCATGAGTACTCGCTGTGCTTGTTGAGGGATGAAGCTCACTATAGATTGGCGTTCACGCACTCTAAATTGGCGTTTGCCCAAGTGATCAATGCAGCCACGCAATACCAACTGGATTTCCCGGATCTGGCCCTGATCCTCGCTTTAGTACGCGGCGGCTCTCTGGCCCGGGCCGCGCAGCTATTGAAGGTCGATGTGTCGACGGTGTTTCGCGCCGTGCGCCGACTGGAAGCTGCGCTCGGTCAGCAACTGTTCGAAAAAAGCCGCGCCGGTTATCTGCCCACCAGCCTCGCGCAGACCCTGTCCGAGCAAGCCGAACGTGCTGAACAAGCTCTGGAAGCGGCGCGAATCGGTGTGGAGCAGGGTGGGGAAGTGGTCAGCGGCACGGTGCGCCTGACCTGCACCGACTCGGTGCTGCAAGGTCTGCTGCTGCCGGCGCTGGCGCAGTTCATGCCGAACTATCCGGCGCTGACCATCGAACTGAGCACCTCCAACGATTTCGCCAACCTCAGCCGCCGCGATGCCGATATCGCCCTGCGCCTGACGCGTACACCGCCGGAGCATCTGGTCGGACGGGAGCTGGCGAAGATTTCCTACCGGGTCTGCGCCAGTCAGCGTTATCTACAAAATGTTGAAGCGGCCGATCTGGCGGCGCTGACGTGGATCGCCCCGGACGACTTTCTGCCTGATCACCCGACCGTCGCCTGGCGCCGCCAGCAGTTGCCGGGTGTGACGCCGAGCTATCGCTGCAACAGCATGCTGTCTGTCACGGAGTTGGTCCGCGCCGGACTGGGCGTGGCGGCGTTACCGGACTTTCTCATCAATGAAGGGCTGCAGGCCCTGAGCGAACCCTTGCACGGCTACGACACCGCGTTGTGGCTGCTGACCCGCCCGGACTGCCGTGCGTTGCGCTCGGTGGTCACGCTGTTCGATGAACTGGGACGGGCGCTGCGTCTGGCGTGAGTGCGCTTCAGGCGGTAGAGCGGCTCAACGCCACGCTGATCGTGTTACGTCCCGCGTGTTTGGCGCTGTACAGCGCCTTGTCGGAATCGTCGAACCACTCAAGGGCGTCGGCGTAGACGGATTGATAGCGGGCGAGGCCGATGCTCAGGCTGACGCGCAGTTCGGGGACGTCGGGATGACGGTATCGATCCATTCCTTCACGCAATTGCTCCATCAGCGCTTCGGCCTTGTTCAGTGGCAGGTTGGGCAGGATCACGCAGAATTCGTCGCCGCCGTAACGCCCGGCCAGCTCGCTTTCGTCGAGCACGAACTTCAGCTCGCGACTCAATCGCCGCAGCACCGCATCGCCGACGATGTGGCCATAACTGTCGTTGATCGACTTGAAATGATCGATGTCGATCAGCGCCAGAATGGCTTGGGAATTGTGCTGCCGGCACTGCTGGAACTTGAGGTGCAGCAGGTCTTTCCAGGCACCGTGGTTGAGCAGGCCGGTCAGGCTGTCGGTGCGGCTCAGGGCGCTCAGGGTGCGTTTGTGTTCGGCGAGTTTTATCGCCAACCGGTAACAGACCATGCCCAGCGCCAGTGGATAAAGGGTCAGCATCGGCAGGCAGGCCCAGACCTGAGTTTGCGTGGCCGTCAGGGTGAAATTGACGCCGAACACCGACCAGCCCAGCAGCACGCCGATCACCTGGGCGAGGGCGCCGAGCAGGAACAGACGCTGGCCGCCGGCGGCCACGTTGTTCATGGTCATCATCGACAGGATGGTCACGGTGGTCAGTGGATTGAACTGGAAACACGCGGTCCAGAAACCGCCGTACACCGAGTCATAGAGCAGGTTGCGGCGTTCGGCGCGATAGGGGAAAGCCGAGCGGGTCGAGCATTGATAGGCCACGTGCGGCCAGAGAAAACCGTTGAACAGCAACAATGCCCAGAGCCAGGCCGGCATGTTCAACGGATATAGCGCGGCACCGACACTGAAGAAACCGATGCCCAATCCGATGGCCCGTGGCAAGTAAATGCGTCTGGCGAATGACAAGCCTTTGCCGCGTTGGTTTTCCATGATGTTCTGCGCCAGATTCATTCTGAAACACTTTGCAGTGTAATACTTCAGACAGACCGTTCATCGGCCAATGACAGACATTGTCATTTATTCCAGCGGGAAAATTCAGTGTCCTTGTGAGCCATTTACCGTGGCGCAGGCCTTGTCTAGAGCTGATAGCAGGCCAGAAACATATCGAGTGCAGAATCGACCACGGCATTTTGCGTGGTGCTGTCGAGCGAGGGCTGGCCCATGGAGATCTGCGGCCAGAAGGCAAACGTCTTCAGCAGCCCCTGCACCTGATGCGCGGCGAACTCCGGATCGACCGGTTTCAACCGACCGTCTGCCTGAGCTGCGCGAATCCACACGGTCACGCTTTCCTCGCGTTCGCCCATGCGCGCCACCATGTTCTGCGCGCGCTCCGGCGAATGAATCGCGGCCGCGATGGCGACACGGGCCAGATTCATGAAATTGTCGTCCGCCATCATCTGCAGTTTGGCCAGCAGCATCGTTCGCAATTGATCGCGTAAAGGCTGATCGGGCTGGTACGACACGGCTTGCTCGGTGCTGATCCGTGCCCACAACTGGTTGAGAATTTCGGCGAACAGCTCTTCCTTGCTGGGGAAATGGTTGTACACCGTGCGCTTCGACACCCCGGCCGTGGCCGCGATCTTGTCCATGCTGGTGACCTCGAAACCGTTGGTACGGAATTCAGCGATCGCGGCCTGGATGATGGCTTCGCGTTTACGGTCGGTGAGGCGCAGGGGAGCTGTCATAAATTCGATTCGGCAGGAAAAAGGTGAAATTACACTCGGCAGTTTACTTGTCATCAGGTTTGATGCAACCTAGAAACTACACCGATCAGTGTAACGTTGCGTTAATCGGTGCACCCTAAAACCAGATGTCCGGCTGATGCGTGCGTGCCTTGGCCATTTATCGTCCCACCGTGGAAAGCCGTGAATTACGCGGTGTTTCCGGAGTCATTCAGTCATGGCCAAATCCATTGCTTCTGCGGGCAGTCAAACCCCTGAACCTTCGCGTCAGGCCGAAGGTGTATTCCGCAACCACGCGCCGGTGCAGCGCGAAGGTGTGCGCAAAATGCTGCGGATCATGTGGAACATGATCTTCCACAAACCGCGCAACACCCGGCCGGCGGCGGCCATTCCGGTGCAGCCACTGACCCGCGCGGACCTGATAGCGGCGCCCAACCACAGCGTTTATCGCCTCGGTCACTCGACCTTGCTGCTCAAACTGCACGATAAATTCTGGATCACCGACCCGGTGTTCGCCGAGCGTGCCTCGCCGGTGCAATGGGCCGGTCCGAAACGCTTTCACCAGCCACCGATCAGCATCGACGAATTGCCGCCGATCGAAGCGGTGATCCTGTCGCACAACCACTACGACCACCTCGACTACGAAGCGGTGTTGAAACTGGCCGACAAGGTCAACGTGTTCCTGACCCCGCTGGGCGTCGGCGACACCCTGGTCAAATGGGGCATCGATGCCAACAAGGTTCGCCAGTTCGACTGGTGGCAGGGCACCGAAGTCGCCGGCATCCGCTTCATCGCCACCCCGTCTCAGCACTTCTCCGGACGTGGCCTGTTCGATGGCAACCAGACCCTGTGGGCTTCCTGGGTGATCATCGACGGCGACACGCGAATTTTCTTCAGCGGTGACAGTGGCTACTTCGACGGTTTTAAACGCATCGGCGAACAGTACGGCCCCTTCGATCTGACCCTGATGGAGACGGGGGCCTACAACGTCGAGTGGCCTTACGTGCACATGCAACCCGAAGAAACCCTGCAAGCCCACATCGACCTCAAGGGGCGTTGGCTGTTCCCGATCCACAACGGCACGTTCGACCTCGCGATGCACGCGTGGCATGAGCCGTTCGACCGCATTCTTGCTTTGGCTTGGGAGCGCAGCGTGTCGATCACCACGCCGAAAATGGGCGAGGCATTCAACCTGATGCAACCGCAACGTGGGGACGCGTGGTGGTTGGAAATGGAACAGGAGATGTCAGAAAAAGTGCGCGTTGCTTGTAGCGGCTACAAGGCTGGGTGAGTTTTCCTACCGGCACTGATTCTTGTTGCTGACAGCCGTTTCCTGCGGCTTCGGTAGGCTTGGTCGCGAGTGAAATGACTCACTCGTGATTGGCTTAAACAAGGATTAGAAAATGAAATTCTGCTTTAAACGCAGCGCGAACACGCTGGCGCAGGCCATCCTGCTTACGCTGACCAGCAGCGCCGCTTTCGCGGCGCCCTCCAGTGCAGCACTTGAATACGCCAGCGCCAGCGAGCTGAGTGCAATGATGGTCAGCAACGAGCTGACCTCGGTCGCACTGGTTCAACATCTGATCACGCGCATTGCGGATCTGGACAAGCAAGGCCCGACCCTCAACGCCATCATCGAAATGAACCCTCAGGCTCTCGACATCGCGACCGCGATGGATGAAGAGCGTGCGCAAGGCAAACTCCGTGGCCCGCTGCATGGCATTCCTGTTCTGTTGAAGGACAACTTCGATACCGCAGACGGTATGCAAACCAGTGCCGGTTCAATGGCCATGGTCGGGCAACCGGCGGCTGAAGATGCGTTTATGGTTAAACAACTGCGCGATGCCGGCGCCATTCTGTTGGGCAAGGCCAACATGAGCGAGTGGTCGGGCATGCGTGACATGGCCCTGCCCTTGGGGTGGAGCGGGCGCGGCGGTCAGGGGAAAAATCCTCATGTGCTGAGTGAAAGCACTTGTGGTTCCAGCTCCGGCCCGGCAGCAGCAGTCGCCGCCGGTTTCACACCGCTGGCGTTGGGGACTGAAACCAATGGTTCGATCAGTTGCCCGGCGTCGGCCACCGGAGTGGTTGGCGTCAAACCGACGCTGGGGTTGTTCAGCCGTTCAGGCGTCGTGCCGATCACCCGCCTGCAGGACACGCCGGGCACGCTCACCCGCACCGTGCGAGATGCCGCGCTGCTGTTCAACGTCATGCAAGGGATTGACGCCTCGGACAGCGCGACTGCCGATGCCCCAACTGGCGTTGACTACACCGCACTGCTTTCCAGTGAAGCCTTGCAAGGCAAACGGATCGGTTATCCGATTGCGTACAAAGGATCCCACGCTACAGAGCTGACCCCGAGTCCGGAGATGCTTGCCGCTATGGCCACCCTGGAAGAGCAGGGCGCTACGCTGGTCCCGCTGACTGTGCGTCTGCCAGACATCGATGACTACGTTGACGGCCTGATGGGCGGCATGAAGCATGAGCTGCCCGAATATCTCGCCAGCCGCCAGGGACTGTTGATCGATTCATTGCAGGCGCTGATCGACTTCAACCAGGCCAACCCCGGTGAGGAGCAACACGGCCAGCAGATGCTGGAGGCCATCAACGCGTCGGCACTTTCCCATGAGGAGGCGAGCGCACTGATTACCACCATCAGCCAGAACTTCAAGGAAGCCATCGATGAGCAGGTGCGTGAACACAATCTGGATGCCCTGTTCGCCGAGTCGGATGGCTTTTCCCAGTTCTCCGCCGCCACCGCAGGCTACCCGGCAATCACCTTGCCCTCGGGCATGAGCGATGACGACACGCCGACCTCCGTGTTCTTTTACGGCCAGCAGTGGAGCGAGCCACAGTTGTTTGCGATGGCGTACAGCTACGAACAGGCTTCGATGGAACTGCGTCATCCGGGGTTCAAGGAGTAATCAGACCAACGAGGGCTCCCTTGCAAATGGCAATGGAGCCTTCGAAATCAAACCAAAGCAATAATCACATCCCGGCAATTATGCGCGGTGAGTTATTCGGCCATTGCCAGTTCACCGCGTATTTCAACAGAGCCAGTTCCCCTCATGTTCCCCCCACGCCCCGGTGCAAACCCCGGAAAGAACACCAGCCCCTGCGCCTCAAACCGATAGGTCAACGCCAGCCGCACCGCATCCGCCACGTCCTGCTGCGCTTCGAACCGCTGAATGTCGTCTGCTGAAACCTTGGCCTCTCGCGACAACTGTTCAATGCTCCAGCCCAACATCCCTCGGGCCTGGGCGCAGTGGGTCGGGGTGAACTGGAAAAGGGCGATACGTTCGAGGATGAGGTTCATCGCTGAAGAGGCCATGGTGTGCTCCGGGCTCGAGAGTGCTGATGGAAAATGTACTGTGTTTTTGTACAGTTGTTTTCGGCCGGGATCAAACGCATTTTTTGATTTGCCCTAGTTCGCCGCCTCCAACCAGACGGACGGTGCCTGACCGAGGATCCGGCGGAACATCGTCGAGAACGCCGCCGGGCTGTCATAGCCGAAATCCAGGGCAATCCGCGTCACCGCTTCACCCGTCGCCAGGCGTGCCAGCGCCAGTACCACGCAGGCGCGCTGGCGCCATTGACTGAAACTCAGGCCGGTCTGCTGACGAAACAGTCTGTTGAAGGTGCGTAAGCTTACGTGCAGCTGATCGGCCCAATGCTGGGGTGATTGGTGGGCATTCGGCTGATACAGAAAGATCTGACACAGTTCGAGCAGTCTTCCGTCAGACGGCAGCGGGATATGCAACGGCAACGGTGCACTGCGCACCAATTCATGCAGCAACAAATCGATCAGCACGCCGTCACGCCCGGCCAGGTCATAGGTCAGCGGCAGCTCCACCGCCTCCATCAGCAAATGCCGCATCAACGGCGACACACTGATCACCTGACAGCGCTCACCCAGATCCACCACGCCCGGCTCGATATACAAACTGCGAGTGCTGACCCCGAGCATCAACACCTCATGCGCCACCCCCGGCGGAATCCACACCGCCCGCTGCGGCGGCACCACCCAGTTGCCGTCGTTCGTGCTGACCTGCATCACCCCGGTCGCGCCGTACAACAATTGCGCCCGCCGATGTGTATGACGTGGCAATAGATAGCCGTGGGAATAATCCGTACCGATCGCCACCACCGGGCGCGGTGTGTCATCCAGCAGATTGATCGAAACATTGCGCATCGAGCGGCATCCAGCGATTGGCGTAAACGCAAATATTATTGGCTGACTTGCTGAAGCAGGCCAAGCACCGACGCTCTATCTTCGAGTCCTCCCAAACGACGGACGACGCGCCATGTTCTACCTCCTGCTGACACTTTTCGGCTGCCTGACCGGCGTCACCGCCGTGCTCTTCGGCTTCGGCGGCGGCTTCGTCGTCGTGCCACTGCTGTATCGCATGCTCACCGCCAGCCACGGCGCCGACGACCCGATCAGCCAATCCGCCATGCACATCGCCGTCGCCACCTCGACCTGCGTGATGATCGTCAACGCCCTGGTCGCCACCGGCAAACATCGCCGTGCTGGCAACCTCATTCGTGATTACCTGTGGCCCTTGGGCGGGTTCATTGGTTTGGGCGCGGTCGTTGGCGCAATCGCAGCGGTGTGGGTCAGCGGCGAAGTCATTCGTTATGCCTTCATCGCCTACCTCGGCGTGACGATTGTTGATTGCCTGCTGCGACGCGGATTTCTCACACAGTCCGAAGGCACCATCCCACGTCGATTGAGAACACTGGAAACGTCCGGCGGCGGTGTAGGCATTGGCGCCATCGCAACCTTTCTCGGTGTAGGAGGAAGCGTCATGACCGTGCCGTTATTGCGGCGTTGCGGGTTGAGCATGTCGCAGGCGACGTCGATGGCCAATCCGTTAAGCGTGCCAGTGGCGCTGGCGGGAACCCTGACGTACATGATGTTGGCGGGATACAGCGAGACAGACCTCGGGCCATGGTTTATCGGATATGTGGATCTGCTGGCGTTTGCGGTGTTGACGCTGGGCTCGATGCTGGGGATTCGACTGGCCACGCCGTGGATCGGGCGGATACCGGATCGGGTGCATGCTTGGGTGTATATCGCGCTACTCATCATCGTGATGCTGGGCATGACACTGAAGTAGCACCTCGATTCCTGCGCGCATCCTCTGCATACTCCGCAGCCTTATTCACTCAGGGATCGATCCATGCTCAAGGGACTGTTGCGCCTGGCGCCATACACCGCCGTGCTGTTTTCAATGCTTTCCACCGCTCAGGCTGATGACGGCAGACGTGTGTTTACCGGCACGCTGGGCAAGACGCCGATTGTGGTTGAACTCAACACCCAGCAGCAGGACGAAGTGACTGGTCGTTACTTCTACGAGAAGTATCACCGCGACTTGCCCCTCAGTGGCGCGTTGCAGGACAGCACGCTGACGCTGGTCGAGGGCAACAATCGTTACGGCGATGACAAGCCTTTGCCGACTCTCAAGTTGGAAGAAACCGCCAACGGCTGGCAGGGCGAATGGCAAAGCCCTCAGGGCAAAAAACTTGCCGTGCAACTCTTCGAAGCCAAACTCGCGGCGCCGACCTCCGCCACGTTGCCCTTCATCGCCACGCTGCCCGCCAGCGAGCCGTACGAATATCTGCGGCTACAGGGGCTCAAGCTCAAAGCCACGAAGAAAGAAAACTTCATGGGCTACACCCTACAATGGTGGACGGAGCCCGAGTCGAAAATTGCGTTGTTTACCGTGGAATCCGGCCTGCCGAAAGATGACCTGCAGCGGGTCAACCAACAGTTGCTCGGGCGCTTGTGGAGCGAGGTCATCAGCTATCACGGCTGCCAGTTGCAGGGCGGAGAAAACGTCGAGTTCATGCAGCAGGCACAACCGCAATTGATCTCGCCGGCTGTGGTCAGCCTGAACATCTCGACCAGTTATTACTGCGGCGGCGCACATCCGGACTTCGGCGATTCGCCGCTCAACATCGACGTGAACACCGGTCATCCGTTGTCGCTGGAAGATGTGCTGTGGGTAGGCCAGGGCAAACCTTTGCTGCACGCCGAGCGCGACAGCCTGGGCGATCAGCCGCTGAACGAAAAAGAAAGTGCAGCGCGCTCGACTTACCAGCGCGAAGTGCTGGTGCCGTGGCTGATCAAACAACTCACCGCGCTCTACCCAGATGAAATGAAGAAACCGGCGGAGGGCGATGAGGACAGTTGCGACTACACCGATGAAAGCATCTGGGGTTATCCGTCCTGGCACTTCACCCCGAAAGGCCTGTACCTGGGCGCCTACTTCGCTCGCGTCGCCCGCGCCTGCGATGCACCGGACTGGTCAGTCCTGCCGTACTCCCTCATCAAACAACACCCCGGCGCCGTCAAACTGCAACTGCCCCAGGGTTAACCATCACGCCAGACCCGGCGCTTCACGAATAATGAAGTGATCCAGGTTCTCGATATTGGCATTGAAGACCTCGAAAGGCTTTTCGGGGTTCTTCTTGCCCGGCACCTGCTTCAACTCCGGCGTCACACCATAGAAGAAGCAGAACAACTCCTTATCACTGTCGATCGCGTGCTTGATCTCTTCCAGAAACGCTTTGCGCTTGCGGTAGTTGTCGATCAGCTTTTTGTTGAGATAGACACTGACCGGATAAGGCTTCTTCTTGCTGTCATCCGGTTTCTTGAACCAGACCTTGTCCTCGAAATCGATCCGGAAACTGGCGCTGTGAAAATCCTCGATCTTCTTGATCCGGCCCCAGTAAATCAGCCCCTTGTTGTCCATCAAATACTCGATCTTCTTGAAGAACGAACTGTACGGCGCCGTATGCTCGCCAATCTTCAACGGCATGCGCTTGAGCAAATCCTTGTCCGCGAAGTTCGACACAAAACACTCCACGGGATGAGCGAAGACACTGGTCTTGTCCGGCGCCGTCTCACGACTCGGCGATTCTTTTGAGGGGGGAGCCGCCACCCGCACCGGATCATCCCGCAACACATCCGCCGCCCCCGCAAGCGCGGCAGGCTTGCGCACATACTCACGGCGCGTCAGCAACAACTCCGACGGGAAATATTCCTCCCGACCGTCATCCAATTCCCCATCCGCCGCCTCAACCCCCGACGCCGACGTCTTCAAACTCACATACGGACAACCCGCCACATGCTGCGTCCCGGGCAGATTCTTGAAGTGCGGCGTGCGCACGTAATTCACGTTCTTGGCGTTGAACGTGCCCAATTCGTTGGACACATCGAACGCCGAACGACAGGCGTCGTTGGGGCACTGGAAGTGTTCCTTCGCAGAATCGAACGCCACCGTCTCATCGAAATTGAGATCGCGAACGTCATAGATCGACAACTTGTCGTCGAGGCTGAGGCAGTAGGCGAGATCGAATTTCATGGTGGGGCTCGGGTCCTTGAGTGGGGGAGGGGTATTAATAGCGAGTGGTGGGGTGGGTTGCACTGATTGTTTTCGGGATGATGCAAAGTCTGTGTGCGTGAGCCAGCTCCCGTTGGGCTGCGGAGCAGCCCAAAAATCAGCAAACGCGATTAGTCAGATAAACCGCGATTATTCCCTTTCGAGTCTTCCAACGTTGTTATACAGCCAAGCAGTGAAAGCCTCTCTGTCATCCGAATGGTGGCAACGTTGGTGACAGTTGGGGCACAGCGCCACGACATTCGAAGGCTGGTCCGATCCTTCTTGCGACATATGCTTTACGTGATGAACTTCAAGAAATGGTTTTCCATTCTTCTTAAATGGCGCTTCTTCGCCACAACCTTCGCACTTCCCATTGGCTTCCTGACGAACCCAGCCCCTCAATTCGGGATCACGAAAGTAAACCTTTCTGGTGGACGTCGTTTGGAGTGGTGTCTTTATCCCTTTGGGGACGTAATCAAATTGCGTTCGCTCAAATTTGTCTGCGCGTTGTTCTAGTATCGCTTCGTCCGCAGTTGGATCAGAATCTTCAAGCGTCAGAACGGTGGAATCATCAAGTGCTTTACGGATGCTACGCGCTACATTCGCACCAACATTCTTGGCAGGTTTGTAGCCTTCAATTCGCTTTCGACCCATTTCTACCAACACGGTAGAAATGTTCTGCATCCGAAATTCGACAGAACCCTTCGTCCGGCCGGCGAGTGGGCCTTCACGCAGAATGCGATTTTCCTCAGTCTTGACGAATTTTTGGCCGCTCTGCTCACGCGCCAGCATCTTGAGGTAGGCATCGACCGCAGCCTGAATCTCTACATCACTCCAATCGCTATTAGTTTTTTCCGTATCCATACAATCGCCGAGGGTTGAAAACCCTCGGACGATACTGAGTGGCCATTACAGATGTCTACGAAAATTCCTACAGAAAATAACGACGGATCTCGCGAAGTCCTACAACCACCATCACTAGCCCATGGAATGCCTCGAAGACTGAAACACCTGCGGAACCTTTCTCCACCAAGGCTTCCCCGGTGTCCGTCGTTGTGTCTGATCGTTCAGCAGATAAGGCATGTCCCGCAGCCGAATCCAGCCTTCATCCTGCCAATGCAGCAGGCTCAACGACATCTCCGGCCAATCCAACAAACTCAACTTCGGCCGATCTGAATGTCCCGAGTGTTCTGCATCACGCAAGGCCGGTACCACCTGCAGAGTTAACCATTCCCTTAACAACCGGTTCCCCGGGACATAGTGATACACCAGCAGCGCATACACACCGGACTCACTGAGCATCAGCTGCTTTTCGGGTTGCCGAAAATACTCAATCCACAAAACGCGACGTTGGTCCTTATCTAGTTTGTTGACCATGCGTTCGCACAGATGGACACCCATCAAACGACCCACATCGCGGGCGCAGAACCACGCTTGGTTTTCGAGCAGAAGGGTGTGTAGCGCGAGGTTGTGACGCGAGAAGACTGTTACAGAAAAAGGATCGGGCATATCCATTACCTCTACGTTTAGATTTTTGGAGGGCCTGACCCCAACGTAGAGTGGATTTAAGAAATCCCAACGAGCGAGGCAGCTCCACCGACGGCATACGCGTCTGTGTGACTGATCAAGCTTTCTACGTTGGGTGTTTCTTAGGCACCTGCAATTGAGCTTAGAGGTGCTTGCAGTTGGCTTCAATGCGAAGCGGCTGTAAGTGCTGTAGGAGATTGAGCACTGCAACGTTGGGACGGAAATGGACAATCAGTCGCCCATAAAAAAGCCCCGATAAAATCGGGGCTTTTTGTTTTCTCAATTCGACGACTCAAGCAGCAGTCATCAAATCGTGGCGAGCGAGACTATCAGTCCCAGCTCAACGCACCACCAGTTTGGTATTCGATCACACGAGTCTCAAAGAAATTCTTCTCTTTCTTCAAGTCCATGATCTCGCTCATCCAAGGGAACGGGTTAGTCGTCCCTGGGTACTCTTCCTTCAAACCGATCTGCGACAGGCGACGGTTAGCGATGAACTTCAGGTAGTCCTCCATCATCGCCGCGTTCATGCCCAGTACGCCGCGAGGCATGGTGTCGCGGGCGTATTCGATTTCCAGCTGGGTGCCCTGCAGGATCATCTGCGAAGCTTCTTCCTTCATTTCGGCATCCCACAGGTGTGGGTTTTCGATTTTGATCTGGTTGATCACGTCGATGCCGAAGTTCAGGTGCATGGATTCGTCGCGCAGGATGTACTGGAACTGCTCGGCGACGCCGGTCATTTTGTTGCGGCGGCCCATGGAGAGGATCTGGGTGAAGCCGCAGTAGAAGAAGATGCCTTCCAGAACGCAGTAGTAGGCGATCAGGTTGCGCAGCAGTTCTTTGTCGGTTTCGACGGTGCCGGTGTTGAATTCCGGGTCGGAGATGGCGCGGGTGTATTTCAGGCCCCAGGCGGCTTTTTTCGCGACCGACGGGATCTCGTGGTACATGTTGAAGATCTCGCCTTCATCCATGCCCAGCGATTCGATGCAGTACTGGTAGGCGTGGGTGTGGATCGCCTCTTCGAATGCCTGGCGCAGGATGTACTGGCGGCATTCCGGGTTGGTGATCAGGCGGTACACGGCCAGGGCCAGGTTGTTGGCAACCAGGGAGTCGGCGGTGGAGAAGAAGCCGAGGTTGCGCATCACGATGCGGCGCTCGTCGTCGGTCAGGCCTTCCGGGTTTTTCCAGAGGGCGATGTCGGCGGTCATGTTGACTTCTTGCGGCATCCAGTGGTTTGCGCAGCCGTCCAGGTATTTCTGCCAGGCCCAGTCGTACTTGAATGGTACGAGCTGGTTGAGGTCGGCGCGGCAGTTGATCATGCGCTTTTCGTCAACGGCGACACGGGCGGCGGAGCCTTCGAGTTCGGCGAGGCCTTCGGCAACGTCGAGGGAATCCAGTGCAGCCTTGGCGCGGGCCACGGCGGCCGAGTCTTCGGCGGTCACGGCGCGGGCTTCGAGGGCGGCGGCACCGCCGGCGCTGTCGAGGCGGTCCATGTTGGCTTCGCTAGCGTGGCCGGCGTTGGCGCCTTTCACTGCTGCTACTTCACTGTCTTCTTTGTCGAATTCGTCCCAGCTCAGCATGACGTGTCGTCTCCTGCGTGAGGGCCTGTGCCCGTGTGAAAACTGATTGGTTGGTTTTTCACACGGCCGTACAGGCCGCGTTGGATGTCGTTTTTTGCAGCGGTGCTACGCAGGCAATAAACAGAAAATTTTTACGGGTTTCCGAGAGCCTCTGACGGGCGCAGGTCAGCGTTGTCGCTGCTGCGGGGCTTCAGAATGGCTTTGATCCCTGTAAGGGAATATTGCTGACCCGATTGGGCGGCATTATAGGGAAAAAACACGGGCGTGGGGGAGGGCGAAACAGCGCAGGGTGGTCGATCGCGCGGGTGATTTCGATTGGAGCGAGGGTTTACAGGGCTTTCGCCGGGATTGGTCCCGGAGAATTTTTTTTCATTAATTTTTCTGCGTGTGATTGATTGCTCAAAAAACGAGCAAAAAACCGCGTTTTTCACTATATCTTGTGTTTTGCAACCCTTTTACGTCGCTTCAAACACAACTGAGCCCGACCGAAGCCGGGCTGGAATCGACCCTCGATGTTGCGTTGAGTGATCCGATTCGGTGCAGTCTCAAACCATCAATTGGTGCAGCCGTTACCCATCACGCTGTAACGCAGGATGTGGCGCTGGCCGGTGGAGTCGTCGTACTCCATTTTCATCGGTACTACTTCGCAGACATTTGGAACTTCGCTCATCGATACAACTTTGGCGATGTCCAGGTGAGTGGAGTAAGTGTATTCCTCGATGGCCGGTTGTTGCTGTGCGACATCAGTCGGGACCTCGTCTGCCATGGCGGTTGCGCACAGACTGCTGAGGGCCAGAACCAATAAAGCTTTCATTTGAAATTTACCTTCTTGAGGTCGAGTGGGGTCACGCAACCTTTTTGGGGTTGCGTGTGGAACTTCATCGTTTGGTTTGTTACTTCAGAGCTGGATTAACGGCCTTCGTGGGGGCTGTAACGTTGTTAATCGCTTTGCCTTGTCGGCGAGGTGAATTTTAGGGAGGCGGGGTAGGGGTAAACAGACCCGGTTTTGATAAACACCTTTGGCAGATTTGGTAACAATCCGCCGAAAATCAAAATATCCCGGCCCGGGCCAATGCCTGAAAGGCCGTGGCCGACGGGATTCGCGGCAATCGCCACATTTTGTAGGGGCTTGTTACTACCATCGTCGAATGGTTCTATACGGGCGCCCCGGCTACAACAGGGTCATACAAAAACAACTATTACACCGAGGTAGGAAAGATGAGTGCGGCTTCCCTGTATCCCGTTCGTCCCGAGGTTCTGGCCAATACGCTGACCGACGAGGCGACCTACAAAGCCATGTACCAACAGTCGGTCGTCAACCCTGACGGCTTCTGGCGCGAACAAGCCAAGCGCCTCGACTGGATCAAGCCTTTCACCACGGTGAAACAGACTTCGTTCGACGATCACCATGTCGACATCAAGTGGTTTGCCGACGGCACCCTGAACGTTTCCTACAACTGCCTCGACCGTCATCTGGCCGAGCGCGGCGATCAGGTCGCCATCATCTGGGAAGGCGACGATCCTTCCGAAAGCCGCAACATCACCTACCGCGAACTGCACGAACAAGTGTGCAAACTCGCCAACGCCCTGCGTGGCCAGGACGTGCACCGCGGCGACGTGGTGACCATTTATATGCCGATGATCCCCGAAGCCGTGGTCGCCATGCTGGCCTGCACCCGGATCGGCGCGATTCACTCGGTGGTGTTCGGCGGTTTCTCGCCGGAAGCCCTGGCCGGTCGCATCATCGACTGCCGCTCGAAAGTGGTGATCACCGCTGACGAAGGCATCCGCGCCGGCAAGAAGATTTCCCTCAAGGCCAACGTCGACGACGCCCTGACCAACCCGGAAACCAGCAGCATCCAGAAAGTCATCGTGTGCAAGCGCACCGGCGGCGACATCAAGTGGAACCAGCATCGCGACATCTGGTACGAAGACCTGATGAAAGTGGCGGGCACTGTCTGCGCGCCGAAAGAGATGGGCGCCGAAGAAGCGCTGTTCATCCTTTATACCTCCGGCTCTACCGGCAAGCCGAAGGGCGTGCAGCACACCACCGGCGGTTATCTGTTGTATGCGGCGATGACCCACGAGCGCGTGTTCGACTACCGTCCGGGCGAAATCTACTGGTGCACCGCCGACGTCGGCTGGGTCACCGGCCATTCCTACATCGTCTACGGCCCGCTGGCCAACGGCGCGACCACGCTGCTGTTCGAAGGCGTGCCGAACTATCCGGACATCACCCGGGTGGCGAAGATCGTCGACAAGCATAAGGTCAACATCCTCTACACCGCGCCGACCGCGATCCGCGCGATGATGGCCTCCGGCACCGCTGCTGTTGAAGGCGCGGACGGCAGCAGCCTGCGTCTGCTCGGTTCGGTCGGCGAGCCGATCAACCCGGAAGCCTGGGACTGGTACTACAAGAACGTCGGCAAGTCCCGTTGCCCGATCGTCGATACCTGGTGGCAGACCGAAACCGGCGGCAACATGATGAGTCCGCTGCCGGGCGCTCATGGGCTGAAACCGGGTTCGGCCGCGCGTCCGTTCTTTGGTGTGGTGCCGGCGCTGGTGGACAACCTCGGCAACATCATCGAGGGCGAGGCCGAAGGCAATCTGGTGATTCTCGATTCGTGGCCAGGTCAGGCGCGCACCCTGTACGGTGACCATGACCGTTTCGTCGACACCTACTTCAAGACCTTCCGTGGCATGTACTTCACCGGTGACGGCGCTCGTCGCGATGCCGATGGTTACTACTGGATCACCGGTCGCGTGGACGACGTGCTCAACGTGTCCGGTCACCGCATGGGTACTGCCGAGATCGAAAGCGCAATGGTCGCTCACCCGAAAGTCGCCGAAGCGGCGGTGGTCGGTGTGCCGCACGACATCAAGGGGCAGGGCATTTATGTCTACGTCACTCTGAAAAATGGCGAAGAGCCGAGCGAGCAACTGCGCCTGGAACTGAAGAACTGGGTGCGCAAGGAGATCGGGCCGATTGCTTCGCCGGACGTGATCCAGTGGGCGCCGGGGCTGCCGAAGACTCGTTCGGGCAAGATCATGCGCCGTATCCTGCGCAAGATCGCGACCGCCGAATACGAAGGGTTGGGCGACATCTCCACCCTGGCCGATCCGGGTGTGGTGCAGCATCTGATCGATACGCACAAGACCATGAACGTCGCGTAAGCGGCGGGTCTGGATAAAGAAAAGCCCCGTCCGGCATTGCGCCGGGCGGGGCTTTTTTGTTTTCCAATAATTATCGGTTTCACCTGTCAGAGCATTCCCACTGTTACCCGTCAGCCTTCAAGTAACTGAATGTGTAACCGCCTGCTCCGCAACGGGGCGTCCGGAAACGCATTGCCCCGCTTTCGGGCCTCAAAACCCCCGGTGAAAAATAAGACATAACCCCGCGCTTGCCGGATTAGAAGGGTTTGCGAATAATAGGCCCGCAATTTGCAGCATAGATCGGTTCACTGTCTTTCGCTCTTGCATGAAATTGCGGGGCTGTCAATGTGCTCAAGCGGGTTTCTCGGTGCATCTGTAATTAGTTGTCGCATTGAAGAAATATCGGCTTCGGGCCTGTCGTTAGAATGCCGATCACTCGCTCGTCGTGGCTCGTGTTGAAATCGCTAACGGTTTCAATGGGAAATTTCCCACGGATGCAGCACCGCTTTTCTGTTTCACCCATTCGCATATTGGGCTGTCGCTCACTCTGCCGTTTTTGCCCTTTACCGATGGAGTCCCAAGATGAAGAAACTTGTGCTGCTTGGCGCCCTGGCACTGTCCGTGCTGTCCCTGCCGACATTCGCCGATGAAAAGCCTCTGAAAATCGGTATCGAAGCGGCTTACCCTCCATTCGCCTCCAAAGCGCCGGACGGCAGCATCGTCGGTTTCGACTACGACATCGGCAACGCGCTGTGCGAAGAAATGAAGGTCAAGTGCCAGTGGGTCGAGCAAGAGTTCGACGGTCTGATCCCGGCACTGAAAGTGCGCAAGATCGACGCGATCCTGTCGTCCATGTCCATCACTGACGACCGCAAGAAGTCCGTGGACTTCACCAACAAGTACTACAACACCCCGGCCCGCCTCGTGATGAAGGAAGGCACTCAGGTCAGCGAAGGTCTGGCTGAGCTGAAAGGCAAGAACATCGGCGTGCAGCGTGGTTCGATCCACGAGCGCTTCGCCCGCGAAGTCCTGGCCCCGCTGGGTGCCGAGATCAAGCCGTATGGCTCGCAGAACGAAATCTACCTCGACGTGGCCGCCGGCCGCCTCGACGGCACCGTGGCGGACGCTACGCTGTTGAATGACGGCTTCCTGAAAACCGACGCCGGCAAAGGCTTCGCGTTCGTGGGCCCGGCGTTCACCGACGTCAAATACTTCGGCGACGGCGTAGGCATCGCAGTACGCAAGGGCGACGCCCTGAAAGACAAGATCAACACCGCCATCGCGGCCATCCGCGAGAACGGCAAGTACAAGGCAATCCAGGACAAGTACTTCGACTTCGACATTTACGGCAAGTAAAGACGTCGCTCGACCCGTCCGAAATGGCGCAAGCAACAGGATCTCTGCGGTTTGCGCCATTTTTTCATCCCAACTTTCGAGGACCTGAATCATGTTGAAAGGCTACGGGGCTGTCATCCTCGATGGCGCTTGGCTGACGCTTCAGCTCGCCTTGTCGTCCATGGCCCTGGCCATCGTTCTCGGGCTGATCGGCGTCGCGTTGCGCCTGTCGCCGGTGCGCTGGCTGGCGTGGCTGGGCGATCTGTATTCCACGGTGATTCGCGGGATTCCCGACCTGGTGCTGATCCTGCTGATCTTCTACGGCGGTCAGGACCTGCTCAACCGCGTCGCACCGATGCTCGGCTATGACGACTACATCGACCTGAACCCGCTGGCCGCCGGTATCGGCACCCTCGGCTTCATCTTCGGTGCGTACCTGTCGGAAACCTTCCGCGGCGCGTTCATGGCGATCCCCAAAGGTCAGGCCGAAGCCGGCATGGCGTACGGCATGAGCAGCTTCCAGGTGTTCTTCCGCGTGCTGGTGCCGCAGATGATTCGTCTGGCGATTCCGGGCTTCACCAACAACTGGCTGGTGCTGACCAAGGCTACCGCGCTGATTTCCGTGGTCGGTCTGCAAGACATGATGTTCAAGGCCAAGCAGGCGGCCGACGCCACCCGCGAGCCTTTCACCTTCTTCCTCGCAGTGGCGGCGATGTACCTGGTGATCACCAGTGTCTCGTTGCTGGCACTGCGTCACCTTGAGAAGCGCTACTCGGTAGGCGTAAGGGCGGCTGATCTATGATCTTCGACTACAACGTCATTTGGGAGGCCCTGCCGCTGTACCTCGGCGGTCTGGTCACCACCCTCAAGTTGCTCGCGCTGTCGCTGTTCTTCGGTCTGCTTGCGGCCCTGCCGCTGGGGCTGATGCGTGTGTCCAAGAACGCCGTGGTCAACGGCGCGGCGTGGCTCTTCACTTACGTGATTCGCGGCACGCCGATGCTGGTTCAACTGTTCCTGATCTACTACGGTCTGGCCCAGTTCGAAGCGGTACGTGAAAGCTTCCTCTGGCCGTGGCTGTCCAGCGCAACGTTCTGTGCGTGCCTGGCGTTCGCGATCAACACCAGCGCCTACACCGCCGAAATCATCGCCGGCAGCCTCAAGGCCACGCCGAACGGCGAGATTGAAGCGGCCAAGGCCATGGGCATGTCGCGCTTCAAGATGTACCAGCGCATCCTGCTGCCATCGGCCCTGCGCCGGGCGCTGCCGCAGTACAGCAACGAAGTGATCATGATGCTGCAGACCACCAGTCTGGCGTCCATCGTGACCCTGATCGACATCACCGGCGCGGCCCGTACCGTCAACGCGCAGTTCTACCTGCCGTTCGAGGCGTACATCACCGCCGGCGTGTTCTACCTGTGCCTGACCTTCATTCTGGTGCGCCTGTTCAAGCTGGCCGAGCGTCGCTGGCTGAGCTACCTGGCCCCGAGGAAGCACTGATATGGAACGCATCGACCACGTTCTGCCGTGGAGCCACCTGGGCAGCGAGCGCCGGATTTCGGTATTTCGCTTCGGCAGCGGTGAGCGCAAGGCCTACATCCAGGCCAGCCTCCACGCTGACGAACTGCCCGGCATGCGCACCGCCTGGGAACTGAAAAAACGCCTTGGCGAACTCGAAGCCAAGGGCCTGCTCAACGGCGTCATCGAACTGGTGCCCGTGGCCAACCCGCTGGGTCTAGGCCAGTTGCTGCAAGGCAACCATCAGGGTCGTTTCGAGGCCGGCAGCGGCAAGAATTTCAACCGTGATTTCGTCGAGCTCAGCGCGCCGGTGGCCGCCAAGCTGGAAGGACAACTCGGTGATGATCCGCACGCCAACATCCGCCTGATCCGTCAAGCAATGGCCGATCACCTGGCCGCACTGCCTGAGGCCAGCAGCCAGTTGCAAGGCATGCAGCGCATCCTGCTGCAACATGCCGCCACCGCCGATGTCGTGCTGGACTTGCATTGCGACTGCGAAGCCGCGCTGCACATGTACGCCTTGCCGCAGCATTGGCCGCAGTGGCGTTCGCTCGCCGCGCACCTGGATGTGAAAGTCGGCCTGCTGGCGGAAGATTCTGGCGGCAGCTCGTTCGACGAAGCCTGTTCGCTGCCGTGGCTGCGTCTGTCGCGGCTGTTCCCGGACGCGCAGATTCCACTGGCGTGCCTGGCAACCACCGTTGAACTCGGCGGTCAGGCTGACACCACGCCGGCGCAAGCCGAAGCCTGGGCAGCAGGCATTCTGGCGTTCCTCGCCGAGCAGGGCCTGATCCGTGGCGAATGGCCGAGCGCGGCACACGAACCGTGCGAAGGCATGCCGTTCGAGGGCACTGAATTGCTCCTGCCGCCGCATCCGGGCGTGGTGAGTTTTCTGCGCAAGCCCGGCGAGTGGGTTGAAGCCGGTGACAAGATTTTCGAAGTGATCGATCCGCTGTCGGATCGGGTCAGCACGGTGTGTGCTGGTACGTCCGGGGTGCTGTTTGCCATTGAGCGGCTGCGTTACGCCCAACCCGGTTTCTGGCTGGCCAAAGTGGCGGGGCGCGATGCGCTGCGCGACGGCCCTTTGCTCAACGACTGACTGTTTTTGTGAGAACCGACCGCATGTACAAACTTGAAGTCCAAGACCTGCATAAACGCTATGGCAGTCACGAAGTGCTCAAGGGCGTTTCCCTGAAAGCGGCCGCCGGCGATGTGATCAGCATCATCGGCTCCAGTGGCTCCGGCAAAAGTACTTTCCTGCGCTGCATCAACCTGCTCGAGCAGCCGCACGCGGGCAAGATCCTGCTCAACAACGAAGAGTTGAAGCTGGTCGCGAACAAGGACGGCGCGCTGAAAGCCGCTGATCCGAAACAGCTGCAACGCATGCGTTCGCGCCTGTCGATGGTGTTCCAGCACTTCAACCTGTGGTCGCACATGACCGCGCTGGAAAACATCATGGAAGCGCCGGTTCACGTCCTTGGCGTTTCCAAGGCCGAGGCCCGCGAGAAAGCCGAGCACTACCTGAACAAGGTCGGCGTGGCTCATCGTAAGGACGCGTTCCCGGGGCACATGTCCGGTGGCGAGCAGCAGCGCGTGGCAATCGCCCGTGCGCTGGCGATGGAACCGGAAGTAATGCTGTTCGACGAGCCGACTTCGGCCCTCGACCCGGAATTGGTCGGCGATGTGCTGAAAGTTATGCAGGCCCTCGCTCAGGAAGGCCGCACCATGGTGGTGGTGACCCACGAAATGGGCTTCGCCCGTGAAGTGTCGAACCAGCTGGTGTTCCTGCACAAAGGCGTCGTCGAAGAAAGCGGCAACCCGCGTGAAGTGCTGGTCAATCCGCAATCGGAACGTTTGCAACAATTCCTCTCGGGCAGCCTCAAGTAATCGCTCCCGTTATGCACCAAATTAGGTCATGCTGCGCAGCGCGCCAGATGGTCTAATTTGGTTGCAGCCGATTTCGGTTTTTCCCTCTGTTTACGTTTCGGATCGCCCGCCATGACTGCCCATCGAATTGGTTTCCTGATTTGGCCCAGCACTAAAGCTCTGACTTTGGCGCTGGCAGAGGAGGCCTTGCGTGTTGCCCAGCGTGTGCATCCGGAAGTGGTTTACGAGTTGTCGTTCCTGCAGGCCGAAGCACCGACCGAAGGTGAATGGCAACTGCCCGGCGAACCCTGGGCGGGCAAACTCGAAAACTTCCAGAAACTGTTCCTGCTCGCTGACGAGCCACCGACCACGTTGGCGCCGGCGCTCAGCAGCGCGCTGAAACAACTGGTGCGTGCCGGTTGTGTGATCGGCGGTCTCTCGGCCGGTGTGTACCCGCTGGCGCAACTCGGTTTGCTCGACGGTTACCGCGCGGCGGTGCACTGGCGCTGGCAGGACGATTTCGCCGAGCGCTTCCCGAAAGTCATCGCCACCAGTCATTTGTTCGATTGGGATCGCGATCGCCTGACCGCGTGCGGTGGTATGTCGGTACTCGATTTGCTGCTGGCGGTGCTGGCCCGAGATCACGGTGCGGAACTGGCCGGTGCCGTCTCCGAAGAACTGGTGGTCGAACGCATCCGCGAAGGCGGCGAGCGTCAGCGCATTCCATTGCAGAACCGTCTCGGCTCCAGCCATCCGAAGCTCACCCAGGCGGTGCTGCTGATGGAAGCCAACATCGAAGAGCCGCTGACCACCGACGAAATCGCCCAGCACGTGTGCGTGTCCCGTCGCCAGCTGGAGCGGATCTTCAAGCAATACCTCAACCGCGTGCCGAGCCAGTACTACCTGGAACTGCGCCTGAACAAGGCCCGGCAGATGTTGATGCAGACCAGCAAGTCGATCATCCAGATCGGCCTGTCCTGCGGTTTCTCCTCGGGGCCGCATTTCTCCAGCGCCTACCGCAACTTCTTCGGCGCCACGCCGCGGGAAGACCGCAACCAGCGGCGCAGCAGCAGTCCGTTCGAACTGTCGTCGGTGCCGCCAGAGCGCGGTTGATCCGCTGCCAATGACGCCATGTCATTGGCGCTGTCTCGTTCAGTCTTCGATTTCCAGATCAGGCCTCATTTGCGGTGGTCTCGGCATACCGTCGATGCCGGCAACGTTCAGGCTGTTACCCGTTTCCTGATAGTAGGCTCGAACCCGGGCCAGGCTTCGGGGTGACAGCGGATTGTTGCGCAAGTCGTAGCGGTCACCGACTGTTGCGGGCACATCCATTATTTCTTCCGGTATGTCAGTGATGGCATTGTCGGACAGGTCAAGCTCGTTCCAGTGCAGGTTTTCCAGCGTCCCTTTTGGTATCTCGGTGATCCCGGTATCGCTCAAATCCAGATCGGTCAGGGTGTGCAGGTTGCTGACGTCCGGCGTCAGCCCCAGCGGGTTGTCGCACAGGTTGAGCACTTCGAGTTTGTCCATGCCCGCCAGTGCCGCTACTGACTCGTGTGTCAGGCGGATTTCGCAGTCCGGCAGGCTCAGCGCCGTCAGTCGGTCCATGGTGAAAACATCCTTGGGAATATCGCCCAGATTGCATTCGCGAATGGCCAGGCTGTCCAGGCCGGGAAAGGCTTCAAGGAAGCGCCCGAGCCGTGATGAGTGGCCGACACCCACCAGGAACAGATCCGGCACGTAGGGGAAAGGGGCGCCGAGCGTCGGCAGTTCGCCGATGAAGCTCACGGTATGGCTGAAGCCGTAACTGTCGAGACTTGAATCCTCCATCGGGATCTTGCGCCAGCAGGTCAACAGCGCTTCGGCGAACCGTGAACGCAGTTGCTCCTCACGCAATCGTGCGGTTGGCGACAGTGGCTGGCCATTGAGCGGATCCACAGGAATGTCGTCGCTCCAGCGGGCGAGGCTGCGGGTGAGATCGCTCAGCGCCATTTCCCGACGTGCCACTTCCTGGCGACCGTCGGCCAACGTTCCGCTCAGGCGATAGATGAAGGTGCTGGCCTGATCGTTGTCCAGCGCGGGGTACAGCGTTTGTACCCGCGCGCGATCCGCCTCTTCGGCAAGCACGCCGAGATCACCGCCCGTGCGCCGGAAGTAGGACTTGACCCGTTCGCGAGTCGCGGGACTCAGGGGGTTGTTGCCGAAGTCGTAACCGTTACCGATTTCCGCCGGCAAGCTGAAAATCTCCTCGGGAATCTCACTGATACGGTTGTTGTTGAGGATGACGATTTGAAGCTCGGGATGGTTGATCACTCCATCGGGAGTTTCGGTGATCGCGGTGCCGGTCAGGTCGAGGAAATCCAGTGCCGGCAGGGAGCGGATGTCCGGCGTCAGACTCAGCGGATTATTGTAAAGATCAAGTTTTTTCAAGCGTGTCAGCGAAGCAAGTGTGGCGCGACCCTCTGCGTCCAGCACCACCGCGCAATTGCTCAGTACCAGACTTTCCAAATTCGGCATGCGCTTGAACGTATCCGGTATCTGCTGCAGGCCGAGGTCGCGCAGTTCCAGGGTTTTCAGACCTGTGAACGCGCCGAAGAAATCATCGCGCGCGCGTAACTGGGCATTGCCGGTGATCGACAGAGTGGTGACGTGGCTGAAGTCTGCGCTCAGTGCCGGCAAGTCACCGATGAAAGGGAGGTTGAGGATCAGCCTGGCTGATCGCGCTTCGGGATGGGTTGCTGATCGGGTGCGCCAGAACGCTTGCAGATCACGGCAAAACTGATCGCGGCCTGAATATTCGACGACTTTCTCCTCTTCCGTGAGCGCAACGCTGGTGGACGGGTGTTGTGCCGGTATCTCGCCGACCCATTGGTTAAGCGTCGCATCCAGTTGCTCCCATTCCGTTTCCCACTGACCGATCTGAAGACGACCGTGATCAAGCGTTCCCGGCAACAGATACAGCATTCGATTGGCTTGCTTCGCGTCCAGTGCAGGAAACAGTGCAAGCGCCCGGTCGATGTCCGCCTGAGGCATCGATACCCCGAAATTCTGTCGGTTGCGCTGGTAGCTGGCCTTGATCCGCTCGCGCGTAGCGGGGGACAGCGGGTTTTCACCGAGAATGAATTGGTTGGGCGAAAGCACTGGGCGTTCGAACAGGCTGTCGGGCAGTTCGCTGATCCGGTTGTGCTCGAAGTTGGCCATGATCAGTGTCGGATGCTCGACCAGACCTTCCGGCAGGTGGGTGATGCCGGTGTCGATCAAGCGTACGTGGGTCAGTGCCGGCAACGCCGTCAGCTCCGGTGTGGCGCCCAGCGGGTTGTGGCTCAGGTTGAGAAGCTGCAACCGGGTCATCGATGACAGGCGGACCTGGGTTGATGGCGTCAGGGTCAACTCGCAGTACTCCAGCACCAGACGCTCGAGCGACGGCATGTGCTCACAAGCCTGGGGCAAGTGCTCCAGTTTGAATTCATGCAGTTCCAGATGGCGCAGGCCGGTAAAGGAGGAAAGAAAGCCATCGACATTACTCAGAGTCGGATTGCCGTCCAGGGTCAATTCTGCAATATGGCTGAAATCTGCCGACAGATCGGGAAGCTCGCCGATGAAGGGCAGGTCCGCGATCAGCACATTGCCCCTTTCTGTGGGTTTCTCGGCAAACCGGAAGCGCCACAGCTCTTCGATTCGTTGAGCGAACAGTCTTCTGTTCGTCTGCATCACGAACATTTGTCGGGGATTGAGCAGCTGTCCTGTGCCTGGATGAACATTCGGTCCTGTCGTTGCCCATTGCGCGAGGTCGGCGTTCAGTTGACGGATTTCCGTCTGCCAATGCCGCAGTTGGCTGCGGCCATGCTCCAGTGAACCCGGCAAACTGTAGAACACATCGCTGGCGTCCTGCGCGTCGAGGTCGTGGAACAGCTGCTGGGTGATTTCGATATCCGACGCGTCGGCGAGGACGGCGAAATCCTGGCCGGTTTCACGGCAGTACTGTTTGATCCGTTCCCGCGTGGCGAGGGTCAACGGGTTGTTCGACAGGTCGTAGCCGTCACCGGCCGGGGCCGATAGCTCGAACAAGGCTTCGGGTAACTCGGTGATCTGGTTTTCGCTGAGGATTGCGGTCTTGAGGGTCGGGTGGCCGATCAGGCCTGGCGGGATTTCCAGCAGTCCCGTGCGCGACAGATCAAGGTAGCTCAGAGAACTCAGGGTTTGCAGGTCGGGCACCAGATCCAACGGATTTCGTGGCAGTTCCAGTGATTCGAGTCTGGGCATCGCGGCCAGCGCTGTCAGTGACTCGGCGGTGAAACTCACGCCGCAGTTGTCCAGTACCAATACCTCCAGCATCGGCAGCCCGGTGAGGATTTGGGTCAATTGATCGAGTGCACCATTGCGCAGAAACAACCGCTTGAGCCGGGGAAAACTTTTGAGGAAGGATGCATTGCCGCGAAGGTCTTTGTTGCCGTTGAGGGTCAGCGCAGTGAGGTGGTGGAAGTCGGCGCTCATTTGCGGCAGATCGCCGATAAACGTAGCTTCGGCAGTGAAGACATCGGCTCTGGCGTGAGGATGGATTTTCGAGCGGTGACGCCACAGGCGCAACAGCTTGCCGGCGAAGGTCTCGCGCGCATCCTGTTCGGTAAACCGTTCGTTGGCCTCCAGCATCACGCCGCTGTTCGGGTCGCGGTCGGGAATGTCCCTGGCCCAGCGAGTCAGCTCGGTACTCAGCGTGGCCAACTCGGTTTCCCACACCGTCAGTTGCAAGCGGCCCTGAACCAGTGAACCGGGCAAGCGATAAATCAGGCCGCTGGCCTGGCCCTCGTCGAGATCCGGAAACAGCGCTCTGGTACGAACGATATCGGCCTGTTCGGCGCGAATGCCGAAATTGACGCCGGTGCGAGTGAAACAGGTTTTCACCCGTTCGCGCGCGGCAGCGGAAAGTGGGTTGCCGGAGAAGTCATACCCGGCACCTGCGGCAGGCGAGAGCTCGAAAAGCGTCGCCGGCAGCGTGGTGATCTGGTTGTCGGTCAGCCATGCGCTCCTGAGTTGCGGGTGATCGATCAAACCGACGGGCACTTCGGCAATCCCGGTACGGGACAGGTTGAGATAGATCAGCGAGGACATCGAGTTCAAGTCAAGGCTCCCCCCCAGCGGGTTGTCCTTCAGGTCCAGCTCCACCAGCTCGTTGAGTGACGTCAGCAGCGCCTGGTTTTCCGGGGTCAGAATGATTGCGCATTTGCGCAGCCGTAATTGGCGCAGGGCGGGCAGGGTAGAGAGGCCTTGCGGCAGGCTGCGAAGGTCAAAGTTCTGCAGGTCGAGACGGGACAATCGAGGGAAGTGGCCGATGAAGTTTTCGACGCCTGCCGACGTTCCGCTGCCGCTCAGTTCCAGGCTGATGACATGGCTGAAGTCGGCCGTCAGCACTGGCAAGTCGCCCAGCAGCGGTTCGTTGAAGCGCATGCGGTAGCCAAAACGCTCCGGGGTTTCTCGACGCCAGCAACTGAGCAGCGTGCGGGCGAACATCTGTCGATCACGTCCTGCGGCAGCGCGTCGGGCGATGGACAGTTCCCGCCCGGTTGCCGGATCGACCAGGATCTCCCGGAGCCGCCATTGGTCAAGATCGTTTTCCAGGCGTGCGTACTCGAGGCGCAGGCGCGAGAGCTCGGCAATCGGATTCTCCAGATGGCTTTGCAGGTGCAGCACCATTGCTTGCAGGCCTTCTTGCGTGATGCCGGGAAAAACTTCGCGTACTCGCGCTTCCAGTGAGGGTGGTGAGTCGTCGGGAGGCTGATTGCGTGAGTAACCGTCAGTGCCCACCAGACGCAGGGTATCGACGTCCGATGCCGTTACGGGAGCGCCCGTCAGTGTCTGGCGCAGGTTGGCGCGCGGCAGGGGATTGTCGCGAACGAGTTGCCGAAGTTTCAGTCCTTCGTCGATCTGCAGGTTTAGCGCCTGGCGCTGGGTGTCGGGCAAGGCTTGCAGCACGCTGGTGTAAAAATCCGTCGGGCCGTGCAGTTCCAGTCCGGCCTGGTCGAACGGCTGCCAGGTGCCGTCAGCCCGGCGCACCAGGATTTTCTCGATCGCTGCACCTGCAGGGCCGGTGGTGTCGAGCCTGTTCCCGGCGAATGACAGGTCGCGCACTTCCAGGCTTATGGTGTCTGACCAGCCTGGCAACAGCGGCAGGCTGTGGAGTGCCAGGGTTTCAGCGTCGGGGTTGTGCACAGAGTCGATCTCCAGGCCTTCGTAGGCCCGGGTTATGCGTAATTCGTGCAGTGCCCATTGCGAGAGTTGCTGTTGACGTTCAGGCCACCGGCCTGCGTTGATCTGTTCGATTTCCATGCCGGTGGCGGTCAGCAGCAATTCGTGGATGATGCGAGCGGGCAGTTGCGGTTCGTGCCGGGCGATTTTCATGGCAAGGGGAGAGCTGTGCTGCGACGCCTTGTAGCGCTGCTCGAAGAGTGTCGAACGCTGCCGGATGGCGATGTTCGCAAGCCGGGTACGCAAGTTTCGGGCGCGCACATCAAGGGCGAACATTTGCCCAAAGTCTTCTTCGAGCAGCGTATTGATTTGCGCTTCATCGAGGGTTTGCAACAACGTCTTGAGCAGGTCGCCTTCCGTCAATCTGTCCTGATGGATTTCGGTGAAGGGTCGTTGCGCCTCACTCGAAGACTCCCATACCGTTCTGCCGCGCTGATCGATCAGGCGCAGCCCCTTGCTGGCCGACCACAGTGTTTGTTCCTCGAGCAATTGCAACTGGGTCACCGGATCGGCTTTCAGGTAAACCGCCGGATCATCGCTGGAGAGTTGCTGGATGAGTTCGCCCAGATCCTGATCGATCTTGAAGCGCTGGATGGTTTCGGCCAGTAGCGGTGGCAGACGCTCCTGGTTGACATGCATTTTGCGCAGTGTGTTTTCCGAGCAACCGCTGACCTTGAGAATCCGTTTGCGGCGGGCTGCGGTGAACGGCTCCATGCGGTGGCCGATTCGCCGTAAAAGGGTGTCGGTATCCCATTGCAACGGATTCTCCAGTTCGGTGTGAAACGCGCCTTCGCCGTTATGCCGCATGAGGGGCTCATACGCGTTCGGGCGAGTCGGGTGTTCGATATGCAGCTTGCCGGGGTGTTCGTGATCGTTGACGGCATAGTGCGTGTCTTCGATGGGCACCAGCCTTTTTCCATCATGCAGGTACGTCCCTTGCGCGTCGGCACGGGTGCCCGGTGAGGGGGGCAGGTCACGCGCATAAGGCTTCAAGTCCGGTTTCCAGTACAGGGTTTGGCCGTTGCGCAGTTTCACCGACTGGAAGCGATCCATGAACGCCACCACCTCGGCCGGCAACACCTTGGGCAGCTCGGCCATGGCAATACCGGTACCGATGCCGAAAGCGCCGAGCTGGATCAGTGATTCGAGCGCAGCAAAGAAATGTTCGCAGGCTTCGGTCGTCTGGCCTTCAGCCCAATCGATGACCGATTCGAAGACCTCGTCGAGTAGTTGGTAAGTGATGTACGCCATCATCATTTCGCCCAGAAACGGCACGAACGGCAGGACGACGAAGGTGGCGATTTCCAGGATCGACGCTGCGATACCGACAAACGAATCCCAGCGCCTCCAGCGCGCGTTGCGATCGACCATCGCCGTCGGGACTGCAATGACTGCCGCATCGTTGAGGATCTTGTTCAGCTTGCCCTGGTAAAGATGTTCCCAAAGTTCGCTGGCAATGGGGGTGGCCGCCAATTGCAGGTCGGGCTTTTCGATGGGCGTCTCGCGCCACGGCGGAAGTTGAATGCCGGGCTGCGGTGGATGCCATTTCACCTGGCTCAGGCGCTGGTTGAGCTGGCCGAAGAATTGTCCACGCTGTGCATGGGCGACGAAGCGGCTGAAGAACCGCTGATATTCCACACCGCGCAATTGTCGGATCAGTTCTTTTGCGAGGTCGCCGCTGGAGCGGTATTCCTTGATCGGATGCTCCGGGTCATCCGGTAAGTAGGCCACCATGTTGACGGCGTTTTTCGCGTGTTCGAGGTCTGGGGCAAATATCACGATGCCAGTCAGGGCGACCGACATCAGCGTCAGGTCGTGGCACAGCAATGGCTGACCGTTCATCTGCGCAGTGGATGCGCCATCGAGGAAGCTTTCAATCGAATGCAGATTGGCTTCACCGATATCGCCATTCATCCGCGCCATCTTCAGCGCGGCGCGCAATGCGGTTTTTTGCGCCGTGTTGACTTTGTGCCGCAGCACGGATGAAGCCACCGGGTTGGCGAGTGCGAGGTTGTCTTCCAGATAGTTCTTGTAGCGGGCGCCGATGTCCAGTTCCCGGCACAGACCGGTAAAAGCCGGGATGCCGGGTTTCGCATTGAGTGGTGCCAGCGTTTCGAATTGTCCAGTCTCGCCGGGGCGGGTGATGAACGAGGAGCCGCTGGCGTAGGCGGTCGATGTCGTTTCGCCGGCTTCGAAGTTGTGCAGGGCCGCGTCCAGCAGAGACACCGTCCACGTGCGCGTGCCGGTGGTAATGCCTGCTGCCTTCACCGGGATGTACAGCTGCAGGAAGGTTTCCTTGACGTTCAGTTCCAGGTCGAAGCGCGACTTCAGCGCCTCGGCCAATATCGGCTCGGCAAAGGCGCTGGCGTTCTGTACCCGTTGGAGCATTTGATCGACGGCATTCTGCGCGCTCATGTGCTGCGTTATGGCACTTCTGAGCGCCTGATGCTGCGCCGCGGGTGCTGACTTGACCGGATCGGGCAGGGTGCCACGACTGTTCTTCAAAGCAATGCGACGGGCGAGCGACGCCTTGCCCAGCCATTCGGGGATCGCGTTCACCAGCGGTTCATAGTGGGAAGCGGGGTTTTGCGCGGTCGCACCGGGCGTGGGCGAACTGGCGGGCGGCTGCCCGGTGGTGGAAGGCATCGTTGGCGTCCTTGAGCGTCGAAAAAGAGCTCAAGCAGAGCAAAATGCATCCCGTGTCAGGTGGTACATATGTATGACAGGCCAGCCGTTCGCAATTGATATGCTCGCAGGCCTGCTGAAATGGCTGGCGGCAGTTTAAACTGCGCCTTTGCGACGCTATATGTCGCATTGCCGTAAACCCGGGAAAATCCGGGGTTTGCGCTATAAGAAGTTGTCGCTTGGCGACAAGGCCGGGCTGAAAACTGTCCTTACAATCCCCCCATCGCTCGCCAGTTTCAGGCGGGTGGCCCTCATCAGGAGACTCCGATGTCCGTTGAGCACGCTGCGGTACAACGCGCCGATTTCGACCAGGTTATGGTTCCCAACTACGCGCCTGCCGCTTTCATTCCGGTGCGTGGCGCCGGTTCCCGCGTCTGGGATCAGGCCGGCCGCGAGCTGATCGACTTCGCCGGCGGCATCGCCGTCAACGTATTGGGCCATGCGCACCCGGCGCTGGTCGGTGCCTTGACCGAGCAAGCGAACAAGCTGTGGCACGTGTCCAACGTGTTCACCAACGAGCCGGCCCTGCGCCTGGCGCACAAGCTGATCGACGCCACCTTTGCCGAGCGCGTGTTCTTCTGCAACTCCGGCGCCGAAGCCAACGAGGCCGCGTTCAAGCTGGCCCGTCGCGTCGCGTTCGACCGTTTCGGCACCGAGAAGTACGAAATCATCGCCGCGCTCAACAGCTTCCACGGCCGTACGCTGTTCACCGTGAACGTCGGTGGCCAGTCGAAGTACTCCGACGGTTTCGGCCCGAAAATCACCGGCATCACCCACGTGCCGTACAACGATCTGGCGGCACTGAAAGCTGCTGTTTCGGACAAGACCTGCGCGGTCGTTCTGGAACCGATCCAGGGTGAAGGCGGCGTGCTGCCGGCCGAGCTGGCCTACCTGCAAGGCGCCCGTGAACTGTGCGACGCGAACAACGCGCTGCTGGTGTTCGACGAAGTGCAGACCGGCATGGGCCGCACCGGCAACCTGTTCGCCTACCAGCATTTCGGTGTGGTTCCGGACATCCTGACCAGCGCCAAGAGCCTGGGCGGCGGTTTCCCGATCGCTGCGATGCTGACCACCGAAGCGCTGGCCAAGCATCTGGTCGTCGGCACGCACGGCACCACCTACGGCGGCAACCCGCTGGCGTGCGCCGTGGCCGAAGCGGTGATCGACGTGATCAACACCCCTGAGGTGCTGAACGGCGTCAACGCCAAGCACGACAAGTTCAAGACCCGCCTGCAACAGATCGGCGAGAAGTACGGCCTGTTCACCCAGGTGCGCGGTCTCGGTCTGCTGATCGGTTGCGTGCTGAGCGATGCCTGGAAAGGCAAGGCCAAGGACATCTTCAACGCCGCTGAGCAAGAAGGCCTGATGATTCTGCAAGCTGGCCCGGACGTGATCCGTTTCGCCCCGAGCCTGGTGGTTGAAGACGCGGACATCGACGCCGGTCTGGATCGCTTCGAACGCGCTGCGGCGAAACTGACCCAAGCCTGATTCATGCAAGACCGCCCGGCGTCTGTCGTGATCGACAGGCGCCGGGACCATTTTCCTGTGCCGGGCCTGCCCGGCATTTTTTTCCCGAGTCGGCGCTTTCGCCGACCTGAAGTAGAGAAAGGAGTGACACCATGCTGGTGATGCGCCCCGCGCAAATGGCTGATCTGGGCGAGGTACAGCGTCTGGCTGCGGACAGCCCGATTGGTGTCACTTCCTTGCCGGATGACGTTGAACGCCTGAGCGACAAGATCGCTGCGAGCGAAGCCTCGTTTGCCGCCGAAGTGAGCTTCAACGGCGAAGAGAGTTATTTCTTCGTCCTCGAAGACACCGCCACCGGCAAACTGGTGGGCTGCTCGGCGATCGTCGCGTCGGCCGGTTATTCCGAGCCGTTCTACAGCTTTCGCAACGAGACCTTCGTGCACGCCTCCCGCGAGCTGAAGATCCACAACAAGATCCACGTGCTCTCGCAGTGCCACGACCTGACCGGCAACAGCTTGCTGACCAGTTTCTACGTGCAGCGCGAGCTGGTGGGTTCGCCGTGGTCTGAACTCAACTCCCGTGGCCGTCTGCTTTTCGTCGCCAGCCACCCGGAGCGTTTCGCCGATTCGGTGGTGACCGAGATCGTCGGTTACAGCGACGAGAACGGCGACTCGCCGTTCTGGGACGCGATCGGTCGCAACTTCTTCGACCTGAACTACGCCGAGGCCGAGCGTCTGTGTGGCCTGAAAAGCCGCACGTTCCTCGCCGAGCTGATGCCGCATTACCCGATCTACGTGCCGCTGCTGCCGGATTCCGCTCAGGAAGCGATGGGCCAGGTGCACCCGCGTGCGCAGATCACCTTCGACATCCTGATGCGCGAAGGCTTCGAGACCGATCACTACATCGACATCTTTGACGGTGGCCCGACCCTGCATGCGCGCGTTTCGGGAATCCGTTCGATCGCCCAGAGCCGCGTGGTGCCGGTGAAGATCGGTGAGCCGGTCAAAGGCGCCGGTCGCCAGTACCTGGTGGCCAACGCCCAGTTGCAGGATTACCGCGCGGTATTGCTTGAACTGGATTACGCGCCGGGCAAACCGGTGACCCTGGATCTGGAAGCGGCCGAAGCCCTGGGCGTCGGTGAAGGTGCCAGCGTGCGCCTGGTGGCGGTTTAACGCCTTAGCGAGTTTCACGGGTGGCCACGGCGGCCCGTTTGAGGAGATAGCATGATTGTTCGTCCCGTACGCAGCAGCGATTTGTCCGCTCTGATCGACCTGGCCCGCAGCACCGGCACCGGCCTGACTACCTTGCCGGCCAACGAAGAGCGCCTGACCCACCGGGTCGGCTGGGCCGAGAAGACCTTTCGCGGTGAAGCCAGCCGTGGCGACGCGGACTACCTGTTCGTGCTCGAAGACGACAACGGTCGCGTGGTGGGGATTTCCGCCATCGCCGGCGCCGTCGGTCTGCGCGAGCCTTGGTACAACTTCCGCGTCGGCCTGACCGTCAGCGCCTCGCAGGAATTGAACATCTATCGCGAGATCCCGACGCTGTTCCTGGCCAACGATCTGACCGGCAACTCCGAGCTGTGCTCGCTGTTCCTGCATGCCGATTACCGCACCGGTCTCAACGGCCGCATGTTGTCCAAGGCGCGGATGCTGTTCATCGCCGAATTCCCGCAACTGTTCGGCAACAAGATCATCGCCGAGATGCGCGGCGTGTCGGATGACGCCGGTCGTTCGCCGTTCTGGGAAAGCCTGGGCCGTCACTTCTTCAAGATGGAATTCAGCCAGGCCGATTACCTGACCGGTGTCGGCAACAAGGCGTTCATCGCCGAACTGATGCCGAAATTCCCGCTGTACACCTGCTTCCTGTCGCCGGACGCGCGCAACGTTATCGGCCAGGTGCACCCGGACACCGAGCCGGCGCTGGCGATGCTCAAGAGCGAAGGTTTCAGCTACCAGGGTTACGTCGACATCTTCGACGCCGGCCCGGCCATCGAGTGCGAGACCAGCAAGATCCGCGCGGTGCGTGACAGCGAAGCGCTGGTGCTGGCCATCGGCACGCCGGGCGACGACGCCACGCCGTTCATCATCCATAACCGCAAACGCGAAGACTGCCGCATCACGGCTGCGCCGGCCCGTCTGGCCGCCGGCACCCTGGTGGTCGATCCGCTGACCGCCAAACGTCTTCAACTCAACGCTGGCGATCAGGTTCGCGCCGTGGCGTTGTCCGCTGCCCGGGAGTCGAAATAATGAATTCGCTATACATCGCAGGTGAGTGGCTGGCCGGTCAGGGCGAGGCCTTTCAATCGCTGAACCCGGTGACCCAGCAAGTGCTGTGGTCGGGGGAGGGCGCCACCGCCGCTCAGGTCGAGTCGGCCGTGCAGGCTGCGCGTCAGGCGTTCCCGAGCTGGGCCCGTCGTACCCTGGAAGATCGCATCAGCGTGCTCGAAGCGTTCGCCGCCGCGCTGAAAAACCACGCTGATGAGCTGGCCCGCACCATCGGTGAGGAAACCGGCAAACCGCTGTGGGAAGCCGCGACCGAAGTCACCAGCATGGTCAACAAGATCGCAATCTCGGTGCAGAGCTACCGCGAACGTACCGGCGAGAAGAGCGGCCCGTTGGGCGACGCCACCGCCGTGTTGCGCCACAAGCCCCACGGCGTGGTCGCGGTGTTCGGCCCTTACAACTTCCCAGGCCATTTGCCGAACGGCCACATCGTGCCGGCGCTGCTGGCCGGTAACAGCGTGCTGTTCAAACCAAGCGAGCTGACCCCGAAAGTCGCCGAGCTGACAGTGAAGTGCTGGATCGAAGCCGGTCTGCCGGCCGGTGTCCTGAACCTGCTGCAAGGCGCCCGCGAAACCGGGATCGCTCTGGCGGCGAACCCGGGCATCGACGGTCTGTTCTTTACCGGTTCGAGCCGTACCGGCAATCACCTGCACCAGCAGTTCGCCGGTCGTCCGGACAAGATCCTCGCGCTGGAAATGGGCGGCAACAACCCGCTGGTGGTCGATCAGGTCGCTGACCTCGACGCAGCGGTGTACACGATTATTCAATCTGCATTCATTTCCGCCGGTCAGCGTTGCACCTGTGCCCGCCGTTTGCTGGTACCGGAAGGCGCGTGGGGCGACAGCCTGCTCAAGCGTCTGGTGGAAGTCAGCTCGACCATCGAGGTCGGCGCGTTCGATCAGCAACCGGCGCCATTCATGGGCTCGGTGGTTTCCCTCGGCGCGGCAAAAGCGCTGATGGATGCCCAAGCGCATCTGCTGGCCAACGGTGCAGTGTCGCTGCTGGCGATGACTCAGCCACAGGCGCAGTCGGCGCTGCTGACCCCGGGCATCGTTGATGTGACGGCAGTTGCCGATCGCTCCGACGAAGAACTGTTCGGCCCGTTGCTGCAAGTGATCCGCTACGCCGATTTCGCGGCGGCGATTGCCGAAGCCAACGACACTGCTTTTGGTCTGGCCGCTGGCTTGCTGTCGGATTCCGAAGAGCGCTACCAGCAGTTCTGGCTGGAAAGCCGTGCCGGGATCGTCAACTGGAACAAACAGCTGACGGGTGCTGCGAGCAGCGCACCGTTCGGCGGTGTCGGCGCTTCGGGCAACCACCGCGCCAGCGCCTACTACGCGGCGGATTACTGCGCGTACCCGGTGGCCTCGCTGGAAACTCCAAGCCTGGTGTTGCCGGCGGCCCTGACGCCTGGCGTGAAGATGGCGTGAGGCGCGTTGCGCCTCGATTGCACTCGATTGTTATTTGATGCCTATAAAAACAGATTCTCGTGGAGCCTCGCTGATGAAATCCTATGAAGTCAATTTTGACGGTCTAGTGGGGCCGACCCATAACTACGGTGGTCTGTCTTACGGCAACGTTGCGTCCCAGAGCAACAGCCAGCAATCCTCGAACCCGAAGGAAGCGGCGCTGCAAGGCTTGGCGAAAATGAAAGCGCTGATGGAAATGGGCTTTCAACAGGGGGTTCTCGCACCGCAGGAGCGTCCGGACGTAGCTGCGTTGCGCCGTCTGGGTTTCAGCGGCACCGACGCTCAGGTGATCGAGCGCGCCGCCAAAGAAGCGATGCCACTACTGGTCGCCAGCTGCTCGGCGTCGAGCATGTGGGTGGCCAACGCCGCCACGGTCAGCCCGAGTGCCGACACCGCTGACGGTCGCGTGCACTTCACCGCCGCCAACCTGAACTGCAAATACCACCGCAGCATCGAGCACCCGACCACCAGTCGCGTGCTGGGCGCGATGTTCGCCAACCAGCAGCACTTCGCTCACCACGCCGCATTGCCGGCAGTGGCGCAGTTTGGCGACGAAGGCGCAGCCAACCACACGCGTTTCTGCCGTGAGTACGGCGAGGCCGGCGTCGAGTTCTTCGTGTTCGGTCGCAGTGCGTTCGACACCCGCTACCCGGCACCGCAAAAATACCCGGCGCGCCAGACCCTCGAAGCGTCGCAAGCGGTCGCTCGTTTGCACGGCCTGCGTGACGACGGCGTGGTCTACGCGCAGCAGAACCCGGCGGTGATCGATCAGGGCGTGTTCCACAACGACGTGATCGCGGTGGGCAACGGCGAGGTGCTGTTCTATCACGAGGACGCGTTCCTCGACACCGATCAGATGCTGGCCGAACTGCAAGCCAAACTGGCCAAGGTCGGCGGCAACTTCCAGTCGGTCTGCGTGCCGCGTTCGGCGGTTACCGTGGATGACGCGGTGCGTTCCTACCTGTTCAACAGCCAGTTGCTGTCGCGTCCTGACGGTTCGATGCTGCTGATCGTGCCGGAAGAGTGCCGTGGCAACGAGCGTGTGTGGAACTACCTGCAAGGCCTGACCAGCTCCGGCGGCCTGATCCGTGAAGTGAAAGTCTTCGACCTCAAGCAAAGCATGCAGAACGGCGGTGGCCCGGCGTGCCTGCGACTGCGCGTCGCGCTCAACGAAACCGAGCTGGCGGCCGTCAACCCAGGGGTTATCATGACCGCCCCGTTGTACGGTTCGTTGACCGCATGGGTTGAAAAGCACTATCGCGACCGCCTGACCGAAAGTGATCTGGCGGATCCGCAATTGCTGCTTGAATGCCGGACGGCACTGGATGAACTGACGCAAATCCTTAAACTGGGCGCGGTTTATCCATTCCAGATCAATTGATGACCGGTGCGCAGCTTCATTGCGGTGCACGGTTCCATCTCCCCAAGAGAGCGTAAAACATGAGCGATTCCCTGCAGCTGATCCTTGAAGACACTGACGGCACGCAACTGCAAACTTCCTGCACCCGCGTCGCGGTCATGTGGCAAGGCAAAGAGCTGTGGATCCAGCAGGACGGCCGCGGCCAACTGTTGATCGGCGTGGACGTCGAAGAGGGCGACGAAGAGTACGCCAACCTGCTGTTGCGCCCATTGGCGACTAATCTGGTAAGTCTGCAACTGGAGATGGAACCGGCTGACCTCGGCGACGATGACGGCCACGTGCACGGCCCGGATTGCAATCACGACCACTAAGGAAACCGCTCTATGCTCGCCCTCGGCAAACTGCTTGAACTGACCCTCGCCGGCCGCGAACCGGCGGAGAAGACTCAACTGACTGTCGAAGGCGTGCGCATGCGCTGGTTGAGCGAGGGTGCGCTGGAAGTCCGGCCACCCGAAGCGCGCGACAATGGCCTGGACCTGCTGCTGTCGGCAGGCATCCACGGCAATGAAACGGCACCGATCGAATTGCTCGACCGGCTGCTGCATGACATCGCTCGCGGCGATCTGAAGCCGCGCGCACGCATTCTGTTCCTGTTCGGCAACCCGGAAGCGATTCGCAAGGGCGAGCGTTTCGTCGAGCAGGACGTCAATCGGCTGTTCAACGGCCGTCACGAACAAAGCAGTGGCTCCGAAGCCCTGCGCGCCTGCGAGCTGGAACGTCTGGCGGCAAGTTTCTTCAGTCTTCCTGATCGTCAGCGCCTGCACTACGACCTGCACACCGCGATTCGCGGTTCGAAGATCGAGCAGTTCGCTTTGTATCCGTGGAAGGAAGGTCGCCAGCATTCCCGTCTTGAACTGGCCCGCCTGCGCGCCGCCGGCATGGAAGCGGTGCTGTTGCAGAACAAACCGTCGATCGTGTTCAGCTCCTACACCTACGACAAGCTGGGGGCCGAGTCCTTCACCCTGGAACTGGGCAAGGCGCGGCCGTTCGGGCAAAACGCCGGGGTCAATGTGTCGCTGCTGGAAACCCGTCTGAAGCAGATCATCGAAGGCACCGAGCCAGAGATGGCCGAGCAGGGCCTGGACGGTCTGCAACTGTTCAGCGTGGCCCGGGAAATCATCAAGCACAGCGATGCGTTCCGCCTGAACCTGCCGGCGGACATCGAAAACTTTTCGGAACTGGATGTGGGTTATGTGCTGGCCGAAGACCTGGCCAATACCCGCTGGATCATCGAAGAGCAGGGCGCGCGGATCATCTTCCCCAATCCCAAGGTCAAGAACGGCCTTCGGGCGGGCATTCTGATCGTGCCGACCACTGACGAAAATCTCGCCTGAATCTGAACCTCCCCCACGCCGCGCGCGGGGGAGATCGTTATTGCATCAGACCGCTACAGCACGCGGCTCGGTGCGGCGCAACGCACGCACTTTCTGCAACGTATCGGCGCAGGTCTTCGCCGCTTCCTGACCCTTGTGCACGAAATGCTCGAAGAAGAACTTCTGGTGTTCTTCGCCGGCATGGAAGTGGTGCGGGGTCAGCGACACCGAGAACACCGGCACTTCGGTTTCCAGCTGAACCTGCATCAGGCCGCTGACGACCGACTGGGCGACGAATTCGTGACGGTAGATCCCGCCGTCCACCACCAGGGCGGCGGCAACGATACCGGCATAACGGCCGGTCTTGGCCAGCAGCTTGGCGTGCAGAGGCATTTCAAAGGCGCCGCCGACTTCGAAGAAATCGATGTCCGATTCCTGATAACCCTGAGCGATCATTTCGGCGAGGAAGCCTTTACGGCTCTGGTCGACGATTTCCTTGTGCCAGCAGGCCTGGATGAACGCGACGCGCTCGCCGTGGGTGTGTTTGCTTTTGCTGTCGATAGCGGTGGGTTGCATGTTCTGACTCCTGTTTGTGTGAAAAACAGGGCGTTATGAATCGAAAGGGATTCAAGGGTACGCACGCTCGCGCGAACACGGCGGACGGCCCTTTGGCGTCAATCCCGTTCTCTCTTCATCCGGACTATGACCGTCGGCCCCGGAATCACACCGGGTCTGCTGACCTTGCCGCCGCTCACGTTTTTTGCCGTGTTCGTCACCAAGCGCTCGCGGGCTATGCGCATTGCGCGCAATTACCGCCGGTGGGGAATTGCACCCCGCCCTGAGAACGTTTCGCCGCCCTTTATCGGGCGGCGCAGCGTTTTTAACACAGATTGCCGGACTGTGCATTGCGCCTTTGTGATGATTGCCATCGGATTTTTCGAAGCACAGGAAACGACTTTTCCTTGCGCGAGGGTTGATTAATCCGCGTCATGCCCGCAGTAATTCCTCTTCGTAAAGGGATTTCCCCTGCTGACTTGAGGCCAGGTTCATGAGCGTTATCGATCTTCGCAGCGACACCGTCACTCAACCGACTCCCGCCATGCTCGACGCGATGACCCGCGCCGACACAGGCGATGACGTATATGGCGAAGATCCGACGGTCAATCGTCTGGAGGCCGAACTGGCAAAACGGCTGGGTTTCTCTGCCGCGCTGTTCGTCCCGACAGGCACCATGAGCAACCTGCTGGGCCTGATGGCGCACTGCGAGCGTGGTGACGAGTACATCGTCGGTCAACAGGCTCACACCTATAAGTACGAGGGCGGTGGCGCAGCGGTACTCGGTTCGATTCAGCCACAGCCGCTGGAAGTGCAGGCCGATGGCTCGCTGGACCTGGATCAGGTGGCAGCAGCGATCAAGCCTGACGATTTCCACTTCGCCCGTACCCGTCTGCTGGCGCTGGAAAACACCATGCAGGGCAAAGTGCTGCCGCTGGAGTATCTGGCCCGGGCTCGTCAGTTCACACAGAACAACGGCCTTCAGCTGCATCTGGACGGCGCGCGGCTGTACAACGCGGCAGTCAAGCTCGGGGTCGATGCCCGGGAAATCACCCAATATTTCGATTCGGTCTCGGTGTGCCTGTCCAAAGGCCTCGGCGCGCCGGTCGGTTCGGTGCTGTGCGGTTCGTCGGCGTTGATTGCAAAGGCCCGGCGCCTGCGCAAAATGGTCGGTGGCGGCATGCGTCAGGCCGGATTGCTGGCGGCGGCGGGGCTGTATGCGCTGGATCACAACGTCGAGCGCCTGGCGGATGACCATGTCAATGCGCAGTTGCTGGCCGAGGGCCTGCGCGAGGCCGGTTTCAGTGTCGAGCCGGTGCAGACCAACATGGTTTACGTGCAGATGGGCGACCGCGCCGAGGCGATCAAGGCTTTCGCTGCCGAGCGCGGGATCAAATTGAGCGCTGCCGCCCGCCTGCGGATGGTCACGCACATGGACGTCAATCGCTCGCAAATCGAGCAAGTGGTCGCGACATTCGTCGAGTTTTCGCGCAAGTGACAGCGTTAGCCACCCAATTGACCGTTTCTATCGTATAAACACGCTGTACCCCGCGCGCAGGGCCGATATAATGCGGCCCTTTGCCGTCGTTTCGTCTGTTGACGTTTCGTACAGGCCTTTGGCCGCAGCCTCCGTGGAAGAACCTAATGAAAAGCGCAGAAATCCGTGAAGCCTTCCTTCGCTTCTTCGAAGAGCAAGGCCACACCCGTGTAGCCTCCAGCTCTTTGATTCCGGGCAACGACCCCACCCTGCTGTTCACCAACGCGGGGATGAACCAGTTCAAGGACTGCTTCCTGGGCCAGGAAAAGCGCGCGTACACCCGTGCGACCAGCAGCCAGAAATGCGTGCGTGCCGGTGGCAAGAACAGCGACCTGGAAAACGTCGGTTATACCGCCCGTCACCACACCTTCTTCGAAATGCTGGGCAACTTCAGCTTCGGTGACTATTTCAAGCACGACGCGATTACCTTCGCCTGGACGTTCCTGACCGGTGTCCTGAAGCTGCCGAAGGAAAAGCTCTGGGTCACCGTCTACGCCTCCGACGACGAAGCGTATGACATCTGGACCCAACAAGTCGGTGTGCCGGTCGAGCGCATGATCCGCATCGGCGACAACAAAGGCGCGCCTTACGCGTCCGACAACTTCTGGACCATGGGCGATACCGGCCCGTGCGGCCCATGCACCGAGATTTTCTACGATCACGGCGACCACATCTGGGGCGGCCCTCCGGGTTCGCCGGAAGAAGACGGCGACCGTTACATCGAGATCTGGAACAACGTGTTCATGCAGTTCAACCGCACCGCCGACGGCGTGTTGCATCCGTTGCCAGCGCCGTCGGTGGATACCGGCATGGGCCTGGAGCGGATCAGTGCGGTGATGCAACACGTCAACTCCAACTACGACATCGACCTGTTCAAGAACTTGCTGAAAGCTTCGGCTGATGCAATCGGCTGCGAAAATGGCGATCAGTCGTCCCTGAAAGTGGTATCCGACCACATCCGTTCGTGCGGTTTCCTGATCGCCGACGGCGTGCTGCCGTCCAACGAAGGCCGTGGCTACGTGCTGCGCCGGATCATCCGTCGTGCCTGCCGTCACGGTAACAAGCTGGGCGCCACCGGCAGCTTCTTCTACAAGATCGTTGCGGCACTGGTCGCCGAGATGGGCGAAGCGTTCCCGGAACTGAAGAAGCAGCAATCCAACATCGAGCGCGTGCTCAAGGCCGAAGAGGAACAATTCTCCAAGACCCTGGATCACGGCCTGAAGATCCTCGAGCAGGATCTGCTGGAACTCAAAGGCACCGTGGTGCCAGGCGACGTGGTGTTCAAACTCTACGACACCTACGGTTTCCCGATGGACCTGACCGCGGACATCGCCCGCGAGCGCAGCCTGACCATCGACGAAGTCGGTTTCGAACGCGAGATGGAAGCCCAGCGTGTTCGTGCACGTTCGGCCAGTTCGTTCGGTCTGGACTACAACACGCTGGTCAAGGTTGATGTGGCCACCGAGTTCACCGGTTACACCGACACCAGCGGTTCGGCGAAAATTGTCGCTATCTATAAAGATGGCCAGTCGGTCGACGTCTTGAATGAAGGCGAAGAGGCGGTGATCGTTCTGAATCAGACGCCGTTCTACGCTGAATCCGGCGGCCAGGTGGGCGACTGCGGTTACCTGCAGGCCGGCAACAGCCGTTTCGACGTGCGCGACACCACCAAGACCGGCGGCGCGTTCCTGCACCACGGCGTGCTGGCGTCCGGCAGCCTGACTATTGCTGCACCGGTTGAAACGCATGTCGATGCTGAAGTGCGTCATGCGACTTCGTTGAATCACTCGGCCACCCACTTGCTGCACGCTGCATTGCGTCAGGTGCTGGGTGAGCATGTTCAACAGAAGGGTTCGTTGGTTGATAGCCAGCGTCTGCGTTTCGACTTCAGCCACTTTGAAGCGATCAAGCCTGAGCAGATCAAGGCGCTGGAAGACATCGTCAACGCCGAGATTCGCAAGAACTCCGCCGTTGAAACCGAAGAAACAGACATCGAAACCGCCAAGCAGAAGGGCGCGATGGCGCTGTTTGGCGAGAAGTACGGCGACAACGTGCGCGTGCTGAGCATGGGCGGTGATTTCTCCGTCGAGCTGTGCGGCGGTATCCACGCCAACCGTACCGGCGACATCGGCCTGCTGAAAATCATCAGCGAAGGCGGTGTGGCATCGGGTGTGCGTCGTATCGAAGCGGTCACCGGCGCTGCGGCGCTGGCCTACTTGAACGCTGCTGAAGAACAACTCAAGGAAGCGGCCAGCCTGGTCAAGGGCAGCCGCGACAACCTGATCGACAAGCTGTCGGCTGTGCTGGAGCGCAACCGTGCGCTTGAAAAGCAGCTCGAGCAGTTGCAGGCCAAGGCCGCTGCTGCCGCAGGCGACGATCTGTCGGCCTCGGCCGTGGACGTCAAGGGCGTGAAAGTGCTGGCCGTGCGTCTGGATGGTCAGGACGGCAAGGCGCTGCTGGCGCTGGTCGATCAGCTGAAAAACAAACTCGGCCGCGCAGTGATCCTGCTCGGCAGTGTCCATGAGGAAAAGGTCGTACTGGTTGCAGGCGTAACCAAGGACCTGACTGGCCAACTCAAAGCCGGTGATTTGATGAAACAGGCTGCTGCGGCAGTGGGCGGGAAGGGCGGTGGTCGTCCGGACATGGCGCAGGGCGGCGGTGTCGACGCCGGCGCACTGGATGGCGCACTGGCGCTGACCGTTCCATTCGTCGAGCAGGGTTTATAAGACGGCCCGTCGGGCCCGCAGTCTAGTGGCGGGCCCGGCGGCTGTTTGAGTGATTATTGGGCGCCCTTCATGGGCAGAGGCGGCTTTGAAATGGCTTTGATCGTACAGAAATTTGGAGGCACCTCGGTCGGCACTGTCGAGAGAATCGAGCAGGTCGCCGACAAGGTTAAGAAATTCCGCGATGCCGGCGATGACCTGGTGGTTGTGCTGTCTGCAATGAGCGGCGAAACCAACCGTCTGATCGATCTGGCCAAGCAAATCAGTGGCGAAGATCAACCGGTTCCGCGTGAACTGGACGTGATCGTTTCCACCGGTGAGCAGGTGACGATCGCCCTGTTGGCCATGGCGCTGATCAAGCGCGGTGTGCCGGCGGTGTCGTACACCGGCAACCAGGTGCGGATCCTGACGGACAGCGCGCACAATAAAGCGCGTATCTTGCAGATTGATGACCAGAAGATTCGCGGTGACCTGAAAGCAGGTCGCGTGGTTGTGGTCGCCGGTTTCCAGGGCGTCGACGAGCACGGCAACATCACGACCCTGGGTCGTGGCGGTTCCGACACCACTGGTGTGGCGCTGGCCGCTGCGCTGAAGGCTGACGAATGCCAGATCTACACCGACGTCGATGGTGTCTACACCACTGACCCGCGTGTGGTATCGGTTGCTCAGCGTCTGGACAAGATCACCTTCGAAGAGATGCTGGAAATGGCCAGCCTCGGTTCCAAGGTGCTGCAGATCCGCGCGGTGGAGTTCGCCGGCAAGTACAACGTTCCGCTGCGCGTACTGCACAGCTTCAAGGAGGGTCCGGGCACCCTCATTACTATTGATGAAGAGGAAACCATGGAACAGCCGATCATTTCCGGCATCGCTTTCAACCGCGATGAAGCCAAGCTGACCATCCGTGGCGTGCCAGACACCCCGGGCGTGGCGTTCAAGATTCTCGGCCCGATCAGTGCCGCGAACATCGAAGTCGACATGATCGTGCAGAACGTCGCGCACGATAACACCACCGACTTCACCTTCACCGTGCACCGCAACGACTACCAGTCCGCGCAAACCGTGCTGGAAAACACCGCTCGCGAGATCGGTGCCCGTGAAGTGGTTGGCGACACCAAGATTGCCAAGGTTTCGATCGTCGGCGTCGGCATGCGCTCCCACGCGGGCGTGGCCAGCCGCATGTTCGAATCCCTGGCGAAAGAAAGCATCAACATCCAGATGATCTCGACCTCGGAAATCAAGGTTTCCGTGGTGATCGAAGAGAAGTACCTGGAACTGGCCGTGCGCGCCCTGCACACGGCTTTCGAACTGGACGCTCCGGCCCGTCAGGGCGAGTAATCCTGGTCAATGAAGGGCGCGGTCTGACCGCGCCCTTTATTTTTTGAATGGCGCGAGCCCTGAACTGTTCTTTTGCTCGCGCTGGTCAATACTCAGGCATGTAGGGCTACGATCGCTCCGGTTGTAGGTCGGGTGCCTTTTTTTTGCAGACTGTTGTCCCTGAAATGATTCGCGTGAGGAGAAAGGTATGCTGATTCTGACTCGTCGGTGCGCAGAAAGCCTGATTATCGGTGATGGCGAAATCACCGTGACCGTGCTCGGCGTTAAAGGAAATCAAGTGCGTATCGGCGTCAACGCCCCGAAAGAGGTGGCCGTGCACCGTGAAGAAATCTATCTGCGTATAAAGAAAGAGAAGGACGAAGAACCAAGCCATTAATTTTTATCGATTTTTATGTTTGCAAACGGGGAAGAAGGTGGTTAATATACGCCCCGTGTTGCGGAGAGCTGGCCGAGTGGCCGAAGGCGCTCCCCTGCTAAGGGAGTACACCTCAAAAGGGTGTCGGGGGTTCGAATCCCCCGTTCTCCGCCATTATTTGCTTAGTACGTTGTAATCTGGCTTTTTCTGTAAGTTGTTGAAATTTATAGAAAAAGTGGTTGGAATAGAGATTAGACGGGCTATAATGCGGCGCAACAAATGCACTCGTAGCTCAGCTGGATAGAGTACTCGGCTACGAACCGAGCGGTCACAGGTTCGAATCCTGTCGAGTGC
>NZ_JBXARR010000004.1:0-81090 GCF_058808435.1 Pseudomonas sp. GW821-FHT11D10 | reverse complement strand
CACTCGTAGCTCAGCTGGATAGAGTACTCGGCTACGAACCGAGCGGTCACAGGTTCGAATCCTGTCGAGTGCACCATATACCGAAAAGCCCGCGTTTAACGCGGGCTTTTTGCTGTCCGGGATTTGGCTTTTCCCGTCACGCATCCTTTCTCATCAAAATCGATTTGAGCACTGCGGCCTCGTTTGAGGTCGTAACGATAACTCGTTGCCGAATTTCGGATGCTCACCTTGTCGGGTTTGCCCAGAGCGCTTTCAACATCCTGTTGGCTCATGCCGGCGATGATTCGTTGATTGATGATCGCCTCGCGTTTCTGCCGCGCGTCGATCAGATCTCCGCATTTGTCCTGGGTGCGCCCGACGACGGCCATTTCTCGTTTTCTGATATTCATACCGGATATTTCTTCGTGCCGGGCTTCGGGTATCAGGGTGACCGTCGAGCCAGGTGAGTAGGGGCGAACTTCCTGCAGTGAAAGGTGCTCATCGTTCGCGCAGCTCAATGTGGTGAACGTGACGCTACCATCAGAAGCTTCGCAGCGATGAAGTGTCGTTGCGTTCCCTATGGTGGGCAGGCAGAGCAGGGTGGTCAGCATGAATCGGGATGTTTTCGATGGCATTCGGCGTCCTCCATGACGATCTTCCTCAAGCGTAGTCGGCAGTTTTTTCACCGCCGGTGTGTTTTCTTTTCAGGATGAGTCGTCGCAGTGTGAAGGATCAGGACAGCGCTCAGCTTTGTCTCGCAAGCGCTTGTTTCAGCCGCGATTTTTTAACGTTTAAAACCGTCAGGCGGTGTATCATTGCGCCCGTCAGCCTCGCCGGGGCTTATGGAAAACCTCCATGGACTTACCCAGTAGTTATTCAGTAACCCGTTTCACCAATCATGAATTGACTGATTGATCCTTCCGGCGTGCCCCGCTGCTGGGAGTGGAGTTCGCCTATGTCCGAAATCGAAGTAAAGAAAACACAGGAAAGCCTGCAGGATCGCCTGGCTCAGGTCGTCGAGCTGCTGCAGCGCCAGCGGGTCGTCGAAGACCTGACTCATCGCCAGGAAGGCCCGCATCATGACCGGGTCGAGAACTTGGTCCACCGGCAAAATCTCGTCGAGTTGCAACGCAAGCTCGATGATCTGCACTCCGCCGACGTCGCCTATATTCTTGAAGCCTTGCCGCTGGACGATCGTCTGACGCTCTGGCAACTGGTCAAGGCCGATCGCGACGGCGACATTCTTCTCGAAGTATCCGATTCCGTCCGTGAAACGCTGATCGCCGACATGGACGATCACGAGCTCCTGGCAGCAGCCAAGGACATGGATGCCGACGAACTTGCTGACCTGGCTTCCGAGCTGCCGCGAGACGTCGTCCATGAGCTGATGGAGACTCTGGATCAGCAACAACGCGAACGTGTGCGTTCGGCCCTCTCCTACGACGAGGAGCAGGTCGGTGCGCTGATGGACTTCGAGATGGTGACCATCCGTGAGGATGTCAGTCTCGAAGTGGTTCTGCGTTACCTGCGTCGCCTGAAAGAGCTGCCGGGCCATACCGACAAACTGTTCGTGGTCGACTACGACGGCGTGCTCAAGGGCGTGCTGCCAATCAAGCGTTTGCTGGTCAATGACCCGGAGAAACAGGTTTCCGAAGTCATGGCCAGTGACCCGGTGAGTTTTCACCCGGATGAAGACGCCTACGACGCCGCTCAGGCGTTCGAACGTTACGACTTGATCTCGGCCCCGGTGGTCGACAAGAACGGCAAGCTGATCGGCCGTCTGACCATCGACGAAATGGTCGACCTGATTCGTGAGGAGAGCGAAAGCGAAGTCCTCAACATGGCGGGTCTGCGTGAAGAGGAAGATATCTTCGCCTCCGTCTGGAAATCCTTGCGCAACCGTTGGGCATGGCTGGCGATCAACCTGATCACGGCGTTCGTCGCATCGCGGGTGATCGGCCTGTTCGAAGGTTCGATCGAGAAGCTGGTGGCTCTGGCGGCGCTGATGCCGATCGTGGCGGGCATTGGTGGCAACTCCGGCAACCAGACGATCACCATGATCGTTCGCGCCATGGCGCTCGACCAGGTCAGCACCGGCAACACCTCGCGCCTGATGCGCAAAGAGCTGGCCGTGGCGTTGATCAATGGCCTGGTCTGGGGCGGGGTGATCGGTGTGGTCGCTTACTTGCTCTATGGCAGCTGGTCGCTGGGCGTGGTGATGACCGCCGCCATGACATTGAACCTGCTACTTGCAGCTTTGATGGGGGTGTTGATCCCGATGACCCTGGCCAAGATGGGCCGCGATCCGGCGATGGGCGCCAGTGTGATGATCACGGCCATGACCGACAGTGGTGGCTTCTTCATCTTCCTGGGGCTGGCGACGATTTTCCTGCTCTGACCGACTGCAAAAAAAACAGCCCGCCAATTGGCGGGCTGTTTTTTGCCTGTGAGAAGCCCGAATCGCAGGCAAAAAAAAGCCAGCATTCATGCTGGCTTGAGATGTTCGGTTTGACTCAGGATGCGTCTGCGGCCATTTCGGCGTCGTGGGCGATCAGAGAAACCAGCGCGTTCTGCTGGCGATGGGAGAGTTGGCGGAAGCGTTGCAGCAACTCGCGTTCGTGCAGCGACAGCTCCGGGCTGTCCAGGCGCATGCTCAGCTCTTCGCCCAGTGCACCTTCCTGAATAAGACTCTGCTCAAGGCGCGCAATGATCTCGGAGTTCATGCTGCGATGATGATTGCGAGCCACTTCGGCAATGCGTTCACGCATTCCGTCTGGCAGACGTACGACGAACTTGTCAGCCGTACGGCTGGAATAAATTGCCTGTTTCAATGGGCGCATATATTTAACCGGTTAGTTCAGGGGAGCGGTTCTCGGGATTGGCCGCAGGATGTGTGGTAGGACAAGTATCCGCGCCAAATGGTTCAACCTGAATTGTCATGAGGCGCGCATCATGCCTCAAAATTGCCAGATCATTGGCGTCAATTCTGTGACAAATATTGATCCGGGTAAAGGCGTAATGCCAGCACCAATTATCAGAAATGCGGACTGGTTTGAAAAGAAAGCATCGGCCCGTATCGCTGACCGCGTCCTGAAACACGTCGACTGATGCCCGAAGGCGTCAGAACGTGCATGCTATGCGGGTTGAATCGTTGTTCCTTACCTTGTACAGGATAGTGGCAAATGGCCGATTTACTAGGGGCAAATGCCCGCCGGAGGGCGTTTTCAGGATGGATGGCAGGCTGATTTACCTCATGGGACCTTCCGGCTCCGGCAAGGACAGTCTGATCGAGGCTGCGCGGGAACCCTTGCAAGCGTTGAACTGCGAAATCATCAGGCGAGTGATCACCCGCTCGGCCGAATCCGTGGGCGAGGATGCGATCGGCGTGACGCCCCAGGAGTTTGAGCAACGTCAGCGCGCCGGCGAGTTTTCGCTGGCGTGGGAGGCCAACGGTCTCGCCTACGGGATTCCGGTGGAAATGGACCAATGGTTAAAAGCCGGTAAACACGTCCTGGTGAACGGTTCTCGGGCGAACCTTCGGCAAGCGCTGGAAAGCTATCCGACGTTGGTGCCGGTGTTGCTGACGGTGCGAGATAACGTCTTGCGTGAGCGCCTGCTCCGACGTGGCCGGGAGACGCTTGAGCAGATCGATGCAAGGCTGGCCCGCAACACGCTGTTCAAGGACAGGCGTTCAACCGATAGCCCTGTGCACCTGATCGATAACTCGGGCGACCTCGCCGATGCCGTCAATCATCTGCTGGAGCTGGTCAGGGTCAGCGCAATACCGGATCAAACTTGATCTTGCGACCGGCCACCAGCGCCAATACGAACAGCGCCGAAAAGACGCCGCAACCGATCAGGGGCAGGGATATTTCGGTTTCCTCGAACAGCGAAAGATGCCCGAGGCCACTCAATAAGGCGAGGATCAGAAATCCTGCAGCTGACTTGGACATGCTGTACTCCTGAAGATATTTCAAAAAACCAGACGTTCAGTCGAATGCGCCGGTAACGCCTGTTCAGACTCGCTGACCGCTTGCGGGGCGAAGCTCTGATCGCTCAACACCGCCCATTGCGGCGCCTTCTGCACTTGCAGGTAATGCGGCATGCGCCCGGCCACTTTCTCGTTGTCCTCGGGGACGAAGTGAAAGCCCACCAGGACGGCCAGTGCGATTGCGTTTGCGAACACGAGGGCGCTGTTCATGAGACGAGTCTCCGATTGTTCTTGTATAAGAACCGGTAAAGCAGCCGTCGTGCCAATAGTCTAACCGCTGTTAAGTCCTTTAAAAACAAGCATTTAACAGGGTTTTTCGAAGATGGCGCATTGCATTTTGCAATGATGGCTTTTTGCGGCGATGCAAATTGCACGGTAAAATGTCCGGCACCCTTGCAAGGCGCCTGCCTACACTTAAAAAGCCCTGCGGACGACATGACAAATCAGGGCCCGGCCGTTAACATGCACGCCGTCTGTCGCATCGACAGTCCCGTGTCCCAGTAGCTCAATTGGATAGAGCATCCCCCTCCTAAGGGGAAGGTTGGCAGTTCGAACCTGCCCTGGGACACCATCTATTGAAAAGCCCCGCGCAGAGTGATCTGGCGGGGCTTTTTTGCTGGCCGGTCCAGGACGCCAAAGGCTAGATCCCGTCATCCGGCTCGACTTTTCCAATCGAAGTGCTCACTCCGGTCAGATGTCGACGCCCATTGACTTCGTAAGTGCGCCCACCCTCGTCTGAATCCGGTTTACGCAGTGCCAGCTGTGCTGAAAGCCCTCCGTTTTCGCTGTAATTGCCAAACCAGTCAACCAATGCCCCGATGTAGCAATCGCTTCCGATGATCACGGGTAAATCGGCCACCATTTCGATGGTGTAATGCGTGGGGCCATAACTGTAGTAATCGTTTTCTCCGGCTCCCTCTGGAGGAATGGGGCAGAGCGGACTCTTCTGAGTAGTGGCTTTCGCGGAATCGCCTTCGTTCAGTTTTGCCAATGCCTGGTTGAGCGTCTGGCGCAGAGTCGGTTCGAGCTCGTAGGCAGTTGCACCATCTTCTTTGTGCTGGATGTGGGGCACATCGAGGTCATACCGATAACCAACCGTTAAGGTAGGAACGTCGCTGTTGATATTTAAAGGGTTGAGCAAGTAGATCTGATCAACACCGTAGGCTCCGTTGCGATAGGCCGCATACACTTTGCCGTTGAGCTTGATCCATTCGTTGGATTGGTTTGCGCCTCGATCATTGGTGTAAAAAAGATAACTTTCGGCGCTCTTTTCGGGGCCGAGCGCAACGGCTCTTCGGATGAAACGGTCTTGAGTGCGACGGTAAGTTTCCGTGTAGGTGAACAACCCCGTGCCACCGGCATAAGTCGACACGATCAGATCGCGCTGCTCATCGCCATCCAGATCCATCAGGGTGTAGGAGGTCTGACCGAAATCAACCGCTCCGGTGATATCCGAGGCGGTCAGCGCCTTCCACTCGTCCTTCGTGACATCTGTGGGCCGGGTCTTGGGAAAGAGGGTTTGGTCATCTTCACCGGTCTCGCCAGAGAATGAAGTCTCAGTGGTTTTGGTCCGCAGAGATTCAAGGGTCAGTTCCAGCGCAAACTCGGGATGGTTCTTGCTCATCTCCTGAATTCGTTGCTGCAGATCGGCCATTGCCTGTTTATCAGTCTCGTCTGGCTGGTAAGCCAGTGCAGCAATCCACTGCGCGTTCAGAATCTGCAAGCGATTTTGATAACGCTGGCTCAGACAGCTGACCTCCTCGCCACATCGATCACGCTCCTTCAGCCACTGACGCTGGGCCTTTTTCGCGTCGGCCTGCGCCGGTGCAGCCTTCATCAACTTCCGATAAGCCGCCCCCATCTGCGCATCCAGCTCATGCAACGGCTTGTCCGCGCAAATCGCCTTCTCCACAACACTCACAGCCTTTGTGCAGTCCATTCCGCTCGCCAGTGCCTGCTGAAAAAATAGCAGCGCACAGGCCGACACGATGTAACGTCCCTTGATGTACACGATGAATCCTTTGTCGTTGGAAGGTGAGAAGCGCCGCGCAGGGTAATCCTTGCGCAATGAATCTTGAACCCTCGCTTCAAGAGAACCGCTGATCCGGCCGATAACCCGTTCGGTGACTTCAGAGTCGCGCGAAATCGCTTGATAGCATTTGGCCGGCAGCTATCATCTGCGCGCCTGGAAATGGTCCATCCTCTTCAATTGCCTGGAAATCCTCGATGCTGTCGTATCACCAAAAGAGTTTTCTGATCGTCGATGATTTCTCGGATTTCCGCAGTTCCGTGCGTTCGATGTTGCGCGAGTTGGGCGTCAAGGATGTGGACACCGCCGACACCGGTGAGCAGGCGCTGAAAATGTGTGCGCAGAAGTCCTACGATTTCATCCTCCAGGACTTCCACCTCGGTGACGGCAAGAAGAACGGTCAGCAGGTGCTGGAAGACCTGATGATGGAGAAGCTGATCAGTCACGAAGCGGTGTTCGTGATGGTCACGGCCGAGACCAGCCAGGCGATGGTGCTCAGTGCTCTGGAGCACGAGCCGGACGCGTACCTGACCAAACCTTTCAATCGCTCCGGCCTGGCTCAGCGGCTGGAGCGTCTGGAGCAGCGCAAGACCCTGCTCAAGCCGATTCTGCAAGCCCTCGACCGTGGCAAACCGGTCGAGGTGCTCAACGCCTGTATCGCCCTGTGCAAGCAGGACATCCGTTATTCGCCGCTGTGCCTGCGCTATCGCGCCGATGCGTTGCGCGACATGAACCAGAACGAAGCGCTCGAGCGCCTTTACGACAGCATCATTGCTGACCGGCCGTTGCCGTGGGCGTTTGCCGGTTTGGGCAAATTGCTGTTCAAGCGCGGGCAGGTCAGCCAGGCTAAAGGCGTTTACGAAAAAGCCCTGAAGGTGTTCCCGATGATGCCGGCGCTGTACGACGGCATGGCCGACGTGCTGGTCGCCGAAGGCGATACCAAAGGCGCGCAGCAAGTGCTGGAGGAGGCGATTCGCCTGTCGCCGCTGGCGGTGCGCCGTCAGGCGTTGCTGGGCAAACTGGCGATGGCCAACGAAGATTTCGACACCGCTTCCCGGGCTTATCGTCAGGCGGTGACTCAGGGCGCGCAATCGCGGTTCAAGGATCCGGAAAGCAATCTGGGCCTGGCCCATGCTTTGATCAGCAAGGGCAGCGAGCGCGGGCTCGACACCCGCACGCGTCTGGAGATCAACACCACACTGAGTGCGGTGGCGAAAGAAAACCCGACCGATCCGGGCCTGCAGATTCGCGCGCGTCTGATGAAGGCCACGAGCCTGCTGCTCAACGATGCCGAGACCGCCGAAAAACTCACCGAACAAGCGCTGATGCGCCTCGACGGCATGGAGCAGTTCATGAGCCCCGAAGCCGCGCTGCTGGTCGCCAAGCAATTGCAGATGCTCGGCCAGGCCGAGGCGGGCACCTCGATGCTCAAGAGTTGCGCGGAAATCTACGGCGATGACCCGACGGTGATGAAAGACATCGCCAAGCTCACCGACGACCCGACTATTCTCAGCTCCAGCAATGCCGCCGCCGACCTCAACCGTCAGGGCGTGCGCGTGTACAAGACCGGCAACCTGGTGGAGGCCCGCGAGGTGTTCCGCAAGGCGCTGAAGATGCAACCGAAGAACATCAGTATCGCGCTGAACATGGCCCAGTCGCTGCTGCACGGCACCGACACCAATGTGCCGTCGGCGGAGCTGGAAGAATGTCGGGCCTGCCTGAAACTGGTGGGCCTGATGCCCGACACCGACGCGCGTTATCCGCGTTATCAGAAGCTGAAAAGCAAGGCGTTTGGCGAATGAACCAAGACGAGCAGGCACTGGATTTTTCCACGGTGATCGCCTCCACCGTGCACGACATGAAGAACTCTCTGGCGATGCTGATGCAGGCCCACAGCCAATGGCTGGCGCGTCTGCCCGAGGCACAGCGCCAAGGGGCGGAGCAGGGCGTGATCGACTTCGAGTTCGCCCACCTCAACGGCATGCTGGTGCAGTTGCTCGGGCTGTACAAGCTCGGGGTCAATCAGATGCCGCTGCAGCCGGCCTATCACGAGCTGGACGATTTCATCGAGGCGCAACTGGCGGCGCATCAGGAAGTGTTCGCCAGCCGTGGAATCATCGCCACTTACGAAGTCGATCCGCTCAGTCCACTGGGTTTTTTCGACCGTGAACTGATCGCCTCGGTGCTGGGCAACTGCATCAACAACGCGATCCGTTATGCCCGTGAATCGCTGCTGATTACCGTCAGCGACGAAGCCGGTCAACTGGTGCTGAGCATCAATGACGACGGCGACGGTTACCCCGCCGAAATGCTCGAGCGCCAGGCCGATTACGTGCAGGGCATCAACCACAGCAGCGGCAGTACCGGCCTCGGTCTGTACTTCGCCGGGCGCATCGCGGCGCTGCATCAGCGTAACGGTGTTGGCGGCCGGACCGAGATCCGTAATGGCGGCCCGTTGGGCGGCGGTGTGTTCAGTATTTACCTGCCCTGAATCACGGATTCATCGACCGGAATTCTTTTTGTTGGCTGCTGCTTGATATTCCGAACAGCCGAAGCCTATTTTGTCCGGGTCGCCGTTCGCGGCTCGCACAATAACAAGGATTGCGTCATGACAACCGATGGCCAGCGTTCACTCGCGCAGCGATTGACGGGCATTGATGAGATTGAATGTGTCACGCCGGATTTGAACGGCGTGCCACGTGGCAAGGTAATGACCGCCGAGGGCTTCCTCGAAGGGCGGCGTTTGCAGTTGGCCCGGGGGGTGCTGCTGCAATGCATCATGGGCGGTTATCCCGCTGCGAAATTCTATGGCAGCGATGACGGTGACCTGGCCCTGGTGGCTGACCCGGCGCAGATTCACCCGTTGCCATGGAGTGAAGAGCCACGGGCCTTTGCAATCTGTGATGCCGACGAGCTGACCGGCGAAAGCTCCAACCTGTCGACCCGGGGTCAGCTCAAGAAGGTCATTGCCCGCTACGCAGCCCTCGGTCTGGCGCCGGTGGTGGCGACCGAACTTGAATTCTTTGTGTTCGCTCCGAACACCGACCCGACCCAGCCGTTTCAGCCGCCAGTCGGCCTCGACGGTCGTCGCGAGGACGGTCACTCGGCGTTCAGCGTCAGTTCCAACAACGGTCTGCGGCCGTTCTTCAGTGAAGTCTATAAGTGCATGGCGGCCCTCGGCCTGCCGCGCGATACCTTCATGCACGAAATGGGCGTCAGCCAGTTCGAGATCAACCTGCTGCACGGCGATCCGCTGCTGCTGGCCGACCAGACCTTCCTGTTCAAGCACCTGCTCAAGGAAGTCGCACTCAAGCATGGCCTGACCGTGGTCTGCATGGCCAAACCGCTGGCGCACACGCCGGGCAGTTCGATGCACATTCACCAGAGCATCGTCGAAATCGGCAGCGGCAAGAATGTGTTCAGCGACGCGGACGGTCAGCCGACTGCGATGTTCCGCCACTTCATCGGCGGTCAGCAGGCGGGCATGGCCGACTTCACCGCGCTGTTTGCGCCGAACGTCAATTCCTACCAGCGCCTGTGCCATCCGTTTGCGTCGCCGAACAATGCCTGCTGGTCCCACGACAACCGCGCTGCCGGCCTGCGTATTCCGGCCAGTTCGCCGGTTGCGCGTCGGGTCGAGAACCGCTTGCCGGGCGCCGATGCCAACCCGTATCTGGCGATTGCCGCAAGCCTGGCTGCCGGCTTGTACGGCATCGAGCATGAGCTTGAGCCAAGCGAAGCGATTCAGGGCGAGTTCGACGTGCCGGACCATCTTTCGCTGCCGTGCACTCTGCACGCGGCGCTCGAACGTCTGAAGCGCAGCCAGCTTGCAAAGGAACTGTTCGGCACGGAGTTCATCGAAGGCTACATCGCTTCGAAGACCATGGAGTTGACCAGTTTCTTTGATGAAATCACTCCCTGGGAACGCCGTGTTCTAGCAGCCCAGGCCTGACGAAATGTCGCCGTCGGGCTATCGTTTGATAGCCCGATACTTACCGCAAGGAGCCGCTCGGAACGCCGATGCGCCAAATCTGGAAATCCTTTCGAGCGCTGTATTTCGCCTCGCTGATGATGTTGATCGGCTCGGGCCTTCTTTCTACTTATCTGGCTTTGCGTCTGGCTGCCGACCATGTCGACGGGTTGTGGGTCGGTGCGTTGATGGCGGCCAACTATTTCGGTCTGGTGCTGGGCGGCAAGATCGGTCACCGCCTGATTGCCCGGGTCGGGCATATCCGCGCCTACTCGGCGTGTGCCGGGATCGTCGGCGCGGCGGTGCTCGGTCATGGTCTGGTGGACTGGCTGCCGGCCTGGCTGGTGCTGCGGACCATCGTTGGTCTGGGCATGATGTGTCAGTACATGGTGATCGAGAGCTGGCTGAACGAGCAGGCCGACGCCAATCAGCGCGGGCTGGTGTTCAGCGGCTACATGATCGCGTCGTATCTGGGGCTGGTGCTCGGTCAGCTGATTCTGGTCATGCACCCGGGCCTTGGCCTGGAACTGCTGATGCTGGTCGCATTGTGCTTTGCGCTGTGCCTGGTGCCGGTGGCGCTGACCCGGCGGATTCACCCGGCGCCGCTGCATCCGGCGCCGATGGAGCCGCGCTTCTTTATCAAGCGCGTGCCGCAGTCGTTGAGTACGGTGCTCGGGGCCGGGCTGATCATCGGTTCGTTCTACGGTCTGGCGCCGCTGTATGCCTCGCAGCAGGGGCTGTCCACCGAGCAGGTCGGTCTGTTCATGGGTAGCTGCATTTTTGCCGGGCTGGTGGTGCAGTGGCCGTTGGGCTGGTTGTCCGACCGCTATGACCGGGCGCTGCTGATTCGCTGCTTTGCGTTGTTCCTCGCGATTGCCGCGTTGCCGCTGGCGATCCTGCCGCAGGTGCCGCTGGAGGTGTTGTTCGTGGTCGGCTTCCTCTGCTCGCTGGTGCAGTTTTGCCTGTACCCGTTGGCGGTGGCGTTCTCCAACGACCACGTCGAAGGCGAGCGTCGGGTGTCGCTGACGGCGATGTTGCTGGTGACTTACGGCGTGGGGGCGAGTATCGGGCCGCTGGCGGCCGGGGTGCTGATGAAGCTGTTCGGGCCGCAAAGCCTGTATGCGTTCTTCACCTTTTTCGCGCTGGTGCTGGTGTGGCGGATCCGGCCGAAAGCCGTGACCAATCTGCACCAGGTCGACGATGCGCCGTTGCATCACGTGGCGATGCCGGACAGCATGTCCAGTTCGCCGCTGGTGGCAGCGCTTGACCCGCGGGTTGACGAGCAGGTGGTGCAGGAGCAGATGCAGAATACGGTCGCTCCGGAACCCGAGCCGGAACCAGAACCTGTTGTGCCAACCGAGCCGACAGTCGAGGGCGAAGGGCCGGACATCACTCCCGCCAAGCCTTGATCCGGGCATAAAAAAACGGGCAGTCACTAAAATGACTGCCCGTTTTTTATGCCTGCCGATCAGAGATCGTCTTTATCGAACCGACGCGCTTCGCGCTGCAGTTGATAAACGAAGCGCTCGACGTTGCGGGCCGCCGGGCCGCTGATGTTGTGAAAGCGCAGGCCGGCGAAGGTGATGTTGAGTTTTTCTTCGAAGTGCAGGTAACGCAGCTCGACCGACACCGGTTGGTTGCCGAACAGCGGTACGGCGATCAGGCGATCATAGACCTGGCCCAATTGCAGGCGGTCGGTGATATCGCCTTCAAAGCGCAGCTTGCAACCCGTGGCCGAGATGTCCAGCAATTTGCCATCCAGCGGTGCCTTGAGCTTTTCGCCGCTGAGCACCACGCTGACCAGGTCGGTCAGTTTCAGTGCGGCGCGAAAGGCATTGCGGCGCTGGTGATAAACCACTTCGGTGGGCAGGTCGCCGGTGTAGAAGCGGTCGCCGTCGGAATCCTTGATGCTCAGCGTCCCTGTGCATTCCCAGGCAATGCGCACGCCATCATGAAAGCCCTCAACCTTGAACGGTTCGCCTGCTTCCAGAAAACGTTCGCCGTCGCGCGGGATCATTTCATCAAGCTTGATCGAACCGTTCTCGCGATCGACTTCAATCAGGTAGCTCTGGAAGCGCTGGCTGCGCTCGTGGAACGTAATGATCAGCGGATCGTGGCTCTCTTGCAGCTGGCGCAGATTGCTGGAGATCTCCAGGGGCGTGGTGAGCACCTTTGGGGGCTGCGGAGCGTCATCGTTGGACACGTTAAATCAATCTCCAGACAAAATTTGACTACGGCTGGCCAGTATTTTGCCAGCATGTTTCGCACGTTGATAGGGCGCAAGCATAGAAGAAAGCATCACGCCTGGCTGAGCGCGCGCGGTTTCTGCAGTTTGGAGAAGGTGCCGCTGGCATCGTAGAGCGCTGGAGGTTCGCCGCCGGTGAGGATTTTCAGCTGATTGGCCGTGGCGGCCTGTTGCATCACGATCGACTGGCCATTCCTGGCGTTGGCTGCCTGGCACTGGGCGATCAGGTCGGTCAGGACATCACTCTGGCTCAGCAACTGGTCGCCGATGCTCGACTGGCTGGCCAGTTGCTCCAGGCCGGCGCGGTCGATCGACAGATTGAGGCTGGCGAGGATTTCGCTGCGTTTGCGGCCATGCTGTTCGAGCAGAATGATCAATGCCTGCTTGTTCGCCAGAATTTCTTCCAGCAGAGGCATGTCGCGACCGTGCAAGGCGAGGGACTCGGTTTGCAGTAACTCCAGCAATTGTTGAGCTGGAGCAAAGTCGTCGGTGATCAGTTGCAATAAATTAGTGTCGTGCATGGCTGGCCTTGGGTTTTAAGCGTCCAAAAGCCTGGCGCTGACCGAGGCCTAGCGCTGGGCTTCGAAATTGAGCAGTTTGCTGGCTACACGGTTGCTGTCGACCTTGTAGCTGCCATCGGCAATCGCTGCTTTCAACTCGGCCACGCGGGCTTTGTCGACGGCAGGCTGATCGCGCAGCTTGTCAGTGACCTTCTGCAACTGTTGAGCCTCATTGCTGAGGTGTACCGATTCCCCGCTTTTTGCGGTACTGGCCTGTTCGGCCGGGGTATTCAGCGGCGCGGAGGTGCCGGTTTCGGCGGTTTCCTTGGCGTTGCTGGTACGCGTACTGCCCGTAAGTGACGAGGAGCTGTTCAAACGGCTGAAATCGATGACCATGTTAAAAACCTCTGGGAATTTGGACGCTTGCCATGTTCTCGGCCATCCCCTGGAAAACTTTAGGCTCATTTAGCAATGAGCTTGCATGCGCCGTAGCAGATCCTGCTGCGGCACAGTTTAGGGAACAGCTCTGGTCAGCGCCAGTTTTCTGCTTGAGTACTCAGGGGCTTTTCAAATATCCGTTCATGCCGCCGCTCACATCGCCGCTTACATGGCCACTTCTACCTGGCCGGGCGCCACAACCTGCGCCTTGATGACCCGTTGGGAGTTGAGGTTCTTCACCCGAATCTGTTCTTTCAGGCCGCCGTTGGCCAGCGCTTCGCCCGGCATCCGCACGGCGAGGGTGCCGCTGCGGGCAGTGATCACCACTTGATCGCCCTTGCGAACCACTTCCGCCTGTTCCAGATGCACCAGGGTAATGACCTGATCGGCGACCGTTGGTCGGGTCAATTTCTGTCCGATGGCTTCATCCACCGACGTCAGGAAACCCTGATTGATCGTGCTGACGTCGCGCTCGCGCAAGGTCACGTCCTGAGGCTCGATGATGCCGGCGCGTTTGAGTGGCCGCGTGGTGGTGACAATCTCGCGAAACAGGCGGACTTGAGCGGGCACGAACACCGTCCAGGGGGAGGCACCTTCGCAGCGGACCTTGACCGTGACACGGCCCAGAGGACGTGCCGGACTCTCCAGTGTCGCTGTCAATTCCTTGTCGCACATAGGCATGCGCATGCGTGGGTCGAGCTGGTTGACCTCGATTTCATAACGGCCTTCCGTTTGACTGGTAGCCAGATAGTCTTCTACGGTGAATTCAAGAAAGCCCTGAGTGACGCCGATAAGCATGTCAGGCAAGGTAACCGCATCAGCACCGGCAGGGCTGCCAGCGAAAAAAAGGCAAACGGCGGACATCGCACAAAGCCCTCTGCGGAGGGGAGGTGTCAGGCGTCGGAAAAATGTCGTTTGAGCGTTCATACGAGTTAAAAAGCAAGCGCCGTGCCGTTTAGCAATGAATGTGCGTCGCAACAACACTTGGCGTTGGTGTAGGAGTCTGGGCATGGCTGGTGTAATGGATTCGGTGAACCAGCGCACGCAACTGGTGGGGCAGAATCGCCTGGAGCTGTTGTTGTTCCGTCTCGACGGCCAGCAGCTCTACGGGATCAACGTGTTCAAGGTTCGGGAAGTGCTGCAATGCCCGCAACTGACGCTGATGCCCAAGTCCAGTCCTGTCGTGTGCGGGGTGGCGAATATCCGGGGGGCGACCATTCCGATCCTTGATCTGGCGATGGCGACCGGCTCCGGTGCTTTGAAAGACAAGAACAGTCCGTTCGTGATCATCACGGAATACAACACCAAGACCCAGGGTTTCCTGGTGCGCTCGGTGGAACGTATCGTGAACATGAACTGGGAAGAGATTCATCCGCCGCCCAAGGGCACCGGACGCGATCATTACCTGACCGCTGTGACTCGGGTCGACAATCAGTTAGTCGAAATCATCGACGTCGAGAAGGTGCTGGCGGAAGTGGCGCCGACCCCGGAAGCGATTTCGGTCGGCGTAGTGGATGTCGAGACCCAGAGCAAGGCGTTGTCGCTGCGGGTGCTGACGGTCGATGACTCGTCGGTGGCGCGCAAGCAGGTGACGCGTTGCCTGCAGACGGTCGGGGTCGAAGTGGTGGCGTTGAACGACGGCAAGCAGGCGCTGGATTACCTGCGCAAGCTGGTCGACGAGGGCAAGAAGCCGGAAGAAGAGTTCCTGATGATGATCTCCGACATCGAAATGCCGGAGATGGACGGGTACACCCTGACGGCCGAGATCCGCAGCGACCCTCGCATGCAAAAGCTTCATATCATCCTGCATACTTCGTTGTCGGGTGTGTTCAATCAGGCGATGGTCAAGAAAGTCGGTGCCGATGACTTCCTGGCCAAGTTCCGTCCTGATGACCTGGCATCCCGGGTAGTCGACCGGATCAAAGCAGCAGATATCAGCTAAGGGCCTTCTGCCCCTGGCGTTCAACACGATTTAAGAGGCGGCATCATTTGTCTACGGGTAATTTGGATTTCGAACAGTTCCGGGTCTTCCTGGAAAAAGCCTGTGGCATTTTGCTCGGTGAAAACAAGCAGTACCTGGTGTCGAGCCGTCTCAACAAACTGATGGAGCAGCAAGGCATCAAGTCCTTGGGTGAGCTGGTTCAGCGCATCCAGACCCAGCCGCGCAGCGGTTTGCGCGAGCAGGTGGTCGATGCCATGACGACCAACGAAACCCTGTGGTTTCGCGACACCTATCCGTTTGAAGTCTTGAAGAACAAGGTGCTGCCCGAGGCGATCAAGGCCGCTCCCAACCAGCGTCTGCGGATCTGGTCGGCGGCCTGCTCGTCGGGTCAGGAACCCTATTCGCTGTCGATGTCGATCGACGAGTTCGAGCGGTCCAACATCGGCCAGTTGAAGATGGGCGTGCAGATCGTTGCCACGGATCTGTCCGGCAGCATGCTGACCAACTGCAAGACCGGCGAGTACGACAGCCTGGCGATCGGTCGCGGTCTGTCCGCCGATCGTCTGCAGCGCTACTTCGACCCGAAAGGGCCGGGGCGCTGGGTGATCAAGGCGCCGATCAAGAACCGGGTGGAATTCCGCTCGTTCAACCTGCTCGACAGCTACGCAAGCCTGGGCAAGTTCGACATCGTGTTCTGCCGCAACGTGCTGATCTACTTCTCCGCCGAGGTGAAGAAGGACATCCTGTTGCGCATCCACAGCACGCTGAAGCCGGGCGGTTATCTGTTCCTTGGCGCTTCCGAGGCGCTGAACGGTCTGCCGGATCATTACCAGATGGTTCAGTGCAGCCCGGGGATCATCTACCAGGCGAAGTGATCAAGACCGGCAACACAAGAAACGGGAGCCCTCAGGGGCTCCCGTTTTTTTATGCCTGAAGGTTTTGCCGGGTGGCAGGCGGCAGAAAAGCGGCATCCGGCGGAAACCGGTTGCCGCTTTTCTGGCATTGCCGCGTTGCCGGTTCCGAGCAAAGCCCCGTAATCCGGGGCTTTCTCAAACTGGCACGCCGCTTGCTATAACCCTGTTACGAAAAATCCGGTCACCTGAAGGTTCCCGACATGAGCATCAGCTTCGATAAAGCGCTCGGCATTCACGAAAAGGCTTTGGGCTTCCGCGCCCAGCGTGCCGAAGTGCTGGCCAACAACATCGCCAACGCCGACACCCCGAACTACAAGGCGCGGGATCTGGAGTTCTCCAAAGTGCTCGAAGCACAGAGCCAGAAGAACGCCAACGGCACCATCGCCCTGAACATGACCAACAGCCGTCACATCGAAGCTGAAGGCCTGGGCAATGGCGACGAGTCGCTGATGTATCGCACGCCGATGCAGCCGTCGATCGACCAGAACACCGTGGATGCCCAGCTGGAACAGTCGAACTACGCGGAAAACGCCGTCGGCTTCCAGGCCAGCTTCACCCTGCTCAACAGCAAATTCAAAGGGCTGGTGTCAGCCCTGCGCGGAGAGTAATCCATGTCCCTGTCCAGCGTTTTCAACATTGCCGGCAGCGGCATGAGCGCCCAGACCACCCGTCTCAACACCGTGGCTTCGAACATCGCCAACGCCGAGACCGTCTCGTCGAGCATCGACCAGACTTACCGTGCCCGTCACCCGGTGTTCGCCACCATGTTTCAGGGCGGCCAGAGCGGCGGCAGCAATTCGCTGTTCCAGAACCAGGACGCAGCCGGCCAGGGCGTGCAGGTCATGGGCGTGGTCGAAGACCAGAGCAACCTCGAAGCGCGCTACGAGCCGAACCATCCGGCGGCCGACGCCAAGGGCTACGTCTACTACCCGAACGTCAACGTGGTGGAAGAAATGGCTGACATGATTTCCGCGAGCCGGTCGTTCCAGACCAACGCCGAAATGATGAACACCGCCAAAACCATGATGCAGAAAGTACTGACCCTCGGTCAGTGATAAGGGGCGACTGCCATGAGTGTTTCCGATACCACCAGCAGCCTGACGATGAAGGACATACTGGCCAACTCTTCGAAGAAGACCAGTAGCACCACCACCGGCGGCATTGCTTCGGCCACCAACAGCGCGACCGGCGGTCAGGCGCTTGGAAAGGACGCGTTCCTGCAATTGCTGGTGACCCAGCTGAAGAACCAGAACCCGCTCGATCCGCAGGACAACAGCGCATTCGTTGCGCAGTTGGCGCAGTTCAGCAGCCTTGAGGGGATCACCACCCTCAACAGTACCGTCAGCTCGCTGGCCGGCAACTACAACTCGTCGCAAGCCCTGCAGGCTTCCTCGCTGGTTGGCCGCAACGTGATCGTGCAGACCAATACCGCACAGCTCGATGATCCGAGCAAGGGGCTGACCGGTACGGCGAATGTCCCGTCTTCCATCGCTGGCGGCACGGTGACCATCACCGACAAGGACGGAAAAACCGTACGCACCATCGATCTGGGCAGTCGCGCCGCCGGCCCTGCCAGCTTTACCTGGGACGGCAAAGACTCGTCCGGCACCCTGGTGCCGGTGGGTACTTACACCTTCAAGGCCAACGCGTCGATCAACGGTACCGCGACGGATCTGGCGACTTACCTGCCGGCCACGGTCACCAGCGTGACGATCAGCCAGACCGGTGGCGAGCTGATGCTCAACCTGTCCGGCAAGGGCACCGTTGCCCTGTCCAAAGTACAAACCATTGGTATATAGAGCCGACTAACCGGCACAAAGGAGTGGAATATGTCTTTCAATATCGGCCTTAGCGGTCTCTATGCAGCCAACAAGCAACTGGACGTGACCGGCAACAACATCGCCAACGTCGCGACCGCCGGTTTCAAATCTTCCCGCGCGGAATTCGAAGACGTTTACTCGTCGACCCGTCTGGGCAGCGGCAGCAAGGTCATCGGTAACGGTGTGCGCCTGGCCAACGTTTCCCAACAGTTCACCCAGGGCGACATCAACAACACCGGCAACGTGCTGGACATGGGGATCAACGGTTCCGGTTTCTTCACCATGAGCAACAACGGCTCGATTTCGTACACCCGTGCCGGTACGTTCAAGGTCGATAACAACGGCTACATCACCAATACCGACTACACCTCGCGTCTGCAGGGTTACGGTGTGGATTCCAACGGCAAGATCATCAACGGCGTGCTGACCGACCTGAAGATCGACACCTCGAACCTGGCGCCGAAGTCCACTTCGTCGGTGACCTCGACGATCAACCTGAACTCGTCGGAAAAGCCGATCAACCAGACGACCTACCCGTTCGATCCGGCCAAGCTCGAGTCCTACACCAAGTCGTTCAGCACGCCGATCTATGACACCCAGGGCAACTCCCACGTCATGGATCAGTACATGGTGAAAACCTCCGACAACACCTGGAAGGTTTACACCCTGGTAGACGGGCGCAACCCGGACGCAACCGGCAGCAACCCGGTCACTACTCCTCCTGTCGCGTCGACCCTGACGTTCGACAGCGCCGGCAAGTTGCTTCAGGTCAGTACGCCAAACCCGGCCGACCCGACCAACCCGATCATCAGCAGCGACTTGAAGCTGACTGGCTGGGTACCGGGCACCGTGACCAACGGCACCTTCACGCCTAACGGCGCAGCAGCAAACCCGGCAGGTGTGACCATTTCCCTGGCCAAGACCACTCAATACAACGCTGACACCGCGCGTTCGATCCCGACTCAGGATGGTTACGCCACTGGCCAGATCACCAACCTGACCATCGACGGCACCGGCACGCTGTTCGCCAACTTCAGCAACAACCAGAGCAAGGCCATCGGCCAGGTTGCACTGGCCAGCTTCACCAACGAGCAAGGCCTTCAGCCGGTCGGTGGCACCAGCTGGAAAGAGACATTCGCTTCGGGTGTTCCGGGTTACGACGCGCCGAAAACCGGTACCCTGGGTGAAGTGGTGTCCAACTCGCTGGAAGAGTCGAACGTCAACCTGACCAACGAGCTGGTGGACCTGATCAAGGGCCAGAGCAACTATCAAGCGAACGCCAAGACGATCTCGACCCAGAGCACCATCATGCAGACCATCATTCAGATGACCTGATTCCGGTATCTGGTAGTACAAGGAGCCCCTCTTTGAGGGGCTTTTTTGTGTCCGGGTTTTGGGTGGGTATCTGTACCACTCGAACAGGCGACTCGGTCGTTCCTTTTTCTCCCTGGCAGGAGCGGGCTGGAGCTTTTTCTTGCGGCCAAAAGAAAACCCCCGACAAACCAGAAGTCTGTCGGGGGCTTCTCGGATCAGGCGTTTCGCAACGCCCGATTCAGCTCAGCTTATTGGCAAGCTTCGCAATCCGGCTCGTCGATGGCGCAAGCCTTCGGCACAGGAGCCGGGCCGGCAGGGGCTGCCAGGACCGAATCGTCACCGTGGTTGCCGCCGCTGGAAACAGCGTTCAGCTTGCCGGTGTTGATGGTCGACTTCTCGGTGCTGGTCGCGGCCAGGGCACGGAGGTAGTAGGTGGTTTTCAGACCACGGTACCAGGCCATGCGGTAGGTCACGTCCAGCTTCTTGCCCGATGCGCCGGCGATGTACAGGTTCAGCGACTGGGCCTGGTCGATCCACTTCTGACGACGGCTGGCGGCGTCAACGATCCACTTGGTGTCCACTTCGAACGCGGTCGCGTAGAGCTCTTTGAGTTCTTGCGGGATGCGCTCGATCTGCTGAACCGAACCGTCGTAGTACTTCAGGTCGTTGATCATGACCGAGTCCCACAGACCGCGAGCCTTCAGGTCGCGAACCAGGTACGGGTTGATCACGGTGAATTCGCCCGACAGGTTCGATTTCACATACAGGTTCTGGTAGGTCGGTTCGATCGACTGCGATACGCCGGTGATGTTGGCGATGGTGGCGGTCGGTGCGATGGCCATGATGTTCGAGTTACGGATGCCTTTCTGTACACGGGCGCGAACCGGTGCCCAGTCCAGGGACTCGGTCAGGTCTACGTCGATGTACTTCTGGCCACGTGCTTCGATCAGGATCTGTTGCGAATCCAGCGGCAGTACGCCTTTGGACCACAGCGAACCCTGGAACGTCTCGTACGAGCCGCGCTCGTCGGCCAGGTCGCAGGACGCCTGGATCGCGTAGTAGCTGACCGCTTCCATCGACTTGTCGGCGAACTCGACGGCAGCGTCGGAACCGTAAGGGATGTGCTGCAGGTACAGCGCGTCCTGGAAGCCCATGATGCCCAGGCCGACCGGACGGTGGCGGAAGTTGGAGTTCTTCGCCTGCGGTACCGAGTAGTAGTTGATGTCGATCACGTTGTCGAGCATGCGCACGGCGACGTCGATGGTGCGCTTGAGCTTGGCGGTGTCCAGCTTGCCGTCGACGATGTGGTTCGGCAGGTTGATCGAGCCCAGGTTGCAGACCGCGATCTCGTCCTTGTTGGTGTTCAAGGTGATCTCGGTGCACAGGTTCGAGCTGTGAACGACGCCGACGTGCTGCTGCGGGCTACGCAGGTTGCACGGGTCTTTGAAAGTCAGCCATGGGTGGCCGGTTTCGAACAGCATCGACAGCATCTTGCGCCACAGGTCTTTGGCCTGGATGGTCTTGAACAGTTTGACCTTGCCCGGGTACTCGGTCAGGGCTTCGTAGTACTCGTAGCGCTCTTCGAAGGCCTTGCCGGTCAGGTCGTGCAGGTCCGGTACTTCGGACGGCGAGAACAGGGTCCACTTGCCGTCATCGAAGACGCGCTTCATGAACAGGTCAGGGATCCAGTTGGCAGTGTTCATGTCGTGGGTACGACGACGGTCATCACCGGTGTTCTTGCGGAGTTCGATGAACTCCTCGATGTCCATGTGCCAGGTTTCCAGGTAGGCACAGACAGCGCCTTTGCGCTTGCCACCCTGGTTAACGGCAACGGCGGTGTCGTTCACCACTTTCAGGAACGGAACCACGCCTTGCGACTTGCCGTTGGTGCCCTTGATGTACGAACCCAGTGCACGAACCGGAGTCCAGTCGTTGCCCAGGCCGCCAGCGAATTTCGACAGCATGGCGTTGTCGTGGATCGCGTGGTAGATGCCCGACAGGTCATCCGGCACGGTGGTCAGGTAGCAGCTCGACAGCTGTGGACGCAGGGTACCGGCGTTGAACAGGGTCGGGGTCGAAGCCATGTAGTCGAACGAGGACAGCAGGTTGTAGAACTCGATCGCACGGTCTTCTTTCTGCTTCTCTTCGATCGCCAGGCCCATGGCCACGCGCATGAAGAAGATCTGCGGCAGTTCGAAACGCACGCCATCCTTGTGGATGAAGTAACGGTCGTACAGGGTCTGCAGGCCCAGGTAGGTGAATTGCTGGTCGCGCTCGTGGTTGATCGCCTTGCCCAGTTTTTCCAGGTCGAAGGAGGCCAGCACAGGGTTCAGCAGTTCGAACTCGATACCTTTGGCGACGTAGGCCGGCAGTGCCTTGGCGTACAGGTCGGCCATTTCGTGGTGAGTGGCGCTCTCGGCCACGCCCAGGAAGCCCAGGCCTTCGGCACGCAGGGTGTCCATCAGCAGGCGGGCGGTCACGAACGAGTAGTTTGGCTCGCGCTCGACCAGGGTACGCGCGGTCATTACCAGGGCGGTGTTGACGTCGTTCAGGGCCACGCCGTCGTACAGGTTTTTCAGGGTTTCGCGCTGGATCAGATCGCCGTCGACTTCAGCCAGGCCTTCGCAGGCTTCGGTGACGATGGTGTTCAGGCGGCCCATGTCCAGCGGCGCGAGGCTGCCGTCGGCGCGGGTGATGCGGATCGACGGGTGAGCGTTGACCGCGGCTTCGGCCGGAGCGTGTGCAGCGCGTTCTTTCGAACGACCGTCACGGTAGATCACGTAGTCGCGAGCCACTTTCTGCTCGCCGGCACGCATCAGGGCCAGTTCGACCTGGTCCTGGATTTCTTCGATGTGGATGGTGCCACCCGATGGCATGCGACGCTTGAAGGTCGCGGTGACCTGTTCGGTCAGGCGGGCAACGGTGTCGTGGATTCGCGACGAAGCGGCAGCGGTGCCGCCTTCAACTGCGAGAAACGCTTTGGTGATAGCGACGGTGATCTTGTCATCGGTGTAAGGAACGACAGTGCCATTACGCTTGATCACACGCAGTTGGCCAGGCGCGGTGGCAGCCAGATCCGAATTCGAATCGGCGGCCTGCGGCAAGGTGCCCTGCGGGTTCTCGCGAGTTGTGTCGGTTTGCATGGGTGTCTCCACGTTCTCTATGTTTGTTTGGGCACCATCACGGTGCCCACCGTTCCGTCCTGAAGCACTACAACCGGCAGTTGCCGGGTAACGACTTCGGGACAGTTCAGGAAGGGGGCCTTGTGGGCGCCGCTTCCATGCCGAAGTCTTCGGTTCGCGCGATACGCGTGAAACCGCATTCCATTCGGGGAGCAGTTTCGGACTGCAACACCCGTACCGTTTACGCCGTGATCGGCTGAAAAACGGTAGCCATCCGCAGGCGCGGTTTGGGCTTCTGAAAATACGTTTGGTTCAACCCGACAATGGCAATAAAAAGCCTTGAATTCACTGTCCGGTTTGTGTTTGGTTTTTTGGCCTCAACCCCTACATGTAGGGTTTTTTCAAGCGCGGGCTACAAGATAATGCGTTTTGGGGGAGGATTGCAACGGACAGCCTGTGGATAACCCTGTGCGTAAATTGTGTGCGAAATGTCGAATTCACGTGTAGGCCGCGAACCTGCTGAGCTAGACCGTTTGTCACTGTTTTCCACCGCAAAAAAATGCCGCGGCGGAATTTTGAGGGCGCGAACCCTATCACAAAAATCCGCCTTGTCCGAACGCATTTACCGACTTGTGTTCTGGCTGTACGCCGTTTATACAATCGGCCCATGCGCACGCATTCTTATCCTCCTTAAAGATGACAAAAAGACGGGAGGATCCTTCCTTTATAAGCAGCATCGGCAAGCAGAGGTCACCCGTGGAGCAAGAAGCCTGGCAGGTATTGATAGTCGAGGACGACCAGCGTCTGGCCGAACTGACCCGTGAATACCTGCAAGCCAACGGATTGCGCGTGGAGATCGAAGGCAATGGTGCATTGGCGGCGGCGCGGATCATCAAGGAACAGCCGGACCTGGTAATCCTCGACCTGATGCTCCCCGGCGAAGACGGCCTGAGCATCTGCCGCAAGGTGCGTGATCGCTACGACGGGCCGATCCTGATGCTCACCGCGCGCACCGACGATGCCGACCAGATCCTCGGCCTCGACCTCGGTGCCGACGACTATGTCTGCAAACCGGTGCGCCCGCGGCTGTTGCTGGCGCGCATCCAGGCGTTGCTGCGACGCAGTGACACACCGGAGCCGCCGGCGGGCAATCCGCGTCGGCTGCAATTCGGCCCGCTGGTGGTGGACAACGCCTTGCGCGAAGCCTGGCTCAGCGACAGCGGCATCGAGCTGACCAGCGCCGAATTCGATCTGCTCTGGCTGCTGGTGTCCAACGCCGGACGGATCCTGTCACGGGAAGAAATCTTCACCGCATTGCGCGGCATCGGCTACGACGGCCAGGACCGCTCGATCGATGTGCGCATCTCGCGCATCCGCCCGAAGATCGGCGATGACCCCGATCACCCGCGCCTGATCAAGACCGTGCGCAGCAAAGGTTATCTGTTCGTGCCGGAAGCCTGCGTAGAACTGCCGCTGTGAATTCGATCTTCCTGCGCATCTATGGCGGCATGTGCGCGGCACTGATTCTGGTGGCGGTGCTCGGTGTGCTGGCGCTGCACCTGCTCAACCAGGTACGCAGCGAGCAATACCGCGAGCGTCTGGCCCACGGCACGTTTTCGCTGATGGCCGACAACCTGCAACCGATGAACGAAACCGAGCGCCATCGCGCCTTGCTGGTGTGGGAGCGGCTGCTCGGGATTCCGCTGGCGCTGAAGACCTTCACCCAGACCGACCTCGACCTGACCCAGCGCACCCGGGTGCAGCGCGGCCAGGCGCTGGTCGAGCAGACCGGCCCGCACGCGGCCAAGGTCTATCGACTGGTCAGCGACAAGGATCAACTGGTGCTGGTGGGCGAGGTGCAGCAGATCAGCGAGCAACTGGCCCGGGCGACCATCTACCTGTTGGCCGATGAACTGGTGCGGGTGCCGGTGGGCGAGCAGCCCAAACGGCTGGCGCAGTTGAAGGAAGACAAAGGCTTCGGCTTCGATTTACGGCTGGTCACCGTCAGCGATGCCGACATGGACGAAGACCAGAGCCGTCGGGTGTCCGAGGGCGATACGGTGATGGCGCTGGGCAAGGGCGGCGATTCGATCCGGGTGTTTGCCGGGATGGTCGGCACGCCGTGGGTGCTGGAAATCGGGCCGCTGTATCAGATGAACCCGTACCCGCCGGAATGGCTGGTTTTGATCGCCGCCCTCGGCCTGACCCTGATCGGCCTGATCGTCTATCTATTGGTGCGCCAGCTCGAACGGCGTTTGCGCGGGCTCGAAGCTGCCGCCACGCGCATCGCCAAAGGTAGTCTGGAAACCCGGGTGCCGGCCCGTGGTGCCGACTCGGTGGGCAAGCTGGCGGCGGCGTTCAACGGCATGGCCGAGCACTTGCAGCAGTTGCTCGCGATCCAGCGTGAACTGGTGCGCGCGGTGTCCCACGAACTGCGCACACCGGTTGCACGCCTGCGTTTCGGTCTGGAGATGATCGGCTCGGCCACCACCCCGCAGGCGTTGGAAAAATACCGCGAGGGCATGGACCACGACATCGAGGACCTCGACAAGCTGGTCGACGAAATGCTCACGTACGCCCGGCTGGAGCAGGGCTCGCCGGCGCTGACCTTCCAGCGCATCGATCTTGATGCGCTGGTCAATCAGGTGATCGAAGAGTTGGCGCCTCTGCGTGCCGAGGTCACGGTACAGCGCGGCTTGTGCCTGTCGGCGGCGGATTGCGATGACGCCTGGGTCGAGGCCGAGCCGCGTTATCTGCACCGCGCCCTGCAGAATCTGGTGAGCAACGCCATGCGCCATGCGCGTTCGAAGGTCACGGTCAGTTATCAGGTCGGGCAGATGCGTTGCCGGGTGGATGTCGAGGACGACGGTCCCGGTGTGCCGGAAACCGCCTGGGAGAAAATCTTCACGCCGTTCCTGCGCCTGGATGACAGCCGCACCCGGGCGTCCGGTGGACACGGGCTGGGCCTGTCGATCGTGCGGCGGATCATCCACTGGCACGACGGCCGGGCGCTGATCGGCAAGAGCAAGAGTCTGGGTGGGGCGTGTTTCAGCCTGAGCTGGCCGAGGAATCAGGAGCGGCGCTGAAGCCGCTTACGCCTGGATGCTGACCAGGCTCAGCAACTGCCCGTCCTGCATGCCGAATTGCGCATCGAGCTCCGTGCCGTTGCGCCATTCACTCGACAGATCCGTCAGCAGCCGCAACCGCACCTGACCCTGTTCATTCCACTCCAGCACCTCGGCATGTTCGAAGTAGAAGCGCTGCTGCACGATCGGGTACAGCGCCTTGAACAGGCTTTCTTTCACCGAAAAGGTCAGGGTCACCCAGAGCGCGATCTGATCCCGGGAGCCGGCGGCCATGCGCAGCATTTCCGGCGGGGTCAGGATCTCTCCGGCCAGCCGCTCGGCGCGCTCGGCATTGAGCAGGTTTTCAAGATCCATGCCCAGCCCGCGCCAGTGCTGTTTGTTGGCGACAATCGCCGCCGCGCGGCCGGTGCTGTGGGTGATCGAGCCGCAGATGTGCGCCGGCCAAATGGGCGCGCGATCCTCGCCGATCGCCGGAACACTGCTTGTGCCTTCCAGCTGCTGCAACGCCGCCCGGGCGCAAATCCGCCCGGCAAGGAATTCCGCCTGCCGCTTGGCCACCGAACGCTGAATGGTCGGCGGCGGCTCGATGGCGCTGCGGCGGAAATCATCGCCGAGCAATTGCGACGGATCGAAATGGGTGCTCAGCAGCACGGTGTCGGGCAACACCGTCGGCAGCGGCCAATGGGCATCGAGCGGGGTGCAGCAGGCGGGGAGGAAAGGGCTGGCAGTCATGTCGGGCATTTTGCCGGGTTGTCTTCGGGCTGGATAGTGCAGAGGAAGTGATCGTTCCCACGCTCCGCGTGGGAATGCCGCCCGGGACGCTCCGCGTCCCTTCGCTGTGTGACGCGGAGCGTCACTGTATGCATTCCCACGCGGAGCGTGGGAACGATCAGCGTTTGGGGGCGGCCGGGTTCAGCCGAAGATTTTCTTGAAGAACGCCTGCATGTCCGCCCAGGATTTTTCATCGGCGGCCTTGTTGTAGCCGATATCCGGGCCACCGTGATCGCCGTGGCTCAAGCGATCCGCGTCAGGATTGCTGAACCCGTGCTTGGCACCGTCGAGGCTGACGAATTGATAGTCGGCGCCGGCCTTGTCCATTTCCGACTTGAACGCCGCGACGTTGTCCGGCGTGACCATGCTGTCCAGCGCGCCGTGCTCGACGAGGACTTTCGCCTTCACGCTGCCCGGCGTAGCCGGCGTCTTGGTGGCCAACGCACCGTGGAAACTCACCACGCCGGCCAGCGGCACACCCTGACGTGCCGCATTCAGCACCACGCCACCGCCGAAGCAGTAACCGATGGCGGCGATTTTATCCTTGTCGGTCTGTGGCTGTTTCTTCAACAGATCCAGCCCGGCCTGAAAGCGCTTGCTGGCCGCATCGGCGTTTTGCGTGGCGGCTTGCATGAACGCCATCGCGTCTTTCGGGTGCTCGGTGTTCTTGCCTTCACCGTACATGTCGATCGCCAGCGCGCTGTAACCGAGCCCGGCGAGATCCCGGGCGCGGCGCTTGGCGTAGTCGTTCAGGCCCCACCATTCATGCACCACCACGACGCCGGGGCGCGGGCCCTTGATCGCATCGTCGTAGGCGTAGTAACCGATCAGCTTGGTGCCGTCGGCGCTCTGGTAGGGAATTTCCTCGGTCTTGATCGCAGCCTGGCTGAGGCCGCTGAAGACAAGGAGGGCGAGGGTTAGAAGCAGGCGCATGATCGGGTCTCCTGACAATAAAGGGTCAAAACAGCCTAGTTCATTTCATTCAGGCGAGGTTCAGAGAGCGTTCAGGGGCGGTACAGGGGAGGGTCAGTAACCTTGCGCCATACCCGAAGAGCACAACTGAGGAACACTCAATGACTCGTTTGAACAAACTGCTGCTGGCTTTCACCGTCATGAGCGCAAGCATCGCCGCCCATGCCGACACCACCACCAACTTCGCCGGCCTGACCTTTGGCCAGACCAGCGACAAGATCAAGAAATCCAACGCCCTGAACGACAACCTCGGCCATCCGGACGCCACGGCGGCCATCGATGGCAACAACACTTACGGCCTGCGCCTGGGCCAGCAAAACAGCCAGGGTCGCTACTACGCCACCTACGACAACGTGTCCGGCTCGCACAATGGCATTAAACTGCGCCAGGAAAACCTGCTGGGCAGCTACGATCTGTTCTACCCGGTGGGTAGCAGCACCAAGCTGTTCGGTGGCGCCACGGCCGGTCTGACCAAGTTGACCCAGGATTCGCCGAGCTACAGTCGCGACAGCGACATCGGTTACGCCGTCGGCGGCCAGTTCGGTGTGCTGCAGCAAGTCTCGCAGAACACCTCGGTCGAACTCGGTTACCGTTACCTGCGCAGCAACGCCAGCACCGAGATGAAAGAGAGCGGCGGCAGCAAGCAAGGCTCGCTGGATTTGACTAGCAGCGCCCAGACTTACCTGTCGGCCAACTACGCTTTCTAAGCGATTGGCGTCAGGCCCGCGCCGGGTCGTCCTTCGAGGGGCGACCCGGCGCAGCCACGTGAGGCGAAAGCCTTTGGAGTTGTCGATTTACCCGGGAGAGCGTCATGAAACTGTTGGTCGTCGAAGATGAAGCGCTGTTGCGCCATCACCTGCAAACCCGCCTGACGGAGAGCGGTCACGTGGTCGAGTCCGTGGCCAACGCCGAAGAGGCGTTGTACCAGACCGGGCAATTCAACTTTGACCTGGCGGTGATCGACCTCGGCCTGCCGGGCATGGGCGGGCTCGACCTGATCCGCCAGTTGCGCTCGGGCGGCAAGACCTTTCCGATCCTGATCCTCACCGCGCGCGGCAACTGGCAGGACAAGGTCGAAGGCCTGGCCGCCGGCGCCGACGATTACGTGGTCAAGCCGTTCCAGTTCGAAGAACTCGAAGCGCGGCTCAATGCATTGTTGCGCCGCTCCAGCGGTTTCACCCAGTCGACCATCGTCGCCGGCCCGCTGTTGCTGGACCTCAATCGCAAGCAGGCGACCCTCGACGAGCAACCGCTGGCGCTGACCGCCTACGAGTACCGGATCCTCGAATACCTCATGCGTCATCACCAGCAAGTGGTGCCCAAGGATCGGTTGATGGAGCAGTTGTACCCGGACGACGACGAGCGCGATCCGAACGTGATCGAAGTGCTGGTCGGCCGTCTGCGCCGCAAGCTCGAAGGCCCGGCCGGATTCAAGCCGATCGACACCGTGCGCGGCCTCGGCTACCTGTTCAATGAGCGCTGCACTTGATCCGTTCCCTTCGCGTCCGGCTGATGCTCGCCGCCACCACCCTGGCGGTGTTGTTCATGCTCGCGTTGCTCCCGGCGATGCAGGGCGCGTTCAGCCTGGCGCTGCAGGACTCGATCGAGCAGCGGCTGGCGTCCGACGTCACCACGCTGATCTCCGCCGCGCGGGTTGAAAACAACCGCCTGATGATGCCGGCACAGTTGCCCGACGAGCGCTTCAACCTCACGGACAATCGCCTGCTCGGCTACATCTATGACCGCGAAGGGCATCTGGTCTGGCGCTCGAAGGGCACCCAGGAAGAGAAGATCAACTACACGCCGCGCTACGACGGCCTCGGCAACGAGTTCGCGCGGATCCGCGAGGCCAACGGTCAGGAATTCTTCGTCTACGACGTCGAAGTCAAACTGCTCGGCGGCAAGAGCGCGGCCTTCAGTATCGTGGCCCTGCAACCGGTGCGCGAATACGAAACCACCCTCGAAGGTCTGCGGGAAAATCTCTACCTCGGTTTTGGCGCGGCGCTGCTGGTGCTGCTCGCGCTGCTGTGGATCGGCCTGACCTGGGGCCTGAAAGCCTTGCGCCGGCTCAGTCAGGAACTCGACGAAATCGAAGGCGGAACCCTCGAAAGCCTCAGCGAACAACACCCGCGCGAACTGCTGCGCCTGACCGGTTCTCTCAACCGCCTGCTGCACAGCGAACGCCAGCAGCGCAGCCGTTACCGCGACTCCCTCGACGATCTGGCCCACAGCCTGAAAACCCCGCTGGCGGTGTTGCAAGGCGTCAGCGAAGACATGGCCCAGCGCCCCGAAGACCGCGATCAGGCCTGGGTGCTGCAAACCCAGATCGAACGCATGAGCCAGCAGATCGGCTACCAGTTACAACGCGCCAGCCTGCGCAAAAGCGGTCTGGTGCGCCATCAGGTGCGCCTGCGCCCGGTGCTGCAAAGCCTGTGCGACACGCTGGACAAGGTCTACCGCGACAAACACGTGCGCGTCGCCTTCGATCTGCCCGAGCACTGTTACGTGCCGATCGAGCAGGGCGCCTTGCTGGAAATGATGGGCAACCTGCTGGAAAACGCCTATCGCCTGTGCCTGGGCGAAGTGCGCATCAGCGTGCGCGAAAGCCATTCCGGAAGCGAACTGTGCATCGAAGACGACGGCCCCGGCGTACCACCGGATCAGCGCGCACGGATTCTCGAACGCGGCGAACGCCTGGATCGCCAGCATCCGGGGCAGGGGATCGGGCTGGCAGTGGTCAAGGACATCATCGAGAGCTACAGCGCCAAGCTGACCTTGGGGGATTCGCCGATGGGCGGGGCGGCGTTCAGGATTCATTTTCCGGCGACGTGAAAGCGTTGGATAGAAGCGCCGCTCGTCTGAAAGACCTTCTTACCTGTTAGTTCTGACAGTAGCCGCAACGCAGCCTTGAGGTGTTTGATCGCAACAAGCGAGCTGGATCGCCAGCCCTTGTTCGAGGAGAGCAATTCATGACTGGTCAGCAATCAACTCCCGGTGTGCTGGTTCTCTATCCGTTGAGGTTCGCCGGGGCTACTCCAAACATGATCGTCAACCCGCCGCCACCGTCCGGAGTGCCGGTGGAAGGGCTTCCCCATTCGAGTTTCATTGTTGTTACCAAACGCGATGGCAGTCGTGAAGGTGCAGTACAGGCGATCGTGGATCCTCCTGCGGAGCCTTATCGGAACATCGCGCTGTACATGAAAGGGCCTTCGGACACGCAGCCGCAATTGATCGAGCGCAGGCCTGTCGATCCGACAGATCCGAACAAACAGGTCGTTTTTTATGTGTTCCAGTCGCTGCTGACCAACGGCGTGCATGTGTTTTTTTACGAAGTGGAACGTGACAGCGGCAACAGCGGACCTTCTACGGAACATTGGCCGCTGTATTACCGCGAACTGCCGGGAGGCAACGATGTTCCAGGCAATGGTCCGCACCCGGCCCTGTCCATCCAGTTTGATCCCCAGGCCGGCGATAACCCTTCTTTCGGCAAGGATGAAGTCGACAAGGGTGTACCTCTTACGCTGTTTTATTCGTTCATGGAGCCTTACGACAGGATCACTCTGGAGGCCAAAACCACCCGGTTTTCATTCACTCTGCAACCAAATCAAGTAGGGCAGCCGTATGTGTTCACGATGACGAGATCGATGTTCGAGCAAGTCGGCAGTGACCCGGCGATGCCGTTTTCTTTCACTGTTGTCAGGCAAACCAATGACCCGACGGACAAGCGGCGTTGGTCGGCGGTGATCAAGGCGCACGTTGATACCGAGCGCAACATTTATGATCCCGCGATCTTGAGTGAAGACCCGCGAGAACTCGATGATGTCCCTGAGACTGTCGACTTACGCAAGTTGCAGGACTTTCTCTTTGCGCTGATTTACGTTACCCGCCCTGCCTGGGAGCCGGGTGACAAAATCCTGATGAGCTACCGCTGCGTGCCTCCGACCGGATCGGCAGTGACGCACAATGAAACGGTTTTGGTTTCCCGCGTCCCTTTTCAATATGAGCCGACGGTTCCCGCCGTGAAGGTGTTGAAGGGCGGTCTGATCTCTGTTGAGTACGAGCAAGAAAGGAGCGGCCAGGTTATTGGCCTTTCGAAAGTCGCCACGGCACAGGTCATTGGCGAACCGCTGGTCGATGAGCCTGCTGCAATCACCACCGTGACGGACACAAAAGGACAAGTCATTTCCCATGGCGGTGAAACCGCTGACATCACGGCGAATGTGGTGGGAACCGGGGAGGAAGGCAAGGATGTAGAGCTTTTCGATGGCGCTACTTCAAGGGGTACGGCAAAAGTCATCAACGGGCTTTGGAGGGTTACGCTGACCAATCTGGCCTTCAGTGCGCATTCGCTTACGGTCAAAGCCTTGTACGGGAGTGGGAATGTGTCGGCGCCGCGGAGTTTTACCAAGATTCATGTGGAGGATTTTGAGACTGTTCCCACCGCGTTCCTTAATCCTGGTGGTATTGCCGGCACGCCTTTTTTCGACATTTACAATCTCGGAGGGGGAAGTTCCGGTCCGGTTGGAATTGCGTTCGCCGCTGGTGTTAACCAGGGCGAGATCAGAGGTCAGGCATTGCAGCCGTCTTACGGTATAGAAACTACGTATACCAGCCCCGTGCAAATCCAGCTCAGGTTGAAAATGCCCTGTTCTCGAGTGACCTTTTACAGCGGGTCTGTCAGCGCACCTGCCACCGTAAGCTTTTACAACGCCTCTGGCGTAAAGCTGGGGACGCGGCCAATTCCGCACATAGCGAGCGGTTCAATTTACTTCATGACGGATTTTTCAGTAGTCGGGATCAGCCTGATTACACTTTCCCCAACGGGAAATGACTGGTGTGGGTTCGATAAATTTACATTTTGGCCCTGAAGCTCGAGCTCAAAGCTCCTGCGCCCGATAAGCCCCCGGCGTCAGCCCCGTCCACTTCTTGAACGCCCGATGAAACGCCGACGGCTCGGAAAACCCGAGCTGTTCGGCGATCTGTTGCAACGACAGATCCGCCCGCCCCAGGTGATAAATCGCGATGTCCCGGCGCAACTGATCCTTCAATTCCTGAAAACTGGTGCCTTCCTCGCGCAAATGCCGGCGCAGGGTTTGCGGGCTGATATGCAGGTGCGCGGCAACCGCTTCGAGGTCCGGCCAGCGTGCGCTGTCGTGGCTGAGCAAGCGACGCAGTCGGCTGCTCAGGCTGTTGCCGTCGTCGGGGCGGGACAGCAGGTCGGCGGGGGAGCGTTCGAGGAAATGCTTGAGGGTGCGTTCGTCCTGCAACAGCGGCATGTGCAGATAGCGGCTGTGAAACACCAGGCTGCTTTGCGTTGCCGAAAATTCCAGCGGGCAGGAAAACAGTAGATCGTATTCCGCCCCGTGCGCCGGTTTCGGATAGCTGAAGCTCGCCTGTTCCAGACGAATCCGTTGGCCGATCAGCCAACTGCCGAGGCGATGCCAGATCACCAGCAGGCTTTCGCTGAGAAAGTGATCCGGATCCCACAATTGCGCATCGTCGAGGCTCAGGCGCACCCATTCGTCTTCATGGGTCAGGGTCAGGCGCGGGGCTTCGGGGAATAGGCTATAAAACAATAAGCCGCGTTGCAGAGCCTTCTCCAGGCTGCGGCAATGAATGATGGCGTGGCACATCATGGCGAAGCTGCCGGGTTTGCTCGGCGCATTGCCGAAACCCAGGTATTCGTCGTCCAGGGCCAGCCACAGGTTCTGGATCAGTTGGGTGAATTGCTCCGGGGCGATTCGCGCGCGCGGCTCGTCGAGCAGTTCGGGGCTGATGCCCAGTTGCTGCAGCAGGTCCGAATATTCGTAACCCGAGCGCCGTGCGCCACCGAGGGCGGCGCGGGCAAAGTGACTGGCGATGGTGCGTTCGCGCATGAGCGGCAGATCCTTCCTCTGGCGACCGATGGTAGCGGCTGCCTTTGATCGGTAACAAGGCGGATTTCCGCCAAATTGTAGGACGAGGTCGGGCGAGTTGGCGGAAATCCGCCACACTTGAGTAACCGAACGGTGACACAGAAAAAGCCGTATCCCCTGATATCAAAAGGCTTGCAGCGATTTGCACCAAAGTGGCACGACGTTTGCGATAAGAGCGACAGAAGCGTGCGCCGAGCCGGTCCGGAAAAGCGCCGTTCGACACAACAAATCCCTCCAGTGCAGGAGGGTTCGCAATTCAAGTGTCGCGTACAACAGATGGATGTTGCCACGCGGGACTCTTGAGGAACTTTGCAATGACGACTCGTCAGCCACTGTACAAATCCCTGTATTTCCAGGTGATCGTCGCAATCTGTATCGGTATTGCGCTCGGCCACTACTACCCGCAGTTCGGCGTGGCCGTAAAGCCGCTGGGTGACGGGTTCATCAAACTGATCAAAATGATCATCGCCCCGATCATCTTCTGCACCGTGGTCAGCGGCATCGCCGGCATGCAGAACATGAAATCGGTCGGCAAGACCGGCGGTTACGCACTCCTGTACTTCGAAATCGTTTCGACCATCGCCCTGCTGGTCGGCCTGATCGTGGTCAACATCGTGCAACCGGGCAACGGCATGCACATCGACGTCAGCACCCTCGACGCCTCGAAAGTCGCGACCTATGTTGCTCAAGGCGCAGACCAGAGCGTTGTCGGCTTCCTGCTCAACGTGATCCCGACCACCATCGTCGGCGCGTTCGCCACCGGTGACATCCTGCAAGTGCTGATGTTCTCGGTGATCTTCGGTTTCGCCCTGCACCGCCTGGGTGCCTACGGCAAGCCGATCCTGGACTTCATCGATCGCTTCGCCCACGTGATGTTCAACATCATCAACATGATCATGAAGCTCGCGCCAATCGGTGCCTTCGGTGCGATGGCGTTCACCATCGGTGCCTACGGCGTCGGTTCGCTGGTGCAGCTGGGTCAACTGATGATCTGCTTCTACATCACCTGCCTGGCGTTCATCCTGATCGTGCTCGGCGGTATCGCCCGCATGCACGGCTTCAGCGTGCTGAAAATGATCCGCTACATCCGTGAAGAACTGCTGATCGTGCTGGGTACTTCCTCCTCGGAATCGGTACTGCCACGCATGCTGATCAAGATGGAGCGTCTGGGCGCGAAGAAATCGGTAGTGGGTCTGGTGATCCCGACCGGCTACTCGTTCAACCTCGACGGCACCGCGATCTACCTGACCATGGCGGCCGTGTTCATCGCTCAGGCGACTGACACCCACATGGACATCACTCACCAGATCACCCTGCTGGTGGTGTTGCTGCTGTCCTCCAAAGGCGCAGCCGGTGTGACCGGTTCGGGCTTCATCGTACTGGCGGCCACCCTGTCGGCCGTAGGTCACCTGCCGGTGGCCGGTCTGGCGCTGATCCTGGGTATCGACCGCTTCATGTCCGAGGCCCGTGCCCTGACCAACCTGGTCGGCAACGCCGTTGCCACCATCGTTGTGGCCAAGTGGGTGAAAGAGCTGGACACCGACGTGCTGCAGACCGAGCTGGCCTCGGGCGGCCGTGGCATCATCGATACCCGTCCGGAAGACGACCTGGGTGTGGCCGAAGGCGCAACCCCGAGCAATGTGAAGTAAGCATCGCTTGAATGGAAAAACCCGCTTCGGCGGGTTTTTTCTTGTCTGCTGTTTGAGCGCAACGGTCAGCGCAACTGATGGATCCGGTAATTGCCCCATCGCCGATGGCTGCCTAGGCTGCATGCATCGTTGATGGAGATCGCCCATGTCTGCACCGTTGGCCTCACTGAAGATTCTGGATTTCTCGACCTTGCTGCCGGGGCCGTTCGCCTCGCTGCTGCTGGCGGACATGGGTGCCGAGGTGTTGCGCATCGAATCGCTGACCCGTCTCGACCTGGTGCGGGTGTTGCCGCCCCACGATCATGGGATCTCGGCCAGTCACGCTTATCTCAACCGCAACAAGCGCAGCCTGGCGCTGGATCTCAAGCAGCCCGAGGCGCTGGAGCTGGTGAAGCAGTTGCTGGCGGATTACGACATCGTGCTGGAGCAGTTTCGCCCCGGTGTGATGGAGCGGCTGGGGCTGGGTTACGAGGCGCTGAAGGCGATCAATCCGAAGCTGATTTATGTGTCGATCACCGGTTACGGCCAGACCGGCCCGTACAAGGATCGCGCCGGCCACGACATCAACTATCTGGCGCTGGCCGGGCTCTCCAGTTACACCGGCCGCGCCGACAGCGGGCCGTTGCCGCTGGGCATGCAGGTAGCGGATGTGGCTGGCGGCTCGTTGCACGGGGTGATCGGCCTGTTGGCGGCGGTGATTTCCCGCCAGCAGACCGGGCAGGGCACGCATCTGGACGTGAGCATGACCGACTGCGCATTCAGCCTGAACGCCATGGCGGGTGCCGGTTATCTGGCCTGCGGCGAGGAGCCGGGCTGGGAGGATCAGATGCTCAATGGCGGCAGCTTTTACGATTACTACCGCTCCCGCGACGGGCGCTGGATGTCGGTGGGCAGTCTCGAGCCGGCCTTTATGCAGCAACTGTGTGCGGCGCTGGGGCGGCCGGAACTGGCGGCGCAGGGTTTGTCACCTAAGCCCGAGCAGCAGAGGGCGCTCAAGGACGCCTTGAAGGTCGAGTTCGAGAAGCATGACTTTGCCGAGCTGTGCGAGCTGTTCGCCGGGATCGATGCCTGTGTCGAACCGGTGTTGAACCTGGACGAGGCGGTGCAGCATCCGCAATTGCAGGCGCGGGAACTGGTGACCCAGGTGCCGCGTGGAGATGGCTCGTCGCAGGCGCAGATGGCGTGTCCGCTGAAGTTCTCCGAGGCATTGCCGGCGCCGCGGCATGTCGGCGCGGCGCTGGGGCAGCATACGGATCAGGTGTTGGCGGAGTTGGGGTTGAGTGCTGAGCGGATTGCCGAATTACGTGCCGCGAAAGTCGTCGCGTAGCTTGTGGGTTACTCGACCCGCATCTCGCCACTGAACACCAATGTGTTCCGACAGCGTCGGCACAGATACCGCCGCCCCTGCCGGACCAGGCTATGGCGCTGCGCCGAAAACGGAAAATCGCTATCCGCACACGGGCATTTATAGATATAGCGGGTCACGCTGCGGCGTTTGACTTCATAGGTATGGCAGCGGTCCGGCGGCAATTCGTAGACCCCGCGCATGATCAGTTGCCACTCCTCGCCGTGGGGCTGGATGCGGTCGCCGAACAGTTGATGGGCGATCAGATGCGCGACTTCGTGGGCCACGGTCTGCTTGAGGAAATGTTCGGTGTTTTCCCGGTACAGCTGCGGATTGAAGCGCAGCAGGTTCTCGTGCAGATGCGCGACCCCGGCTTTTTGCCCGCGCAGCTTGAGGCTCACCACGGGGCGTTTGAAGGGACGTTTGAAAAAGGATTCAGCGAGTTGGAAACAGTCTTCGACGCGGGTATTGAGTTGCTCGGGCATGCTTGATGGATCTCCAGAGGCGTCGAGTATGCCGCAACCCCGCAGCGTTGCGAATCGTCGAGCTGCCGAATGGTCGTCGCTCCTTTTCAACCGGCACGAGAAGGCCGCCTCGCGGCGGCCTGTGTTGGCGGATCTTGTTCTTCTCGGCAGTGCAGCCAGCTAATTTGTGTAGACGGGCCCCACGCCCAGTCCCCAGACAATCACGGTAAAGGCCATGATGGCGACCAGCACCACCAGCCCCACCGCCAGCACCGAGCTGGAAAACAGGAAACCCTCGTCGGACGGAATGTTCATGAAGGTCGGCAGCCCCACATACAACAGGTAAACCGTGTAGCAGATGGCCGCCGTGCCGACGATCATCCCCAGCCACATGTGCGGATAGAGCGCCGCCAGCCCGCCGACGAACAACGGTGTCGCGGTGTATGTGGCAAATGCCACGCAACGGGCCAGGCTCGGGTTGGCGTCATAGGTGCGGGCCATCCAGTGCACGAAGGCACCCATGACCGCGACCCCGCCGAGCATTGCCAGATAAGACATGATCGTCATCCACAACGCGCTTTCGACGGTGAGCATCACCGGTGCGCGGTTGCCGATCACCCAGCCGACCTGAGTGGTGCCGATAAATGCCGAAACAGCGGGGATCGCCGCCAGAATCAGCGTGTGCGTCAGATACATCTGGCTGATGCTTTCTTCCTGGTCGCCACGGATTTCCTTCCATTCCTGATCGGGGTGGGTAAAAAGTCCCACTACGTGATGGATCATGCCAGTCACTCCTCTCGTTATTGCCATCGCCCCCCAGCGGAGCGCCTACGGGCCAATGCGGCCGAGCAAATACAGGTCTTCAGATTGTGTGCGACCTTATGTCGCAGTATAGAAAGGTCTTAACCGCACAGGTGATAGGGGCTTAGAGCAAATCGCGCTGTAAAACCGCGGGGTAATCGCGTCGGGGTCTGTGCAGACGGGCGCTGAAAGCGGCGACAACCTGTGGCCACAAGCGAAGTGTTTTTGCGTAAAATGCCCGCCTTTCGTCACACCTCACGGATTTCGCGTCATGGGCACTCTTACGGTCAACCAGAACAAACTGCAAAAGCGCCTGCGCCGCCTGGCCGGCGAAGCCGTCACCGACTTCAACATGATCGAAGACGGCGACAAGGTCATGGTCTGCCTGTCCGGGGGCAAGGACAGCTACACCATGCTCGACGTGCTGATGCACCTGCAGAAGGTTGCACCGATCAAGTTCGAGATCGTCGCCGTGAACATGGACCAGAAACAGCCGGGCTTCCCCGAACACGTGCTGCCGGCCTACCTGAAAGAGCTGGGCATCGAGTACCACATCGTCGAGAAGGACACCTACTCGGTGGTCAAGGAGCTGATCCCGGAAGGCAAGACCACCTGCTCGCTGTGCTCGCGCCTGCGTCGCGGCACGCTGTACACCTTCGCCGACGAAATCGGCGCGACCAAAATGGCCCTCGGTCATCACCGCGACGACATCGTCGAGACGTTCTTCCTCAACATGTTCTTCAACGGCAGCCTCAAGGCCATGCCGCCGAAGCTGCGCGCTGACGACGGGCGCAACGTGGTGATCCGTCCGCTGGCCTACTGCAACGAGAAAGACATCCAGGCCTACTCGGACTTCAAGCAATTCCCGATCATTCCGTGCAACCTCTGCGGCTCTCAGGAAAACCTGCAGCGTCAGGTGGTCAAGGAAATGCTGGTGGACTGGGAGCGCAAGACCCCGGGTCGCACCGAAAGCATTTTCCGCAGCCTGCAGAACGTGATCCCGTCGCAGCTGGCTGACCGTAACCTGTTTGATTTCACCAGCTTGAAGATCGACGAGACGGCGGCTTCGCGTTTCGTCAATGTGGTGAACCTGTAAGCGATCCGATCGCTTGAAAAAAAACGGCGCTCGCGGGCGCCGTTTTCAATTCGTTTTTTAGGAGAGGGCATGCGCGACTACAAGTGGCTGCACGAATACTGTCTGAACCGCTTCGGTTCGGCGGCTGAACTGGAAGCCCATCTGCCCGTTCCCAAGACCCCGGCGCAACTGCGCAAGATCAGCGACGACCGTTATCTCTCGACCATGGCCCTGCGGGTGTTTCGTGCCGGGCTCAAGCACAGTCTGGTGGACGCCAAGTGGCCGGCCTTCGAGGAAGTGTTCTTCAAGTTCGATCCGGAAAAAGTCGTGCTGATGAGCGCCGAACACCTTGAGCGGCTGATGCAGGATGCGCGGATCATCCGCCACCTGGGCAAGCTCAAAAGCGTGCCGCGCAATGCGCAGTTCATTCTGGATGTCGAGAAAGAAAAGGGCAGTTTCGGCGCGTTGCTCGCCGACTGGCCGGTGACCGATATTGTCGGCCTGTGGACCTATCTGAAAAAGCACGGTCATCAATTGGGCGGGTTGTCGGCGCCACGGTTCTTGCGGATGGTTGGCAAGGACACGTTCGTGCCGAGCTACGACGTGGTCGCGGCGCTGAATGCGCAGAAGATCGTCGACAAGGTGCCGAGCAGTCTGCGGGATCTGGCGACGGTGCAGAACGCGTTCAACCAGTGGCATGAAGAGAGTGGCGGACGGCCGATGAGCCAGATCTCGATGATGCTGGCTTACACCGTCAACCATTGAGCTCAGAGCGATCGTTCCCACGTCGAGGCGTCCGCGTGGGAACGATCTTGGAGTTGGAGCGCTGTCAGGCGACGGAAACTTCGCCTTCGCCCGCCAGTTTGCGATTCAACTGATACCGCCACCGCACATACAACAGCGCCGAGCAGAACACCGCCAGACTGGCGATCATCTCCAGCACACCGAACAGTTGCCGGCTCGGGTCATACGCGGCCAGTGCGCCCTTGATGAAATACAGGTTCACCACAAAGCACATCCACGAATGCCCCCGTGCGCTGCCCATGATCATGCCCGGTGCGAGCACGATCCACGGGATCAGCTCGATCAGCAAAATCACCCACGGCCGCGCGCCGTGCAGGTCGGCGAACACCAGGTAATAAGCGGCGAGCAGTCCGGCCAGGCCGAAAAAGCACAGCAGACTGATCACCCGCATTGCCCGCACTCGTGGCTCCAGCCACTCGACGGCGGGCAGGACTTTCGGCTTTCTGGCCATCTCAGTTCCCCAGTTTCTGGGCCGTCTTGGCCAGGCGTGCGCCGAGTGCGCGGCACAGCGCCACTTCGTGCTGATCTAGACCGCTTTTACCGTCGGCCCCGGCGTGATGGCTGGCGCCGTACGGCGTGCCGCCGCCTTGAGTTTCCAGCAGCGCCGATTCGCTGTAGGGCAGGCCGGTGATCAGCATGCCGTGGTGCAGCAGCGGCAGCATCATCGACAGCAGGGTGGTTTCCTGACCGCCGTGCAGGCTGGCGGTGGACGTGAACACCCCGGCCGGTTTGCCGACCAGCGCGCCGGTCAGCCACAGGTTGCTGGTGCCGTCGAGGAAGTACTTGAGCGGCGCGGCCATGTTGCCGAAACGGGTCGGGCTGCCGAGGGCCAGGCCGGCGCAGTTCTTCAGGTCATCCAAGGTGGCGTACAGCGCGCCTTCATCCGGAATGTCCGGTGCCACGGCTTCGCACTCGGTGGAGATCGCCGGCACGGTGCGCAGGCGCGCTTCGAGGCCGGCCTGCTCGACACCACGGGCGATCTGCCGGGCCATCTCGTTGGTCGAGCCGCTGCGGCTGTAATACAGAACTAGAATGTACGGCGCACTCACGGCAGCAGCTCCAGGATCTGCTCCGGTGGACGGCCGATGACGGCCTTGTCGCCGGCTTCGAGAATCGGTCGCTCCATCAACTTCGGATGCGCCGCGATCGCTTCAATCAATTGTTTCTCGGTGAGACTGGCATCGGCCAGGTTCAGGGTCTTGTACTCGTCTTCGCCGGTGCGCAGCAGTTGCCGTGCGCTGATGCCCAGCTTGCCGAGCAAGGCCTTGATCTGCGCGGCGTCCAGCGGGGTTTCGAGGTAGCGCACCACGTTTGGTGTCAGGCCACGGGCTTCGAGCAGTTCGAGCGCACCGCGGGATTTCGAGCAGCGCGGGTTGTGATAAAGCGTCAGATCGGTCATGGGCGGGTCGCTTCTTGCGTAGAGTGGCGGCTATTCTAACTGTGCAGCGCGCAATCCAGAACCTTGGGAGGCGATGGGTCGCAGGCGCATTCAATTTTTCACAAGGAACACGACATGACACGGGCACTGGCAGCGGCATTGACGATCATCGGGGCGTTGATGCTGGGGGGCTGCGGTAACGACTACGGCATCGACCAGAACGGGCAGAAAGTGGCGTCCGAGCGCCTCGACAAACAATGGGTCGTGCTCAACTACTGGGCCGAATGGTGCGGCCCGTGCCGCACGGAAATCCCGGAACTCAATCACCTGGCCGAAGAGCTCAAGGGCAAGAAGATCGGCGTGTTCGGGGTCAATTTCGACAACGTGCAGGGTGAAGAGCTGAAGAGCGCCAGCGAAAAACTGGGCATCAAATTCACCGTGCTGGCGCAGGATCCGTCGGAACTGTTCGAACTGCCGCGCAGTGAAGCCTTGCCGGTGACTTACATCATCGACAACAAGGGCAAGGTGCGGGAACAGTTGATGGGGGAGCAGACGGCGGCGGGGGTGATGGCGAAGCTTGAGGCGTTGCAGGCGACCAACTGATCCACCTTCGCTGATCGTTCCCACGCTCTGCGTGGGAATGCATCCCGTGACGCTCTGCGTCACAGCGGACGCGGAGCGTCCGGGGCGGCGTTACCACGCAGAGCGTGGGAACGATCACAGAGGCTTGGCGATGTAAAGGATCAGCCTTCTTCCAGCCACCAGCGCAACGGCTTGCCTTCGGCAGGCCAGAAGCGCATCTGCTCGATCGGCGAGATGTCCCAGCGCTCCACATGCTCCAGCGCCTGGAGGAAGCGTTGCTCCTGCTCCATCAGCGCCGGTGCGCAGAGTTTGCGGGTCTTGCCGATCTTGCCGAAGCTCAGCTTGTCGCCTTCCAGGGTGTAGGGCGCGAACCAGTGGTTGCAGCCGCCATTGCCATAGGCCCGGCCATCATCGCCGAGGGTCACGGTCAGGTGGCTGTAGTCCATCAGCGGACGCTCGCCGATCCACTCCAGAATGTAGCTGCGGTTCTGTTGCAGTTGCACAGGCTCCGCGGCGCAACCCATCAGGCCGGCGCCGACAGCGGCGGTCAGGGCCAGGTGTTTCATCACGCCGGCTCCTGGCATTTCGGGCACAGGTGCTTGTCGCCGACGACTTTCCAGCCCAGCTCCGCAATACGTGCCGTGGCGGCCGGTTTTTCCGCAGGCTTGCCCAGTTTGGCGTCCACCGCGAATTCGAAGCTCAGCTCCTTGGCGCAGCTGTCGCAGTTGACCTGCCAGGTGTGGATCGCCAGTTCACCGAACACCGGGCCGGTGGTCATGGCAGTCCATTGACCCGGCGGGTTGATCAGGTGGCGGACGGTGTCGACGGTCAGGCGCATGGACAAGTCCTTGCTGCCTTTGAGGGTCACGACCAGCACGTCGCCGATGCGGATCGAGCCACCGTTGCCGGTGACCTGATAACGGCCCGGAACCAGGGCGCGGCATTCGGTGAGGGTGTGTTGCGGGTTCATCAGGGTGTAGCGGAAATCGTGTTCGACCATGGGTCCTCCAAATATGCGCGACATGCTAGCACGGGCTTGATTGCAGAATGATGCGCGCGTGCGACCTTCGATCCGGTTCAAATCAACACCGCAGTCGTGGCAAACTGCCGCCTTCATTTTCAAGGAACGGAACATGGCGCTGATCGAATGTTATGAATGCAAGCGGAGCATCAGTTCCGAAGCGACGGCGTGCATTCATTGCGGGGCTCCGCTGGCAGATGTACAGGCGCCTCACGCCGAAACGGGCGCGTCGACGATTTCCTTTGGCAGCCTGCCGCGTAACAAGGCCGTGCCCGAGGCCCACGTTCCGCCGCCGGCTCCCGAGCGGCCGAAGATCATGCCGGCCGCGGCGGGGCGACGCCGTCGTTCGCAACCTGTCGAGCCGGTGTTGAACCCGGACGGTTCGCGCCCGGTGGAGGGCTGGCTGAAGATCATGGCGTTTCTGATGCCGCTGGTGTTTGTCTGGTTCCTGCTGCGCAGCGGGCACTCCCTCAAGCAACGTTTGCTGGGGTTCGGCTGGCTGGCGCTGTTGATCTTGTGCGTGGCGATTACCCCGACGCCGCCTCCGGTCTGAGTCCGATCATTCAGCCTTCGACCTGGTTCTGCGGCGTACCTGCCGCCCAGGTCGCGATGTTGTGCAAGGTGGTCGCGGCAATCGCGCCCAAGGCCTCATGGGTCAGGAACGCCTGATGCGCGGTGACGATCACATTCGGGAACGTCAGCAGCCGCGCCAGCACGTCGTCCTGTAGCGGCAGGTCGGAGCGATCTTCGAAGAACAGCTGCGCCTCCTCTTCATACACATCCAGTCCCAGATAACCGAGCTGGCCGTCCTTCAGGGCGTCGATCAGCGCCGGCGTGTCCACCAGACCGCCGCGCCCGGTGTTGATCAGCATCGCCCCCGGTTGCATGTGCGCCAGCGAATCGCGGTTGATCAGGTGTTTGCTCTGTTCGTTGAGCGGGCAGTGCAGGCTGATGATCCGTGCTTGCGACAGCAGGTCCGGCAGGCTCAGGTAGCGCGCGCCCAACGCTTCGACGGCAGGGTTCGGGTAAGGGTCGTAGGCCAGCAGTTCGCAGCCGAAGCCGTGCATGATTTTCGCGAAGGTCGCGCCGATCTGCCCGGTGCCGACGATGCCGACCGTTTTGCCCACCAGATCGAAACCGGTGAGCCCGTGCAGGCTGAAATCGCCTTCGCGGGTGCGGTTGTAGGCACGATGCAAGCGCCGGTTGAGGGCGAGGATCAACGCCACCGCATGCTCGGCCACCGCGTGGGGCGAGTAGGCCGGTACGCGCACGACGGCCAGCCCGAGGCGTTTGGCGACGACCAGATCCACATGGTTGTAGCCGGCCGAGCGCAAGGCGATCAGGCGAGTGCCGCCGGCCGCCAGACGTTCGAGCACCGGGGCGCTCAGGTCATCGTTGATGAACGCGCAAACCACCTCGTGATGTTCGGCCAGCGCTGCGGTATCGAGACTGAGCCGGGCTGGCTGAAAGTGCAGTTCGATCCCGGCCGGGCAGTCGGCGGCGAGGAAGCTGTCGCGGTCGTAGGTCTGGCTGCTGAAAACGATCGTGCGCATGAAATCCTCCTGGAGCATCGACGCGGGCGCAAATCACCCGCGACAACTTTAGCCGCGTCGGCGATGACCGGCATTGCCGTGGATCAGGCGCTGATCTTCGCCTGGGCCGCCAGACGATTGATCGCCCGTTCCAGCTCGTCCAGCGCGGTCGAGGCCTTGGGATCCTGCTGCTTGAGCAGGGTTTCGCTGCGCTGGCAGGCGGCGCGCAATTGCGGCACGCCGCAGTAACGGGTGGCGCCATGCAGGCGATGCACCCGTTCGAGCAGACTGTTCTGATCCTGATTGTCGCGGGCGGTGCGGATGGCTTCGCGGTCGGCCTCGAGCGAGGCCAGCAGCATCGCCAGCATGTCCGCCGCCAGATCCGCCTTGCCGGCGGCCAGGCGCAGACCTTCTTCGTGATCGAGAATCGGCAGTTCCTGATTGCCCAGCAGACTTTCGCCGCCACGGTCCGGCGCCTGATTGCGTAACGCCAGGCCCGTCCACTTCAGCACTACCTGCGCCAGTTGCCGCTCGCTGATCGGCTTGGTCAGGTAGTCGTCCATGCCGCTTTGCAGCAGCGCGCGTTTTTCATTGGCCATGGCGTGGGCGGTGAGGGCGACGATCGGCAACGGCGTGCAGTGCCGCTCGCTTTCCCACTGGCGAATCGTTTCGGTGCTCTGGCGTCCGTCCATGCCGGGCATCTGCACGTCCATCAGCACCAGATCGAAGGTTTCGTTCTGCACCGCCTTGACCGCGGCGTAGCCGCTTTCCACGGCCAGCACCTTGGCGCCCATGTCTTCGAGCAGCGTCTGCACCAGCAACAGGTTGGCCGGGTTGTCGTCGACACACAGCACTTTCGGCGCGCGGCTCGACAACGGTTCGCCCGGTTCGCTGCGCGGCTGGCGCGGGTTGACCATGTCCGACAAGGCCCGGCGCAGTTTGCGGGTGCAGGCCGGTTTCGATTGCAGCTGGCTGTGAGGGTTGGGCACCGAAAGGTGATAGAGCGTCAGCTCGGTGGTCGGGCACAACACAAGCACCCGGCAACCGAGGTGCTCAAGGTCCCAGATGTGCTGATTGAGACGCTCCGGCGGCATGTCGTTGCTGGTGATGCCGAGCACCGCCAGATCGATGGCCTGATCGGTCTGATGGGCGCCGGTGACGCCATTGGTCAGGCTTTCCAGGGTATTGAACGGCGTGACATCGAGGCCGCAGTCTTCCAGTTGATGCTGCAGGGCCTGGCGCGCCAGTTCGTGGTTTTCCAGCACCGCCACCCGGCGCCCGAGCAGTGGCGCGGAAGGCAGGTCTTCGGCGTCGTCGCGGGTCTTGGGCAGGTTCAGGCTGATCCAGAATTCCGAACCTTCGCCCGGCGTGCTGTCGACACCGATTTCGCCGCCCATCTGTTCGATCAGGCGCTTGGAAATCACCAGCCCCAGACCGGTGCCACCGGGCTGGCGCGACAGTGAGTTGTCAGCCTGGCTGAACGCCTGGAACAACGCGCGCACGTCCTGGTTCGACAAACCGATGCCGGTGTCCTGAATGCTGATGCGCAACTGCACGCTGTCGTCGTTTTCTTCTTCGAGCATGGCGCGGGCGACGATGGTGCCTTCGCGGGTGAACTTGATCGCGTTGCTCACCAGGTTGGTCAGGATCTGCTTGAGGCGCAGCGGATCGCCGACCAGCGACAACGGCGTGTCGCGGTACACCAGACTCACCAGTTCCAGCTGCTTGGCGTGGGCGGCGGGGGCGAGGATGGTCAGGGTGTCCTGCAACAGGTCGCGCAAGTTGAACGGAATATGGTCGAGCACCAGTTTGCCGGCCTCGATCTTCGAGAAATCGAGGATCTCGTTGATGATCCCCAGCAGGCTGTCGGCGGATTTTTCGATGGTGCCCAGATAGTCGAGCTGGCGCGGGGTCAGCTCGCTTTTCTGCAACAGGTGGGTGAAACCGAGAATGCCGTTGAGCGGCGTGCGGATTTCGTGGCTCATGTTGGCGAGGAATTCGGATTTGATCCGGCTCGCTTCCAGCGCCTCCTTGCGGGCCAGGTCCAGCTCGATGTTCTGGATCTCGATGGTTTCCAGATTCTGGCGCACGTCTTCGGTGGCCTGATCGACGCTGTGCTGCAATTCTTCGCGGGCGTTTTGCAGGGTGCCGGCCATACGGTTGATGCCGGACGCCAGTTCATCCAGTTCCTGGCTGCCCAGCGGCGGCAGGCGGGTTTCCAGGTGACCGTCCTTGAGCTGCGCGACGGCCTGTTTGATCTGGCTCAGCGGGCGGTTGATCGTGCGGCCCATGCGCAAGGCCAGCAACGCGGCGCCGGCCAGACCCGCGCCAATCAGCAGCAGGCTGGCGAACAGGCTTCGATAGCCGCGCAACAGCATGCCGTTGTGCGACAGCTCCAGTTCGACCCAGCCGAGCAGCCGGTCGGACTCTTGCGGGATCAGCTCGCCGGCGAGGTTGCGGTGTTTGCCGAAGACCGGCAGCAGATAGCGGGTGGCATCGTTGCCGCTGCGTCGCAGCAAATGCGCGCTGTCGCCGCTCGGCGCCTGATTGAGCATGGTCGGGCCAGCGTGGGCGAGAGGCGAGCGGTCGGGCGCGAGGAACGTCACGGCGCGCACGTCCGGTTGTTCGAGGGACTGGGTGGCGATGCGCTCGAGCAGTTCGGCATCGCCGTGGCCCATGGCCGGAGCCACCAGCGGGGCCAGTTGCTCGGCGATCATTTCGCCGCGCTGCATCAGTTGGGTTTGCAGGTCGGACTGCTGCGTCCAGGTGAAATACCCGCCCAGCACCAGTGCCATCAGGCTGGTCGGCAACAGGGTCAGCAACAATACGCGACCTTTGATTCCCAGTTTCTTGAGCACGCCTTTCTCCTGCATCCCGCTGATCGTTGACTCACACGTGCGTCCGGCACGCGGTATCGGCGCAGTGTAGCGATTTGCTTGCGGGCAATCTTGGGAAAATGATGTCGTCGTTGTTCGTGCGGGGGGTGGTCATCTGTCCGACAGGTCAAGCTTGGGTTGCCGGGCGAGCGGCAATCTTGAATAATCACACAACTGAGAATTATTTGCAGATACTCATGAATCTTGTCTCTGTTGGCCCACCACGCATTCTTTCCATCGAGGACGATCCCGTACTCGGTGCCTATGTTCACGAGCAATTGGGCCGCAGCGGCTTCCAGGTCACCTGGTGCCAGGACGGCAGCGAGGGCCTTGACGTCGCCCGGCGCCAGCCGTTCGATGTGGTGTTGATGGATATTCTGTTGCCGGGGCTCGACGGATTGAATGTCCTGACCCAACTGCGCCAGAGCCACTCAACGCCGGTATTGCTGATGTCGGCACTGGGTGCCGAGGCCGACCGTATCAGCGGGTTCCGCCTCGGTGCCGACGACTACCTGCCCAAACCCTTCAGCATGGCCGAGCTGCATGTGCGGATCGAGGCAATCCTGCGGCGGGTCGCCCTCGACCGTCGTCCGGTTACCGTTTCGCCTGTCGTACCGGTCGGTGGACTGCGTTTCGATGACAGGCAATGCGATGTGTTCTATCGCGATCAGTCTGCCGGCCTGACCCGCAGCGAATACCGTCTGCTGGAAACGCTCAATCGCCATGACGAGGAGGTGCTGAGCAAGGCCTTTCTTTATCAGCATGTCCTGCAACGCGGTTACGCCGCCCATGACCGCAGCCTCGACATGCACATCAGCCAGATCCGCCGCAAACTCATGTCGGTCGGCTACACCGAGCGGGAGGTGCGCACGGTGTGGGGCAAGGGTTACGTCTTGAGCGCCGCCGATGAAAGTGTCTGACCTGCCGGGCCGGCACTCGCTGTTCTGGAAACTCGCCTGCCTGCTGGTGGCGTTCTGTCTGCTGATGATCTGGCTGAGCTGGTCCTGGGGCCGGTATATGGAACAGCGCAATCAGTTCCTCTCCGACGACGCCCGGCACACCCTGAGCCGTTATGCCGCCGAGGCCGAGCGTGCATGGCAGCAGGGCGAACGCAAAGGCATCGATAGCTGGTTGCAGAGCATGGAGTTGCGCGAGGCCGGCTGGGTCGGCGTGATCGGCGGCAGCCTGCAGTCGCTGAGCAGTGAACCGTTCAACGCTCAAGAGCTTCAGCACCTGACCTTCCTGCGAGGCCTTGACTGGCCGATTCATAAAAGGGGCCGCCCGTGGCTGCGGGTTCCGTTCCCTACTGACCCGACGGCCGGAAGTCTGGTCATCGAGTTGCCCGAGCGATTCCTGCCGGGGAAATACCGGGTGTTCTGGCGGGTCATCACCAACGGTGTGATTCCCGGTCTGTTCACCTTGCTGCTGTGCGTCGGCCTGTATCGCCTGCTGGTGGTACCGCTGAACAATTTGCGCGAGCAGGCCAATGCGTGGCGCGCCGATCAACTGAATGTGCGGTTGTCGAGCGGCATCACCCAGCGCCCCGATGAACTCGGAGAACTGGCCCGCGCCTTCGATTCGATGTCCGAACGCCTGCAATCCACCGTGGCCCTGCAACAGCAACTGCTGCGCGACCTGTCCCACGAACTGCGCACGCCCCTGAGCCGGCTGCGGGTCGCCAGCGAAAGCGAGCAGCAGCTGCAACCGTTGCGCGAACGCATCGGTCGCGAAGTCGACGTGATGCAGCGATTGGTGGAAGACACCCTGCAACTGGCCTGGCTCGATACCGAGCGCGCACCGTTGCCGGACGAAGCGATCCAGATTCAGGCGCTATGGGAAATGCTCACCGAAAACGCCTGCTACGAAAGCTGCTGTCCGATCGGGCAGTTGCAGTGCGGGGTGGAAGCTTCCTGCTGGGTACGCGGCAATCTCAACACCCTGGCCCAGGCTCTGGAAAACATTCTGCGCAACGCCATTCGCCATTCGCCACCGGGCGGTATCGTGCGGCTCGACGGTCGACGGGATGGCGATTACTGGCACCTGTGGCTGGAGGACGAGGGCGGCGGCGTGGCCGAAGCGGATCTTGAGCGGATCTTCTCGCCCTTCATCCGCCTCGACGGCTCGCGGCCGGGGGACGGTGGATTTGGTCTGGGCCTGAGCATCGCGAGGAACGCGGTGCAACGCCAGGGCGGAGCCCTGTGGGCCGAGAATGGGCCATCGGGATTGCGCTTGAATCTGCGGTTGGTGGCGGATGACAGTGCTGTCGCTCCCGATGCCTTCGCTGGCAAGTCGCCGACCTCAGTGGACATGGGCCGCCCGCAGATGGTTTGAGCTGCACAAGAAAGTGTCAGCGCTGCTGACACTCTTTTAAAAGTCGCACCACTGGCGCGACTTTTATTGCTTATTCCAAGAAACCATAAGCACCACACTTTGCGTGATATGGCCTGCGCAGGTTTGCCGGTATGATAGGCGCCCCCGCTGTCCGGATTGCGAAAAACGCCATGACCTTGCAGTACCCAACCATCGCCGATTGCGTCGGCAACACGCCGCTGGTGCGTTTGCAGCGCCTGCCCGGTGTCACCAGCAACACCCTTTTGCTCAAGCTCGAAGGGAACAACCCGGCGGGTTCGGTCAAGGATCGTCCGGCGCTGTCGATGATCACCCGTGCCGAGTTGCGCGGGCAGATCCACGAAGGCGATACGCTGATCGAAGCGACCTCGGGCAACACCGGGATCGCCCTGGCGATGGCCGCCGCGATCAAGGGTTACAAGATGATCCTGATCATGCCGGACAACTCCAGCGCCGAACGTAAAGCGGCGATGACCGCTTACGGCGCGGAGCTGATTCTGGTCAGCCAGGAAGAGGGCATGGAAGGCGCTCGCGATCTCGCCCAGCGGATGGAAGCCGAAGGCCGTGGCAAGGTGCTGGATCAGTTCGCCAACGGCGACAATCCTGAAGCGCACTACACCACCACCGGCCCGGAAATCTGGCGTCAGACCCAGGGCTCCATCACCCATTTCGTCAGTTCCATGGGCACCACCGGCACCATCATGGGCGTGTCGCGCTACCTCAAGGAGCAGAACGACAACGTGCAGATCGTCGGCCTGCAACCGATGGAAGGCTCGGCCATTCCCGGCATTCGCCGCTGGCCGCAGGAATACCTGCCGAAGATCTATCAGGCCGAGCGCGTCGACCGCATCGTCGACATGGCGCAAAGCGAAGCCGAGGACGTCACCCGTCGTCTGGCCCGCGAAGAAGGCATCTTCTGTGGCGTGTCCTCGGGCGGTGCGGTGGCAGCGATGCTGCGCCTGTCCAGAGAAGTTGAAAACGCGGTGATCGTCGCGATCATCTGCGACCGTGGCGACCGTTACCTGTCGACCGGCATTTTCGACGCGCCCAACTGATGGCCAAGCACGAGAGAGGCCTGCGCTTCCAGCCCACCGGCGGCAGCAAGGCCCCGCAAATCCCGACCGGCAAAAAGCAGCGCTTGAGCATCGAGCGCCTGGCCAATGACGGTCGCGGCATCGCGTTTTTTGAAGGTAAAACCTGGTTCGTCCTCGGCGCCCTCGCCGGTGAAGAGGTCGAAGCCCGAGTGCTCGGCGCCCACGGCAAAGTGGTCGAGGCGCGCACCGAGCGCGTGTTCAGCGCCAGTGAATTGCGTCGTCCCGCACCTTGCCAGCACGCCGGCCGTTGCGGCGGTTGCAGCGTCCAGCATCTGCCCCACAACGAACAGCTTGCCCTGAAACAGCGCATGCTCGCCGAGCAGTTGTCGCGAGTCGCTGGTGCCGAACCCGAGGAGTGGGCGGCGCCGTTGACCGGTCCCGAATTCGGCTACCGTCGCCGCGCCCGGATCGCCGTGCGCTGGGACAGCAAAGCCAAAAAGCTCGAAGTCGGTTTCCGTGCCGCCGGCAGCCAGGACATCGTCGCGATCAGCGAATGCCCGGTGCTGGTACAGCCCTTGCAGCCGATCATGACCCGCTTGCCGGAGATGCTTCGTCGCTTGAGCAAACCTCAGGCGCTGGGGCATGTCGAATTGTTCAGTGGCTCGTCACTCGCCGTTCTGCTGCGTCACATGGCGCCGCTGTCCGAAGCTGATCTGACGATCCTCAAGGATTTCTGCGCGTTCCATGAAGCGCAACTCTGGCTGCATGGCGAAGGCGAACCGCAGCCGGTGGATGATGCACAGTCGCTCGGTTACCGCCTGGAACAATGGGATCTGCAACTGGCCTACCGGCCGGGGGATTTCATCCAGGTCAACGCCGGGGTCAACGAGGCCATGGTGGCGCAAGCGCTGGACTGGTTGAAACCGACGAGCGATGAGCGCGTGCTCGACCTGTTTTGCGGTCTGGGCAACTTCGCACTGCCGCTGGCGAAAGCTGCGCGTGAAGTGGTGGCGGTCGAAGGTGTGCAGACCATGGTCGATCGCGCGGCGGCGAATGCCGCCAGCAACAATTTGCATAACACAAAGTTTTTTCAGGCCGATTTATCCCAGCCTTTGACCGATGCTCAGTGGATCGGAAACGGCTTTTCTGCGGTACTCTTGGATCCACCGCGTGACGGTGCTTTCGAGGTGGTGCGCAAGCTGGCGACCCTGGGCGCCGAACGGTTGGTGTACGTGTCGTGCAACCCTGCAACTCTGGCGCGCGATACGGTCGAATTGATCAAGCAGGGCTACCGGTTAAAACGTGCCGGGATTCTCGATATGTTTCCTCAGACGGCACATGTCGAGGCCATGGCGTTATTTGAAGCGAGCCAGGATGGCTCGTCTGATCCGACTGGTCGTCCGTAGCGCTCGCATTGGCCCCGCGAGCGCGAACGGGCATTGAAGGTCAGTGATTTGACGCATTGAATCTGCGTCGTAGGGAAGGTAAAGCAAGATGGTACAGGTGAGAGCACACCAGCCGATCAACACTGACGGCAGTATCAATCTCGAGGCTTGGCTCGATCATGCGGTCAGTGTCGATCTGGCACTGGATCGCGAAGCCTTGAAAGAGGCCTGCGAGTACGCTCGCCAGGCCGAGCAACAATCCAATGCGGCGAAGAACCTCTGGTCCGAAGGCAGCGGCAGTTTCAGCACCGGCCTCGAGATCGCCGAGATCCTCGCCGACCTCAAGCTCGATCAGGATTCGCTGGTGGCTGCGGTTCTCTATCGCGGCGTGCGCGAAGGCCAGATCGAACTCGCGGCGGTCAGCCAGCGCTTCGGCCCGGTGGTCGCCAAACTGATCGACGGTGTGCTGCGCATGGCGGCGATCAGTGCCAGCCTCAGCCCTCGCCAGTCGATGGTGCTCGGTACCCAGGGCCAGGTGGAAAACCTGCGCAAGATGCTGGTGGCGATGGTCGACGACGTGCGTGTCGCGCTGATCAAGCTTGCCGAACGTACCTGCGCGATTCGCGCGGTGAAAACCGCCGACGATGAAAAGCGTAACCGGGTCGCCCGGGAAGTCTTCGACATCTATGCGCCGCTCGCGCATCGACTCGGCATCGGTCATATCAAATGGGAACTGGAGGACTTGTCCTTCCGTTACCTGGAACCCGATCAATACAAACAGATCGCCAAGCTGCTGCATGAGCGGCGGCTGGATCGCGAGCGTTTCATCGCCGACGTGATGACCCAGCTCAAGGACGAATTGCAGGCCACCGGCGTCGAAGCCGACATCAGCGGCCGGGCCAAACACATCTATTCGATCTGGCGCAAAATGCAGCGCAAGGGTCTGGAATTCAGCCAGATCTACGACGTGCGTGCGGTGCGCGTGCTGGTGCCGGAAATGCGCGACTGCTACACCGCGCTCGGCATCGTCCACACCCTGTGGCGGCACATCCCGAAAGAGTTCGACGACTACATCGCCAACCCGAAAGAGAACGGCTACCGCTCGTTGCACACGGCGGTGATCGGCCCGGAAGGCAAGGTGCTGGAAGTCCAGATCCGGACCCATTCGATGCACGAAGAGGCCGAGCTCGGCGTCTGCGCGCACTGGCGCTACAAGGGCACTGACGTCAAGTCCGGCTCGAACCACTACGAAGAGAAAATCTCCTGGCTGCGTCAGGTCCTCGAGTGGCACGAAGAGCTGGGTGACATCGGCGGGCTCGCCGAACAGCTGCGGGTCGATATCGAGCCGGACCGGGTCTACATCTTCACCCCGGACGGTCACGCCATCGACTTGCCGAAGGGCGCGACGCCGCTGGACTTCGCCTACCGCGTGCACACCGAAATCGGTCACAACTGCCGTGGCGCGAAGATCAACGGGCGCATCGTTCCGCTCAACTACAGCCTGCAGACCGGCGAGCAGGTCGAGATCATCACCAGCAAGCACGGCACCCCGAGCCGCGACTGGCTGAACCCGAACCTCGGCTACGTCACCACGTCCCGGGCGCGGGCGAAGATCGTGCACTGGTTCAAGTTGCAGGCGCGCGACCAAAACGTCGCGGCGGGCAAGACCCTGCTCGAGCGCGAACTCAATCGCCTCGGCCTGCCGGCGGTGGATTTCGACAAGCTGGCCGACAAGGCCAACATGAAAACCGCCGAAGACATGTTCGCCGCCCTCGGGGCCGGCGACCTGCGTCTGGCGCAACTGGTCAACCTGGCGCAACAGCTGGTCGAGCCGGAACGCGGCAACGAACAGCTGGAACTGATTCCGCGCAAGGCGACCGGCTACAAACCGGGCAAGCGCGGCGACATTCAGATCCAGGGCGTCGGCAACCTGATGACCCAGATGGCCGGCTGCTGCCAGCCGTTGCCGGGCGATGCAATCGTCGGCTACATCACCCAGGGCCGTGGCGTGAGCATTCACCGTCAGGACTGCGCCTCGGTGCTGCAACTGGCCGGGCGCGAGCCGGAGCGGATCATCCAGGTCAGCTGGGGGCCGGTGCCGGTGCTCACCTATCCGGTGGACATCGTCATCCGCGCCTACGACCGTTCCGGTCTGCTGCGTGACGTTTCGCAGGTGCTGCTCAACGAGCGGATCAACGTGCTGGCGGTCAACACCCGCTCGAACAAGGAGGACAACACCGCGCTCATGTCCCTGACCATCGAGATTCCGGGTCTGGACGCGCTGGGGCGGTTGCTGGGGCGGATTTCCCAGTTGCCGAACATCATCGAAACGCGGCGTAACCGGACTCCATGAAACCGATCTACAGCCTTGAAGACCTGCTGCACCTGATGAACCGTCTGCGCGACCCGCAGTACGGTTGCCCGTGGGACATCAAGCAGACTTACGCGACCATCGTCCCGCACACCCTCGAAGAAGCCTACGAAGTCGCCGACGCCATCGAGCGCGGCGACTTCGACCACTTGCAGGGCGAGTTGGGCGATCTGCTGTTTCAGGTGGTGTATTACAGCCAGCTGGCACGGGAGGAGGGGCGGTTCGAATTCGCCGGCGTGGTCGACAGCATTACCCGCAAACTGATCCGTCGTCATCCGCACGTGTTCCCGACCGGAGATCTGTATGCGCCGCTGGACGTGCCGCGTCTGAACGAAGAGCAGGTCAAGCAGCGCTGGGAGGAGATCAAGGCCGAAGAACGCGCCGAGAAATCCGCCGAGCCGCAGCAACTGTCACTGCTCGACGATGTGCCCGCCGCGTTACCGGCATTGTCACGCTCGGCCAAGTTGCAGAAGCGCGCAGGGCAGGTCGGTTTCGACTGGCCGGATGCGCTGCCGGTGCTGGACAAGGTCCGTGAAGAGCTCGATGAAGTGCTCGAAGCCATGTCCGAAAATGACCCGCAAGCGGTGGCTGACGAGATCGGCGATCTGCTGTTTTCCGTGGTGAATCTGGCCCGGCATCTGAAGGTTGATCCGGAAACCGCGTTGCGTGGCGCCAACGGCAAGTTCGAACGACGTTTCCGTTTTATCGAACAGGCATTGCACGACACCCACCGACCCATAGAAGATTGCACCCTCGAAGAGTTGGACGCCCTGTGGGGCGAAGCCAAACGTCAGGAAAAGAATTTGCCCAGCTGCGGCTGAGCCGTTGCCTAAGTGAGTAAGCATCAATGAGCCTTTCCCTTCGCGACCAGTTGCTCAAAGCAGGGCTGGTCAACCAAAAGCAGGCCAAGCAGGTCAGCAAAGACAAACAGAAACAACAGCGCCTGGCCCACAAGGGCCAGATCGAACTGGACGACTCCCAGCAGCGTGCTGCCCAGGAAGCCCAGGCCGAGAAGGTCAAACGCGACCAGGAGCTGAACCGTCAGCAGCAGGAGAAGGCTGAGGCCAAGGCCCGCGCTGCGCAGGTCAAGCAGTTGATCGAAGTCTCGCGTCTGCCGAAGCTGACCACCGAGGACTACTACAACTTCGTCGACGACAAGAAGGTCAAGCGCATCTCGGTCAACACGCTGATGCGCAACAAGCTCAGCAGCGGTTCGCTGGCGATCGTGCACCATGCCGGCGGTTACGAAGTGATTCCTCGTGAGGCGGCCCTGAAGATTCAGGAGCGCGATCCACAGCGCATCGTCCAGCTCAACGAGAAGGTCGAAGAGGTCAATGCCGAGGACGATCCGTACGCGGCCTATGTGATCCCTGATGATCTGATGTGGTAAAGACTTCAGCTGGCCGCGAAGTGGCCCTGAGGTAAAACGACAAACCCCGCTCATGGCGGGGTTTGTCGTTTTCAATGCTGTGATTTTGCTTCAGGCGGATTTCAGATCCCGCTGGCGTTCTTGCAGTTCCAGTTCGGCCTTGTAGTTGTGGGCGTCGATCTCGTTGTGGAACATGCCGACCAGCAAGTCTTGTTGATGCACATCCCAGATCCGTACGCCGGCGGCTACGCCTTCATGGGACATGTGTGAATCGTCGCGTTCAGTTACTTTTACAGTCATCTGCTAGCTCCAATCTCTGTTATCTGCAGCAAGGCGTGTGCAGGCCTCTGTTATAGAATTTGTTAGCCTGCTAAGTAAACGCCCGATTCGTGCAATGTATTCTTGCGAAATCTGCAACAGCGCTGGAGCCCGCTGAATCCGCGACATTCAGTCGCAGGGCGGTAAGTTGCATGACAAACGTTTCATCTTGGCGCCGCTGAAAATGCCTTTCTCAAGGCGAAAAAAAACGCCCCGAACCAGTCGGGGCGTTTTCATGTGCGGCTCAGCGGAAGGGAATTACTTGCCTTCCCAGCGCTTCAGCACGACGGTGGCGTTGGTGCCACCGAAGCCGAAGCTGTTGCTCATCACGGTGTTGATGGTGGCGTTCTCGCGGGTCTTGGTCAGCACCGGCAGATCGGCCACTTCAGGGTCCAGTTCGTCGATGTTGGCGGAACCGGCGATGAAGTTGCCTTCCATCATCAGCATGCAGTAGATCGCTTCGTGAACGCCGGCGGCGCCCAGGGAGTGACCCGACAGGCTCTTGGTGGAGCTGATGGCCGGGGCCTTGTCGCCGAACACTTCACGCACACCTTTCATTTCCGCGACGTCGCCGACCGGAGTCGAAGTGCCGTGGGTGTTCAGGTAGTCGATCGGGGTGTCGACGGTGGACAGCGCCTGCTGCATGCAGCGGATTGCGCCTTCGCCGCTTGGGGCCACCATGTCGTAGCCGTCGGACGTCGCGCCGTAGCCAACGATTTCCGCGTAGATCTTCGCGCCACGGGCCAGAGCGTGTTCCAGCTCCTCGACCACCACCATGCCGCCACCGCCGGCGATGACGAAACCGTCACGGTCGGCGTCGTAGGCGCGGGAGGCTTGCTCAGGGGTGTCGTTGCGCTTGCTGGACAATGCGCCCATTGCGTCGAACAGGAACGACTGGCTCCAGTGCTCCTCTTCACCGCCACCGGCGAACACGATGTCCTGCTTGCCCATCTGGATCTGTTCCATGGCGGTACCGATGCAGTGAGCACTGGTGGCGCAGGCAGAAGCGATGGAGTAGTTCAGGCCCTTGATCTTGAACGGAGTGGCCAGGCAAGCCGAAACGGTGCTGCTCATGGTCCGCGTTACACGGTATGGGCCGACGCGCTTGACGCCTTTCTCGCGCAGGATGTCCAGCGCTTCCATCTGGTTCAGGGTCGACGCGCCGCCGGAACCTGCGATCAGGCCGGTACGCGGGTTGGACACCTGCTCTTCGGTCAGACCGGAGTCAGCGATGGCGTCTTTCATGGCCAGGTAGGCGTAAGCCGCTGCGTGGCCGACGAAGCGATAGATCTTGCGATCGATCAGCTCTTCAAGGTTGAGGTCGATGGAGCCGGAAACCTGGCTACGCAGACCCATTTCGGCATATTCCGGGTTGAACCGGATGCCAGGGCGGCTTGCACGCAGGTTAGCGGAGACGGTCTCTTTGTCATTGCCCAGGCACGAAACGATGCCCAGACCAGTGATAACGACGCGGCGCATGCGAATAACCCTTAGAAGTTGTCAGTGGAGGTGAACACGCCGACGCGAAGGCCTTCGGCGGTGTAGATTTCGCGACCGTCGACAGTTACCGAACCGTCGGCAATGGCCAGGTTCAGCTTGCCCTTGAGGACGCGCTTGATATGAATGTTGTAGGTGACTTTCTTGGCGGTCGGCAGGACCTGGCCGAAGAATTTCACTTCGCCCGAACCCAGCGCACGGCCACGGCCCGGCAGGCCTTGCCAGCCCAGGAAGAAACCGACCAGTTGCCACATGGCGTCCAGACCCAGGCAGCCCGGCATCACCGGATCGCCTTCGAAGTGGCAAGCGAAGAACCACAGGTCGGGGTTGATATCCAGCTCGGCGACCAATTCACCTTTGCCGTACTTGCCGCCTTCTTCGCTGATCAGGGTGATGCGATCCACCATCAGCATGTTCGGGGCGGGCAGTTGCGCGTTACCTGGGCCGAACAGCTCACCGCGACTGCAGCGCAGCAGGTCTTCCCGAGTAAAGGCGTTTTGTTTGGTCATGCGAGCTCCTCAATAATCCCATGCGGCAGGTGGGGCAAATCTTCCCGGCCGATCGACGCGTTCATGCCTCGTACCGGCAGCCTACTCATAGACTATTGCGTTGTGGTGAAAGTCACAGCACCAAGGACATGAATGTACACTTGTGCACTGAAATTTTTATTCAAGCCCCTTTTGAGGCCCGTTCGGGTGCCTAAGACTGCCGCACTTTCGCTTTTCACGCCAGTCGCAGATGCTCGAAAGGGCCCCGTTACTGCACCCAGCGCTGCAGAATCTGCTGCAGATCATTGCGTTTGAATGGCTTGGCCAGGTAATCGTTCATGCCCGCCGACAGGCAGTTTTCCCGGTCGCCCTGCAATGCATTGGCGGTCAGGGCGATGATCGGCACATGTCCGCAGCCGGGCAGGCGGCGGATCTGTCGGGTCGCCTCGTAACCGTCGATGAGTGGCAGGCGGCAATCCATCAGGATCGCTTCGAAACGACTGTCCCCGGCGCTGCGCACCGCCTGCACGCCATCGGTGGCGACGCTGACGGTAAAGCCCAGGCTGCGCAACATCGCTTCAATCACTGTCTGGTTCACCGGGTTGTCCTCGACCAGCAGCACATTGCGTCCTTCGCCGTGACTGTCGCCGTTCAGCGTGCGCGGTGCCGCCAGCGCGGGCAGTGCCTGCTTATATAAAGCCAGGGGTATTTCCAGGGTGAATACCGATCCGCGACCTTCTTCGCTCTGAGCGCGCAAGGTGCCGCCCATCCGCTCGGCGAGGGTGCGGGCAATCGGCAGGCCCAGACCGGTGCCGCCATAACGACGGGAAATCGAACTGTCGGCCTGCTGGAACGCGTTGAACATCAGCTCAAGGCTCTCCGGTGAAATGCCGATGCCGCTGTCACGCACCGCGCAGGTGAACCACAGCAATTCGTGATCCAGCGACTGCCACTGCGCCTCGATGCTGACGCGCCCCTGTTCGGTGAACTTCAGCGCGTTACCGACCAGGTTGACCAGAATCTGCCGGATCCGCGTCGGATCGCCCTGTACCTGCAAGTCGCGCATGTCTTCGGGGATCCGCAGTTGCAGGGCCAGCCCGCGTTGCGCCGCACTGTGCTGGAACGACTGGGCGCAGGCGCCGATCACTTCGGCGAGGTTGAACGGAATGTGCTCCAGCTCCAGTTCCGAACGCTCGATGCGCGAGAAATCCAGGATGTCGTTGATCACCTTGAGCAAATGCTCGGTGGACTCGGAAGCCAGCGCTGCGTATTCGACCTGCTCCTCGGTCATTTCGGTGGTTTCCAGCAATTGCAGCATGCCCAGCACGCCGTTCATCGGGGTGCGCAGTTCATGGCTCATCATCGCCAGGAAATCCGATTTGGCGTTGTTGGCCTTCTCCGCCTCCTCGCGGGTCTGGATCAGTTGCGCCATCGCCTGATGCTGTTCGCGGCTGGCCTGTTCCAGCGCCTGGGCCAGGTTGTTGATGTGCTGGGACAGGGCGCCCAGCTCGGTGTCATCGACAATCGGCAGCGGGGTCTTGTAGTCGCCGTCCTGAATCGCCTTGACCGCATTGCCGATATCGCGAATCGGCTGCGAAATACTGCCGGCCAGCCGCCGCGCCAGGACAAACGTGAAGAGCAGGGCGAACAACGCCAGAATTCCTGCCTTGAGCAAAATTTCCTGTTGGCGCTGACTGAAGGCGTCATTCGACAGACCGACAATCACCCGTCCCAGATAGTCCTCGCTGGCCACGCCGGGATTGCTCTTGCCGTCCTGAAAGAAATCGTTGTGCAAGGCGATGCGTTGCAGCCGCACCGGCGCCTGGAACACCTCGACCTGATGCGGACGGTTGTGCGCATCTGCCGGCTGTTCGACATAGGCCAGAATCCGGTTGGCGCTGTCCTGCACTTCCAGAAACCGTACGTTCGGCGTGGCCAGCGTGGCCTTGAGCAGGCTTTCCAGCACTTCGTTGTTGCCGGAAATCACCCCGTACTCGGTGGCCGGTGCGAGCTGGTTGGCGATCAACTGGCCGGTGTGGTTCAGCTCCTGACGCAAATCCTGAATGCGCACGAAGGTGAAAAAGCTGATCAGCAGCAAGGTCAGCAACAGCGCAGGGCCCAGGCTGATCAACTGGGTGCGGGTGTTGATGTCCCAACGGCGGAAAATCATGGGCGGCGCTCTCCTTCGGCCAGCTCTGCGGCGACAGACGCTTCATTCATCGGTTCTATCCCTAAGGAACGAGCCACCTGCGCATTACTTGAGACTTTAAAGCGGCCGGGATAGAGCGTGCGCGGCCAGGTGGCCGGTGGCCGGTCCAGCAGTTCGTCGAGGACGGCCAGCCAGTCGTTCTGATCGCTGTAGGTGCTGGCCAGGCTGCCGGCGCGAACGAACGAGACATTCGGCCCGACCAGCGCCAGTTGCCGAGAGTAACTGCTGAGCAACAGGTTCTTCGCGGTTTTCGGGTTGTACAGGTCAGGGTCGTCGAGGCCCAGCAGCACGTCGCTGTTTTTCAGCACGGTCTGCAAGGGCCGGCTGTCGTGGGTGTTGTCCCAGCGTTGCGGGACGATTTGCAGATTCAGCGGTTGGGCCGCCGATTGCAGCTCCTTGAGCAGGAACTCGCTGTGCTGATCGAACAGCACGCCGACTCGCCCGGCCTGGGGCAGGATCCGGCGGATCAGTTGCAACTGACGACTCAGCGGCGGATCGGCCCACAGCAGGCTCAAGTGGGGCGGTTGCGCGTCGCCGAAGCGTTGCCGGGCCTGCAAGCGGCTGATGCGCAGGACCAGCGTCGCCGGGCCCTGGCTTTCCTGCATGCGCCAGTCGAGGCTCGGCAGATCCAGCAGGATCAGGCGCAGGCTCGACGGCAACTTGCCCGGCGCTGGCAGGCTGGCCAGTGGCTGAAAATGCACGCGGTCGGTCGGGCGCAGTTCGCTCAGGGCCTGGACGAAGGACTGCACGCCGGGGCTTTCTTCGGCGCCGGTCAGCAGAATGTCGGCCGCCTGCACCGCCACGCCATGCAGCCACGCTGTCAGGAACAGACAAAGCCCGGCCAGCCATTGGCCGAGCGTTGGCATCTTCCGTGACATGGCGTAACGCATCTAGAACTCCAGCTCGGCGCTGAAATACACCACGCGGCGTTCGTCGTAATTGTTGTCGACGAACGTGGTCGGCTCATGATCGAGGCGCTGTTGCAGCACCCCGGCCAGTTGCAGTTGAGCCTTGCCCAGGGCGATGCGTTTGGCGATGCGCGTGTCGACCCGCTCGAAGCGGTATCCGTTGAGCGCGTTGTCACCGTAATAGAAGAGGGCGCTGTTCCAGCCGTGGCCCCAATCGCGCAGCCAGCCCGCCGAACCGCTGTTGCGTGCGGTGAATTGCTGGTCCAGCGGATTGCTCGCCTCGGCGTCGACGAAGGCGTAGGTCAGGCGCAGGCGGTCGGCCGCACTCAGGCGCCAGTCCAGTTGCGTCTCGGTGCCGCGAAACCGCGAATCGTTGGCGTTGCTGGCGATGTACTGATTGTTGCGCAGCGGCTCGCTGATCATCCCGGTGATTTCGTCGTAGAACAGCTTCACGTCCAGCGCCAGGCCCCATTCCGGGAAATAGCCGTTGTAGCCCAGTTCCCGCGAGCGCATGTGTTCCTGGTCCAGATCGCCGGGGCCCCGGGTCTTGACGAAGTAGCGGGCCGAAGACTGGCCATAGGCGGCGGGCCGCAGGTTGGTCACCTGATAACTCCAGTTGACGTTGTTCTCGAACATGTCCGGCGAACGGATGGCCTCCGAATACACCGCGCGCAGACTGTGGCGCGGGTTGAACAGGTAGTTGACCGCAAACCGGGGCGTCAGCGAACTGCCGATCAGTTGCGTGTCTTCGAACATGGCGCCGCCCTGCAACAGCCAGTGTTCGCTGGCGCGCCATTCCAGTTGGCTGAAGGCGCGCCACGTGGTGTCGTCCAGCGTGCCATTGAAATAGGTCTCGGAATCGGCCCGGTCGTAACGATAGTTCAGGCCGCTGACCAGACGCAGGCTATCGGACAGGCTGAGGGTGTCCTGCAACTCCAGGTCGTAGCGCGATTCCCGGGCACTCTGGTCGATGTCGCCGCACAGGGTCTGGCGCGCGCCATTGCGCCACTGGTCCAGCACCTGATTGGCCAGGGCCATTTCCTGCGGCGTGCCGGCGGGTGCACCGGGGCCGGTGAACAGGGTCATGTTGCGGGCCAGGCGTTCGGTGTAGTTCGGGTTGAGCTGCCACAGCTCCGTCAGTTGCGGGCTGAACGACACTTCGGCGTCACAGGCGCGCCAGGTCTGCTGACGATCCCAGTGTTGTGCCGAGCCTTGCACATAGAGGCTGTGATCGGGATTGAGGTCCAGGTTCCAGCGCACCGAACCGGCGTAGTCCTTGGCAACCACGTCGGAATTGTTCCCGGCAGCGGTAATCCCGGAGAACACCGGACGGTAGGTATAAGGCCGCTGATTGGTCCCGTCCTTGGCGTTGACCTGCCAGTCCAGGCTCTGGTTGTCGCTCAGTGTCTGGCTGACCGCGAGGCTGAAGCGGTTCAAGCGGCGGCTGTCGCGGTAATCGGCGCCGGTACGGTCGCTGTCAAAGCCGTCGTCTTCCTGGCCGGACAGCGACAGACGCAGGTCGCCGCCATTCCAGCCGGTGCTCTGGCTGGCATAGAAGTCGTTGATGCCGCGTTGGCCGCGCGTCAGCTTCAGCCGTGTGCCATGGCTGTCCGCCGGGTTGCGGGTGATGATGTTGACCACCGCCATCAGCGCGTTGGCGCCGTAGCTGACGGTGTTCGGGCCGCGAAAGACTTCGATGCGCTCGATGTCTTCCATGGCCACCGGGATGTCGCTCCAGTCCACCGTGGCCAGGCCGGCGCGGTACACCGAGCGGCCGTCGATCAACACCTGCATGCGCCGGGCTTCAGTGGCGTTGGTCCCGTGATAATTCACCACTGCCTGATTGCCGCTGATATTGCCGACCATCATCCCCGGCACTAGCCGCAACAGTTCGCTGATGTCCCGGGCGCCGCTGGCGCTGATCAGTTCGCTGTCGAGTACGGTCATGCTGCCCGGGACTTCCGCCGGCGACTGTTTCAGGCGCGTGGCGGTCAGGATCTGCGGCAAGGCCTCACTGTCGACAAACAGGTCGTCCGCCAGCAGCACCGGGCTGAACAGCAGCGCCAGCAGCAGGGACGAACGCGGGGAAGGGGGGCCAGAAAACACGACGCAGCCTTGATAGCAAAGAATTGGCGCGCATGTTAACCGAGGTCGACCACTTTTCCAGTCACGTTGCAGGCATTTTCCTCGGTTTTGTTGGTCTTCTTCTGACAAGTGCGGGTAATTGACGCCGGGGCTGTCCGAGAAGGGGACGCTCCGTATAATGCCGGCATCGCCACTGGTATGGATTAACGGATTACATATGACTGAACAGCGCCCGATTGCGGTCCTGGGAGGCGGAAGTTTTGGTACCGCCGTGGCCAATCTGTTGGCCGAGAACGGCCATCAAGTCCGGCAGTGGATGCGTGACCCCGAACAGGCCGAGGCCATCCGGGTCAATCGCGAGAACCCGCGTTACCTCAAAGGCATCAAGATTCTGCCGGGCGTGACTGCGGTCACCGACCTGCAGGAAACCCTCGACGCCTGCGATTTGTGTTTCGTCGCGTTGCCGTCCAGCGCGCTGCGCACGGTATTGGCGGCGCACGCCGAACGCCTGAGCGGCAAGATGCTGGTCAGCCTGACCAAGGGCATCGAAGCCCACACGTTCAAACTGATGAGCCAGATTCTCGAAGAGATCGCTCCGCAGGCGCGCATTGGCGTGCTGTCCGGGCCGAACCTTGCTCGGGAAATCGCCGAGCACGCGCTGACTGCCACCGTGGTCGCCAGCGAAGACGAAGAACTCTGCAAAGCCGTGCAGGCCGCATTGCATGGCCGCACTTTCCGCGTCTACGCCAGCGCCGACCGTTTCGGCGTGGAGCTGGGCGGGGCCCTGAAAAACGTCTACGCAATCATTGCCGGCATGGCAGTGGCGCTGGAGATGGGCGAGAACACCAAGAGCATGCTGATCACCCGCGCCCTGGCCGAGATGACCCGGTTTGCGGTAAATCAGGGCGCCAACCCCATGACCTTCCTCGGTCTGGCCGGGGTCGGCGATCTGATCGTTACCTGCTCGTCGCCGAAAAGCCGCAACTATCAGGTCGGTTTCGCCCTCGGCCAGGGCTTGAGCCTGGACGAAGCGGTGTCGCGCCTCGGTGAAGTCGCCGAAGGGGTCAACACCCTGAAAGTGCTCAAGGCCAAGTCCCAGGACGTCGGCGTGTACATGCCGCTGGTCGCCGGATTGCATGCGATCCTGTTCGAAGGGCGCACGCTTGAGCAGGTAATCGGTCTTCTGATGAGAGGCGAGCCGAAAACCGACGTCGACTTTATTTCCACCAGTGGTTTCAACTGATTCAGCAGGGAGCAGGGCATGAGCGATCCGAAAACCGAAGCCAAATATGAATCCATCCTCCTGCGGGTGTTGTGGATGATCGTCTACGTGCTGGTCTGGCAGGTAGCGCAGTTCATCCTCGGCGCGGTGGTGCTGGTGCAGTTGATCTATCGTTTGATCTATGGCGCCCCGAGCGCCAGCCTGATGAATTTCGGCGACAGCCTGAGCCAGTTTCTGGCGCAGATCGGTCGTTTCGGCAGCTTCCACAGCGACCAGAAACCCTGGCCGTTCGCCGACTGGCCGACGCCGCGTACCCCGGAAGGTGAAGCGCCACACGTTGTCGCGCCGGCACCGCATCCGGCCCGGGATGAGGAACCCAAGCTATGAAACTCTGGGTATTGCGTCACGGTGAGGCCGAGCCCTATGGCTCGCGCCCCGACTCCGAGCGAGAACTCACCGCCCACGGTCGCAAGGAAGTGTTGAGCAGCGCGGCCCGTTTGATGGGCCAGCCGCTGACCGCCATCTACGCCAGCCCGTACCTGCGGGCGCAGCAGACGGCGCAACTGGTGCGCGAAGCTCTCGGCTTCGAGCCGGAGATCCGTACAGTCGAGTGGCTGACCCCGGAAGTTGACCCGGACCGTGTGGCCGAGCAACTGGTCTCGGTGAGCAACGTGCTGTTGGTCAGCCACAATCCGCTGGTAGGCAATCTGCTCAGCTACCTGCAACACGGTGCGGGCTACCCGCCGGAAAAAGTCAGCACCGCCGGGCTGGCCGAGCTTGAACACAGCGAATTGCTGATCGGTTCGATGACGCTCAACAGCCTTAAACATCCCTGAAATTTTTTGTACGAAATAGTCAACCAAGCACTTGCTTGGTTGACTACGCTTGCTCCAGACCAAAAAACAGGAGCGAGTCGAATGTCTTCCGCCTTCCGTTTGCCGCTGGACGTGTTTTACGAACGCGAGGCCCGGCACCCGCGTCAGCGTTTTCTGGTGCAGCCGATCGGTGGCGGGCAGGTCGAGACACTGACCTGGGCCGATGTCGGCCATCAGGCCCGCTGCGCCGCGCACTGGCTGCGCTCCCGGGAATTGCCGCAAGGCAGCCACATCGCCCTGATCTCGAAAAACTGCGCGCACTGGATCATCGCCGACCTGGCAATCTGGATGGCCGGACACGTTTCGGTGCCGCTCTATCCGAACCTCACTGCCGAATCGGTGAATCAGGTGCTCACCCACTCGGAAAGCGTGCTGGCGTTCATCGGCAAACTCGATGACTGGCCGGGCATGTCGCCGGGTGTACCGGACGGCCTGACCACCGTCAGCCTGCCGCTGCACCCACCGGGCACGTTCGATTTCAACTGGAACGATGTGCAGCGCAGCTCGCCGATCCAGGACGATCCGCGTCCCGCCGCCGAGCAGCTGGCGACAATCATTTACACCTCCGGCACCACCGGCCTGCCCAAGGGCGTGATGCACAGCTTCGCCAATCTCGGGTTCGCGACGACGCGCGGCACGCAGTTGTTCGGGCTCAATGAGAACGACCGGCTGCTGTCGTATCTGCCGCTGTGTCATGTCGCCGAGCGGATGTTCGTTGAACTGGCGTCGATCTATACCGGCCAGACAGTGTTTTTCGCCGAGAGCCTCGACACCTTCCTCGCCGATCTCAAGCGGGCGCGGCCGACGGCGATGTTCGGTGTGCCGCGGATCTGGACCAAATTCCAGATGGGCGTCTACAGCAAGATCCCGGCGAAACGCCTGGATTTCCTCCTCGGTCTGCCCTTCATCGGCAAGCGGATCGGTCACAAGGTGTTGGCCGGATTGGGGCTGGATGCTCTGCGCGTCGCGCTTTCCGGTGCGGCGCCGGTGCCGCTGACCCTGTTGCGCTGGTATCAGAAACTCGGGCTCGACGTGCTGGAGGTCTACGGCATGACCGAAAGCTGCGGTTATTCGCACATCTGCCTGCCGGGGCAATACAAGGAAGGCTGGATCGGCCGGCCATGCCCTGACGTGGAAGTGCGCATCGATGAGTCCGGCGAAGTGCAGGTGCGCAGCCAGGCGAACATGCTTGGTTACTTCAAGGAGCCGCAGAAAACCGCCGAGACTCTCACCGAAGACGGCTTCCTGCGCACTGGCGACAAAGGTGAGCAGGACGCCGAAGGGCGTTTGCGCCTGACCGGGCGGCTCAAGGAAATCTTCAAGACCAGCAAGGGCAAGTACGTCGCCCCGGCGCCGATCGAAAATCGTCTGGCGGTGCATTCGCGGATCGAACAGGTCTGCGTGGTCGGCGATGGCCTGAGCGCGCCGCTGGGGTTGTGCGTGCTGTCGGCCGTGGGCCGGGAAGAGGCCCGCGCGCCGCTGCATTCGAGCCTGGAAAAATTGCTGGAGGAGGTCAACGCCGTCCTCGACAAGCACGAGCGTCTGCGCCGGCTGGTGGTGGTCAAAGACAGCTGGGCGGTGGAGAACGGCTTCCTCACACCAACCCTGAAAATCAAACGCAACATCATCGAAGACACCTACGGGGCACGTTTCGAAGAATGGAGCGAGCGCAGCGAGGCGGTGCTGTGGCAGGATTGAGCGTCGATCAAAACAACAAAGGAAGCCTGCGATGACCTTGTGGCGCACCACTCCGAACATCGAGCAGTTGAACGCAATCCAGAAAAACACCATCGGCGAAGTGCTGGACATTCGCTTCGAGTCCTTCGACGAGGAATCGCTGACGGCCAGCATGGTCATCGACCATCGCACCCATCAGCCTTACGGCCTGCTGCACGGCGGCGCCTCGGTGGTGCTGGCCGAGACGGTCGGCTCGATGGCCAGTTACCTGTGCATCGACGCCAGCAAGTTCTATTGCGTGGGCCTGGAAATCAACGCCAACCACTTGCGCGGACTGCGCAGCGGACGGGTGACGGCGGTGGCCAAACCGATCCACATCGGCCGCACCACCCACGTCTGGGACATTCGCCTGACCAGCGATGAAGGCAAGGCCAGTTGTGTGTCGCGCCTGACCATGGCAGTGGTGCCGCTGGGAGAACAACCGCCGGCGCGTTGATGGCCGAAGCGTCATAGCCCTGACCGGACTGTCATCATTCCTGGCAGTTACGGTCATTGCTGTGGGACGCGGTCTTACGGACAATCAACGCCTGTTTTCCGCTCATGGATTTGCCGGTATGTCGCAACCGATCTTCTTCGCCCACGCCAACGGTTTCCCTTCGGGCACCTACGGCAAACTGTTCGCGGCGCTGGCGCCCGAGTACCGGGTCGCGCATCTGGAACAACACGCCCATGACCCGCGTTTCCCGGCGGGTGACAACTGGTACCACCTGGTCGACGAACTCATCCATCACCTGCAACAGCAAGATGAACCGGTGTGGGGCGTCGGCCATTCCTTCGGCGGCATGCTGCATCTGCACGCCGCACTGCGTTGCCCTGAGTTGTATCGAGGGGTGGTGATGCTCGACTCGCCGGTGCTGACCCGCACTGATCAATGGGTGATCCGCGCCGCCAAGCGCTTTGGTTTCATCGACAAACTGACCCCGGCCGGCCGCACGCTGGGGCGCCGCGAAGAGTTTGCCGACCTGGACAGTGCCCGTGGTTATTTCGCCGGCAAAACCCTGTTCCGCAGCTTTGATCCGGAATGCTTCGATGCCTACTTGCAACACGGTCTGCACAAGGTCGGCGACAAGCTGCGCCTGCGCTTCGATCCTGCGACCGAGATCAGCATCTATCGCGGCGTGCCGCATACCAGTCCTGCGCATACCCGGCAATTGAAAGTGCCGCTGGCGGTGGTGCGCGGGCACAAGAGCCGTGTGGTGATGAACCATCACACCCGCTTCGTCGGGCGCCTGCCTCAGGGCGAGTCGCTGACCGTGCCTGGCGGCCATATGTTTCCGCTTGAGCGCCCACAGGACACTGCGCAATTACTGAAAAACCTGTTCGATCGCTGGGAGCGCCGGCAAGACAAGGATTGCGCATGAAGCCCGCCGTCGAAGAAGTGCGCCTGAGCCTGCCGCATATCGAACTGGCGGCGCACCTGTTCGGCCCGGAAGACGGGTTGCCGGTGATCGCCCTGCACGGCTGGCTGGACAACGCCAACAGCTTCGCGCGTCTGGCACCGAAGCTCAAAGGCTTGCGCATCGTGGCGCTGGACATGGCCGGTCACGGGCATTCCGGGCACCGCCCGAACGGCGCCGGTTACGCACTGTGGGATTACGCCCATGACGTGCTGCAGGTCGCCGAGCAATTGGGCTGGAAACGTTTCGGCCTGCTCGGGCATTCCATGGGTGCGATTGTTTCGCTGGTGCTCGCGGGATCGTTGCCCGAACGCATCACCCATCTGGCGTTGATCGACGGGGTGATTCCTCCTACCGACAAAGGCGAAAACGCCGCCGAGCGCATGGGCATGGCCTTACAGGCGCAACTCGATCTTCGGGAAAAGCGCAAACCGGTCTACAACACCCTCGACCGGGCCATCGAGGCGCGGATGAAAGGGCTGGTGGCGGTCAGTCGTGAAGCCGCCGAACTGTTGGCGCAGCGTGGGTTGATGCCGGTGCCCGGTGGTTACACTTGGCGCACCGACAATCGTCTGACGTTGCCGTCGCCGCTGCGTCTTACCCAGGAACAGGCGATGGCGTTCGTGCAGCGCATTGCCTGTCCCGCGCAATTGGTGGTCGCCGCCGACGGCATGCTGGCCAAACATCCGGAGCTGCTGGAGCGTCTACCCTTTGACCGGGAACAGCTGCCGGGCGGGCATCATCTGCACCTGAATGATGAGGCCGGGGCCGACCTTGTCGCAGACTGTTTCAATCGGTTCTTCGCCATTCCTTGACTTGCTCCCGGCAACTGTCGAGGCTGGGCAGGTTGAAATGGGAGACAACCAAGATGGATTTCTACACCGCTGCGACTTCGAACTGCCCCAAAGGCACCCAGGCCATGCCCCTGCGATGAGCCTGTCCATGCGATCTATCAGTCTGCTGGCGCTGTGCTGTTTCAGTCCCTTTCTATTCGCTGCCGATCTGCCGGGCAGTCAGGATCTGCCGATCGTGCCGCGTGTGGCCGATGCGCAGATCGTCGACTATCGCCCCGCCATGGAGCTGGAGCGGATCTACCCGCTCGGCTCGATCCGCAAGATCAGCGGCCAGTTGCGTTTCGACGGCCAGGTCAGCGCCCGGGGGCAAACCACCTCGGTGACCTACGAGTTGCCGCCGGAACATTCCGCTACTGAAGCCTTCACTCTCGCTCGCGAAGCCCTGCAAAAGCAGGATGCGCAGCTGTTGTTCTGGTGCCAGGCCCGGGATTGCGGCGAGAGCAGCCTGTGGGCCAATGAGGTGTTCGGTAATGCCAAACTGTACGGTGCCGACGAGCAGCAGGCCTATTTGCTGCTGAGGCTCGCGGCTCCGCGTGACAACACGCTGGTGGCGCTGTACAGCATCACCCGCGGTAATCGCAAAGCCTATCTGCACGTCGAACAGTTCGAGGCGCTGGCACCGCTCGGTGACCTGCTGCCGACCTCGGCCACGCTGCTGCGGGAATTGAAAAGCACCGGCGAGCTGGACTTTCCAAAGCTCGCCGGCGATCCGGATGACACCTGGCTGCGTTTGCTGTCTCGTGGTTTGAACCTCGACACCACCTTGCGGGTGACGGTCTCCGGGCCCAAGGCCGAGGCCTGGCGTCAAGCGCTGATCGGGCAGGGCGTGCGCGCCGCGCGAATGGAAACCGGCAGTGTCGACGGCGAAGGTCTGCGCATCGATCTGTTGCGATAAGGTGTCTTTGGCGGACACGCTCGGCGTGTTCGCCTACTCTTTGCCTGACTGATTTTTTTCGAGATTTCACATGCCCAATAATGATCGTCTGCTGGTGCAGATCCTGTTGCTGGTGTTGTTTGGCGCCAGTTTCTGGGTGATGGCGCCGTTCTGGTCGGCGCTGTTCTGGGGCGCGGTGCTGGCGTTTGCCAGCTGGCCGCTGATGCGCCTGCTGACCCGCTGGCTCAATGGCCGGGAATCCCTCGCGGCGCTGTTGCTGACCATGGGCTGGATGTTGCTGGTGGCGGGGCCGCTGGTGTGGCTCGGCTTTAACTTGGCCGATCACGTGCGTGATGCCACAGCGTTTATCAAGGATGTGCAGGTCGACGGACTGCCCGAGGCGCCGAGCTGGCTGGGCGGCGTGCCGGTGGTGGGCGAACGGCTTGTCGGGATCTGGAACAGCATCGATCAGCAGGGCGCGGCCCTGATGGTGACGGTCAAACCTTATCTGGGGCAGGTCGGCAACTGGTTGCTGGCGCGCAGTGCGCAGATCGGCAGCGGGATTCTCGAACTGACCCTGAGCATTGTCTTCGTGTTCTTTTTCTACCGTGACGGGCCGCGATTGGCGGCGTTCGTGCACAGTCTGCTGGAGCGCCTGATCGGTGACCGGGCCGGGTACTACATCGATCTGGTGGCCGGTACCGTGCAGCGGGTGGTCAACGGGGTGATCGGTACGGCGGCGGCGCAAGCGGTGCTGGCGCTGATCGGGTTCCTGATTGCCGGGGTGCCGGGGGCGCTGGTGCTGGGGATCGTGACGTTTCTGCTCAGCCTGATTCCGATGGGGCCGCCGCTGGTGTGGATTCCGGCCACGGCGTGGCTGGCCTGGAAGGGCGAGTATGGGATGGCGGTGTTTCTCGGGATCTGGGGGACGTTCGTCATCAGTGGTGTGGATAACGTGCTCAAGCCGTATCTGATCAGCCGGGGCGGGAATCTGCCGTTGGTGATTGTGTTGCTTGGGGTGTTTGGCGGGTTGATTGCGTTTGGGTTTATCGGGTTGTTTATTGGGCCTACGCTTTTGGCTGTTGCTTATAGTTTGTTGACGGATTGGAGCAAGAGTCAGGCTCGGGTTTGAGGCTTTGCCTTGGCGGCCTCTGGGCCGACCAGGTTGTTGGTTGTTTGGGGTGAATATCCGTTGCTTCGGGTGTTGCGGTTTGCGGTTTCGCCCTTACGGCGAGTCCCTTTTGGCAAACGCCCCAAAAGGAACCAAAAGGGCTTGCCCCAATGTTCGGCGCCTCGCTGTGGCTCGGCGTCCCTTCGCTCCGGGATTCATCCGGGGGCATCGCCTACGGTTTGCTTCGCTGCACCTCCTCTCGATGCATGCGGCTGCGCCGCACGGTCGCTGCGCTCCCACCCCCGGATAAATCCCTCCACTCAGCCTTCCAACGGGGCCGGTACGTCAAAAGCGGTACTCGAGCTAACGCTCATTGTGTTGAGTGGTGAGAAGCCGAAGCGAAAGCGGAGGTTTATGTGGAAGCTGGTGCTGGTGCTGGTGCGGAAGTGGATGCTGATGCCGATGCCGATGCCGATGCCGATGCCGATGTTGGTGTTGGTGTTGGTGTTGGTGTTGGCGCTGGTGTTGGCGCGCAGGTATGAGTGGACTTATGTGCTTCAAAACCTGAGTTCACCTCGGTATCTCACGTCGGCGTATCTCTCCCAATCACCTCGGTCAGTCCCCTCTCCCTCTGGGAGAGGGCTAGGGTGAGGGCCGCTTTGATGACACACCGCAGAGCCAAAGCAAACCACTCACCCAGCCAGAGTTAATCGCCCCTTAAGTCTTGACCCGAGAGCGATCCTCTTCACCCAATCTCAAGTCGCCACATTCAAATACTTGCCCACCGACGCAGTGTTTTCGAGCGAGTACTGCTTGCTCAGATTGGCAATCATCCGGTTCAGCGCTTCGGTGGTGGTTTGAGTATTGCTGGCGGTCTGTTCGTCATCCGGGCGTTCGCGACCTGCATGCAGTGCAGCTTTCAGTTCGTCGCTGCTGACGCCTCCGCTGCTGTCGCTGTCCAGCACCTTGAGCAGGGCGGCGGCGGTGTCGGTGTTGTTTGAGGAGGTGCTGTCGTTGGTCTGCAGCGCGCTGTTCAGTTCGGTGGCGGTAACAGTGCCGTCGCCGTCTGCATCGAGCTGGCTGAACAGTTCGTCGCTGGAGGCTTGCGGTGGTGGGGGTGGCGGTGGGGTGAGGCTGGCGGCGAGTTCGTCCTGGCTGACGACGCCGTCTTCGTTCTTGTCCAGGGCCGAGAAGATTTTACTGCTGTCGGCGGTGCTGCCGGCGCTGGTCAGGCCGTTGCTCAGTTCGTCGCTGCTGATGGCGCCGTCGCCGTCGGCGTCCAGGGCGCTGATCAGGGCGTCGGCGAGTTCGGTGTTGGGGGCCTGGTCGCCAGGGGGCGGTGGGGGTGGGGCCATGGCGGTCATTTCTTCGGCGCTGAGGCTGCCGCTGGAATCGCTGTCCAGATCGCCGAATTGTTTGCTCAGGCTGACCAGCAGGCCGTCGTTGGACTTTTGTGACAGGGCGCTGCCCAGTTCGTCCTGATCCACCGCGCCGTCGCCGTTGCTGTCGAGCTTGGCGAACAGTTCCTTTTGCAGTTGCTGGCTGCGGGCGTTTTGGGTGGAGGTGCTGCTGGTGCTGGTATAGCTCGTGTAGTTGCTGACGCTACCGATCATCGGGCTCACTCCTTGGACTGGAAAACCGGTGGGTGTACCGGCTTATGCAGCCTCGAGGCGCAAGGTGTCGTGGGTATGTGGGGTTTGTACCGGCCGGTACACAGTCGGGATCAGTGGCGGGGCAGTTGGATCACGGCGGTCAGGCCGCCGCCGGGTGTTTCTGCCAGGGTCAGTTGTCCGCCCTGGCGTTGCGCCGCTTCCCGGGCGATGGTCATGCCCAGACCGACGCCGCCGGAGTTGCGGTTGCGTGAGCCTTCGAGGCGGAAGAACGGTTCGAACACGGCTTCACGCTTGTCCGCCGCGATGCCCGGGCCGTGGTCGATGACGCGGATCAGCAGTTGTTCGCGCTGGTCCTGCAGTTCGATGTGCGCTTGGCCGGCGTAGCGTAAGGCGTTGTCCATCAGGTTGTTGATGCACGAGCGCAATGCCATCGGTTGCACCTGCATCGGGGCGCAGTGGCCGCTGACCTGCACGTCGGCGCCTTGATCCTGGGCGTTTTCACACAGTGATTCGACCAGCGCCTGGACGTCCATCAACTGCAAGGCTTCGCTGGTGCGTTGTTCGTGCAGGTAGGTGAGGGTGGCGTCGAGCATGCCGATCATGTCGTCCAGATCCTGGCGCATCTGGCCCTGCAGCTTGTCGTCGTTGATGTTTTCCAGGCGCAGTTTCAGCCGCGACAGCGGGGTGCGCAGGTCGTGGGAGACGGCGCCGAGCATCCGCGCGCGTTGCTGCACCTGTTCGCGGATGCGGTGTTGCATCAGGTTGAACGTGTGTGCGGCCTGCCGGGCTTCCCGGGGGCCGGTTTCGTCCAGCGGCGGGCTGTCGAGGTCTTCGCTCAGGCGTTCGGCTGCATCGCTCAGGCGCTGGATCGGCCGGGTCAGCAGCTTGGCGCCGTACCAGGCGGCAATGATCAGCGAGATGAACTGGAAGGTCAGCGGCACGATCGGCCCGCCGAACCAGGGACGCGGCGGACGGGGCGGGTAGCGTGGATCCTGCGGTGGCTGTTTGCCGTCGAGGCTTTGCGAGAACTCCGGCGGCGGTGGCGGGGGCGGCGGGCCGTAGAGGCGGAACCAGGCGAAGGCCAGCAAGTGCGCCAGGACGATCGCCACTAAAAGCACGCCAAACAGGCGGCCGAACAGCGTGTCGAAGCGCGCCCGCATCAGCCGATGTCTCGCGCGTCGAACAGGTAGCCTTCACCGCGCACGGTTTTGATCAGTTGCGGGGCTTTCGGGTCGTCGCCGAGTTTTTGCCGCAGGCGCGAGACCAGCAGGTCGATGCTGCGGTCGAAGGCTTCGATCGAGCGGCCACGGGCAGCGTCCAGCAACTGTTCGCGGCTGAGCACCCGGCGCGGACGTTCGATGAACACCCAGAGCAGACGGAATTCGGCGTTGGACAGCGGCACCACCAGGCCATCGTCGGCGATCAACTGGCGCAGGACGCTGTTCAGGCGCCAGTTGTCGAAGCGAATGTTCGCACGCTGTTCGGTGCGATCGTCGCGCACCCGGCGCAGAATCGTCTGGATCCGCGCCACCAGTTCACGAGGTTCGAACGGTTTGGCCATGTAGTCATCGGCGCCCAGTTCCAGGCCGATGATCCGGTCGGTGGGTTCGCAGCGGGCGGTGAGCATCAGGATCGGGATGTCCGATTCAGCGCGCAGCCAGCGGCACAGCGACAGACCGTCTTCGCCGGGCAGCATCAGGTCGAGCACCACCACGTCGAAATGTTCGGCCTGCATCGCCTGACGCATCGCCGCACCGTCGGTGACGCCGCTGGCGTGAATGTTGAAGCGGGCCAGGTAGTCGATCATCAGTTCGCGGATCGGCACGTCATCGTCGACGATCAGGGCACGGATGCTCCAGCGCTTGTCGTCTTTCTGCTCGTCGTTCACGGAGACTTGGGAGTTGTGCATGAGGCTGTTCATCTGCCAGTAGGCCGCCAACCACAAAGATAGGCTGCGAGGTTGTGGTTTCAGCATAGGCGTCCGGCCGTGAGGCGGGAAGGGCTGCTGTAAGGACTTGTTGCGGCTGGCGAGGCTAGCGCGGGCGCATGTTGCCGGCGTGTCGGTTGTGTATCGGGTTCGACACAATACCCTGCAAGGCTATGCTGATCACGGTTGGCGCGACGATTTACCGATCATCGGGTGCCGCGCCGTCGCCGGTTCCGCTACAATGCGCGCCGATTTCGACTTGCCTGAGAGCCCATCCATGTCCGCCTGCCAGACTCCTATCATCGTCGCCCTGGATTTCCCTACCCGTGACGCCGCACTGAAGCTGGCCGACCAGTTGGACCCGAAACTGTGCCGGGTCAAAGTGGGCAAGGAACTGTTCACCAGTTGCGCCGCGGAAATCGTCGGCACCTTGCGTGACAAAGGTTTCGAAGTATTCCTCGACCTGAAATTCCACGACATTCCCAACACCACGGCGATGGCGGTCAAGGCCGCTGCCGAGATGGGCGTGTGGATGGTCAACGTTCACTGCTCCGGCGGCCTGCGCATGATGGCGGCCTGCCGTGAAGAGCTGGACAAGCGCAGCGGCCCGCAGCCGTTGCTGATCGGCGTGACCGTGTTGACCAGCATGGAGCGTGAGGATCTGGCGGGAATCGGTCTGGATATCGAGCCGCAGGAGCAAGTGTTGCGTCTGGCGGCACTGGCCGAGAAGGCCGGGATGGACGGTCTGGTGTGCTCGGCGCTGGAAGCCACGGCGCTGAAAACCGCGCATCCGTCGCTGCAACTGGTGACCCCGGGAATTCGTCCGGCCGGCAGCGCCCAGGACGACCAGCGTCGCATCCTGACCCCGCGTCAGGCGCTGGATGCCGGTTCCGACTATCTGGTGATCGGCCGTCCGATCAGCCAGGCGGCGGATCCGGCCAAGGCACTGGCCTCGGTGGTTGCCGAACTGGCCTGAGCGAACAGCTGAAGCATCAAAGAAGGGAGCCCGATGGCTCCCTTCTTTGTTTTCAGACCTTCAACACCAGTTTGCCGAAGTTCTCGCCACTGAACAGTTTGCCCAGGGTTTCCGGGAAGGTTTCCAGGCCTTCGACGATGTCTTCCTTGCTCTTGAGCTGACCCTTGGCCATCCAGCCGGCCATTTCCTGGGCGGCACCGGCGTACTGCGCGGCGTAATCCATCACCACGAAACCTTCCATTCGCGCGCGGTTGACCAGCAGCGACAGGTAGTTGGCCGGGCCTTTGACCGCTTCCTTGTTGTTGTACTGGCTGATGGCGCCGCAGATCACCACGCGCGCCTTGAAGTTCAGACGGCTCAGCACCGCGTCGAGGATGTCGCCGCCAACGTTGTCGAAATACACGTCCACGCCTTTCGGGCACTCGCGCTTGAGGCCGGCGAGCACGTCTTCGCTCTTGTAGTCGATGGCGCCGTCAAAACCCAGTTCATCGATCAGGAACTTGCACTTGTCGGCGCCACCGGCGATGCCGATCACCCGGCAGCCTTTGATCTTGGCAATCTGCCCGGCGATGCTACCCACCGCGCCGGCAGCGCCGGACAGCACCACGGTGTCGCCGGCCTTCGGTGCGCCGACATCGAGCAGGGCGAAGTAGGCGGTCATGCCGGTCATACCCAGTGCGGACAGATAAACCGGCAGCGGTGCCAGTTTCGGATCGACCTTGTAGAAACCTCTTGGCTCGCCGAGGAAATAATCCTGCACGCCAATGGCACCGTTGACGTAGTCGCCGACGGCAAACCCCGGATTGTTTGACGCGACGACTTTGCCTACGCCCAACGCGCGCATGACTTCGCCCAGACCCACCGGCGGAATGTAGGATTTGCCTTCGTTCATCCAGCCGCGCATGGCCGGGTCGAGGGACAGGTATTCGTTCTTGACCAGAATCTGCCCCGCCGCCGGCTCGCCGACCGGTACTTCCTGATAGGTGAAGGTCTCGCGGGTGGCGGCGCCCACCGGGCGTTTGGCGAGCAGGAACTGGCGATTGGTCTGGTTGGTCATGACAGGCACTCGAATTGAATGAAGCCTTGTTGATAGACCTTCAGGCGCGATGCCGCAAGGTCGGCTCATGGGGCGAATGCAGGTTGATCCAGTACGGTGATAGTCCCCGGCGGGGTTTCATCACTGCGATTCATGAAAGCCTAACCGGCCTTTTGATAGTGCTGACGTCACTCAGGCCCCTGTGGCTATGCTGCCTTCATCAATCCCCCCGCATTCGAGGACATAACAATGAGCATGACGTTTTCCGGTCAGGTAGCCGTCGTCACCGGCGCGGCCAACGGCATCGGCCGCGCGACGGCCCAGGCATTCGCCGCCGAAGGTCTGAAAGTGGTGGTGGCCGATCTGGATGCGGCCGGGGGCGAGGGCACCGTGGCGCTGATTCGTACAGCCGGTGGCGAAGCGACCTTCGTGCGCTGCAACGTGACCGTCGAAAGCGAAGTTAAAAATCTGATGGACGAGGTGATCAATACCTACGGCCGTCTCGACTATGCCTTCAACAACGCCGGGATCGAGATCGAGAAGGGCAAACTGGCCGAAGGTTCGATGGATGAGTTCGACGCGATCATGGGCGTCAACGTCAAGGGCGTGTGGCTGTGCATGAAATATCAACTGCCGTTGCTGCTGGCCCAGGGCGGCGGGGCGATCGTCAACACCGCTTCGGTGGCAGGACTGGGCGCCGCGCCGAAGATGAGCATCTACGCGGCTTCCAAGCATGCGGTGATCGGCCTGACCAAATCTGCCGCCATCGAGTACGCCAAGAAGAAAATCCGCGTCAACGCCGTATGCCCGGCAGTGATCGACACCGACATGTTCCGTCGCGCCTATGAAGCGGACCCGAAGAAAGGCGAATTCGCCAACGCCATGCACCCGGTCGGGCGCATCGGCAAGGTCGAGGAAATTGCCAGCGCCGTGCTGTACCTGTGCAGCGATGGTGCGGCATTTACCACCGGTCACTCGCTGGCCGTGGACGGTGGCGTGACCGCTTTCTGAGGTGGCGTCGGCTGATACAAAAAAGGACCCGCCCACCGGCGGGTTTTTTTCGCCTCGGGAGTGGTTTCGTGAATCCGCTAAACAATGTGTTTCAAATGGTGAGAACGGAGGCTTTTGGCGGTTTTGTCGCACAGCCTCAAGGGCTTGGCTGTGATTTACTGCCGCCAGCAAAAACGGACAGGAGTTTGCGTGCTCATGGAATTGAGAATTGACCGACTGGCAATGGTGCCGGTCGTACAGCAGATTGTCGACGGGTTGACCGAGTGGATCATGCAGGGGCAGGTGCCGCCGACGACGCGTCTGCCCTCCGTGCGAGAGATCGCACGGTGCAATCTGCTCAGCCAGTCATGCGTGATGGAGGCTTGCGAGCGTCTGGTGGCGCAAGGGGTTCTGGCCTCGCGTCAGGGCTCGGGATTCATGGTGGCGGCTTCGTTGCCCGGTTGCTGCAAGGCGATTGATGGCTCAGGGTGTGAAGGGGAGCGCAGCGGGGGCGATCCAGCGTCCCGATGGCGCGTCGGTTTGACGCTGGGAAGTGGCGTCCTGCCAGAGAGTTGGCGCGAGCCCGATGATCTCGGTTATGCGATCCGCGAGGTGACGCGCGCCGACATGGCCAGCCTGTTCAACTACAGCACGCCTCTGGGGCTGCCGGCGTTGCGCGAGCAGATCGTCAAGCGCCTGGGATTGCTGAGTATCAAGGCTGTTGAAGAACAGGTGATGACCACCGCCGGCGCGAGCCACGGACTGGACCTGATCGTGCGTACCCTGTTCAAGGCCGGTGATTGTGTCGTGGTCGAGACCCCCGGTTATGCGCCGCTTTTCGAACTGCTGCGTTTGCACGGCGTGCGCATGTTGGAGGTTCGCCGCACACCGGGCGGGCCGGATCTCGAGGCGCTCGAGGCGTTGCTGCACCAATTTCGGCCCACCGCGCTATTCATTAACAGTCACCACCACAATCCCACGGGCAGTTGCCTGCTGCCGGCGGTCGCTCGACGTATTCTGGAGTTGAGCAGGATCTACGATCTGCGCCTGATAGAAGATGATGTCTACGCCGACCTGCACAACGGCAACGGCACTCGCCTGGCAGCGCTGGATGACGAGGGGCGAGTGATTTACCTCGGCAGTTTTTCCAAGACCCTGAGCAGCTCGCTGCGGGTGGGTTTCGTGCTGGCCGATGGCGAACTGATCGAGCGGATGGCGCGGGTCAAGATGATCAGTTGCATGGGGACCTCGAGGTTCTGTGAGGCGGTGCTGGCCGGAATGCTCGCCAGTGGCGCCTATCGCAAGCTGGTGCAGCGACAGCGCCAGCGGCTTAATACAGATCGTGCGGCTGCGTTGCAGGCCCTGGAGGATGCCGACTGGGAAGTGTTCGGCAAGCCCACGGGCGGCCTGTTCATCTGGGCGCGCGCGCCGTTGGCCGATGAAGCGCACTTGCGCAGGCATGCCTCGCGCTGCGGGGTGCAGCTGTCTTGTGCAACCTCGTTCAGCCCCAGTGGCGAAGCGTGCGACTGGCAGCGGATCAACGTTGCTTACGCCTGTGATCCACGGGCACGGCAGTTTTTTTGCGATACAGCCATGGATCGACCTCGAACGTTCTGAAAACGACGCGTGCGTAGCTTTTTGCCATTATTCCGACGCCAGAGACTTGTGCTGGTTCAAGGCCGTTGCGAATCTTCGACAACAGACTATGGCAGGGGACTACGCGCAATGATTTCGGCCGTGCAAGGACGTTTTGCCAACCTCGGTATGGCAAAAAAACTGGGTATCGGGTTTGTGCTGGTGTTGTTGCTGACTGCACTGGTGGCGGCGATTGGCGTCTGGTCCCTGCAAACCATCAGTCAGCGCTTCGACGGCCTCAAGCAGATGTCATCGCTCAACAGTGGCTTGCTCAAGGTGCGTTTGCTGGAGCAGGACTACGCCCTGCACGGCAACCCGAAAACCGTCGATGCCTTGCACGAAGGTGTCGACGGTCTGATCGCCATGGCCGACCAACTCAAGATTTTGTCGCCGGGCAATGAGTCGGTCATGAACGACGTCCAACAGTCATTGGGCGCGTACCGCAAGGCGTTCGATGAATTCGTCTCGTTGTCCCAGGCCAAGGATCTGGCGCTGGAAATGGCCAGTTGGTCGGTGTCCAGCGTCGCCAACAATCTCGATGTGTTGCAGGCCGGTCTGGCCGACGACGGCGCTTACACCCTGAAAGACAGCGAAGGCAAGGATGGGGCGCAATTCATCGAACAGGCCGGTCAGGTCAGCCAGGTTTCGCGGTTGATGTTGCAGGCAATGAACGAAGCGCGGGTACGCCTGGATCAAAGCCGCAAGGGTGATGACAGCGCGGGCCAGGGCAATATCGAGCAGGCTGCCCAGGCTCAGGCCCAGGCCGAGCAGCTCAAATCCACGGTCAAGGACGAGGGTTACCTGACGGTGCTCAATGAGGTCTCCGGGCACATTGCCGGTTTCAGCGACAAGCTTGCCGAGTACACCGGGTTGCTGGCTCAGGAAAAAACGGTCTATCAACAGTTGCACCAACGGGCCGATGAAGTCGTGGCGCGGGTCGATCAGGCGTATGTCGCGCAAGACGGCGCGATGCAGGGCGAACTGAAAAAGAATTCGGTGCTGATCATTGGCTCATCGGCGCTGGCGTTGCTGGTCGGGCTGATTGCGGCGTGGGTGATTACCCGGCTGATCGTTGCACCGTTGCGCAGCGTGATTCACGTGGCGCAACAGATTGCGGCCGGTGATCTGAGCGCAACGATCGAGGTCTCCCGCCGTGACGAAATCGGCCAGCTGATGCTGGCCATGCAGCAGATGGGCGCGGGCTTGAGCGCGATTGTCAGCGGGTTGCAGGCGGGGATCGAACAGCTGGCGAGTTCGGCGCAATCGCTGTCGGCGGTGACCGAACAGACCAACCTTGAGGTCAGCAGCCAGAAAGAGGAAACCGAACAGGTCGCCACGGCCATGAACCAGATGACCGCCACCGTGCACGATGTTGCGCGTAATGCAGAAGAAGCGGCGCTCGCGGCGCAGACTGCCGATGGCAAAGTCGAAAGTGGCCAGCAGGTGGTGCGCCAGAGCATGGCGCGGATCGAGCAACTGGCGGATTCGGCGACGTCGGCCAGTTCGAGTATCGAAAGCCTCAGTGCGGAAATCCAGAACATCGGCACGGTGCTGGGGGTGATCAAGAGTGTCGCCGAGCAGACCAACCTGTTGGCGCTCAACGCGGCGATCGAAGCGGCGCGGGCGGGCGAGCAGGGCAGGGGCTTTGCGGTGGTCGCCGATGAAGTGCGGGCGCTGGCCCGGCGCACGCAGCAGTCGACCGAGGAGATCGAGCGGCTGGTCAGTGCCTTGCGTTCGGCGGCGCATTCGTCAGTGCAGCAGATTCAGAGCAGTGGCGAACTGGTGAAGCTGGCGGTGAGTGATGCGTTGCAGACCGAAAGTGCGTTGGGGAGTATTGCGGCGGCGGTTTCGTTGATTCAACAAATGAATCAGCAGATTGCGGCGGCGGCTGAGGAGCAGAGTTCGGTGGCTGAGGAGATCAATCGCAGTGTGACGAGTATTCGGGCGAGTGCGGATCAGTCTTCGATTGCGATGCGGGGGAATGCGGCTTCGAGTGTTGAGCTGGCGCAGTTGGGGAGTGAGTTGCGGGGGATGGTTGGGCATTTTCGGCTTTGATTTGGACTTGGCGGCCTTTGGGCCGACCAGGTTCCCGTTTTATTGCGTTCATATCCGTTTCTGCGGGTGCTGCCGCTGGCGGTTTCGCCCTTACGGCGAGTCCCTTTTTCAAACGCCAAAAAGGAACCAAAAGGCTGGGCCCCGGCGTTCGGCCCCTCGCTTGGGCTCGGTGTTCCTTCGTTCCGGGATTCATCCGGGGGCATCGCCTACGGTTTGCTTCGCTGCACCTCCTCTCGATGC
>NZ_JBXARR010000003.1:491619-734228 GCF_058808435.1 Pseudomonas sp. GW821-FHT11D10 | reverse complement strand
TCGCACGAACATCATCAATCAAATCGGCGTTCTTGTTTCTGTGTTTCCCGGGATTCCGTGAAGAACCAAAAAAAAGCGCAGTCCGTTGCCGGCTGCGCCTCTCTTTATGGCGTCGCTTATTGTGGACGCTTGCGCTCAACCGCCCGCAATAGATGGGTCGGCGGCGTTTCGCAGCTGATCTTGCGACCGAGTTTTTCTTCGATGGACGGCAACTGATAGGAGTCGTCTTCACCGGCGAAGCTGATCGACACGCCGTCGGCGCCAGCACGACCGGTACGGCCGATACGGTGCACGTAGTCGTCCGGGACTTCCGGCAGGGTGAAGTTGATCACGTGGCTGATGCCGTCGATGTGGATACCGCGACCGGCCACGTCGGTGGCGACCAGAACGCGGATCTTGCCTTCGCGGAAGCCTTCGAGGGTCTTGATTCGCTTGTGCTGCGGCACGTCGCCGGACAGTTGCGCGGCGTTGATGCCGTCACGCACCAGGCGTTCTTCGATGCGGCGCACTTCGTCCTTGCGGTTGGCGAACACGATCACACGCTCCCAGCCGTTGTCGTTGACCAGGTTGAAGAGCAGTTTGTATTTGTCGGCACCGGCCACCGCGTAGATGTGCTGTTCGACGTTTTCGTTGGCCACGTTGGTGACTTCGATTTCGACGATCGCAGGATCGGTGGTCCACTGCTTGGCGAGGTTCATCACGTCATCGGTGAAGGTCGCGGAGAACAGCAGGGTCTGGCGTTCGCTTTTCGGCGGGGTCTGCCGAATGATCTGCCGGACCTGCGGGATGAAACCCATGTCGAGCATGCGGTCGGCTTCGTCCAGCACCATCACTTCGACCATGTCCAGATGCACGTCACCGCGCTGGTTGAAGTCGAGCAGGCGGCCCGGGGTCGCGACGAGGATGTCGCAATGGCGCGCTTCGAGGTGCTTGAGCTGCTTGTCGAAGTCCATGCCGCCAACGAACGTCATGACGTTGAGGCCGGTGTACTTGGTCAGGTCGGCGGCGTCCTTGGCGATCTGCACCACCAGCTCGCGGGTCGGCGCGATGATCAGCGCCCGTGGCTCGCCCATGTAGCGTTCTTTCGGCGGCGGGGTCTGCAGCAGCTGGGTGATGATCGAGATCAGGAACGCGGCGGTCTTGCCGGTGCCGGTCTGGGCGCGGCCAATGGCGTCTTTGCCAGCGAGGGTATAACCCAGCACCTGAGCCTGGATCGGCGTGCAATACGGGAAACCCAGATCGTGGATGGCGTGCATCAGTTCCGGGGCGAGCTTGAAATCGTGGAAGCGGGTCTTGCCTTCCTGCGGCTCGACGACGAAGTCTTCGAGTTTCCAGGGAATCACCGGCGCCTTGGGCTTGGGTTCGCGACGTGGTTTGGCCGGTTTCGGTGCTTCGCTGCGGGCCGGCTCGGTGGCGGGGGCGGCAGCTGGAGCGGGTTTCGGTTCGCGTTGGGCCGTCGTGGCGGGCGTCTGGCGGTCGGCCTGGCTGGCATCGCTGCGATGACCGGGGGCGTGCGACGGCGCAGTGGGGACTGGCGCGAGCTGCTCAGCCTCGCTTTTACCGAACATTTTCTTGAGTGCTTTGAGCACGGTCATCTCATCAATTGGTTAAGGAATGTACGCCGGCCAGTGTAATGCAAGAAACGGGCGCGGCGTAGTGGGATGATCAAAGGGCGAGCCTTGGCGGAGTTGTCAGCGCAGGCGTTCGCTCAACCATGTGCCGATGTCGCGAATTTCTTCGGGTAACACTTCGTGCTCCATTGGGTATTCCTGCCATGTCACGGTGACACCATGGGCCTTGAGATACTCATAAGCCGTGCGTCCCATCGAGTTCTGCACCACGTTGTCGAACTGGCCGTGCAGCGACAGCACCGGAATCCGCTGCTGGCTGGCGGACAACTCCAGTTCATCACTGAAGGTCGGCGCGTATGTCGATAATGCCAGCACCCCGCCCAGCGGCCCCTGCCATTTCAGAAACGCGGTGTGATAGACCACGGCGCCACCTTGGGAGAAACCGGCGAGGAAAATCCGCGAGGCGTCTATTCCGCTGCTTCGCTGTTCTTCGATCAATTCGATGATGCGGTCGGCGGACGCTTCCAGCTCATCGCGGTCGATCGCCCGGGCCGGGCTCATGGCTTTGATGTCGTACCAGCTCGGCATGGCATATCCGCCATTTATCGTCACCGGGCGGGTCGGCGCCTGGGGCAGGACGAAACGCGTGCTCAGCAGGCTTTCCTGAAGCGCTTCGGCCACCGGCAGAAAGTCGTAGCGGTCGGCGCCGAGGCCGTGCAGCCAGATCACGCAGGCGTCTGCGGGCTTAACAGGCTGAAGAATCAAGGGCTCGGTCATGGCTGCTCCAATTGTGTGCGGGCGCTCTCATTGAGTGCGTGATTTGCGTGCGCGCCCGGTTGATCCGTTAAGAAGATGTCGCAAGGCTACAAGTTTTGCTATTGACCTGTCGCTCAATCGCTTCGGTGAGCTGTGTGGTACGGGCTTTGCTATGGGGAAGATTGTAAGAAACTTCCCACGCCTGGCGGTAACACTATCAGTGTACGACCGACGACGGGATAGCAAAGAATCCGGTGATGGATGTTCGCCAATGGCCGCAACGGGCTTAGCGAACGTGAAAGGGCTACCGCCCGTTCGGCCGACTGGTGAGAAGTGAGTTGTCCATGATGTGGATTTTCTCCTACTAGACTCATAGCGAAGGTCCTGCGTCGGTTGACCCCAAAAAAAGCCAACACGGGTCAACAACGCCTCAAAAGGGTGCGACTGGACTCAAGCTCCGACACAACAAGAGCAAAACTGGAGGTTTGAATGAAGATGTTGAAATCCACTCTGGCGATCGTGACTGCTGCTGCAGTACTGGGTGTCAGCGGGTTCGCTCAGGCGGGTGCAACCCTGGATGCAGTGAAGAAGAAAGGATTCGTGCAGTGCGGCGTCAGCGATGGCTTGCCAGGCTTCTCGGTTCCGGATTCCACCGGCAAAATCGTGGGTATCGATGCTGACGTCTGCCGCGCCGTGGCCGCTGCCGTGTTCGGCGATGCGACCAAGGTCAAGTTCAGTCAGTTGAACGCCAAGGAGCGTTTCACCGCTCTGCAGTCGGGCGAGATCGACATCCTGTCGCGCAACACCACCATGACCAGCTCCCGTGACGCGGGCATGGGCCTGAAATTCCCGGGCTTCATTACCTACTACGACGGCATCGGCTTCCTGGTAAACAACAAGCTGGGCGTGAAGAGTGCCAAAGAGCTGGACGGTGCAACCATCTGCATCCAGGCCGGTACCACCACCGAGCTGAACGTTTCCGACTACTTCCGCGGCAACGGTCTGAAATACACCCCGATCACTTTCGACACCTCCGATGAAAGCGCCAAGTCGCTGGAATCCGGTCGTTGCGACGTGCTGACCTCCGACAAGTCCCAGCTGTTCGCCCAGCGCAGCAAGCTGGCTTCGCCGAAGGACTACGTGGTTCTGCCGGAAACCATTTCCAAGGAACCTCTGGGCCCGGTCGTACGTAACGGCGACGACGAGTGGCTGGCCATCGTGCGTTGGGTTGGCTACGCGCTGCTGAACACCGAAGAAGCGGGCATCTCTTCGAAGAACGTCGAAGCTGAAGCCAAAGCGACCAAGAACCCGGATGTCGCTCGTATGCTCGGCGCAGACGGCGAATACGGCAAAGACCTGAAACTGCCGAAGGACTGGGTCGTACAGATCGTCAAGCAAGTCGGCAACTACGGCGAAATCTTCGAGAAAAACCTCGGCAAGAGCACTCCGCTGGAAATCGACCGCGGCCTGAACGCGCTGTGGAACAACGGCGGCATTCAATACGCACCACCAGTGCGCTGATGGTTCTGTCACCCGGCAGGCCAACTGCCGGGTGACGTTCTGTTCCATTATTTCCGGGGCACTTCATGCAAAATTCAATCGGCGCACCAAAGCAGAGGCTCAGCCTCAGCGATCCACGAGTGCGTGCGTGGGTATTTCAGATCATCACCATCGTGGCGGTGGTCTCCCTGGGCTGGTATCTGTTCGATAACACCCAGACCAACCTGCAACACCGGGGTATTACTTCGGGGTTCGACTTTCTGGAGCGTAGTGCCGGGTTCGGCATCGCTCAACACCTGATCTCCTACACCGAAGCGGACAGCTATGCCCGGGTGTTTGTCATCGGCCTGCTCAACACGCTGCTGGTGACTTTCATTGGCGTGATCCTGGCCACGATCCTCGGCTTCATCGTCGGCGTGGCGCGCCTGTCGAAGAACTGGATCATCGCCAAACTGGCAACGGTGTACGTGGAGGTTTTCCGTAACATCCCGCCACTGCTGCAAATCCTGTTCTGGTATTTCGCGGTGTTCCTGACCATGCCGGGGCCGCGCAACAGCCACAACTTCGGCGATACCTTCTTCGTCAGCAGCCGTGGCCTGAACATGCCGGCCGCGCAAATGGCCGACGGCTTCTGGGCGTTCGTGGTCAGCATCGTGGTGGCCATCGTCGCCATCGTGCTGATGAGCCGCTGGGCCAACAAGCGCTTCGAAGCCACCGGCGAGCCGTTCCACAAGTTCTGGGTCGGCCTGGCGCTGTTCCTGGTGATCCCGGCGGTGTGCGCGCTGATCTTCGGTGCCCCCGTGCACTGGGAAATGCCGAAGCTGCAAGGCTTCAACTTCGTCGGTGGCTGGGTGCTGATTCCGGAACTGCTGGCCTTGACCCTGGCGCTGACGGTGTACACCGCGGCGTTCATCGCCGAGATCGTGCGTTCGGGCATCAAGTCGGTCAGCCATGGCCAGACCGAGGCGGCGCATTCGCTCGGCCTGCGCAACGGCCCGACCCTGCGCAAGGTGATCATTCCGCAAGCGCTGCGGGTCATCATCCCGCCGCTGACCAGCCAATACCTGAACCTGGCGAAGAACTCCTCGCTGGCGGCCGGTATCGGTTATCCGGAAATGGTTTCGCTGTTCGCCGGCACCGTGCTGAACCAGACCGGTCAGGCGATCGAAGTCATTGCCATCACCATGAGCGTGTACCTGGCGATCAGTATCAGCATTTCCCTGCTGATGAACTGGTACAACAAGCGCATCGCGCTGATCGAGCGGTAAGGAATAGCGCATGAGTACTCATACTTTCAAACCCGACATGCCACCGCCGGCCAAGGTCTTCGGCCCGATGGCGTGGATCCGCGCGAACATGTTCTCCAGCTGGCTCAACACCCTGCTGACCCTGTTCGCGTTCTACCTGATCTACCTGGTGATTCCGCCGATCCTCAGTTGGGCGATCATCGATGCCAACTGGGTCGGCACCACCCGCGCCGACTGCACCAAGGACGGCGCCTGCTGGGTCTTCATCCAGCAGCGTTTCGGCCAGTTCATGTACGGCTACTACCCGCCGGAACTGCGCTGGCGCGTGGACCTGACGGTGTGGCTGGCGGTCATCGGCGTTGCGCCTCTGTTCATCAAGCGCGTGGCGCACAAGGCGGTGTACGGCCTGAGCTTCCTGGTGGTCTACCCGATCGTTGCCTGGTGCCTGCTGCATGGCGGCGTCTTCGGCCTCGACACCGTGGCGACCAGTCAGTGGGGCGGTCTGATGCTGACCCTGGTGATCGCCACTGTCGGCATCGCCGGTGCGTTGCCGTTGGGGATTGTCCTGGCGCTGGGCCGACGCTCGAACATGCCGGCGATCCGTGTGGTCTGCGTGACCTTCATCGAGTTCTGGCGCGGCGTGCCGTTGATCACGGTGCTGTTCATGTCCTCGGTGATGCTGCCGCTGTTCCTGCCCGAAGGCATGAACTTCGACAAACTGCTGCGGGCGCTGATCGGCGTGATCCTGTTCCAGTCGGCGTACGTCGCCGAAGTGGTGCGCGGCGGTCTGCAAGCGATCCCCAAGGGCCAGTACGAAGCCGCGGCCGCGATGGGCCTCGGTTACTGGCGCGCCATGGGCCTGGTGATTCTGCCGCAGGCCCTGAAGCTGGTAATTCCCGGCATCGTCAACACCTTCATCGCGCTGTTCAAGGACACCAGCCTGGTGATCATCATCGGCCTCTTTGACCTGCTCAACAGCGTCAAGCAAGCCGCTGCCGATCCGAAATGGCTGGGCATGGCCACCGAAGGCTACGTGTTCGCCGCCCTGGTGTTCTGGATTTTCTGTTTTGGCATGTCGCGCTATTCCATGCACCTGGAACGCAAGCTCGACACTGGCCACAAGCGTTAGGAGTTTTTTCGATGAGCGAAGCAATCAAAAAGCCAGTGGGCCCTGAAGGCATCATTCAGATGCAGGGCGTGAACAAGTGGTACGGCCAGTTCCACGTGCTGAAAGACATCAACCTCAACGTGCGTCAGGGCGAGCGTATCGTGCTGTGCGGTCCGTCGGGTTCCGGCAAATCCACCACCATCCGCTGCCTCAACCGTCTGGAAGAGCACCAGCAGGGCCGCATCGTGGTCGATGGCGTGGAGCTGACCAACGACCTCAAGCAGATCGAAGCGATCCGCCGTGAAGTCGGCATGGTGTTCCAGCACTTCAACCTGTTCCCGCACCTGACCATCCTGCAGAACTGCACCCTGGCGCCGATGTGGGTGCGCAAGATGCCCAAGCGCAAGGCTGAGGAAATCGCCATGCATTACCTGGAACGCGTACGCATTCCGGAGCAGGCGCACAAGTACCCGGGGCAACTGTCCGGCGGTCAGCAGCAGCGTGTGGCAATCGCTCGCGCGCTGTGCATGAAACCGAAAATCATGCTGTTCGACGAACCGACCTCGGCACTCGACCCGGAGATGGTGAAAGAAGTACTCGACACCATGATCGGCCTGGCCGAAGACGGCATGACCATGCTCTGCGTAACCCACGAAATGGGCTTCGCCCGCACCGTGGCCAACCGCGTGATCTTCATGGACAAGGGTGAAATCGTTGAACAGGCGGCACCGAACGACTTCTTCGACAATCCGCAAAATGATCGGACGAAGCTGTTCCTGAGTCAGATCCTGCATTGAGATCTGATGAATAAAACCAACCCGGCCTTGTGCCGGGTTTGTTTTTTGGGGATCAGGACACGGTGAGGGTTCCGTGTTCTTTGTGCTCGGTATACTTGAAGGCGTTCCTCAGATCCGCCCCTTCACCCAAGGCTTTCGCATCCGCGAGCAAGTGCGGATAGCGATCGAGCAGGCGCATCAGCAGCATCAACGCCTTCGGCGGAAGCACTTCGCCGCGCTCATAGCGGGAAAATGCGTTGTGTCCGCCACCAGACAGCAGTTGCACCGTTTCTTTTTGCGTCAGGTGCAATTTGCGCCGGATGCGCTTCATCTCGTTACCGATCATTTGTCGGGCAGCAATCACCAGATCATCACCGGCTTGCGTGTAGCGTTCTGCACTATCGGTATCGGCGTCCCACTCGACCTCACCGCATTTGCGACATTCCCAGCCAGCAAGGTCATCGATACGACGTTCCATGCCTTTGACACTGATGGTTTCGCCGCGACCCTCGAAATGTGTCATTCCCTCACGTGCACCGCAGCTGAAACATTGCCGGGTTTTCATTGGTTTTTCTCCTTGAAGGAGATTACCGGTGGGCCACCTTCGGGGCGGTATGTCACCTTGATGTAAATCTCCAGATCGTGTGAGTGCGTGTGATAAACGTCTTGCCAGACTCGATGATCGTCATAGGTGGTCATCGACTTGTACAACATCCTGTTATGAAGTTCGAAAACGATTTCTTGCATCTCTATGATGCTGAAGCCGAGATCCAGTCCGGTTTTTTCTGCGCTCCTGGTGAATGCCTGTCTTCCCCGTCGCCTGACCTCAGCCTTGATCACCACCAAGTCGTAATGGGGTGTGTTCTTTTCCATAAGAAACCAAAACCCTGTCCCTGAAATTACCCTTAAAGGGTAATTTTGACTAATCGAAAATCCCGCTCCATTTGCCTCTCTCTGACCCTAGGTGGTTGCCGTCCTACACGGAGCTGACTAACATGTCAGAAAATTCATCCCATGATTGGATGAAAGGGCGAATCTAATGTCAGAAATTTCTCCACTTATTAAGCGATCCCTGGTCGATCAGGCCCTGGATCAACTGCGCCAGCGCATCACCGACGGCACGTGGCAGGTGGGTCAGCGTTTGCCGACCGAGCCCGAGCTCTGCGCCGAACTCGGCATCAGCCGCAACACCGTGCGCGAGGCGATGCGGGTGCTGGCGTTTTCCGGGTTGATCGAAATTCGTCAGGGTGACGGCAGTTACCTGCGGGCGGTGGTCGATCCGATGGACACGCTCAAGGCGCTGTCCAAGTGCTCGCTGGATCAGGCCCGGGAAACCCGGCACATCCTTGAAGTCGAGGCCATCGGCCTGGCGGCGTTGCGCCGGACCGATGAAGACCTCGTCGCGTTGCGCGAAGCGCTGGGTGTCGCCGGCAGTCACTATCACGGCGACCTCGACAGTTACATCCGCTGCGACCTGGTGTTTCACCGTCGTCTGGTGGACGCCGCGCACAACCCGACCCTCAGCGAGCTGTATCGCTATTTTTCCAGCATCGTCGGCGCGCAATTGCGCCAGACCCTGAACATCGTCCCCCGTCGACAGGAAGTCTTCGATTTGCACGTCGCCTTGCTTGAGGCCGTCGAGCAGCGCGATCCGGAGCGGGCCAAAGCCCTGTCGAGGCAGTTGATCAATGAACCTTGAAACCGAGAAAACCATGTCCCGCCCAGAAGTCTCCACAGCACCCGTTCGCAAGGCCGAGCTCGAAGAGTTGTTGATCGACGCCGAAGCCGATGACGAGCAGGTGCAGCAAAGCCATCCGCTGATACGGCGCCCGTGCCTGTTGCTGCTGGGGCTGATCCTGGTGGCGTTGAACCTGCGACCGGCGCTGTCGAGCATGGCGCCGCTGCTCAGTGAGGTGTCGAAAAGCCTCGGCTTGTCCGCCGCTCAAGCGGGATTGCTGACGACGTTGCCGGTGCTCTGCCTCGGTCTGTTCGCCCCGCTGGCCCCGATACTCGCGCGGCGTTTCGGTGCCGAGCGGGTGGTCCTGGGGATTCTTCTGACACTGGCCGGCGGCATCATCCTGCGCAGCAATTTCGGTGAAATCGGTCTGTTCGCCGGCAGCGTGCTGGGCGGCGCGAGCATCGGCATCATCGGCGTGTTGCTGCCGGGCATCGTCAAGCGTGACTTCGCCAAACATGCCGGCACCATGACTGGCGTCTACACCATGGCCCTGTGCCTGGGCGCTGCAATGGCGGCGGGTTCCAGCGTGCCGCTGAGCGAACACTTCGACCACAGCTGGGCCATGGGCCTGGGCTTCTGGGTGATTCCGGCGCTGGTGGCGGCAGTGTTCTGGCTGCCGCAAATCGGCCAGAAGCACGGCGCGCATAACGTTGCCTATCGGGTCCGCGGTCTGCTGCGGGATCCGCTGGCCTGGCAGGTCACCTTGTACATGGGCCTGCAATCGTCGCTGGCTTACATCGTGTTCGGCTGGTTGCCGTCGATCCTCATCGGTCGCGGGCTGACGCCGACCCAGGCCGGGCTGGTGCTGTCCGGTTCGGTGATCATCCAGCTCGCCAGCTCCCTGGCGGCACCGTGGCTGGCCACGCGCGGCAAGGATCAGCGGCTGGCGATCGTGGTGGTGATGGCGTTGACCCTCGGCGGCCTGTTCGGTTGCCTCTACGCGCCGATCGAAGGGTTGTGGGGCTGGGCGATCCTGCTGGGCCTGGGGCAGGGCGGTACGTTCAGTCTGGCGCTGACCCTGATCGTGTTGCGCTCGCGGGATTCCCACGTGGCAGCGAACCTGTCGAGCATGTCCCAGGGCTTCGGCTACACCCTCGCGTCCATGGGGCCGTTCGCGGTCGGCGTGGTGCACGACTGGACCGGAGGCTGGAACGCCGTGGGCTGGATCTTCGGCATCGTCGGTGCGGGAGCGATCCTTGCCGGCCTCGGTGCCGGGCGTGCGCTGTACGTGCAGGTAGTAAGCGAAAAGGTCTGATGCGCACACACTGTCGGTATTCGGAATGCGAATGCCGATAGTGTTTCGGGCGTTTGCAGATTATCGTGCTGGCAATCTGTACCTTTCCTGGAGATTGCCCATGAGTGAAGAAGCCCACAGTGCCCTGATCACCCGTTTCTACCAGGCTTTCCAGCGCCTCGACGCCGAGGCCATGGCCGCCTGCTACACCGACGACGTGGTGTTCAGCGATCCGGCCTTCGGCGAGCTGCGCGGCCGCGACGCCGGCGACATGTGGCGCATGCTCACCACTCGCGCCAAGGACTTCTCCCTGACCTTCGACAACGTCCGCGCCGACGAGCGCAGCGGCGGCGCCCACTGGGTGGCGACCTACCTGTTCAGCCAGACCGGCAACATCGTGATCAACGACATCCAGGCACGCTTCGTCTTCCGCGACGGCAAGATCTGCGAACACCACGACCACTTCGATCTGTGGCGCTGGTCCCGCCAGGCGCTGGGCTTCAAGGGTCTGCTGCTGGGCTGGACGCCGCTGGTGCGCAACGCCGTCCGCGCCCAGGCGCTGAAAGGGCTGAAGGCATTTCAGGCGAGTCGCTGATAAGATCGCGGCCTGTTTTCCTTACGCCTGAATTGTCCCGTGACCAGCCTCAGCGAAAATCCTCCCGATGCCGACGTTCCAGTGAGCAAGTCCTGGTTCGTCTACCTCGTACGCGCCGCCAATGGTTCGCTTTACTGCGGGATCAGCGATGATCCCGTGCGCCGTTTCGCCAAGCATCAGAGTGGCAAAGGGGCGCGATTCTTTCTCTCAAGCCCGGCGATGGCGCTGGTCTACACCGAGCGTTGTCGCGACAAGGGTGATGCGTTGCGTCAAGAGCGGTTGATCAAGAAGCTCAGGAAGAGTGCCAAGGAATGTCTGGTGGCGTCTTATCGGCCTGATTGATCGGGAGCAGACAGTAGAAGTCCCTGCATGTCGAAGGCGCTGCCTCAGGCAAACGGCAGGCGAAAAAAAACCGCCTTTGCGGGGCGGCTTTTTCGGCAAGCATCGGTTTGCGGCCGAGCTTGGTGCATCTCACTGAATACACTGGCGTGGCTGAAGACTATTCGCCTTTGCGCCACCGAGCAAGCTTTGAAACATCGATTTCGAAAAAAGCTGTTCTGGATCCATTTGTTTAAACGGCGATGCAAAAACCTGATTACTATCCGTTTGCTCGCATGCCAGTGCAGCTACTGAGGTCTGGTCGATCGGCGAAACGATTTCACGCCCTCTGACACGGGGTTGCTCCCGTGCCGGAATGATTGTGCGGAGGGATCTTGGTCGGCCGCCTCACTGAATATACTGGCGTGTATTCCGAAGGCGTACGTGGTCCGGTAAGCACGCTGGAGGTTTGGCCCCCAACCGGAGGTCAAAATGTATGAAGCTTTTGCTACGTACTCTGAGCCTCGTATGGAGGTCGTTCAAAGCGTTTCGCTTTTACGAGTTCCTGCGAGATCACTTCGATGACCTGATGTAAGGTCCTTGATGTGGGAAGCCGTCTCAGCCTTGGCTGAGGCGGTTTTTTAGTGCCTTATCAACCTGACTGATCAGTTCCCATCAGCCGGATCCGTAGGCTGCGAACGAATTGCGCGCTAAGCTGCTGGCTCACTTTCTGTGCGGCGGAGCCGAGCATGTCCGAGTTGATTCTGCATCATTACCCGACCTCTCCATTCGCCGAAAAGGCCCGGCTGCTGTTGGGTTTCAAGAGCTTGTCCTGGCGCTCGGTGCACATCTCGCCGGTGATGCCGAAACCGGACCTGACCGCCCTGACCGGTGGCTACCGCAAGACCCCGGTGCTGCAGATCGGCGCCGACATCTATTGCGACACCGCGCTGATCGCCCGTCGCCTCGAGCAGGAAAAGGCCCAGCCTTCGTTCTTCCCGGGAGGTCAGGAAATGATCGCTGCCAGTTTCGCCGCCTGGGCCGATTCGGTGGTGTTCCAGCATGCGGTGAGCCTGGTGTTCCAGCCCGAGTCGGTGGCGGTGCGTTTCGGCAAGTTGCCGCCGGAAGCGATCAAGGCCTTCCTCGCCGATCGGGCCGGACTGTTCAGTGGTGGCAGCGCGACCAAGCTTTCGGCCGAGCAGGCCAAACACAACTGGCCGACTGTCATGGCGCGTCTGGAGCAGCAGTTGCAGCGTGAAGACGGTGACTTCCTGTTCGGCGAGCCGTCGATTGCCGACTTCGCCATGGCTCATCCACTGTGGTTCCTCAAGGCCACGCACGTGACGGCGCCGTTGGTGGATGCCTATCCGGCAGTGTCGGCGTGGCTGGGGCGTGTACTCGGCTTTGGTCATGGCGCGGCCAGCGAGATGAGTTCGGAGGAGGCACTGGAGATCGCGCGCAGCTCTAAGCCCGCAGCGTTGCCGGATGAGATGTTCACTGATCCAAACGGGTTCGTGGCAGGTCAGCAGGTGCTGATCGCAGCGACAGACTACGGCGTTGATCCCGTTGCCGGCGAGCTGGTGTTTGCCGGTCGTGAGGAGCTGATCCTGCGCCGTGAAGACGAACGTGGCGGAGTGGTGCATGTGCACTTTCCGCGTTTCGGTTTCCGAATCGAGAAACGCTGAAACAACTGAGGGAGCCGATTGGCTCCCTCATTCATTTCAGTGCAGCGAGAATCTCGTCCGGATCAAACCCGCGAATCAACGTGCCATTGACGTCGATCAGCGGAATCCCGCGCCCGCCGAGCGCTTCATACGCCTTGCGTGCCTCGGCGTCCTTCTCGATATCGAATTCCTTGAACGGAATGCCTTTCTGATCGAGAAAGCGTTTGGTCTGCTTGCAGTAGCCGCACCAGTCCGTGGCGTACAGCACGACATGGGCGTTGGCGCGGACCTGCTCGGACGCCATCTGCGACGGGTTGAACACCCGCTCGATCTTGCCCCAGTTCTGATAGACCACGACCACCAGCAGAACCAGCAGAACCTTTTTCAGCACATTGCCGAGCATCAGTTGCGACGCTTCAGCTGATCGGTGAGCGATGTCGGCAGACCTTTGATGACCAGCGTCCCGGCTTCTTCGTCGTATTCGATCTTCGAGCCCAGCAGGTGCGCTTCAAAGCTGATCGACAGGCCTTCGGCGCGGCCGGTGAAGCGGCGGAACTGGTTGAGCGTGCGCTTATCCGCCGGTATCTCCGGCGACAGGCCGTAATCCTTGTTGCGGATGTGATCGTAGAAGGCCTTCGGACGCTCTTCGTCGATCAGCTCCGAGAGTTCTTCCAGGCCCATCGGCTCGCCAAGCTTGGCCTGGCTGCTGGCGTAGTCGACCAGGGTCTTGGTCTTCTCGCGGGCGGAATCTTCCGGCAGGTCTTCGCTCTCGACGAAGTCGCTGAAGGCCTTGAGCAGGGTGCGGGTCTCGCCCGGGCCGTCGACGCCTTCCTGGCAGCCGATGAAGTCGCGGAAGTATTCAGAGACCTTCTTGCCGTTCTTGCCCTTGATGAACGAGATGTACTGCTTGGACTGCTTGTTGTTCTGCCACTCGGAAACGTTGATCCGCGCCGCCAGGTGCAGTTGACCGAGGTCGAGGTGGCGCGACGGGGTCACGTCCAGCTGATCGGTCACCGCCACGCCTTCGCTGTGGTGCAGCAGGGCGATAGCCAGGTAATCGGTCATGCCTTGCTGATAGTGGGCGAACAGCACGTGGCCGCCGACCGACAGGTTCGACTCTTCCATCAGCTTTTGCAGGTGCTCGACCGCGACCTTGCTGAACGCGGTGAAGTCCTTGCCGCCTTCCATGTATTCCTTCAGCCAGCCGCTGAACGGGAACGCGCCGGACTCCGGATGGAACAACCCCCAGGCTTTACCCTGTTTGGCGTTATAGCTCTCGTTGAGATCGGCGAGCATGTTCTCGATGGCTGCGGACTCAGCCAGTTCGGAGTCACGGGCGTGCAGAACTGCGGGTGTGCCGTCGGGTTTTTTGTCGATCAAGTGGACGATGCAATGACGGATCGGCATAGGCTTCTCGGCTGGTGGAAGGGAGGAGGGCGGGCTCCCCCGAAAAAGCGCTCAGTGTACCGCAACCACTGGATTTGGCGCGGGGTGAAGGGCAAATCCGGGTCACCCGACGGCCCTTATGCATTTATTTACCGATTTAGCGCAATAAACCTGACCATTTGGCTAGCTAGAGGCGGATATTTCCTTGTCTCTGTGCTAGTTTTGCCCGGTCTTGTGCGAAGTCACCGCGACAAGCATGCATTCAGCTTTTGTCAGGTCGAACCAAACCTTGATTTCGGCATCTATAACCCCGACTCGTCGTGGTTATCGCCGAGGGTGCCAGATCCAGAAGATCGGGCTCGATGGCTGACACTGCACTCTGCAATCCATATGAATTTGATAGGGAAGGAACACTACATGGCTCTTACTAAAGACCAACTGATCGCCGACATCGCTGAAGCTATCGACGCGCCGAAAACCACCGCGCGTGCCGCTCTGGACCAACTGGGCCAAATCGTTGCCGATCAGCTGGAAAACGGTGCCGAAATCACTTTGCCAGGTATCGGCAAGCTGAAAGTGACCGAGCGTCCTGCCCGCACTGGCCGTAACCCATCGACTGGCGCTGCCATCGAAATCCCTGCCAAGAAAGTGATCAAGCTGGTTGTGGCCAAAGGCCTGACCGACGCTGTGAACAAGTAAGACGCAGCGATAAAAAAACCGTGCACCGGAGTGATCCGGGCACGGTTTTTTTGTGCCTGCCGATTGTGTTTCGGCAGTAGTGGCGGCTGCTTGCAATCAAGCGCCGCCCCGGTTGAAACGTATTACTTGCGAACCCAGCGCTCGCGCCGCCAGATCTGCTGCTCGGACTTGGTCTGGAAGGTCCAGGCGACGAAGCGGCTCTGCTTCTGCCCCTGGGACATCTCCACCACCTGGCTTTCCAGCGCGCCGGCCTTCTTCAGCGCGGTTTCGATGGCAGGCAGGTTCGAGGCTTTCGAGACCAGGGTGCTGAACCACAACACCTTGTGCGCAAAGTTCGCACTTTCGGCGATCAGTTGCGTCACGAAACGCGCTTCGCCGCCCTCACACCACAGCTCGGCCGACTGCCCGCCGAAGTTCAGCACCGGCAATTTGCGTTTCGGGTCGGCCTTGCCGAGGGCGCGCCATTTACGCTCGCTGCCCTTGGTGGCTTCTTCCATCGACGCGTGGAACGGCGGGTTGCACATGGTCAGGTCAAAGCGCTCGCCAGGCTCCAGCAAGCCAATCAGGATGTGCTTGCGGTTCTCCTGCTGGCGCAGCTGGATGACCTTGTTCAAGTCGTTGGACTGGACGATGGCTTTGGCGGCGGCCACGGCGGTCGGATCGATCTCCGAGCCGAGGAAGTGCCAGCGATATTCGCTGTTGCCGATCAGCGGGTACACGCAGTTGGCGCCCATGCCGATATCCAGCACATTGACGATGGCACCGCGCGGAACCACGCCGTCGTTGTTGCTGGCCAAGAGATCAGCCAGAAAGTGGATGTAGTCGGCACGGCCCGGCACCGGCGGGCACAGATAATCGGCCGGAATGTCCCAATGCTGGATGCCGTAGAACGATTTGAGTAACGCCCGGTTGAACACACGCACCGCATCGGGACTGGCGAAGTCGATGCTTTCCTTGCCGTACGGGTTGGTGATCACGAACTTCGCCAGTTCCGGCGTGGTCTTGATCAGCGCCGGGAAGTCGTAACGACCCTGATGGCGATTGCGCGGGTGCAGGCTGGCTTCTTTACGCGGTTCCACGGGCTTGGCCGGGGTAGCGGAGTCAGGCTTCTTGCGCGCAGGTTTCGGTGTACGTGGGGCGTTCATGGGCGTGGTCGATTCGGGTAGGGCTGAAAGTGGCGGCCATTGTCCCACAGGGAGCCGTGTTGTTGGCCGGAAAAGTGCCGGGCACAAAAAAGGGAGGCCGTTGCGGGCCTCCCTTTTTCAGTGCGATTTGCCGTTACAGGCTGGCAATCCGCGCGTGCTGCTCGGCCAGCTTGGCCAGAGCCTGTTCGGCTTCGGCCAGTCTGGCGCGTTCCTTCTCGATGACTTCGGCCGGGGCCTTGTCAACGAAACCGGCATTGGACAGCTTGCCGCCAACCCGCTGGACTTCGCCCTGCAGACGCAGGATTTCCTTGTCCAGACGCGCCAGCTCGGCGTTCTTGTCGATCAGACCGGCCATCGGCACCAGCACTTCCATCTCGCCAACCAGCGCGGTGGCGGACAGCGGCGCTTCTTCGCCGGCCGCCAGCACGGTGATCGATTCCAGACGCGCCAGCTTCTTCAGCAGCGCTTCGTTCTCGGTCAGGCGGCGCTGGTCTTCAGCGGTGACGTTTTTCAGGTAGATCGGCAGCGGTTTGCCCGGGCCGATGTTCATTTCGCCACGGATGTTACGCGTGCCGAGCATCAGGCCCTTGAGCCATTCGATGTCGTCTTCGGCCGCCGGATCGATGCGCTCTTCGTTGGCCACCGGCCACGCTTGCAGCATGATCGTTTTGCCCTGAATGCCGGCCAGCGGCGCGATGCGCTGCCAGATTTCTTCAGTGATGAACGGCATGAACGGATGCGCCAGGCGCAGTGCAACTTCCAGTACGCGTACCAGTGTGCGGCGAGTGCCGCGCTGGCGCTCGACCGGCGCGTTTTCGTCCCACAGTACTGGCTTGGACAGTTCCAGGTACCAGTCGCAGTACTGGTTCCAGATGAACTCGTACAGCGCTTGCGCCGCCAGGTCGAAACGGAACTGATCCAGTTGGCGGGTCACTTCCGCTTCGGTGCGTTGCAGCTGCGAGATGATCCAGCGATCCGCCAGCGACAGCTCGTAGGCTTCGCCGTTCTGGCCGCAGTCTTCGCCCTTGTCCAGAACATAACGCGCGGCGTTCCAGATCTTGTTGCAGAAGTTGCGATAGCCCTCAACGCGGCCCATGTCGAACTTGATGTCGCGACCGGTGGACGCCAGCGAGCAGAAGGTGAAGCGCAGGGCGTCGGTGCCGTAGCTGGCGATGCCGTCGGCGAATTCGTCGCGGGTCTGCTTCTCGATCTTCTTCGCCAGTTTCGGCTGCATCAGACCGGAAGTGCGTTTCTGCACCAGGGTTTCGAGCTCGATACCGTCGATGATGTCCAGCGGGTCCAGGACGTTGCCCTTGGACTTGGACATCTTCTGGCCCTGGCCATCACGCACCAGACCGTGCACATAAACGGTCTTGAACGGAACCTGCGGCGTACCGTCCTCGTTCTTGATCAGGTGCATCGTCAGCATGATCATCCGGGCAACCCAGAAGAAAATGATGTCGAAACCGGTGACCAGCACGTCGGTGGAGTGGAATTTCTTCAGGAACTCGGTCTTTTCCGGCCAGCCCAGGGTGGAGAAGGTCCACAGGCCCGAACTGAACCAGGTGTCGAGAACGTCGTTGTCCTGTTGCAGCGCAACGTCCGGGCCGAGGTTGTGCTTGGCGCGCACTTCGGCTTCGTCGCGACCGACGTAGACCTTGCCCGACTCGTCGTACCAGGCCGGAATCCGGTGGCCCCACCACAGCTGACGGCTGATGCACCAGTCCTGGATGTCGCGCATCCACGAGAAGTACATGTTTTCGTACTGCTTCGGCACAAACTGGATACGGCCGTCTTCGACGGCAGCAATCGCAGGCTCGGCCAGCGGCTTGGTGGACACGTACCACTGGTCGGTCAGCCACGGCTCGATGACGGTGCCGGAGCGGTCGCCTTTCGGCACTTTCAGGTTGTGGTCGTCGACACTGACCAGCAGGCCGGCGGCGTCGAACGCGGCAACGATCTGCTTGCGCGCTTCGAAACGCTCGAGCCCGGCGTACTCGGCCGGAATCTTGCCGTCGATGCTGTCGTTCAGCGTGCCGTCGAGATTGAACACCTGCGCTGCCGGCAGCACGTTGGCGTTCTTGTCGAAGATGTTCAGCAGCGGCAGGTTGTGGCGCTTGCCGACTTCGTAGTCGTTGAAATCGTGGGCCGGGGTGATTTTCACGCAACCGGTGCCGAATTCAGGATCGCAGTAATCGTCGGCGATGATCGGGATGCGGCGGCCGACCAGCGGCAGCTCGACAAACTTGCCGATCAGGGCTTTGTAGCGCTCGTCGTTCGGGTTCACCGCGACGGCGGAGTCGCCGAGCATGGTTTCCGGACGGGTGGTCGCGACGATCAGGAAATCGTTGCCTTCAGCGGTTTTCGCGCCGTCGGCCAGCGGGTACTTCAGGTTCCACAGGAAACCTTTCTCGTCGTGGTTTTCCACTTCGAGGTCGGAAATCGCCGTGTGCAGCTTGGTGTCCCAGTTGACCAGACGCTTGCCGCGATAGATCAGGCCGTCTTCGTGCAGGCGCACGAAGGCTTCTTTAACGGCTTCCGAGAGGCCGTCGTCCATGGTGAAGCGCTCGCGGCTCCAGTCCACGGACGAGCCGAGGCGGCGGATCTGACGGCTGATGTTGCCGCCGGACTGATCCTTCCACTCCCAGACTTTCTCGAGGAATTTTTCCCGGCCCAGATCGTGGCGATTCTGGCCCTGGGCTTCGAGTTGACGCTCCACCAGCATCTGCGTGGCGATACCGGCGTGGTCGGTACCCGGCTGCCACAGGGTGTTGCGACCCTGCATGCGGCGGAAACGGATCAGGGCATCCATGATCGCGTTGTTGAAACCGTGACCCATGTGCAGGCTGCCGGTGACGTTCGGCGGCGGGATCATGATGGTGTAGGAGTCGCCCGCGCCTTGCGGGGCGAAGTAGTTCTCGGACTCCCAGGTGTTGTACCAGGAAGTTTCAATGGCGTGCGGCTGGTAGGTCTTATCCATGCGCGGCGGGACCCTATTGGCATTTATTCAGGAAAAGCCGGGAAGTATAGCGGGGCATGGGGCGCAGGGCGAGCGGGGCGGGCCGGGTGGAGATCTAAAAGTGGGAGCGACCGAGCGGCGGCTCCCACGGGGGATTATTCGTACTGGCCGAGAAGCCGTTCCATCCGCGCCTCGAGTCGGCGTTTGATTTCGGTTTCGATGTGCGGGGCGAAATCGTCGATCACGTCCTGCATGATCAGTTGTGCGGCGGCGCGCAGTTCGCTGTCCAGGTGCAGAAGGGCGTCGGGGCCTTTATCCACAGGTGCAGCGGCAGGCTGCGGAGCAGGCGTCGGCGCGGGTGCAGTCTCGACAGCTTGCGGTGTGTTGTCGACCGAATCGAACAACATCGGAATCTGTTCCTGTTCGCCATCATCGACCGTGTCGGTCAGCAGTGGCGGTTGCAGGTTGTCATCGCCGAGCAGCTGGCGGATAGACTCGAGGTCATCCAGCAGGTGCGCCGGTTTTTGCAGCGGTTTTGGAGTGTCCATCGGCGTACTCAGAGTCGCTGTAAACGGTGGTCTTGCAGAGGATAGCCCTGTTCGCGGTAGAAACGGAAACTCTCCCGCGCCGCAGTGCGGATCGCCGGATCTTCCACCACGACCTCCGCCACCCGGGCGAATTTGTTGGCGAAAGCCGGGACTTTCAGGTCGAGGTTGACCAGCAGATCCGCGTGTTGGCCACAGTCCTCGCCCAATCCCAACACGATCAGTCCTTCCGGTTCGCTTTCAGCCGGGCCGTGAGGCACGAAGGTTTCGCCCTTGAACGCCCACAGTCGCGCATCGAGATCATCACGCTGGGCGGCATCGCTGCAATGCAGGTAGATGCGGTGGCCCATGCGCCAGGCTTTTTCGGTGAGCTTGCAGGCAAAGTCCAGGCGAGCCGAAGGATCGGCGCTGGGCAGGATATAAAAGTCGACTTTGGTCATTGCGGTTCCTGAGCTGCAAGCAGCGCCCCTCAAGAGAGGCGCCGCTCGCAGTCATCGGTTTCAGGCTTTGGCGCGGTCCAGCAGGTATTGGGTCAGCAGCGGAACCGGACGGCCAGTGGCGCCCTTGTCCTTGCCGCCGCTGGTCCAGGCGGTGCCCGCGATGTCCAGGTGCGCCCAGTTCAGGTTCTTGGTGAAACGCGACAGGAAGCAGGCAGCGGTGATGGTGCCGGCCTTCGGACCGCCGATGTTGGCGATGTCGGCGAACGGGCTGTCCAGTTGCTCCTGGTACTCATCGAACAGCGGCAGTTGCCAGGCGCGGTCGTCGGCAGCCTTGCCGGCGCTCAGCAGTTGCTCGATCAGTTCGTCGTTGTTGCCCAGCAGGCCCGAAGTGTGGGCGCCCAGAGCAACGACGCAGGCACCGGTCAGGGTGGCGATGTCGATTACCGCTTGCGGCTTGAAGCGCTCGGAGTAGGTCAGGGCGTCGCACAGCACCAGACGGCCTTCAGCGTCGGTGTTGAGGATTTCCACGGTCTGGCCGCTCATGGTGGTGACGATGTCGCCCGGACGCGAAGCGGTGCCGCTTGGCATGTTCTCGGCGCAGGCCAGGATGCACACCAGGTTGATCGGCAGTTTCAGTTCCAGCACGGCGCGCAGGGTACCGAACACGCTGGCGGCGCCACCCATGTCGTACTTCATCTCGTCCATGCCGGCGCCCGGTTTCAGGCTGATGCCACCGGTGTCGAAAGTGATGCCTTTACCGACCAGTGCATACGGTTTCTCGGATTTCTTGCCACCGTTGTATTGCATGACGATCAGGCGCGGCGGCTGGGCGCTGCCCTGGCCGACGGCGTAGAACGAACCCATGCCCAGGGATTTGATCTTCTTCTCGTCGAGGACTTCGACTTTCAGATCCTTGAACTCTTTGCCGAGGTTCTTGGCTTGCTCGCCAAGGAAGGTCGGATGGCAGATGTTCGGCGGCAGGTTGCCCAGGTTGCGGGTGAACGCCATGCCGTTGGCGATCGCGGTAGCGTGGTTCACGGCGCGTTGCACTTCGGCCTGAGCGGCCTTGATGGTCAGCAGGGTGATTTTCTTCAGGGCGCGCGGTTCGGCTTTCTGGCTCTTGAACTGGTCGAAGGTGTATTCGCCGTCGACCAGGGTTTCGGCCAGCAGACGGGTCTTGCCGTAGCTGTCGCGGTTCTTGACGATGATTTCATCGAGTGCCAGTACGGCGTCGCTGCCGCCCAGGCCTTTAAGCGTGTTGAGTATGCCGGCGACGATCTTGCGGAACGGACGGTCGCCCAGTTCTTCATCCTTGCCCACGCCGACCAGCAGCACGCGTTCGGCTTTCAGGTTCGGCAGGCTGTGCAGCAACAGGCTCTGGCCGACCTTGCCGGCCAGATCGCCACGCTTGAGCACGGCGCTGATGGCGCCACCGCTCAGTTCGTCGACCTGTTTGGCGGCGACGCCGAGTTTGCGGCCTTCGCCGACGGCAACCACCAGGGTGGCGGTTTTCAACGTTTCTGGGCTAACGCTTTTTACAACCAGTTCCATGTCCGGATCCCTGAATGAATGGTCAACACGCAGGCGTTCGACGGTGTCCGCCGTCGCCTGCTTATAGAGAGAAGAGGCGCAGGCCAGTGCCTGCGACAGAGGCGGCAGTTTGAACCTCGCTCACCGCGCCTGACAACCCTCGGTTGTACGATCTTCAACGGATTGCATGCTTGCGTGAGTGTGCGCAGTGACAGGCGCCCTCAATCACAGGATAATGCCGCATCTTTTTTCGACGGCTCTGCCTTGCGGGCCCGTCGATACGTTTGCTTGTTTGGCCGCCTTAGCCTGACAACCCTGGAGTGTCTGGTTTGATCGTCTTCCGTTATCTGTCCCGCGAAGTCCTGTTGACCCTCAGTGCGGTAAGCGCCGTGCTGCTGGTCATCATCATGAGCGGTCGCTTCATCAAATACCTTGCCCAGGCCGCCGCGGGCCAGCTCGATCCTGGATCACTGTTCCTGATCATGGGCTTCCGTCTGCCGGGTTTCCTGCAACTGATCCTGCCGCTGGGCCTGTTTCTCGGGATCCTGCTGGCGTACGGCCGGTTGTACCTGGAAAGCGAGATGACCGTGCTCTCGGCCACCGGCATGAGCCAGCAGCGTCTGTTTCGCATGACCCTGTTTCCGGCCACCCTGGTGGCACTGGTGGTGGCGTGGCTGAGCCTGAGCCTGGCCCCGCAAGGCGCCAACCAGTTCCAGCTGCTGCTGAACAAGCAGGACGCCCTGACCGAATTCGACACCCTCGAGCCCGGCCGCTTCCAGGCCCTGCGCGACGGTACGCGGGTGACCTACACCGAAACCCTGAGCGACGATCGGGTCAATCTCGGCAGCGTGTTCATCTCGCAGAAGAATCTCGGCGCCAACCAGAAAGATCGCGGGATTTCCGTGCTGGTGGCGGAAAAGGGCCGTCAGGAAGTGCGTCCCGACGGCAACCGCTACCTGATCCTCGACAACGGCTACCGCTACGACGGCAGTCCGGGTCAGGCCAACTACCGCGCCATCCACTACGAAACCTACGGCGTGCTGCTGCCCAAGCCGGATGTCAGCGAGGAAGTCACCGACCGTGACGCCATGCCGACCTCGTCGTTGCTGGGCAGTGACGACATCCGCTCGAAAACCGAACTGCAATGGCGCCTGTCGCTGCCGTTGCTGGTATTCATCGTGACCCTGATGGCGGTGCCGCTGTCGCGGGTCAATCCGCGTCAGGGGCGTTTCCTCAAGCTGCTGCCGGCGATTCTTCTTTATATGGCTTACCTGACCATCCTGATTGCCGCCCGCGGCGCCCTCGAGAAAGGCAAGATTCCGCCGTCGCTCGGTTTGTGGTGGGTGCACGCGATCTTCCTGGTCATCGGTCTCGGCCTGCTGTACTGGGAACCTCTGCGCCTGAAACTGGCCAGCCGTCGCAGCGCAGCGCTGGAGGTGGCCCGTGGTTAAACTCGACCGCTACATCGGCAGCAGCGTGTTCATGGCGATCATCGCAGTGCTGGCGATCATTCTCGGCCTGGCTACCTTGTTCGCATTCATCGACGAGATGGGCGACGTCAGCGAAACCTACACCTTGGTCGATGTCCTGAGTTTCGTGCTCCTGACCGCGCCACGCCGCATGTACGACATGCTGCCGATGGCGGCGCTGATCGGCTGCCTGATCGGCCTCGGCAGTCTGGCGAGCAGCAGCGAGCTGACCGTAATGCGCGCTGCCGGTGTGTCCATCGGGCGCATCGTCTGGGCGGTGATGAAGCCGATGCTGGTGCTGATGCTGGCCGGCGTGCTGATCGGCGAGTACGTGGCACCGGCCACTGAAAGCATGGCCCAGGCCAATCGTTCGCTGGCGCAAGGCAGCGGCGACGCGCAGAGCGCCAAGCACGGCATGTGGCATCGTCAGGGCGAGGAGTTCATTCACATCAACTCCGTGCAACCCAACGGTCGCCTGTATGGCGTGACCCGCTATCACTTCGACAAAGAGCGTCATCTGCTGAGCTCGAGCTTCGCCAAGCGCGCCGAGTTCGACACCGATCACTGGCAGCTCACCGACGTGACCACCACCAAATTCCACGAACGCAGCACTGAAGTGGTCAATACGCCGGTCGAGCGCTGGGATGTCTCCCTGAGCCCGCAATTGCTGAGCACCGTGGTGATGGCGCCGGAATCGCTGTCGATCACCGGTCTGTGGGGTTACATCCACTATCTGGCCGATCAGGGTTTGAGCAACGGCCGTTACTGGCTGGCATTTTGGGTCAAGGTGTTGCAGCCGTTGGTGACCGCCGCGCTGGTGCTGATGGCGATCTCCTTCATCTTCGGTCCGCTGCGTTCGGTGACCCTCGGTCAGCGGGTGTTCACCGGTGTGCTGGTGGGTTTCACCTTCCGCATCGTTCAGGATCTGCTGGGTCCATCCAGTCTGGTGTTCGGTTTCTCGCCGCTGTTCGCGGTGCTGGTGCCGGCTGGCGTGTGTGCGCTGGCGGGTGTCTGGCTGTTGCGTCGAGCCGGTTGATGAACAAGGTTTCACCCACGCTTTAGCCTTGAAAACGCCTCGGTCGCCAGACCGGGGCGTTTTTGCATGCAATCCGGGTGACAGGCGAACGTGACGCTTGCGCCGTGTATCAGGTACAATTCCCGGCTATTTTTCGGCGGGCCAAGCCTGCAGCCTTTTTGAGTGTTGATCCGTGAGTGATTTGAGTCATATCCGCAATTTCTCCATCATCGCCCACATTGACCATGGCAAGTCGACGCTGGCTGACCGTTTCATCCAGATGTGCGGTGGCCTGGCCGAGCGTGAAATGGAAGCCCAGGTACTGGATTCCATGGATCTGGAGCGCGAACGCGGGATCACCATCAAGGCCCACAGCGTTACCCTCTATTACAAGGCCAAAGACGGCGTCACCTACCAGCTGAACTTCATTGACACCCCGGGCCACGTCGACTTCACCTACGAAGTCAGCCGTTCCCTGGCGGCCTGTGAAGGTGCGTTGCTGGTGGTCGATGCGGGTCAGGGCGTTGAAGCCCAGTCCGTGGCCAACTGCTACACCGCCATCGAGCAGGGCCTCGAGGTCATGCCGGTCCTGAACAAGATCGACCTGCCTCAGGCCGAGCCTGATCGCGTCAAGGACGAGATCGAGAAGATCATCGGCATCGACGCCACCGACGCCGTCACCTGCAGCGCCAAGACCGGCCTGGGTGTCGACGAAGTGCTCGAGCGTCTGGTCGCGACCATTCCTGCGCCGACCGGCAACATCGAAGATCCGCTGCAAGCGTTGATCATCGACTCCTGGTTCGACAATTACCTGGGCGTTGTCTCCCTGGTGCGCGTGCGTCATGGCCGCGTGAAGAAGGGCGACAAGATCCTCGTCAAGTCCACCGGCAAGGTGCATCTGGTCGACAGCGTCGGTGTGTTCAACCCGAAACACACCGCCACCGCTGACCTGAAGGCCGGCGAAGTGGGCTTCATCATCGCCAGCATCAAGGACATTCACGGTGCGCCGGTCGGTGACACCCTGACCCTGAGCTCCACCCCGGACGTTCCGGTGCTGCCAGGTTTCAAACGCATCCAGCCACAGGTTTACGCCGGTCTGTTCCCGGTCAGTTCCGACGACTTCGAGGATTTCCGCGAAGCGCTGCAGAAACTGACCCTGAACGACTCGTCGCTGCAGTACACCCCGGAAAGCTCCGACGCACTGGGCTTCGGCTTCCGTTGCGGCTTCCTCGGCATGCTGCACATGGAGATCATCCAGGAGCGCCTGGAGCGCGAATACGACCTGGACCTGATCACCACGGCGCCGACGGTAATCTTCGAGCTGGTGCTGAAAACCGGTGAAACGATTTACGTCGACAACCCGTCGAAGCTGCCGGACGTGTCTGCAATCGAAGACATGCGCGAGCCGATCGTGCGCGCCAACATCCTGGTACCGCAGGAACACCTGGGCAACGTCATCACCCTGTGCATCGAGAAACGCGGTGTGCAGGTCGACATGCTGTTCCTCGGCAATCAGGTGCAAGTGACCTACGACCTGCCGATGAACGAAGTGGTCCTGGACTTCTTCGATCGTCTGAAATCCACCAGCCGCGGCTATGCTTCGCTGGACTACCATTTCGATCGTTACCAATCGGCTAATCTGGTGAAACTGGACGTGCTGATCAACGGCGACAAGGTCGACGCTCTGGCGCTGATCGTGCACCGTGACAATTCGCACTTCAAAGGTCGCCAGTTGACCGAGAAGATGAAAGAACTGATTCCTCGTCAGATGTTCGACGTGGCCATCCAGGCTGCCATTGGCGGTCAGATCGTCGCCCGGACAACCGTCAAGGCACTCAGAAAGAACGTATTGGCCAAGTGCTACGGCGGCGACGTCAGCCGTAAGAAAAAACTGCTTGAGAAGCAGAAGGCCGGTAAGAAACGCATGAAACAGGTCGGCAACGTGGAAATTCCACAAGAAGCCTTCCTCGCCGTGCTCAGGTTGGAATAGTCAGGTCCTATGTCACTAAATTTCCCGCTGTTGCTGGTCATTGCCGTGTTCGTCTGCGGTCTGTTGGCGTTGCTCGATCTGTTGATCCTGGCACCGCGTCGGCGTGCCGCCATCGCCTCCTATCAGGGCAGCGTCAGCCAGCCTGATGGGGTGGTGGTCGAGAAGCTGAACAAGGAACCGCTGCTGGTCGAGTACGGCAAGTCGTTCTTCCCGGTGCTGTTCATCGTGCTGGTGCTGCGTTCGTTCCTGGTGGAACCGTTCCAGATTCCGTCCGGCTCGATGAAGCCGACCCTGGACGTCGGCGACTTCATTCTGGTGAACAAGTTTTCCTACGGGATCCGTTTGCCGGTGATCGACAAGAAGATCATCGAGGTCGGTGACCCGCAGCGCGGCGATGTGATGGTGTTCCGCTACCCGAGCGACCCGAACGTCAACTACATCAAGCGTGTGGTCGGCCTGCCGGGCGACACCGTGCGGTACACCGCCGACAAGCGCCTGTTCGTCAATGGCGAGTCGATTGCCGAGCAACTGGTCGGCTCCGAGCCGGGCACGCTGGGCAGCGCGGAACTCTACAAGGAAAAACTCGGCGTCGCCGAGCACCTGATCCGCAAGGAAATGAGCCGCTACCGCGCCACGCCGGACCATACCTGGACCGTGCCGGCCGGGCACTACTTCATGATGGGCGACAACCGCGACAACTCGAACGACAGTCGCTACTGGGATGATCCGAACATTCCCAAGGATCTGCTGGGCATGGTTCCCGACCAGAACATCGTCGGCAAGGCCTTCGCGGTCTGGATGAGCTGGCCGGAACCGAAACTCAGCCACCTGCCGAACTTCTCGCGGGTCGGCCTGATCAAGTAAACAAACACGGCGCTGTTGACCACAGCGCCGAATGCATTTCTGGCGTCGGCACAACCGGCTCCGGGGCATGAAGCCACGATATTCAGGACGTCATTTTTGAACACAGCGTTAATTGTCCCAGGCCTGCGCCGTATCCCGGCGATGGCAGTGGAATCCAGCCACGAACTCAGCGTGGGTAAACCGTGAGCGTTTCTCTAAGCCGTCTCGAGCGTCAGCTCGGTTACACCTTCAAGGACCAGGAACTGATGGTCCTGGCCCTTACGCACCGCAGCTTTGCCGGACGCAACAACGAGCGTCTGGAATTCCTCGGCGATGCGATCCTCAACTTTGTTGCCGGCGAAGCCCTGTTCGACCGCTTCCCGCTGGCTCGCGAAGGCCAGTTGTCGCGTTTGCGTGCACGACTGGTAAAAGGTGAGACGCTGGCAGTGCTGGCTCGCGGTTTCGATCTGGGCGATTACCTGCGTCTGGGTTCCGGCGAGTTGAAGAGCGGCGGTTTCCGTCGCGAATCGATTCTGGCCGACGCCCTTGAAGCACTGATCGGTGCGATCTACCTCGACGCCGGCATGGAAGTCGCCCGCGAGCGCGTACTGGCCTGGCTGGCCGGCGAGTTCGAAGGCCTGACGCTGGTCGACACCAACAAGGATCCGAAGACCCGCCTGCAGGAATTCCTGCAATCGCGCGGCTGCGAACTGCCGCGCTACGAAGTGGTGGATATCCAGGGCGAGCCGCACTGCCGTACCTTCTTCGTCGAGTGCGAAGTTGTCCTATTGAATGAAAAAAGCCGGGGTCAGGGTGTGAGCCGTCGTATTGCCGAACAGGTAGCGGCCGCCGCAGCACTGATTGCCCTGGGTGTGGAGAATGGCAATGACTGATACAAACGCAACGCGCTGTGGCTATGTTGCCATCGTCGGCCGTCCCAACGTGGGCAAGTCCACGCTGCTGAACCACATCCTCGGCCAGAAGCTGGCGATCACCTCGCGCAAGCCGCAGACCACTCGCCACAACATGCTCGGGATCAAGACCGAGGGCGACGTGCAGGCGATCTACGTCGACACCCCCGGCATGCACAAGGGTGGCGAAAAAGCCCTGAACCGCTACATGAACAAGACCGCTTCGGCGGCGTTGAAAGACGTCGACGTGGTGATCTTCGTGGTCGACCGCACCAAGTGGACCGATGAAGACCAGATGGTTCTGGAGCGCGTGCAGTACGTGACCGGCCCACTGATCGTCGCCCTGAACAAGACCGATCGCATCGAAGACAAGGCCGAGCTGATGCCGCACCTGTCATGGTTGCAGGAACAGCTGCCGAACGCGCAGATCATTCCGATTTCGGCGCAGCAGGGGCACAACCTCGACGCGCTGGAAAAAGTGATCGCCGATCATCTGCCGGAGAACGATCACTTCTTCCCGGAAGACCAGATCACCGACCGCAGCAGCCGTTTCCTTGCCGCCGAACTGGTGCGCGAGAAGATCATGCGCCAGCTCGGTGCCGAGCTGCCGTACCAGATCACCGTCGAAATCGAAGAGTTCAAGCAGCAGGGTGCGACGCTGCACATCCATGCGCTGATCCTCGTCGAGCGTGACGGCCAGAAGAAAATCATCATTGGCGACAAGGGCGAGCGCATCAAGCGCATTGGTACCGAAGCGCGCAAGGACATGGAGCTGCTGTTCGACTCCAAGATCATGCTCAACCTGTGGGTCAAGGTGAAGGGCGGCTGGTCCGACGACGAGCGTGCGCTGCGTTCGCTGGGTTACGGCGACCTGTAAAGCAATACATCGATCCATTGTGGGAGCGAGCTTGCTCGCGAAGACGATGTAACATTCGGCATTGATGTTGACTGTTGCACCGCTTTCGCGAGCCAGCTCGCTCCCACATTGGTTTTGGGTGATGAGTAAACCGCGTTTCCCTCAACGAGAAATCCATGTCTCAAGCGCCACCCGCCCAGCCCGCCTACGTCCTGCATTCCCGCGCCTACCGCGAAACCAGCGCATTGGTGGATTTCCTCACGCCGCAAGGTCGGCTGCGGGCGGTGTTGCGCAGTGCGCGGGGCAAGGCCGGGACGCTGGCACGGCCGTTCGTGCCGCTGGAAGTGGAGTTTCGCGGCAAGGGTGAGTTGAAGAACGTCGGGCGCATGGAAAGCGTCGGCAACGCGACCTGGATGGTCGGCGAGGCGCTGTTCAGCGGCCTGTATCTCAATGAACTGTTGATCCGCCTGTTGCCTGCCGAAGACCCGCACCCGGCGGTGTTCGATCATTACGCCGCGACCTTGCTGGCATTGGCCGAAGGCCGGCCACTGGAGCCGCTGCTGCGTTCCTTCGAGTGGCGGCTGCTGGATGATCTTGGTTACGGTTTTTCCCTGAGCACCGACATCAATGACGAACCCATTGCTGCGGATGGTCTCTACCGCTTGCAGGTGGATGCCGGACTCGAGCGGGTCTACCTGCTGCAACCCGGTCTGTTCAACGGCACCGAACTGCTCGCCATGGCCGAAGCCGACTGGTCGGCACCGGGCGCACTGTCTGCCGCCAAACGTCTGATGCGCCAAGCCTTGGCCGTGCATTTGGGCGGTCGTCCCCTCGTCAGTCGCGAGCTATTTCGCAAGCCCTGATATGCTGTGCGCCGAATCTTTCCATTCAGGAGCGCATCCGTGACCACCAGCAATCGCATTCTTCTTGGCGTGAACATCGACCACGTCGCCACTCTGCGTCAGGCCCGTGGCACGCGCTATCCGGATCCGGTCAAGGCAGCGCTGGATGCGGAAGAGGCGGGCGCCGATGGCATCACCGTGCATCTGCGCGAAGACCGTCGGCACATTCAGGAACGCGACGTGCTGCTGCTCAAGGATGTACTGCAAACCCGCATGAACTTCGAGATGGGCGTCACCGAAGAAATGATGGCGTTCGCCGAACACATCCGTCCGGCGCACATCTGCCTGGTGCCGGAAACCCGTCAGGAGCTGACCACCGAAGGCGGTCTGGATGTGGCGGGGCAGGAAGAGCGGATCAGAGCGGCGGTCGAACGTCTGTCGAAGATCGGCAGCGAGGTATCGCTGTTCATCGACGCCGACGAGCGGCAGATCGCTGCGTCGAAACGCGTCGGCGCACCGGCCATCGAACTGCACACCGGGCGTTACGCCGATGCCGAAACACCGACCGAAGTGGCGGAAGAGCTCAAGCGTGTAGCGGATGGCGTGGCCTTCGGTCTGGCCCAGGGCCTGATCGTCAATGCCGGCCATGGCCTGCACTATCACAACGTCGAGGCGGTTGCCGCGATCAAGGGCATCAACGAGCTGAACATCGGCCATGCGCTGGTGGCGCACGCATTGTTCGTAGGCTTCAAGTCGGCGGTGTCGGAGATGAAGGCGTTGATTCTGGCGGCCGCCAAACACTAAGTCGCAACATCATGTGGGAGCGAGTTTGCTCCCACATTCGTTTTGGGGATGGGTTAAAGCGGGGCGGGCTCTTGAGCGGGTTTCGACTTGTCGATCCCCGGCACATGCAGGTTGCCCTCGGCCACCTGATCGCCCTCAAGCTGCGGCTGGGTCACCCAGGTGAGGATGTCGTAGTAGCGACGGATGTTCGCCACGAAATGCACCGGTTCGCCGCCCCGGGCGTAGCCGTAGCGGGTCTTGCTGTACCACTGCTTCTGCGACAGGCGCGGCAGGATCTTTTTCACATCCAGCCACTTGTCCGGGTTCAACCCTTCCTTGGCCGCCAGTTTGCGCGCGTCATCCAGATGACCGCTGCCGACGTTGTAGGCCGCAAGAGCAAACCATGTGCGATCCGGTTCCTGGATCGACTCGTCGAGCTGATCCTTCATGTAGGCCAGGTACTTGGCGCCGCCCATGATGCTCTGCTTCGGATCGAGGCGGTTGGACACGCCCATGGCCTGGGCGGTGTTCTGGGTCAGCATCATCAGCCCGCGCACGCCGGTCTTCGACGTGACCGCCGGTTGCCACAGCGATTCCTGATAACCGATCGCCGCCAGCAGGCGCCAGTCGACTTTCTCTTTCTTGGCGTAGGCCTTGAAGTGCTGTTCGTATTTGGGCAGCCGCTGCTGCAAATGCTGGGCGAAGGTGGTGGCGCCCATGTAGCCGAGGACGTCGACGTGGCCGTAATAACGGTCTTTCAGACGTTGCAGGGTGCCGTTCTTCTGCACCTTGTCCAGATAACTGTTGATCTCGTTGAGCAGGCTGTTGTCTTCGCCGGCCGCCACGGCCCAGCTCTGGCTACGTGCGTCACCGAGGTCGAAGGCCACGCGGATGTTGGTGAAGTACACCTGGTTCATCGCCACTTCGTTGGAGTCGACCAGAGTCAGGTCGATCTGACCTTCATCGACCATGCGCAGCAGGTCGACCACTTCAACGGCGTCGGATTCTTCGTACTGGATGCCAGGATATTTCTGTTTCAGCTCCGCCAGTTGTTCGGCGTGGGTGCTGCCCTTGAGCACCATGATCTTCTTGCCCACCAGATCGCCGGCGTCGGTAGGACGTGACTGACCGTTGCGGTAGATGATCTGCGGGGTGACTTCGAGGTAGGAGCGGGAGAAGCGCACCTGTTTCTTGCGCTGTTCGCTGCTGACCAGGCCGGCGGCTGCCAGTACCGGGCCGTTCGGCTTGCCGACCTGGTTGAACAGGTCGTCGAGGTTGTCGGCGGTCTCGATCTTGAGCTCGACCCCCAAATCGTCGGCGAAACGCTTCACCAGCTCGTATTCGAAGCCGGTTTCACCGCTGCGATCCTGAAAGTAGGTGGCGGGGCTGTTTCGGGTGACCACCCGCAGCACGCCATCCTCCTTTACGCGCTCGAGTGTGTTGGGTTTATCAACACAGCCACTGAGCATCAGGAAGAGTCCGGTAGCGATCAGCCATTTGGCGTACCGCGGACGCAAAGCCGTTGGGGAAAACATGTGCGCAGTATACGCAAAGGACAACGGGCGCCATATCTCGACAGTTGCAGGGTTGTCTGCTAGGGATCACAAAACCGCTCGAAACCCCGCAGGAATGGGCCCGAAAGGCATTTTGTGACAGAAAAAATAACCCGCGTTCCGACACCCCATAAATTTGACCCTCAAGGCAGGAACACCACTCGACATCCGGGTGCAACCGTGCGTAGCGTTTCGGGTGATGTTGAGGGCGGTTTAGGCTAGAATGCACGGCCTCAAAGCACACCCCTTCCCGAGGCTGTCCCGAAGATGTTGATCCTGCGCGGCGCTCCTGCCCTTTCTGCCTTTCGCCACAGCAAACTCCTTGAGCAACTGAGCCAGAAGGTTCCGGCTGTCAGTGGCTTGTATGCTGAATTCGCTCACTTCGCCGAAGTCACCGGCGTCCTGACCGGCGACGAACAGCAGGTGCTTGCGCGCCTTCTGAAGTACGGTCCAAGCGTTCCGGTTCAAGAGCCGACCGGTCGTCTGTTCCTGGTGTTGCCACGTTTCGGCACCATCTCGCCATGGTCGAGCAAGGCCAGCGACATCGCCCGCAACTGCGGCCTGAGCAAGATCCAGCGCCTGGAGCGCGGCATCGCGTTCTACGTGGCCGGCCAGTTCAGTGAAACCGAAGCGCAGCAGATTGCAGACGTACTGCATGACCGCATGACTCAGATCGTTCTGGCCAACCTCGAGCAGGCCGCCGGTCTGTTCAGCCACGCCGAACCGAAGCCGCTGACCGCCATCGACATCCTCGGCGGTGGTCGCGCCGCGCTGGAGAAGGCCAACGTCGAACTGGGCCTGGCCCTGGCTGAAGACGAGATCGATTACCTGGTCAACGCCTTCAACGGCCTCAAGCGCAACCCGCACGACATCGAACTGATGATGTTCGCCCAGGCCAACTCCGAGCACTGTCGCCACAAGATCTTCAACGCCAGTTGGGATATTGACGGCGAGAGCCAGGAAAAAAGCCTGTTCGGCATGATCAAGAACACCTATCAGATGCACAGCGAAGGCGTGCTGTCCGCTTACAAGGACAACGCTTCGGTGATCGTCGGCAACGTCGCCGGCCGCTTCTTCCCGGATCCGGAAACCCGCCAGTACGGCGCGGTGCAGGAGCCGGTGCACATCCTGATGAAGGTTGAAACCCATAACCACCCGACCGCGATCGCTCCGTTCCCGGGCGCGTCCACCGGTTCCGGTGGCGAGATCCGTGACGAAGGTGCAACCGGTCGTGGCGCCAAGCCGAAGGCCGGCCTGACCGGGTTCACCGTATCGAACCTGCAGATCCCGGGCTTCGAACAGCCGTGGGAAGTGCCGTACGGCAAGCCTGAGCGCATCGTCAACGCGCTGGACATCATGATCGAAGGCCCGCTGGGCGGCGCTGCCTTCAACAACGAATTCGGTCGTCCGGCCCTGACCGGTTACTTCCGTACCTTCGAACAGTCGATCACCACCCCGCACGGTGACGAAGTTCGCGGTTACCACAAGCCGATCATGCTGGCTGGCGGCATGGGCAACATCCGTGAAGAGCACGTCAAGAAAGGCGAGATTCTGGTCGGCTCCAAGCTGATCGTCCTCGGCGGCCCGGCGATGCTGATCGGTCTGGGCGGCGGCGCTGCTTCCTCCATGGCGACCGGCACCAGCTCGGCGGATCTGGACTTCGCTTCCGTTCAGCGTGAAAACCCTGAAATGGAGCGTCGCTGCCAGGAAGTCATCGACCGTTGCTGGCAGCTGGGCGACAAAAACCCGATCAGCTTCATTCACGACGTGGGTGCGGGCGGTCTGTCCAACGCCTTCCCGGAACTGGTCAACGACGGCGACCGCGGTGGCCGTTTCGAACTGCGCAACATTCCAAACGACGAGCCGGGCATGGCCCCGCACGAAATCTGGTCCAACGAATCCCAGGAACGTTACGTTCTGGCGGTCGGCCCGGCCGACTTCGAGCGCTTCAAGGCGATCTGCGAACGTGAGCGTTGCCCGTTCGCCGTTGTCGGTGAAGCCACCGCCGAGCCGCAACTGACCGTGACCGACAGCCACTTCGGCAACAACCCGGTGGACATGCCACTGGAAGTGTTGCTGGGCAAGGCGCCGCGCATGCACCGTTCGGTGGTTCGCGAAGCCGAGCTGGGCGATGACTTCGATCCGTCGAACCTCGACATCGGCGAAAGCATCGAGCGCGTTCTGCACCACCCGGCCGTGGCGAGCAAAAGCTTCCTGATCACCATCGGCGACCGCACCATCACCGGCCTCGTGGCTCGTGACCAGATGGTCGGCCCATGGCAGGTTCCGGTGGCCGACGTCGCCGTCACCGCCACCAGCTTCGACGTCTACACCGGTGAAGCGATGGCGATGGGCGAGCGTACTCCGCTGGCTCTGCTGGATGCTCCGGCGTCGGGCCGCATGGCCATCGGCGAAACCCTGACCAACATTGCCGCCTCGCGCATCAACAAACTCTCCGACATCAAACTGTCGGCGAACTGGATGTCCGCTGCCGGCCACCCGGGCGAAGACGCGCGTCTGTACGACACCGTGAAAGCGGTCGGCATGGAACTGTGCCCTGAGCTGGGCATCACCATCCCGGTCGGCAAGGACTCGATGTCCATGGCCACCCGTTGGAACGACAACGGCGAAGACAAGACTGTCACCTCGCCGATGTCCCTGATCGTGACCGGTTTCGCGCCAGTGGCTGACATCCGTCAGACCCTGACCCCGGAACTGCGCATGGACAAGGGCACCACCGACCTGATCCTGATCGACCTCGGTCGCGGTCAGAACCGCATGGGCGCCTCGATCCTGGCGCAGGTTCACGGCAAGCTCGGCAAGCAGGCTCCGGACGTCGACGACGCCGAAGACCTGAAAGCCTTCTTCGCAGTGATCCAGGGCCTCAACGCCGACGGTCACCTGCTGGCGTACCACGACCGTTCCGACGGTGGTCTGCTGACCTCCGTGGTGGAAATGGCCTTCGCCGGTCACTGCGGTCTGAGCCTGAACCTGGACAGCGTTGCCGAAAGCTCCGCTGAAATCGCCGCCATCCTGTTCAACGAAGAACTGGGTGCCGTGATCCAGGTTCGCCAGGACGCCACCCCGGACATCCTCGCCCAATTCAGCGCTGCCGGTCTGGGCGACTGCGTTTCGGTGATCGGTCAGCCGATCAACAACGGCCAGATCAACATCACCTTCAACGGTGACACCGTGTTCGAAGGCCAGCGTCGTCTGCTGCAACGTCAGTGGGCCGAGACCAGCTACCAGATCCAGCGTCTGCGCGACAACGCCGACTGCGCCGAGCAAGAGTTCGATGCGCTGCTGGAAGAGGACAACCCGGGCCTGAGCGTCAAGCTGAGCTACGACGTCAACCAGGACATCGCCGCGCCTTACATCAAGAAAGGCATTCGCCCACAGGTTGCCGTACTGCGTGAGCAGGGCGTCAACGGTCAGGTGGAAATGGCGGCTGCGTTCGACCGCGCCGGCTTCAACGCGATCGACGTGCACATGAGCGACATTCTGGCCGGCCGTGTCGACCTGAACGAGTTCAAAGGTCTGGTGGCCTGCGGTGGTTTCTCCTACGGCGACGTACTCGGCGCCGGTGAAGGCTGGGCCAAGTCCGCACTGTTCAACAGCCGTGCCCGCGACGCGTTCCAGGGCTTCTTCGAGCGTAACGACAGCTTCACCCTCGGCGTGTGCAACGGTTGCCAGATGATGTCCAACCTGCACGAGCTGATCCCGGGCAGTGAGTTCTGGCCGCACTTCGTGCGCAACCGCTCCGAGCAGTTCGAAGCGCGCGTGGCGATGGTTCAGGTTCAGGAATCGAACTCGATCTTCCTGCAGGGCATGGCTGGTTCGCGTATGCCGATCGCCATTGCTCACGGTGAAGGTCACGCCGAGTTCTCCAGCGAAGAAGCACTGCTGGAAGCCGATCTGTCCGGTTGCGTGGCGATGCGTTTCGTCGACAACCACGGCAAGGTCACCGAAGCCTATCCGGCCAACCCGAACGGTTCGCCGCGCGGGATCACCGGTCTCACCAGCCGCGACGGTCGCGTGACGATCATGATGCCGCACCCGGAGCGTGTGTTCCGTGCCGTGCAGAACTCGTGGCGTTCGGAAGACTGGAACGAAGACGCACCTTGGATGCGTATGTTCCGTAATGCTCGTGTGTGGGTGAACTAAGCGCTGTGTACAAGCTCGCGTTTTTTGTTCCCGACAGTCATGTCGAGGTGGTCAAGGATGCTGTGTTCGCTGCTGGTGGTGGGCGGATTGGTGACTATGACCACTGTGCTTGGCAGGTGCTTGGTACGGGTCAGTTTCGGCCTTTGGACGGGAGTCAGCCGTTCATTGGTGAGGCGGGGCGGGTTGAGCGGGTCGAGGAGTGGAAGGTTGAGCTTGTTGTTGGCGATGAGTTGATTCGCTCGGTAGTGGCGGCTCTTAAGTTGAGCCATCCCTACGAGACGCCGGCTTATGAGGTTTGGCGGTTGGAGGATTTTTGATCTTCCTTGGCTGCTGAAACGGGAAACCCGCTGAGAGTGATTTCAGCGGGTTTTTTGGTTTTTTGGTTTTTGGGGTTTGGTTTTTTGGGGTTGGGATTGAGTGAATATCCGTTGCTGCGGTAACGGCTTCTTATGGTTTCGCCCTTACGGCGAGTCACTTTTTTCAAACGCCAAAAAAGTAACCAAAAACGCTGGGCCCCGGCGTTCGGCACCTCGCTGTGGCTCGGTGTTCCTTCGTTCCGGGATTCATCCGGGGGCATCGCCTACGGTTTGCTTCGCTGCACCTCCTCTCGATGCATGCGGCTGCGCCGCACGGTCGCTGCGCTCCCACCCCCGGATAAATCCCTCCACTCAGCCTGCCGATGGGGCCGGCACGTCAAAAGCTTTACTCGAGCTAACGCTCATCGTGTTGAGTGGTGGGAAGCGAGAGGCGGGAAGCAGAAAGCAGAAGGAAACTGCGTACTGCTTGATCGTTCCCACGCTCCGCGTGGGAATGCAGCCCGGGACGCTCCGCGTTCCATTTTCGAATGTTTAAAAATGTGTGGGATTTACCGAATCTTCCCATTTGGTTTCAGCTTGCCCCTCGGAAGCTCCGGTCCTGCGGTGGTTGCTTCAAATGGAACAAGAAACCCGGCCTAGACCGGGTTTCCTGTTTGTAATCGCTACAAGTCAATACTTGATGGCAACCATCAGACTTTTGCACTCACCTCACTCCGATTGACCAACCCCTCCAGCGCCACACTCAAACTCTGCGCTCGCTCACCCACCAACAGATGCCACACGCCATCTTCCAGCGCGCTCACGCCCAGACATCCAAGCTCTTTCAGCCGGCTTTCCGACAGCGCTTTGCCATCGGCCAGTTGCAGGCGGATCCGGCTCATCGCGATGCAGTCGAGTTGCAGCACGTTGTCGCTGCCGCCCAGGGCTGTCAGCCATTGTTGGGCCTGGGGTGTGGAGACTGCGACAGGCTCGCTGGTTTCGATGACGGCGAGAGGAACAGCCTCTACGGCACGGCCCAATGCGGGCATCGCCAGGCGGATTTCGTCGGCAATGCTGTCGGCCATCGGCCCGACGACCACCTGCAAACTGCCGCCCTTGCCCGGGCGTACCACGGCCATTGCGCCCAGTGCTTTCAAGTCCGCATCGGAGGCTTTGTTGCGATCGACCATTTCCAGTCGCAGTCGCGTGGTGCACGCGCCAACCGTAACCAGATTCTCCGCACCGCCGAGTGCCTTGATGTAAGCGCTGGCGCGTTCGTTTTCGGTCAGGACCGCTTTGTCGGCGGTGGCGACGTCTTCGCGCCCCGGGGTTTTCAGGTTGAAGCGGCGGATGCAGAAATCGAACACCGAGTAGTAGATGACCGCATACGCGAGGCCCACCGGCACCACCAGCCAGCCGTTGGTCGAGCGTCCCCAACCCAGCACCATGTCGATGAAGCCGCCTGAGAAGGTGAAGCCCAGGTGGATGTTCAGTGCGTTGGTGATTGCCATCGACAATCCGGTCAGCAGCGCATGCAGCAGGAACAGCAGCGGTGCGAGGAACATGAAGGCGAATTCGATCGGTTCGGTGACGCCGGTGAGGAAGGCGGTCAGGGCCATCGACAGGAAGATCCCGCCCATGACTTTGCGTCGCTCCGGCAGGGCGTTGCGGTACATCGCCAGGCAGGCGGCGGGGAGGCCGAAGATCATGACCGGGAACATGCCGGTCATGAACTGGCCGCCTTTCGGGTCGCCGGCGAAGTAGCGGGACAGGTCGCCGGTGACCAGCGCGCCGGTGGTCGGGTCGGTGAAGTTGCCGAACACGAACCACGCCATGTTGTTGAGGATGTGGTGCAGGCCGGTGACGATCAGCAGGCGGTTGAACACGCCGAAGACGAAGGCGCCGAAGCTGCCGCTTTCCATCAGCAGGGTGCCGAAGCTGTTGATGCCGTGCTGGATCGGCGGCCAGATGTAGCCGAACAGCACGCCCAGGCCGACCGCGCTGAACCCGGTGACGATGGGGACGAAACGCCGGCCGCCGAAGAATGCCAGGTACTCCGGCAGTTTGATGTCCTTGAAGCGGTTGTACAGCGCGCCGGCCATCAGGCCGCTGACGATCCCGGCGAGCATGCCCATGTTGATGCTGGCGTCGAGCACCTTGAGGGTGGAGATCATCACCAGGTAACCGATCACCCCGGCGAGGCCGGCGGTGCCGTTGTTGTCACGGGCGAAGCCGACCGCGATACCGATGGCGAAGATCATCGCCAGGTTGGCGAAGATCACCTGGCCGGCGTCGTGGATGATCGCGATGTTCAGCAGGTCAGTGTCGCCCAGGCGCAGCAGCAGGCCGGCGATCGGCAGGATCGCGATCGGCAGCATCAGCGCCCGGCCGAGGCGTTGCAGGCCTTCGATGAAGAGTTGGTACATGGCGTTTGTCCTTGTTGTTTTTGTTAGCGCAGAGGCCAATGTTGATGACAGGCATGACGCACCGCAGCGGCGCTGCTCAGCTTGAGCAAGTCCCGGGCGAGGCGTTGGCATTCGGCTTCGTGCAGCTGGCGCACGCGGTCCTTGATTTCGCCGATCTGTACCGGGCTCACCGACAGTTCGGTCACGCCCAGGCCGATCAACACTGGCGTCGCCAGCGGATCCGAGGCGAGGGCGCCGCACACGCCGACCCAGCGTTTATGCACCGCCGCGCCTTCGCAGGTCATGGCGATCAGGCGCAGCAGCGCCGGGTGCAAGGCATCGACCCGCGCGGCGAGGCCGGCGTGGTCGCGGTCCATGGCCAGGGTGTATTGCGACAGGTCGTTGGTGCCGATGGACAGGAAGTCGGCGTGTTCGGCCAGTTGCTCGGCCTGCAAGGCGGCGGCTGGGACTTCGATCATCACGCCGATTTCCGGACGTTGGTTGATGCCCAGTTCCAGGCACAGCGCATCGACCCGTTGGCGGATGTGCAGCAGTTCGTCGACCTCGGTGACCATTGGCAGCAGGATCCGGCAGCGCTGCAATGGGCTGACTTGCAGCAGGGCGCGCAGTTGCTGATCGAGGATTTCCGGGCGGGCCTGGGCCAGGCGAATGCCGCGCAGGCCGAGCACCGGGTTGGCCTCCACCGGCAGCGGCAGGTAGTCGAGTTGTTTGTCGCCGCCGACGTCGATGGTGCGGATGATTACCGATTTGTCGCCCATGGCATCGATCACGGCTTGATAGGCAGCGCGTTGCTCTTCGACGTCCGGCACAGTGTGGCGATCGACGAACAGGAACTCGGTGCGCAACAGGCCGACGCCGTCGGCGCCGTTGGCAAATGCATCCGCCGCTTCGTGGCTTGAAGCGACGTTGGCGACCACTTCGATGGCCACACCGTTGCGGGTTTCCGCCGGCAGATGGGCCTGGGCTTGCTGGGCATCGCGCCGTTGTTGGCGGTCGATTTGCGCTTGTTGGACTTCGGCCAGACGCTCGGCATTCGGCGTCAGTTCGAGGCGCCCTCCGTCGGCGTCGAGGACCACCGATTGGCCTTGCGTTTGATCGAGCAGCGCCGAGCCCAGTGCGACCATGCACGGCAGCCCTTTGCCCCGGGCCAGAATCGCCACGTGGGAAGTCGCACCACCTTCGGCCATGCACAAACCCGCGACGCCTTGCGCGCTCAGTTGCAGCAGGTCCGACGGCGTCAGTTCGTGGGCGGCGACGATGGCGCCGGCCGGCACTTCGTAGTGCCAGGCTTCGCCGAGCAGGGCGCGCAGCACCCGTTGCTTGAGGTCGCGCAGATCGTTGGCACGCTCGGCCAGCAGCGCGCTGCCGGTGTTTTGCAGCACCTCGCATTGCGCGTCGATGGACTGGCTCCAGGCGTGAGTTGCCGCCGTACCGGTTTCAATCGATTGCTGGGCGGCGTCGAGCAGAGCCGGATCTTCCAGCAAGGCCAGGTGCGCGGCGAAGATCGCTTCTTCGTCGGCATTGCGGTGTTTTTTCGCCTGGGCGAGGGTGCCGTCGATTTCGCTGCGGACCTGATTCAGCGCGGTGTCGAGGATCTGCAATTGTTGCTCGGGCTGATGATTGCCAGCGTCCGCCGGCAGGCTGATCGCGTTCAAGCGAAACAGCGGCCCGCCGACCAGACCCGGTGCGGCGCAAACTCCGTGTAACACGCCAGCCTCGGCGGGGCGATTACGTGGGGTGGCGGCAACCGGTGCGGCGGCGTGATGATCCTCGGGCAGGGCGGTGGCCAGTGCGGTGAGCAAGGCTTGCAACGCCGCCTGTGCGTCCGGGCCCTGGCAACTGACCTGCACTTCGTCCTGCTCGCCAATCGCCAGGCCCATCAAGCCGATGAGGCTGTTGCACGGCGCCGATTTGCCGGCGAAATGCAGCTGCGACTGGCTCTTGAAACCTTGTGCCGTCTGGCGGATCAACGCCGCCGGGCGCGCATGCAGTCCGCCGCGATGGGCGACCTGCACGTGACCGTGAACTTCCGGGCCGCCGAGTTCTTCTGTGTTCGCCGTTGCGCTGTGACGAGCGACGATGTGCAGCAGCGGCTCGCCCACCTTCACCGTTTTCAGGGTGATGGGGCGCGCCTGGAAATCCTGGCTGTTGGTCAGGATCAGCAGGCTGACCAGGCTTTTGCACTGGCGGCCGACCTTGTCCAGGTCATAGCGCAGCAGCGGCTGGCCATTGCTGACCCGCGCGCCTTCCTTGACCAGCATCGAGAACCCTTCGCCCTGCAACTCTACCGTGTCCAGACCAAGGTGCAGCAACAGCTCGGCGCCGTTGTCGGCGCGCACGGTCAGTGCATGGCCGGTGCGGGCGACGTGGATCACCACGCCGGCGCAGGGTGAGTACAGGGTGTCGTTCAGCGGATCGATGGCAATGCCGTCGCCCATCGCGCCGCTGGCGAACACCGCGTCCGGGACTTTGGCGAGCGTGAGCACCGGGCCGCTGAGCGGGGCGCTTAAAGTCAGCTCTTTATTGTTGTTGTGCATGGCTCGGTCTCATCAGGAAAACGTTCGGTTCGGACTCAGTGCGTACGAGTGACTTTGCTCAGGTGTCGCGGCTGATCCGGGTCCATGCCACGGGCCACGGCCAGACCGGCCGCCATCACGTAGAAACTCTGGATCGCCAGGATCGGATCGAGGGCCGGATGCTCGGCACGGCTCAAAGTCAGGTCGCGTTCGCTCACATCATCCGGAGCCGCCAGCAGCACCCGGGCGCCGCGTTGGCGCATCTCGGCTGCCAGGCTCAGCAGGCCGGCCTGTTCGGCACCGCGCGGGGCGAACACCAGCAGCGGGTAGTGTTCGTCGATCAGGGCCATCGGGCCGTGGCGGACTTCGGCGCTGCTGAAGGCTTCGGCCTGGATCGCCGAGGTTTCCTTGAATTTCAGCGCGGCTTCCTGGGCGATGGCAAAACCGGCGCCACGGCCGATCACCATCAGCCGTTCGCAATCGCGCAGGGCGTCGATGGCCAGGCTCCAGTCCTGTTGCGCGGCTTCGCGCAGGCCTTCGGGCAGGGCGTTGTGCGCTTCCAGCAATTCGCTGTCTTCTTTCCAGTGCGCGATCAGACGGGCGCTGGCGCTGAGGGTGGCGATGAAACTCTTGGTCGCGGCGACGCTGCTTTCGGTGCCGGCCAGCAACGGCAGGCTGAATTCACAGGCAGCTTCCAGCGGCGAATCGGCGGCGTTGACCATCGACACGCTCAACGCACCGCGCTTGCGCAGCAGACGCAGGCTGTTGACCAGATCCGGGCTCTGGCCCGACTGGGAAAACGCGAACGCGACCTGACCGCTGACCTTCAACGGCGCCTGCTGCATGGTCACCACCGACATCGGCAACGACGCTACCGGTACGCCAAGTTGCTGCATGGTCAGGTAAGCGAAGTAGCTCGCCGCATGGTCGGAGCTGCCACGGGCAACGGTCATCGCCACTTGCGGCGGCTGACGGCGCAGGCGCCCGGCGATCTCGATCATTTGCGGGTCGAGCTGTTGCAGTTGGGCTTGCACGGCCTCGAACGAGGACAGCGCCTCCTCAAGCATTTTTGAAGTCAATGTCTTCTCCTTCGACCATGACGGCGGTCAGTGTGAGTGAGCGATCCAGCCGCACGCAGTCGGCCCAGGCGCCGGGTTGCAGGCGCCCGCGTTCGGTGATGCCGAGGTAGTCGGCGGGGAATTGCGAAAGACGTTGCGAGGCCTCGGCGATCGGCAAACCGATCTTCACCAGATTGCGCAGGGCCTGATCCATGGTCAGGGTGCTGCCGGCCAGGGTGCCGTCGGGCAGGCGCACACCGCCCAGGCATTTGGTGACGGTGTGGCTGCCGAGCTTGTATTCGCCGTCGGGCATGCCGGCGGCGGCGGTCGAGTCGGTGACGCAGTACAGGCACGGAATAGAGCGCAGGGCCACGCGGATCGCGCCGGGGTGCACGTGCAGCAAGTCCGGAATCAGCTCGGCGAATTTGGCGTGGGCCAGCGCCGCGCCGACGATGCCCGGCTCGCGGTGATGCAGCGGGCTCATGGCGTTGTACAAGTGGGTGAAACTGGTGGCGCCGGCCTCAAGGGCGGCGACGCCTTCCTCGTAACTGCCGAGGGTGTGGCCGATCTGCATGCGGATGCCACGGCTGCTGAGTTCACGAATCAAACCGTCATGGCCGGCGATTTCCGGGGCGATGGTGATTACCCGGATCGGCGCGAGTGCCAGATAGTCTTCGACTTCGGCCATCAACGCGGTGTGGGCGAAGTTCGGCTGGGCGCCCAGTTTGCCGGGATTGATGTACGGGCCTTCGAGGTGAACGCCGAGCACTCGGGCGGCGCCTTTCGGACGCTGTTCGCAGAACTCGCCGACCTCCTTGAGCACGCTCGCAATCTCGGCACTCGGCGCGGTCATGGTGGTAGCGAGCAGCGAGGTGGTGCCAAAACGCACGTGGGTTCGGGTGATGGTCTCGAAAGCGCTGGCGCCTTCCATGATGTCCTTGCCGCCACCGCCGTGGACGTGCAGGTCGATGAAACCCGGCAGCAGATACGGCAAGTCATTGGTCGCCGGATCGCAGGGCACGCCTTCGATCGACACGACTCTGCCGTGTTCGTGGATCAGCCGACCGCGAATCCAGCCGTCAGCGGTGAGGATGTTGTCTTCAGACATTTCGCTTCTCTCGTTTGGCCTGGCTGCTGATCAGCGGCGAAGCTCTGCAACAAAGTCGTAGTAGTCGTTGCGGCAATAGGTGTCGGTGACTTCGATCGGCGTGTTGTCTTCCAGGTAGCCGACCCGGGTCATCAGCAACATCGCGGTGCCGGGGGCGATGCCGACCAGCGCGGCGAACTCGTCCGAGGCGTTGATCGCCTGGATGTGCTGCAAGGCGCGCACGATCGGTTTGCCGATGCTGTCGAGGTGTTCGTAGAGGGAATCGCCCACCACCTGCGGCTTGGGCATGATCGAGGCGGGCAGGGTGCTCATCTCGATGGCCATCACGGTGTCGTCGGCTTTGCGCAGGCGTTTCATGCGCGCGACCTTGTCGTTCGGCGACAGGCCGAGGCGGATCAGTTCTTCGTGGGTCGGCAGGGTGATTTCCCGCTCGAGCCATTGCGAACTGGGCACGAAGCCCTTGAGGCGCAGCATCTCGCTGAACCCCGACAGGCGCGACAGCGGTTGTTCAAGGCGTGGGGTGATGAAAGTGCCGGAGCCTTGCAGGCGGCGGATCAAACCTTGATCGAGCAGGACTTCCAGCGCCTTGCGGGCAGTGACCCGGGAGATCCCCAGCATTTCGCTGAGATTGCGCTCCGACGGCATCGCCTGTTCGGCTTTCCACTGGCCGGCATGGATCGCCGCTTCCAGGTTGCGCGCCAGTTGCAGGTACAGCGGCGTCGGCTGGGAGTCGTCAGGGCGCAGGGCGTGGAGGTCGTTCATGCAAGGCACTTCCGGAGCTGATATTGGTTTGTTGTCGCTCGCTATTTCGGCGAAAACTAATACCACTTGCATACCATGTCAACGCAGCGGAAAGGCCTGTAGTCCTTTGGAGTCGGGTGTTTCAGTGCGGGTGGTTTCAAGTGGTATTAGCGGTGGGCTCTGGAAAGCAAAAGATCGCAGTCTGCGGCAGTTCTGGCGGGTGAAAGTGGTATCACCGTTCAGACGTTGCCGCAGGCTGCGATCTTTTTGATTTATTTTTTGCGAGCGACCAATGGTCGGGGGAAAGGGCCGCATTTCGGCCCCTCGGGAGCGTGATCCCTGGATGACGGAATCAGGGGCGGATTTCGATCATCGTGCCGTCCGGCACGAGGTTCCAGACTTCGCGCATGTCGACGTTGCGCATGGCGATGCAGCCGTCGGTCCAGTCCAGGGTGTGGAACAGTTGTTCCGGGTTGTCTTCGGAGTCCGGCGTGCCGTGGATCATGATCATCCCGCCAGGCTCGACGCCTTCACGGCGGGCGCGGGCGGAGTCGCTGATGTTCGGGTAGGAGATGTGCATCGACAGGTTGAATTTGTCGCTGGTCTTGCGCCAGTCGATCCAATAGAAACCTTCCGGTGTGCGTTTGTCGCCTTCAATCAGCTTCGGGCCTTTTTTCGCGCCCTTGCCCAAGGAGATGCGATAGCTTTTGAGCGGCTTGCCGTCAGCGATCAACTGCAGTTGATGGGCCGATTTGAGCACCAGTACTTTTTCGATGAGCGGGGTGTTCGAAGGCGTCACGGTGGTCACGAATGACGCTTGGGAGACGGTGACGAACGACAGGCAGAACAGGGCAAGCAACCAGCGCATTGAAACGATTCCCCAGAAATGAAGCAGATACTTTATTTATAGATAGTGTGCAGGCGCTGTCGCGGGCTGCGTTAGCCGGTTATCGGCCGGCCGCCGTCGAAATCAAGTGATGGCCGGTTGAGCGAGCGGCGGGATCGATTCGGAGCGAACCGGATAGACCTCGACGCGCCGGTCAGCGAAGAAGCATTCCAGAGTACGGCCCACCGTGCGGAAAGCCAGCTCGTCCCAGGGAATGTCTTCCTCGTCGAACAGTTGCACTTCCAGGCTTTCGGGGCCGGCGGCGAAGTCCAGATCCGCCAGCTCGGCGCGGAAAAACACATGCACCTGACTGATGTGCGGCACATCGATCAGGGTGTAGATGCTCAGGTTGCGCACCCGGGCGCAGGCTTCCTCGGCGGTTTCGCGGATGGCGGCCTGTTCGATGGTCTCGCCGTTCTCCATGAACCCGGCGGGCAGCGTCCAGTAACCGAGGCGTGGCTCGATGGCGCGGCGACACAGCAGGACTTTGCGGCCCCAGGTCGGCACGCAGCCGGCCACGATATTGGGGTTCTGGTAGTGAATCGTCTGACAGCTGTCGCAGACGAATCGCAGCCGCGAGTCGCCTTCGGGAATGCGCTGAGTCACCGGGTTGCCGCACTGGCTGCAAAATTTCATGCTGGGGTTCCTGAATGCTGCGCCTATCTTGGCGTGCAGCGGTGTCAGTCGGCAAGTTGTCGTTTCGCGACATGACGCCCGTTCGGGGCTTGGGCGGTCGCAATGATTGGTGCATGATGCAGGGTAAGGCACCGATCGAGAACACTTATGCTGGACGAGCTACTGCACCGGGTAAGCAATCACACGCCGCGCACGCTGGAGACCGACACGCGTTTCCCCGAGGCCGCTGTCCTGGTGCCGATTACTCGCAGTGACGAACCCGAACTTGTCCTCACCCTGCGCGCCAGTGGGCTCTCGACCCACGGCGGCGAAGTCGCCTTCCCCGGTGGACGACGCGATCCGGAAGACCCGGACCTGATCTTCACCGCGCTGCGTGAAGCCGAAGAGGAAATCGGCCTGCCGCCAGGACTGGTCGAAGTGATCGGTCCGCTCAGTCCGCTGATCTCCCTGCATGGCATCAAGGTCACGCCGTATGTCGGGGTGATTCCCGATTTTGTCGAATACCAGGCCAATGATGCCGAGATCGCTGCGGTGTTCAGTGTGCCGCTGGAGTTCTTCCGCAAGGATCCGCGCGAACACACCCATCGCATCGACTATCAGGGTCGCAGTTGGTACGTGCCGAGCTATCGTTACGGCGAATACAAGATCTGGGGACTGACGGCGATCATGATCGTCGAGTTGATCAACCTGCTCTATGACGCCAAAATCAGCCTGCATCAGCCGCCTAAAAGCTTCATCAATACCTGAAGCCATCGCTCGAATGGCCAGCCATCGTGAGCCCTGAGGAAAACAAGATGAAATACCGCCTGGGCGACGCCCGTGTCGAAACCCATCCACAGAGCTGGGTCGCCCCCAACGCCGTGCTCGTGGGCAAGGTCAAACTGGAAGAGGGCGCCAACGTCTGGTTCAACGCCGTGTTGCGCGGCGACAACGAACTGATCCTGATCGGCAAGAACAGCAACGTGCAGGACGGCACCGTGATGCACACCGACATGGGCTATCCGCTGACTATCGGCACTGGCGTGACCATCGGCCATAACGCCATGCTTCACGGCTGCACGGTCGGCGACTACAGCCTGATCGGCATCAACGCCGTGATTCTTAACGGCGCGAAAATCGGCAAGAACTGCATCATCGGCGCCAATTCGCTGATCGGCGAAGGCAAGGAAATTCCTGACGGCTCGCTGGTGATGGGCTCGCCGGGCAAGGTGGTGCGCGAACTGACCGAGCCGCAGAAGAAGATGCTCGAAGCCAGTGCCGCGCACTATGTGCATAACTCCCAGCGCTATGCGCGCGATCTGTTCGAGCAGGAAGAATGACAACCCCGGAAAGACCCGTCGCCTCGCCATGCGTGAGCATTTGCGCGCTGGATGAGGATGATATTTGTACCGGTTGCCAGCGCACGGTCGAGGAAATTACTCGCTGGAGCCGGATGACCAACGACGAGCGGCGGGTGGTGCTGGGGTTGTGTCATGAGCGGGCGAAGGCGAGTGGGTTGGTCTGGATGATCGGCAAAACGCCGGGGCAATAACCGATTTGATTGGCGCCATCGAAGGGCTGAAGTAACCTGTGCGCCAAATTGACAGGTCACGCCCATGATTTTCCTCATCGCTTACATCAGCAGTGTTGTGCTGATCAACTTCGCCTTCTCCACCGCGCCGCACCTGGACATCATCTGGTCGGCCTGGGGCGGGCTGGTGTTCGTGCTGCGCGACATGGTGCAGATCCGTTTCGGCCACGGCGCGATTGTGGCGATGCTGGCGGCGCTGGTGCTGTCCTATGTCACGTCCGATCCGTCGATTGCGCTGGCCAGCGCCACGGCATTCGCGGTCTCCGAGTGCATCGACTGGCTGGTGTTCACCATCACCAAGCGCCCGTTGCGCGACCGCTTGTGGATCAGCTCGGCGCTGAGCATTCCCCTCGATACCTTCATCTTCTTCGGCATGATCGACCTGCTGACACCGCCGGTGCTCATCACTGCCCTGGCCTCGAAGTTCGCCGGTGTGACTGCGGTCTGGCTGATCATGGCCTGGCGTGAACGCAAACAGGCTGTCGCCGGCTGAAGCCAAACCCTCAGGTTCATGTAAAATGCCGCGCTTTCTCCCCATGGAAAGCGCGTCTGGCGTTGCTTTCCTCGATGATCCGCTTCTTTGAGGACCTGAGATGACCCGTATCGGAACTCCATTGTCGCCGACCGCGACCCGCGTATTGCTGTGTGGCTGTGGTGAGTTGGGCAAGGAAGTGGTGATCGAGCTGCAACGCCTGGGCGTTGAAGTGATTGCCGTCGACCGCTATGCCAATGCGCCGGCCATGCAGGTTGCCCATCGCAGCCACGTGATCAACATGCTCGACGGCGCCGCCCTGCGTGCAGTGATCGAAGCCGAGAAGCCGCACTTCATCGTGCCGGAAATCGAAGCCATCGCCACCGCCACTCTGGTTGAACTGGAAGCCGAAGGCTTCACCGTGATCCCGACCGCCCGCGCTGCGCAACTGACCATGAACCGCGAAGGCATCCGTCGTCTGGCCGCCGAAGAGCTGGACCTGCCGACTTCGCCTTACCACTTCGCCGACACCTTCGAGGACTACAGCAAGGCTGTTCAGGACCTGGGTTTCCCGTGCGTCGTCAAACCGGTGATGAGTTCGTCGGGCAAGGGCCAGAGCCTGCTGCGCAGCGCCGATGACGTGCAGAAAGCCTGGGATTACGCGCAAGAGGGCGGTCGCGCCGGCAAAGGCCGGGTGATCATCGAAGGCTTCATCGATTTCGACTACGAAATCACTCTGCTGACCGTGCGTCATGTCGGCGGCACGACTTTCTGTGCGCCGGTCGGCCACCGTCAGGAGAAGGGCGACTATCAGGAATCCTGGCAGCCACAGGCCATGAGCCCGGTGGCGCTGGCTGAATCCGAGCGTGTTGCCAAAGCCGTGACCGAAGCGTTGGGCGGCCGTGGTCTGTTCGGCGTCGAGCTGTTTATCAAAGGCGATCAGGTGTGGTTCAGCGAAGTGTCGCCGCGCCCGCACGACACCGGTCTGGTGACCCTGATTTCCCAGGACCTGTCGCAGTTCGCCCTGCACGCCCGGGCGATCCTCGGCCTGCCGGTGCCACTGATCCGTCAGTTCGGCCCATCGGCTTCGGCGGTGATTCTGGTGGAAGGCCAGTCGACCCAGACCGCATTCGCCAATCTCGGCGCTGCGCTGAGCGAACCGGATACCGCGCTGCGTCTGTTCGGCAAGCCTGAAGTCAACGGTCAGCGCCGCATGGGTGTTGCACTGGCCCGTGACGAATCGATTGAAGCCGCTCGCGCCAAGGCGACCCGTGCTTCCCAGGCTGTCGTTGTAGAGCTGTAATCTCGCAACCTGATCGCTCCCGCATCGGGCGGGAGCGATCAGGGCATTTACGACACCTGATTCAGGTCGTTATTGCGCGTTTCCTTCAGGCACAGCACAGCGATCAAGCTGAGCACCGCGGCCGCCGACACATACCCGCCGACGTAACTCAAACCACCCATCGCCACCAGTTTCTGCGCAAAGAACGGCGCCGCCGAGGCTCCGACAATGCCGCCGAGGTTGTAGGCCGCCGATGCGCCGGTATACCGTACATGCGTCGGAAACAGCTCCGGCAGCAATGCGCCCATCGGGGCGAACGTTACGCCCATCAGAAACAGCTCGATGCACAGGAACAGCGCCACGCCCCAGGTCGATCCCTGAGTCAGCAGCGGCTCCATCAGAAACCCGGAAAGAATCGCCAGCACACCGCCGACGATCAGCACCGGCTTGCGCCCGTAACGGTCACTGGCCCAGGCTGACAGCGGCGTCGCGGCCGCCATGAACAGTACTGCGAAGCACAGCAGCCCGAGGAAGGTCTCTCGGCTGTAACCCAATGTGGATACGCCGTAACTCAGGGAAAACACGGTCGAGATGTAGAACAGCGCATAGCACACCACCATGGCGGCGGCGCCCAGCAGCGTCGGTGCCCAGTATTGGCTGAACAGCTCGACCAGCGGCACTTTCACTCGCTCCTGACGGGCGATGGCATTGGCGAACACCGGGGTTTCGTGGAGCTTGAGGCGCACGTACAAGCCGACCATCACCAGCACGGCGCTGAGCAGGAACGGAATCCGCCAGCCCCAGCTGCGGAACTGATCGTCACTCAGGCTCATGGCCAGCGTCAGGAACAGACCATTGGCGGCCAGAAAGCCAATCGAAGGGCCTAGCTGCGGGAACATGCCGAACCACGCTCGTTTGCCTTTCGGGGCGTTTTCGGTGGCCAGCAGCGCTGCGCCGCCCCATTCGCCACCCAATCCCAGGCCCTGGCCGAAGCGCAGCACGCACAGCAGGATCGGCGCCCAGGCCCCGATGCTGTCGTAACCCGGCAGCACGCCGATCAGCGTGGTGCAGACACCCATCAGCAGCAGCGAAGCGACCAAAGTCGATTTGCGCCCGATCCGGTCACCGAAGTGGCCGAACAGCGCCGAACCCAAAGGTCGGGCGAGGAAGGCGATGCCGAAGGTCAGGAATGCCGAGAGCATCTGCGCCGTGCCGGAAGTCTGCGGGAAGAACACCGGCCCGATCACCAGCGCAGCGGCGGTGGCGTAGACGTAGAAATCGTAGAACTCGATGGCCGTGCCGATGAAACTCGCCGTGGCCACGCGGGTGGCGGAGTTGGTCGGTTGGGCAGGCGTGGTGTCGCTGTAAGCGGTACTGGTCGTCATGCGGTGATCCCTGACAGTCATGAGCTCCGTTGGAGCGAATTATTATGGTCGAACACCCAGGGATGTGGGATGAGGCGCGATCGCTGCTTCAGGTAGGAACAGTCGTCGGTGTGATGCGGATACTGCCGATGAACCGGCCGGAACTTGTCGGGTGCGGGGTAAGCACACGGTTCGGCGGGGCTTGGGTAAGCTCCGCGATTATAGGAAGGTGGCTAACGATTGAACAAGGGGCTGTCTAGCGCGCCGTGGCCAGCGCCGGGGCCGAAGTGGTGTGCCAGATCAGGACCTTGCTCACCCGGTTCTCCTCGGTTTCGAGAATCTCCAGGCGATAGCGGCCGATCTTCAGGCAGACCGCGCTTTCCGGGATGGTTTCCAGCGCCTCGGTCACCAGGCCATTGAGGGTCCGGGGGCCGTCGCTGGGCAGGTGCCAGCCCAGGCATTTGTTCAGCTCGCGGATCGAGGCCGCGCCATCGATCACCATACGGCCATCGGCCTGTGGGTGGATGTGCGGATTGTCGAGGCTGTGCTCGCTTTCGAATTCGCCGACGATTTCTTCGAGAATGTCTTCCAGGGTGACAATCCCCAGCACTTCGCCGTACTCGTCCACCACCATGCCCAAACGCCGCTGCTGCTTGTGGAAGTTCAGCAGTTGCAGTTGCAGCGGGGTGCTTTCAGGCACGAAATACGGCTCGTAACTGGCCGCCAGCAACGCTTCGCGGGTCAGGCTGCCATTGTCCAGCAGGTGCCGGATCTGGCGGGTGTTAAGCACCGCTTCGACCTGATTGATATCGCTGTGGAAGACCGGCAGGCGAGTGCGCCGGTTCTTGCGCAATTGTTCGGTGATTTCTTCGATCGGATCGTCGAGATTGATGCCGTCGACATCGCTGCGCGGCACCAGAATGTCGTTGACCGTGATGTTGTCCAGCGCATGGATGCCTGAAACCGGGTGTGGCCGCACCGGATGATCCGGATCGTCATGACGCTCCGCCGGCACATCGTCTTCGCTCTGTTGCACCACCTGGGTCTTGCGGATGAACGGGCGCATCAGCAAACCACTGATGCGGCTGAGCAGCCAGGCAAGCGGGTAAACGACCTTCAGCGGGACTGCCAGCAGCGTATTGCCGAATGACAGCACCGCATCCGGATAACGTTGGGCGAGCGCGCGGGGAAAATAGTCGGCAAAGACCAGCAGCAGGGCGCCGGCGCCGAGGCAAGCCGCCCAAGGGCCGTTTTCTTCACAGAGAAAGATTGCCAGTAGCGTGGCCAGAATGACGGCGAGGGCGCGGCACAGGGTATTGCAGAGGATCAGGCTGTCGAGCGGGAAGCTGAGCTTCGCCAGCGGCTTGTCGCTGGCGCGGGACGCGGTGCGTTGCGCGAGCAGGTGCTGTTGCGCCGCTTCGACGGCGGTAAACAGCCCCGACCAGAGAATCAGCAGGACAAATACCGCGAGCATCGGCCCTATGGGCAAACCGTCCATTTATGCCGCCCGTCAGATGTGCAGGATGTATTCACGAACCAGTTTGCTGCCGAAATACGCGAGCATCAGCAGGCAGAAACCGGCGAGGGTCCAGCGGATTGCCTTGTGCCCGCGCCAGCCGAGGCGGTTACGGCCCCAGAGCAGGACGCTGAACACGATCCAGGCCAGGCAGGCCAGCAGGGTTTTGTGCACCAGGTGCTGGGCAAACAGGTTCTCGACGAACAGCCAGCCGGAGATCAGCGACAGCGACAGCAGCGTCCAGCCGGCCCAGAGGAAGCCGAACAGCAGGCTTTCCATGGTTTGCAGCGGCGGGAAGTTCTTGATCAGCCCTGACGGGTGTTTGTGCTTGAGCTGGTGATCCTGCACCAGCAACAACAAGGCCTGGAACACTGCGATGGTGAACATGCCGTAGGCGAGGATCGACAACAGGATGTGCGCGAGGATGCCCGGTTCTTCATCGATGACCTGCACCGTGCCGGTCGGCGCGAATTGCGCCAGCAGCACGGTGATCGCACCCAGCGGGAACAGCAGCACCAGCAGGTTTTCCACCGGGATCCGCGAACAGGCCAGCAGGGTCAGGGCGATGACGGCCGCCGCAATCAGGCTCGAGGCGCTGAAGAAGTCCAGGCCCAGACCGATCGGCGTCAATAAATGGGTGAGCAGGCTGGCGCTGTGAGCCAGCACGGCGAGGACGCCGAGCGAGACCAGCAGGCGCTTGTTGGCCTTGGCGCCAGTGGCCAGGCGGGTGCCCTGATAGAGGGTCGCAGCGGCATAGAGAAGGGCGGCGGCGAGGGTGGTCAGCAAACTCGGTGACAAGGGGAGCATAAATCCTGTTAGGCAAGCCCGAAAGGGGCTGAGTTTGGCATAGAACCGCCATTGCACGAAAGACCGGCAAGCTGACAGCGAGGTGTCCGCCAGACGCAGTCTTCGCTATAATCCGCGACCTGCCCACGCCGCAGGCTCGCCGAGCACATGTTGATTCCGGTCTGGGCCGCCATTATCCCGGTCTACACAGGGCCTGAAAGGATCGCGCAATGTTTGAAAACTTAACCGACCGTCTCTCGCAGACGCTGCGCCATGTCACCGGCAAGGCGAAGCTGACCGAAGACAATATCAAAGACACCCTGCGCGAAGTGCGCATGGCGTTGCTCGAAGCCGACGTCGCCCTGCCGGTGGTCAAGGACTTCGTCAATTCGGTCAAGGAACGCGCTGTCGGCACTGAGGTGTCGCGCAGCCTGACGCCGGGCCAGGCGTTCGTGAAGATCGTCCAGGCCGAACTCGAAAGCCTGATGGGCGCGGCCAACGAAGACTTGAACCTGAGCGCCGTGCCACCTGCCGTCATTCTGATGGCCGGTCTGCAGGGTGCGGGTAAAACCACCACCGCCGGCAAACTGGCGCGCTTCCTTAAAGAGCGCAAGAAGAAGTCGGTCATGGTCGTGTCGGCGGACATCTACCGTCCTGCTGCTATTAAACAGCTGGAAACCCTGGCCAACGACATCGGCGTGACGTTCTTTCCGTCCGACCTGAGCCAGAAACCGGTCGACATCGCCAACGCGGCTATTAAAGAAGCGAAACTGAAATTCATCGACGTGGTCATCGTCGACACCGCCGGTCGTCTGCACATCGACGAAGAGATGATGGGCGAGATCAAGGCGCTGCACGCCGCGATCAATCCGGTTGAAACCCTGTTCGTGGTCGATGCCATGACCGGTCAGGACGCGGCCAACACGGCCAAGGCCTTCGGTGATGCGCTGCCGCTGACCGGTGTGATCCTGACCAAGGTCGACGGTGATGCCCGTGGCGGTGCCGCACTGTCCGTTCGCGCAATCACCGGCAAGCCGATCAAGTTCATCGGTATGGGCGAGAAGAGCGAAGCGCTCGATCCGTTCCACCCTGAGCGTATCGCTTCGCGGATCCTCGGCATGGGCGACGTGCTCAGCCTGATCGAACAGGCTGAAGCGACCCTCGACAAGGACAAGGCCGACAAGCTGGCCAAAAAACTGAAGAAGGGCAAGGGCTTCGATCTCGAAGACTTCCGCGATCAGCTGCAACAGATGAAGAGCATGGGCGGCCTCGGCGGGCTCATGGACAAACTGCCGAACATCGGCGGCGTCAATCTCTCGCAAATGGGCAATGCCCAGAACGCTGCAGAGAAGCAGTTCAAGCAGATGGAAGCCATCATCAACTCCATGACCCCGGCCGAGCGCCGCGACCCTGAGCTGATCAGCGGTTCGCGCAAGCGCCGGATCGCCATGGGTTCCGGCACCCAGGTGCAGGACATCGGTCGCTTGATCAAGCAGCACAAGCAGATGCAGAAGATGATGAAGAAATTCTCCGCCAAGGGCGGAATGGCGAAAATGATGCGCGGCATGGGCGGTATGTTGCCCGGCGGCGGCATGCCAAAGATGTAAGGTGTCCCGTCTCACCCATTCTGCTCACTTATGGCGGCGTCTGATGCCCTCATGCTGCGTTGCCGCTCCTCGCCATAGCGGGCTATGACTCGTCGCGGCGCCTTGCTTGAGGGCATCAGCCACTCGCCAAAAGTGAGCGAAATGGATGAGACGGGACACTAGACTCTCGCCGGTCGTCGCACCGGCGCAGACCCTGCAAGGACGCAGGATCAACAGCAAACCCGCACTCGGCGGGAGCTGACCGGCCGTTTTGAACGACGGCCCCATATGCAAATCTGCACGGCATGCCACAGGCGCCGGAAAAAGTCATTTGCAAAAGTCCGGATATTCCTTAGAATATGCGGCCTTTCGGGCACCCATGCCCGCTGTGCATTTAGATTTGCAGCACCGACTACAGGAACGATGTTCACATGCTAACAATCCGTCTTGCCCTTGGCGGCTCCAAAAAGCGCCCGTTTTACCACCTGACCGTAACCGACTCCCGCAACCCGCGTGACGGTTCCCACAAAGAACAGGTTGGTTTCTTCAACCCTGTTGCCCGTGGTCAGGAAATCCGTCTGTCCGTGAACCAAGAGCGCGTTGCCTACTGGCTGAGCGTTGGTGCACAGCCTTCTGAGCGTGTTGCTCAGTTGCTGAAGGAATCTGCAAAGGCTGCGGCCTGAGCAATATGAACGCGACGCCTGCTGTTGCCGATGATTTGATCGTTATTGGCAAAATTTATTCTGTTCATGGCGTTCGCGGCGAAGTGAAGGTTTATTCCTTTACTGATCCGACTGAAAACCTGTTGCAGTACAAAACCTGGACGCTCAAGCGCGAAGGTAATGTGAAACAGGTCGAGCTGGTCAGTGGACGCGGGAGCGACAAGTTCCTGGTCGCAAAGCTCAAGGGTCTTGATGATCGTGAAGAAGCTCGTCTTCTGGCCGGTTATGAGATCTGCGTGCCGCGCAATCTGTTCGCTGAATTGACCGAAGGTGAGTACTACTGGTACCAGCTGGAAGGTCTGAAGGTCATCGACACCCTTGGGCAGTTGCTCGGGAAAATCGATCATCTTCTGGAAACCGGCGCCAATGATGTAATGGTAGTCAAGCCTTGCGCTGGCAGCCTGGATGATCGCGAACGCCTGTTGCCCTATACGGAGCAATGCGTGTTGGCCGTCGACCTCGCAGCGGGCGAGATGAAGGTGGATTGGGACGCGGACTTCTAAGCGTGGCTAACTTGCGCGTAGAAGTGATCAGTTTGTTTCCCGAGATGTTTTCCGCCATCGGCGACTACGGCATCACCAGTCGTGCGGTCAAACAGGGGCTCTTGCAGCTGACCTGTTGGAATCCGCGGGATTACACGACGGATCGGCATCACACTGTGGACGATCGCCCGTTTGGCGGTGGTCCGGGCATGGTGATGAAGATCAAGCCCCTGGAGGATGCTCTGGTTCAGGCCAAGGCAGCAGCCGGGGAGGCGGCGAAGGTGATTTACCTGTCCCCCCAAGGCCGTCAACTGACTCAGTCGGCGGTATGCGAACTGGCGAAATCGGATGCATTGATCCTGATTGCCGGTCGCTATGAAGGCATTGACGAGCGTTTTATTGATGCTCATGTCGATGAAGAGTGGTCGATTGGTGACTATGTGTTGTCTGGCGGCGAGCTGCCGGCCATGGTCATGATCGATGCGGTTACACGACTGCTGCCCGGAGCTTTAGGGCATGCGGATTCCGCTGAGGAAGATTCCTTTACGGATGGTCTGCTGGATTGCCCGCACTACACCCGACCTGAGGTGTATGCGGATCAGCGTGTTCCCGACGTGTTGCTGAGTGGCAATCACGCGCATATCCGGCGTTGGCGTTTACAGCAGTCCCTTGGTAGGACCTATGAACGACGCGCCGATCTTCTGGAAAGCCGCTCGCTTTCTGGAGAAGAGAAGAAGCTGCTCGAGGAATACATCCGCGAGCGGGACGATAGTTAACAACGTATCGATGGTAGATCAGACGATTTACCTTAGGAGCACAGCATGACCAACAAAATCATCCTTGCACTCGAAGCAGAGCAGATGACCAAAGAAATCCCTACCTTTGCCCCGGGCGACACCATCGTCGTTCAGGTGAAAGTGAAGGAAGGCGATCGTTCCCGTCTGCAAGCGTTCGAAGGCGTTGTAATCGCCAAGCGTAACCGCGGCGTGAACAGTGCGTTCACCGTTCGTAAAATCTCCAACGGTGTTGGCGTAGAACGTACTTTCCAGACCTACTCCCCGCAGATCGACAGCATGGCTGTTAAACGTCGCGGTGACGTACGTAAAGCCAAGCTGTACTACCTGCGCGACCTGTCGGGTAAAGCAGCTCGCATCAAGGAAAAACTGGCTTAAGTCCAGCTTCCGATGCAGAAAAAAGCAGCCTACGGGCTGCTTTTTTGTTGCCCGCAATTTATCCCCAGCATTCCGTTTCAGGCCTGACCCATGACCCCTCGCGAGCAAGAAATCGAACGTCGCACCGAACTCTCGGTGACCCGCGTGACCAAGGCGGTTTTCCCGCCGACCACCAATCATCACAACACTCTGTTCGGCGGCACTGCGCTGGCCTGGATGGACGAAGTGTCGTTCATCACCGCCACGCGCTTCTGCCGTTTGCCGCTGGTGACCGTGTCCACAGATCGCATCGACTTCAATCACGCGATCCCGGCAGGTTCCATCGTCGAGCTGGTCGGGCGGGTGATCAAGGTCGGCAACACCAGTCTCAAGGTCGAGGTGGAAGTGTTCGTCGAAAGCATGAGCTGTGACGGACGTGAGAAAGCCATTCACGGGCAGTTCAGCTTTGTTGCGATTGATGATGACAAGCGTCCGGTGCCCGTGCTGCCGGGTTTCGCGGCCTGATCCAGCACCGAGCCGCGGCATTCGCGGGCTTGCCCGCGATTCGATCTGTCAGGCGCTGACATTCTCCGGCTGAATCAGCGCCAGCAACGTCCACCCCGGCCCCGGCTTCAAGACGGTTTCCGGCGACACGACATGCACCCAACCGCTGTCATCGCGCATGAACAGCAGCGTCGCGCGGTTGCCATGCAGCGCCCGGTAATCGTCCCAGCCAAACCCGTCCGTCAGCGTCGTGCTGTACAGGTCGGCGCCCTGGCCCAATTGGCTGGCGAGTCTGGCGTAAGTCAGCGCCTCGCTCCCCAGTTGGTTGCCGCGATGTTCGAGGCTGGCGCGGTGCTTGTCGCTGCGACGGCTTTCCTGACCACTGGCGAGGCCGAACAGGCGTTGATGGCCAAAGTCATGACGAAAGCGCATGGCTGCCAGCGTATTGAGTTCGCCCGACGGTGACAGTGCCAGCAAATGTCCCAGTCCGACCAGGTCCAGATGCGCATCGGCGTGCTGCGAGGCTGGATTGCCGAAGTAGGTCGGCAAGCCATCCATGCGCGCCGCGCGGATGTTTTCCCAACTTGAATCTGTCAGCAGTACCCGGCTGCCCAGCTGTTGCAGCGACTTGCCGAGCAGACGTGCAGGCCCGTTCGCCCCGACGATCAGGAAGCCGCTCGGCGCCGGTTCCGCAACCTTCAACAAACGCGCCAGTGGCCGGGCAGTCGCACTTTGCAGCACGACGGTGCCGATGATCACCGCGAAAGTCAGCGGCACCAGCAATAGCGCGCCTTCATGGCCCGCTTCATCCAGGCGAATCGCAAAGATCGCCGAGACTGCCGCCGCGACGATCCCGCGCGGGGCAATCCAGCACAACAGTGCACGCTCACGCCAGCTCAGACTCGAACCGGCGGTACTCAGCACCACGTTCAGCGGTCGGGCGATCAACTGAATTACCAGCAACAGAATCAGCACCAGCGGCCCGAGGCCGATCAGCGCGTTCAGATCCAGTCGCGCCGCCAGCAGAATGAACAGCCCGGAAATCAGCAGGACGCTGAGGTTTTCCTTGAAGTGCAGGATGTGCCGCACGTCCACGCCTTTCATGTTCGCCAGCCACATGCCCATCAGCGTCACCGCCAGCAGCCCGGATTCGTGCATGACCTGGTTGGCGGCGATGAATATCCCCAGCACCGCGGCGAGCGATGCCAGATTGTGCAGATACTCCGGCAGCCATTGGCGCCGGATGATCGTGCCAAGCAGCCAGCCACCGGCGACGCCGAACGCACTGCCGCAGACAATCACCCCGCCAAACGTCAGCAGGCTCTGTTCCAGGCCATGGCCTTCGGCCCGAGCGATGATGAAGCTGTAGACCACCACCGCGAGCAATGCGCCGATCGGGTCGATCACAATGCCTTCCCAGCGCAGGATGTTGGCGATCGAAGCCTTTGGCCGCACCACCCGTAGCATCGGCACGATCACGGTCGGCCCGGTGACCAGGGTCAGGCTGCCGAACAGGATGGCGAGCAGCCAGTCGAAGCCCAGCAGCCAGTGGGTCGCGACCGCAATCACGACCCAGGTCGAGAGCGCGCCGATTGTGACCAGCCGATGCACGACGCTGCCGATCTCGCGCCATTCCGACAGGTGCAGGGTCAGGCTGCCTTCAAACAGAATCAGCGCCACGGCCAGCGACACCAGCGGCATCAGCAGCGGACCGAACATTTCCTGCGGGTCGAGCCAGCCCAGCACGGGGCCCGCCAGAATGCCGGTCAGCAGCAGAAACAGAATCGCCGGCAGTTTCAGGCGCCAGGCGAGCCATTGGCAGCCCAGTGCGGCGGCACCGATACCACCGAAAGCCAACAGAATTTGCTGCTCGTTCATTGAAGCTCCCTGTTCCTTGAAATAGCGGGCTATGAAAGACTAGCGGCCATTTCAACCGTTCACTCTTTATTTGCGCGCAGTGCCAAGCCTGCGTGTCTTGAGCACCCATGCCTGCCATCGACCACCCACTGATCGACCAGTTTCTCGACGCCCTCTGGCTGGAAAAAGGTCTCTCCGACAACACTCGCGACGCCTACCGCAGCGATCTCGCGCTGTTCAACGGCTGGTTGCAGGAGAAAGGTCTCGAACTGATCAATGCCGGTCGCGAGTTGATCCTCGATCACCTGGCCTGGCGTCTGGAACAGAACTACAAGCCTCGCTCCACTGCGCGATTTCTCTCGGGCGTGCGTGGCTTTTATCGCTACCTGCTGCGGGAAAAACTGATTACGGTCGATCCGACCTTGCGCGTGGATATGCCGCAACTCGGTCGGCCATTGCCCAAATCCCTGTCGGAAGCCGATGTTGAAGCGCTGCTGAAGGCGCCGGATCTGAGCGAAGCCATCGGCCAGCGCGACCGCGCCATGCTCGAAGTGCTTTATGCCTGCGGGCTGCGGGTGACCGAGCTGATCAGCCTGACCCTGGAGCAGGTCAACCTGCGTCAGGGCGTGTTGCGGGTCATGGGCAAGGGCAGCAAGGAGCGGCTGGTGCCGATGGGCGAGGAAGCGATTGTCTGGGTCGAGCGCTACCTGCGTGATGGTCGCGGCGAGTTGCTGGGCGGGCGCCCCAGTGATGTGTTGTTCCCCAGTCAGCGCGGCGAGCAGATGACTCGGCAGACCTTCTGGCACCGCATCAAGCATCAGGCCAAGGTCGCCGGCATTGGTAAATCGCTGTCGCCGCACACCTTGCGTCACGCGTTTGCCACACACCTGCTCAACCATGGCGCCGACTTGCGGGTGGTGCAGATGCTGTTGGGCCACAGCGACCTGTCGACCACGCAGATCTACACTCATGTCGCCCGGGCGCGTTTGCAGGATCTGCATGCCAAACATCACCCGCGCGGCTGAGCGCCATTTGTCTTGCGACAGGCGCATTCGGCCACGGGAGCCTTATGTGGTAGGCTTTGCCGGTTTGCACGATGGGCGGTTATGACCCGGTGTTCCGGCACGGGCGTTCTGATCGTTCCATTTGTCCGCCTTCAGGAGTTCTCATGCGTCTGACCCAGATTTTCGCCGCCGCAGCCATTGCGTTGGTCAGCACCTTTGCCGTCGCCGATGACGCGGCCGACAAAGCGATTCGCCAAAGCCTGGAAAACCTCCAGCTCGACGTGCCGGTGGACACCATCACCGCCAGCCCGTTGCCAGGCCTCTATGAAGTCAAGCTCAAGGGCAGCCGCGTGCTCTACGCCAGCGCCGACGGCCAGTACATCGTTCAGGGCTACATGTTCCAGCTCAAGGACGGCAAACCGGTCAACCTGACCGAGAAGACCGAGCGCCTGGGCATTTCCAAACTGATCAATGCGATCCCGGTGGCCGAGACCGTGGTTTACCCGGCCGTGGGCGAAACCAAGTCGCACATCACCGTTTTCACCGACACCACCTGCCCGTACTGCCACAAGCTGCACGCCGAAGTGCCCGAGCTGAACAAGCGCGGTATCGAAGTGCGTTACGTGGCGTTCCCGCGTCAGGGCCTGGGCTCGCCGGGTGACGAACAGCTGCAAGCCGTGTGGTGCTCGAAAGACAAGAAAGCCGCCATGGACAAAATGGTCGATGGCAAGGAAATCAAGGCCGCCAAGTGCGAGAACCCGGTTTCCAAGCAGTTCGCCCTCGGTCAGTCGATCGGCGTGAACGGCACACCGGCCATCGTTTTGGCTGACGGACAAGTCATTCCGGGCTACCAGCCTGCGCCACAAGTCGCCAAACTGGCGCTGGGCGCGAAGTAATTCGCATCGTCACGCTCAGGCGTTGACGAGCGTGGTCCGGCGGCAGGATTGCCGGGCCATCAACAGAGAGCCGCGAACCTGCGGTTGTTTTCACGGCCGGCCTCGTGTCGGCCGTTTTATGGGGAGTTCACAGTGAAACCGGTCAAAGTAGGCATCTGTGGGTTAGGGACCGTCGGTGGCGGAACCTTCAACGTACTTCAGCGCAACGCCGAGGAAATTGCTCGTCGTGCCGGGCGTGGAATCGAAGTGGCACAAATTGCCATGCGCACGCCAAAGCCTCAGTTCCAGACGACCGGTATTGCGATTACCAACGATGTCTTCGAAGTGGCCACGAACCCTGAGATCGACATCGTCATAGAGCTGATGGGCGGCTACACCGTTGCCCGCGAGCTGGTACTCAAGGCCATCGAGAATGGCAAGCATGTGGTCACCGCGAACAAGGCTCTGATTGCCGTTCACGGTAATGAAATTTTTGCCAAGGCACGCGAGAAAGGCGTGATCGTGGCATTCGAAGCGGCGGTCGCCGGCGGCATTCCGGTGATCAAGGCGATCCGTGAAGGACTGTCCGCCAACCGTATCAACTGGGTCGCCGGGATCATCAACGGCACCGGCAACTTCATCCTCACCGAAATGCGTGAGAAGGGTCGCACCTTCGAAGACGTGCTGGCCGAGGCGCAAGCGCTGGGCTACGCCGAAGCCGATCCGACCTTCGACGTCGAAGGCATCGACGCCGCGCACAAGCTGACGATCCTGGCATCGATCGCGTTCGGTATTCCGCTGCAGTTCGACAAGGCTTACACCGAAGGCATCACCAAGCTGACCACCGCCGACGTGAACTACGCCGAAGCGCTGGGCTACCGCATCAAGCACCTGGGCGTTGCACGCAGCACCGCCGCCGGTATCGAGCTGCGCGTACACCCGACGCTGATCCCGGCCGATCGTCTGATCGCCAACGTCAACGGCGTGATGAACGCGGTGATGGTCAACGGTGACGCTGCCGGTTCGACCCTGTTCTACGGCGCCGGCGCCGGCATGGAGCCGACCGCTTCGTCGGTGATCGCGGATCTGGTGGACGTGGTTCGCGCCATGACCTCCGACCCGGAAAACCGCGTGCCGCACCTGGCCTTCCAGCCGGACTCGCTGTCGGCCCATCCGATCCTGCCGATCGAAGCCTGCGAAAGCGCCTATTACCTGCGCATCCAGGCCAAGGACCATCCGGGCGTACTCGCTCAGGTGGCGAGCATCCTCTCGGAGCGCGGCATCAACATCGAGTCGATCATGCAGAAGGAAGTCGAGGAACACGACGGCCTGGTGCCGATGATCCTGCTGACCCACCGCGTGCTGGAGCAGCACATCAACGATGCGATCGCTGCCCTCGAAGCGCTGGCGGGCGTGGTCGGTCCGGTTGTGCGGATCCGCGTCGAGCACTTGAACTAAGCCGATCTCCTTCACCGGTCCCGCCAGCGGGGCCGGTGTCGTGAACACTGTCCATTGGAGTCAGTCATGCGTTACATCAGTACCCGCGGCCAGGCACCGGCCCTGAATTTCGAAGACGTCCTGCTGGCCGGTCTCGCCACCGACGGCGGTCTGTACGTCCCGGAAAACCTGCCACGTTTCACCCAGGAAGAAATCGCTTCCTGGGCCGGCCTGCCGTACCACGAGCTGGCCTTCCGCGTCATGCGCCCGTTCGTCACCGGCAGCATTCCGGATGCCGATTTCAAAAAGATTCTTGAAGAAACCTACGGTGTGTTCGCCCACAACGCCGTTGCGCCGCTGCGTCAGCTGAACGGCAACGAGTGGGTGCTGGAGCTGTTCCACGGCCCGACCCTGGCGTTCAAGGACTTCGCCCTGCAACTGCTCGGTCGTTTGCTCGACTACGTGCTGGAAAAGCGCGGTGAGCGCGTGGTCATCGTCGGCGCCACCTCCGGTGACACCGGCTCGGCCGCCATCGAGGGCTGCAAGCACTGCGAAAACGTCGACATCTTCATCCTGCACCCGCACAACCGCGTGTCTGAAGTGCAGCGTCGGCAGATGACCACCATCCTCGGTGAGAACATCCACAACATCGCCATCGAAGGCAACTTCGATGACTGCCAGGAAATGGTCAAGGCCAGCTTCGCCGACCAGAGCTTCCTCAAAGGCACCCGTCTGGTGGCAGTGAACTCGATCAACTGGGCGCGGATCATGGCCCAGATCGTTTACTACTTCCACGCAGCCCTGCAACTGGGCGGCCCGGCGCGCTCGGTGTCGTTCTCGGTGCCGACCGGCAACTTCGGCGACATCTTCGCCGGTTACCTGGCGCGCAACATGGGTCTGCCGATCAACCAGTTGATCGTCGCCACCAACCGCAACGACATCCTGCACCGCTTCATGAGCGGCAACCAGTACGTCAAGGAAACCCTGCACGCCACGTTGTCGCCGTCGATGGACATCATGGTCTCGTCGAACTTCGAACGCCTGCTGTTCGACCTGCACGGTCGCAATGGCGCGGCGATTGCCGGCCTGATGGATTCGTTCAAGCAGGGCGGCGGTTTCAGCGTCGAACAGGAACGCTGGACCGAGGCACGCAAACTGTTCGACTCGCTAGCCGTGGACGATGCGCAAACCTGCGAAACCATCGCCGAAGTCTACGAACAGACCGGTGAAGTGCTGGATCCGCACACCGCCATCGGCGTGAAAGCCGCTCGCGAATGCCGCCGCAGCCTGGACATCCCGATGGTGATTCTGGGCACGGCGCATCCCGTCAAGTTCCCGGACGCGGTGGAGAAAGCCGGTGTAGGAAAAGCTCTCGAACTACCTGCACATCTTTCTGATTTGTTTGAGAGAGAAGAGCGCTGCACTGTGCTGGCGAACGAGCTCAAAGCCGTACAGGCCTTTGTCAGCCAGCATGGCAACCGCGGCAAGCCTCTTTAAGCCCGCAAAGCTGTCACATTTTGAAGCCCGTCTCCTGACGGGCTTTCTTGTTTTTGCATGCCACACTGCGCGCGTTTCGCCCACCAAGGACGGGCGAGTCGATGACGAAGGATGTGGCAATGCGGTTTTTTTCAGGATTGAAACCAGCCCTGTGCTGGTGGTTTTTATTGGTGTGCTTCGGGTTGGCGCAGTGGACCGAAGCTGCCCATCTGGCGAAGCATTCCGATACGGTGGAGATTGTTCAACCTATCGAGCTGGATGAGCATGAGCGTCAGTGGATTGTGGATAACCCCCGGGTGACGGTTGCTTCGGTGCAGTACCCGTTGTATCTGTTTCAGGATGAACATGGCCAGTGGAGCGGCTTGAACAACGATGTGCTCAAGCACATCAGCGCCCTGACCGGATTGCAGTTCGTCCATCAGGAGTCGTTTTCCACCGACCACATGCTGGAACGGCTCCAGAGTGGTGTGGCCGATATCAGCACAACTCTGGCGATGAACGACGAGCGCAAGGCGTTTCTGGACTTCAGTCACGCGTTCGGCGGTGCCGGGTGGGTGTTTGTCGGCCACTCGGGCGAACCGGCGATACAATCGTTCGCTACGTTGGCCAAACGAGTGCTGGTCCTGCCGGCCAGGCATGCGCTGGAGGACAGCATTCGACGTGACTACCCGTCGATCCAGATCCGTTCGGTCAAGACCTATGCCGAAGCTCGGGCGCTGGTCGAAAGTGGGGAGGCCTACGCCACCATCGAAAACGAGATCGGGGCTCAGTTGTTTCCCTCCGGCCTGCTCAAGGTCGGTGGTCTCGTGGAGGGCAAGTGGGAGGCCGATCATCTGGCCGTCCGCAAAGGGTTGCCCGAGCTTGTGAGCATCCTCAACAAGGCCTTGGGCGCTTTCTCGGCGGCAGAACTGCGAGCCATGCGCCTGAAATGGCTGAATGGCATTTCTCCCGCGCCAGTACCCTCGTTCGGCTCGCTCCTGATCAAGTGGGGTTGCTGGGCGATGGGCGCGCTTGGCGTGTTCGGATTGTTGCCCTTGTTGTGGAATCGTCGATTGGCGGCCGAAGTAAAACAGCGGCGCGCGGCCGAAAAGGATCTGGGTGATCAGCTGGCCTTTCAACACGCACTGATCGATGCGATGCCCGACCCGGTATTCGTGCGCGATCTGCAGGGGCGGTTGATCATGTGCAACCGTAGCTATGAAGATGCGCTGTCGGTCCGGCTGGGGCAGGTACAGGGTCGGATGCTGTTCGAAATCGATGCACTTCCACAGGCCACTGCATTGATGCTGCATGACGAATTCATGGCGCAGCTGGGCACGCGTAAAACACGCTTCAGCAAACGGCAATTGATGTTCAAAGGCGGCCCCCGTCAGATCTATCAATGGACGGTGCCGTTTTACAGTGTCGATGGAAAACTGCGCGGCCTGCTCGGCGGCTGGACGGACATCACTGAGCGGCGGAAGGAGAGCGGGTGTCAATGTCCGCATTAAAGATGGGAAAAGTCCTATAAAACGCGGCTACTTTTCTGATGGGAGGCTTAGGACGAACACCCTAGAGTGACAAGCCACTGCGGCGTGAATCCGCGATTGTCGTTCCAGAGGTCGTCCCATGCGCTCGCTCAAGATCCTGATTCTCGAACCCAACCCGTTCCAGTTGATGGCGTTGCACCAGATGCTCAACGCCATCGGTATCTACGATGTGCTGACCGCGCCGTCGCTGGGTTCGGCCAAACGTTCACTGGAGCGCCGTGGAGCCGTCGACATCACCCTGTGCAATCCGCAATTGCAGAGCGGTGACGGGTTGGCGCTGATCCGCCATCTGGCAGACCGGCAGGGCGCGCGGGCGATGATTCTGCTGGGGGCCGTGGCACCGAGCCTGCTGGAAGAACTGGAAACCTTGCTGGGCGAGCACCGGATCACCTTGCTGGGCCGTCTGCACACGCCGGTCTCGGCGGTATTGATGAGGGCGCTGCTGGACACCTACATGACGATCCCCCGGCATTCCGTCGACGCTTGAACCTCATGGTTATTTTTCTGTCATCTTCGCCATGCATGCTTCGATAGGCCGGTGACGCTCCGGGAGAGGCCGGCAGCAGGCAGAACTTTCCTCTCGGGCCGGTGGTCATTTACTGTGAACACGCCCCAGACACTGTGTTTTCGGACTATTGAGTGGAGATCGAGATGGAAAGTATCAGTCTATTGCTCGGTGAGGCTCTGAGCCCGTATCAGGTAACGTTGACCCCTCGCGGTCGCCACGGCGAATGCCTGGTGACCTTGAAGAACGGCAGCGGCGCGATCGTGGTGGAGCGCGAATTCAATCAGGCGCAATTGAGCGACAAGCGCCAGCTGACGGATGTGGTCGACGGCCTGCACCGTGACATCCTGATTGCCGAAGGTCGGCTGGAACCCTGTGTGATCGCGGCGTTGCGAAACGCAGCCCTCGACACGCACCCGACCCTCTGAAACTGATTTTTCATTTGTGGGAACCTTCCTGCACCCAGGTCAGTCAGACCCCGTAACAGCAGGATCAAGCATTGTGCTCCGGTGCTTGTCGCTTGCTGCTACGGGTCTTTGATACAGACCACGTTTAACCCCGAGTCGTCTCCCCACTTCTCGGGGTTTCTTTTTGTCCGGATTTCACTGCGCGGCTTGTTGCTGGAAGAAAGTTCGCGCCTGTTCCAGATAATCCTGGCGCCGCTCGGGGTCGAGCCAGTCGGCATAGAGCTGGTTGAGGTGTTCGTGGGGCAGGGTGCGCAACAGCTGATTGATCTCCGTGATTGCCTGCCGGCCCGCCGTGGTGTCGGTGCAGCCGACATGGCCCGACAGGTACTTGCCCGTGCCGCGAATCGGGAAGAACAGCAGTTCGTCCTCGTCGATCTCGGCCTGTCGCGCCTGATAACGGATTTCCGGCCAGTAACCCAGCACCACCTGCAAACGCCCCAGACGCTGCATCGACAGCAGGCTGCTGAGCGCATCGTTGCCGTAGTGCGGCGTCAGCGCGCCGCTGGGTGCCTGATGCAGCAATGTATCGATGTACTCGCCATAACTGCGCTCCGCGACCACTCCGACTTTTCGCTCGCCGTTGGCCAGAAACGCCGACAGATCGACTTCACCCTCGACCAGAAACGGCTCCAGCACTTCGCGGTCTCTCTGACGCACCACCAGACCATTGCTGACCGCGCGAAACGCGGGAATGGAGAACGCGATCCACTGTGCCCGTTCCTTGTTCCAGATCAGCGACGGGTCGCAGGCGAAGGGATGTTCATGGAGCATTTGAATGCCACGGGCGCGATTGACCCGCATCAAGGTGTGTTCGTATTGCGGCATGCCGGCAATCAGCATCGGCATCAATTGATCGATAACGCCCTGGCCCTTTTTCGGGCCTTCGAAGATCGTCAGCGGCGGCAGGTCGCGCAGCAGCCAGATCAACGTCGGTTTGGCCTGCGCCCACGCCGGCAGCACCAGCAGGAACAGCAGGCCGAACAACCGCCATGTCCACCAATGGTGGGCGCGGTTCGAGGCCGAGGGCATCAGGCGCTTCAGCTCAGATGGCTCCGTCTTCGCGCAGCCGGGCGATCTGCTTCTCGTCGTAGCCAAGATCGTGGAGTACCTGCGCATTGTGTTCACCGAGCTGCGGTCCGACCCATTCGGACGTGCCGGGTGTCTCAGAGAGTTTCGGCACGATGCCCGGCATCTTGAAGGGTTTGCCGTCCGGCAGTTTGGCGTGCAGGAACATTTCCCGGGCCAGGTACTGCGGATCGTTGAACATGTCTTCGGCGCTGAAGATCCGGCTGGCGGGCACTTCGGCCTGATTCAGCAGGTCCAGCACCGTTTGCAGCGGCAGCGAATTGACCCAGCGGTCGATCACGCCGTACAGCTCGTCGCGGCGAGTGTCGCGCCCGTCATTGCTGGCCAGCGCCGGGTCATTGGCCAGATCTTCACGGCCGATGATCAGCATGAAACGCTTGAAGATCGCATCGCCATTGGCGCCGATCTGCACGTGTTTGCCGTCGGCGCTGGTGTGGATCGATGAAGGCGTGATGCCCGGCATGATGTTGCCGGTGCGCTCACGAATGAAGCCGAACACATCGAACTCCGGCACCATGCTTTCCATCATGGCGAAGATCGCTTCGTACAGCGCCACATCGACCACCTGGCCGAGACCGCCGTTGACCTCGCGATGACGCAAAGCCATCAACGCGCCGATCACGCCCCACAAAGCCGCAATCGAATCACCAATGGAAATCCCGGTACGCACTGGCGGGCGGTCTTCGAAACCGGTGATGTAGCGCAGGCCGCCCATGGATTCGCCGACCGCACCGAAACCTGGTTGATCCTTCATCGGCCCGGTCTGGCCGAAACCGGACAAACGCACCATCACCAGTTTCGGGTTCAACGCGTGCAGGGTTTCCCAGCTCAGGCCGAGTTTTTCCAGCACGCCCGGGCGGAAGTTCTCGATCAGGATGTCGGCTTCACCCAGCAGTTTTTTCAGGATCGCCAGGCCATCGGGGTGTTTCAGGTTCAGCGTCAGGGACTTTTTGTTGCGCGCCTGGACGAACCACCACAGCGATGTGCCTTCGTACAACTTGCGCCATTTGCGCAACGGATCACCGCCGTCCGGCGACTCGATCTTGATCACTTCGGCGCCGAATTCGCCGCAGATGCGCGAAGCAAACGGCCCGGCAATCAAAGTACCCAATTCAATGACTTTCAGACCGCTGAGCGGTTTGTTGGCGAACGGCATGCGAGATCCTGTAGGACAAGGCTGAGCAGATACAGCGTTTTAACATAGCCGGCTGTCAGTCGCGCAAGGTTGATCGCCATCAATTCGTGGATTGCCTACAGCATCGGTTAGACTTGCCGACTTTCCTCGTATCAAGAAGCCCGTTCATGGCCCAGCCGTCCACTACCTACAAATTCGAACTGAACCTCACCGATCTCGACCGCAGCGTCTACGAGAACGTGAAGCAGACCATCGCCCGTCACCCTTCGGAAACCGAAGAACGCATGACCGTACGCCTGTTGGCCTACGCGCTCTGGTACAACGAGCAACTGTCGTTCGGTCGTGGTCTGTCGGACGTGGACGAACCTGCGCTGTGGGAAAAGAGCCTGGACGATCGCGTCCTGCACTGGATCGAAGTCGGCCAGCCAGACGCGGATCGCCTGACCTGGTGCTCCCGTCGCACCGAGCGCACCAGCCTGCTTGCCTACGGCAGCCTGCGCGTCTGGGAAGGCAAGGTGATCCCGGCGATCAAGAACCTGAAGAACGTCAACATTGCCGCTGTTCCTCAGGAAGTGCTGGAAACCCTGGCCCAAGACATGCCCCGCGTCATCAAGTGGGACGTGATGATCAGCGAAGGCACGATCTTCGTCACCGACGACCGTGGTCAGCACGAAGTCCAGCTCAGCTGGCTGCAAGGCGAGCGCGGCTAAGTCCGCGCTATCCACGATAAATCCCACGTATTCAAGAGAAGCTTCTGTCACCCCATGCGTATCGATCCTCGCCCGTTGCCCGCCACTCTGCCGTTTCTCGGTGAACTGCCACCCCTGCTGACCCGCCTGTACGCGGCGCGGGGCGTGCAGTCCGAGGCGGAGCTGGACAAGAGCCTGGCGCGGCTGATTCCGTTCCAGCAGCTCAAAGGGATCGATGCGGCGGTGGACTTGCTGGTGACGGCGCTGGAGCAGCGTCAGCGGATCCTCATTGTCGGCGACTTCGACGCCGACGGCGCGACGGCCAGCACCGTCGGCGTGCTCGGTTTGCGCCTGTTGGGCGCGGCGCACGTCGATTATCTGGTGCCGAACCGCTTCGAATACGGCTACGGCCTGACCCCGGAAATCGTTGAAGTCGCGATGACCCGCGAGCCGCAACTGTTGATCACCGTCGACAACGGTATCTCCAGCGTTGAAGGTGTGGCGGCTGCGAAGCGTCATGGCCTGAAGGTTTTGATCACCGACCACCACTTGCCCGGCGATGAACTGCCGCAAGCCGATGCGCTGGTCAATCCGAACCAGCCCGGCTGCGAGTTCCCGAGCAAGGCGCTGGCCGGAGTCGGGGTGATTTTCTACGTGTTGATGGCCCTGCGCGCGCGCCTGCGCAGCCTCGGCTGGTACGAGAACAAACCACAACCGAACATCGGCGAGCTGCTGGATCTGGTGGCGCTGGGCAGCGTTGCCGACGTGGTGCCGCTGGATGCCAACAACCGGATTCTGGTGCACCAGGGTCTGGAGCGAATTCGCGCCGGACGTGCGCGGCCGGGGATCAAGGCGATCCTTGAAGTGGCCAAGCGTGAAGCCTCGCGCATCACGTCTACCGACCTCGGTTTCATCGTCGGCCCGCGTCTGAACGCGGCGGGGCGGCTGGATGACATGAGCCTCGGGATCGAGTGCCTGCTGACCCAGAATGCAGAGCTGGCCCGGGAAATGGCGGCGCAACTGGACGGCATGAACCAGGATCGCAAATCCATCGAGCAGGGCATGCAGCGTGAAGCACTGGCCCAGCTCAAGGACTTGCCGGTCGAGTCGATGCCGTTCGGTCTTTGCCTGTTCGATCCGGAATGGCATCAGGGTGTCATCGGTATTCTGGCGTCGCGGATGAAGGAGCGGTATTTCCGCCCGACCATCGCCTTCGCCGATGCTGGCGACGGTTTGCTAAAGGGCTCGGGGCGTTCGGTACAGGGTTTCCATATCCGTGATGCGTTGAGCGTGGTCGCGGCGCAGCATCCGGATCTGATCAGCAAGTACGGCGGCCACGCGATGGCGGCCGGTCTGACCTTGCCGCAGGAGAATTTTCCGTTGTTTGCCGAGGCCTTTGACGCCGAGGTGCGTAGGCAGCTTCGCGAAGAGGATCTGACCGGGCGCCTGCTGTCGGACGGCACGCTGGCAGTCGAGGAATTTCATCTGGAACTGGCCCGCGCCCTGCGTCACGCCGGGCCATGGGGCCAGCATTTTCCGGAGCCGCTGTTTCACGGTGTATTCCAGTTGGTCGAGCAGCGAGTGGTTGGCGAGCGGCACCTCAAAGTGGTGCTGAAAACCGAATGTGGTTCGGTGAAGCTCGACGGCATCGCCTTCGGCATCGATCGTGATATCTGGCCGAATCCGACGATCAAATGGGTCGAACTGGCCTACAAACTCGATCTCAACGAGTTTCGCGGCAATGAAACCGTGCAACTGATGATCGCCCACATCGAACCGCGCTAAAGGTCGTTGCGCCCCTTGCTGAAGGGGCGCAGGCATCTTCAATTGTGCTGTTTCATTTCTGAACCCTCCCTCATCCCCGGATGTCGACTAGGCTCTAAGCACTGCTTGATTGGCCTTGTGACGTCTTGTCGAATTTTTTGCCCGCGGGGGCGGGTGCTGCACCTTTTTCCTGTCACTCGTCGACTTTTCAAACAGAACCCTGGAGCCTGCCCACTGATTTGAGAGGTGCCCCATGAGTCTGCTGCTTGAACCCTTTACCCTTCGCCAACTGACCCTGTCCAACCGCATCGCCGTGTCGCCCATGTGCCAGTACTCCAGCGTCGATGGCCTGGCCAACGACTGGCATCTGGTGCACCTCGGCAGCCGTGCCGTGGGGGGCGCTGGCCTGGTATTTACCGAAGCCACGGCGATCACGGCCGACGGGCGGATCACCGCCGAAGACCTGGGCCTGTGGAACGACGAACAGATCGCACCGCTGCAACGCATCACCCGTTTCATCAATGCGCAGGGCGCAGTGGCCGGCATTCAACTGGCCCACGCCGGGCGCAAGGCCAGCACCCATCGGCCGTGGATCGGCAAGCATGGCAGCGTCAAACCGGATGACGGCGGCTGGACGCCGGTCGGGCCTTCGCCGATTGCCTTTGACCCGCAACATACCCAACCGAAACAACTTGATGAGGGGCAGATCGCCCAAGTCATCCAGGACTTCGTGGCCGCAGCCAAACGTGCTCTGACCGCCGGTTTCAGTGTGGTCGAGGTGCATGCGGCGCACGGTTATCTGTTGCACCAGTTTCTGTCGCCGCTGAGTAATCAGCGCCGCGATCAATACGGCGGTTCATTCGAAAACCGCATTCGTCTGGTGCTGCAAGTGACCAAGGCGGTGCGCGCCGTCTGGCCCGAAGAACTGCCGGTATTTGTGCGCCTGTCGGCCACCGATTGGGTCGAAGATGGCTGGAACCCCGATGAAACCGTGGAGCTGGCGCGACGCCTGAAAGCCTTGGGGGCTGATCTGATCGATGTGTCATCGGGTGGCACAGCAGTCAACGCTGAAATCCCCGTGGGGCCGGGTTATCAGACGCGCTTCGCCGAACGCGTGCGCAAGGAGTCAGGCATCGCCACCGGCACCGTGGGCATGATTACCGAGCCGGCCCAGGCCGAGCACATCCTCCGGACCTGTCAGGCCGACATCATCTTCCTCGCCCGTGAACTGCTGCGTGATCCTTACTGGCCGTTGCATGCCGACGATGATCTGGGCGGGCGCAAAGCAGTGTGGCCGGCGCAGTATCAACGTGCGACTCATCGGGATCAGCCGATTCACGAGTCTGATCTGCGGGATTGATTCCGACTGGTCGCAAAGCCTATAAAACCCGCCATTGAACCGGCGGGTTTTTCTTTTCCGCCGTCCGGGATTGCAAAGGAATGAACCGCAATGTTGATCGAACGAGAGCTGACTGAATCGGACTTGCTGCTGCTGGCGCAGATCGACCGAAGTGAGTTGGTCGAGGAATGCTATCGCGTGGAAAACGGTGAGTTGATTCTGTATCCGGCGCGTTTCGACATGCGCGGCTGGCCCGAAGGGGAGGCGGAGGAGAATGCGCGGGTACTGGAAAAGTGCTGGCGCAGCGGCGGGTGGCTACACGGGCTTTTCGATGGCGAAACACTGGTGGCGGCAGTGGTTGTGGATAACCGGGTTATTCACAATCAGGGACTGAAGATGCGGCAATTGAAGTTTTTGCACATCAGCCGTGCCTGGCGCGGGCAGGGATTGGGCGGGCGATTGTTTGCACTGGCTTGCGAGCATGGCCGAGAGGTCGGCGCTGAGGCGTTGTACGTCTCGGCGACCGAGTCGCGCAATACCGTGGAGTTCTATCAGCGCCAGGGTTGCCGGTTGCTGACGCAACCGGACCCCGAGCTGTTTGATCTGGAACCCCACGATATCCACTTGTACTGCCCGTTGGCCTGACGGCTCAACGCATCAAGGGTATTTGCGCTTGTCCGGCGCCGGCGGGAAGTACTGATACAACCAGGTCTCGCTCAGCGTGCGGTCGTTGGTGCGGATGAACAGCCGCAGTTCAACCGGCTCAACGCTGTCATTGGTCGGGTACCAGTCGAACAGGATCCGGTAGCCCTTGATGTCATCCAGCACCAGCACGCTGAAGTCCTGCACCTTACCGTTGGAGCAAGTCACCACCGGTTCGATCCCGGTGCCCTGCGGCAGGCGATCCAGACCGCCACCGGTGAAGTCCACGGCGAAACGACGGGCCCAGACCGGCGGGTAATGCTCGCCCGGTGCCCAGCCTTCGACGAATCCACCCATGCCCGAACGAGTTGCATGCACCCGCGCCAGCGGTGTGCCGACCGGCGGCAGGGCGCTCCAGTAGAGCTTGTAGCCGTAGTTCAGCGAATCGCCGGCCGCTACCGGTTTCTTCGGTGTCCAGAACGCGACGATGTTGTCGAGGGTCTCGCCGGTTGTAGGAATTTCCAGCAGATCGATGGAGCCTTCGCCCCACGCGGTTGTAGGTTCTACCCACAGGCTCGGGCGCTTGCTGTACCAGTCGACGGTGTCCTGATAGTTGGCGAATTCGTGATCGGTCTGCACCAGACCGAAACCTTTCGGATCGGTGTCGGCGAAGGCGTTGAATTGCAGGGTCGCCGGGTTGTTCAGCGGGCGACAGATCCACTCGCCGTTGCCGCGCCACATGGCCAGACGATCCGAGTCATGGATCTGCGGGTGGATGGTGTCGCACATCCGGCGCTCGTGGGTGCCGCAGCTGAACATGCTGGTCATCGGCGCGATGCCCAGTTGTTCGATGGCGGTGCGGGCATTGATGTGGGCGTCGACTTCCATCACCACGCGCTCGGCCTGGCAGTCGATGTCGAAGCGATAGGCGCCGGTCGCGCTCGGCGAGTCGAGCAGGGCGTAGACCACAAAGCGGGTCGCGTTCTGATCCGGAGTTTCGAACCAGAATTTGGTGAAGTCAGGGAATTCTTCGCGTTTCTTGGCGTAGGTGTCGACCGCCAGGCCACGGGCGGAGAGGCCATATTGGCCAGTGGCGTCCACTGCGCGGAAGTAGCTGGCGCCGAGGAACGACACCACGTCATGCCGATCCAGTTCCGGCGCCTTGAACAGCTTGAAGCCGGCAAAACCCAGGTCGCCCTTGAGCTGCTGGGTGTCGACCGAGGTGTTTTCGTAGTTGAACAGTTGAGGGCGGAAATGCACCTCGCGGGCCGTGCGGGTTTTGGGATCTACGCTGTACATGCGCACCGGCTGACGGAAACCCATGCCTACGTGGAAGAACTGCACATCGAGCTGACCCTTGTTCTCCTTCCACAGCGAATGTTCGCCGTCGTAGCGGATTGCGTTGAAGTTCTGCGGGGTCATGGTCGCCAGGGTCGGCGGCAGCACCTGTTTGGTGTCCTGATACGCGCTGCCGGCCAGTTGTTTGGCCTGGCGCTTCAGCGTTTCAAAGTCGAAGGCCTGGGCTTCACCGTCGGCGGCACCGCCAGAGGCGGCCCAGGCGCGTGCGGCAAGCAGGCCGGAGGCGGAAAGGCCGGTGTAAGCCGCAATGGCCATGGACGCTTTGAGCAAATTCCTGCGGTGCATAGATACAACCTGTCGTGGACAATCCCGCGCCGTTCCTGGCACGTACTGGATCAGAAATTACGGTTCGGACAAGCCTTCGGCCAAACGCTACGGACTAGTAACAGATGCCCGCTAGCTTAATCCGTTCGCTGATTTTGCAAAATTCATTGATAGCACGGCGACAGCGTCTCAATGAAACAAGACGTTACGGTTACTTATCCCACAGCCTTTTCTGATTTATAGGGCATATCTGCTTTTTTCGACTAATTACTCTAAAAACAGCTTTTCAGCGCCGATTTAATTTCTATTCTATGGGCATCGCCGGTCACGACCCATCCGACCGGCAGGGCTCAAATCGCTGCTTAAAGGAGCAGGGCGATGCGGTTTTCGAAAATTTCTGACGTACTGGAAAAGGACATCGTCCATGACAAAAGGACAAGGCATCACCGAAATGTTGGGCATCTTTCCCTGCCTCACCAACGTCCGGCGAAGACGCCGGCTCAGTCCTGACGAACTGAAACTGGTGGAGCGTTACCGGGAGTTGTCGGAAAGCGACCGGATTGCGATGCGGTATCTGGTGGATGCGATGAGGAGTGTTTCGCGGTTTTGAAGTGAAAAATAAAAGGGGCGGACGGTGAAGTCCGCCCCTTTTTTATTCTTGGGGCTTACCGTGGACGCTGTGCCTGCATCAACTCAGGCATGTCCCGCCATTTCACCCAGGCCTGTTGTTGCCAGTGCAGCAGCGGCACGGTGACGCCGGCCCAATGCACTGAACTCAGGCTTGGGCAGTTTTCTGCTGTCGCTGAGCTGGTTTCCCGCAGGATGGGAATCACCTCATTGCTCAGCCATTGGCGCAGGTTGCGGTTTTCCGGGATGAAATGATGGACGAGCAGCGCGTACATGCCGGATTCGCTGACCATCGGTGTCTCGACAACTTTGCCGTACTTGCGCAGGCGGACGATGCGGCGTTGGTCGGGGTCGAGTTTGAGCGTGACGCGTGAGTTCAAGGGATGGCCCATCATGCGGCCGAGATCCTGAGCGCAGAACCAGGCTTGGTGATCGAGCAGGAGGGCGTGGAGGAAGCGGTTGTGGCGAGTGAAGACCGTAGGGATAAAGTGCGTCTGGGTCTCTGGTGAATTTGGCGCGTGCATAGTCAATTTCTACTCCATGTTGAAATGAGAGCCGCCACTAATCCTTCGACAGATTTGGGTGGCGAACCGTGCGGCGTTCGAAGTCGGAACATTCTCGATCAACATGGAAGCCGAGAGGCCCGCGCCACACGGTCCGCCATAACGCGAATCCGAAAGGCAAAAAAGCCTCGGTTTCTATGGAGGACGCAGTTGCGCCATGTTGATGATGTACCGGCTTCGACCCCGGGCCGCTGATTGGGCAGCGACGGGGTAAAGCCTATCGGTCAGGCGCTAGCGGCGCCAAGTCTACTCTGCCGACGGATGTTGTAGGAATTGCAGCTATTTCAAGAAGGGCGGATCTGTAGGAGTTTCCTGTATTTGCCGTGAGCTTACGAAAGCTCCACTTCTCCCCGTGAATTTCCTATATCTATCCAACTGAAACCGATTACTGCGGTGACCCGGAGCAGACCATTGAACAAACACATCAAGGACAGCCGTCCGAAAGATCCTGAAGATTGTTTCGACAAAGTGCGCGGAAAAGCGGATATCAAATGGCGTACCGACGATTTGATGGTTTTGCTTCGCGGAGACGATGCCGATCAAGCCCCGGAATCAAACAACGATGCCGGGGCTATTCATATCAGCGACTCACCTTCCAGGCATCCCCAGCCGGCGCCTTCCCATGGTCATACGGCTTGCCAATCCACATGTAAATCAACCCCAGCCCAATCACGATCGCCGTGCTCAGCACCATCGCGTAATTGATGTACCACGCCGCATCCGGCGTGCGTGGCCAGGCCATGTTGATGATGGCGCCGACGCCGTACACCAGCGCGCCGATGTTCACCGGCCAGCCCCAGGCACCGAGGGTGAATTTGCCGCTGGGTTTCCAGCCTTTGCTGCGGGCGTACAGGGCGGCGAGGACGATCATCTGGAACGCGAGGTAGATGCCGATGGCGGCGAAGCTGACGATGGTGGCCACGGCGTCTTGCAGGAAGAAGCCGAGGGCGATGATCAGGCCGGGCAGGACGCCGGACACGAACAGTGCAGCAACCGGCACCTGGGTCGTAGGAGAAATCTTTTTCAGCAGTCGGCTACCGATGACCATTTCATCGCGAGCGTAGGAGTACAGCAGACGACTCGCCGCCGCTTGCAGGCTGATGACGCAGGAGATGAAGGAAATCATCACCACGCCCATCACTACTTTTGAACCGACCGGGCCGAAGGCGTTGTTGAGGATGGTGGTGACCGGGTCCTTGTCGGTGCCGTTGATCACCGCTTGCATGTCCGGCACGGCGAGGATCAGCGCCAGGCAGGCGAACATCGCCGCGATGCCGCCGATGTAGATGGTCATGCGCATGGCCACCGGGATTTTTGCGCTCGGGTTTGGGGTTTCTTCGGCGACGTCGCCGCAGGCCTCGAAGCCGTAGTAGAGGAACATCCCCGCCAGCGACGCGGTGAGGAACGCCGGCAAATAGGAGCCGTCGACGCTGATGTCGAAAGTGTTGAACAGCACGCTGATCGGTTGGTGACGCTCGAAAATCAGCAGGTACACGCCAACGATCACCGCGCCCACCAGTTCGCAGAGGAAGCCGAACATGGCGATCCGCGCCAGCACTTTGGTGCCGCTGAGGTTCACCAGTGTGGCGAACAGCGTCAGCACCAGAGCGATGACGATGTTGGTGTTGTTGCTCGGCTCAAAACCCAGCATGGCCGCGAGGTACGGGCCGGCGCCGACCGCAACGGCGGCGATGGTCACGCACAGGGCGATGGAGTAGATCCAGCCGACCATCCACGCCCATTTCTTGCCCACCAGACGCCGCGCCCACGGGTAAACACCGCCGGAAATCGGGAACTGCGAAACCACTTCGCCGAAGATCAGGCACACCAGCAATTGCCCGCAACCGACCAGCAAATAGGCCCAGAACATCGGTGGCCCGCCAGCGGCCAGGCACAGGCCGAACAGGGTATAAACCCCTACGACCGGTGACAGATAAGTGAAACCCAGCGCGAAGTTTTCCCACAGGCTCATGCTGCGGTTGAAGTTGGAGGTGTAGCCCAGCTGGCGCAGTTGCTCGGCATCGCTGTCGGCAACGGCAGCTGAGAGATCGGGTGATGCACTCATGTGTGTTTGCTCCGTGAAATCGGCAGATTTCGGATGGCCGAAACCGTGGCGGTGCCGTGAAGGCGCCGCCCGGATCGGTAGTTATTGTTTTGAATGCCTGGTGATGCGAATGACCGGTTTCTGCCTTGAAGCCGGAGGATGCCTTTAGTGCTTGAACATCACATGCCGAACCGTGGTGTAGTCCTCCAGCCCGTACATGGACATGTCCTTGCCGTAGCCGGACAGTTTCTGACCGCCATGAGGCATTTCGCTGACAAGCATGAAGTGCGTATTCACCCAGGTGCAGCCGTACTGCAACCGCGCGGACAGTCGATGCGCACGTCCTACATCCGCCGTCCACACCGAGGACGCCAGGCCGTAGTCCGAATCGTTGGCCCACTCCAGCGCCTGGGCTTCATCGGTGAACTTGGTCACCGACACCACCGGCCCGAACACTTCGCGACGGACGATTTCGTCGTCCTGCTGGGCGTCGGCCAGCACCGTTGGTTCGAAGAAGAATCCATTGCCGTCCACCGCTTTGCCACCAGTGATCAAGCGAATGTGCGGCTGCGCCACGGCGCGCTCTACAAACCCCGCCACACGGTCGCGATGCTGGGCGGTGATCAGCGGCCCCAGTTCGGTGGATGGATCGTCCTGCAAGCCGTACTTGATGCTGCTGACCGCCGCGCCGAGCTTCTCCACGAACTTGTCGTAGATGCCTTGCTGGGCGTAGATCCGGCATGCGGCGGTGCAGTCCTGGCCGGCGTTGTAGAAACCGAAGGTACGAATGCCTTCGACCGCTGCATCGATGTCGGCGTCGTCGAAGATGATCACCGGGGCCTTGCCGCCCAGTTCCATGTGCATGCGTTTGACGCTGTCGGCGGTGCTGGAAATGATGTTCGAACCGGTGGCGATGGAGCCGGTCAGCGACACCATGCGCACTTTCGGATGGGTCACCAGCGGGCTACCCACGCTCGGCCCACGACCGAACACTAGATTGAGCACACCGGCCGGGAAAATATCCGACGCCAGTTCGGCCAGACGCAACGCGGTCAGCGGGGTTTGTTCCGACGGCTTGAGCACCACGGTATTACCGGCGGCGAGGGCCGGGGCGATTTTCCAGGCGACCATCATCAGCGGGTAGTTCCACGGCGCGATGGAGGCGATCACGCCCACCGGGTCGCGGCGGATCATCGAGGTGTGGCCGGGCAGGTATTCGCCGCCGGCCGAACCGCTCATGCAACGGCTGGCGCCGGCGAAGAAACGGAACACGTCGGCAATCGCCGGGATCTCGTCATTCAACGCGGCGCTGTAGGGTTTGCCACAGTTGTCCGACTCCAGTTTGGCCAGTTCTTCGCCGTGGGCTTCGATGGCGTCAGCGAGTTTGAGCAGCAACAGCGAACGGTCCTTTGGCGTGGTCTGCGACCATTCGGCGAAGGCACTGTCGGCGGCGCGCACCGCGGCATCGACCTGGGCTTCGGTGGCCTCGTTGATTTCCACCAGCACGTCACCGCGCGCCGGGTTGAGCACCGGTTGCGCCGGGCCTTCGCCGTTGACCAGTTGGCCGTTGATCAAGAGTTTGGTTTGCATGTTGTTGTCCTCTTTCTACTGCAAATTCAGGGTGGGAAAGGTCAGGGAAATCATTTGCCGCCGCTGCCGGCCACGCTCTCGCCACCCCGGGTCAGGTAGTAGGCGCCGAGGATCGGCAGCATGGTCACCAGCATCACGAGCATCGCCACGACGTTGGTCACCGGCACGTCCCGTGGGCGGCTCAACTGGTTGAGCAACCACAGCGGCAAGGTGCGTTCATGGCCGGCGGTGAAGGTGGTGACGATGATTTCGTCGAACGACAACGCGAACGCGAGCATGCCGCCGGCGAGCAACGCCGAGCCGAGGTTCGGCAGGATGATGTAGCGGAAGGTCTGCCAGCCGTCGGCGCCGAGGTCCATCGACGCTTCGATCAGGCTGTGCGAGGTGCGGCGCAAACGGGCGATGACGTTGTTGTAGACGATCACCACGCAGAAGGTCGCGTGGCCGACGATGATGGTGAACATCCCCGGCTCGATCCCCAGCGTCTTGAAGGTCGCCAGCAGCGCGATCCCGGTGATGATCCCCGGCAATGCGATCGGCAGGATCAGCATCAGCGAAATGCCCTGTTTGCCGAAGAAATCCCGGCGGTACAACGCCGCCGAAGCGAGGGTGCCGAGCACCATCGCGATCAGCGTGGCGATGGCCGCGATCTGCAACGACAGCTTGATCGCTTCCAGCACGTCCGGCCGTGAAAACGCCACGCTGAACCAGTGCAGCGTGAAGCCTTTCGGCGGAAAGCTGAACGCCGCGTCTTCGGTGTTGAAGGCGTAGAGGAAGATGATCAGGATCGGGAAGTGCAGGAACACCAACCCGCCCCAGGCTGCGATGCGCAAGCCTATTGAAGCCTTTTCAGAGTGCATCGAAGGCCCCCAGTCGTTTGACGATGGACAGGTAAATGGCGATCAGCACGATCGGCACCAGCGTGAACGCCGCAGCCATCGGCATGTTGCCGATCGCGCCTTGCTGGGCGTAAACCATGCTGCCGACGAAGTAGCCAGGCGGGCCCACCAGCTGCGGCACGATGAAGTCGCCCAACGTCAGCGAGAACGTGAAGATCGAGCCTGCGGCAATCCCCGGCACCGACAGCGGCAGAATCACCTGCATGAAAGTCTGGCGCGGTTTGGCCCCGAGGTCGGCGGAGGCTTGCAGCAACGACGGCGGCAGGCGTTCCAGCGAGGCCTGGATCGGCAGGATCATGAACGGCAGCCAGATGTAGACGAACACCATGAACCGCCCCAGATGCGAGGTCGACAAGGTGCTGCCGCCGACCCCGGGAATCCCCAGAATGAACTGCAGCACCGGCTCCAGCCCCAGGTGCTGAACGAACCACTGCGCCACGCCGCCCTTGGCCAGCAGCAGCGTCCAGGCGTAGGCCTTGACGATGTAACTGGCCCACATCGGCATCATCACCGCGATGTAGAAAAACGCCTTGGTCTTCCCGGTGGTGTAGCGCGCCATGTAGTAGGCAATCGGGAACGCGACGATGGCGCTGGCGATCGACACCACGACAGCCATGCTCAGGGTGCGCAGGATGATGTCGAAATTCGACGGCTGAAACAGTGCGGCGAAATTGGCCAGGGTCAGGTCGGGCGTGACCGCCATGGTGAAGTCGTCGAAGGTGTAGAAACCTTGCCACAACAGCACCAGCAGCGAGCCCAGATAGATCGCGCCGAACCACAGCAGAGGCGGCACCAGCAGCATCGACAGGTACAGGTTCGGCTTGCGATAGAGCAGGTTGGAAAACCTGCGCAACGGCGCCGATTGAGGGAGGGCGAGGGCGGTCATGTCACACCCCGCTCGCAACGGTGTCGTGCAACGGAATCATCGCTTCCCGCGCCCAACGTGCGCTGATGCGCTGACCGGTCTGGTGTTGCGCGCTGCTGTCGATCCACTGATTGTTGGCCTGGCTGATGCTCAGGGTCTGGCCGTTTTCCAGGGTCAGTTCATAGCGGGTGGCGCTGCCTTGATACTGGATGTCGTGGAGCAGGCCGCTGACTTCGATTTCATGACTGGCCAACGGGCCTTCGGCGAAACGCACGTGTTCCGGACGGATCGAAAACGGCTGCGGATGGCCGCTGAGCTGGCGCGCCAGATCGCCGCGAATCACGTTCGAAGTGCCGACGAATTCGGCGACGAACGTTGTGGTGGGTTTCATGTACAGATTGCGCGGGGTGTCGACCTGCTCGATGCGGCCCTTGTTGAACACGGCCACGCGGTCGGACATCGACAGCGCTTCGGTCTGGTCGTGAGTGACGAAGATGAAGGTGATGCCGAGCTGGCGTTGCAGCTTCTTCAGCTCGCTCTGCATCTGTTCGCGCAGCTTCAGGTCGAGAGCGCCCAACGGCTCGTCGAGCAACAGCACTCGCGGGCGATTGACCAGCGCGCGGGCGAGGGCGACACGCTGGCGCTGACCGCCGGACAACTGCACCGGTTTGCGGGCGCCGTAGCCACCGAGGGCGACCATGTCCAACGCTTCTTCGGCGCGCTTGTGGCGCTCGGTTTTGCTCACGCCTTTGACCTTCAGGCCGTAGGCGACGTTGTCCAGCACGTTCATGTGCGGGAACAGCGCGTAATCCTGAAATACAGTGTTTACGTCGCGTTGATAAGGCGGCAGACCGGCGGCTTCGGCGCCGTGAATGCGGATCGAGCCGGCGCTCGGTTGTTCGAACCCGGCGATCAGGCGCAGGCACGTGGTCTTGCCCGAACCGGAGGGGCCGAGCATGGAAAAGAACTCGCCGTCCTGGATGTCGATGGAAACCCGGTCAACGGCCTTCACCTCGCCGAACTGCCGGGAAACGTTGGTGAACTGGACTGCAAGCGTCATGATGCGGTGCTCCAAAAAGGCGAAGGCCGTCGCAGCGGCCCTGCCTGGACTTCTGAAAAAACTGGATCGTTTGGCGGTGTATGCGATTGTTTTTGGCTAACTCATTTGGTCGATACACCGCGATCTGCTTTTAGCTCCCTCTCCCTCCGGGAGAGGGCGGGGGATGAGGGCAGCGGTTTCGGCCTTTGCCCTGAAATTAAGAGCAAGATCAAAAGCCACCCCCTCATCGGCACGCCGCCCGCCCAGCCCTCTCCCCCAGGGGGGCGAGGGGGAAAGGGGGCAGACCGCGTCGTTCCGGAGTGCTACCTACCGCCCATAATCGCAATGTAGTCCTGCGTCCACCGGCTATACGGCACAAACTTCCCACCCTCAGCCTGCGGTGTTTTCCAGAAGGCGATCTTGTCGAACTGATCGAACCCGTTGGTCTTGCAACCTTCAGCGCCGAGCAACTCACTGCCCTGACACGCCGCCGGAACCGCCGGCAACGAACCGAACCAAGCCGCCACATCACCCTGGACTTTCGGCTGCAGCGACCAGTCCATCCACTTGTAGGCGCAGTTCGGGTGCTTGGCCTCGGCGTGCAGCATGGTGGTATCGGCCCAGCCGGTGGCGCCTTCTTTCGGCACGGTCGAAGCGATCGGCTGTTTCTCGTTGATCAGGCCGTTGACCTGATACGGCCAGGCGCTGGACGCGACCACGCCCTCGTTCTTGAAGTCGCTCATCTGCACCGTGGTGTCGTGCCAGTAGCGGTGAATCAGCTTCTGCTGGGCGCGCAACAGATCCAGCATAGCCTTGTACTGATCTTCAGTGAGCTGGTACGGATCCTTGATCCCCAGCTCAGGCTTGGTGGATTTCAGATAGAGCGCCGCGTCGGCGATGTAGATCGGGCCGTCGTAGGCTTGCACGCGACCCTTGTTCGGCTTGCCGTCAGGCAGGTTCTGCGCGTCGAACACCACGTTCCAGCTGGTCGGCGCGGTCTTGAACACGTTGGTGTTGTACATCAGCACGTTCGGGCCCCACTGGTACGGGGTGCCGTAGGTCTGGTTGTTGACCACGTACCACGGCGCGTCTTTCAGGCGCGGGTCGAGGGATTTCCAGTTCGGGATCAACGCGGTGTTGATCGGTTGCACACGCTTGCCGACGATCAACCGCAGCGAGGCATCGCCCGACGCCGTCACCAGGTCGTAACCGCCCTTGGCCATCAGACTGACCATTTCGTCAGAGGTGGCGGCGGTTTTCACATTGACCTTGCAGCCGGTTTCCTTCTCGAAACCGGTCACCCAGTCGTAGGCCTTGTCGCTTTCACCGCGTTCGATGTAGCCGGGCCAGGCGACGATATCCAGCTGGCCTTCGCCGGCGCCGACGGCTTTCAGCGGCTCGGCGGCCTGCAGGCTGGCGCTGGCCAGCAGGGCCGTGGTGATTGCACTGAGCAGTGCGGTCTTGTGCACGAACATGGTGAACCCTCTTCTTTAAATTATGGTCGGGGCAGTTGTGAACGCGGTGAAGCATGCCGTGGTCGGCTTGTTATTAGCGTAGTCAGAGATGCTGGCCGTGGCGGGCCATGATGTGCCGCACCACGCTGTAGTCCTGTAGCGAATCGCTGGATAAGTCTTTGCCGTAACCGGAGCGTTTCAGCCCGCCGTGGGGCATTTCGCTGACCAGCATGAAATGGCTGTTGATCCAGGTGCAGCCGTATTGCAGCCGCGCGGCGACCTGCATCGCCTTGTCCAGGTTCTGGGTCCAGACCGACGAAGCCAGGCCGTATTCCGAGTCGTTGGCCCAGTCCACCGCTTGCGCCAGTTCGTCGAAGCGGGTCACGGTCACCACCGGGCCGAACACTTCGCGCTGGACGATTTCATCGCTCTGTTTGCAACCGGCCAGCAGGGTTGGCTGATAGAAGAACCCGGCGCCGGAATGCACTGCGGCGCCGGTCACCCGTTCGATGTGCGGCTGACCGAGGGCGCGCTCGACGAAACTGGCCACGCGGTCGCGCTGACGGGTGCTGATCAGCGGGCCGATTTCGTTGTCGGCATCGCGTTTGCCGGCGAAGCGCAGGCTGCTGACCGCCGCACCGAGCTCGGCGACCAATTTGTCGTGAATCCCGGCCTGGGCGTAGATCCGGCAAGCCGCCGTGCAATCCTGCCCGGCGTTGTAATAGCCATAAGTGCGCACGCCTTCGACCACGGCTTTGAGGTCGGCGTCGTTGCAGACGATCACCGGGGCCTTGCCGCCAAGTTCGAGGTGCGTGCGCTTGAGGGTTTTGGCGGCGGCCTGGAGGATTTTCTGGCCGGTGACGATATCGCCGGTCAGCGACACCATGCGCACTTTCGGGTGGCCAACCAGGTGACTCCCGACGCCTTCGCCGCCACCGCAGACGATGTTGATCACCCCGCGCGGCAGAATTTCGGCCAGCGCCGGAGCCAGTGCCAGAATCGACAGCGGCGTGTGTTCGGACGGCTTGAACACCAGCGTATTGCCCGCGGCGAGGGCCGGGGCGATCTTCCACGCGGCCATCATGATCGGGTAGTTCCACGGTGCAATCGAGGCGACCACGCCAATCGGATCCCGGCGCACCATGCTGGTGTAGCCCGGCACGTATTCGCCGCTGAGCTGGCCGGTCTGGCAACGCACGGCGCCGGCGAAGAAGCGGAATACATCGACGGTGGCGGTGAGATCGTCCTGCCGCGCCAGGTGCAGTGGCTTGCCGCAGTTCAGGGCTTCGAGGCGGGCGAGGTGGTCAGCGTGTTTTTCGACGGCGTTGGCGATTTCCAGCAAGAGGTTGGAGCGTTGTTGCGGGGTGGTGCGCGACCACTCGGCAAAGGCGCGGTGGGCGGCGAGGATGGCGGCTTCGACTTGCTCGGTGCTGGCTTCGGCGATCTGGGTCAGGACTTCGCCGGTGGCCGGGTTGAGGATCGGTTCGACAAAACCCTGGCCGGCGACCAGTTCGCCGTCGATCAGCAACGCGGTGTGCATGTGGGTCTGCGCGCCAGCCATTTTCCGTGATCTCTTTTCTTGTATGGCCATGTGGCTCCCTGTTCCGGGAGCCGACCGTCTTATAGATGCAGCAAGACTAGTGCGCGGCTCCGGGGTCGACAAATTCTAAATACTGAAGGTGGCATTCGATTAAATAGATGGCTTGCGTCCGCCGTGTGGCTGTTCGCGGGCAACGGTCAGGAAGGGATCGACCAGCGCGGGTCGCGCAGTGCCACGACGCCAGGCCAGACCGACGTCGAGGGTCTGGCTGAGGTCGGCAATCGGCCGGGCTTCGATGATGTCGCCTTCCAGTGACCATGGGCGGTAGGTCATGTCGGGCTGGATTGAAACGCCGAGGCCCGCCGCCACCAGACTTCGCACGGCTTCGGTGGACGCGGTTCTGAGGGTGATCTTCGGTTGCAGTCCGGCGCCGCGCCATAGACGTTGGGCGTTGCGATCCATCTCGTCGACGTTCAGTTGAATCAACGGCTCGCGGGCGACATCGGCGAGGTTGATGCTGTCGTGTTCCAGCAGCGGATGCTGGGCCGGCAACCACAGCCGGTGCGGCGAGTGGGTCAGCACTTCGGTCTGCAAGGCGTGGCGGTCTTCGAGGTTGGAGAGGATCAGCACACCGACATCGATCTCGCCGCTGACCAGCAGATGCTCGATGTACGGCCGCTCGTCCTCCATCACCCGGATCTCGACATTGGGATAGGCGCGCTGGAAACGGGTCAGCAAATCCGCCAGGTAATAACCGGCCACCAGACTGGTCACGCCGACGATCAACTGCCCGGCGACCTGATCGGTGCTCTGTTGCAGGCTGCGTTTGGCGTTGTCCACGGTCGCCAGAATCAGGTGCGCCTGGCGCAGGAACTGGTGGCCCTGATGGGTGAGCGTCATGCCCTTGGCGTGGCGGTTGAACAGGCTGACGCCGATTTCTTCCTCCAGTTGCTGGATGGCCAGGGTCAGGGTCGATTGGGAAATGAACGCGGTTTGCGCAGCGGCGGAGATCGAGCCGGTCTCGGCCACGGCGATGAAATGGCGGATCTGACGCAAGGTCATCATGGAAGGATTACCCGGTGGGCGGTTTTTATAGATTGCCCCGAGTGTATATCTATTTTCGCGAATGGCCGCGGTGGGCCAGGCAACATCTGGAAGCACACTCGCACCCAAACGACGGGCACTTTCGAACTAGGCTGAGGGCCTTATTGATCCGGATAACCCCTGTTTGGAGACGGAACATGAACACCCGTGGATTGCTCGATCAACTCCTCAAGTCCGGCCAGGATCTGCTGCAGAACAAGGCGGGCGGGGCGCAGAACAAACCGGCTGCCGGTGGTTTGGGCGGCTTGCTGGGCGGATCTTCCGGCGCCAACGGCCTCGGCAGCCTGCTCTCCGGTGCCGGCGGAGGCGCCTTGGCAGCCGGGGCCATGGGCCTGCTGCTGGGCAGCAAAAAGGCCCGCAAGGTCGGCGGTAAAGTCGCCATCTACGGCGGCCTCGCCGCCCTCGGCGTGATCGCCTACAAAGCCTACGGCAACTGGAACGCCCAAAAAGGCACCGCCCCGCAAAGCGAACCGCAAACCCTCGATCGCCTGCCACCGGCGCAAGTCGAACAACACAGCCAGGCCATCCTCAAAGCCCTGGTCGCCGCCGCCAAGGCCGACGGCCATATCGACGACCGCGAGCGCCAACTGATCGAAGGTGAATTCACCCGACTAGACAACGATCAGGAGCTCAAACACTGGCTCCACGCCGAACTCAACAAACCCCTCGACCCCACCGACGTCGCCCGCGCGGCAAGCACGCCGGAGATGGCCGCCGAAATGTACGTGGCGAGCGTGATGATGGTGGATGAGGAGAACTTCATGGAGAAGAGCTATCTGGATGAACTGGCGCGGCAGCTGAAGCTGGAGCCGGGTTTGAAGGTGGAGCTGGAGAAGCAGGTCCGTGTAGCTATCCAGTAAAACCGCTCAGCGTTACAGGAACCCGCGATCCCGCACAGGATGGCGGGTTCTTTCGTTGCGGCTGAAAAAGCGCCGGCAAGCACGCGTTAGGGTGCCGCCGGATCGTCTGCCGCTGAAATGGCCGATCCATCGCCCCTTTTTGCCAATGCGCCACTGGCACGTCGACCTCCGATTGCCGGAAAGTCCTTGTCCAGAGCCCGTCGTGTTTTATGAGCGGAAGGCCGGAGCGCGGCAAACCGTCTTATAAATGAAACACCGCCCTCAGCTATACTCCCCCGCATTTCGACCCGCCCCGAGGACTGACTGTGAAGAACTGGACGTTGCGCCAACGCATTTTGGCGAGCTTTGCGGTGATTATCGCCATCATGCTGCTGATGGTGGTCGTCTCGTATTCGCGGTTGCTGAAGATCGAAGCCAGTGAAAACAGCGTCCGTGACGACGCGATTCCCGGCGTCTATTACAGCTCGATGATTCGTGGCGCGTGGGTCGACAGCTACCTGCAGACCCAGGAGCTGCTGGGGCTCAAGGAAGGGCAGGGTGTCAGCAGCGAAGACGCGGCCGATTACAAAGCCTTCGAATCCCGTCTTCAGGAGCAGATGACCAATTACCGCAACACGGTCGTGACGGACGAGGACAAGCTCGAATTCGCGTCTTTCGAGAAGTATCACGACACCTACATGAAGATTCAGGACACCGTGCTGGATCTGCACAAACGCAATCTGGAAGCCGAAGCCGTCAAGCTGTTCCACGAACAACTGACACCGACCTGGTACTCGGGTCGGATGAAACTCAACGACATCATCGGCGAGAACAAGAAAGTCGCCGACCAGGCCATGTCCAACATCGACGAAGCCGTGGCGGCGGCCAAGGTCAGCATGTTCGTCTCGCTGCTGGTGGCCGTGCTGGCGGCCGGTTTCTGTGGTCTGCTGCTGATGCGCGCGATCATGGCGCCGATGAACCGCATCGTGCAGATCCTCGACATCATGCGCACCGGCGATCTGAGCAGCCGCTTGAACCTCGACCGCAAGGACGAGTTCGGCGCCGTGGAAACCGGCTTCAACGACATGATGACCGAGCTCACCTCGCTGGTGTCCCAGGCCCAGCGCTCGTCGGTGCAGGTCACCACCTCGGTGACCGAGATCGCCGCCACCTCCAAACAACAGCAGGCCACCGCCACCGAAACCGCTGCGACCACGACAGAAATCGGCGCAACGTCCCGCGAGATCGCGGCGACCTCCCGCGACCTCGTACGCACCATGACCGAAGTCTCCACCGCCGCCGATCAGGCCTCGGTGCTGGCCGGTTCCGGGCAGCAAGGCCTGGCGCGCATGGAAGACACCATGCATTCGGTGATGGGCGCGGCGGATCTGGTGAACGCCAAACTGGCGATCCTCAACGAGAAGGCCGGCAACATCAATCAGGTGGTCGTGACCATCGTCAAGGTCGCCGACCAGACCAACCTGCTGTCCCTGAACGCTGCGATCGAAGCGGAAAAGGCTGGTGAATACGGCCGTGGTTTTGCCGTGGTCGCCACCGAAGTGCGGCGTCTGGCGGATCAGACCGCTGTCGCGACTTACGACATCGAACAGATGGTTCGCGAGATCCAGTCGGCGGTCTCCGCCGGGGTGATGGGCATGGACAAGTTCTCCGAGGAAGTGCGGCGCGGCATGGCTGAAGTGCAGCAGGTCGGCGAGCAACTGTCGCAGATCATCCATCAGGTGCAGGCGCTGGCGCCGCGGGTGTTGATGGTCAACGAAGGCATGCAGGCCCAGGCCACCGGCGCCGAGCAGATCAACCACGCGCTGGTGCAGCTGGGTGATGCCAGCAGCCAGACGGTCGAGTCGTTGCGTCAGGCCAGTTTCGCCATCGACGAACTGAGCCAGGTGGCCGTGGGCCTGCGCAGCGGCGTTTCGCGATTCAAAGTCTGATGAGCGAAATCACCGCCAAACGCAGCGCTGCACCGGTGGCGAAGCAGGCGTTGTTCCTGCTGTTTCGCATCGGCAGCGAACGCTACGCCTTGCGCGCCACAGAAGTGGCCGAAGTGCTGCCGCGCCTGCCGTTGAAGCCGATTGCCCGGGCGCCGCACTGGGTGGCGGGGGTGTTCGCCTATCGCGGCACGGTGGTGCCGGTGATCGACCTCAGTGCCCTGACGTTCGGCCATCCTGCCGAAGCGCGCACCAGCACACGGCTGGTGCTGGTGCATTACCGCGCAGATGACTCGCAACCCTCGCAATGGCTCGGCCTGATCCTCGAACAGGCCACCGACACCCTGCGCTGCAACCCGGAGGATTTCCGGCCGTACGGCCTCGACAATCGTCAGGCGCCGTACCTCGGCCCGGTGCGTGAAGACGCGCAAGGGCTGGTGCAGTGGGTGCGGGTCAACGACTTGCTGGACGAGACGGTGCGTACGCTGCTGTTCCCGACACCGCCGCTGGACCCGGCGCGGCTTGAGGAGCAGCCATGAGCAGCGACCAGCGCTTCTTCGACTTCCTCAAGGAACGCATCGGCCTCGACGTCGCCTCGGTCGGCCCGGCGATCATCGAGCGGGCCGTGCGCCAGCGCATCACCCTGTCGCAAACCGTGAATGCCGATGAGTACTGGCAGACCCTGCAAGGCTCGCGGGATGAACAGCAGGCGCTGATCGAAGCGGTGATCGTCCCCGAGACCTGGTTTTTCCGTTACCCGGAATCCTTCGCCACCCTGGGCAAACTGGCGCGCAAACGCCTGGGCGAGCTGAACAACATGCGTGCGTTGCGCATCCTCAGCCTGCCGTGTTCCACCGGTGAAGAACCCTATTCGATTGCCATGGCTTTGCTCGATGCGGGTCTCAAACCCCATCAGTTCAAGGTCGATGGCATGGACGTCAGCCCCTTGTCGGTGGACAAGGCGCGGCGGGCGCTATACGGCAAGAACTCGTTTCGCGGCCAGGACCTGGACTTTCGTGAGCGGCATTTTTTCGCCGAAAACGAGGGCTATCGGGTGAATGAAATTGTCCGCGAGCAGGTGCGCCTGCATGTCGGCAACGTGCTCGATCCGTCATTGCTGGTCAACGAGCCGCCGTTCGATTTCGTGTTTTGTCGCAACCTGCTGATCTATTTCGACCAGCCGACCCAGCAGCAGGTATTCGCCGTGCTGAAGCGCCTGACCCATGTCGATGGCGTGCTGTTTATCGGCCCGGCCGAGGGCAGTCTGCTCGGGCGGCTGGGCATGCGTTCGATCGGAATTCCGCAGTCCTTCGCCTTCAGTCGTCACAGCGAACCGCAGCCCGAACCGTTGCCGATGCCGACCGCGATTCCGGTGCCGTTGCCTGTGCGCCAACCGGTACGCAGCACGCCACCGCCGCCGGTGCGCAATCGTCCGTTTGCTGGCGTGACGCCTTTGCCCGCGACGGTTAAAAGCACCAACCCCGACGCCGCGACCTTGCTGGCCAACATCGCCGCCCTCGCCAACGAAGGCAAAAGTGCCGAGGCCCGTGCCGCGTGCGAACAGTATTTGCGCAGCCATGAGCCGGTGGCCCAGGTGTTCTACTGGCTTGGTCTGCTGAGCGATGTCGCCGGCAGCGCCCTCGAAGCCCAGGGCTTTTACCGCAAGGCGCTGTACCTCGAACCGCAACACCCCGAAGCCTTGATGCACCTGGCTGCTTTGCTGCAAGCCCAGGGCGACACGGCCGGCGCCAGACGATTGCAGGAGCGCGCCGCCCGCAGCGACCGCACCGCCGACAGTGAGCGTAAACGATGATCCCGTCCGACACCTTGAACGTCACCCACGAAGACGCCCGGGCCATCGACGATTGCTGGAATCGCATCGGCATCCACGGCGACAAGTCCTGTCCGCTGCTGGACGAGCACATCCATTGCCGCAATTGCTCGGTGTATTCCGCCGCCGCCACGCGCCTGCTCGACCGCTATGCATTGCAGCAGGACGAGCGCGACCCGGTGGCGACCCAGGTCGAAACCGAGCTGAAGACCCGTTCACTGCTGATGTTCCGCCTCGGTGAAGAATGGCTCGGCCTGGCCACCCGCAGTCTGGTGGAGGTCGCGCCGTTGCAGGCGATTCACTCATTGCCGCACCAGCGCTCCCGGGCCTTGCTCGGCGTGGCGAACGTGCGCGGTGCGCTGGTGGCGTGCCTGTCGCTGGTCGAACTGCTCGACCTCGACAGCAACGCGGCCCCGGCGACCGGCGCGCGGATCATGCCGCGCATGCTGATCATCTCGGCCCAGGGCGGGCCGGTGGTGGTGCCGGTGGACGAAGTCGACGGGATTCACGCCATCGACGAGCGAATTCTCGATGCCGCGTCGCGGTCCGGCGCACAGGCCAGCGCCAAATACACCCGAGGCGTGCTGCCTTTCAAAGGTCGCAGCCTGCGTTGGCTGGATGAAGAACAGCTGTTGTCCGCCGTGTCCCGGAGCCTTACATGACCCCCGAGCAAATGCGCGACGCCTCCTTGCTTGAGCTGTTCAGCCTCGAAGCCGAAGCCCAGACCCAGGTGCTCAGCGCCGGGCTGCTGGCGCTGGAGCGCAACCCGACCCAGGCCGATCAACTAGAGTCGTGCATGCGTGCGGCGCACTCGCTGAAAGGCGCGGCGCGGATCGTCGGCATCGACAGCGGCGTCAGCGTCGCCCATGTGATGGAAGATTGCCTGGTCAGCGCCCAGGAAGGGCGGTTGTTCCTGCGCCCGGAACATATCGACGCGCTGTTGCAGGGCACCGACTTGCTGATGCGCATCGCCACCCCGGCCAATGGCCCGCAGCCTGCGGACATAGAGGCATACGTGGCGTTGATGGGCGGTTTGCTCGACCCGGCGGCACCGGCCGTGGTGCCCGCCGCTCCGAGTGCCCCAGTGATGGCCGAGTTGCAGCTTCAGCCACCGCCGGTGGTTGAGCCCGCGCCCGTTGAAATCCCCGTTGAGGTTGCCGAGCCGGAACCCGCGCCGCGCAAGAGCAAACGCACCACCGAAGGTGGCGAGCGGGTGCTGCGGGTCACCGCCGAACGCCTGAACAGCCTGCTCGATCTGTCGAGCAAATCCCTGGTGGAAACCCAGCGCCTCAAGCCGCACCTGGCCACGATGCAGCGCCTCAAGCGCATGCAGAACAACGGCCTGCGGGCGCTGGAAAGTCTCAACGTTCATCTCAAGGAACACGCCCTGAGCCTTGAGGCTCAAGAGGCACTGGAAGACGCGCGCCGTTTGCTCGCCGAATCCCAGCAACTGCTGGCCGAGAAAAACGCCGAACTCGACGAGTTTGCCTGGCAAGCGAGTCAGCGCGCACAAGTGCTCTACGACACTGCGCTGGCCTGCCGCATGCGGCCGTTCGCCGATGTGCTGTCGGGGCAGGTGCGGATGGTGCGGGACCTCGGTCGCAGCCTCGGCAAGCAGGTGCGACTGGAGATCGAGGGCGAGAAGACTCAGGTCGACCGCGATGTGCTGGAAAAACTCGAAGCACCTCTGACGCACCTGCTGCGCAACGCGGTCGATCACGGCATCGAAACCCCGGAAGAACGCCTGCTCAAAGGCAAGTCCGAGGAAGGCCTGATCCGTCTGCGCGCCTCGCATCAGGCCGGTCTGCTGGTGCTGGAATTGAGCGACGATGGCAATGGTGTGGATCTGGAAAAGGTCCGCCGCAGCATCGTTGAACGCCAGTTGTCGCCAGCGGAAACCGCCGCCCAGTTGAGCGAAGAAGAACTGCTGACCTTCCTGTTCCTGCCGGGTTTCAGCCTGCGGGACAAGGTTACCGAAGTGTCCGGCCGTGGCGTCGGTCTCGACGCCGTTCAGCACATGGTTCGCCAGTTGCGCGGCGCTGTGGTGCTGGAGCAAACGGCGGGCGAGGGCAGTCGCTTCCATCTGGAAGTGCCGCTGACGCTTTCCGTGGTGCGCAGCCTGGTGGTGGAAGTCGGCGACGAGGCTTACGCCTTCCCGCTGGCGCACATCGAGCGCATGTGCGATCTGGCGCCGGAGGACATCGTGCAGGTCGAAGGGCGCCAGCATTTCTGGCACGAAGGCCGCCATGTCGGGCTGGTTGCGGCCAGTCAGTTGTTGCAACGACCCGCCAGCCAGAACAGCGGCGACACCCTGAAAGTCGTGGTGATCCGCGAGCGCGACGAGATCTACGGCGTGGCGGTCGAGCGCTTCATCGGCGAGCGCACGCTGGTGGTGCTGCCGCTGGACGAGCGGCTGGGCAAGGTGCAAGACATTTCAGCCGGTGCCTTGCTCGACGATGGCTCGGTGGTGCTGATCGTCGATGTCGAAGACATGCTGCGTTCAGTGGATAAACTGCTCAACACCGGGCGTCTGGAACGCATCGCGCGCCACGGCCATCAGGCCGCAGAAGCGGCGCGCAAGCGGATTCTGGTGGTCGACGACTCGCTGACTGTGCGCGAGTTGCAACGCAAGCTGCTGCTCAATCGCGGCTACGACGTAGCCGTCGCGGTGGACGGCATGGACGGCTGGAACGCCCTGCGCTCAGAGGACTTCGATCTGCTGATCACCGACATCGACATGCCGCGCATGGACGGCATCGAGCTGGTCTCGCTGCTGCGCCGCGACAACCGTCTGCAATCGCTGCCGGTGATGGTGGTGTCCTACAAGGATCGCGAGGAAGACCGCCGCCGTGGACTGGACGCCGGCGCCGACTATTATCTAGCCAAGGCCAGTTTTCATGACGACGCCCTGCTCGACGCGGTGGTTGAGCTCATCGGAGGAGCGCGGGCATGAAGATCGCAATCGTCAACGACATGCCTCTGGCGGTGGAGGCCCTGCGCCGTGCGCTGGCCTTCGAGCCGGCGCATCAGGTGGTGTGGGTCGCCAATAACGGCGCCGAAGCGGTGCGCCTGTGCGCGGAAAACACCCCGGACCTGATCCTGATGGACCTGATCATGCCGGTGATGGATGGCGTCGAGGCCACCCGCCGGATCATGGCCGAGAGCCCGTGTGCGATCGTCATCGTCACCGTGGACCGCCAGCAGAACGTGCACCGGGTGTTCGAAGCCATGGGCCACGGCGCGCTGGACGTGGTCGACACCCCGGCCATCGGCGGTGGCAATCCTCAGGAAGCGGCGGCACCGCTGCTGCGCAAGATCCTCAACATCGGCTGGCTGATCGGCGAGAAAACCGCCCGCTCGCGCCCGGCCCCTGCGACACCGCGCAGTACCGCCTCGCGCCAGCGGCTGGTGGCGATTGGCTCTTCGGCCGGTGGCCCGGCGGCGCTGGAAGTCTTGCTCAAAGGCCTGCCGCGCCACTTTTCGGCGGCCATCGTGCTGGTGCAGCATGTCGACCAGGTGTTTGCCGCCGGCATGGCTGAATGGCTGGCCAGCGCCAGCGGCCTGGACGTGCGCCTGGCCCGCGAAGGCGAACCGCCGCAGGCCGGCGCGGTGCTGCTGGCCGGCACCAACCACCATATTCGTTTGCTCAAGAACGGCACGCTGGCCTACACCGCCGAGCCGGTCAACGAGATCTACCGCCCCTCGATCGACGTGTTTTTCGAAAGCGTCGCCAACTACTGGAACGGTGACGCAGTAGGGGTTTTATTGACAGGGATGGGACGCGACGGGGCTCAAGGGCTTAAGCTCATGCGCCAACAGGGTTACCTGACCATCGCGCAGGATCAGCAAAGCAGTGCGGTGTACGGCATGCCCAAGGCTGCCGCAGCCATCGACGCGGCCGTAGAAATCCGCCCACTGGAAAAGATAGCGCCACGATTGCTGGAGATTTTCCCCAAATGAACACATCCATCCGCAATCCTGGCCCCCGCAGCACTCAGGTGACCGCCCATGAATGACTTACAGATCGATGACATCAAAACCGACGAGAACGCCGCCATGGTGTTGTTGGTGGACGATCAGGCGATGATCGGCGAAGCCGTGCGCCGTGGGCTGTCGAATGAAGAGAACATCGACTTCCACTTCTGCTCCGACCCGCATCAGGCCGTGGCCCACGCGGTGCGGATCAAGCCGACCGTGATCCTGCAGGATCTGGTGATGCCCGGCCTCGACGGTCTGAGCCTGGTGCGCGAGTACCGCAATCACCCGGCGACCAAGGACATTCCGATCATCGTCCTGTCGACCAAGGAAGACCCGCTGATCAAGAGCGCGGCGTTCTCCGCCGGGGCCAACGATTATCTGGTGAAACTGCCGGACAACATCGAGCTGGTGGCGCGCATCCGCTATCACTCGCGCTCCTACATGACCCTGCTGCAACGGGACGCGGCCTACCGCGCGTTGCGGGTCAGCCAGCAGCAATTGCTCGACACCAATCTGGTGTTGCAACGCCTGATGAACTCCGACGGCCTGACCGGGCTGTCCAACCGCCGGCACTTCGACGAATACCTGGAACTGGAATGGCGCCGCTCGCTGCGCGACCAGAGCCAGTTGTCGCTGCTGATGATCGACGTCGATTACTTCAAGTCCTACAACGACACCTTCGGCCACGTCGAAGGCGACGAGGCCTTGCGCAAGGTCGCCACGGCAATCCGCGAGGCCAGTGCCCGGCCGTCCGATCTGCCGGCGCGTTATGGCGGCGAAGAGTTTGCGCTGGTGCTGCCCAACACCTCGCCGGGCGGGGCGCGACTGGTGGCGGAAAAGCTGCGCCAGACGGTCGCGGCGCTGAAGATTCCGCACAATGCCCCGGCCGAAGGCTCGAGCCTGACCATCAGCATCGGCCTGGCGACGATGGTGCCGGAGTCGGGCAGCGACTGCCGGTTGCTGATCTCGGCGGCGGATCGCGGCCTGTACCTGGCCAAGAACAACGGGCGCAATCAGGTGGGGATCGAATGAACCATTGGGTTCATTCGCCTCAAGAGCCGCCAGACGGGCTGCCGTGACAGCTTGATTACGTTATACTCGCCGGCTTTCAAAAGTTCGCCAACGAGTGCTGCCCGTCATGGAAATCAACCCGATCCTGAACACCATCAAGGACCTGTCCGAGCGCTCCGAAACTATTCGGGGGTATCTTTGACTACGATCAAAAGCATGAGCGTCTGATCGAAGTCAATCGCGAGCTTGAAGATCCTGCAGTCTGGAACAAACCTGAATACGCCCAGGAACTGGGCCGCGAGCGCGCTGCGCTGGCGCAGATCGTCGACACCCTCGACGAACTGAACGGTGGCCTGGCCGATTGCCGCGAGCTGCTGGACATGGCCGTTGAAGAGAACGACGAGGGCGCGGTCAACGACGTCGTCGAAGTCCTTCAAGGTCTCGAAGAGTCCCTGTCCAAGCTCGAATTCCGCCGTATGTTCAGCCACGAGATGGACCCGAACAACGCCTACCTGGACATCCAGGCCGGTTCCGGCGGCACCGAAGCCCAGGACTGGGCCAACATCCTGCTGCGCATGTACCTGCGCTGGGCCGACAAACGCGGTTTCGACGCGACCATCATGGAACTGTCAGCCGGTGAAGTCGCCGGGATCAAGGGTGCGACCGTGCACATCAAGGGTGAATACGCCTTTGGCTGGCTGCGTACCGAGATCGGCGTGCACCGTCTGGTGCGCAAGAGCCCGTTCGACTCCGGCAACCGTCGCCACACCTCGTTCTCCGCGGTTTTCGTCTCGCCAGAGATCGACGACAAGGTGGAAATCGAAATCAACCCGGCAGACCTGCGGATCGACACCTATCGTTCCTCCGGTGCCGGTGGTCAGCACGTAAACACCACCGACTCGGCCGTACGTATCACCCACGTACCGACCAACACCGTGGTGAGCTGCCAGAACGAACGTTCCCAGCACGCCAACAAGGACACCGCCATGAAAATGCTGCGGGCCAAGTTGTACGAGCAGGAAATGCAGAAGCGCAACGCGGCGTCCCAGGCGCTGGAAGACACCAAGTCGGATATCGGCTGGGGTCACCAGATCCGTTCGTACGTGCTCGATGCGTCGCGGATCAAGGATCTGCGCACCAACATCGAACGCAGTGACTGCGACAAGGTGCTCGACGGCGACATCGACGAATACCTGGAAGCCAGCCTGAAATCGGGCCTGTAAGCTTTCACCCGACCTCAAGTCCCCCGCCATCGGCGGGGGCAACGAACCTGTGATGGAATATTTAAAGACATGAGCGACCAACAACTCGACCCGCAAGCCCTGCAACAGGAAGAAAACTCCCTGATCGCCCTGCGCAAGGAAAAGCTTGCTGCCGAGCGCGCCAAGGGCAATGCCTTCCCGAACGACTTCCGCCGCGAAAACTACTGCGAAGCACTGCAGAAACAGTACGCGGACAAGACCAAGGAAGAGCTGGCAGAGGCTGCGATCCCGGTCAAGGTTGCAGGTCGCATCATGCTCAACCGTGGCTCGTTCATGGTGATCCAGGACATGACCGGTCGCATCCAGGTCTACGTCAACCGCAAGACCCTGTCCGAAGAAACCCTGGCCGCGGTGAAAACCTGGGACATGGGCGACATCATCGCCGCCGAAGGCACCCTGGCCCGTTCCGGCAAGGGCGACCTGTACGTCGAGATGACCAGCGTGCGCCTGCTGACCAAATCCCTGCGCCCGCTGCCGGACAAGCACCACGGCCTGACCGACACCGAACAGCGCTACCGTCAGCGTTACGTTGACCTGATCGTCAACGAAGACGTGCGTCAGACCTTCCGCGTCCGTTCGCAAGTGATCGCGCACATCCGCAGCTTCCTGATGAAGCGCGACTTCCTCGAAGTCGAAACCCCGATGCTGCAGACCATTCCTGGCGGCGCCGCTGCCAAGCCGTTCGAAACCCACCACAACGCGCTGGACATGGAAATGTTCCTGCGTATCGCCCCAGAGCTGTACCTCAAGCGTCTGGTGGTTGGCGGCTTCGAAAAAGTGTTCGAGATCAACCGCAACTTCCGTAACGAAGGCGTTTCGACTCGTCACAACCCTGAATTCACCATGTTGGAGTTCTACCAGGCCTACGCCGACTACGAAGACAACATGGACCTGACCGAAGAACTGTTCCGCGAACTGGCGCAGCTGGTTCTGGGCAGCACCGACGTGCCGTACGGCGACAAGGTGTTCCACTTCGGCGAGCCGTTCGTGCGCCTGTCGGTGTTCGACTCGATCCTCAAGTACAACCCTGAGCTGGCTGCCGATGACCTGAACGACATCGACAAGGCTCGCGCCATCGCCAAGAAGGCCGGCGCCAAGGTGCTGGGCTTCGAAGGTCTGGGCAAGCTGCAGGTGATGATTTTCGAAGAGCTGGTCGAGCACAAGCTGGAACAGCCGCACTTCATTACCCAGTACCCGTTCGAAGTGTCGCCGCTGGCCCGTCGCAACGACGACAACCCGAACGTCACCGACCGCTTCGAGCTGTTCATCGGCGGCCGTGAAATCGCCAACGCCTACTCCGAGTTGAACGACGCGGAAGACCAGGCCGAGCGCTTCATGGCGCAGGTGGCCGACAAGGACGCCGGCGACGACGAAGCCATGCACTACGACGCCGACTTCGTTCGCGCGCTGGAGTACGGCATGCCGCCAACGGCCGGCGAAGGTATCGGCATCGACCGTCTGGTGATGCTGCTGACCAACTCCCCGTCGATCCGCGACGTGATCCTGTTCCCGCACATGCGGCCACAAGCGTAAGTGTTTCAATAAAAAAGCCGCCTGAAATGGGCGGCTTTTTATTGCCTGTCTGGTACAAACGTATCAAATGGTTAATTTTGAAGAAAACAACAGAGGTATGCCTGTCGTGATCGGTGCAATGGCTCAAGAGGGTGCAGCGGGAATCGCCACTGCGGTCGCTGAAAGTGTTCAGTACCAGGGCCGCAAGGCCAGCCGGCAGGGCAGTGAACAGCGTCGACAGGACATTCTCGATGCGGCGATGCGCATTGTCGTGCGCGACGGCGTGCGGGCCGTGCGTCACCGGGCGGTGGCGGCCGAGGCCGGTGTGCCGCTGTCGGCCACCACGTATTACTTCAAGGACATCGATGACCTGCTCACCGATACCTTCGCCCAGTACGTCGAACGCAGCGCGGCCTACATGGCCAAGCTGTGGATCAACAACGAAGGCCTGCTGCGCGAAATGGTGGTCAGCGGTGACGGCAGTCCGGAGTCGCGTTCGCAATTGGCCGACGATATCGCCCGGTTGATGGCTGACTACGTGCACCGGCAACTGGTCAACCGTCGCGAGCATTTGATGGCCGAGCAGGCGTTCCGTCAGGAAGCGCTGCTCAACCCGCGTCTGGCGGAACTGGTGCGCTCCCATCAGCAGATTCTGTTGCAGGGCACCTGCCAGTTGTTCCAGGTATTGGGCTCGCGCGAGCCGCAGCAGGATGCCAAGGTGTTGACGGCGATTATCGGACGGATGGAATATCAGGGCCTGCTCAACGACGCCGAGCCTTTGGCCGAAGAGGACATGCTCGGCATTCTGACGCGCTATATGCACCTGGTACTCGCGTCGGTGTAATTCTCGACCATGATCGTTCCCACGCGGAGCGTAGGAACGATCAGAAGAAACGGGTGTTCAAGGGAGTGTCGAATGAAAGCCTGGCGTGGCGTGCTGATCGCCTTGTCGTTCCTGCTGCTCAGCGGTTGTCTGGTGACCTTCCGCGAGCCGCTGCCCGCCAGTGAACCGGCGCCCAAGGGCCTGCTCGGCCAATGGTCGAGCACCAATGCCTGGGGCGAGCCGATGAATCTGGAATTGACGCGCCTGGGCAACGATCGTTATCAGGCGGTTGCTTACTTCAAAGCCAAACCCCGCGAGCGTGAAGCCTATCCGTTCACGGTGTCGCGCCACGGCAACCGCTGGTACCTGTCGGCGAAGGTGCCGGCGCAATACGGCGGGCACTTCACCATTGCCGGTTTCGAGATCACCGACAAGCGCGAACTGGTGATCTACAACCTCGACCTCGAACAGATCAACCAGGCCATCGCCCAGAAGACCCTCGACGGCCAGGGCTTCCAGACCGATGACGGCGAGGGCGTGCAGGTCGACAGCCCGCTTGAAAAGGTCTTTGCTTACCTCGACGACCCGGCCAATTCCGACGTTTTCGTCGAAGCGGCGCGCTATCAGCATCAGGCCAAAGCCAAATAATTCAGTTCGTCACGTTTTCTACAGGAGTTTCGGGTGGACGATTACCAGCAGACGATACGCATTCTGTCCGATCGCATAGTGCTGGCGCAGACGCCGATCCGCGTGCTCGACGCGGTCAAGTGGGACGAGAACATCCGCAAGGGGTTCCTCAAGGCCAAGGGCAAGGAATTGCCGGCGGTGGATCGCGACTACTACCTCAACCGGCCGCTGTCCTTCGATTCGAGCAAGGTGAAGCTGGAATTCCAGAACATCGAACGGGACATCACCCGTCAGCTCGGCCAGTTCAACCCGGTCGGCCAGATCATGCGCCGCATGTGCAAGGAATACCGGATGGTGGTGCGCATGCTCGAAGCGCGCGGCACCGAGGATTTCGGCCTGATTTCCCAGGAACTGTACGGCGCCGCGTCCGACGCGTTCCACGCCGGTGACCCGACCCTGGCCGACCTCGGCCTGATGATGTCGGATTACCTGAACAACATCGACGGCCGTGGTGACCTGAAGGACGAACCGAAGATCCTCACCGCCAAGGACGCCGTTCATCTGCTGCAAACCCGCCTGAACAAGGTGTTCGGCGAGGCCGAGGAAACCATCCGCGTGTTCGAGTCCGACGGCATCGTCGCCGACGCGGCGGCGGGCGCCGACTACATCAAGATCCGCACTGACGCGATGTTCAACGACCGCGACGTGCGCGCGCTGGAAGTCCACGAAGGCCTGGTGCACGTCGGCACCACGCTCAACGGCTTGAACCAGCCGATCTGCACCTTCCTGTCCAAGGGTCCGCCCTCGTCGACGGTGACTCAGGAAGGTCTGGCGATCCTGATGGAAATCATCACCTTCGCCTCCTATCCGAGCCGCCTGCGCAAACTGACCAACCGCACCCGCGCCATTCACATGGTCGAGGAGGGCGCGGACTTCCTGCAGATCTTCGAGTTCTTCCGCGAGCAGGGCTTCGAAATGGCGGAAAGCTACGGCAACGCCAGTCGGGTTTTCCGCGGATCGACGCCGACCGGTCTGCCATTCACCAAAGACTTGTCCTACCTCAAGGGCTTCATCATGGTTTACAACTACATTCAGTTGGCCGTGCGCAAGGGCAAGCTCGAGCAGATCCCGTTGCTGTTCTGCGGCAAGACCACGCTTGAGGACATGCGAACCCTGCGTCAGTTGGTGGACGAGGGCCTGGTGGTGCCGCCCAAGTACCTGCCGGACCAGTTCCGCGACATGAACGCGTTGTCGGCCTGGATGTGCTTCTCCAACTTCCTCAACCATTTGAGCCTGGACCGGATCGAGGCGGATTACTCGAATATCCTTTAACCACACCGATCACCGTTGATCGTTCCCACGCTCTGCGTGGGAATGCCGCCATGGACGCTCCGCGTCCACTGTGACGCGGAGCGTCACGGGATGCATTCCCACGCAGAGCGTGGGAACGATCTAAACCCGAATCTTTCGCGAGGTTTCACCGGATGAGAATCCTCGGCATCCTTTGCCTGCTCCTGACCCTCGGCGGTTGCAGCTCCTTGCTGTTCTACCCCGAGCCAGGCCAGATCTTCACCCCGGAAAAGGCCAAACTCGAATACCGCACTGTCACCCTGATCACCGCCGACGGCCTCAAACTGAACGCCTGGTGGCTGCCGGCCAAGCCCGGTGTCGAGGTCAAGGGCACGGTGCTGCATCTGCACGGCAACGGCGGCAACCTGCCGATGCACCTGGGCGGGAGCTGGTGGTTGCCGAAAAACGGCTATCAAGTGCTGCTGGTGGACTATCGCGGTTACGGTTTGTCCGAGGGCGAACCGAGCCTGCCGGCGATCTATCAGGACATCGATGCCGCCTTCGCCTGGCTGGACAAGGCGCCGGAGGTCAAAGGCAAACCGCTGGTGCTGTTGGGCCAAAGCTTGGGTGGTGCAATGGCCGTGCATTGGCTGGTGCAACATCCGGAAAGACAAAAACAGCTCAAGGCCCTGGTCCTCGACGGCGTGCCCGCCAGTTACCGCAGCGTCGGCCAATACGCCCTCAGCACCTCATGGCTGACGTGGCCGTTTCAGGTGCCGCTGTCGTGGCTGGTGCCCGATGGCGACAGTGCGATCAACGCGATGCCGCAGCTCAACGGCGTGCCGAAACTGATCTTCCACAGCCTCGACGATCCGCTGGTGCCCCTTTCCAACGGCATCCGTCTGTATCAAGCTGCGCCGCCACCGCGCGTGCTGCAACTGACCCGGGGCGGGCATGTGCAGACGTTCGGCGATCCGGTCTGGCGTCAGGTGATGCTGCGCTACCTCGACGATCCCGAACACTTCAACGGCCTGCGCCGCCTCGGCGAGATCCCGAACTATCCAACCCCCCCGAATTCTGAAGACGAACCACCAGAGAGCCCGCAATGAGTGAAGAACGTAACGCCATCCCGCTGATCATCACCGGCATCTGCAGCATCCTCGGCACCGTCGGCGCCCTGTGGTACTACGGCTACCTGCACTTCGCCAAACCCGAGGATGCGTTGCTGCTCAACGAATTCACCATGCTCAAGACCATTCCCGGCGAAGACTACAAAGTCTCCCTGACCCCGGCGCCGCAAGTGGCGCAGTGCATCGATGGCGTGCTGGTGCTGTTCGACACCGAACAGAAAGGCCTGACCGGGGTGCTGGTCAACAGCCAGAAAAAGGCCGTGCGCTGCATGGGCCAGGAGACCCCGCAGAAGCTCGAAGAATAAAACTGCGACGGACAAAAAAAGCCCCGCCTGATCAAATCAGGCGGGGCTTTTCATTTACAGCTCAGCGAATCAGTGCGCGGTCGAGCTCACGGCCGAACGCGGTACCACTGGCTGGTTGTCGTTGGAAATAGTCACTTCCACCCGACGGTTCATGGCACGGCCCGAGACAGAGGTGTTATCCGCTACCGGGTATTCCTTGCCGTAACCCTGGGCAACGATGCGCGACGGATCGACGCCCATCTTGATCAGTGCAACCTGCACCGAAGTCGCACGACGCTCCGACAGAGACTGGTTGTAGTTCGCTGCGCCAGTGCTGTCGGTGTAGCCCTCGACGATCACTTTGCGATCAGGGTTTTCCTGGAGGAATTGCGCCAGTTTGTTGATGTTCACCAGACCGCTGGATTTCAGGTCGGCCTTGTTGGTGGCGAACAGCACGTCACCGAAGGTCACCAAAGTACCGCGATCGGTCTGCTTGGCGTTGAGGCTGTCCTGCAGCTGTTTGATCTGCTGATCGCGAGCATCCAGACGGGCCTGGGCACGTTGGGCGGCGGCGTTCTTCAGATTGTTTTCAGCGGTACGCAGGGCGATGGTCTGCTTGGCCACTTCCACGCGCTGGTTGGTCAGATAAGCCAGCTGGTCGACCTTGTGCTGGTCTTCCTTGTCCAGATAAGCCTTGTCGGCCTTGTCCAGGTAATCACTGGCATCCTTGGTTTCCAGCGCTGCGACTTTGCTGGCCTGCGGGTTGGCTTGCAGGCCGGCGTAGTTGGTGCGTGCCTGTTCCAGGTTCGGGTTCGGCGGCGTCGAGCAGGCAGCCAGGGCAACGCTTGCGGCCAGGAGAGCGGGGATCATCAGTTGTTTACGCATAATCGTTCGTCCTTTCTATCGATAAGAGTTTCAGCCTTGCGGTCGGGATGCGCGCTTACTGCACGGTGCGCTGACTTTCCTGACGCAGTTCCTGAACACCTTTCTGGGAATCCTTCACCGCTTGTTCGGCTTTCATCGCCTGAGCCTTGCGTTCCGCTACGCGGGCGTCCCACTCGGCCTGTTCGGACAATGTGCGAGCCTCGTCATACTTCTTGTCGTGCATGGCGATTTCGGCTTGTTTCAGTTTGTCCTGCGCCTGCTTCATTTCCACGGCGGCGAATTCGGTACCGCCGGCGCTGACCGCACTGTTGACCGCCGATTGAGTCACGGCGTACTGCTCGGTCGGTGGATTGCCGGCGCAACCGGCCAGCACGAAGCTGGTGCCGATGGCGAGAGCGGCCAGTTTCAGACCGCGCAGGTGGGAAAACGAGGTTTGGGTCTTCATGGTCTTCAACTCCATTGGTTAACTCCTTGAAAGCTTCGAAATCCATCCTGGTAGCGGAGCCGCAACCGTCATGTGCAAGTGCGTTTTGAAACGCTCGTTCCAGGCGTGGTTACCTGTTCCGACCGAAGGCATTTTTCAAAAGTTCAGAAAAGATGGCTCATCGCCAAAAAATATTCTGACCAAACAGACAAGGCTCTAAACCGGGAACTTTGGCGGGGGAGAGTGGTACGCGCGGGCGAAAAATGGCGTAAAAGCGGAGGAGAAATACAGTCTCTGTGGGAGCTGGCTTGCCAGCGATGAGGCCATCAAATTCAACCCGTTTGCGGCTGAACTGACGCCATCGAGGGCAAACCGTTTCCCACAGTTTTGAAGGGTCAGGGATCAGTGTTTTTGCTTACCGGCAGCAGCCGACAAATCGTGCAGATGACGCCGCGACAACGCGAGAAAACGCGGGGTCGGGCCGACATCCTCATACAGCGGATCGCCTTCCTCGTCGGTGGCGACCACGGTCGAACCTTTCACATACGGCAGGCTCGCTTCGAACTCTTCGAGGGCGGCGCCGATCAGCTCGCCGAGCAGTTCTTCGGCGTGGCGTTTGGGGTACATCTCGGCGATCGCCGCCAGCCGTGCGGCAGCTTCCACATCCAGATGAATCGTGTAGCCGGTATCGGTCAGGCGACCCTTGGCGGTTTCTTCCCAATGCTGGGCGAGTTCACGGATTTTCATAAAAACCTCATGTCGCACCTGCTCATGGCAGGTCTTGGTGAGTGTCCGGCGTCAGCCGGCGGCAAGCCGTTGTGCGGCTTACTGTTGAGACTAGCTTCAACCCTCAAGGTTTAAAGTCCCTTCGTCGTCTGCTTGTAAGAAGCGTCCCAGAGCGGCACTCTCTGTTCATCCACTCACTTGCGATCCGTCACCGATTACTGCTGGAGAGATGCTGATGACCGATATTGATGCACGCTTGCGCGAAGACGTTCACCTGCTCGGTGAGCTGCTGGGCAACACCATTCGTGACCAGTACGGCGAGGCGTTTCTCGACAAGATCGAGCAGATCCGCAAGGGCGCCAAGGCCGACCGGCGCGGCTCGATGGACGCCGAACTCAGCGCCAGCCTCAATCAATTGAGCGAAGACGAACTGCTGCCGGTGGCGCGGGCCTTCAACCAGTTTCTCAACCTGGCGAACATCGCCGAGCAGTACCAGCTCATCCATCGCCGCGAAGAGACCCAGGCCGCGCCGTTCGAGTCCCGCGTGCTGCCGGAACTGCTCGCCCGCCTGCGCAACGAAGGGCACAGCGCCGAATCCCTGGCCCGGCAACTGGCGCGGCTGGAAATCGAACTGGTGCTCACCGCGCACCCGACCGAAGTGGCCCGGCGCACGCTGATCCAGAAGTACGACGCGATTGCCGCGCAACTGGCCGCCCAGGATCACCGCGACCTGACCACGGCCGAGCGCGAGCAAATCCACAACACCCTGCAACGCTTGATCGCCGAAGCCTGGCACACCGAAGAAATCCGCCGCACCCGGCCAACCCCGGTGGACGAAGCGAAGTGGGGTTTTGCGGTGATCGAACACTCGCTGTGGCAGGCGATTCCCAACCACATGCGCAAGGCCGATCAGGCGCTGTTCGCCGCCACTGGCCTGCGTTTGCCGCTGGAAGCTGCGCCGATCCGCTTCGCTTCGTGGATGGGCGGCGACCGTGACGGTAACCCGAACGTGACCGCTGCCGTGACCCGCGAAGTGCTGTTGCTGGCGCGCTGGATGGCGGCGGATCTCTACTTGCGTGATGTCGATCACCTGGCCGCCGAACTGTCGATGCAGCAGGCCAGCGATGCGCTCAAGGCCCGCGCCGGCGACAGTGCCGAGCCGTATCGTGCGGTGCTCAAGCAATTGCGTGAGCGGCTGCGCGCCACGCGCAACTGGGCCCATGCATCTTTGACAGCGACCACTCCGGCCCCGGCCGATGTGCTGCACAACAACCGCGACCTGCTCGATCCGCTGGAACTGTGTTTCAACTCGCTGCACGAATGCGGCATGGGCGTGATCGCTGACGGGCCATTGCTCGATTGCCTGCGTCGGGCGGTGACCTTCGGCCTGTTCCTGGTGCGCCTCGATGTGCGTCAGGACTCGTCGCGCCACAGCGCGGCCATGACCGAAATCACTGATTACCTCGGCCTCGGCAAGTACGAGGATTGGGACGAAGAACAGCGCATCAGCTTCCTCACCCGCGAACTGCAAAACCGTCGGCCGCTGCTGCCGGCGCATTTCAAACCCTCGGCCGACACCGCCGAAGTGCTCGCCACCTGCAAGGAAATCGCCGCCGCGCCGGGCGCTTCGCTGGGCTCCTACGTGATCTCCATGGCCGGTGCGGCTTCCGATGTGCTGGCGGTGCAATTGCTGCTGAAAGAGTCCGGCGTTTTGCGGCCGATGCGAGTGGTGCCGCTGTTTGAAACCCTCGCCGACCTCGACAACGCAGGACCTGTGATCGAACGTCTGTTGCTGCTTCCGGGTTACCGCGCGCGCCTGCAAGGCCCGCAGGAAGTGATGATCGGTTATTCCGATTCGGCCAAGGATGCCGGCACCACTGCGGCGGCCTGGGCGCAATACCGGGCTCAGGAACGGCTGGTGGAAATCTGTCGTGAGCAGCAAGTCGAACTGCTGCTGTTCCACGGTCGCGGTGGCACCGTGGGCCGTGGCGGCGGTCCGGCGCACGCGGCGATCCTGTCGCAGCCGCCGGGTTCGGTGGCCGGACGTTTCCGCACCACCGAGCAGGGGGAAATGATTAGATTCAAATTCGGCCTGCCGGACATCGCCGAGCAAAACCTCAATCTGTATCTGGCCGCCGTGCTTGAAGCGACCCTGTTGCCACCGCCGCCACCGACGCCTGAATGGCGGCATCTGATGGATGAACTGGCCGCCGACGGTGTCGCCGCTTACCGCGCGGTGGTGCGGGAGAATCCACAGTTTGTCGAGTATTTCCGGCAGTCGACGCCGGAGCAGGAGTTGGGCCGCTTGCCATTGGGCAGCCGTCCGGCCAAGCGCCGCGCCGGCGGGATCGAAAGTCTGCGGGCGATTCCGTGGATCTTCGGCTGGACCCAGACCCGTTTGATGCTGCCGGCCTGGCTCGGCTGGGAAACCGCATTGAGCAAGGCGTTGGAGCGTGGTGAAGGCGAAATGCTCGGGCAGATGCGCGAGCAGTGGCCGTTCTTCCGCACGCGCATCGACATGCTGGAGATGGTGCTGGCCAAGGCCGACGCCGACATCGCGTTGTCCTACGACGAGCGTCTGGTGGAGTCGGACTTGCTGCCTTTGGGTGCGCACTTACGCGACCTATTGTCGCAGGCGTGTTCCGTAGTCCTCGGCCTGACCGGTCAGTCGCAGCTGCTGGCACATAGCCCGGACACCCTGGAATTCATCCGTCTGCGCAACACCTACCTCGACCCGCTGCATCTATTGCAGGCCGAGTTGCTGGCGCGTTCGCGGCAGCAGAATGTCGAGCAGGGCAGCCCGGTGGAACAGGCGTTGCTGGTGTCTGTGGCGGGGATTGCCGCCGGTTTGCGAAATACCGGCTAAGGTTTTCTGCGTGGGGCGGGGCACCCGGGGCGAACCTCGGGTGCCGTTTATTGGCCGTGGGAAAAATGCGGTCAGGCGACAGTTAATGATGGGGTTGCGACTTGGGGAACCGCGTCGCAAGGTCGCGGCGGGCGCCGGTTTCTCCGACTTTTGGCGTCTTGTGTGGGCGCAGCCTGCTGTGTATCTTGATCAGCCTTTGGCCGTTTGGGCGGCCACGACCCGTTTTATGAGATTGGCCCCACGAGGCGAATCCGTTGTTTTTTATATAAAAAATTGAGGAGCACATCGATGCGCGTCATTCTGCTGGGAGCTCCCGGGGCCGGTAAAGGTACTCAGGCTAAGTTCATCACCGAGAAATTCGGCATTCCGCAAATCTCCACCGGCGACATGCTGCGTGCTGCGGTCAAGGCCGGCACCGAGCTGGGCATCAAGGCCAAGAGCATCATGGATGCCGGTGGCCTGGTGTCGGATGACCTGATCATCGCGCTGGTCAAGGACCGTATCGCTCAAGCCGATTGCGCCAAGGGTTTCCTGTTCGATGGCTTCCCGCGCACCATTCCTCAGGCTGAAGCGCTGGTGACTGCCGGTGTCGAGCTGGACGCCGTGGTCGAAATCGCCGTTGAAGACGAAGAAATCGTTCAGCGTATCGCCGGTCGTCGCGTTCACGAGGCCAGCGGCCGCGTTTACCACATCGTCTACAACCCGCCGAAAATTGCCGGTAAAGACGACATCACCGGCGAAGAGCTGGTACAGCGCAAGGACGACACCGAAGAAACCGTGCGTCATCGCCTGTCGGTCTACCACTCGCAGACCAAGCCGCTGGTGGAGTTCTACCAGAACCTGTCCGCCAAGAACGGTGGCAAGCCGAAGTACAGCCACATCCCTGGCGTCGGTTCGGTAGAAGCGATCACCGCCAAGGTGCTGGAAGCGCTGAGCTGAAAAACCTGATCCGCTGCATCATCCACGGCCCGCTTGCGGGCCGTAGTTGTTTATACTGGCGCACTTTTTCCCACCTGATTTACGGACACATCGATGAGCACCTTGCTGGCCCTGGACACCGCGACTGAAGCTTGCTCCGTTGCCTTGCTGCATGACGGCAAGGTCACGAGCCATTACGAGGTGATCCCGCGCCTGCATGCGCAGAAACTGCTGCCGATGATCCAGCAACTGCTGGCCGACGCAGGCACCACCCTGCAAGCGGTGGACGCCATCGCCTTCGGCCGTGGCCCGGGCGCATTCACCGGCGTGCGGATCGCCATCGGCGTGGTGCAAGGCCTGGCGTTTGCGCTGGATCGCCCGGTGTTGCCGGTGTCGAACCTGGCCGTGCTGGCGCAACGGGCTTATCGCGAGCACGGCGTGAGCCAGGTCGCGGCCGCCATCGATGCGCGGATGGATGAGGTGTATTGGGGCTGCTACCGCGAGACGGCCGGGGAGATGCGTCTGGTGGGCGCCGAGGCGGTGCTGCCGCCGGAAGTGGCCGCGCTGCCGGACGATGCATCGGGTGACTGGTTCGGTGCCGGCACAGGCTGGGGTTATGGCGAACGCATCGCGGTAAACCTGAGCGGGTCCGACGCTGGCATGCTGCCCCATGCTGAAGACTTGCTGACCCTGGCGCGATTTGCCTGGGAGCGCGGTGAAGCGATTCCGGCGGACGACGCCCAGCCGGTTTACCTGCGCGACAAAGTGGCCACCCCGAAAGCCCGCTGAGGCCATTGACCCTGTGGCATTCGCCGCAGGGTTCTCCCGTTCCTGCCAATCGTCCGTTTCTAACCCCGCGCTTTAAACCTTTTGTCTTTTATGTGTTCTAGTTATCACTCGGCGATTTGCTAAGTCGGTCAGGTGCCGCTAAATTGCCATCATCGATACCGAGCATGACTTTATGCGTATAGACGGCGTTTCCACTCATTCCTACCCCATCAAGCGCAAGCCTCGCAAAGGCAATCCGGCGCTGGATGAGTCCGTCGACGATATCGACGGCGAGCTGGAATTTCCGACCGAAGAGCAACTGGCTGCCCGTGCCGCCAAAGCCACCGCGCAACGCCTGAGCAATCTGCCCGCCCGCCAACAAGACATGATTTATCACCGCGCGATGAAGAAAAGCGTGGCCATGGCCCTGGCCAGCTACCTGAGCACCGCCGGTTTTGTCGATTGGGATGCAGACGTGCTGGGCCTCGATCTGTACATCTGATGGATCTGCCTTACTACCTCGGTTGCCCGTCCTGGAGCGAAAACGCCTGGCGCGAGTATCTGTATCCGGTAGATGCCAAGACCTCCGATTTCCTCGGACTCTATTCGCAAGTATTCAACGCCGTGGAAGGCAACACGACCTTCTACGCCAGCCCGTCGCCTGCCACCGTGCAGCGCTGGGCCGAGGTGATGCCGGAACACTTTCGCTTCACCGCCAAGTTCCCCGGTGACATCAGCCACAGCGGCGACTTGCGCGATCAACTGACTGCCGCCGAAACCTTCCTCCAATTGCTCAAGCCGCTCGGTGAGCGCGTCTCGCCAATGTGGCTGCAACTGTCGAAAAGCTTCACGCCGCACCGCTTGCCGGAACTCGCCTCATTCATCGATGCGCTGGATTGCCCGCTGGCGGTGGAAGTGCGGCACGAGCAGTTCTTTGCCAAGGGTGAGAGTGAGCGTCTGCTCAACCGGCTGTTGCTGGATCGCGGCGTGGAGCGCATCTGCCTCGATCCGCGCGCCTTGTTCAGTTGTCTGTCCACCGAGTCGTCGGTGATCCACGCCCAATCGAAAAAGCCCCGCGTACCGACGCGTCCGGCAGCGTTCACTCAATTCCCGCAGGTGCGCTTCATCGGCCATCCGGAGCTTGAGGCCAACGATCCGTTCCTGGTGCCGTGGGTGGCGAAAATCGCCGAGTGGATCGAAGAAGGCCGCACGCCGTATATCTTCTTGCACACCGCCGACAACCTCCTCGCGGCGAAGCTGGCGCAACGTTTTCACGCACAACTGATGCAACGTTTGCCTGGCCTGCGATCCTTGCCTGAGCTATACAGAGAACCCGCCGCCGAGCAACTTGGCCTGCTCTGAGGCGGATTTCTTTCCTGCCCAGGAGCCTGCCGATGGACGCTCAAGCCCGTAAAGCCGAAACCTTCAAAGCCCTGCACGAACGGCCCGGGATTTTCGTGATTCCCAATCCATGGGATGCCGGTTCCGCGAAGATGCTCGCCAGTCTCGGCTATCAGGCGCTGGCGACCACCAGCGCCGGTTATGCGTTCTCCCAGGGCAGAGCCGATGGCGGCCTGAGTCTCGACGATACGCTGGCCAATGTCCGGGCGATTGTCGCGGCCACCGATCTGCCGGTGGCGGTGGATCTGGAAAACGGCTTCGCCGACGCTCCGGCTGAATCGGCGCAGAGTTTGATCCGCGCAGCCGAGGCGGGCGCCGTGGGTGGTTCGATCGAAGATGCCACCGGCCGGGAAGACTCGCCGATTTACTGCTTCGAACACGCGGTGGCGCGGATCGAAGCCGCTGTCGCTGCCGTGCGCACCTTGCCGTTTCCCTTCATCCTGACGGCCCGCGCGGAAAATTACCTGCACGGCAATCCCGATATCAACGACACCATCCGCCGCTTGCAGGCCTTTGCCGAAGCCGGCGCCGACGTGCTGTACGCGCCGGGCCTGCGCACCGCCGAAGAAGTCCTGGCGGTGGTGCGTGCGGTGGCGCCGAAACCGGTCAATGTGTTGATGTCCGGCGGCTTGAAACTGACCGTGCAGCAGCTGGAAGAAATGGGCGTGAAACGGATCAGCACCGGTTCGGCGCTGGCACTGGCGGCGTTCGGCGAGTTTTTCCGCGCGGCGGAAGAAATCCAGCAGTCCGGCACGTTCACCTTCACCTCCCGTTCGATGCCGTACGCCAAGGCCAATCAATTCTTCAAGGGATGAGCATGGGGCGCTGGCTGCTGTTGGCAGGGCTGCTGATCATTGGTGGTGGGCTGATCGGCGTCTGGCGCGGTTGGCTCGATGTGCCGCCGCAGTGGAACCCGTGGGCGCCACTGGACGTGCAGGCGACGCCCAACTGGCTCACGGGCTACAAGTTGATGCGCCTGCGCAGCGATCCGGCCTTGTGCGAGCAGGCATTGGGCAGCTCCGGCCTGCGGGTTTCGCCACAGGCTGACAGTCCCGATGCCAAATGCCCGCTGATCGGCGCCTTGCGCGTGCAGGGCGGCGGGGTGGGGCTCAGCAGCAGCTTTCTCGCCAGTTGTCCCTTGGCCGTGGCGTTTGCGATGTTCGAGCGCCACACGCTGCAACCGGCGGCGCAGCAGGTCTACGGTCAGCCTGTGGCGCGTGTCGATCACCTCGGCAGCTTCGCCTGCCGCAACGTCTACAACCGCGAGAACGGCGCGCTCAGTCGTCATGCCAGCGCCGATGCGCTGGACATCGCCGGCTTCCGCCTGGCGGATGGTCGCGCGATCAGCGTGCTCAAGGACTGGCCGAAGCAAAACCAGGACGCGCAGTTTCTACGGCAGGTGCGCGATGGCGCCTGCGAGGCGTTCAGTGTGGTGTTGAGTCCGGATTACAACGCCGCCCATCGCAATCACTTTCATGTCGATGTCGGGCGCTGGAGCGTGTGTCGCTGAGGGATCAGGCGGCGATGCGCAGGTTCTGCTGAACGATTGGGCGCACCCAGCCGTTATCGAAGTCCAGGGCTTTCTGCTGCTCGACGATTTCTTCCGGCGGGAACGGCGGGTAAGGCTGCAGCAGATCCAGGTCGAACTCGGCAATCGGCAGGTACAGCGGTTTTTTCTGCGGGGCAGGGCCCGGCTCCGGAATCGGCTGGCCGTTGTTGATCACGACCGGACGAACCCAGCTGCTGTCGAAGTCCTGCTGCTTTTGCTGAGTCTTGATTTCTTCTGCCGGGAACGGAGGGTACGGCTCGGCCAGTGTCATGTCGATTTCGGCGATCGGCAGGAACAGCGGCTCCGGCGGACGCACCTCGGTTTCAACCACATCGCATTCACGCTGGCTGACGATGTGCGCGTGCAGTTCGCTGCCGACGGTCGGTTCTTCAGGGCTTTGCAGATCGACCGGCGGGAAAGTGCCGCAGGCCGGCACCACATCACTCGATTGTTCGGCCAGTGCCTGGGCAAAGAAATCCTGCCACAGGTGGCTGACGCCGCCCAATGCTTGAGTGTTATGACGGCTGAAGTCGCCTGTGGGCGAAATGTAGCCAATCGATGTGGGAAGAATGCCTGACATTTTTTTCGGTTGACGCTCAGCTCTGGCAAAATGCGCGTTGATTGGGTTATCGGCGGATTTTGCCGATCCTTAACTTTTTTGAGCGTGTTTTCCATGATTGAGCAACCCGCGGCCTGCCGCATCCATGTCGAGGCCCTCGGCCCGACGTTCGAAGCGCAGGCCGAGCAGTGGGCGCAGCGCCTGGATCTGCCGTTGCAGGTGGCTGACGGCGAGTTTGCCCTGCAGGTCGGCGAGCAGGGTTTGCAGCTGCAACAACTGGGGCCGGATGCGCCGGGCCCGGTGCGGGTCGACTTCGTCGAAGGTGGCGCGGCCCATCGCCGGTTGTACGGCGGCGGCAGCGGGCAGATGATCGCCAAGGCGGTCGGCATCGCCCAAGGCGTGCGTCCTCGGGTGCTGGATGCGACGGCGGGGCTCGGGAAAGATGCGTTCGTGCTGGCGAGTCTCGGTTGCGAGATGAGCCTGATCGAACGTCAGCCATTGATCGGCGCGTTGCTGGAGGATGGTCTGGCCCGTGCGGCGGAAGACTTCGATGTGGCGCCGATCGTAGCGCGGATGAAGCTGCTCAAGGGCAACTCCATCGAGGTGATGCGCAATTGGGAGGGCGAGCCGCCGCAGGTGATCTACCTCGACCCGATGTTCCCGCACCGTGAGAAAACCGCGCTGGTGAAGAAGGAAATGCGCCTGTTCCGTCCGCTGGTAGGCGATGATCCGGATGCGCCGGCCTTGCTGGAGGCGGCGTTGGCACTGGCCACGCACCGGGTGGTCGTCAAGCGCCCGCGCAAGGCACCTTGCATCGATGGGCCGAAGCCGAGTCATGCGCTGGATGGCAAATCCAGCCGTTATGACATCTACCCGAAGAAAGCGCTCAAGGCCTGAGCCGTCGCATAAGAAAATCCCACGCATGGCGTGGGATTTTTGTTTTCAGGGGCGAAAGGCCCGCATGAACAGCCCGACCACTTCCTGCACATGACTTTCCGCCGCCTCTCCGGTCAGTGGCTCACCGCAGCCGTACAACAGGCGGAAATTCCCGGCGCCCTTGATCAGGCAAAAGAAGTGCTCGGCGGCGTTGTGCGGGTTGTCGATGCTCAGCACGCCGGTTTCGTGAATCCGCCGCAGCAACCGTTCCATCCCCAGCACCATGCGCTGGGGGCCGGCCTCGAAGAAGATCAGCGACAGCTTCGGATCCTGACTGCCCAGCGCCATGATCAGGCGATGCAGGTTCACCGATTCATCGCTGTTGATCAGGTGGTGAAAGCCTCGCGCAATGTTCAGCAACACATTTTCCACCGCGATGCCGTCCGGCAATTCGAAGAACAGCGGCGGCAATTGCTCCTCGCATTTGGCCACTACGGCGGCAGAGAACAGCGTCTCCTTGTCGTTGAAATGGCTGTAGACCGTCAGCTTCGACACGCCAGCCTCGGCGGCCACCGCGTCCATGCTGGTGTTGGCATAGCCATGACTCAGGAACAGGATTTTTGCCGCCTCGAGAATCGCCTGGCGCTTGGCCGGATCCTTCGGGCGGCCGGGGCCGTTTGGAGCTGAAAGATTGTTCGACATTCTTCGCTTTTAATACTGGACTGGTGAGTTTGCTATTAATAACATACCGGCCAGTATAATTATTCCAAGCCTCCTTAGCGAAAGGTCCTTCACCATGTTCCGCCATGCGTTGTCCTTTGCGGTGCCAGTCAGTCTGGCGTTTTTATTGTCGGCATGTGGCAAGGAAGAGGTGACGCAAGTCAGCGTGCGACCGGCCATGGTGGTGCAGCCAGAGCCTTCGGCGCAGGCGATGGAAAGTTATCCGGGCGAGGTTCGCGCCCGCTACGAACCGGATCTGGCGTTCCGCATCGGCGGCAAAGTCAGCCGACGACTGGTCGAGGAAGGCCAGCGCGTGAAGGCCGATCAGCCGCTCGCCGAACTCGATCCGCAGGATGTACGCCTGCAACTGGAAGCGACCCGGGCCCAGGTTGCGGCCGCCGAAGCCAACCTGAATCTGGTGCGCGCCGAGCGTGACCGTTACAAGACCCTGATGGAACGGCAGATGGTCAGCCGCTCGGCCTACGACAATGCCGAGAACCTCTATCGCTCCGGCGAAGCCCGCCTCAAACAGATCAAAGCCGAATTCAACGTCTCGACCAATCAGGCCAGTTACGCCGTGCTGCGCGCGCCGCAGGATGGCGTGGTGGCCAAGCGTTCGGTGGAAGTCGGGCAAGTGGTCGCCGCCGGGCAAACCGTTTTCACTCTCGCCACTGATGGCGAACGGGAAGTGCTGATCAGCCTGCCGGAGCAGAGTTTCGGCCGCTTCAAGGTCGGCCAGCCGGTCTCGGTGGAGCTGTGGACGCAACAGAACCAGCGCTTCGCCGGGCAGATCCGCGAGCTGTCGCCGGCCGCCGACCCGAAATCCCGCACCTTCGCTGCACGCATTTCATTCACCTCCGGCAAGGTCCCGGCAGAACTGGGCCAGAGCGCCCGGGTCTTCGTGCAGACCGCCGATGTCATCCCGCTGTCGGTGCCGCTCTCGGCGCTGACGGCCGAAAACGGCGCGACCTACGTCTGGGTTGTCAGCGCCAACAACACGTTGAAAAAGACCCCGGTGCGCACCGGCCCGTTCGGTGAGAAAACCGTGCCGGTGCTCGAAGGCCTGAACGCCAGCGACTGGGTGGTCGCCGCCGGCGTCCACGTGCTGCTGGAAGGGCAGCAGGTGCGTCCGGTGGATCGCTCCAACCGCGTGGTCAATCTGGCGGACAAGGAGTAATCCCCGATGGGTTTCAATCTTTCCGCCTGGGCGCTGCGCAATCGCCAGATCGTACTGTTCCTGATGCTTTTGCTGGCGATCGTCGGCGCCTTGTCCTACACCAAGCTCGGCCAGAGCGAAGACCCGCCGTTCACCTTCAAGGCGATGGTCATCCAGACCCGCTGGCCCGGCGCAACGGCCCAGGAAGTCTCGCGCCAGGTCACCGAACGCATCGAAAAGAAACTGATGGAAACCGGCGAGTACGAGCGGATTGTTTCGTTCTCGCGCCCCGGTGAATCCCAGGTCACGTTCATCGCCCGCGACTCCATGCATTCGGTGGAGATTCCGGATCTCTGGTATCAGGTGCGCAAGAAGGTCAGCGACATTCGCCAGACCCTGCCGCCGGGGATTCAGGGGCCGTTTTTCAACGATGAGTTCGGCACCACCTTCGGCAATATCTATGCGCTGACCGGCGACGGTTTCGACTACGCGGTGCTCAAGGATTACGCCGACCGCATCCAGATCCAGCTGCAACGGGTCAAGGACGTGGGCAAGGTCGATCTGCTCGGTTTGCAGGACGAGAAAATCTGGGTCGAGCTGTCCAACGTCAAACTCGCCACCCTCGGTTTGCCATTGGCGGCGGTTCAACAGGCGCTGGAGGAACAGAACGCGGTGTCTACCGCCGGCTTCTTCGAAACCGGCAGCGAGCGATTGCAGCTACGGGTCTCGGGGAATTTTCAGACGGTCGACGAGATCAAGAACTTCCCGATCCGGGTCGGTGATCGTACGTTCCGCATCTCCGATGTCGCTGACGTGCGGCGCGGTTTCAACGATCCTCCGGCCCCGCGCATGCGCTTCATGGGCGAAGATGCCATCGGTCTTGCGGTGGCCATGAAGGACGGCGGCGACATTCTGGTGCTGGGCAAGGCTCTGGAAATCGAGTTCGCCCGCATTCAGAAAAACCTCCCGGCTGGCATGCAGTTGCGCAAGGTCTCCGATCAGCCCGCCGCAGTGAAAACCGGCGTCGGAGAGTTCGTCCAGGTGCTGGTCGAAGCGCTGGCCATCGTGTTGCTGGTGAGCTTCTTCTCCCTCGGCGTGCGCACCGGCATGGTGGTGGCGCTGACCATTCCGCTGGTACTGGCGATGACATTCGCCTGCATGTATTACCTCGGCATCGGCCTGCACAAGATCTCCCTCGGTGCGCTGGTACTGGCGCTGGGCTTGCTGGTGGACGACGCGATCATCGCCGTGGAAATGATGGCGATCAAAATGGAGCAGGGCTTCGACCGGATCAAGGCTGCCAGTTATGCCTGGACCAGCACCGCGTTCCCGATGCTCACCGGTACGCTGATCACCGCGGCAGGCTTCCTGCCGATTGCCACGGCGCAGTCCGGCACCGGCGAATACACCCGTTCGATCTTCCAGGTGGTGACCATCGCCTTGCTCGCATCCTGGGTAGCGGCCGTGGTGTTCGTGCCGTATCTGGGGGAAAAACTCCTGCCGGATCTGGCGAAGATTCACGCAGCCAAACACGGTACGGCTAACGGTCAGACCGACCCCTACGGCACGCCGTTCTACCAACGGGTGCGGCGTCTGGTGGAGTGGTGCGTGCGTCGGCGCAAAACCGTGATCGTGCTCACTGTGCTGCTGTTCGTGGCGTCGGTGGCGTTGTTCCGGTTCGTGCCGCAGCAGTTCTTCCCGGCCTCCGGGCGACTGGAGTTGATGGTCGATCTGAAGCTTGCCGAAGGCGCCTCGCTGGCCAATACCACGGGTGAGGTCAAACGCCTGGAAGCGATGCTCAAGGATCACGCCGGCATCGACAACTATGTCGCTTACGTTGGCACCGGTTCGCCGCGTTTTTACCTGCCGCTGGATCAACAACTGCCGGCGGCGAGCTTCGCCCAATTTGTCGTGCTGGCGAAAACCATCGAGGAGCGCGAAGCGCTGCGCACGTGGCTGATCGACACGTTGAACGAGCAGTTCCCGTCCCTGCGCTCGCGTGTCACGCGCCTTGAAAACGGTCCTCCGGTTGGCTATCCGGTGCAGTTCCGCGTCACTGGCGAGCACATCGAGGAAGTCCGTGCGCTGGCGCGGAAAGTCGCGGCCAAGGTGCGCGAGAACCCCCATGTGGTGAACGTGCATCTGGACTGGGAAGAGCCGAGCAAGGTCGTGTACCTGAACATCGATCAGGATCGCGCCCGGGCGTTGGGTGTGAGCACGGCGAATCTGGCGAAATTCCTCCAGAGTTCGCTGACCGGCTCCAGTGTCAGCCAGTACCGCGAGGACAACGAACTGATCGAAATCCTCCTGCGCGGCACCGTGCACGAGCGCACCGAGCTGTCGTTGCTGCCGAGTCTGGCGGTGCCGACCGACAACGGTCGCAGCGTCGCGCTGTCGCAGATTGCCACGCTGGAATATGGTTTCGAGGAAGGCATCATCTGGCACCGCAATCGTCTGCCGAACGTGACCGTGCGCGCGGACATCTATGGCAAGGAGCAGCCGGCGACGCTGGTGAAGCAGATCATGCCGACGCTTGATCCGATCCGCGCCGAATTGCCGGACGGCTATCTGCTGGATGTAGGCGGTACGGTGGAGGATTCGGAGCGTGGGCAGAAGTCGGTGAACGCCGGGGTGCCGATGTTCATTGTCGTGGTGCTGACGTTGCTGATGGTGCAGTTGCGCAGTTTTTCGCGCACGGCGATGGTGTTTCTGACGGCGCCGCTGGGGTTGATCGGGGTGACGCTGTTTCTGCTGGTGTTCCGTCAGCCGTTCGGGTTTGTGGCGATGCTCGGGACGATCGCGCTGTCGGGGATGATCATGCGTAACTCGGTGATTCTGGTGGATCAGATCGAGCAGGATATTGCGGCGGGGCTGAGGCCCTGGCAGGCGATTATCGAGGCGACCGTGCGGCGGTTCCGGCCGATTGTGTTGACGGCTTTGGCGGCGGTGCTGGCGATGATTCCGCTTTCTCGCAGTGTGTTTTTTGGGCCGATGGCGGTGGCGATTATGGGGGGGTTGATTGTGGCTACTGCTTTGACGCTTTTGTTTTTGCCGGCGTTGTATGCGGCTTGGTTCAGGGTTCGCAAGGAGGCTTGATTTGGTTTGGTGAGCTTGGCGGCCTTTGGGCCGGCCATGCTCTGGGTGTTTTGGGTACATATCCGTTGCTGCGGTAACGGCTTCTTATGGTTCCGCCCTTACGGCGGGTCACTTTTGCAGACGCCCAAAAGTAACCAAAACGCTGGGCCCCGGCGTTGGCCCCTCGCTGGGGCTCGGGGTTCCTTCGTTCCGGGATTCATCCGGGGGCATCGCCTCCGGTTTGCTTCGCTGCACCTCCTCTCGATGTGTTCGACTTCGTCGAACGGCGCTTCGCGCCTACCCCCGGATAAATCCCTCCACTCAGCCGGCCGAAGGGGCCGGCACGTCAAAAGCGTTACTCGAGCTAACGCTCATTGTGGTTTACGCCTTTATTTGCTCGTTGTAGGAGGGGGTGTTCTCTCCTACATGTTTTTCAGACGGCTCCGATATTGAGTCGCTGTGTTGGCGGTGCTGTACTCGAGGCTGTTTTTCAGCCTTGTTTGAGTCAGCTTTGATGAAGAAACCGCCGGTATTGAAGGGTCGGGCCGATCCCGTCTTTGAGTTGTTGATGCGCGCGCCTCACAAGCAGCGTCTGGCGGATTATCTTGCGTTGCTCAAGCCGCTGGATGATCAGGGGCGGTATCTGCCTTTTGAGGATTTGCGGTATCGCTGGGCCAGCGGGCTGGATTTGCGTTTGTGTTGGGCGTTGGTCAAGAAGGCGCGGGTAGCTCAGTACATTCATCTTCTGCCGCTGGGGGAGCCGGCGCAGTGGGGGAAGTTTGTGCCGACGCCCACCGCGCAGAAGGCCCTTTCAGTGGTTGATCGGCAAACCACGACGGCGTCGCTGGAGTACATGACCAGCCAGATAGGCGAGCGGGCGCATTTCAGTTATTTGCTTAACGATCTGATCGAGGATGAGGCGATCAGCAGCAGTCAGCTGGAGGGCGCCGCGACCACCACTCGTGTTGCCAAGGACATGCTCAAGCAACGGCGTCAGCCGCGAACGCCGGATGAGCGGATGGTCATGGGCAATTACCGGATGATGAATTTCGCCTGGGAAAAGCGTTACGAGCCATTGAGCGTGGAGTTGATTGCGTCAATCCATCGAGTCGGTGTCGAAGGCATTGATGACGAGCAGTATGACCCTGGGCTTTTCAGGACCAACGATGAAGTGGTGGTGCAGGACGGCGAAGGGAATACTGTGCACTCGCCACCGCCTGCGGCCGGACTGGTGAGGCGACTGGATTTGCTCTCGCAGTGGATCAATCAACCACAGGTTTCACCTCGGCAAAAAAACTACCTGCATCCGCTGATCAAGGCGATCACGCTGCACTTTGCCCTGGGTTACGAACATCCGTTTCGCGACGGCAACGGGCGGGTCGCCAGGGCGCTGTTTTACTGGTTCATGTTCAAGCATGAGTTTTCGGCGTTCCGCTATATCGCGATCAGTCTTTTACTGCGCAACGCGCCGGTGAAGTACGGGCGGTCGTATTTGCACAGCGAAGCCGATGAGCTCGATCTGACGTACTTCATCGAGTTTCAGTGTTCGGTGATTCTGCGGGCGGTGGAGGGGTTTACCGATGTATATCGCAAGAGTGTGGCGTACAGCGAAGACTTCGAGCACTGGCTGACCTGTTCGGGTTTTTTTGATCGGCTGACAGAGCGGCAGCGGGCGATTTATCAGGTGGCCAGAAGCGGGGTGGCGAAGGAGTTCACGGCGGGGAACGTCAAGGAGCACCTTGGTTGTGCCTACAACACAGCGGTGTCGGCGTTGAGCGGGTTGGTTGAGCTGCAGGTTTTCGAGAAGAAGAAAATGGGGCGCGAGTGGGTGTACTTTTTACGTGTATCTGCTGGTGGCGGATTGAATAACGGGAGTGAGACAGCTCACTCCCGTGTCGTGTCGGCTTAGAGCGTACCGAACACTTTTTTCGCCAGACTCGTCGCCGCAGCGGCCGGGTTCTTGCGGATGGTTTCTTCCTGTTTGCCGATCATTTCGAACAGGCCGTTGAGCGCTTGTTCGGTCACGTAGCTTTCGATATTGGCGCTTTTCGCATCCACCACGCCGAAGGTCGCGGCCTGACCGGCGAAGGTGTTGTATTTCTGGGCTACGCCGACTTTGTCGGTTGCCTGTTTGACGATGGGCAGGAACTTGGTGCGGATCTGTTCGCGGCTGGATTTGTCCAGGTATTGGGTGGCCGAGTCGTTGCCGCCGCTGAGGATGCCTTTGGCGTCTTCCACGCTCATTTTCTTAACGGCGTCGACGAGGATCGGCTGGGCCTGGGTGACGGCGGTTTCCGCGGCCTTGTTCATGGCAGTTTCCAGTTCGTCGACCTGGGCGCCCATGCCGAAGGCTTTCATCTTGCCGGCGACTTTGCCGAGTTTGCCCGGCAGTTCGATCTTCACGTCCGGGTTGTTGCTGAAGCCGCCCGGGGTGCCGAGTTGTTTGACGGCCAGTTGCGCGCCCTGGGTCAGGGCATCTTTGAGGCCGCCGGTGGCGTCGCCTTGCGACAGGTCGCTCAGTGACAGGGCCATAGCGTTGACGGAGATCATCAGGCCCGCGCACAGGCCGGCGAAGCGAAGGGTTGGACGGAGCATGAAAGCTTCCTTGTTCAAAAGAATTAGCGTGCGGCGTCGACGCGGATCTTCAGCGGTTGCGGATCCTTGCCATCAAGCTGCACGGCATGGTTTTCGGTGGTGATGAACATCAGCTCGCCGTTGACTTCGATGCGTGCGCTGACCGAATAGCGGTGACCGGGTTTGACCTGGGCCGGATCGTAGCTCAAGTGGAACGGTAGTGGCACCTGGCCTTTGACCGGGCCTTTCTGTTCGTCGAGCACCACCGCCGGAGCGTCGGCCAGCGAAACGTCCTGCAGGCTCACGCTCAAGGTCGCACTGGGCGGCAGGGCGATGCGTTGCAGGCAAAACACTTCGCCGTCGAGGCTGACCTTGCCGGCCGGTGAGGTCGACTGGCAGGCGCTGAGCAGGGTGGCGGCGGCAAGCAGGGAAAGTTTTTTCATCGGAGATCTCCGTATCGACGGCGCCAGAAGAAGCCTGGCGCCTGTAGGAATTTAGTCGCTTTGCACAGGGGCAGCGACCTGATCGGCCGCGTCTTCGCTGCGATGCAATGCCACCTGACGGATCGACAAGCGAATCTCCGCCGGCAACACCCGTTTGGCTGCGCCCTCGGCCAGTTCGCCGAGCAGTTCGTGATAGCTCAACTTGCCGGCTTCGTCGCGACGCAACACGTCGAGGTCGAGCATGGTCTGGATGAAATGACGGAACAGGCTCTTGTCGAAGAATTCCGGGGCATTGAGGCCATGCAGGATCGACAGGCGCTGGGCCATGACCGTGCACAGGTCTTCCAGTTCTTCGGCGCTGATGGTGTTCTGGCCTGCGTTGAGCAGCAACGATACGGTCATGTAGAAGCGTTGCAGGGTCTGGGCGATGCTCTTCGACAGCAGGGTCAGCAGCACGAAATGCCGCGAGCTCGGCGCCGGGCGCAGGTACACGTCTTTTTCGAAACGCAGCAGGCCTTGTTCGACGAACGCGTCCAGCCACTGATCGATCACCGCATCCAGTTCGTCCAGGGTCCAGCGGATGAACAGCTCCGATTGCAGGTACGGATACAGCGCGCGGGTGTAGCGCAGGATCTGTTCGCGGCTCATGCGCGATGCACTCTGGAAGAAACTCGCCAGCAGCGCCGGCAGGGCGAAGATGTGCAGCACGTTGTTGCGGTAGTAGGTCATCAGGACGGCGTTCTGCTCGTCCAGATACAGAATCTTGCCCAGCGCATCGTTCTGCTCGGACAGCAGATCCATGTCCTTCACATGCTCGATCAGCGCCCGGCCATCGCCTTCCGGCAAGGTGGTGTGCGGCGAGTACGGAACCTTGCGCAGCAGCGCCAGATACAGATCCAGCACCCGCGCCATGGCCCGATCGTCGAGTGCCAGTCGGGTGGTCGACAGAAGGGCCAGAGCTACCAGGTTGACCGGGTTGATCGCCGCCGCTTCGTTCAGGTGCTGCGCGACCTTCTCGCCGAGGCGGTTGGTGGTTTCGTTGAGCCAGGCCGGTTTGTACTGCGGGCCGAGTTCCTGCTGGCGCCAGTCCGGCTGTTCGTTGTCGAGGAATTCGGCGAGTTTGATCGGCTCGCCGAAGTTCACCGCCACCTGGCCGAAGCGCTGCTTGAGCGCGCCGATGACTTTGAAGATGTCGAAGATCGACTCTTTCTTCTTGCTCGCGCCACGCAGCTCGCCGAGGTAGGTGCGGCCTTCGAGCACGCGCTCATAACCGATGTACACCGGCACGAACACGATCGGCATCCGCGACGAACGCAGGAAGCTGCGCATGGTGATCGCCAGCATCCCGGTTTTCGGTTGCAGCATGCGCCCGGTACGCGAGCGCCCGCCCTCGACGAAGTATTCGACCGGGAAACCTTTGGTAAACAGGGTGTGCAGGTATTCGTTGAACACCGAGGTGTACAGCGGGTTGCCCTTGAACGTGCGGCGCATGAAGAACGCACCGCCACGGCGCAGCAGGCTGCCGATCACCGGCATGTTCAGGTTGATCCCGGCGGCGATGTGCGGTGGGGTCAGGCCGTTGCGAAACAGCAAATACGAAAGCAGCAGGTAGTCGATGTGGCTGCGGTGGCACGGCACGTAGATCACTTCGTGACCCTGGGCGACCTTCTGCACGCCTTCGATGTGGTTGACCTTGATCCCGTCGTAGATCTTGTTCCAGAACCAGCTCAGCACCACTTCCAGAAAACGGATCGCGGTGTAGGTGTAGTCCGAGGCGATCTCGTTGCCGTAGCGCAGGGCCTGGGCCTTGGCTTTTTCCGGGGAGATGTTTTCGCGCTCGGCTTCGTCGAGGATCGCTTGCTTGACCAGCGGCTGGTTGAGCAGGCCTTTGACCAGGTTGCGGCGGTGGGAAATGTCCGGGCCGATCACCGCAGCCTTGAGGTTGCGGAAGTGCACCCGCAGGATCCGCTGGGCCATGCGCACGGTGCGTTCGTGGCCCTTGTTGTGTTCGATCAGTTCGCGCAGGTGGATCGGTGCGGAGAATTGCACGCGGGTCTTGCGGCCCAGAATCATGATGCTCAGCAGGCGACGCAGACGCCCGGTGACGGCCCAGCTGTCGGCGAACAGCAGTTTCCACGGGCTGTTTTCGCTGTCCGGCGACTGGCCCCAGAACACGCTGACCGGAATGATCTGCGCGTCTTCGGCAGCGTTCTGACTGAGGGCGCTGACCAGTCGGGTCAGGGTCGGCGGCGCACCGCGCTTGTCCTGGCGACCGAGCCAGTCCGGGTCCGGTGTCAGGTAGAAGAACGCCGCCGGTTCGATCAGCGAACCCACGGACACCGGCAGCACCGGGCGCGGCAGGCCGGCCTTGGTGCACTCGGTGTCGACCACCGCCAGATCGGTCAGCGATGGATTTTGCAGGACGTAGAACACCGGACGACTGCGGTCGAGGTTGAGGGTGAACGACGACTGGTTGATCGTCTCGGAGCGAACCCAGAGATACAACAGTCGGCGCAAGGTGCCAAACACAAGACGGCGGAACGGGGAACGGGTCATACGGCTTCTGCGTGAGTGGATAAACCGAGCGTTTGCTCGGGCGGTCGACAGTTTGCCGGATTCACGGAAAATCGGCAAAAAAGCGGCGAAGTAATCTCCTGTTGAGAGTTTTGCCGCCTGTCATATACTCGGCGATCTGTCGCCGGGGCCCTTTTATGGACGTCGGACGCAGGCTGACGTTCCTCAAAGGCTTTCCTGCGAAAAGCCTGTTCAATAATAAAAAAGGAGTATGAACAGATGGCAACACGTGAAACCGGCAACGTGAAGTGGTTCAACGACGCCAAGGGCTACGGCTTCATTCAGCGCGAAGACGGGGTGGACGTGTTCGTGCACTACCGCGCGATCCGCGGCGAAGGCCACCGTTCGCTGACCGAGGGTCAGCAGGTTGAATATGCGGTGGTGGAAGGGCAGAAGGGGTTGCAGGCTGAAGACGTTGTAGGTCTGTAATGATCGTTCCCACGCTCTGCGTGGGAATGCCTCAATGGACGCTCTGCGTCCGCTTTGGGACGCGGAGCGTCCCGGGCTGCATTCCCACGCGGAGCGTGGGAACGATCAGAGCGCGCAGCATGCGAGCGATCAGGGTTACGCAGTTTTCCAGGTGATCTCTTCTTCACCATCTTCGCTGATGCGAATCCAGCGATCCGCTGTCTCTTCACCTTCTTCCTCGACCCACGTCCCCGGCGCGCAGCGCACCTCAACGTTCAGCGCGGCAAAGGCTGCGCGGGCGCAGGCGATGTCGTCGTCCCACGGCGTCTGGTCGCTTTCCAGGTACAAGCTGTTCCACTTGCCCACGGCTTTCGGCAGCCAGGTCACCGGGATGTTGCCGGCCTTGCACTTGTAGGTCTGACCTTTCTGTACCCAGTCGCTGCAAGGGCCGAGGGCGGCGCCCAGCCAGGCGGAAATGGCCTTGTGGTCGACGTCGGCGTCTTTCAGGTAAATCTCGATGTCCGGTTGGCGCATGGATGTCCTCACTGCGGGTCTGAAAAATCCATTCGCGGATTTAGCCGGCCCCGGGTCGTTGCCCGAGACCAAAAGTTATTGAAGAACGAAATAATCGTAGCGCATCGAGACGGTGGTCACGAACGGCTCGGGCTGTTCGATCACCGCCGCGCGGCGCTCGGCACTGGCGCGCCAGCCGTGGGGTGTCATCGCCAGCAGGTTGGCGCGATCCTCGGGCTTGTCCAGCGTCAGTTTGAATTCGAGGGTTTCACTGTGCGCCAGCGCCATGCCTTCCGGCACCAGGGCCAGGTGCTTGTCGTCGGTGTACTCGCGCACTTCGTCGTACAGGCGCTCGCGCAGTTCCATCAGATGGCCGCTGGTCGGGCCGACTTTCATCAGGCCGCCGCCGACGCTGAGCAGACGCTTGGCTTCTTCCCAATCCAGTGGACTGAAGACGCTGGCCAGAAACTGGCAACTGCCGGAGGCCAAAGGCACCCGGGCCATGCTGGCGATCAACCAGGTCAGCGCCGGATTGCGTTTGCAGGCGCGCTTGACCGCTTCCTTCGAAATATCCAGCGCGTAACCGTCAGCATCCGGCAAGGCCTCGGCGATCTGCGCGGTGTAATAACCCTCGCCACAACCGATATCGACCCAGCGCGCCGGCGCATAACCCGCCGCCAGCTCCGCCAGACGCTTGGCCACCGGCGCGTAATGCCCGGCGTTCAGAAAGTCGCGGCGGGCCTCGACCATCGCCTGGTTGTCGCCGGGATCGCGGCTGTTTTTGTGCTGCACCGGCAGCAGGTTCAGGTAACCCTGGCGCGCACGGTCAAAGCGGTGGCCCGCAGGGCAGACCACGCCGTTGTCCACCGCGTTCAGCGGTTCACTGCAGATCGGGCACGCGAGCATCAGGCGAGCAACTTGATCAGGGTCTGGTAGTAGATCTCGGTCAGCACGTCGAGATCGGCCGCCAATACGCGCTCGTTGACCTGGTGGATGGTCGCGTTGACCGGGCCCAGTTCAACAACCTGGGTGCCCATGGTCGCGATGAAACGGCCATCGGAGGTGCCGCCGCTGGTGGACGCCTTGGTCTCGCGGCCGGTGATCTGCTTGATGCTCGACGACACTGCGTCGAGCAGCGCGCCCGGCTCGGTGAGGAACGGCAGACCGGACAGCGCCCAGTCGATGTGCCAGTCCAGGCCGTGCTTGTCGAGGATGTCGGCGACGCGTTTCTGCAGGCCTTCAACGGTCGATTCGGTAGAGAAACGGAAGTTGAACAACGCCACCAGATCGCCCGGAATCACGTTGGTCGCGCCGGTGCCGGAGTTGACGTTGGAAATCTGGAAACTGGTCGGCGGGAAGAAGTCGTTGCCGTGATCCCAGTGCTCGGCGGCCAGTTCGGCCAGAGCCGGGGCAGCGAGGTGGATCGGGTTCTTCGCCAGGTGCGGATAGGCCACGTGGCCCTGCACACCGCGCACGGTCAGTTTGGCGCCGAGGGAGCCGCGACGGCCGTTCTTCACCACGTCGCCCACCAGCGTGGTGCTCGACGGTTCGCCGACGATGCACCAGTCCAGACGCTCGTTACGGGCTGCCAGACGCTCGACCACGGCCTTGGTGCCGTGATGCGCCGGGCCTTCCTCGTCGCTGGTGATCAGGAACGCGACCTTGCCCTTGTGATCCGGGTAGTCGGCGACAAAGCGCTCGGCGGCCACAGTCATCGATGCGAGGCTGCCTTTCATGTCCGCCGCGCCACGGCCGCAGAGCATGCCGTGCTCGTCGATCACCGCGTTGAACGGGTCGATCTGCCAGGCAGTCACCGGGCCGGTCGGCACCACGTCGGTGTGGCCGGCGAAGCACAGCACCGGGCCGTCGCCTTTACCGTGAGTCGCCCAGAAGTTATCCACATCTTCGATGCGCATCGGTTCCAGCTGGAAACCGGCATCGCCCAAGCGCTGCATCATCTGCTTCTGGCAATCGGCGTCGACCGGCGTCACGGACGGACGGCGGATCAGGTCGATGGCGAGTTGAAGGGTCGGCGAAAGGTCGGCGTGGGCCGTCATGGAAAACTCCGAAAGCTGGGGGGCAAGGCGCGCAAAATGGCGGTTATCTTAAAGCAAAACGGCGACCATTGGCCGCCGTTTAGTGCATCCGGGAGGATTTAGACCACCGGTGCCGGTTCAGGCGCCGCCGAAGGTTTTGGCAGCGACGACAGGAACGCCATGATCAGCGCCGCCACGTACGGCAGCGACTGCACCAGCAGCATGGCCACCCAGAAGCGCATGTCGTTGCTCGGAATGCCCTGCACCAGGAAGATCCCCAGCGCCGCGCCCCACAACAGCAGCATGATGAACAGCTCTTCCCGAGCCTCGGAAATCGCCACCCAGAAGCCGTGGTTGTCGGCGTTTTTCGGGGTGCGGAAGAACGGAATGCTGCTGGTGAAGAAACCGTACAGCACCGCTTTGGCGATGGTGTGCGACAACGCCAGTCCGGCCAGTGCCGCGCAGAACGCATCCTTGAGGTTCACGCCCACGGCGCGACGGTAGAGGAAGATGATCTTGCCGACCTTGAACACGAAAAGCGCCAGCGGCGGGATAGCGAAGATCAGCAGCGGCGGATCGACCCGTTGCGGAACGATGATCATCGCCGCCGACCACAACAGTGCGCCGACGGTGAAGAAGATGTTCATGCCGTCCGCGACCCACGGCAGCCAGCCCGCGAGGAAGTGATAACGCTGGCCGCGCGTCAGCTCGGTGTCCTTGCCGCGCAGCAGGCTGCGGGTGTGACGCTTGATGATCTGGATCGCACCGTAGGCCCAGCGGAAACGCTGTTTCTTGAAGTCGATGAAGGTGTCCGGCATCAGACCCTTGCCGTAACTGTCGTGGTAATACGCCGCCGACAGGCCTTTCTCAAATACCCGCAGACCGAGTTCGGCGTCTTCACAGATGCACCAGTCGGCCCAGCCCAGTTCTTCCAGAACCGAGCGACGGGTCATGGTCATGGTGCCGTGCTGGATGATCGCGTCGCGGTCGTTGCGGGTGACCATGCCGATGTGGAAGAAGCCTTTGTATTCGGCATAGCAGAGCTTCTTGAAGGTGCTTTCGTTCTGGTCGCGATAGTCCTGCGGCGACTGCACCACGGCGATTTTCGGGTCGGCGAAGTGCGGCACCATGTGCTTGAGCCAGTTCGGGTGCACGCAGTAGTCGGAGTCGATCACCGCGATCACTTCGGCGTCCTTGGCGGTATGCGGGATCAGGTAGTTCAGCGCGCCGCCCTTGAAACCGGCCAGGGGCGAGACGTGGAAGAACTTGAAGCGCGGGCCGAGGGTTTCGCAGTAGTCGCGCACCGGTTCCCAGACCGCCGGATCCTTGGTGTTGTTGTCGATGATCAGGACTTCGAAGTCCGGATAGTCGAGGTTGGCCAAGGCGTTGAGGGTCTGTTTGACCATCTCCGGCGGCTCGTTGTAGCAGGGCACGTGAATCGAGACTTTCGGGCGATAGTCCGAATCGCCGACCACCGGCAGGAATTCACGGCGGCGCTTGTGAATCCACACCGCTTCGGCCAGTTCGTGGGCCTCGGTCAGCAGCACGATGAACACCCCGAGCGCACCGAGCGCCAGCAGGAAGCCCACCGTCAGGCTGAACCACGTGCTGTATTGCTGACTGTAGTCGTAGCCGATCCACACCAGTACCGAACCGCACAGGAACGCGATAAAGGTCAGGAAGGTACGACCGCGCTGACGCAGGGCCGAGCCGTCGATCATCAGCAGGGTCAGCGACAACAGCGCCAGCACCACCGAACCGATTGCCAGCACGCGCCATTGCGGGATCGCTACCACCGGGCCTTCGAAGTTGAATTTCTGTTGGCGCGCGGCGTTGAACACGCCCCAGTAAGCGCCGACCGAACCTTCGTCGCTGGCCTTCCATGGCTGGTCGAACGCTTCGATCACGAAGTAGTTGAAACCCTGACGGTTGAGCTTGTTGACCAGTGTGCGCAGGTAGATCGCCTGATCCGCCGGCGACGCATCGGCGCCACCGCGCATGCGGCCGTTGCTCGGCCAGCCCACTTCGGACAGCAGCAGCGGTTTTTTCGGGAACATCTTTTTCAGGTCACGGGCGCGATCGAAAACGAACTGCCCGGCCTTGTCCACCGGAATGAATTCCCAGTACGGCAAAACGTGCGCGGCGATCAGGTCGACGTGCTTGGCCAGCTCCGGGTGCTCTTCCCAGACGTGCCACTGTTCGGAGGTGGTCACCGGCACTTTTACGGCCGCGCGCACGCGGTCGAGCAGCACGCTGAGTTGTTCGGCGGTGATTTCCTTGCGGAAGATCGCTTCGTTGCCGACGACCACGCGAACCACGCTGCGCGAAGTGTTGGCCAGTTCGATGGCGCGGGTGATTTCCCGCTCGTTGCGCTCCTGGTCGGGGCTGATCCAGATCCCCAGGGTCACGCGAAGGCCGAACTCTTCCGCCAGTTTCGGGATGTCCTGCAGGGAGCCGTCGACCGAGTAGATGCGGATGTTGTCCGTCAGCTTGCTCATGATCTCCAGGTCGCGGCGCATTTCATCGTCGGACGGATACTGATCCTTCTGTGGGAACTGTCCCTGCTGGAACGGTGAATAGGAGAAACCGGAGATCTGCTCCGGCCAGTTCGGCGCAGAGACGGGGCGGTTGATCAGCGCCCAGAAACCGGTGAACAGGGCGGCGATTGCCAGAACCACCACCAGGTTAAGTCCAAATTTACGCGATGACATAGCTGTGTCGGGTTCCAAAGGCTGTGGAACGAAGGGTCGGCTGGTTGACGCCAAGAGGGCGCGCATCCTACACCGGCAGTTCGCTGAGTCCTACAAGAGACAGGGAAATGCCGGACGTTGGGCAATCCAACCTGACTTAAGTTCTTTCGTTTCAGCGTGTAAGACAAATCTTTGTTACGTGCAGCTTTAATTAAAGCAGGCGCGTTCGCCGTTCATAGCGCAAAGATGCTCTTGGCCGCCGACGGCCCTATAATGCGCGCCGGTTTTTAGGGTAATGGTCATGAGTACAGAAGATCCGCGGTTTGCAGGCATCGCCCGTTTGTATGGCATCGAGGGCCTTGAGCGGCTGCGTGCAGCCCATGTGGCGATTGTCGGCGTCGGCGGCGTCGGTTCCTGGGCGGCGGAAGCCATGGCCCGTTGCGGGGTGGGCGAGATTTCGCTGTTCGACCTCGACGACGTCTGCGTCAGCAACGCCAACCGCCAGCTGCACGCGCTGGACAGTACCGTCGGCAAGCCCAAGGTCGAGGTGATGGCCGAGCGTCTGCGCGGGATCAACCCGGACTGCAAGGTGCACGCCGTGGCGGACTTCGTCACCCGCGACACCATGGCCGAATACATCACGCCGAACATCGACTGCGTGATCGACTGCATCGACGCGGTCAACGCCAAGGCTGCGCTGATCGCCTGGTGCAAGCGCCGCAAGATCCAGATCATCACCACCGGCGGTGCCGGCGGGCAGATCGATCCGACGCTGATTCAGGTCTGCGACCTCAACCGTACGTTCAATGATCCGCTGGCTTCGAAAGTGCGCTCGACGCTGCGCCGCGACTACGGCTTCTCGCGCACCGTGACCCGCCATTACAGCGTGCCGTGCGTGTTCTCCACCGAACAACTGCGCTATCCGAAACCGGACGGCAGCATCTGCCTGCAGAAGAGTTTTGTCGGTGACGGCGTGAAGCTGGACTGCGCCGGCGGGTTTGGTGCGGTGATGATGGTGACGGCGACGTTCGGCATGGTCGCGGCGACCAAGGCCGTGGACAAGATTGTGGCGGGCGTTCGGCGCCCGGCGGATCGGGTCAAGCCTCAGGCCTGAATTACAGGGCTGCGCAGCAGCCCTTTTATCGCGCCAATTCATTCATCCGCTGCAGCACGGCATTCAAGCCATTGCTGCGCGAAGGCGACAACTGCCGCGACAGTCCCAGCTGATTGAACCAGTCCGGCAGATCGATTTGCTGCAACTCGGCGGCCGACAAGCCGTTGACCCGCAACAGCAGCAACGCCACCAGTCCGCGAATCATCCGCGCATCGCTGCTGGCTGCGAATTGCCAATGGCCGTCGCGCAGCTCACCGACCAGCCACACCTGGCTTTCACAGCCGTGTACCCGATTGGCCTCGCACTTGTCCGCATCGCTCAACGGCGGCAGACGATCGCCAAACTGCATCAACAGCCGCGCCCGTTGTTCCCAACCGGCGGCGTTCTGAAACGTTTGCAGCGCTTCGGAGGCCTCGACCGGCAGGCTCATCGCAACAACTCCAGCGCCTGATCCAGCGCTTCAAAGAACCGTTCCAGATCCTCGGAATCGTTGTACAACGCCAGCGAGACGCGAATCGCCCCGGCCAGTTCGAAACGCTTGAGCAGCGGCATCGCGCAGTGGTGACCGGCACGTACGGCGATGCCCTGTTCGGTCAGCAAGTGCGCCAGATCGGCGTTATGCACACCTTCCACGACAAAACTCGCCAGCGCCAATTGCGGCTTGCCGAGCAGACGGATGCCATTACGGGCGGCGAGGCCGCGCAACAGATAGTCGTGCAGCGCCGCTTCGTGGGCAGACACCGTGTCCTGATCCAGACCCGCGAGGTAGTCGAGAGTCGCGCCAAGGCCGATCACGCTGGCAATCGGCGGCGTTCCGGCTTCGAAGCCCAGTGGGGCTGGGCGGAAACGCGCGTCGTGATAATTGGCTTCCAGCACCATCTCGCCACCGAACTGCCACGGGCGCAGCTGTTCGAGCGCTGCATTGCGCCCGAACAGCACGCCAAGGCCATCTGGGCCATACAGCTTGTGGCTGGAAAACACATAAAAGTCGCAACCCAGCGCCTGCACGTCATGCCGGCCATGAACCACGCCTTGAGCGCCATCGACCACGGTCAGCGCGTTGTGCGCCTTGGCCATCGCCAGCAGCGCCGGCAACGGTTGCCAGGCGCCAAGCACGTTGGACAACTGACTGACCGCCAGCAAGCGGGTGCGCGGGCCGATCAGGTGAACGGCGGCGGCGAGGTCGATCACGCCGTCATCGTCCAGCGGCAGGATCACCAGCTTCAGGTCGCGACGTTGTGCCATTTGCTGCCACGGCAGCAGGTTGGCGTGATGCTCCAGGGCGCTGATGACAATTTCATCGCCCGGATGGAAAAGATGTTCCAGGCCATAGGCCAGGAGATTCAGCGCACTGGTGGCGCCGTGGGTGAAGATGATCTGCCCGCTGTCACCGGCATTCAGCCACTGGGCGACCTTCAGGCGACTGTCCTCGAACGCCTGCGTGGCATGGGCGCCGGGCAGATGCTGGGCACGATGCACGTTGGCCGCGCCATTGGCGTAGTAATGCGCCAGCGCGTCGAGCAGGGCCTGGGGTTTTTGCGTGGTGGCGGCGTTGTCCAGATAGGTCTGGTCTTGCCGTTGCAGGGCGGCGATGGCCGGGAAATCGGCACGCCAGGGGGAGGGAATCATCACGGTTTCAAGCCCTGGTGAAGATGGGCGGGTTAACGCCGAACCCTGCGGGAGCGGGCTTGCCGCGATGACGATCGGTCGAACGCCATCGCAAACGGGCCGGCTCCCTCAGGTGAGCTTCTGGCGCTTAGTTGTGAGCGTGCAGCGCTTCGTTCAGTTCGATCGCCGATTTGTGGGTTTTGCATTCCACAGCACCGGTTTCCGAATTGCGACGGAACAGCAGGTCGGTCTGACCCGCCAGTTCACGAGCCTTGACCACTTTGACCAGGTTGTTGTGCTCGTCCAGCAGCGCCACCTTGGTGCCGGCGGTCACGTACAGGCCCGACTCGACGGTGTTGCGGTCGCCCAACGGGATACCGATACCGGCGTTGGCGCCGATCAGGCAGCCTTCGCCGACCTTGATCACGATGTTGCCGCCGCCCGACAGGGTGCCCATGGTCGAGCAGCCGCCGCCCAGGTCCGAACCCTTGCCGACGAATACGCCAGCGGATACACGGCCTTCGATCATGCCCGGGCCTTCGGTGCCGGCGTTGAAGTTGATGAAACCTTCGTGCATCACGGTGGTGCCTTCGCCCACGTAGGCGCCCAGACGCAGACGTGCAGCGTCAGCGATACGCACGCCGGCCGGTACCACGTAGTCGGTCATTTTCGGGAATTTGTCCACCGAGAACACTTCCAGCAGCTCGCCGCGCAGACGGGCTTCGAGTTGCAGCTCGGCCAGTTCGCTCAGGTCGATCGCGCCCTGGCTGGTCCAGGCCACGTTCGGCAGTAGCGGGAAGATCCCGGCCAGACTCACGCCGTGCGGCTTGACCAGACGATGGGACAGCAGATGCAGCTTCAGATAAGCCTCAGGGGTCGAGGTCAGTTGCGCGTCTTCGGCCAGCAGGGTGGCGACCAGCGGCTTGTGGCTTTCAGCCAGACGAGTCAGCAGCTTGCCTTGTACCGCGTCGATGCCTTTCACGGCTTCAGCCAGTTGGGCGGCTTGTGCGGTGGTGAAGGTGATGGCCTGGTTGCCTTCGGTGTAGCCGAGGATCGGTGCAACAGCGGCGACCAGTTCAGCCGAAGGGTTCAACAGCGGCTGGGCGTAGAACACTTCCAGCCACGCGCCTTGACGGTTCTGGGTGCCGACACCGAAGGCAATACTGAACAGGGAGTTGGACATGTGAATACCTCTGCAAAAAGTGACGGGCTGCTTACTTGAGCGCGGCCGCGTAGATATCTGGCTTGAAGCCAATCAGGGTTCGGTCACCGAGATCGAGCACCGGGCGCTTGATCATCGAGGGTTGAGCGAGCATCAGTTCGATGGCTTTCGACTGGTCGAGATCGGCTTTGCGTTCGTCGTCGAGTTTGCGAAAGGTCGTGCCTGCGCGGTTCAACACCGTTTGCCAGCCATGCTCGTCGCACCATTGGGTCAGGTGCTCACGGTCAATGCCGGCGGTCTTGTAATCGTGGAAGTCATAGCTGACAGCGTGTTCATCGAGCCAGGTGCGCGCCTTTTTCATGGTGTCGCAGGCTTTGATGCCGAAAAGGTGCAACGTTTTGCTTGAAACGGTCAAGGAATTGCCCCCTTTACAGGTGCTGGAAAAAAATGGTGTCGGATTATGCCATGACCAGACGGTTTCGCGGCGCCGAGGTTGCTTTTGCTGTGGGCGCCTGCGACATAGGTGCAACGGTCAGCCACAGCCTAAGCGGCTAATATGGCAGTTCAACGCTGTCGATTGTCCGGGATTTCCGCTTTATGCAAACCGCTTATACCGTCCTGATCCTGCTGATGCTGGTCAGTGTCTCGCGCCTGGTGGGACGGGTGATTCCGCTGCCGCTGCCACTGGTGCAGATCGCCGCCGGCGCCTTGCTGGCCTGGCCGACGCTGGGCCTGCACGTGGCCCTCGATCCCGAACTGTTCCTGTTTCTGTTCCTGCCGCCGTTGCTGTTTTCCGATGGCTGGCGCATGCCCAAACGCGAATTGTGGCGTCTGCGCGGGCCAGTGCTGACGCTGGCGGTCGGGCTGGTGCTGTTTACCGTGGTCGGCGCCGGTTACTTCATTCATTGGTTGCTGCCGACAATTCCATTGCCGGTGGCATTCGCGCTGGCGGCGGTGCTGTCGCCGACCGATGCCGTGGCGGTCTCGGCCATTTCGCAGAACCGCTTGCCCACGCCGCTGATGCACATGCTGCAAGGCGAGGCGCTGATGAACGATGCCTCGGGTCTGGTGACGTTCAAGTTTGCTCTGGTCGCGGCGGTGACCGGCGCATTTTCCCTGGCCAATGCCAGTCTGACCTTCGTGCTGGTCGCGGTCGGCGGACTGGCGGTCGGTGTGGCACTTAGCTGGCTGGTCGGCCGGTTGCGCGCCTGGATGATCGCCCGAGGCTGGGACGATCCGGCGACCCACGTGGTGTTCATGTTGCTGCTGCCGTTTGCCGCTTACGTGCTGGCCGAACGGCTTGGCGCGTCGGGCATTCTCTCGGCGGTGGCGGCGGGGATGATGCAGAGCTGGCTCGACCTGCTGCCGCGTCAGACCAGCACTCGCTTGCTCAACCGCAGTGTGTGGTCGTTGCTGGAATTCGCCTTCAATGGCCTGATCTTCCTGCTGCTCGGTCTGCAACTGCCGGACATCATTAAAGCGGTGGCCAGCCACGAGACGTCGTTGTGGCCGACCCTGTTCTATCGTTGTCTGGATGTGGTGGCTATCTTCCTGGCGCTGGTGCTGTTGCGCTTTATCTGGGTGCAAAGCATCTGGCGTCTGTCAGTACTTTTGCGCCGTCTGCGCGGCAAGGGTGATCTGACGCAAGTACCGACTACCCGTTCCTGCTGGCTGCTGACCGTCGGTGGCGTGCGCGGTGCGGTGACCCTGGCGGGCGTGATGTCGGTGCCGATGCTGATGGGCAGCGAGGCGTTCCCCGAGCGCGATCTGCTGATCTTCATCGCCGCCGGGGTGATCCTGTTGTCGCTGGTGGCGGCGTGCATTGCGCTGCCTTTGTTGTTGCGCGGCATCGAAAGGAGCCCGGACGACAAGCGCCGACAGGAAGTCCGCGACGCCTGGCGCAAGACCGCCGAAGCGGCGATTCATGCGCTGGAAACCGAAGAGGTCAACCCGCAGGACGCCGCGTAAGCCGCACTGGCAGCGGAGCTCAAGGCGCGGATCATGTCCGAGTATCGGCATCAACTGGAGGTCTTCAACGATTCGGCCGAAGCCCAGGCGCTGGCGTTCCAGATGGATCTGCTGGAGCGCCGTCTGCGACTCAAGGCACTGCGCGCGCAACGCCTCGAGTTGTACAGCCTCAGCCGTCAGCACCAGATCGGTGATGACGTGCTGCGCGAAGTGTTGGGCGAACTGGATTTGAGTGAGGCGAATCTGGGGCAGGTCAAGTAGGCCACTCGCGCGCCTGTGAGATCAATCAACCGATGAGCAAGCTCATGGGCGGTACGATGGGTCGTCGGGGGATTCGGAAGGCGTTTCCGGGTAGACCCTTCTGACCAGACGAATGTCTTCTTCGCTGAGCATCATGTTCCTGCTGACCTCAAAGAGGCCGTCCGTGAATGCTTTATCAACCGAGTAATGCATGACTGACAGGCGGTCGTAATCCGTAAGCACTGGATGTGGCTCGTCAATAGGATCGAAAAAGTTTCGGTCGATTTCTTCGCGACTCCAGCCGTGGGTGGCGTAAAACGCCCGAACTTTGGTTTTGTTCCAGGGGATGTTTGCCTCAGGGTGCAGGTGTTCGTGCTGGAGACCGAGTACGTGGCCAAATTCGTGAAGTACTGTTGCTTCGAAAAATTCGGAGCCGGGCTTTTCTGCAATCCAGGTCGTCGGTTCACCGGGATCAGCCAATAACGCATCTGTGCCGATCAGGGAAAGGTTATCCTGAGTATTCGTTTTGATCCTGATCGTTGCAGTAAGGGAGTTGACGAAAACGATATTAAGGTTCGTCAACCTTGCCCATTTCCAGATGACTTCTTTAAATGCCTGTTTGTCATCTTCGCTCAAGTCATCCAGAAAACACACGGGTAGCGTTCGGAAGTTTTTCCAGAATTTTGAGAAGAGTCCAACCGAGCGCACAGGGTGACTGCCTGCACGTGAGTTTCCTGGGCTTTCTTTGATGGCGGCCTGGTAGGAAAGAAAGGGATCAACAGGGGGGATGGTTTTGCAGAGATTGCAGTTGTTCATTACTTGATTTCGCTATTCAAGTCTGGATTGTTTTCGAGTGTTTTATGGAAATGCGCCGTGTTAAATGGCTCGGCCCTGCCAGGTCGCCAAGTGTGGATAGGCCTTTGCCATGAACGCCTTGTCCTTTTCACTGAGCACCATGTTCAGATCAATCTTGAAGTCGCCGTGGGTCCAGCTCTGGCGCACGGCGTAATGCATGATCGATTTCGGATCGTAAGGTGAATAGTCGTAATCGCTGGCGTCTAGCAGGTTGAAGTAACGCTCATCGACAGCGCGGCGTGCGTAATCGTCTTCGTCGGCGTCTTCAGCCACCGAATGCGCCGCGTAGACCGCAGGCTTGTTCCAGGGAATGTTCGACTCCGGGTGCAGGTGCTCATGTTCGGCACCCAGTGCGTGCCCGAACTCATGCATCACATTGGCGGCGAAAAATGTCGGAGTGCGCAGATCGGGCGACAGCCGCATGGTCGGGCCTTCCTCGATCAGCAGGGCATTGTTTCCGATGATCGACCAGTAGATCCCTGGCTCACTGCTGATACGGATATCCCCCGACGCGCCTTCGACAAAATCGAACTTCAGATTGATGTGAGGTAACCAGTTGCTCGCTGCCGTTTTAACAGCATCCTTGAACGCCTGATCGCCACTCAGGAAGGCGATGCGCAATGTCTGGCCCGGCGTCCAGAAATGGGCCGGTTTGCCGATAGCGCGTTTTTTACGGTTGGATTCGATAGATGTTTTATTCATGTTCAAGCGTCCTTACTTGTAGGGATAACTAAAAGGCTCTGGAATACGATGTATTCGGGAAGTGAAGAAGTTAGTGAGGTTCGTGAGTGAGTGAAAGTTGTTTGGTGTAAGGCGGTGTGTTTCAGTTGAAGTTCGCCTGGCGTTGCGCCAGACGAGCTTTTGCGTTTTAAGTGCCTTGGTTATTTTGGATAAAGCAGTTTCATCAACTGTTTGTCTTTTTTGCTGATCTTGCGGTTTGTCGGAACTTCCCAGTTGCCGATTGTCAGGTCGTTCGATACGGGGTGATGCATGATCGAGCGTTTGTCGTAGGCGGTATAAAGCGCATCCAGGGTATCGAAGGACGCGAACAGGTTGTGGTCGACCTGTTCGCGGGTCAGCGGATTCATTTCCCGATTCTGATAAAACGCGTACACCTTGGGTTTATCCCATGGAATATTGGCTTGTGGGTGCTGATGTTCATGCATGGCACCCAGTGCATGGCCGAACTCGTGCATTACGATGACCTCGAAGTCGGCGTGATCCGGCTTGACGCCGAGGTTCATCGTTGGATGGTCGGGATGTATCAACAGGGCATCGGTGCCCAGCATTGAGCTGTTGTCATTGTTTTGGGTGGCGATGCGGATATCACCTTTCAAATCGTCGACGAATTCAAACTTGAGATTGATATAGGGCAGCCAGTTGCTGGCCGCATTGATAATCCCTGTTTTGTGAGCGTCGTCGGGTGCATCCATGAAGGCGATTTTCAGCGTGCGGCCGTTGGCCCACAGTTTTGAGTAGTTGACGACGGAGCGCCTGCGGCGAGTGCCGGTCACGGTGCCGGCATTGGCCGGGTTTTCGTTGATGGCGGCTGTATAGGCCGCCTGATCGTCGGGCCATTGATTGAGGTGGCAATCGAGCAATTCAGTCATTTTTCACTTCTTCCATGAAGTCAAACGTCGGTTTTTGGTGGATGCGCAAAGAACGGCGCCGCTCAAGACTAACGTCTGGCGGGCAGGGGAGAGGGGTAGAAACAGGAGGGGAACTGTTACGTGATATTTGATCTCCCGTGCCGGATTGCCCGGCACGGGCGTTCAGGCATTACTTGTGGCGCAGGACGAAATCGCGGATGCGCTCGGCAGCCTCGACGCATTCCGCCAGAGGCGCAACCAGTGCCATGCGCACGCGCCCGGCGCCCGGGTTGACGCCATCGACGTCACGGGACAGGTACGAACCCGGCACCACGGTCACGTGCTCTTCGGCAAACAGATCACGGCAGAAAGCTGCGTCATCACCTTGCACGTTTGGCCACAGGTAGAAGCTGCCATCCGGACGCTGCACATCCATCACCGGACTCAGGATCGCCAGCACGGCATCGAACTTCTCGCGATAAAGCGCACGGTTGGCGCGCACGTGCACTTCGTCATTCCACGCGGCAACGCTGGCCAGTTGGGTCTGAACCGGCATCGCGCAGCCGTGGTAGGTGCGGTACAGCAGGAAACCCTTGAGGATGTCGGCGTCGCCGGCGACGAAACCGGAGCGCAGGCCCGGCAGGTTCGAGCGTTTGGACAGACTGTGGAACACCACGCAACGCTTGAAGTCCTTGCGACCCAGTTCCGCGCAGGCGCTGAGCAGGCCCGGCGGCGGGGTCTGTTCGTCGAAGTACAGCTCGCTGTAGCACTCGTCGGCGGCGATCACGAAGTCGTATTCGTCGGCCAGGGCGATCAGCTTTTTCAGCACGTCGACCGGAATCAGCGCGCCGGTCGGGTTGCCCGGCGAGCAGAGGAACAGGATCTGGCAGCGCTTCCAGATGTCCGGCGAAACCGCGTCGAAATCCGGGTTGAAGCCGTTCTCGTCCAGGCACGGCAGGTAGTGCGGCTTGGCGCCGGCGAGGAACGCTGCGCCTTCGTAGATCTGATAGAACGGGTTCGGGCTGACCACCAGTGCGTCGTCGCCACGGTTGACCACGGTCTGGGTGAAGGCGAACAGCGCTTCACGGGTGCCGTTGACCGGCAGCACATTGCGCGCCGGGTCGATCCAGCCGCTCGGCACGTTGAAGCGACGCTCGCACCAGGCGGCGATGGCTTCGCGCAGGGCCGGAATGCCGAGCGTGGTCGGGTACACCGCCATCTGATCCAGATTGTTCGCCAAAGCCTCGGCGACAAAGCTTGGCGAGCGGTGCTTCGGTTCGCCGATGGACAGCGCGATCGGGCGCTTGTCCGGGTTTGGCGTGACGCTGCCGAGCAGGGCGCGGAGCTTTTCGAACGGGTAGGGCTGAAGCTGGGACAGAGCGTTGTTCATCGGTGCGGGATCTCGTGCAAAGCGGTTGAATCCGGGCGCGCAATCAAATGCTGATGCGCGACAGTTTGATATCGGGTTCCTGATTGACGCTCAACTGTTCGACGATGGCATCCTGCAAACGGCTGCACAGCAGCGGGTCGGACAGCGGTTGATTGTGGGCGTCGGTGATGAAGAACACGTCTTCCACCCGCTCGCCCAGGGTGGCGATCTTGGCGTTCTGCAGCGACAGGTCGAACTCGAGGAAAATCCCGCCAACCCGTGCCAGCAGGCCCGGGCGATCCGGTGCCGTGAGTTCCAGCACCGTTACCGGGCGCTGGGCGTCGTTGTGGATCGTCACCTGCGGGGCGAACGCGAAATGCTTGAGCTGGCGCGGCACCCGACGCTGGATGATCGTCGGGTAGTCGGCGGGATTGCGCAGGGCTTCGGTCAGACCGTCGCGAATCTGTTTGACCCGGACCGGATTGTCGCCGATCGAATCGCCATCGGTGTCGAGCACGATGTAGGTGTCGAGGGTGAACTGGCTGCTGGACGTGATGACCCGGGCGTCGTGAATGTTCAGGTTGAGCTGGTCCATCGCGGCCACAGTCACGGCGAAGAAGTCGTGCTGGTCGGGCGCATAGATGAAGATCTGCGTGCCGCCCTCGAATTCGCGCTGGGTGGTTTCCTTGATCAGCACCAACGGGCCGCCGTCGGCCGGTTGCTGAAGGATCGCGTCGGTGTGCCAGGCCACGTCGCCAGCGGTGTGGCGCAGGAAGTAGTCATCGCCCAGTTGCGCCCACAATTGCTCGACGTCATCCGGATCGGTGCCGCCGCGTACCAGGATATCCAGCGCCGCGCTCTGAGTCTGGCGGATCTGCTCTTCGCGATCCACCGGATTCTCCAGGCCACGGCGCAGGGCACGCTTGGTTTCGGTGTAGAGCTGGCGCAACAGGCTGGCGCGCCACGAGTTCCACAAGGTCGGATTGGTCGCGTTGATGTCGGCCACGGTCAGGACGTACAGATAGTCGAGACGGGTTTCGTCACCGACCGCCAGGGCGAAATCATGGATGACCTGCGGGTCGGACAAGTCCTTGCGCTGGGCAGTGGTCGACATCACCAGGTGGTTCTGCACCAGCCAGACGATCAGGCGGCTGTCCCACACCGGTAGTTGGTGACGCTGGCAGAACGCCTCGGCATCGACCGCGCCGATCTCCGAGTGATCGCCATGCCGGCCTTTGCCGATGTCGTGGTACAGGCCGGCCATATAAATGAGTTCAGGCTTGGGCAGTTTCGCCATGAGCTTGGCGGCCAGCGGGAATTTCTCCGACACCTGGGTGTACTGCAGCTTGCGCAGGTGTTTGATCAGGTTCAGCGTGTGCGCATCGACCGTATAGATGTGGAACAGGTCGTGCTGCATCTGCCCGACGATGAAGCCGAACTCCGGCAGGTAGCGCCCGAGAATGCCGTAGCGGTTCATCCGCCGCAGGTTGCGGTGGATACCGATCTTGCACTTGAACAGTTCGATGAACAGGCTGGTATTGCGGATGTCGTTGCGGAAATTGTCGTCGATCAGGTGACGGTTTTCTCGAAGCAGGCGAATGGTGTCGGCGCGCACACCTTTGATTTCCGGTTGCTGGGCCATCAGCACGAAGATCTCGAGCATGGCGAACGGCGTGCGGCGGAATACGTTGTCGTTGCGTGCCTCGATGTAGCCGTCGTGCAGCTGGAAACGCGAGTTGATCGGCTGCGGCGGCGCTTCGTCTTCCGGGGCGAGGATGACTTCCTCGAAGTGCTGGATGATCAGGTCGCTGAGCTGGGCAATGCTCATCACAACGCGGAAGTACTGTTGCATGAAGTTTTCGACAGCCTGTTTGGCGTCGTCGCCTTCAAAACCCAGCAGCCCGGCAATGGTGCGCTGGTGATCGAACAGCAGGCGGTCTTCGGAGCGACCGGCGAGCATGTGCAGGGCGTAACGCACCTTCCAGAGGAATTCCTGGGAGGAGGCCAGCAGGGCGTTTTCACTCTCGACCAGAAAGCCTTCGCCGGCCAGAGCGCGCAGGTTCAGGGTGCCGTACTGACGACGGGCCACCCACAGAATCGTCTGAATATCCCGTAGTCCGCCGGGCGAGCCTTTGACGTTGGGTTCCAGGTTGTATTCGGTGTCGTTGTACTTGTGGTGGCGAGCCTTCTGCTCGGCGCGCTTGGCCAGGAAGAAATCCTTGCTCGGCCACATATGTGCGGTGCTGGTGACATCGAGCATGCGCTGGCGCAGGCGCTCGGGGCCGCAGATGGTGCGGCTTTCCATCAGGTTGGTGACCACCGTCAGGTCGGCGCGGGCCTCTTCGGCGCATTCGTCGACGGAGCGAACGCTCTGACCGACTTCCAGCCCTATATCCCACAGCAGCGTCAGAAAACGCTCGATGGAGTCGCGGAAAATTTCGTGATCAGCGCTGTCCAGCAGGATCAGCAGGTCGATGTCGGAGTAAGGGTGCAGTTCGCCGCGACCGTAGCCGCCGACCGCGACCAGCGCGATGTCGGCGTCTTCGCTCCAGTCAAACTGGTCCCAGGCCTTTTGCAGAATGTTGTCGACGAACCATGCCCGGTCTTCGATCAGCCGCCGGATGTCACGCCCGGCCCGAAAACGTGCATCGAGCACTTCGCGGGCCTGGCGGATCGCCTTCTTGAACGCCGCGATGGGACTCGCTTTCAGGGCCAGTTCAGCCTGGAACTGACCGCGGTCGAAGAGTTCGGGATCCACCTGCGGCATCGATTGGCTTTCCTTCTATAGGCTGGGAACGGTGTCTGGATCAGGCCGAGATGCGCGGGATGGTGTCGTCGCTGCGCAGGGTGAAGATCTCGTAGCCGGTGTCGGTGACAAGCAAAGTGTGTTCCCACTGTGCCGACAGCTTGCGGTCCTTGGTGATCGCGGTCCAGCCGTCGCCCAACACCTTGGTGTCGGCCTTGCCCTGGTTGATCATCGGCTCGATGGTGAAGGTCATGCCGGCCTTCAGTTCCATGCCGGTGCCGGCACGGCCGTAGTGCAGGATCTGCGGCTCTTCGTGGAACACCTTGCCGATACCGTGGCCGCAGAACTCACGCACCACCGAGAAACCGTTCTTTTCAGCGTGCTTCTGAATGATTTCGCCGATGTCGCCGAGGCGGCAGCCGGGTTTGACGATCTCGATCGCCTTGTACATGCATTCCTGGGTGACCTGCGACAGGCGCTCGGCCCAGACCGGCACGGTGCCGACGTGGAACATGCGGCTGGTGTCGCCGTGGTAGCCGTCCTTGATAACGGTGACGTCGATGTTCAGGGTGTCGCCGTTTTTCAGCGGCTTGTCGTTCGGGATGCCGTGGCAGACCACATGGTTGATCGAGGTGCAGATCGACTTCGGGTAGCCCTTGTAGTTGAGCGGGGCAGGGATGGCCTGCTGCACGTTGACGATATAGTCGTGGCAGATCTGGTTCAGCTCATCGGTGGTCACGCCCGGCTTGACGTGCTCGGCAATCATTTCCAGCACATCGGCGGCCAGTTTGCCGGCGACACGCATGCCAGCGATGTCCTCGGGGGTTTTGAGGGTGACGGTCATACAGGCTCTCTCTGCGCTCGGCGGCGCTTGCTGATACGAACAGGGGCGCGGCTGTTGATTTGGCGGCCCCGAAAAACGCGATTCTAACAGACCAAAGGCGCAAATCCGCGCCTGCGTGCATCGCTTCTCTCTATACAATGTGGTGCATTGTCCCGATTCCAAGGGGCTGGCGCGCATGTCCCTGACGCGATTGCAGATTCCGGGTTCCGTTTGCGTCGTCCCTGTGGTATAAAATGCGCCGCTTTCCGGGGATAGCCCCGAGAGCATTAACCCACACACGTGTCGACACGATGGCCTGGGTGCCTTTGATCCTCGGATCAATGGTTGGTCATTGGGATACGTGGAGGCCCAACCCGACTTATCAAGGAACTATCATGTCCCAAGTCAACATGCGCGATATGCTGAAGGCCGGTGTGCACTTCGGTCACCAAACCCGTTACTGGAATCCGAAAATGGGTAAATACATTTTCGGCGCGCGTAACAAGATTCACATCATCAACCTTGAAAAAACCCTGCCAATGTTCAACGAAGCTCTGACTTTCGTAGAGCGTCTGGCCCAGGGCAAAAACAAGATTCTGTTCGTCGGCACCAAGCGTTCCGCTGGCAAGATCGTTGCTGAAGAAGCAGCACGTTGCGGTTCGCCGTACGTCGATCACCGCTGGTTGGGCGGCATGCTGACCAACTTCAAGACCATTCGTGCTTCCATCAAGCGTCTGCGTGACCTTGAAGTACAAGCCGAAGACGGTACTTTCGCCAAGCTGACCAAGAAAGAAGCGCTGATGCGCACTCGCGATCTTGAGAAGCTGGATCGCTCCCTGGGCGGCATCAAGGACATGGGCGGTCTGCCAGACGCACTGTTCGTGATCGACGTTGACCACGAGCGCATCGCGATCACCGAAGCCAACAAGCTGGGCATCCCGGTCATCGGCGTTGTCGATACCAACAGCAGCCCGGAAGGCGTTGACTACATCATCCCAGGCAACGATGACGCAATCCGCGCTATCCAGCTGTACATGGGTTCGATGGCTGACGCAGTCATCCGCGGTCGCAACAACGTTGCTGGCGGTACTGTAGAATTCGCAGCTGAAGAAACTCAGGCTGCAGCTGAGTAATTGACGCCCTGGCGTTGACTCAGTAAGCAAAAAGGGGGCTTGGCCCCCTTTTTGCCACCTCGAAAACCATTTGTCGGCAGCGCAGCTACAGCATCTGTAACGTGCAGCGGCTACAAGGTGGCTCGGGAAGAATTGAACGCCCGTTCGATCGGGTGGAATGGTTGAAAACCTATCCAAGAGGAATTTGAAAATGGCAGCAATTACTGCAGCGTTGGTCAAAGAACTGCGCGAGCGTACCGGCGAAGGCATGATGGATTGCAAGAAAGCCCTGGAAAAGGCTGGCGGCGACATCGAAAAAGCCATTGATGACATGCGTGCTTCGGGCGCCATCAAGGCTGCCAAGAAAGCTGGCAACGTTGCCGCTGAAGGCGCTATCGCCATCAAGGACGACGGCAAGGCTGCCGTTCTGATCGAAGTCAACTCGCAGACCGACTTCCTGGCTCTGCAGGACGACTTCAAAAACTTCGTTGCTGCCAGCGTTGACAAAGCATTCGCTGACAAGCTGACCGACGCAGCTCCGCTGATCGCTGCTCAAGAAGCCGCTCGCGAAGCACTGGTTGCCAAAGTAGGCGAGAACGTCAACATCCGTCGCCTGGTGCGCGTAGAAGGCGACGTGGTCGGCACCTACCTGCACGGCAACAAGATCGGTGTTGCTGTTGTCCTGAAAGGCGGTGACGTCGAGCTGGCCAAAGACATCGCAATGCACGTTGCTGCAAGCAACCCTGAGTTCCTGCTGCCTTCGCAAGTCTCCGACGAAGCGATCGAGCGTGAAAAGGCTGTGTTCCTGCAGCTGAACGAAGAAAAAATCAAAGGCAAGCCAGAAAACATTGTTGAGAACATGGTCAAAGGCCGTATCAGCAAGTTCCTGGCAGAAGCGAGCCTGGTTGAGCAGGCGTTCGTCAAGAACCCTGAAATCAAGGTTGGCGAGCTGGCCAAGAAAGGCGGCGCTGAAATCGTTTCCTTCACCTACTTCAAAGTAGGCGAAGGCATCGAGAAGCCGGTCGACAACTTCGCTGAAGAAGTTGCTGCCCAGCTGGCTGCCGCCAAGCAATAAGACGGTTTTTCAACTGTCGCCCGAAAGAGGCTGCCCGCTCACGCGCGCAGCCTCTTTTCAGATAGGGTTACCAATTTTTAATTGGTTTCCCCTTGGAACTGACTTACAAAGCCATGTTCCGATGGCGCTGAAGCAGCGCCAAGCTAGAGTGAACGCCAGCTGTAAACAGCTCGCAAAGAATTTTTAAAATACGCCGCAGGAGAGATTCGCAATGGCTCAGCAGGGCAGTGGTTATCAGGCTCGCTATAAACGCATTCTACTCAAGCTTAGCGGCGAGGCCCTGATGGGCTCGGAAGAGTTCGGGATCGATCCGAAAGTGCTGGATCGCATGGCGCTGGAAGTCGGCCAGCTGGTCGGTATCGGCGTTCAGGTCGGTCTGGTGATCGGCGGTGGCAACCTGTTCCGCGGTGAAGCGCTGAGCAAGGCCGGCATGGATCGGGTCACGGGCGACCACATGGGCATGCTGGCCACTGTGATGAACGCCCTGGCCATGCGCGACGCGCTGGAACGTGCCAATATCTCGGCGATCGTGATGTCGGCCATCTCCATGGTTGGCGTGACCGACCACTATGACCGTCGCAAGGCCATGCGCCACCTGAACTCCAAGGACGTGGTGATTTTCGCGGCCGGTACCGGCAATCCGTTCTTTACCACGGATTCGGCAGCCTGCCTGCGCGCCATTGAAATCGACGCGGACGTCGTGCTCAAGGCGACCAAGGTCGATGGCGTTTACACCGCTGACCCGTTCAAAGACCCGCATGCCGAGAAGTTCGATCATCTGACATACGATGAAGTGCTGGATCGCAAGCTGGGTGTAATGGATCTGACGGCTATCTGCCTGTGCCGCGATCACAAGATGCCGCTGCGCGTATTTAACATGAACAAGCCGGGCGCCCTGCTGAACATCGTGCATGGTGGCGCTGAAGGCACTCTGATCGAGGAAGTCCAACAATGATCAACGAAATCAAGAAAGACGCTAAAGAGCGTATGACGAAGTCCGTTGAGTCCCTGGCTCACAACTTCGGTCGTATCCGCACCGGTCAGGCGCACCCAAGCATCCTGGAAGGCGTGATGGTGCCTTACTACGGCGCTGACACCCCGATCAAGCAAGTGGCCAACATTACCGTCAAGGATGCTCGTACCCTGCAAGTCGTTGCGTTCGAACGCAACATGCTGGGCGCCGTCGACAAGGCCATCGGTAGTGCAGGTCTGAACCTGAACCCGACCAACCTGGGTGAGCTGCTGCTGATCAGCATGCCGGCCCTGACCGAAGAAACCCGTCGCGGTTTCACCAAGCAGGCGCGTGACGTGGCTGAAGACGCCCGTGTTGCCGTGCGCAACATCCGTCGCGATGCCAACAGCTCGCTGAAGGATCTGGTCAAGGAAAAGGAAATCAGCGAAGACGAAGAGCGTCGCGCCACTGGCGAGATCGACGACCTGACCAAGAAGTTCGTGGCTGAAATCGACGCTAAGCTGGCCGAGAAAGAAAAAGACCTGATGGCCGTATAAGGGTCGAGTTTTAAATGGACAAGACCAAGCAGACTGCGCCGTCCGCGGTGCCGCGCCATGTCGCGATCATCATGGATGGCAATAATCGCTGGGCGAAAAAACGCTTTATGCCGGGTGTCGCCGGGCATAAAGCGGGCGTGGACGCCGTTCGGGCGGTGATCGAGGTGTGCGCAGAGGCCAAGGTCGAAGTGCTGACCCTGTTTGCCTTCTCCAGTGAGAACTGGCAACGCCCGGCCGATGAGGTCAGTGCCTTGATGGACCTGTTCTTCAAGGCGTTGCGTCGCGAGGCCAAGCGCCTGAACGATAACAACATCAGTCTGCGCATCATTGGTGACCGCACGCGGTTTCATCCGGAGCTTCAGGCAGCCATGCGTGAAGCAGAGGCGATGACCGCTGGTGCCAACCGCTTTATCCTGCAGATCGCCGCAAATTACGGCGGTCAGTGGGATATCGCGCAGGCAGCGCAGCGTCTCGCGCGTGAGGTTCAGGCTGGTCATCTGCGTCCGGAAGACATCACGCCGGATCTGTTGCAGACCTGCCTTGTCACCGGTGATCTGCCGTTGCCGGACCTGTGTATTCGTACCGGTGGTGAGCATCGCATCAGCAACTTCCTCTTGTGGCAGTTGGCATACTCCGAGTTGTACTTCTCCGACCTGTTCTGGCCGGACTTCAAACACGAAGCCATGCGCAATGCGCTGGCCGATTTCGCTTCGCGTCAGCGTCGTTTCGGTAAAACGAGCGAGCAGGTCGAGGCTGGAGCCCGGGTTTAATGCTTAAACAACGCATCATCACTGCACTGATTCTGCTGCCGATCGCCCTGGGCGGTTTTTTCCTGCTTGAAGGTTCCGGTTTTGCCCTGTTCATCGGGCTGGTCGTGAGTCTGGGTGCCTGGGAATGGGCGCGTCTGGCCGGTTTCACCGCGCAGACATTTCGTGTCGGCTACGCGGCGGTAGTCGCGCTGATGCTGTTCGTCATGTACATCCTGCCGGGGCTGGCACCGTGGGTGCTGGGCGCTTCAGTGATCTGGTGGGCATTGGCGACCTGGCTGGTGCTGACGTACCCGCGTTCCAGCGAGCGCTGGTCCAGTGCCGCCAGCAAACTGGTGATTGGTTTACTGATTCTGTTGCCCGCCTGGCAAGGACTGGTGCAGATCAAGCAATACCCGCTCGGCAACTGGCTGATCATGGCCGTGATGGTGCTGGTCTGGGGCGCTGACATCGGGGCGTATTTCTCCGGTCGTGCGTTCGGCAAGCGCAAGCTGGCGCCGCAAGTCAGTCCCGGCAAAAGCTGGGAGGGCGTGTATGGCGGCCTGGCGCTGAGCCTGGTCATCACCACCCTGGTCGCGCTGTTCCGTGACTGGACGGTGGCGCAACTGTTCAAGGGTTTGATCGGTGCTGCGGTGATTGTCTTCATCTCGGTGGTGGGCGATCTGACCGAAAGCATGTTCAAGCGTCAGTCCGGCATCAAGGACAGCAGCAATCTGCTGCCGGGCCACGGTGGTGTGCTGGATCGCATCGACAGCCTGACAGCGGCGATCCCGGTGTTCGCGGTGCTGTTGTGGATGGCGGCGTCGTGAGTCGCCCGCAGCAGATTACCGTCCTGGGCGCGACCGGTTCGATCGGTCTGAGCACCCTGGATGTCATCGCCCGGCATCCGGAGCGCTATCAGGCGTTCGCTCTGAGCGGTTTTTCGCGTCTGAGCGAACTGTTTGCCCTGTGTGTTCGCCATCTCCCTAAATACGCGGTAGTTCCGGAAGCTGGCGCTGCTCGCAACCTTCAGGACGATTTGCGTGCTGCAGGCTTGTCGACGCAGGTGCTGGTCGGCGAGGAGGGCTTGTGCCAGGTTGCGGCTGCACCCGAGGTGGATGCCGTCATGGCCGCCATCGTCGGCGCCGCCGGTCTGCGCCCGACCCTCGCGGCTGTCGAGGCGGGAAAGAAGATTCTTCTGGCCAACAAGGAAGCGCTGGTCATGTCCGGCGCCTTGTTCATGCAGGCTGTGCGCAAGAGCGGTTCGGTGCTGCTGCCGATCGACAGTGAGCACAACGCGATTTTCCAGTGCATGCCGCAGGATTTTGCTCGCGGGTTGAGCAACGTTGGCGTCCGTCGGATTTTGCTGACAGCCTCTGGCGGCCCTTTCCGGCAGACGCCGATGGCCGAACTGGCGCATGTTTCACCCGATCAGGCCTGTGCGCACCCGAACTGGTCCATGGGTCGCAAGATCTCGGTGGATTCGGCCAGCATGATGAACAAGGGGCTCGAGTTGATCGAGGCCTGCTGGTTGTTCGATGCCAAGCCTTCGCAGGTCGAAGTGGTGATTCACCCACAAAGCGTCATTCATTCGCTGGTCGATTATGTGGACGGTTCGGTGCTGGCGCAGTTGGGCAATCCCGACATGCGCACCCCGATTGCCAATGCCCTGGCCTGGCCTGAGCGGATTGACTCGGGCGTGGCGCCGCTGGATCTGTTCGCTGTTGCGCGCCTGGATTTCGAAGCTCCCGACGAAGAGCGCTTTCCGTGCCTGCGTCTGGCGCGGCAGGCCGCCGAGGCGGGAAACAGCGCTCCGGCCATGCTCAACGCGGCGAATGAAGTGGCGGTTGCCGCGTTTCTCGACGGGCGGGTTCGCTATCTGGAAATCGCGAGTATCATCGAGGAAGTCTTGAATCTCGAGCCAGTGGTGGCCCTGGACGATCTCGATGCGGTGTTTACCGCTGACGCGACTGCCCGGACATTGGCCGGTCAGTGGTTGACTCGCCACGGCCGATAGGTCTTGCAACACATGGCTTCACGCGGCACTGGACAGGATTGCGGAGAAAGTAGATGAGCGCGCTCTATATGATTGCCGGCACCCTGATCGCTTTGGGTGTGCTGGTCACCTTTCACGAATTCGGCCATTTCTGGGTCGCGCGTCGCTGTGGCGTCAAGGTTCTGCGTTTCTCCGTGGGCTTCGGCATGCCGCTGCTGCGCTGGCATGACAAGCAGGGCACCGAGTTCGTGGTAGCGGCCATTCCGCTGGGCGGCTACGTCAAGATGCTCGATGAGCGCGAAGGTGAAGTGCCGGCCGATCAGCTTCATCAGTCATTCAATCGCAAGTCTGTTCGTCAGCGCATCGCCATCGTCGCGGCCGGTCCTGTGGCCAACTTCCTGCTCGCGCTGGTGTTCTTCTGGGTGCTGGCCATGCTCGGCAGCGAGCAGATTCGCCCGGTCATCGGTTCGGTGGAGTCCGGAAGCATCGCCGCAACGGCTGGGCTGAGCGCCGGTCAGGAAATTGTCGCGATCGACGGCGAGCCGACCTCGGGGTGGGCTGCGGTCAACCTGCAGCTGGTGCGCCGGCTGGGGGAGAGCGGTTCTCTGCAATTGCTGGTGCGCGATCAGGGTTCCACGGTGGATTCGCCTCGTGTGCTGGCACTTGATAAATGGCTTAAAGGGGCTGACGAGCCGGATCCGATTCGCTCCCTTGGCATTCGCCCTTGGCGCCCGGCATTGCCGCCGGTGCTGGCCGAACTCGATCCGAAAGGCCCGGCCCAGGCAGCCGGACTGAAAACCGGCGATCGTCTGTTGACGCTGGATGGCAAGGCGCTGGATGACTGGCAGCAGGTGGTCGACACCGTTCGTACGCGTCCTGATACCAAAATCGTGCTGCGCGTCGAGCGCGACGGTGTTCAAATCGACGTCCCTGTGACGCTGGCCGCACGTGGCGAGAAAAAGTCTCCAAGCGGTTACCTGGGGGCGGGCGTGAAGGCTGTCGACTGGCCGCCGGAGATGATCCGCGAGGTCAGCTACGGGCCTTTGGCAGCGATTGGCGAGGGTGCCCGTCGTACCTGGACCATGAGTGTCCTGACGCTGGATTCACTGAAGAAAATGCTCTTCGGCGAGCTCTCGGTAAAAAACTTGAGTGGACCGATAACCATTGCTAAAGTGGCGGGCGCTTCTGCCCAGTCGGGCGTCGCTGATTTCCTGAATTTCCTTGCTTATCTGAGTATTAGCCTGGGGGTTCTGAATTTGCTGCCCATTCCTGTACTGGATGGGGGGCATTTGTTGTTTTATCTGATCGAGTGGGCGCGTGGTCGTCCCTTGTCGGATCGGGTGCAAGGTTGGGGGATACAGATCGGTATCAGTTTGGTGGTCGGGGTGATGTTGCTTGCTCTGGTCAACGATCTGGGTCGTCTGTAACGCTTCGCTGAATTGCGAATCTGCCGCATTTTGCGGCAGTTTGTTTATTGCCAGTTGGAATAAGAAAGGACTTCATGAAACGTCTGCTGCTAACTGCGGTTCTCACCGTATTGATGATCGCCGAAGTTCACGCCGAGTCCTTCACTATCTCTGATATTCGCGTCAATGGCCTCCAGCGGGTCTCCGCGGGTAGCGTCTTTGGTGCCTTGCCGTTGAACGTCGGCGAGCAGGCGGATGATCGTCGCCTGGTGGAATCCACTCGTGCGTTGTTCAAAACCGGTTTCTTTCAAGATATCCAGCTGGGCCGCGAAGGCAACGTTCTGGTGATCACTGTCGTCGAACGTCCCTCGGTCGCGAGCATCGAGATCGAAGGCAACAAGGCGATCTCCACCGAAGACCTGATGAAGGGCCTCAAGCAATCCGGTCTGGCCGAAGGCGAAATCTTCCAGCGCGCGACCCTCGAAGGCGTGCGTAACGAGCTGCAACGTCAATACGTTGCGCAAGGTCGTTACTCGGCTACCGTCGATACCGAAGTGGTCTCGCAGCCGCGCAACCGTGTCGGCCTGAAAGTGAAGATCAACGAAGGCACCGTCGCTGCCATTCAGCACATCAACGTGGTGGGCAACACGGTTTTCCCCGAGGAAGACCTGACCGACCTGTTCGAACTGAAAACCACCAACTGGTTGTCGTTCTTCAAGAACGACGACAAGTACGCCCGTGAAAAGCTTTCCGGTGACCTGGAACGCCTGCGCTCCTACTACCTGGACCGCGGCTATATCAACATGGATATCGCTTCCACCCAGGTGTCCATCACCCCGGACAAGAAGCACGTCTACATCACCGTCAACGTCAACGAAGGCGAAAAGTACACCGTTCGTGACGTCAAGCTCAGCGGTGACCTGAAAGTCCCTGAGGACCAGGTCAAGTCGCTGTTGCTGGTGCAGAAAGGCCAGGTGTTCTCGCGCAAGCTGATGACCACCACTTCCGAACTGATCACCCGACGTCTGGGTAACGAGGGTTACACCTTCGCCAACGTCAACGGCGTGCCACAGCCGCACGACGAAGATCACACCGTGGATATCCTGTTTGCCGTCGATCCGGGCAAGCGTGCCTACGTCAACCGCATCAACTTCCGTGGCAACACCAAGTCCGAGGACGAAGTGCTGCGTCGTGAAATGCGTCAGATGGAAGGTGGCTGGGCTTCGACCTACCTGATCGACCAGTCCAAGACCCGTCTGGAGCGTCTGGGCTTCTTTAAAGAGGTCAACGTCGAGACTCCGGCCGTGCCAGGTGTCGACGACCAGGTTGACGTGAACTACAGCGTTGAAGAGCAGGCTTCCGGTTCGATCACCGCCAGCGTCGGTTTCGCCCAGAGCGCCGGTCTGATCCTCGGTGGTTCGATCACTCAGAACAACTTCCTCGGTACTGGTAACCGTGTGAGCGTCGGCCTGACTCGCAGCGAATACCAGAGCCGCTACAACTTCGGCTACGTTGACCCCTACTGGACCGCCGATGGCGTGAGCCTGGGTTACAACGCGTTCTACCGCACCACCGACTACAAAGACCTCGACGTCGATGTGGCGAGCTATGCCGTAGACAGCCTGGGTGCCGGCGTGAACGTGGGCTACCCGATCAGCGAGACTTCGCGTCTGACCTTTGGTCTGTCCGCACAACAGGACAAGATCAAGACCGGTCAGTACACCGTTGACGAGATTTTCGACTTCGTTAAGCGTGAAGGCGACAACTACCTGAACTTCAAGGCTTCGGCCGGCTGGTCCGAGTCGACCCTGAACAAAGGCGTTCTGCCAACCCGTGGTCGTTCCCAGAGCCTGACCCTGGAAACCACCATTCCGGGCAGTGACCTGTCGTTCTTCAAGCTCGACTACCGTGGCCAGTTGTTCCAGCCGCTGAGCGAGAACTACACCATGCGCCTGCACACCGAGCTGGGCTATGGCGACGGTTACGGTTCGACCGATGGCTTGCCGTTCTATGAAAACTACTATGCTGGTGGTTTCAACTCGGTTCGCGGCTTTAAAGACAGCACACTGGGTCCTCGCAGTACCCCAAGCCGTGGCCAGGCTGTAACCGGTAACGCCGGTACGCTTGCCGACCCGGATCAGGATCCGCTGCCGTTCGGTGGTAACGTGTTGATCCAGGGTGGTGTCGAGGTGTTGTTCCCGCTGCCATTCGTCAAGGATCAGCGTTCCCTGCGTACTTCGGTATTCTGGGACGTGGGTAACGTATTTGACTCCAAGTGCGAGAAGACTACCAACGCGACTGTTGGTTCGACTTCTGCCACTCAGTGCAACGACATCAGCCTCAGCAACATGGCCAGCTCCGTCGGTGTCGGCGTGACCTGGGTCACCGCACTGGGTCCGCTGAGTTTTGCACTGGCGATGCCGATCAAGAAACCGGATGACGCTGAAACTCAAGTGTTCCAATTCTCCCTCGGCCAGACGTTCTAAGCGTCTGACCCAAGATAACGACAATGGATTTTGTAGGAGTGCATCGTGCGTAAGTTGACTCAATTGGTTCTCCTGGCCTCCGTACTGGTGGCAGGCCCGGCATTTGCCGACATGAAAATCGCCGTTCTGAACTATCAGATGGCTCTGCTGGAATCCGACGCGGCCAAGAAGTACGCCGTGGATGCCGAGAAGAAATTCGGTCCGCAACTGACCAAGCTCAAAACCCTGGAAAGCAGCGCCAAGGGTATTCAGGATCGTCTGATGGCCGGTGGCGACAAGATGCAGCAGGGCGAGCGCGAGCGTCTGGAGCTTGAGTTCAAGCAAAAGGCTCGTGACTTCCAGTTCCAGTCCAAGGAACTGAACGAAGCCAAGGCCGTTGCCGACCGCGAAATGCTCAAGCAACTGAAGCCGAAACTGGATAGCGCAGTGGAAGAAGTCATCAAGAAAGGTGGTTTTGACCTGGTGTTCGAGCGTGGCGCAGTGATCGATGTCAAACCTCAGTACGACATCACGCGCCAGGTTATCGAGCGCATGAATCAGCTGAAGTAACCCATGACCGTGACTATCAAGCTCGGCCAGTTGGCCGAGTTCCTCGGCGCCACCCTGAGTGGCGACCCCGAGAAGCAAATTACTGGGCTAGCCACCTTGCAGGAGGCTGGCCCAGCTCAGTTGAGCTTTCTGGCAAACCCCCAATACCGTAAATACCTGGCTGGCTCGCAAGCCGCAGCCCTGTTGCTCAAGGCTGCCGACGCCGAAGGTTATGCCGGTGATGCGCTGGTGGTGCCGGATCCTTACCTGGCTTACGCACGCATTTCCCATTTGTTCGATCCGAAGCCCAAGGCAACTGCCGGCGTTCATCCGACGGCGGTGATCGCCGAGGACGCCGCGGTCGATCCGAGTGCCAGCATCGGTCCTTTCGTGGTGATCGAAGCCGGTGCGCGAATCGGTGCAGGCGTGACACTTGGCGCGCATTGCGTTGTCGGTGCCCGCAGTGAAATCGGCGAGGGCGGCTGGCTGGCCCCGCGGGTCACGCTGTATCACGATGTGCGGATCGGCAAGCGTGTGGTGATCCAGTCCGGTGCCGTGCTCGGCGGTGAAGGCTTCGGCTTTGCCAACGAGAAGGGCATCTGGCAGAAAATTGCCCAGATCGGTGGCGTGACCATCGGCGACGATGTGGAGATTGGCGTGAATACCGCCATCGACCGCGGTGCGTTGGCCGATACCGTGATCGGCAACGGCGTGAAGCTCGACAACCAGATTCAGATCGCCCACAACGTGCAGGTCGGTGACCACACCGCCATGGCGGCGTGCGTGGGGATTTCCGGCAGCACCAAAATCGGCAAGCACTGCATGCTCGCCGGGGGTGTTGGCCTGGTAGGACACATCGATATTTGCGACAACGTATTCCTGACCGGGATGACCATGGTGACCCACTCGATTACCGAGCCGGGTGCCTATTCTTCCGGCACAGCCATGCAACCTGCGGCCGAATGGCGCAAAAGCGCGGCCCGTATTCGTCAGCTCGATGACATCGCGCGACGTTTGAAACAGCTGGAAAAGCGGTCCGGGGAAGTGACCCCCGACGGTAATGCTTCATCTGAAGGCTGATACCATTTCCATATCAAGTGTGCACAGCCTCTGGACTGCCTCCTTGATTTGCTAGAGGAGTGCGCGTCAGTCGCGCTCCCAATCTTTACATAGGCTTCCCCCCGAAATGATGGACATCAACGAGATTCGCGAATACCTGCCTCACCGTTACCCGTTCCTGCTGGTGGACCGGGTAGTGGAGCTGGATACTGAAGGCAAGCGCATTCGCGCCTACAAGAATGTCAGCATCAACGAACCGTTCTTCAATGGTCACTTCCCTGCGCATCCGATCATGCCGGGCGTGCTGATCATCGAAGCCATGGCTCAGGCTGCCGGGATCCTCGGTTTCAAGATGCTTGACGTGAAACCGGCCGACGGCACGCTTTACTACTTCGTCGGTTCCGACAAGCTGCGCTTCCGCCAGCCAGTGCTGCCGGGTGATCAGTTGATCCTTGAAGCCAAGTTCATCAGCTGCAAGCGTCAGATCTGGAAGTTCGAATGCCAGGCTTCGGTCGATGGCAAACCGGTCTGCTCGGCTGAAATCATCTGTGCGGAACGCAAGCTATGAGTTTGATTGACCCTCGCGCAATCATCGATCCGTCGGCCGTCCTGGCTGATGGCGTCGAGGTCGGCCCGTGGTCGATCATCGGTGCAGGTGTGGAAATCGGCGAGGGTACGGTCATCGGGCCACACGTGATCCTCAAAGGTCCGACCCGTATCGGCAAGCACAACCGTATCTACCAGTTTTCCTCGGTAGGCGAAGACACGCCGGACCTGAAATACAAGGGCGAAGAAACCCGTCTGGTGATCGGTGACCACAACGTCATCCGCGAAGGCGTGACGATTCACCGTGGCACCGTTCAGGATCGTTCCGAAACGACCCTGGGTGATCACAACCTGATCATGGCCTATGCCCACATCGGACATGACAGTGTTATCGGCAACCACTGCATTCTGGTCAACAACACCGCGCTGGCCGGCCATGTGCACGTTGATGACTGGGCGATCCTGTCCGGTTTCACCCTGGTGCATCAGTATTGCCACATTGGCGCCCACAGCTTTTCCGGCATGGGCACGGCGATCGGCAAGGACGTTCCGGCGTTCGTTACCGTATTCGGCAACCCGGCCGAAGCGCGCAGCATGAACTTCGAGGGCATGCGTCGCCGCGGTTTCAGCGAAGACGCCATTCACGCCCTGCGCCGTGCGTACAAAACGGTGTATCGCCAGGGCCTGACCGTCGAACAGGCGCTGGCCGAACTGGCCGAGCCGTCTGCACAGTTCCCGGAAGTCGCGATGTTCCGTGACTCCATCCAGTCGTCGACCCGCGGCATCACCCGCTGATCATGGCCAATCTGCGTATTGCGCTGGTGGCGGGGGAGGCTTCCGGTGACATTCTGGGCGCCGGTCTCATGCGCGCCCTCAAGGCACAGCATCCTGCGGTGGAGTTCATCGGTGTCGGCGGCCCGCTGATGCAGGCCGAAGGCCTGACGTCCTATTTTCCGATGGAGCGTCTGTCGGTCATGGGGCTGGTGGAAGTTCTGGGGCGGTTGCGTGAATTGCTCAAACGCCGCAAGGACCTGATCGCCACGCTTATCGCTGAAAAACCGGATGTGTTCATCGGCATCGATGCGCCGGACTTCAACCTCAATATCGAACTCAAGCTGCGTCAGGCCGGGATCAAGACCGTGCACTACGTCAGCCCTTCGGTGTGGGCGTGGCGGCAGAAGCGGGTCCTGAAGATCCGCGAAGGCTGCGACCTGATGCTCACGCTGCTGCCGTTCGAAGCCAGATTCTACGAAGAGAAGGGCGTACCGGTGCGGTTTGTCGGCCATACGCTGGCCGACACCATTCCACTGGAGGCCGATCGCGCCGCTGCGCGTGCCGAACTCGGTCTGCCCGACGGCCCGTTGGTGGCTTTGATGCCCGGCAGCCGGGGCGGCGAAGTCAGTCGTCTGGGGGCGCTGTTCCTCGATACCGCCCAGCGCGTGCGGGCCATGCGCCCGGGTGTGCGCTTCGTCATACCGTGCGCCAACCCCGAGCGTCGTGCCCAGCTCGAAGAGCTGCTGGCCGGCCGCGACCTGCCGGTGACCCTGCTCGATGGCAAATCCCATCTGGCCCTGGCGGCGTGCAACGCGGTCTTGATCGCGTCGGGTACGGCGACCCTGGAAGCGCTGCTGTACAAGCGTCCGATGGTCGTGGCTTATCGTCTTGCGCCGCTGACGTTCTGGATTCTCAAACGCATGGTCAAGAGCCCGTACGTGTCCCTGCCGAATCTGCTGGCCCAGCGACTGCTGGTTCCGGAATTGTTGCAGGATGATGCGACGGTCGAAGCGCTCGCCCAGACCTTGTCGCCGTTGATCGACGGTGGCGAAGAGCAGACCCGCGGCTTCGACGAGATCCATCGCACCCTGCGCCTGGACGCTTCCAATCAGGCGGCTGACGCCGTTCTGAACCTGATCGGTCAAACACGATGAGCAAGACAAGCATGCAGATGGGCCTGGATTTCACCTTGGTCGCCGAAGTCGAAGAACTGGTGGCCGGCGTTGATGAAGTCGGTCGCGGTCCGTTGTGCGGCGCGGTCGTCACCGCAGCGGTGATCCTCGATCCGAACCGGCCGATTCTCGGTCTCAACGACTCGAAGAAACTCACCGAAGCCAAGCGTGAAAAGCTCTACGACGAGATCTGCGAGAAGGCGCTCAGCTGGTGCATCGCCCGCGCCGAAGTCGAAGAAATCGACGAGCTGAACATCCTTCACGCCACCATGCTGGCAATGCAGCGCGCCGTCGCTGGCCTGCACATCCAGCCGAAACTGGCGATGATCGACGGCAACCGCTGCCCGAAACTGCCGATGCGTTCCGAAGCGGTGGTCAAGGGCGATAGCAAGGTCCCGGCCATTGCAGCGGCCTCGATTCTGGCCAAGGTCAGCCGCGACCGCGAGATGGCGGCGTTCGAATTGATCTACCCGGGTTACGGCATCGGCGGCCACAAAGGCTACCCGACGCCCGTTCATCTGGAAGCGCTGGTGCGCCTCGGGCCGACACCGATTCACCGGCGTTCTTTTGCCCCGGTTCGGCAGGCTTATGAAGCGCTGGAAGGTCTCGCGCAGGTTTAGCGGCGAGGCTGATGTTTTGTTCGGGGCCCGGTACAATCCGGGCCTTGTTGTCTCTATGTAACTGGACAGGATCACTATGCCGGCTTCATTCGTTCATCTACGCCTGCACACTGAATACTCCCTGGTCGACGGGCTGGTGCGGATCAAGCCGCTGGTCAAGGCCCTGACCGGCATGGGCATGCCGGCTGTTGCGGTGACCGACCAGAACAACATGTGTTCTCTGGTCAAATTCTATAAAAACACCATGGGCGCCGGGATCAAGCCGATCTGCGGCGCCGACCTGTGGCTGTCGAACAAGGACCCGGATGGTCCGCTGAGCCGCCTCAGCCTGCTGGTCATGAATGCCCAGGGCTACCGCAACCTGACCGAGCTGATTTCCCGTGGCTTCATCGAAGGTCAGCGCAACGGCATGATCATCATCGAGCGCGAATGGGTCGCCGAGGCCAACGAAGGCCTGATCATGCTGTCCGCCGCCAAAGAAGGCGAGATCGGCATGGCCATGATCGGCGGCAACCCCGCCGAGGCCGAAACCCTGGCGCGCGAATGGATGGCGGTGTTCCCGGATCGTTTCTATCTGGAAGTCCAGCGTACCAACCGTCCGAATGACGAAGAACAACTGCACGGTGCCGTGGCCCTGGCCGACAAGCTCGGCGCGCCGCTGGTTGCGACCAACGATGTGCGCTTCATCAAGCAGGAAGACTTCGCCGCCCACGAAACCCGCGTCTGCATCGGTGAGGGTCGTGCCCTCGACGATCCGCGGCGTTCGAAGAACTACAGCGATCAGCAGTACCTGAAAAGCGCCGAGGAAATGGCCGAGCTGTTCAGCGACCTGCCGGATGCGGTGGAAAACACCGTCGAGATCGCCAAGCGCTGCAACATCGACGTGAAGCTGGGCAAGCACTTCCTGCCTGACTATCCGATTCCCGATGGCATGACCATCGACGAGTATTTCCGCAAGGTGTCGTTCGACGGTCTGGACGATCGTCTCAGCGTGCTGCTGCCCAAGGACACTACCGAAGACTATGAGGCCAAGCGTCAGGTCTACGTCGACCGGTTGAATTTCGAGCTGGATATCATCATCCAGATGGGGTTCCCCGGTTACTTCCTGATCGTGATGGACTTTATCCAGTGGGCCAAGAATAACGGCGTGCCGGTGGGCCCTGGCCGGGGGTCGGGTGCCGGATCGCTGGTGGCCTATGTGCAGAAGATCACCGACCTCGACCCGCTGGAATATGACCTGCTGTTCGAACGTTTCCTCAACCCGGAACGTGTATCCATGCCCGACTTCGACGTCGACTTCTGCATGGATGGTCGCGACCGGGTAATCGATTACGTGGCCGAAAAATACGGCCGCAATGCGGTGAGCCAGATCATCACCTTCGGTTCCATGGCGGCGAAGGCTGTGGTTCGTGACGTGGCGCGGGCCCAGGGCAAGTCGTTCGGCCTGGCGGATCGCCTGTCGAAGATGATTCCGTTCGAAGTCGGCATGACCCTGGAAAAAGCCTACGAGCAGGAAGAAATCCTGCGCGACTTCATCAAGGTCGATGAAGAAGCGGCGGAAATCTGGGAGATGGCGCGCAAGCTCGAAGGCGTGGTGCGTAACGTCGGTAAACACGCCGGTGGTGTGGTCATCGCGCCGACCAAACTGACCGACTTCTCGCCGATTTATTGCGACGAGGCCGGCGACGGTCTGGTGACCCAGTTCGACAAGGACGACGTCGAGGCGGCCGGTCTGGTGAAGTTCGACTTCCTCGGCCTGCGGACCCTGACGATCATCGACTGGGCGCTGAAAACCATCAACCGCGATCGCGCCAAGGTCAACGAGCCGCCGCTGGACATCGCGTTCATCCCGCTGGATGACAAGCCGACTTATCAGCTGCTGCAAAAAGCTGAAACCACCGCGGTGTTCCAGCTTGAATCCCGTGGCATGAAAGAGCTGATCAAAAAGCTCAAGCCCGACTGCCTCGAAGACTTGATCGCACTGGTGGCCCTGTTCCGTCCGGGCCCGTTGCAGTCCGGCATGGTGGATGACTTCATCAACCGTAAGCACGGTCGCGCGGAGCTTGCTTATCCGCACCCGGATTACCAGTACGAAGGTTTGCAGCCGGTGCTGGCGCCGACGTACGGCATCATCCTGTATCAGGAACAGGTGATGCAGATCGCCCAGGTCATGGCCGGTTACACCCTCGGTGGTGCGGACATGCTGCGTCGGGCGATGGGCAAGAAGAAACCCGAGGAAATGGCCAAGCAGCGCGGCGGTTTCATTGAGGGTTGTGCGTCGAACAATATTGACGCGGATCTGGCCGGTAACATTTTCGACCTGGTAGAGAAATTCGCCGGTTACGGCTTCAACAAATCCCACTCCGCCGCCTACGGCCTGGTCTCGTACCAGACTGCCTGGCTGAAAGCCCACTACCCGGCGCCGTTCATGGCCGCGGTACTCTCGGCGGACATGCACAACACCGACAAGGTCGTGACCTTGATCGAGGAAGTGCGCACGATGAAGCTGCGCCTCGACGCGCCGGACGTGAACACCTCGGAGTTCAAGTTCACGGTGAACGACGAAGGCCGCATCGTGTATGGCCTCGGTGCGATCAAAGGCGTCGGCGAAGGCCCGGTGGAAGCGATCACCGAAGCCCGTCAGGCCGGTCCGTTCAAGGACTTGTTCGACTTCTGCGCCCGGGTCGACCTCAAGCGCATCAACAAACGCACGCTGGATGGTCTGATCCGCAGCGGCGCGCTGGATCGCCTCGGCCCGTACTTCCATGACGAGCAAAAGGCCTATCAGGCCAACATCGATCGCAACCGCGCCGTGCTGCTGGCGGCGATGGAAGAGGCGATCAAGTCGGCCGAGCAGACCGCGCGCACCCGTGACAGCGGTCACGCCGACCTGTTTGGCGGGCTGTTCGTTGAGGAAGACGCGGACGTTTACGCGATCCATCGCAAGGCGAAAGAGCTGACCCTCAAGGAACGACTCAAGGGTGAAAAAGACACCTTGGGCCTGTACCTGACCGGTCACCCGATTGACGAGTACGAAGGTGAGATCCGCCGTTTCGCCCGTCAGCGCATCATCGACCTGAAACCGGCCCGGGATACCCAGACCGTGGCGGGGATGATCATCGCCCTGCGAGTGATGAAGAACAAAAAGGGCGACAAGATGGGCTTCATCACCCTCGACGACCGCTCCGGGCGGATCGAGGCGTCGCTGTTCGCCGATGCGTTCCATTCTGCGCAATCGCTGCTTCAGACCGATGCGATGGTGGTGGTCGAAGGCGAGGTCAGCAACGATGACTTCTCCGGCGGCCTGCGCCTGCGGGTCAAGCGGGTGATGAGCATGGAAGATGCGCGCACCAACCTGGCCGAGAGCCTGCGCCTGAAGTTGCAGACCCAGGACCTGAAAGGCGATCAGCTACGCTGGTTGGGTGATTTGCTCAAGCGTCATCGCGGGGCGTGCCCGATCACCATGGAATACACCAGTCCCGATGCGAAGACCTTGCTGCAGTTTGGCGAGACCTGGCGGATCGACCCGGCGGATGCCTTGATTCAAGCCCTGCGTGACCAGTTCGGGCGAGACAACGTCTTCCTCCAATACCGTTGACCGGCAGGTGCCATCAAAGCGCCTGCCCACAACCTGAATTTTTAATCTCGACCTCAGCGCGCCTCTCCCTTAAGGTAGGGCGCGAATAGACAACCGGCCGGCCCAAGCTCACTTGGGACACGACCCAAGACGGACGCCTATGAACCCGAATTTTCTAGATTTCGAACAGCCGATCGCCGACCTGCAAGCCAAGATCGAAGAGTTGCGCTTGGTCGGTAATGACAATTCGCTGAATATCGGCGATGAGATCTCCCGCCTGCAGGACAAGAGCAAGACGCTGACCGAAGACATCTTCGGCAAGCTGACCAGCTGGCAGATCGCACGTCTGGCGCGTCACCCGAAACGTCCTTACACCCTGGACTACATCGACCACATCTTCACCGAGTTCGACGAACTGCACGGTGACCGTCACTTCTCCGACGACGCGGCCATTGTGGGCGGCGTGGCACGTCTGGAAGACCAGCCAGTGATGGTGATCGGTCACCAGAAGGGCCGTGAAGTGCGTGAAAAGGTACGCCGCAACTTCGGCATGCCGCGTCCGGAAGGCTACCGCAAGGCTTGCCGCCTGATGGAAATGGCCGAGCGTTTCAAAATGCCGATCCTGACCTTCATCGACACCCCGGGTGCCTACCCGGGCATCGACGCCGAAGAGCGCAACCAGAGCGAAGCGATCGCCTGGAACCTGCGCGTCATGGCTCGCCTGAAAACCCCGATCATCGCCACCGTGATTGGTGAAGGTGGTTCTGGCGGTGCACTGGCGATCGGCGTGTGCGACCAGCTGAACATGCTGCAGTACTCGACCTACGCGGTGATCTCGCCGGAAGGTTGTGCTTCGATTCTGTGGAAAACCGCAGAGAAAGCGCCGGATGCTGCTGAAGCGATGGGCATCACTGCCGAGCGTCTGAAAGGCCTGGGCATCGTCGACAAGGTGATCGGCGAGCCTCTGGGTGGCGCTCACCGCGATCCGGCCGCTGCCGCTGCATCGATCCGCGCCGAGCTGAGCTCGCAACTGGCGATGCTGAAGAAGTTCGACAACGAAGCGCTGCTCAAGCGTCGTTACGATCGTCTGATGAGCTACGGTCTCTAAGTCGAGCCGTTTCGGCCAGCGATGCAAAACACTGTGGGAGCGGGCTTGCCCGCGAATGCGATGTAACATTCAACGACTGTGTTGGCTGTTTCACCGCTTTCGCGAGCAAGCCCGCTCCCACATTTGGTTTGTGAAAAGGTAGAAAAATGGGTCAGCCCTCGATTGATTTGCCTTCCAGGCTTCTGCGCAATCTCAAGCCCTGGCTCGGTGCTTCCCATTGGCGCATCGCCTTCTCCGGTGGCCTCGACTCCACCGTCTTGCTGCACCTCCTGGCGCATCTCGCCAAAACCCAATCCATTCCGGCGCTAAGCGCCATCCATGTTCATCACGGCCTTCAGGCTGTGGCCGATGCGTGGCCGGCACATTGCCAGGCGGTTTGCGATGAACTGTCGGTGCCATTGCAAGTGCTGCGTGTGCAGGTGCAGCCGGGGGCGAGTGTGGAACGGGCGGCGCGGGATGCGCGCTATGCAGCGTTCAGTGCAGCGACTCTGGCCAATGACGTGTTGCTGACCGGGCAACACCGCGATGATCAGGCTGAGACGCTGCTGTTCCGCCTGTTGCGTGGCGCCGGTGTGCGTGGGCTGTCCGGAATGCCGGCCACGCGAGCGCTGGGGCAGGGCAGTCTGGTTCGGCCGTTGCTCGATGTTACGCGTGCAGAGCTGGAAGCCTATGCGCAGGACCATGGTCTGCGTTGGGTAGAAGATCCGTCGAATCAGGATCGACAGTTCTCGCGCAATTATCTGCGCCATCAGGTCATGCCGCTATTGACCGGTCGCTGGCCCCAGGCACACGCCAGCATGGCCCGCAGTGCGGCGCATCTGCGTGAGGCGCAAGGCTTGCTCGATGATCTGGCGCAAATCGATCTGACTACAGCGAACTTGCCCGGGGAGTTCGAGTGGTCGGGATTGCCCTCACTGGAGTTCGCAGTCATTGCGAGCTTATCTGATGCCCGTCAGCGAAACGCACTCAGTCACTGGCTTGAACCACTGACCCGACTACCGGATACCGACCATTGGTCGGGTTGGGCGGATCTGCGCGATGCCGGCAACGATGCCTCGCCGATCTGGCGTCTGGCGGATGGCGAGTTGCACCGCAGCGCCGGTCGCCTGTGGTGGCTCAGCGGGCAATGGCTACGCGCACCGGTGGTCAGCGGCGACTGGCATGACCTGTCGTCAGCGCTACGCTTGCCCGATAACGGGCGTGTCATGTTCAGCGGCCAGACTCCCGCCGGGCCGCTGCAGATCCGCTATCGGCAGGGCGGCGAGGTGATGCATCTGGCGGATCGCGGACATCGCGATCTCAAGCGCCTGCTCAATGAGCGCGCGGTGCCGGGCTTCGTGCGTGGCAGATTGCCGCTGCTGTTTCGCGGTGAAGAATTGCTCGCCGTGGCGAACCTGCCGGGGCTCGACGGCAATGCTCTGGAAGGCTGGCGATTGCATTGGCAGCCTTCTGACGAAGATCAAGGTTTGAGATGAAGGGGGCATTCCGGTAGACTACGCTCCCTTCTTGATACAACTTCTGTGGATTCGCCTGAATTGCAGGAGTTGCCGATTACCAAGCAGTCTTTGCTGGGCGATTCCAAAAAATGTGTAGCGAGCAACGTACCGGTGTTTTCACTTCCGGTCTGTCCCAACGCGGCGGTTTTTTTGAAAGGTGCACTGTGATTAATGCAGGTGATCGGGGGCTTCGGCCTTCCTTCGCTTTCCCCGGCGGCTCGGACCGCTTTAACGCAGACTTCTAGGGTTTTTCATGACGCGCTACATATTCGTCACGGGCGGTGTTGTTTCTTCTTTGGGGAAAGGCATTGCATCGGCTTCATTGGCGGCCATCCTGGAGGCGCGGGGGCTTAAGGTCACCATGCTGAAGCTGGATCCGTACATCAACGTCGACCCGGGCACCATGAGCCCGTTCCAGCACGGTGAAGTGTTCGTCACCCACGACGGCGCCGAGACCGACCTGGACCTGGGCCACTACGAGCGGTTCATCCGCACGACCATGACCCAGAACAACAATTTCACCACCGGCCGTGTCTACGAGCACGTGCTGCGCAAAGAGCGCCGTGGTGACTACCTGGGTGCAACCATCCAGGTGATTCCGCACATCACCGACGAAATCAAGCGTCGCATCATCAAGGGCGCCGGCGATGCCGACGTAGCCCTGGTGGAAATCGGCGGTACCGTTGGCGACATCGAGTCGCAACCGTTCCTCGAAGCCATCCGCCAGCTGCGTGTGGAAGTCGGTTCCAAGCGCGCGATGCTGATGCACCTGACCCTGGTTCCGTACATCGCCACCGCGGGCGAGACCAAGACCAAGCCGACCCAGCACTCCGTGAAGGAACTGCGTTCGATCGGTCTGCAGCCAGACGTGCTGATCTGCCGCTCCGACCATCCGGTGGATGTGTCGTCGCGTCGCAAGATCGCGCTGTTCACCAACGTTGAAGAACGTGCGGTGATCTCCCTGGAAGACGTCGACACCATCTACAAGATCCCGGCCGTGCTGCACGCTCAGGGTCTGGACGATTTCGTCGTCGAGCGTTTCGGCCTGCAATGCAATGGCGCCGATCTGTCCGAGTGGGAAAAGGTCGTTGATGCCAAGCTGAATCCAGAGCACGAAGTCACCATCGCGATGGTCGGCAAGTACATGGAGCTGCTGGACGCCTACAAATCGCTGATCGAAGCGATGAGTCACGCCGGCATTACCAACCGTACCAAGGTCAACCTGCGCTACATCGATTCCGAAGACATCGAGAACCAGGGCACCGCGCTGCTGGAAGGCGTCGACGCGATTCTCGTACCGGGCGGCTTCGGTCTGCGCGGCGTGGAAGGCAAGATCACCGCCGTTCAATACGCTCGCGAAAACAAGGTTCCATACCTGGGTATCTGCCTGGGCATGCAAGTGGCAGTCATCGAGTTCGCCCGTAACGTGCTGGGCTGGAAAGACGCCAACTCCACCGAGTTCGATCGTGCCAGCGGCCATCCGGTTGTCGGTCTGATCACCGAGTGGGAAGACGCTACCGGTGCAGTCGAAACCCGTACTGAAGCATCCGATCTGGGCGGCACCATGCGCCTCGGCGCTCAGGAATGCCTGCTTGAAGCCGGCTCCAAGGTGCACGACTGCTACGGCAAGGATGTGATTGTCGAACGTCACCGTCACCGTTACGAAGTGAACAACAACCTGCTGCCGCAAATCATCGAAGCCGGCCTGAAGATTTCCGGTCGTTCTTCCGATGCAGCGCTGGTTGAAGTGGTCGAAGCCCCGGATCATCCATGGTTCGTCGCTTGCCAGTTCCACCCAGAGTTCACCTCGACGCCACGCGATGGCCATCCGCTGTTCAGCGGCTTCGTCAAAGCGGCATTGGCTCAACACCAGAAGAAGGCGTAACCCCGATGGCACAGAAGATCATCCGCGTCGGCGACATCGAGATTGCCAACGACAAACCCATGGTGCTGTTCGGCGGCATGAACGTGCTGGAAAGCCGTGACATGGCCATGCAGGTTTGCGAAGAGTACGTGAAGGTCACCGAAAAGCTCGGTATCCCTTACGTGTTCAAGGCCAGTTTCGACAAGGCCAACCGTTCTTCTGTGACCTCTTATCGCGGTCCTGGCCTGGAAGAGGGCATGCGCATCTTCCAGGACATCAAACAAGCCTTCGGCGTGCCGATCATCACCGACGTCCACGAGCCTGACCAGGCCGCGGTCGTCGCTGAGGTCTGCGACATCATCCAGCTGCCGGCCTTCCTGTCGCGCCAGACCGATCTGGTCGTCGCGATGGCCAAGACCAACGCTGTGATCAACATCAAGAAAGCCCAGTTCCTCGCGCCTCAGGAAATGAAACACATCCTGAACAAGTGCGTGGAAGCGGGTAACGATCAGTTGATCCTCTGCGAGCGCGGTTCGAGCTTCGGCTACAACAACCTCGTGGTCGACATGCTCGGCTTCGGCATCATGAAGCAGTTCGAGTACCCGGTATTCTTCGACGTGACCCATTCGCTGCAAATGCCTGGCGGTCGTTCCGACTCCGCCGGCGGTCGCCGCGCCCAGGTCACCGATCTGGCCAAGGCTGGCATGAGCCAGTCGCTGGCGGGCCTGTTCCTCGAAGCGCACCCGGATCCGGACAACGCCAAATGCGACGGCCCTTGCGCCTTGCGTCTGGACAAACTGGAGCCATTCCTGGCCCAGCTCAAAGCCCTGGACGAACTGGTGAAGAGTTTTCCGACGGTAGAAACCGCGTAAACCTCAATTCTCCGGTAAAGTACCGCACGATTTGTCGCTCATGCCCTCGGGTATGAGCGTTGTCGTCTGCAAGCTGCCCGCTGCACACCACTTGCCGACGGTAAAAAGATTTCCTCTAGCTGCGTCGTTTTCGTCAACTTTGGAGTGTTTACAACAATGGCAAAAATCGTCGACATCAAAGGTCGTGAAGTTCTCGACTCCCGTGGCAATCCCACCGTGGAAGCGGACGTGCTTCTCGACAACGGCATCATCGGCAGCGCTTGCGCGCCGTCCGGTGCATCCACTGGCTCGCGTGAAGCGCTCGAGCTGCGTGATGGCGACAAGAGCCGTTACCTGGGCAAGGGCGTGCTCAAGGCGGTAGCCAACATCAACGGTCCGATCCGCGATCTGCTGCTGGGCACCGACCCAAGCGACCAGAAAGCCCTGGATCACGCGATGATCAAGCTGGACGGTACTGAAAACAAAGCGACCCTGGGCGCCAACGCCATCCTCGCCGTGTCCCTGGCTGCAGCCAAGGCGGCTGCACAGGATCAGGACCTGCCGCTGTACGCTCACATCGCCAACCTGAACGGTACCCCGGGTGTGTACTCGATGCCGGTTCCGATGATGAACATCATCAACGGTGGCGAACACGCCGACAACAACGTCGACATCCAGGAATTCATGGTTCAGCCGGTTGGCGCCAAGTCTTTCTCGGAAGGTCTGCGCATGGGCACCGAGATTTTCCATCACCTGAAAGCCGTGCTGAAGGCTCGTGGCCTGAGCACTGCTGTCGGTGACGAAGGTGGTTTCGCGCCTAACCTGGCTTCCAACGAAGACGCACTGAAAGTGATCTCCGAAGCAGTCGCCAACGCCGGTTACAAGCTGGGCACCGACGTGACCCTGGCTCTGGACTGCGCGGCCAGCGAGTTCTTCGAAGACGGCAAGTACAACCTGTCCGGCGAAGGCCAGGTGTTCACCGCTGAAGGTTTCGCCGACTACCTCAAAGGTCTGACCGAGCGTTACCCGATCATCTCGATCGAAGACGGCCTGGACGAGTCCGACTGGGCTGGCTGGAAAATCCTCACCGACAAGATCGGCGAGAAGACCCAGCTGGTCGGCGACGACCTGTTCGTGACCAACACCAAGATCCTGAAAGAAGGCATCGACAAAAAGATCGCCAACTCGATCCTGATCAAGTTCAACCAGATCGGCACCCTGACCGAAACCCTGGAAGCCATCCAGATGGCCAAGGCTGCCGGTTACACCGCCGTGATCTCGCACCGTTCGGGCGAAACCGAAGATTCGACCATTGCCGACCTGGCTGTGGGTACTTCGGCTGGCCAGATCAAGACCGGTTCGCTGTGCCGTTCCGACCGAGTTTCCAAGTACAACCAACTGCTGCGTATCGAAGAGCAGTTGAATGGCAAGGCCAAGTACAACGGTCGCTCCGAGTTCCGCGGCTAAGTTGTAAATGGTAAAAAGACACCGGATTGTGTCGGAAAAGTCGTGACAGCGATGGATTTGCCACTAATCTGATGCCTTATATGCACAAGCCTGGATATTCCAGGCTTCGTGCTATCAGATGCTTCAAAGTTTTGGCGTGGCTGTCTTTTTTCACTGGATACCTGATATTCGATGCGCAGTCCTTACTGGTTGTTTCTCGTTTTGCTCTTGCTGCTGGCCGGTCTGCAGTACCGCCTGTGGGTGGGCAATGGCAGTCTGGCGCAGGTCGCCGAACTGAATCAGCAGATTGCTGATCAACACGCCGAGAACGAAGCCCTGCTGGAGCGCAACCGGGTGATGGACGCTGAAGTCAGCGAGTTGAAGAAAGGCATGGAGACCGTTGAAGAGCGGGCTCGTCACGAACTGGGCATGGTCAAGGACGGCGAAACCCTTTACCAGTTGGCCCAATGATCGATTCCCTGCCGGCCTTCTGGGCCGTGATTCCTGCCGCGGGCGTTGGTGCCCGTATGGCCGCGGACCGTCCCAAGCAGTACTTGCAACTGGGCGGACGCACAATTCTCGAACACAGCCTCGGCTGTTTCCTCGATCACCCGAGCCTCAAGGGCCTGGTGGTCAGTCTTGCCGTTGATGATCCTTATTGGCCGAACCTGGCCAGCGCCAGCGATCCGCGCATTCAACGGGTCGACGGTGGTGCCGAACGTTCCGGCTCGGTGCTCAACGCCTTGTTGCACCTGCATGCGCAAGGTGCGGACGACGAGGACTGGGTGCTGGTGCACGATGCGGCGCGGCCCAATCTGAGCCGTGACGATCTCGACAAATTGCTTGCTGAACTGGCAAACGATCCGGTCGGCGGCCTTTTGGCCGTGCCGGCGAAGGACACTTTGAAACGGGTCGACAAGCACGGTCGGGTGGTAGAAACCGTCGATCGCAGCGTGATCTGGCAAGCCTATACGCCACAAATGTTCCGCCTCGGTGCGTTGCACCGGGCGCTGGCTGACAGTCTGGTGGCGGATGCAGTGATTACCGATGAAGCCTCGGCGATGGAGTGGGCTGGCATGGCGCCGCGCCTGATCGAAGGCCGCGCGGACAACCTGAAAGTCACCCGCCCCGAAGACCTGGAATGGTTGCGTCAGCGCTGGACCAATCGTCGTTAGATCCGGTACTCCGGCCGCTCGGCCAAACCTTCCTTGAGAAAATCCACCAGTTTGCGCACCTTCGGCGACAAGTGCCGCTGCTGCGGATACAGCGCCCACACCGCCGTATTCGGCGGTTGATGCGCCTCCAAAAGCGAAATCAACGCACCGCTGTGCAGATGCTCCAGCACGTAATAGTCCGGCAACTGACACAGTCCGACGCCTTGTAGCGCCGCATCCAGCACCGCTTGCCCACTGTTGCAGCGCCAGTTTCCCTGCACCCGCTGGGAAAATTCCCGCCCGTTTTGTTCAAGCTGCCAGATGTCCGAGCTGCCGATCAGGCAATTGTGCCGTCCCAGTTCCGACAAACTGTGTGGGCGTCCGTACCGTTCAAGGTAGGAAGGCGATGCACACAGATACATCCGACGCGGTGCAAGGCGCGTCGCCACCAGCCGGGAATCCTGAAGACGACCGAGGCGGATCGCCAAGTCCAGGCCTTCGTGCACCAGATCGAGCTGGCGGTTGGTCAGTTCGATATCGATGCGCAGTTGCGGGTGGTGCCCCATGAACCGGGTCACCAGCGGCACGATGAAGCGCTCGCCATAGGCCACGGCGCAGGTCATGCGCAGCATGCCTTTGGGTTCGCTGGTCAGGTCGCCGACTGCGCGCAACGCTTCTTCTCGACCGTCCTGCAGGCGCTGACAATGTTGCAGAAAAGTCTGGCCGGCCTCGGTCAGGGTGACGCGCCGGGTGCTGCGATACAGCAGTCGCGTCTGCAAACGCTCTTCCAGCCGTACGATTTGTCGACTGATGTGTGAGGAAGAAACGCCCAGGCGTTCGGCAGCCGCGGTGAACTGGCTGCACTCGGCAACGGCGACGAACTCGTCGATGCCTTCCCAGCGGTTTTCGGACATGGGGATTATCCCTGTATGGCAATAATGTTTTGCTTTTGTCCGGATTATTCATCAAGCAGCGCTGGACTACACTCGCTGTCTGGTTTTTTATTCAATGGATTCACTGGAGAGTCAGCATGATCAAGTCGCGCGCCGCCGTTGCCTTCGAGGCCAAAAAGCCGCTGGAAATCGTAGAAGTCGATGTCGCCATGCCCAAGGCCGGTGAAGTGTTGCTGCGCGTGGTGGCTTCCGGGGTTTGCCACACTGACGCCTACACCCTGTCCGGCGCTGACCCGGAAGGTATCTTCCCGTCGATCCTCGGCCATGAAGGCGGCGCCATCGTCGAAGCGATCGGCGAAGGCGTGACCTCGGTGGCCGTCGGCGACCACGTGATTCCCCTGTACACCCCGGAATGCGGTCAGTGCAAATTCTGTAAGTCGGGCAAGACCAACCTGTGTCAGGCCATTCGCGCCACTCAGGGCAAGGGTCTGATGCCGGACGGCACTTCGCGCTTTTCCTACAAGGGCCAAACGATTTTCCACTACATGGGTACTTCGACGTTCTCCGAGTACACCGTGCTGCCGGAAATCTCCGTGGCCAAGATCTCCAAGGATGCACCGCTGGAAAAGGTCTGCCTGCTCGGCTGCGGCGTGACCACCGGTATCGGTGCCGTGATCAACACCGCCAAGGTCAAGCCGGGTGACACCGTGGCCATCTTCGGTCTGGGCGGCATCGGTCTGTCGGCCGTGATTGGTGCGGTGAAGGCCAAGGCCTCGCGCATCATCGCCATCGACATCAACCCGGCCAAGTTCGAAATCGCCAAGCAGCTGGGTGCCACCGACTGCGTGAACCCGAAAGACTTCGATCGTCCGATCCAGGAAGTGATCGTGGACATGACCGATGGCGGTGTCGACTTCTCCTTCGAATGCATCGGCAACGTGCAACTGATGCGCGCAGCCCTCGAGTGCTGCCATAAAGGCTGGGGCGAATCGGTCATCATCGGCGTCGCCGGTGCCGGCCAGGAAATCGCCACCCGTCCGTTCCAGTTGGTGACCGGTCGCGTCTGGCGTGGTTCGGCGTTCGGTGGCGTGCGTGGCCGTACCGAATTGCCAAGCTACGTCGACATGGCGCAAAGCGGCGAAATCCCGCTGGATACCTTCATCACCCACACCATGGGCCTGGAAGACATCAACAAAGCCTTCGACCTGATGCACGAAGGCAAGAGCATCCGCACCGTCATTCATTTCTGATCAATCGCGATGCCACGGCTGCCGATGTGCAGCCGTGGCGGCGTAGGAGTCTTACATGAGTCTGGAAAACATCTCCTGTCAGAAAAGTTTCGGCGGCTGGCACAAGCGCTATCGCCATCGTTCCGAAGTGCTGGGCTGCGACATGGTGTTCGCCGTGTACCTGCCGCCGCAGGCAGAGCAGGGCGGCAAGTTGCCGGTGCTGTACTGGCTGTCGGGCCTGACCTGCACGGACGAGAACTTCATGCAAAAGGCCGGCGCGATGCGCATGGCGGCCGAACTCGGCCTGATCATCGTGGCGCCGGACACCAGTCCGCGCGGCCCGGATGTGCCGGGTGATCCTGACGGGGCCTGGGATTTCGGCCTCGGTGCCGGGTTTTATCTGAATGCCACGCAGGAACCCTGGTCGCGGCACTATCGGATGCATGACTACGTCGTGCAGGAATTGCCTTCACTGGTTGAAGCGCATTTCCCGGCCTCGGACAAGCGCAGCATCAGCGGCCACTCCATGGGCGGCCACGGCGCATTGGTTTGCGCGTTGCGTAATCCGGGTCGCTACCAGTCGGTTTCGGCGTTTTCGCCGATCAACAATCCGATCGACTGCCCGTGGGGCCAGAAGGCATTCACCCGCTATCTGGGCGAAGACCGTTCGAAGTGGCGCGAATGGGATGCCTGTGCACTGATCGCCGAGGCGGACGAGAAGCTGCCGTTGTTGGTCGATCAGGGTGATCGCGACGATTTCCTCGCGACCCAGCTCAAACCGGAAGCTCTGCAACAAGCGGCAAAACAAGCGGGTCATCCGTTAACGTTGCGCCTGCAACCGGGCTACGACCACAGCTATTTCTTCATCGCGAGCTTCATTGACGACCACTTGCAGCATCACGCGCGCGCCCTCAAGGCCTAATGCAGGTAGAATCACGCCCTGACAAAATTCGGGGCGTTTTTTTATGCGTATTGGCCACGGCTATGATGTGCACCGTTTCGCTGAAGGCGATTTCATTACTCTGGGCGGCGTGCGAATCGCACACGGCTTCGGGCTGCTCGCTCACTCCGACGGTGACGTCCTGCTGCATGCCTTGAGCGACGCCTTGCTCGGCGCGGCGGCGCTGGGTGATATCGGCAAACATTTCCCGGATACCGACCCGCAATTCAAGGGCGCCGACAGCCGAGTGCTGCTGCGTCACGTGGTCAGTCTGATCCACGCCAAAGGCTGGAAGGTCGGCAACGTCGACAACACCATCGTTGCCCAGGCCCCCAAAATGGCCCCCCATATCGAATCGATGCGCGCGCTGATTGCCGCGGATCTGCAAGTAGAACTGGATCAAGTGAACGTGAAAGCCACCACCACCGAGAAGCTCGGCTTCGTCGGTCGCGAAGAAGGCATCGCCGTGCATTCCGTTGCCTTGTTGCTGCGCGCATGAACGAACTGCAACTGCTCGGCCCGCGGGCCTATGGCGACGCCCTCGGCACCGCGGTACTGAAAGCCATCGCCGAAGATTTCCAGGTCGATGAAGTTCTCGACATTCCGTTCAGCGGTGACGGCGAGCACCTGTGGATCTGGGTGGAAAAGCGCGGCTTGAATACGGAAGAGGCCGCGCGCCGCATCGCCAAGGCTGCCGGTGTACCGTTGCGTACGGTGAGCTATGCCGGTCTGAAGGATCGTCAGGCGCTGACCCGTCAGTGGTTCAGCGTGCAATTGCCGGGCAAGGCCGATCCGGATCTGTCGGCGGCGGAAAACGACACGCTGAAAATCCTCAAGACCACCCGCCACAAGCGCAAGCTGCAGCGCGGTGCGCATTCGGCCAACGGTTTCACGTTGCGCCTGACCCAGTTCAATGGCAACAAGGCTGCCATCGACGAGCGCCTGCAACTGATCGCCAAACTAGGTATCCCGAATTACTTCGGCGCCCAGCGTTTCGGCCATGACGGCGGCAACGTCGTCGATGCCCGTTCCTGGGCGGCGCGCAAGGCACTGCCGGAGCAACGCAATGTGCGTTCGCGACTGCTGTCGACCGCGCGCAGTTTTCTGTTCAATCAGGTGCTCGCGGCGCGGGTCGCCGATGGCACCTGGCAACGTGCCCAGGTTGGCGATCTGCTGGCCTTCACCGACAGCCGCAGCTTTTTCCCGGCCGGTGAAGCCGAGTGCAGCGACCCGCGTCTGGCGATTCTCGACCTGCATCCGACCGGCCCGCAGTGGGGCGAAGGTGACTCGCCGGCGGCCGGGGTTGTCCATGATCTGGAGCAGGGGATTGCCGCACGCGAGGCGGATCTGCGCGATTGGTTGATTAATGCCGGTATGAGCCACGAACGTCGCATCCTGCGGCTGCCCATTGGCGGGTTGACGTGGCATTATCCCGAGCCTGACATTCTGCAACTGGAATTCGTCCTCCCGGCCGGATGCTTCGCCACCGTATTGGTGCGCGAACTCGTTGATCTGGTGCCGGTGGGGCAGACGGACAGCCCATGCGTATTCTGATTTCTAACGACGATGGGGTGACTGCACCCGGTCTTGCCGCGCTTTATGCTGCGCTGGCGGATTACACCGAGTGCGTGGTTATCGCCCCGGAACAGGACAAGAGCGGTGCCAGCAGTTCGCTGACACTCGACCGTCCGCTGCACCCGCAATACCTGGCCAATGGCTTTATCAGCCTCAATGGCACACCGACCGACTGCGTCCATCTGGGGCTCAACGGTTTGCTCGAACGCGAGCCGGACATGGTGGTTTCAGGGATCAACCTGGGCGCCAACCTGGGTGACGACGTGCTGTATTCCGGAACGGTGGCAGCCGCCCTCGAGGGCCGCTTTCTCGAGCGCCCGTCGTTTGCCTTCTCGCTGGTTTCGCGGCAGGTCGACAACTTGCCCACGGCCGCCTACTTTGCGCGCAAACTGGTCGAGGCCCACGCCGGGCTCGATCTGCCACCGCGCACGGTGTTGAACGTGAACATTCCCAATCTGCCGATCGATCACATTCGCGGCATTCAACTGACCCGTCTCGGCCATCGCGCCCGTGCGGCGGCACCGATGAAAGTCGTGGACCCGCGCGGCAAGGCCGGTTACTGGATCGCAGCGGCAGGTGATGCGGAAGATGGCGGGCCGGGCACCGATTTCCATGCGGTCATGCAGGGTTACGTATCCATCACTCCGTTGCAGCTCGATCGCACCTTCAATGATGCCTTCAGAAGTCTCGACGGCTGGCTGGAGGGGCTCAACTGATGGCTCGTGAACAAGACGACAGGCTGCGCAGCGGCATCGGGATGACGTCCCAGCGAACCCGTGAGCGCCTGATCCAGCGTCTGTACGAAGAGGGCGTTTCCAACGCCAGCGTGCTGGAAGTGATCCGCCGCACCCCGCGACACCTGTTCGTCGATGAAGCGCTGGCGCACCGTGCCTATGAGGACACCGCGCTGCCGATCGGCAACAACCAGACCATTTCCCAGCCTTATATGGTGGCGCGCATGAGCGAGCTGCTGCTGGAGGCCGGGCCGCTGGACAAGGTGCTGGAGATCGGCACCGGTTCCGGTTATCAGACGGCGGTGCTGTCGCAACTGGTCGAGCGGGTGTTCTCGGTGGAGCGCATCAAGGTTCTGCAGGATCGGGCCAAGGAACGCCTGGTCGAGCTCAACCTGCGCAACGTGGTGTTTCGCTGGGGCGATGGCTGGGAAGGCTGGCCGGCCCTGGCGCCGTATAACGGCATTATCGTCACCGCCGTTGCGGCCGATGTGCCTCAGGCTCTGCTTGATCAACTGGCACCGGGCGGGCGGATGGTGATCCCGGTCGGCTCCGGTGAAGTGCAGCAATTGATGCTGATCGTGCGCGAAGAAAACGGCTTCTCCCGACACGTTCTCGGGGCGGTGCGTTTCGTGCCATTGCTCAACGGTCCGCTGGCCTGAGCATTTGTTTCAGGATGCTGAATTCCTGTCGAACGCGCCTGTCTTACAGCGGCAGCGAATGTTTAAACAGGATGGATCGTCTACAAGCAAACGTGTGCGCCGGGCGATAGCGCTTCTATAAAGGTAAAGCCGGTTGCGCCCGTTATACTTGCGAAGTTTCATGCCGGATTCGGCATTCCACATTTTTCAGCCACCACAAAGGGAGCGGCGGGTGAGTCTCACAGTCATTGCGCAGCGTATGGGTAACACGAGCTTTCAGCGCCTGGTGACTGGCCTTGTCTTGAGCACCTTGCTGGTCGGTTGCTCCAGCACAAAATCGAGCAACGTTCGGGTCGTCGATCGCAACAATGCGGTGGCCCAGCGTCCGGTCGTGACGACCGGGCAGTATGTAGTCCGTCCGGGCGATACTTTGTTTTCCATCGCTTTTCGCTACGGCTGGGACTACAAAGCCCTCGCCGCCCGGAACAATATTCCTACGCCATACACGATCCATCCGGGTCAGACAATTCGCTTCGATGGCCGCACCGGTTCAACGTCGACTGCGGTCGTCAGCAACTCCGGTTCCTCAGCGTCTTCGTCCAGCAAAACCACGGTTATCCGGCGCCAGGCAAATGGCACGACAACTACGACAACCACAGGTTCCGGTGCGGCTGCGACGACGGTTGTACCGTCCGTCGCCAACAAGCAAACACCCGCTCCATTGCCTCCACCGGGCCCGGCCCCGACCGGCTGGGGATGGCCATCTAATGGCATTCTGATTGGTAAATTCTCTTCAAACGGTAGTTTGAATAAAGGAATTGATATCGCCGGAGATTTGGGACAGCCTGTTTTAGCTGCGTCTGATGGGACGGTGGTATACGCCGGGAGTGGCTTAAGGGGCTACGGCGAATTGGTCATCATCAAACACAGCGAAACCTACGTCAGTGCTTACGGACACAACCGTCGGCTGTTGGTACGGGAGGGACAGCAGGTCAAGGTCGGACAGACAATTGCCGAAATGGGGTCAACGGGTACAGACCGGGTGAAACTGCATTTTGAGATTCGCCGACAAGGTAAACCTGTAGATCCGCTGCAGTTCCTGCCAAGACGTTGATTTGCAGACCAGCCTGTTCCGTCGCGTAGAGGGGACAGGCTCCAGCGTTGCCAAGGATAAAGGCGTCGCTTGAGCTTGGGGTCGAACTCACCAAAGGACTATAACAATGGCTCTCAGTAAAGAAGTGCCGGAGTTTGACATCGACGATGAGGTTCTCCTGATGGAGACCGGCATCGATTCGGATTCGATGTCGAATGATGAAGGGGCTGCTCCACCTTCCGTTCGTGCCAAATCCAAACACTCCGCTTCACTTAAACAACACAAGTACATCGATTACACTCGGGCACTCGATGCCACGCAGCTGTACCTCAACGAAATCGGCTTTTCCCCATTGCTCTCCCCGGAAGAAGAAGTTCATTTTGCGCGCTTGTCGCAAAGTGGCGATCCTGCCGGGCGCAAGCGCATGATCGAAAGTAACCTGCGGCTGGTGGTCAAAATCGCCCGGCGTTACGTCAATCGGGGGCTGTCGCTGCTGGATCTGATCGAAGAGGGCAACCTCGGACTGATCCGCGCGGTGGAAAAGTTCGATCCCGAGCGCGGCTTCCGCTTCTCGACCTACGCGACCTGGTGGATTCGTCAGACCATCGAACGCGCAATCATGAATCAGACCCGGACCATCCGGTTGCCGATCCATGTGGTCAAGGAGCTCAACGTGTACCTGCGGGCTGCACGGGAGCTGACGCAAAAACTCGACCACGAACCTTCACCCGAAGAAATTGCCAACCTGCTGGAAAAACCGGTGGGCGAGGTCAAGCGCATGCTGGGCCTGAACGAGCGGGTTTCTTCGGTCGACGTCTCGCTGGGTCCGGATTCGGATAAAACCCTGCTGGACACCCTGACGGATGACCGTCCGACCGATCCATGTGAACTGCTGCAGGATGACGACCTGTCGCAGAGCATCGATCAATGGCTCTCGGAACTGACCGACAAGCAACGCGAGGTGGTCGTGCGCCGCTTCGGCCTGCGCGGCCATGAGAGCAGTACGCTGGAAGATGTAGGCCTGGAGATCGGCCTGACCCGGGAACGGGTAAGACAGATCCAGGTGGAAGGCCTCAAGCGCCTTCGGGAAATTCTCGAGAAAAACGGCCTGTCGAGCGAGTCGCTGTTTCAATAAGCCACCCGCATGACCGCTATGCAGGAAGCCCCGACTGGTTCGGGGCTTTTTGTTGGCACACTGAAAGCGGGATACGTTCCCAGCTTGTAGGTTTGCGTTGTAAGCCTTTGCTGACTGTATCGTAAGTGTTCGTTATTTTTACACTGCCGCTGAAGGCGATTACGCTCGTTGTTGATTCATAACTTAATGATTCATATGGTTATTTTTTAATGTGAAGGGCTTATGACAACCCGTTCGTGCGCTGGAGGCCAGTTGCCCCCGGCGGGGAAATCTCTAGTATCTGGGTTGTGTCGACGGATAGACACGCCCTTCAAGGAAGAGGGGAACGGACATCGCAGGAAGCGATTCATCAGGACGATGAAAAGGAACACAGGGAATAGGGAAAAAATGTGGGCGGGTCAAACCGCCCCTTTTTTTGCCTGTAGAAAAGCAAAACCCGGAAAAGCAAAAAGGCCCGCGAGGGGCCTTTTCTTCAAACGCGGGACAGATCAGCGTTCGAGGTCTTTGATCTTGCCTTTGACGCCATCCCACTCTTCGGCATCCGGCAGCGATTCTTTTTTCTCGGTGATGTTCGGCCAGATTTCGGCCAGCTCGACGTTCAGCTGAATGAACTCCTGCATCTCTTCCGGAACTTCGTCCTCGGAGAAAATGGCCACGGCCGGGCATTCCGGTTCGCACAGGGCGCAGTCGATGCACTCGTCCGGGTGAATCACCAGGAAATTCGGGCCTTCGTAGAAGCAGTCCACCGGACAGACTTCTACGCAGTCGGTGTACTTGCACTTGATGCAGTTGTCGGTGACGACGAAGGTCATTTCTAATTTTCTCCTCAGGCGGCGGCAGCGTTGCCCCTTCACGGTTGGGGTCGCCAGGTTCGGGAGCGATGTCTGCCAGCCAGGCTATTAGCCAGCAGCATCCCAAACCGCGCGAGATTCTAACAGCTTGAAGCCGTTTGCGTTATATCCGGTTCGTCGGTGCTTAGATCCGGTTCTTTAGTGCATAGAGCATTTCGAGTGCACGACGCGGTGTCACGTCATCCAGATCCAGTTTCGCCAACTCATCCAGCACCGGATGCGGGAGGCTGGCAAACATGTCGCTCTGCTGTGGTGTCGCCGGTTTGCCCTTGGCGGCCGGTTTTGGCGCCTCATGCGGCAGCGCGGTGTCTTCCAGGCGGCTCAGGTGCTCACGAGCGCGCACGATCACCTCGCTCGGCACACCGGCCAGTTGTGCAACCGCGAGGCCATAACTCTGGCTCGCCGGCCCTGGCAACACATGGTGCAGGAACACGATGCGCTCATTGTGTTCGGTGGCGTTGAGGTGCACGTTGGCCACCAGCGGTTCGGCTTCCGGCAACACGGTCAGTTCGAAATAGTGCGTCGCAAACAGAGTATAGGCACGCAGATGGGCGAGGCGCTCGGCCGCCGCCCACGCCAGGGACAGACCGTCGAAGGTGCTGGTGCCGCGACCGACTTCGTCCATCAGCACCAGGCTGCGCTCGGTGGCGTTGTGCAGGATGTTCGCGGTTTCGCTCATTTCCACCATGAAGGTCGAGCGCCCGCCGGCGAGGTCATCGCTGGAACCGATCCGGGTGAAGATCCGGTCCACCAGCGACAGCTCGCAACTGGCCGCCGGCACGAAGCTGCCGATGTGCGCCAGCAGCACGATCAGTGCAGTCTGGCGCATATAGGTGGATTTACCGCCCATGTTCGGGCCGGTGATCACCAGCATGCGGGTGTTGTCGTCCAGGCTCAGGTCGTTGGCCACGAACGGCGTGGTCAGCACTTGCTCGACCACCGGGTGACGGCCCTGGGAGATGCGCATGCAAGGTTCGCTGACGAACGTCGGGCAATTCAGGTCGAGATTCAGCGCACGCTCGGCGAGGTTGCTCAGTACGTCCAGTTCGGCCAGCGCGCCAGCGGTGTCCTGCAACGGCGGCAACTGGCTGATCAGATCTTCCAGCAACGCCTCGTAGAGCATTTTCTCGCGAGCCAGGGCGCGGCTCTTGGCCGACAGCGCCTTGTCTTCGAACTCTTTCAGTTCAGGCGTGATGAAGCGCTCGGCCCCCTTGAGGGTCTGACGACGGATGTAGTCTGCTGGTGCTGATTCAGCCTGCTTGCTCGGCAACTCGATGAAGTAACCGTGAATGCGGTTGTATCCGACTTTCAGGTTGGCGAGGCCGGTGCGGGCCTTTTCCCGGGCTTCCAGATCGATCAGGAACTGGCCGGCGTTCTCGCTCAGCGATTGCAGCTCGTCGAGCTCGCTGTCGTAACCGGTTTTCAGCACGCCGCCGTCACGGATCACCGCCGGCGGGTTGTCGATGATGGCTTTTTCCAGCAGCGCCGCCAGTTCCGGATAAGTGCTGGTGGTGGTCGCCAGACGTTGCAGATGCGGCGCCTCAAGATCGGTCATCGCCGCTTGCAGTTCAGGCAGGGCGCCGAGTGCATCACGCAGGCGGGCGAGGTCGCGAGGGCGGGCATTGCGCAGGCCGATCCGCGCCAGGATCCGCTCGATGTCGCCGATTTCCTTGAGCTGCGGTTGCAGGTTTTCAAAGCGATAGCGGTCGAGCAGGCAAGTGATCGAGGTCTGGCGAGCCAGCAGCACGGTCAGGTCGCGCAGCGGACGGTTGAGCCAGCGGGTCAGCAAGCGGCTGCCCATGGCGGTCTGGCAACGGTCGACCACCGATTGCAGCGTGTTGTCGCGGCCGCCGGCCAGGTTGGTATCGAGCTCGAGGTTGCGGCGGCTGGCGCCGTCCAGCACCACGGTGTCGTCCAGCCGCTCATGGCGCAGGCTGCGCAGATGGGGCAGGGCGGTGCGCTGGGTTTCCTTGGCATACGCCAGCAGGCAACCGGCGGCGCCGATCGCCAGAGTCAGGGTTTCGCAGCCAAAGCCTTTCAGGTCTTGGGTGGAGAATTGCTGGCAGAGACTTTTCAGCGCCGAATCACGCTCGAAATCCCACGGTGCACGGCGACGTACGCCACGGCGTTTTTCTGCCGGCAAGTCTTTCGGCCAATCATCCGGGATCAAGAGCTCGACCGGGTTGACCCGCTCAAGCTCCGCCAGCAGGTTCTCCCAGCCCTTGATCTCCAGCACGGTGAAGTTGCCGCTGGTGATGTCCAGTACGGCGAGGCCGAACAGGCGCTCGTCTCCCAGCACCGCCGCGATCAGGTTGTCGCGACGCTCATCCAGCAATGCCTCGTCGCTGACCGTGCCCGGAGTGATGATCCGTACCACCTGACGTTCCACCGGACCTTTACTGGTAGCCGGATCGCCGACCTGCTCGCAGATCACTACCGACTCGCCAAGCTTGACCAGTTTCGCCAGGTAGCCTTCCGCCGCGTGATACGGAATCCCGCACATCGGAATCGCCTGACCCGCCGATTGCCCGCGCGCGGTCAGGGTGATGTCCAGCAACTTGGCCGCCTTCTTCGCGTCTTCGTAGAAGATCTCGTAGAAGTCGCCCATGCGGTAGAACATCAGCTGGTCCGGGTGCTGATTCTTCAGGCGCCAGTACTGCTGCATCATCGGAGTGTGGGAGGACAGGTCGGAGACGGCTTTATTCATCGGATTGTCAGGCAACTCGTTCAAAGGTGTGGGGCAAAAGCGCGGCAGTGGCCGGGCTTTTCCGCGATGGGCGCAAGATTACCATGGGCGGTCTATCGGACGCAGAGCATCGCGGCCGGGTGACAGCTATCGGGCTTAAAAAGGTCGACTATGCACGATTTATGCAAATCAGCATTTGTCTTCGCGAAAAACTTCAAGCACTATGCGCGTTATGCAAAAACGCAACGTATCTACCGTCTTAAGAGCACTGCTCGATCAGCACGGGATCTCCCCCACGGAGCTCCACCGTCGCACCGGCGTGCCTCAATCCACGCTCTCGCGGATTCTCAGCGGGAAGATCGTCGATCCTTCGGATAAACACATCTCGAAGATTGCCGAGTACTTCGCCGTGAGTACCGATCAGTTGCGCGGGCGCGCGGATGTTGCGCCCGCCGGCAACAGCGGACGCGACGAGTTGCATTCCGAACTCAAGGACATAAGCCTGTGGGACGACGACACGCCAGTCGATGACGACGAGGTGTCGGTGCCCTTTCTTCGCGAGGTTGAATTGGCTGCTGGATCAGGAAGATTCGTCATCGAAGAGAGCGAGCGCTCCAGCCTGCGCTTCGGCAAGCGCAGTCTGCGCCATAACGGTGTGCAGTTCGACCAGGCCAAATGCGTGACAGTACGGGGCAACAGCATGTTGCCGGTGCTGCGCGACGGTGCCACTGTCGGTGTCAACGCAGGCAAGTGCGGGATCGGCGACATCATTGATGGCGACCTTTATGCGATCAACCACAACGGTCAATTGCGGGTGAAGCAGCTCTATCGCCTGCCTACCGGTATCCGTCTGCGCAGCTTCAATCGTGATGAACACCCGGACGAGGACTACAGCTTCCAGGATATGCAGGAAGAGCAGATTGTCATCCTCGGTCACGTCTTCTGGTGGGGCATGTACGCCCGGTAACCTGATTCCTTTCTGACAAAACCCGCCTCGGCGGGTTTTTTTTCGCCTGTAGAAAACCGGCCAACCCTTGAACGGCGGGGCTTTCATGCATCCGCGCATTTTTTGTGCATAAATAAATGCATTTACGCATTGACTGTATATGCATCCATGCATATTCTTGCCACCAAGCCGCTCGACAAAGCGGCTGGCAACAACAGCTCTTTAGTTCCACAAGAACAGGCAGCGATGAACCGGCCTCAACGGTTCAGAGGGTTGGCAACTGACCCGGGTGTGCAGCGTAAAGCACCAGAAGCAGTTATCCGGCGGGCAGGGACCGCGGTCGGAAAAACAATTTGAATGGACTCGTACCGCGCCAGTAGCGCCGAAAAGTCAGCTTCCTTCACGAACACAGGATTGAAGGAAGGCGAAGGAGCGCATTACTGAAAAGCCCGGCGAATTGTCGGGCTTTTTGGAATGCCTGCCTGATATTCAAGAGGTGTGCAGAAGGACGCGCAGCGTGTATTGGAAGTCATCAGAGGTAAAGCGAATGAATCGTTACGTTTTGGTAGGACGTGTTTATAAGTCCGGTTATCAAGTCGCTCTGCAGATTCTGGAATCGGATGAGCCAATGCCGACGACTCTTCCGGTTGGGATAGCGGATGCAGAGTGGTATGACATCACCGGAGATACTACGGCTCACGTGGGATGGAAGGTTTTTTTTAAACTGGAAGAAGACGGTTTGCTCTTTGTAGAGCCGACCCACGAAGAGCATCTCGCAATCACCGCTGCCCGCATGCAAGAGCGGTTTGATGTCGCCGCACTCTGGCTGACATTCAATCCTTTGCAATACAAGCTGGATCTTGGCGTCGCTACGCCGGCGGACGAAGCTGCGTTACTTGCTTACAAGCAATACTTCGTTGCCGTCAGCGAAGTCAAAAATCAGCCTGGCTATCCGGCCACTATCAACTGGCCGGTAGCTCCCTTCTAGTTTCAGACACGAGTGCGCATTACTGAAAATCCCGGCCTTGCGCCGGGCTTTTTGGAATGCCTGCCTCAAGAGAAAACGTTTGAACCCTACACACAACACTCACCCATTACCCCCGGAGGCGTGACATGACAAACGAGCAACAAGCGTTGGCGGACATGCCGATCTGGCTGGTGATCCTCCTCGCCGTGGTCGGCGGGGTGTCCGGCGAAATGTGGCGCGCCGACAAGGAGGGCGCTCGCGGCTGGTCACTGTTGCGGCGCCTGGCCTTGCGTTCCGGCGCCTGCATGATCTGCGGTGTCTCGGCGATCATGCTGCTGTATGCCGCCGGGCTGTCGATCTGGGCTGCCGGCGCATTCGGTTGCCTGACGGCCATGGCCGGGGCCGACGTCGCCATCGGTCTGTACGAGCGCTGGGCGGCCAAGCGCATCGGCGTCTGCGAAGTCCCGCCACGCGACCAGCCTTGAATTTCACTTTTTCCCATGCCGCCATTTCGGCGGCAGGGCTTCGCGTGGACGAATGAAAAGGAGGTCATCTATGCCCACACCGATCCAGCAGCCGTCGCAACTGTTCACCGCCATCGCGACGACACTGCGCAACACCGCCGGACTCGACCTCAAGGTCGGCAGTCGCGGGGATTTTGATGCGCCGGGCGAGCAGGCCTGGGTGCTGATCGACATCGAGCGAAACGCACCGGGAGAGCGCGCCGCCAACGGGCGCATTGCCCATGTGCTGACGCTGTCGCTGCAAGTCATTCCGGCGCTGTCCGCCACGGCGTTTGCCGCGTGCGATCTCATTGCCGCCCTGAAGAACCTGATCACCGACAACCGTTGGAGCCTGCCCGGCGATCAATGCGATCTGCCGATGAACATCGATGGAATGCCGTCATTGCTCATCCGCGCCGATCAGCCGAGCAAAGCCTGGACCCTGTCGTTCAACCAGACCCTCTACCTGGGCCCGACCTTGCTCGACGATCCGCTGGGCACACCGAAATTCGCCCGCACCTGGGAAGTCAGCGACATCGACGATCCCGACCAATACACCACGCTGGAGGCCTGACCGATGTTCGACGCGTTACTGCGCATGCAGCTGGGCCCGATCATCGAGCGTCTGGCGGAAATGGAAGCCGAGATCGAAGACCTGCACCGGCGCGCCGAGAGTTATTGTCGCATCGGCATCTGTCAGGACGTCGACGCCGCGAGCAACACCTGCAGGGTCAGCCACGGAGGATTGCTCACCCCGGCCATCAAGTTCTTCAACCCGAGTGCCGGCGCACAGAGCGAGTCGCGGATTCCGAGCGTGGGCGAACAGTGCCTGCTGTTCAACTACGGCAGCGGCGAAAGCGGTGCGCAAAGCGTGGCTTTGTTTGGCCTGAACAGTGATCGCTTTCCACCCGCTGCCACCGTCCCCACGCTGACGCGACGGGTTCATGTCGATGGCAGCGAAAGTGGCTACGACGATGCCTCTCACACCCTGCACTGGCAAAACGGTCCGGCCGCCTTCAACGGCTCCCGCGAATCCCTTGAGCTGAGCATCGGCCCCGCACGGCTGGCGATGACCCCGCAAGCGATCAACCTGCAACTGGGCGCCGTCGGCCTGACCATCGACGCCTCGGGCGTGCATTTCAGCGGCCCGCTGGTGGATCACCAGGGCCGCGTCATCAGCCCCTGAATCAAGAGCTTCCCATGATCGGAATCGATAGAGACAGCGGGGCCACGGTCGACGACTGGCTGCAGTTCGTGCAGCGCGCGACCCGGGCCCTGACCACGCCGCTGGGCACCCGGCAAAAACGGCCCTTGTACGGTTCGCTGATCCCCACGCTGCTGGGGCAGAACCTGGGCGACGACATCCTGTTGCTCGCCCAGAGCCACGCGGCTCAGGCGTTCTACAACCCGCAAAACGGCATCGGCGATTTCCAGCCCGGCGTGATCGTCGCCACCCGACAGGGTGCCGGTCTGCTGCTGCGGTTTGCCGGTACCTGGAAAAATCGCCAACAGACTTTCGAGGTCGTGACATGAGCATGTTGATCCCCGGCCAGAATCAGTTGGCCGAACCCTCCTTGATCAAGGTCGATGCGTTCGAGGATCTGCTCGCCGAGTTCAAGACCTTCGTCATCGAGTACGTCGGCGCACGCTCGCCGCAGAGCGCGGAAAAACTCAAGACCAGCCTGGAAAACGAAAGCGAACTGCTGACCCTGGCGCTTGAGGCTTTCTGCGTTCGCCTGCAAACCCATGAACGCAAATACAACGCCCGGATCAAGCAGATGCTGGCGTGGTGGGCCACCGGCAGCAACCTTGATGCGCGGTTGGCGGACATGGGCCTGGAGCGACAGTTGCTCGACCCGGGCGATCCGGCGGCATTCCCGCCAGTGCCGGCGATTTACGAGAGCGACGACGACGCCCGGCTGCGCTATTACCTGGCGCCCCATGCGCCGGCGGCGGGTTCGCGGATGCAGTATCGCCGTGAGGTCTTCACCCTCGGCGAACGGCCAGCGGTGAAAGTCGAATCCACCGATGCGGGTGTCGTCAACGTCACCTACACCTTCGACCCGGACGGCCTCGCTGCGCAGGTCAAGGACGGTAACGGTCGTCGCACCGCGCCGGGCGAAGTGCAAGTCACCGTGCTTGCCCGCGAGGGCGACGGTACACCGTCACCGACGTTGCTCGAAGGCGTGCGCCGACATTTCGCCCGGCCCGATGTGTGCCCGGAAACGGACAAGGTCACCGTCAAAGCTGCTGACATTCAACGCTACAAAATCCGCGTCGTGGCCAAGATCAATTCCGGTCCGGATTCGGGCCTGACCAAAGTCGCCGCGCAGCAGCATTTGCAGGCCTACGCCGACAGCTGCCATCGCCTGGAAGGCCGGGTCGACCCGAGCTGGATCGACTACACGCTGCACAGCGCCGGCGCTGTGCAATTGCAGATTCTTGAACCTTTGGATTCCGTTGTGTGCTCGGCGTTTCAAGCGCCGTACTGCACGGCGGTCGAAGTCGAGGTGCAGACGCTATGACCGATCAGACACCGCGTCCGACTCTGCTGCCAGCCAACAGCTCGGCGCTGGAACGGGCACTCGACATCGGCTTCGGCGCATTGCTTGATCGCGTCGCGCCGCCGTTTCCCGAACTGATGAACCCGGCCTCGACACCCGTCGCGTTCCTGCCGTATCTCGCCGCAGATCGCGGGGTGGCTGAATGGAGCACCGACGCACCGGAAGCGGAAAAGCGCCTGACCGTCGAACTGGCCTGGCCCACCGCGCGCCAGGCCGGCACTCGCAAGGCGCTGGAGAACGCCGCCAAGGGCTTACAGCTCCGACCGGAAATCCGCGCCTGGTACGAACAGATACCGCCCGGCGAGCCTTACAGCTTTTCCGTGCGGGCCTTCAGCGAACAACCCTACAGCGAAGCAATCGACGCCCGTCTCGACCGACGCCTGGCTGATGCCAAGAGCGAACGGGACGTGCTGTCGGTGTCGGTCGGCCTCAGCGCCTTCGGCAATCACGTCATCGGCGCCGCGACCTTCTGCGGTGAGCTGACCACGGTCTATCCGGTATTCCTCGACGGGCTCGAGACATCCGGCGAGGCCTTCATGGCGGCGGCGCTGTACACCGTCGAAACATCCACTATTTATCCTCAGGGGGCCTGAATGGCTGACTATTACACCCTGCTCACCAACGCAGGGATTGCCTACGAAACCGCCTGCAAGGCAGCGGGCGTACCGATCAAACTGACGCAGATTTCCGTTGGCGACGGTGGTGAGGGCGGGGTCTACAACCCGGCCGCAACCGCCACCGCGCTGAAGCGCGAAGTCTGGCGCGGTCCGCTCAATGCGCTGTTCCAGGACGAGAAAAACCCGAGCTGGCTGCTCGCCGAAGTCACCATCCCGCCGGACGTCGGTGGCTGGTACGTGCGTGAAGCCGGTCTGTGGACCGACACCGGCATTCTCTACGCGATCGTCAAATACCCGGAGTCGTTCAAGCCGGTTCTGGCTAACTCCGGCTCGGGCAAAGAGTTCTACATCCGCTCGATTTTCGAGACCAGCAATGCTTCGCTGGTGACGCTGCTGATCGACGACACGGTGGTCAAGGCCACTCGCGCCTGGGTCATGAGCTACCTCGCCGAAGAACTCGGCAAACTCGACGGCAAGCAATCGGTACGTGTCGCCGCCACCGCCAACGTGGTGTTGAACGGTGCACAGCAGATCGACGGCGTGGCGGTGATTGCCGGCGACCGCGTGCTGCTGCCGAACCAGACCCTGGCCAAGGACAACGGCCTGTGGATCGTCGCCAACGGTAACTGGACTCGGGCGAATGATGCCAACGTCAGCGCCAAGGTCACGCCAGGCCTGACGGTGATGGTGGAAGAGGGCACGCTCAACGGCGATTCGCTGTGGCACCTGACCACCAATGCGCCGATCACCCTCGGCACCACTGCGCTGACATTCAAGATGCTCGCGGGGCGCACCGGTATTGCTGCCGGCACCTACAAAAGTCTGAGCGTCGACGAATACGGCCGCGCGACGGCCGGCTCGAACCCCGACACGCTGGCCGGTTTCGGTATCAAGGACTCCTACACCAAGGCTGAAGTCGAAGCGCTGATTGCCAAGGCGTCTGCATTGCCTGTGGGATCGATTGTCGCGTTCCCGGTTGATTCGCCGCCGCCGGGTTTTCTGGAGCTGGACAACAGCGTCAAGAGCAGCGCGACCTACCCGGACTTGAGCGCCTATCTGGGTGGCAAGTTCAACAAGGGGGATGAGGGCGTCGGGAATTTCCGCTTGCCGGAAGCGCGTGGGGAGTTCTTGCGCGGTTGGGATCATGGGCGTGGCATCGATGGCGGTCGGGCAGTCGGCAGTTCTCAGACTGACACGCTGCAGAACCTCTACGGCATCTTTGATGGCTATCTCGATATCACCACCGCAAATGGTGTGTTCGGCATGGGCAACATGAGCAAGTCCTTAACGCAGACCACCCAGAAAGACGCTTATCACAGTGTGATCTTTGATGCTTCAAAGGTGGCTCGTACCTCTGCGGAAACCCGTCCGCGCAACATCGCCGTCATGTGGTGCATCAAGGCCTGGAATGCCCCGATCAATCAGGGAAACATCGACGTAGCGGCACTGGTCAAGGAAGTCTCCCGGCTCGGATCTGCCGTTCCGGTGGGTGCCGTCATGGCGTTCCCGACGGGGATCGTGCCGCCCGGCTTTCTTGAGCTCAATGGCAGTGTGCAGAGCACTTCGACTTATCCGGATCTGGCGGCGTATCTCGGCACCACTTACAACAAGGGTGATGAGGGCGCTGGCAACTTCCGGTTGCCGGAATCGCGCGGTGAGTTCCTGCGGGGTTGGGATCATGGTCGTGGTGTAGACCCAGGTCGGGCGATTGGCAGTTGGGCGCCTGATGAGCTGAAGTCTCACGTTCACCAAGTTGACGCGCCAGCCAATCCGAGCGGATTTGGCCAGGACAAGGTCGCTCGTGGCAACCGCTCCGACAGCAACGGAACACCACAGACGAGTGCCACTGGCGGATCGGAAACCCGCCCGCGCAGCATTGCGGTCATGTGGTGCATCAAAGCCTGGAACGCGCCGATCAATCAGGGAAACATCGACGTCGCCGCACTGGCCGATGAAGTCGCGCAGCTCAAATCCTCTGTTCCGGTTGGCGCTGTCATGGCATTTCCATCGGGTGTCGCTCCTGCCGGTTATCTTGAGCTGGATGGTAGCGTGCAAAGCATTGCGACCTATCCGGATCTGGCAGCGTATCTCGGCACTACATTCAACAAGGGCGATGAGGGGGCCGGGAATTTCCGGTTGCCGGAATCTCGCGGCGAGTTCCTGCGAGGTTGGGATCATGGGCGCGGTGTTGACGCTGGTCGGACAGTCGGTAGCTGGCAAAAAGCGACGTTGGTTGCGCACGATGCAGTGACCTCGACAGCGCAGGCTATCCAGGCTGCGGCCTCATCGTGGAAACTCAATCCAGACAATAGCGGGAAGTCTCACCCGGTACTCGGAGGCGACGTTGCCTTTGCGGCCGACTATCCTTCCGCATTTTTCTCTTTTGGCGAAATCACCTCCCCGGTTTCGCTGAATCAGGCGGCGCTGTTTACTGATGGGCACCTGGTTGGCACCCGTCCGCGCAACCTGGCGGTCATGTGGTGCATCAAGGCCTGGAACGCCCCGGTCAATCAGGGAAGTATTGATTTAGCTGCGTTGTCCGGTCTGGCGCAGCAGGCTACCGAACTCAATCAAGGTACCGCGAAGGTGGCGACCCAGGCACAGGCGGATGCAGGTGCCGACGATAAAACCTTCGTGACCCCGAAAAAAATGCGCTGGGGTTTTTCCATCAGTGTTTCCGGCGACATGAGTGGCAGCTATGTCATTTTCCCGACCTGGCTCGGAGGCTTGACCCTCCAGTGGGGGATGACGACCGCCATCGCATCCGGAGCCAACTACTTGCAAGCCTTTCCGGTCGCTTACCCGCTGGTCAACCCATCGGTTTTCATCACTTATCCCAATACGGCCGTAGACGCTCCCGTCGGATCGACCTACATCGGGCAAATCAAAGGGATCAGTAAAGCGAACGTGACCATTCGTAACCTGGGTCAGGCATCTGCACAGTTTTACTACTTTGCAGTGGGTCGCTAATACAACGGAGTGACGAGGGCTATATATGAAATTCGCAACATTTGATGAGCACGGAGACCTGACCGGTCGGTATGACTCCGATATTCATAGCGTGATTCCTGAGCAGGCAATTGAACTCAGTGACGCGGTATTTCTGGCGACCAGAACAGAGAGGGACGGCGTCTGGAAGTTGGTTGACGGTGACGTGGTCAAGTTACCTTTTCCTCACATCGAACCCGATTATGCAGCCCTGTTTGCGGCAGAGCGTTTCACCCGGGAAGCATCAGGTATTGCCGTAGAAGGATTGCGTATCGAAACGACACGCGACAGCCAGGCGCTGATCGCCAGCACGGGGCTCTCTGCCATTCTCGACCCCGAGTACCGCTGCAACTTCAAGACCCTCAATGGTTTTGTCGAAATTGGCGCCGAGCAGATTCTTGCCATTGCCAAGGCTGTCCGGGCTCATGTTCAGGCTTGCTTCGACCGTGAACTGATCCTGCTGGAAGCACTTGAGGCCGGCACCTACAGCGATGAAATGCTCAAGGATGGCTGGCCGGATTCCTCGCCAGGCACCTCAGACTCAACCCTTCAATAAACGCCCCGCACAACGGGGCGTTTTCATGTCCGGCCACCCAAGTGGGGGGCTGATATTCGTTGGCTTATCAAACAAGGAAGAACCTATGTTTTATTCAAAATCCACGGGCGGTTTTTACGATCCCGCTTTGGGGGGAGAGATCCCAAGCGATGCGGTTGAAATCACGCGTGAGTATTGGCTTGAGTTGTTGAACGGACAGTCCAGCGGCAAGTTGATTGTCGCGAATGATGAAGGCTATCCGATCCTGATCGATCGGCCGGGGCCGACGCCTGCCGAACTGGAGGGCTATGAGCGCACCTGGCGCAATCAGCAACTCAAGGCCACTGACAGCGTCGTTACCCAGTACCGCGATGAGGTCGAGCGCTGGCCTACTCTGCTGACCCCGGCGCAATACCTCGAACTGCAAACCTATCGCCGCACGCTTCGTATCTGGCCAGTGGGTGGTGAGTTGCCCCTGAGCGAACACCGGCCGGCAGCGCCGGCGTGGCTCGCCAGCCTGCCTCAATAAAAGCGCCCCGCACCGTCGGGGCGTTTTCTTGTCCGCTGAGCAGTATTAGAGCCCCTTCCTGAAGGGGCTTTCCCGTTTATGGAGAAACGAAAAATGGCAACCCGCCAAACCTACACCGTGCTCGTTCCATTCCCCACCGGGGGTGGTCACTGGTCGAGCGTCGGCCAGGAACTCGAACTGCTCGATGTCGAGGCCAGTGCCCTGCACAGCGCCGGTCGACTGGAGCTGAAAACACCTACCACCAAGGCCGTGAAGGCCGCTGCCAAGAAGGCTGACTGACTATGGCTGAGGTTCTGAACTTCGAGCACAACGGCATTACCGTCAATGCCACCGAATCCCCCGAGGCCATGGGTGGCCTGGGTGACAACGTCATCGGTCTGGTCGGCACCGCGCCGAAAGCCGATCCGCTGATTCCGCGCAACGCACCGTTTCGCATCAACAGTTTCACCACCCACGCGCTGCTCGATCCGACCGGCTCGGAAGAGGGCACCCTGTACCACGCGGTTTACCAGATCCTCAAAGTGGTCAAGGTGCCGGTGTACGTGGTGATAGTCGAAGCGGGCGCAACCCCGACCGACACCGTCAACGCAGTGATCGGCGGCGTCGAGCCTGTGACCGGCCGCAAGCTCGGTCTGGCGGCACTGGGCAGCGTCCCGGAAGACCTGACCATCATCGGCGCGCCGGGCTTCACTGGCACCAAGGCGGTGGCCAGCGAGTTCGCCTCGTTCGGCAAGCGCATCAAGGCCCGTGTGGTGCTGGACGGCAAGGACGTCTCGGTCGCCGATCAGGTGCTGTACAGCCAGGAACTGGGCGGTGCGGATCTGGGTTTCGACCGTTGCCTGGTGGTGCACAACATGCCCGCCGTGTACTCGAAAGCCGCGAAGAAAAACGTGTTCCTTGCGCCATCCAGTCTGGCGATTGCCGCGCTGGCCAAGGTCAAGCAATGGGAAAGCCCGGGCAACCAGGTGACCTACGCCGAAGACGTGTCCCGGGTCGTTGAGTACAACATCCTCGACACCTCCACCGAAGGCGATCTGCTCAACCGCTACGGCGTCAGCTACTACGCCCGCACCATCCTTGGCGGCTTCTCGCTGCTGGGCAACCGTTCTATCACCGGCAAGTTCATCAGCTACGTCGGTCTGGAAGACGCCATCAGCCGCAAGCTGGTGAAGGCCGGCCAGAAAGCCATGGCCAAGAACCTGACCAAGTCGTTCATGGATCAGGAAGTCAAACGCATCAACGACTGGCTGCAAACCCTGGTCGCCGACGAAACCATTCCCGGCGGCAGCGTGTATCTGCACCCGGAACTCAACAGCGTCGAGAAGTACAAGAACGGCACCTGGTACGTGGTCATCGACTACGGCCGCTACGCGCCGAACGAACACATGGTTTATCAACTCAACGCCCGCGATGAAATCATCGAGCAGTTCCTGGAGGACGTTCTCTAATGTTTACCAACCGCGTAAGACAGGCCATCGCGGCCACCCTGCAAGGCCTGCCGCTGTCGGCGACCGTGGAGGAGTTCACTCCGCCGAAGATCGATTTCGAGATGGAAAACATGACGGGCGGCCGCTTCATCATCGAAGAGATGGCCAAGAGCGCCAAGGCACTCAATGCTCAGATCAAATTGCAGGGCACTGGCGCCGAAGTGTTGCTCGCCATGGGTGTGAAGCTGGGCGACGACATTCTGCTGAACGTGCGTGAAGCCGGTCAGGACCAGGACGGCAATACCTGGTTCACCTACCACACCATCGGCGGCAAGCTCAAAACCATGGGTGAGGACGCAATCAAGATGGGCGGCAAAGCCCTGACGACGCTGGATTTCTCCTGCCGCACCTACAACCGTCTGGAAAACGGCATTCCGGTGATCGACATCGACGTGCGCACCCAGAAGTTTGTGCTCAACGGCGTCGACATCCTCGGTGATGCCCGTCGTGCGGTGCTGATGCCGTAAGCCTTTCGGCAGATCAGGCACAAAACCTGTGGGCGTTCATGCCCACAGGAATCTTCAAGAACACCCAAGGAATTCCTTTCATGTCGTGGATGCCACCCAAGCATGACCTGTTGTCGCCGATCACCGGTGACGACGGTTCGCAGATCGAATCGATCCAGCTCAAGCCGCTGTTCTATGCCGCCCAGAAAGAAGCGCTGGAACGCGCCGGCGACGATGAAGACGACCAGTTCTTCGAACTGGCGCTGCTGGCCACCGGCTTGTCGGTCAAGGAGCTCGACCAGCTCAAGCGCCCGGACTACGTGACCATCGCGCAGTACGTGCACGAAGTCTCGACCCGCCCGGCGTCGTTCTTTCTCGACCAGCTCGAAGACGCGGAGAAGTCCGACGATCCCGATCAGGTGCAGCTGCTGCAACCGCTCGCCGTCACCGGCCGCACCGTGACTTCGCTGAGCCTGGAAATGCCGGCGCTGCGTGCCACCAAAGTGATGAAGAAACTGAAAACGGCCAAGGAACGCGCCGAATTCATCACCGCCCATTGCACCGGCCTGATGATCCCCGATCTGGCGCTGATGAGCGTCCCGGACTGGACGCAATTGCAGGTGCGCATCGACGATTTTTTAAACCAGCCGGCGGCCTTCTTTCAGAACGCGACATCGAAGTAATCCTCGATATCGTGCCGCTCATTTACCCGGTAAGTGAGGCGGAGATTCTGGAGTGGGACGCCGAAAAGGCGTTGCGCCGCTACGACATAGCGATCACCCGCCTTGGCGTGAAACAGGAGTAGAGCGGCATGGCAGAGAGCAAGATTTCGCTCATGAATGCCGGCGACAGCGCCGGCGCCGGGTTTGGCAGTATCACTCTGAGCACGGCCGCGCTCGCAGGTGCCGGGCAAACTGCCTTGGATCAGACCAGCGACCTGCGCCAGGCACTGCTGACGGCTAGCGGAAAAATCGTGCTGCTGACTTCGGCAATCGATGCATTGAGCGTGATCCTGTCCGCTTTGCGTGCGTTGCCACAGGCTGCGAGTGCCGGAGCGAAGAGTGAGTCATCCGGCGGGCAGAAAACACCGGAAAAATCCTCCGGAGGCGCTGAGCCTCCCGAGACGCGCAAGGCCGCGATGGCCATGGATTCGGCGGCGGCCACTCTTGCTAGTGTGGCGCAGCTTTCCCGCGATGACGGGAAAGACATGGCCCTCACTAGCCTGAAAATGGCCAGTGCCACGCTGGTGGCCGCCGGAGGCACTACCGGGGTCGAGCTGGTCAGGATTGAAACCCTGGCAGCCAAGGCTGGAATCGGCAGCGAAGCGGTAAACGCCGAGGGCAAGAAACGCGAATTGCTCACTTTTGCCAGCGATGCGGCCATTACTGCGTCGGCATTCAAAGTTACCGGGCTGGAAGCCGGTGAAATGTTGAAGGTCTGGCGTACTTCGATGAAGCTCTCGCGCGATCAAGCCCTTGATCTGGCGGATGCGGCCAATCATCTCGGCAAAATGCCCGGAGATGTCCAGGCGGCTGATATTGGTTCTGTTCTGCAGCAATCGGGCGAGGCGGCAATCAGCGCAGGCTTGCAGCCTGAGCAGGCCGCGGCATTGACGGCAGCGCTGTTGAACAGCGGCGCGAAAAAAGACGATGCCGGCAATGCGTTGAAGAACATTTCCGATGCACTGGGCAAGGGCGATCAAGCATCCATTGCCGAAAAAGGTGCCTGGAAGCAATTGGGCGTGGATCCCAAGGCAGTAGCTGAAGCCATGCGGGACCCTGACAAACAGAAGGCCCAAGGCGCCGTTCTATCGGTGCTTGCAGCGCTGAATGCCAAACCGGTGGAACAGCGTTCGACATTGGCCCGCACATTGTTCGCGGACAGTGGAGACGCCGCGTTGTCGCTGTCCCAAGACCTGGGCAAGGTGAACGAAGCCTTTCACCTGGTGAGCGACAAAAGCCGATACGCGACATCGAAGCTGGGTGGTAAAAGCTCGGTGAAAGAGTCTGCACTGGCACTTGCCAACACTCAGCAGGGGCAGTGGAACATCAAGAATGCCCGCGAGGAGCGTTTGTCGGTCGCCAAAGGCAATGCATTGGCACCGGATCTCGAAACGCCTGGTGAGAGCCACTCGATAGACACGCTGAGCGATCTGGCAGAAACCTACCCGAAAACCACAGGGGCGGTTCTGACGGCGACAGCCTGGATCAAACCGGTATTCGACGGCGTGCTCGATGCGGTTGTCGGGGAGCTGAAAGACCGGGTAGGCAAAGGGATCGTGGATAAAGCCGCCAGTAAACTTCCCGGTCGTTCAAGGCTCGGTTTGTCCGCAGCAACGTCTGCGACTGCCGTGGCTGAAACTCAGAGCCTGGCTCTAGCCGGTCGCAGTGCCAGCGCCAGCAACGATCTGAAAATACTGGAACAGACTGCAAGGGTTGCTGCTCCGCGGCTGGAGTCTGTGATTGCCTCGATGCAGCCGGTATCGCGTGCAATGCCAGGGCCGATGAAAGCGATGATTGGCGTTTCCCTTGTCGCCGAAGGTGTTGCCAGCGGTGACAAACAACAGATCGGCCAAGGTCTCGGTGCAGCTGGTGGTGCGTGGGCCGGCGCAGTCGCCGGTAGCTCGATCGGCGCCACCATTGGAAGTCCGGGGCTGGCGCCGGGCATTGCACTTGGCAGCCTCATCGGTGGGCTGATCGGTGGATGGCTAGGCTTTGAAGGAGGAGGTTTTTTGGGGGAGAAACTGATGGCCACCGCGCCGGACAAACTCGCCCCTCCGGCCGAAGTCGCCAAAGACCTGGCTGGCACGCAGACTCACAGTCAGCAGGTTTCCTTCTCTCCGACGATCCAGGTCACCTGTCCTGCCCCCGACACTGCCCAACAGATTCATTCGATTATCGAGCAGCAGATTTCCGGTCAATTCCATGGCCAATTCATGCCGCTGCTGATGGGCGGCAACCCACTCGGGACGCGTCGTGATGCAGCCCTGACTGACGGAGCCGGTACATGAAACAACAAATGGCACTGGGCAGTTTCATCTTTGGCCTTTCACGCGGCTTTGCCTACAGCAGTTTTCTGCGCAAGTCCGACGGTGGCTGGACGGAACTGCAGATTCTCACCAGCAAACCCAAGTCCCATCAAATCGGACAGAAGCCCGAAACCCTGACCATCACCGGCAAATCAATGTACGCGGTGGCCATGGATCGGCTGGATGAGCTGCGGGCGCTGCAAGCCCTTCGTGTGCCGCTGCCGCTGATTGATGGCATCGGCCGAAACTGGGGCCTGTGGCGAATCACCACGGTTCAGGAAACCCAGACCTGCATCATCGATGATGGTACGGCGATGGTGGTCGACTGGACCCTCGAATTGGCGGAGTTCAACAATGCGTAAGGTACGAAGCGTGGCCGGTGATTCGGTGAATCTGTTGCTCTACCGCGAAACCGGTCGCAGCGATGACAGTGCCGAAGAAGCACTGTGGACACTCAACCCGACTCTGGCCGAGCACGGCCCGATCCTGCCGGCAGGTGTCTGGGTGACGTTGCCCGAACTCGACTCGAAACCGGCCGCGATCAAACCGGTTCTGGCTTGGGATTAAGGAGGCTGCATGGCACAGGGATTTACGCCGACGATCGAAATCTACGGCGCCCACAAGGACCTGCTGAACCAGCGCCTGATCAGTTGGGAACACATCGATGCCGCCGGGATGGAGTCCGATCAACTGACGCTGGTGATCGACCTGGAAGGCCTTGAAGGCTTGCCGACCCTGGGCGGAAAAATTGGTTTGCGGGTCGGCTATCTGGAATCCAGGCTGGTCGACAAGGGCCAGTTCAAAATCACTCGACTGACACCCACGCTGTTCCCGTTACGTCTGACACTGGTCGCAACCGCAGCCCCTTTCAGCGGCAAGGACGACACCGGATTCAAGGAACGGCGCACGGCCAGTCATGGCCCCACGACGCTTGGCGGGCTGTTTCGCAAACTGGTTGAGTCGCACGGTTTCTCGCCGCGCGTCGATCCCGAGCTGGCGCTGATCAGGATCGCTCATGTCGACCAGTCGAACGAAACCGACATGAGCTTTATCACACGCCTGGCGAAAAAGTACGACGCGGTGGCCAAACCGTTCAACGACCTCTACGTACTGGCGAAACCGGCGCAACTGAAAAACCTGTCGGGCCAGGTGATACCGGACGTCAGGCTATCGGTGACCCACAACAACCGGCCGGGCGATCACGCCTTCATCAGCGCCACGCTGGAAGAGACCGCCCGTACCCAGAATCAGGGTTGCAAAGTCTGTTGTTGGGACGCCAATGCCGGCAAGCAAGTGGAAGTGAAAACCGGCTCGGCGCCCTACAAGATCATTCGTCAGAAACAGGCCAGTGTGGAAGAAGCCAAAGCCATCGGCGAAGCCGAAGTGCGCAAGATGCTGCGCGAAAAATACAAGCTGAAGGTCACCTGTCCGGGCGACCCGCTGTTGGTGGCCGAAGGTCTGCTGGTGCTCGATGACACCTGGCCGGACTTCATGCGCGGTCGCTGGTCGATTGAAAAAGTCACCGCCAGTGGCAAGCGCGAAGAAAGCTATCGCTGCCTGATCGAAGCGACCGGCCGGGATCCCGAGGCAAAAGCCAAGGACTGATCCCCCCGGTCTCACCGCCACACGCATCACTGTGGCCACTCACACATCCTGGAACGCTCCCCATGAAGATCTCCCCGATCCTCACGCAGCTGCGTGCGCAATGCCCAAGCCTTGCCGGCCATATCGCGACAGGTGTCGACCTGGCGCTGCTGCAAGGCGACCCGAATCTGCCGATGCCCTCGGCCCATGTTTTGCCGCTGGCCGATCTGGCCAGCGCCAGCACCGCACAGAACTCCCTCAGCCAACCGATCCGCGACCGCTTCGAAATCATCCTGGCACTGGATGCCACGGACGCCACAAAAGCGCTGGATCTGTTGCATGACCTGCGCGCCGAACTGTGGCGTGCGCTGGTGGGTTTCAAACCCGACTCCAACTACAGCGCCATCGTTTATGACGGCGGCGAAACGGTCTCGATCAACAGCAGCCGCGCGTTCTACCGGCTGCGCTTTTTTGCCGAGTTCCAGCTGGGCCGCAATCTGCCAAGTCAGCCTGCGGAGAGCTGGCACGAACGCGAACTGGACGGTTTGTCGTCCTTTACCGGGGTCACCGTGCGGGTCGATGCGATCGACCCGGCCGACCCCAACCTGAAACGCCCGGGCCCTGACGGGCGCGTGGAAATGACTTTCTCTGGAGACGTAACCCCATGAGCAACCGCATCACCGTAGTGCCGGCCGCTGGCCGTGCCGTGCCGGACCCGGAAGCCGGCGACCTGCTGCCGCTGGAAGGCCGTGAAGTGCTGGACAGCGCCTGGTGGCGCCGGCGTCTGGCCGACGGCGATATCACCCTCAAAACCGCAACAGCTAAACAAAAGGGAGCCAAATAATGGCGATCGGATTCAGCAACATCCCTGCGGACATTCGTGTACCGCTGTTCTATGCCGAAATGGACAACTCGGCCGCCAATAGCGCGTCCTCGTCCATGCGCCGCCTGATCGTGGCGCAGGTCAACGACAACATCGCCCCGAGCGAAGTCGGCAAACTGGTGCTGGTTTCCAGCGTGGCGCTGGCCAAAAGCATTGGCGGCCAGGGCTCGATGCTGGCCTCGATGTACGAGACCTTCCGCAAGGCCGACCCGATCGGTGAGATCTGGTGCCTGCCGCTGCACAACGCCACCGGCGCTATCGCCAAAGGCGTGCTGACCCTGACCGGCACTGCGACTCAGGCGGGCGTGCTCAACCTGTATGTCGGCGGCGTCCGCGTCCAGGCCACCGTGGTCAACGGTGCCACCGCTGCCCAGGCGGCCACCGCCCTGGCACAGAAAATCAATGCCACCGCCGATCTGCCGGTGAGCGCTGCGGCCGCTGAAGGCGTCGTCACTTTGAACGCCAAATGGACCGGCGAGAGCGGCAACGACATCAGCCTGCAATTCAATCGCCTGGGCAAGAGCAACGGCGAAGAAACCCCGGCCGGCCTGACCACCGCCATCACCGCCATGACTGGCGGCGTCGGTGTGCCTGACCAGGTTGAAGCGGTTGCTGCACTGGGCGACGAGCCGTTCGAATTCATCGCGCTGCCATGGTCCGACCTGGCCACCCTCAACACCTGGCAAGCGGTGATGGACGACAGCACCGGTCGCTGGTCGTGGGCCAAGCAACTGTTCGGTCACGTCTACAGCGCCAAGCGCGGCACCGTCGGCACTCTGGTGGCAGCCGGTCAGGCACGCAACGACCAGCACATGACCATTCAGGCGCTGGAGCCGGGCGTTCCGCAACCAGTATGGGTACAGGCCGCTGCACTGGCTGCGCGCACTTCGGTGTTCATCTCGGCCGACGCCAGCCGTCCGACCCAGAGCGGCAGCCTGCCAGGCGTCGATCCGGCCCCGGCCAGCGAGCGCTTCACCCTGACCGAGCGTCAGTCGCTGCTCAACTACGGCATCGCCACCGCGTACTACGAAGGCGGCTACGTGCGCATCCAGCGCTCGATCACCACCTACCAGAAGAATGCTTACGGCCAGGCTGACAACTCGTACCTGGACAGCGAAACCATGCACCAGTCGGCGTTCATCGTGCGTCGCCTGCAAAGCGTGATCACCAGCAAATACGGTCGCCACAAACTGGCTTCCGACGGCACCCGTTTCGGCGCCGGCCAGCCGATCGTCACCCCGGCGACCATTCGCGGCGAGCTGATCGCCCAGTACGCCAAGCTCGAACTCGAAGGCCATGTGGAAAACGCCGAGCTGTTCGCCGAGCACCTGATCGTCGAGCGCGACGTGCAGGACCCGAGCCGCGTGAACGTGCTGTTCCCGCCGGATTACATCAACGGTCTGCGTGTGTTCGCACTGCTCAACCAGTTCCGTCTGCAGTACGACGACGTCGCCTGATCGGCCCGTTTGACACTGTGATTTCAGCCCACCTTGCGTGGGCTTTTTATTTGAAGGGAGTAACACCATGGGTCAACTGATTGCAGGCACCTGCTACGTCAAGGTCGACGGTGCACAACTGACTATCAACGGCGGCTGCGAAGCCCCGCTGATGGCCGTCAAACGCGAAACCGTCGTGCCGGGTTTCTACAAGGAAACCGACATCGCGCCATCGTTCAAGGTGACCGCGCTGCACACCGCCGACTTCCCGCTGAAGAAGCTGATCGAAGGCACCGACATCACCGTCACCTGCGAATTCAGCAACGGCAAAGTCTACGTACTGGCCGGTGCCTACCTGGTCGAAGAACCAGTTTCCAAAGGCGATGACGCCACCATCGAACTGAAATTCGAAGGCATCAAGGGGACTTGGCAATGAGCGGCGCCGTGAAGCTTCAGGTTGCGATCGAAGCTCACGGCGAGCCCCTGACCGAACTCGTCCTGCGCCGTCCGACGGTGCAGGAGGTGCGAGCGATCAAGGCGCTGCCGTACAAGATCGACAAGAGCGAAGAGGTCAGCCTCGACATGGACGTGGCGGCCAAATACATCGCCGTGTGCGCCGGCATTCCGCCGTCGTCGGTCAACCAGCTGGATCTGGCTGACCTCAACGCGCTGAGCTGGGCCGTTGCGAGTTTTTTCATGAGTGCGGCGTCGGAGCCATCACCGACCTGATTTCGGTCGCCTATGACCTGGCCTGGTTCTGGAAGGTTGACCCCGAACAGATGATGGCCAGGCCACTGGATGTGCTTCGCGAATCGCTGGAGCACGCGCAACGGATCAATGCGATGCAGCAGGTGCAGTGATGGCAGAAGAAACCAAAGCTAAAGCGTCGGTGCTGCTTACCGGCATCGACGAACTGTCACCCAAACTCGGCGCCCTGCGAGTGAAGGTTGATGACTTCAAGAAAAACCTCGAACAGACCGGTCTCGGCAAGCTGGACATCAGCGGTCTGTTCAAGGGCGGCAGCGTGATTACGCCGTTCGTGGACGGCATCAAATCGGCTGCGGCGTTTCAGGGCAAGCTTGCCGAGGTCAGCGAGACGGCGAAAACCGTCGACCTGCCGGACACGCCGAAAGCCGCCGCGCAGAACATGAACGTGTTCAGCGCCTCCATGGAGAGGGTGTCCGCTGCGGTGGACGCCGCATTGGTGCCGGCGGTGGGCGCATTGGTGGTCGGGCTGGAGCCGGTGCTGACCCAGGTCGGCAGCCTCCTGGCCGACAACCCGAAACTGGTCGAAGGCCTGGCAGCGGGGGCGATTGCGTTTTCCGCCATGCAAACCGCGGTCACCGGGGCGACCCAGGTGTTCGACGTGATGAGCATGGTGCTCAAGACCAACCCGATCATGCTGATCGCCATGGGCATTGCCGTGGCGGCCGGATTGATCGTGGCCAACTGGACGCCGATTTCCGCCTTCTTCACCGGATTGTGGGAGGGCGTGAAAAACGCCGGGGCGAGTGCAATGGCGACGTTGCGCTCGGTGCTCGACTGGCGGCCGCTGCAGGCAATGGCGGCGCTGTGGGAACCGGTCACGGGGTTCTTCTCCGGAATCTGGGACAAGGTCAAGGCCGTGACCGCACCGGTGATCGACTTCTTCAAGTCGGTTTTCTCGTGGTCGCCCGCAGGCCTGATCCTGGAAAACTGGGGGCCGTTGACCGGTCTGTTTTCGGCGATCTGGGAATTGCTCAAGGCCTTGAGTGTGCCGGTGATGTCGTTTCTAAAGGGGCTGTTCGACTGGACGCCGCTGGGCATGATCATCAACAACTGGGGCGCTATCACTGGTTTCTTCGCCTCGATCTGGGCGGCGTTGCAACCGGCGGCGCAAGCCATCAAGGACTTCTTCGGCACCCTGTTCGACTCTTCCCCGCTGGGGATGCTGGTCAACAACTGGGGCAGCGTCGTGACCTTTTTCGAACCGGTCTGGGCCGCGCTGCAAACGTCGGCACAAACGATCAAAAGCTTCTTCCAGAGTCTGTTCGAATGGTCGCCGCTGGAGCAGATCGCGCAGTACTGGCAGCCGATCAGCGAAGTGTTTTCGGCGCTGTGGGGCGTGGTGCAAGCGCTGGCCGCACCGGTGCTGGAGTTCCTGCACAACATGTTCGAATGGACACCGTTGGGGCAGATCATCAAGAACTGGGGACCGATCACCGAGTGGTTTGGCGAGCTGTGGCAAAAGCTGCAGACCGTCATCGCACCGATCAAGGAACTGTTCGACGGTGGCTTCGCCGGGCTGATCGCCAAGGTCACCGGCAAGGTCGAAACCCTGACCGAAGCGCAACGCCAGACCAATGCCGAAGGCAAGGGTGAACTGGCGCCGGCCTTCTTCGGTGCCAGCCCGAAATCCGAGGGTGGCAGTGCGTTGCAGGGCGGTTCTTTGCCGCAATCCTCTGGCGCCCTGATCCAGCAAAGCGCTGCCAACAACCGCACGCAACTCGAAGGCGGCCTGACGGTGCGCTTCGAAAACGCGCCGGCGGGGCTGCGCACCGATCAACCGCAAACCAATCAACCGGGGCTGGCGCTCAGTTCGCGCATCGGCTATCGCTCGCTTTCCATGGGAGGTTCCAATGAACTGGCGTGACCGTTTGTTGCCGGCATCCTTTCGCGGTGTCGGCTTCTGGATTGACCAGGCGAAAACCCCGGTCGGTCGCAAGGGGCAGTTGCACGAATACCCGCAACGCGACCTGCCGTTTTTCGAGGACCTCGGCCAGCAAGCCAAGACCCACGACCTGACGGCGTTCATCATCGGTGCCGATTGCCTGGAGCAGCGCGACAAGCTGCTCCAGGCCCTGGAGCAGGGCAGCGGTGAACTGGTGCATCCGTGGGCGGGGCGCCTGCAGGTCAAGGTCGGCGAGTGCGACATGACCCACACCCGCCAGGACGGCGGGATGGTGACGTTCAGCCTGAAGTTCTACCCGGACCGACCACTGCCGTTTCCGACGGCGACGGTCAGCACCCAGAAAGTGCTGCTGGCCAAGGCCGACGGTTTGCTCGGCTCGGCGGTGGCGCGCTTCGAACAGGCGATGACCCTGATCAAGGCGGCGCGGATCGGCATCGCCAATCTGCGCAACAGCCTTACCGGTGTGTACGACGTGATCAAGGAACAGCTCAAACCGCTGATCGCGCAGTACAAGCAGATCACCGAGCTGGTCAGGGCCGTCAAGGAACTGCCCAAGGAAGTGGCGGCGGAGTTCAAGGGGTTGCTCGGCGATATCAAAGAGCTGAAGGCATTCGCGAAGGAGGGCTACCGTGGCGTGATTGCCGACGTGTCCCAACAGATCGAAGCCATCCGCAAGGCCGATGCGCCGAAAATCACCACCGGCAAGGACACCAACGCCGCCGCGCAAGCGATGGCCAACCTTGTGCAGGACACCCTGATCGTCAAAGTGGCGCAATGGGTGGCCTCGATGCCGGTGGCGTCGACGCCGGTGAAGCTCAGCTCGACGCCCTCGCTGGACCAGCAGTCGAAGCAGCCGGTCAGCCGTCAGGAAGTGCCGGTCACGGATGATCTGCAAACGCTGCAAAAAGAGTTGAACGAAGCGCTGCAAAAGGCCCAGGACAAGGCCGACCCCGCGCACTATCAAGCCATCGCCGATGTGAAGGAAGCGCTGATTGCGCACCTCAAGGCCGTGGCTTCGTCCGGTGTACGACTGGTCAGCAAAACCTTCCAGGAAACCTTTCCGGCGGTGGTCGTGGCCTACAAGCAGTTTGGCGATGCCACCCGAGTGACCGAAGTCATTCAGCGCAACGGTCTGTCTCATCCGGGGTACTCACCCAACGAAGTCAAAGTTTCCCGGGAGTGAGCCATGAACGAGACTGACAACCGCGTCACGCTGACCGTCAACAACATGGAGTACGGCGGCTGGAAAAGCGTGCAGATCACCGCGGACCTGGAGCGTCAGTTCCGCACCTTCAAACTCGATATCACCTGGCAATGGCCGGGGCAGACCGTGGATCAGCGGATCAAGGCCGGCGACCCGTGCGAAGTACGGATCGGCAAGGATCTGGTGCTCACCGGTTATGTGTTCAAGGCCCCGATCAGCTATGACGGGCGGCAGATCAGCCTGAGCATCGAAGGCAGTTCCAAGACCCAGGATCTGGTCGATTGTGCGGCGCGAAACATCCCCGGCCAATGGCAGGAGCAGCCGCTGTTGAACATCGTCCAGGCCCTGGCCGGGGAATACACGCAGTTTGTGGTCAACGAAATTCCCGAGACCGCACGCCTGAGCAAACACACGATCGTTCCGGGTGAAACGGTGTTTCAGTCGATCGACCGTCTGCTCTCGCTGTACCGGGTGTTTTCCACCGATGACGCCGAAGGTCGGCTGGTGCTGGCCAAACCGGGCAGCGGCGGCCGCGCCAGTGATGCGCTGGAGCTGGGCAAGAACATTCTCTCGGCAAATGCGCCGATGGATTACAGCCAGGTGTTCTCCGAATACCGGGTGATCGGCCAGCAAAAGGGCAACGACAAGAAGAGCGGGGCGGCGGTCAGCGAGGTTGAATCCAGCGCGACCGACCTGAGCTTCAAGCGTCGGCGCACCACGATCATCAATGAAGGTTCGCAACTGACGTTCGAACTGGCCCAGCAACGGGCCCAGTGGGAAAGCGCCACGCGCATGGGCCGGGCGCTGACCACCACTTATCAGGTGCAGGGCTGGCGCCAGTCCAACGGCGATCTGTGGCGCCACAACACGCTGGTGAAGGTCAAGGATCCGGTACTCGGTTTCGATGGCGACATGCTGATCTCCAAGGTGACGTATTCGCTGTCGGCGCAAGGCTCGGTCACCACGTTGCAAGTGGCGCCGCCGCATACCTTCGACGCCAATCCGACCCCACCGAAAAAAGCCTGAGCCGGCACCTCCCTCCAAGGAAACCCTATGAGCCTACTGACACGCCTGCTGGCGCGCGGCACTGTCGTGCTCGCCAATTCGGCCTCCAAACTGCAATCGCTGCAAATGCGCCTCACCGCCGGTGAAGTGAACGACGACATGGAGCACTTCGAACCCTACGGTTTCACCAGCCACCCGCTGGCCGGTGCCGAAGGCGTCGTCACGTTTCTCGGCGGCGACCGTTCTCACGCCATCGCTCTGGTGGTCGCCGACCGCCGTTACCGCCTGCAATCGCTGGCGGCCGGCGAGGTGGCGATCTACACCGACGAGGGCGACAAAATTCACTTCAAGCGCGGGCGGATCATCGACATCGAAACCGCCACGCTCAACATCCGCGCCAGCACCGCCGTGAACTTCGAGACGCCGGTGATCAACCAGACCGGCAAGATCGTTTCCAAAGGCGATCAGGTGGCCGGCGGCATCAGCCAGATCAAGCACGTGCACGTTGGCGTGCAGGCGGGCAGTGGCCAGACCGGCGCGCCGGCGGGAGGTCAGTGATGCTTTTCAGTCAGAACCTTCACGCCGCGCTGACCCGTGCGGTGCTGATCAGCCTGTTCACCTGGCGCCGCGCGGCCGACGACGATGCTCTCGACGACGAGGAGCGTTTCGGCTGGTGGGGCGACACCTTTCCCACCGTGGCCGACGATCGTATCGGCTCGCGACTGTGGCTGTTGCGCCGGGTCAAGCTGACCCGACAGACCCAGATGGACGCCGAGTTCTATGCCCGCGAAGCCTTGCAATGGCTGATCGACGACGGCCATTGCAGCGCCATCGACATCATCAGCGAACGCCTCGACGCCCAGCGCCTGAACCTGCGCACGGTCCTGACCCTGGCCGACGGCGAACGCCTGGACATCAACCCCGATAACAGTTGGCAGGTGATCTATGCCGTTTGAAACCCCTTCGCTGCCGGTGCTGATCAAGCGCACCCAAAGCGACCTGGCCGGCGATTCGCTGCGCCAGTCCGATGCGCAAGTCCTGGCCCGCACACTCGGCGGCGCCGCTTATGGTCTGTACGGCTACCTCGACTGGATTGCCGAGCAGATCCTGCCCGACACCGCCGACGAGTCGACCCTGGAACGCATCGCCGCGCTGCGCCTGAACCAGCCGCGCAAACCGGCGCAGGTCGCCACCGGCAACGTCAGCTTCAACGCGACGGCGGGTGCGGTGCTGGACGCCGATACGCTGCTGCAGGCGAGTGATGGCCGCACCTTCAAAGTCACCGCTACTCGCACCACAGTGAATGGCGTCAACAGCACCAGCATCGCCGCGCTGGATGCCGGCAGTCTGGGCAATGCCGACGCCGGGCTGGCGTTGACGCCGGTGCAGCCGATCGCCGGCGTGGTCGGCAACAGTTTTGTGGTGCTGGCGCCCGGACTGAACGGTGGCGTGGCACGTGAAAGCCTGGAGTCGTTGCGCTCGCGGGTGATCCGCTCCTATCGCGTGATCCCCCACGGCGGTTCGGCCAGCGACTACGAGACCTGGGCGCTGGAAGTGCCTGGCGTGACCCGCGCGTGGTGCCGTGGCGGCTTCCTCGGGCCGGGCACCGTCGGTGTGTACATCATGCGCGACGACGATCCGCAACCGGTGCCGAATGCCGATCAACTGGCCGAAGTGCAGGCCTACATCGAGCCGTTGCGTCCGGTGACCGCCGAAGTGCATGTACGCCCGCCGGTGCAAAAACCGGTGACCTATCAACTGAAGCTGACCCCCGACACCACCGCCGTGCGCGCCGCCGTCGAAACCCAGCTGCGCGATCTGCATAACCGAGAAGCCGACCTGGGCGAGGATCTGTTGATCAGCCATATCCGCGAAGCGATCAGCAGCGCGGCGGGTGAAACCGATCACGTGCTGTCGGCCCCGGTGGCGAACGTGGCCGCCGGTGACAGCGAACTGCTCACCTTCGGGGGTTGCGTATGGCTGCCATAAGAACCGCCGCGCAATACCAGGCGCAACTGCGCGCCTTGCTGCCGAGCGGTCCGGCATGGGATCCGGAGCGCGTGCCGGAGCTTGAGGAAGTGCTGCAAGGCGTCGCCGTCGAACTGGCGCGCCTTGATGCTCGCGCCGCCGACCTGCTCAACGAGATGGACCCGGCCGGCGTCAGCGAACTGGTGCCGGACTGGGAGCAGGTGATGAACCTGCCCGACCCGTGCCTCGGCGCCACGCCGCTGTTCGACGACCGTCGCCTCGCTGTGCGCCGCCGCTTGCTGGCGGTCGGCAGCCAGGCTGTCGGCTACTACCTGGAAATCGCCAAAAGCCAGGGTTACCCCAACGCCACCATCACCGAACTCGAAGCCCCGCGCATGGGCCGTTCGCGTTTCGGCGCGGCGCACTGGGGCACTTGGGAAGCGCAGTTCATGTGGACGCTCAACACCGGCGGCCGGCTGCTGCTCGGGCGGCGTTATGGCGCGAGCTACTGGGGCGAGCGCTTCGGCGTCAATCCGGGCTCGGCGCTGGAATGCCTGATCCACCGGGCGGCACCGGCGCATACCAAGGTGCACATCAACTATGACTAGGAAGGAGTGACGGGATGGATTACCCGAGAAGTGTGCCCAGCTCCGGGCTGGTGGATGGACGGTTTGCCGATGAAAACCCGCTGACCGGAACACCGGGCTCGTTGATTCCCGCGACCTGGGGTAACGGTGTAACGGAAGAGCTGCTGAACGTGATCCGTGCGGCGGGGATGGTGCCCTCCGAAAGCGAGTCGGACCAGTTGCTCAAGGCGCTGAAGAGTGTGTTGTCCCAGGACGCGATGCCATTCGCAGCATTGGCATTTCCAACAGTGGCCACCCCTGACGGGCGCATTTCGGTCAGCGCTGCGAGCGCTTCCGCTGGCGGCGCCGTGTCGGTGCCGGGCGGTGTGCTGGTCTGCCTCGGCGAAGAAGTTGCCGCCGGCATGACGGCCCGTCCGCGCACGTTGCTGACCTCCGCCTGGACCTCGTCCGGACTGGATATCAACAGCACCTATTTTCTGCGGATGCAGGTGCGCAACGGGGCACTGGTCTGCTACACGCAAAAAGGTCTCGATACCGATGTGGTCCCGGCAGGGATGAAGGCGGGAACCGGGAGCAGTGGCGGTGGTTTCGACTCCACCTGCATCGACATGCTAGTGGCCAGAGTGGTGACCGCAGGCGCCGGGACTTTGCCCAAGGTCACGCTGCTGGCGAACAAGGCCCGACTGGAGGCGATCGGCGTTTGGTCCGGTGCCAATGGCAACTACTCGGTCCCGTTGAACTGGGCACGCAAACCTCGTGCGTACATGGCCGGGATCAGCGATTTTGATGACAACGTCAAAACCGACTATGGCGTGATCAGTGAGGAAATCGGGGTCAACTTCGGCGGTGTCCAGATCACGCCTGAAGGGGGCTTCACCGACCGTTACACGGCGCGTGTGGCGATAACGGCGTGGTCACAGAACCTCAGCACTTCAGGTCGGATCAACGCTCGCGTCAGATGGGAGGTATGAGGATGAAAGCCATTATCGAAAATGGAGTGGTGACGGCGTTGATGACGGGGGACGTCGATTGCGGCATTCCGGTGCCGGTCGGCCTCCCGGTTTCCACCGGTTGGCTGTTCGACAACGAGCGCTTCAGTGCGCCGCCGCAGGTCGATGTTTCGCCGGATGCGCAAATCGAGGCAGAGCGTCAATGGCGCATGGCTGAGCTCACGGCCACTGACTGGCTGGTGACCCGTCATCGCGACGAACTGGACGTCGGGGCGCAACCGACCCTGAGCAACAAACAGTTCTCGAAATTGCAGGCCTGGCGTCAGGCGCTGCGCAACTGGCCGGCCTCCAGCGACACGCCGGATAACCCGTCGCGCCCCGAACCGCCCAAGTGGCTGGCGCGGTTGCCCCTTCGGACACAGTGAACAAGCGCTTGCACCTCTGGCCCGACGCCCGCCCTGTGCGGGCGTTTTTCATCGGTGCGCCAACTGACCGCCGATCGCTGGAGCCACAGCGAATACCTACAGGAATTGAACAGTGGACTATCCAAAGAGTGTCCCCAGCGCCGGACTGGTGAATGGGAAATTTGTCGATGAAAACCCGCTGACCGGAACGCCGGGATCGTTGATCCCGGCGGATTGGGGTAACAGCGTCACGCAGGAAATTCTCAACGTGATCAAGGCCGGGGATCTGACCCCGGACGAGAAGAAATACGATCAACTGCTGCAAGCGATTCAGAGTGTGGCGGCCAAGGGCTGGAGCCTGGATTCGGCATTGCCTGTCGGGTCTTTGCCGATGCCGACCGTCGCGACACCTGACGGGCGCCTGCCGATTACGCCAACGGCGGTGTTGACCAGCGGCGGACGTTTGTCGATTCCTGCGGGCGTGTTTGTGAGCATTGGCCAGGAGGTGGTTGCAGGTCAGCTGGGCAGGTCTCGCACGTTCACCACTCAGGCCTGGAGCAGTGCGGATCTGTTGCCGACCACCGGCTACTTCCTGAGGGCACAGGTCATTGGCGGTGCACTGACGTTCTACATGCAGCGCGGAACGATCTATGACCCGGCACCTGAAGGATTGAAGGGCACCGTCAACAGCGCAGCGGGCGGTGGTTTTCAATCCACGCCGCTGGATATGTGCCTGGCCTGGGTGGTGACCGCAGGACCTGGATCGGTTCCGATCGTGAGACCGATGTACAACCGCAAACACCTGACATGGAGCCAGACGGTCAACGGCAATGGCGTGGTCTATCTGCCGCTCGATCCCCACGCCCGGGCGGCGCGGCTGGTGGTGGGCAACCCGACACCGCATCCGACTGGTATCACCGGCGTGTCCTTTGCACCGGGCGGTTGGCTGGGCGGCAACTATTGCTTCCTGAATCCGACGGTGGGGACTTCGGGCAACTGGGACGGTTGGTCTACTGCCGGTGCGACGGCGTGCATCTTCACCAGCAACGTGCTCAACGACACAACGGTGTCAACCCTGACCGCCAGCTTCGACCACAACGAATTGCGCTCGCTCTGGCAGGTCTATCAGGCCGAGCACACGTTGGGAGCCAGCAATGCTGCCAGCGATGAACTGCTGTTCAGCATGGGCCTGAAAAACCTGTCTCCCGGCGACTACTCCAACGGGATCGCCATCAATTTCAGCGCTGCGGTCAACGTCAATTTTTCATGGGAGTTGATCCGATGAACATCATTCAGGAACTGCATCAATTCGAAGAGGGGTTGCGTCCACTCCAGCCGTCCGCCGCCCATGACTGGGATGGAAAAACCTGGGTGCTGGACAACGCACGAGGCAGTCAGCTGGATCAGCAGGAAGCCGAAGAGCTTTGCGTCCGGATCGATGCAGCCGCCGACAGCGCCCGTGCCGTGCTGGCCGGCGATCCGCTCAAGGCGCTGGAGTACGCTCAGGCTGCCGTCGACGCGCAGTCCTTTCAGGACGCGGGCTACCCGAGAAACGATGTGCCTCTTTCCGTCGCAGCCTGGGTCGCCAGAGGGCGCAGTGCCAGGCAGGCCGCCGATCAGATTCTGGACAAGGCGACCCGGCTCGGCGACAGCCTGCTGACCCTGCGAACCTTGCGCCTGAAAGCCAAGACCCGGATCCGCACCTTCGCCACCAACCGTCAGATGGATCAGGCCCGCGCTGCCACCGATGAGGCGTTGCAGGCCATTCGTGAACTGATAGCCAATCCGGCCTCGTAGCCGCAGTCAGTGTTATCCAGGCCCACTTCATTGTGGGCTTTTTATTTTCAGGAACAGAAACGTCGGCACTGTCGCGAAAGCTTGCACGCTGCTGCGTTTGATTTGTCATTACAGAGGAACGAGCACCAATGGACTACCCAAAAAGCGTCCCCAGCGTCGGCCTGGTCGATGGCCGGTTCGTCGATGAAAATCCGGTGGCGGGAACGCCGGGTTCGTTGATACCGGCGGTGTGGGGCAACAGCGTGACCCAGGAAATCCTGAACGTGATCACGGGGGCCGGAATGACGGCTGCCGAGGCGGATACCGGTCAGTTGTTCAAAGCCATTCAATCGATCATCGGTGCAGCCAGTCCGATGCGTTCGGTGGTGACGCGGCTTGCCGCTTCGAAGGCTCTGAGCGATCAGGAGCTGGGTCTGGTATTGATCGATGGCAGCCCCGGTGCCACGACGATCACCTTGCCCGGCGCCAATGTCGGACTGGGTGTGCGCGACGTGATTGTTCGTCGTGTCGACAACAGCGGCAATCGAATGGTGGTTCAGGCTTCCGGAACCGACCGGATCCGTTTTCACACGCATTTGTCTGCGAGCGGTTACCCGTTTCTGGTGTTGATGGGCGGCGGTGACTGGTGGCATTTGCGCAGCGACGGCGCTGGCAGTTGGTGGCCAGTCGGTCGCTTCGACAACACACCACTGGGACGGCCGTTTTTTGAAACCACCATGGTGCTCAGCCCCGGAGGTTACGGCGCGCTGAACGGCACGCTGATGAATCGTGCCGAATGGCCGTGGCTGTGGGATCACGCGCAGCGCTCCGGAATGCTCAATACCGAAGCCACCCGCGCGGGCAACGAGGGCAACTGGACGCCAGGTGACGGTGCCCTGACGTTTCGAGGCCCTGAGTTGCGTGGCGAGTTCCTGCGCGTACTGGACGAAGGTCGCAACGTCGACTCGGGCCGGATCATGGGCACCAATCAGGCGGGCACAGTGCATTCGTATGTCATGGGCGCGCAGGGTGCGGGAGCCATCGGCTCGCGCTGGTCTGACAGCCTGGCTGCGGTCGGCGCGCAGACTCACGAAACGAAAACCTATTCCACGCCTTCCAACGGTGGACCGATCTACCCCGCCGGCACCATTTATCAGATGGATACGGCCAACACGCTTCTCTATTCCTTCTCGTCCCGTCCCCGCAACGTTGCCTATCCCGGCCGCATGAAAGTCATCTGAGGTTTTTCCATGTTCAATTATCTGATCGATGACGCTGGCGCTTTGGTGGGGCCAGTGGAGTTTTTCGTGACGCCCGGCATCGGTGTTCAATTGCCTGCCAACGCCGTTCAACTGGCTTACGAGTTGCCGGCCCCGGAGCAGGGACGCACGTGGGCGATGGCCAACGGTGTTCCTCGCGAACTGATTGATCTGCGCGGCATCGTCTACCGCAAGGACAACGGCGCCCAGCAGACCTGGAGCGAATTGGGTGCGCTGACGGATGAGTTCACCAACCAACCTTGCCCCGACGAGTTTCATGTCTGGCAGGACAACGCGTGGGTGCTCAATGAGCAACGACACCTGACGGATCTCACCTCCAAAGCCCTCAATCAACGCGACACACTGCTTCGCGACGCCGTTCTGCGCATCGCTCCCCTGCAATACGCCGAAGACATCGGCGATGCCACTCACGAAGAACAGATGCAGTTGCTCGAATGGAAGCTCTACAGCGTGGAGCTCAATCGCATCGACAAGCAGACAGACTTCCCCCGGGAAATCACCTGGCCTTCGCTGCCAGGCCCCCGCACCACCGATTGATAAGGAGATGAATCTTGGACTATCCCAAAAGCGTACCCAGCGTCGGGCTGGTGAACGGGCAATTTGTCGATGAGGATCCCGTCGCCGGAAAACCCGGCTCGCTGATTCCTGCCGCTTGGGGCAACGGTGTCACGCAGGAAATTCTCAGCGTCGTACAGGCCGCCGGCATGACGCCCAACGAGGCGAACACTCATCAACTGCTCGACGCACTGCGCAGTCCGGCGTTGTTCACGACGGCTGCGCAATTTGATGTCAGCCGATCGGCTGCAACGGCCGAGTTTGTCCAGCGAGCGCTTGGCAACTACGCCAGCGCGCGCGGCATCTCCGGCTCGGTCCAACTGACCCTGGCCGATATCGGCTGTTCGATCGGGATGGGCGGCAACGCTGCGTACACCGTGACCTTGCCGGACGCCACTGCAGTGCCCAGCGGCGCGACGATCAGCCTGCATTGCCGAAACAGCGCAGCGGTCACGGTTGCCAGTAAAACCGGTACGCAGATCAGCCCCCAGGGGGCCTATCTGGGGTCGATCACGATGAACGGTGGCGAGAGTGCGACCTTTGTCCGGGAGTCGGGTGTCTGGGTCGTTTACGGCACCGCTGCGTTGAAGTATTCGGCGCTCTATGCGTCGCAGTTCGCCACGGCCGGATATCAGAAACTTCCCAGCGGCTTGATCGTGCAGTGGGTGACCGGGGGCTCCGATGCGAATGGAATCATGACGGTGTCATTGCCGATGATGTTTCCCAATGCTGTCCTCGGCGGGATCGCCAATGAGGGTTATCCGGCAGGCTGGGGCAGTTCCAACGTCACTGTCTGGGCATTCGACGGGGCCAACTCCACGACATCGACGGTTGTTGCCAGGGTTCGCAATGTCCTGGCGTCGAGTGTGAAGGCTGAACCTGGAATCTCGGGACGCATATTGGTTTGGGGGCGATAACCATGACGACTATTTACTTTTACGCACAGAGTCGCGGATTCGATCTGGTCGACAGCCCCTATCCGGAGCCGCCTGAAGGCGCCGTGGAAATCACCCGCGCCCAATACGCCGAACTGTTTGCCGGGCAGGCAAGCGGCAAGGTCATCAGCGCCAGTGCCAGCGGTCAGCCCGTATTGATCGACCCGGTCATCTCCCCGCAGGCACTGGCTTCCCGGGAGCGCGCGTGGCGCGACAACGTCCTGCAAGACACTCAATGGCTGGTGTGGCGTGACGCTGAAGAGCTGGAAGTCGGCGAGGGCACGACGCTGCGTACCGAAGAATTCAAACAGCTTCTTGCCTATCGGCAGGCACTGCGCGACTGGCCCAATGATCCGGAATTTCCGGATGCCCAGGCTCGCCCTGTAGAGCCCGACTGGCTTGAAGGCTTGCTGCGGTCGAACGGCTGAACCGTTGACCCGATCAATGAGGAATTAACGTGGATTATCCGAGAAGCGTTCCCGGCTCAGGCCTGGAGAATGGCAAGTTCGTCGATGAAGACCCGATTGCCGGAAAACCGGGATCGTTGATCCCGGCCAGTTGGGGCAACAGTGTGACCCAGGAAATTCTCAACGCGATCACGGCCGCCGGCCTGACGCCGGATGAGGAGCAGACCGATCAATTGGCACAGGCCATTCGGCAACTGGCGAAACCGGATCCGCTGCAGCAGTTTCCTGTGCAGGTGTATCGCAAGAATCTGTTGATCAATGGCGGATTCAATATCTGGCAACGCGGCACGACCAATCAGGCGCCGAACATCGGTGGGTATGTGGCGGATCGCTTCCGGTGCGACTGGAACGGCAATGCGAGTGTCAGTATTTCGCGTCAGGATTTTGCCCTCGGTCAAACCGAGGTCACTGGCGAACCCGCTTATTTCCTGCGTTGGCAGCAGGCCTCCGCAGGCACCGGGGCAACGGTGCATAAGGTCTCCCAGAGCGTCGAATCGGTCAGGACCCTGGCCGGGCGAACGGCGACGGTCAGCTTCTGGGCGCGCTCCGATGCGACGCGTCCTTTGCGCGTCACGATTGCCCAGCAGTTCGGGACGGGGGGCTCGGAAGGTGTGGTGAAGGTTATCGACGCTTTTCAACTGAGTACTTCCTGGAAGAAATACAGCGCAACGTTTCAGGTGCCAAACATCGCCGGGAAAATGCTCGGTGTGAATGACTGCCTGACCTTGTCGTTCGATCTGCCGCTCAACGTATTGCAGACCGTCGATCTGGCACAGATGCAGCTGGAAGAGGGGCCGGTTGTGACACCGTTCGAATACCGTCCAGCGGCAGAAGAGCTGAGCCTTTGTCAGCGTTACTTCGAGAAGTCTTTTGCGAATCGTCTGCCGATCCGTTCGAACAATGGTGCCGCAACCTGTATCGGCACCTTCACCCAGGCAGCGGCACCCAATGCAGGTCAGTACGGCATGAGTGTCGATATGCAGGTGCTCAAGCGCGTGCAACCTACCGTCGTGCTTTATTGCCCGGGAGATACGAGCAGTCAGGTCTGGAACCAGGGCCTCATGAAGGCGTGTACTGGAACCAATGTGCAAAGCGTTACCGAGCGAAGCTTTGCCATTGCCACCGTGACTCCTGTAGGCAGCGTCCCCGGGCAAATGTTGCAGATCGAATGGACCGCGGACGCGGAAATCTAGGAGGCAAATCCATGAGTTATCAGCTCACATCGTCCGGCGTTCTGCGCCTGAGTGATTCAGCGTTTATTCCACAGGATCCGACCAACCGTGACTGGGTGGAGTACCAGGAGTGGCTGGTGTCCGGGGGACAGGTACTGCCACTGGATCCGCCGCTCGAGAGTGCGACGGCCAATCAAGGCATGCTGGGTTTGTTCAAGCGAATGATCCAGGTTTCCCCGGACAGCACTCTGAAAACTGAGGTAAACAATGGCTGATCAGCTTTGGTCGCCAACCGTGGTTCAATCGGAGCATCCAGGGAGGACCGAGCATTATGCAAATCACTGAAGACAACCTACTCAACATCATGCCCAACGCCCGCCGCCAAGCGGGCGTTTTTGTTTCTGCACTCAACGATGCCATGGCGCGCCATCGCATCGACACACCCAAACGCGTGGCCGCGTTTCTCGCCCAGATCGGACACGAATCGGGGCAGTTGCAGTACGTGCGTGAACTGGGCAACAACCAATACCTGAGCAAATACGACACCGGTACGCTGGCCTTGCGTCTGGGCAACACGCCCGAGGCCGATGGCGACGGGCAGAAGTATCGCGGGCGCGGGCTGATCCAGATCACCGGCCGCGCCAACTATCGCCAGTGCAGCCTCGGGCTGTTCGGTGACGAGCGCTTGCTGGCGCTGCCGGAACTGCTGGAACAACCGCAATGGGCGGCCGAGTCCGCGGCGTGGTTCTGGGAGAAGAACGGTTTGAACGCGCTGGCGGATCAGGATCAGTTCAACACCATCACCCGGCGGATCAACGGCGGGTTGAACGGCTTGCAGGATCGCCTGGAGCTCTGGGGGCGGGCGAGGGCGGTGCTATGCCTGCCTTCGGTCTGAGCGTCTGGCGGCTGATCGGCGTGGTGCTGCTGGCCGCAGGTTCGGCGGCGCTGGCCTGGCAGTTTCAGGACTGGCGCTACGGCCGCCAACTGGCCGAGCAGGCGCGGTTGCACGCCGAAGCCCTCAATCAACTGACTTCGGCCGCCGCCACCGCGCTACAGGCCGAGCAGGACAAGCGTCTGGCCCTGGAGCAACGGCTCACGGCCAGTGAACAAACCCACTACCGAGCACTGAACGATGCCCAACGTGATCAGGATCGCCTGCGCGATCGTCTTGCCACTGCTGATCTGCGCCTGTCAGTCCTCATCGACGCAGGTGACGCTGCCCAAGGCTGCGGTGTGCCAGCCGCCTCCGGCGCCGGCGGCGTGGATCATGCAGCCGTACGCGCCCGACTTGACCCGGCGCATGCTCGACGAATTGTCGCCATCACCGGCGAAGGCGACCGCGGACTGATCGCCTTGCAGGCCTGTCAGGCCTATATCAGAGCGCTGGCGCCCGCACATTTTGAATAAGCTTGTGTATTGAAAGCGCAACCGGCTCGTGTACGGTGGTACCCATTCCATCCGATCCGGAGCGCGCCGTGAAAGAAATCACCCAACTGGCGGCCGAGCTTGGCCGACGTCTGCAATTGCTCAATGCCCACGTCACGACGGCCGAGTCCTGTACCGGTGGCGGGATTGCTGAAGCCATTACCCGCATTCCGGGAAGTTCGGCGTGGTTCGAAGCGGGATACGTGACCTACTCCAACCGCCAGAAAACCCAGCAGTTGAACGTACCGGCAGAACTGTTCGGCACCGTGGGTGCGGTCAGTCGCGAGGTGGTCGAGGCCATGGTGCGCGGCGCCCAGGACAAAAGCCTGGCGCGGTTTGCCGTGGCGGTCAGCGGTGTGGCCGGGCCGGACGGTGGTTCGCCGAACAAACCGGTGGGCACCGTCTGGCTGGCCTGGGGCGTGGGCGATACGGTTTCCAGCGAGGTCCAGCACTTCCCCGGCAACCGCGACGAAGTCCGCCGACAAACGGTGAAGGCCGCGCTAGAGGGCTTGCTGCGACTAGCGGCACGAGAAATCGAAAATCAGGGGTAGGCGATCCGTGAACGCTGTGGAATAATACTGGCTACTTATACAGGTGTTGGCCGTCAGGCCTTATTGATTACGTGAGGACTTTAATGGACGACAACAAGAAGAAAGCCTTGGCTGCGGCCCTGGGTCAGATCGAACGTCAATTCGGCAAGGGTGCCGTAATGCGTATGGGCGATCAGGACCGTCAGGCGATCCCGGCCATTTCCACCGGCTCTCTGGGTCTGGACATCGCACTCGGCATCGGCGGCCTGCCAAAAGGCCGAATCGTTGAAATCTACGGTCCTGAATCTTCCGGTAAAACCACACTGACGCTGTCCGTGATCGCCCAGGCTCAAAAAGCCGGTGCGACCTGCGCCTTCGTCGACGCCGAGCACGCCCTCGACCCTGAGTACGCCGGCAAGCTGGGCGTCAATGTCGACGACCTCCTGGTTTCCCAGCCGGACACCGGCGAACAGGCCCTGGAAATCACCGACATGCTGGTGCGCTCGAACGCCGTTGACGTGATCATCGTCGACTCCGTGGCCGCCCTGGTACCGAAGGCTGAAATCGAAGGCGAAATGGGTGACATGCACGTGGGCCTGCAAGCCCGTCTGATGTCCCAGGCGCTGCGTAAAATCACCGGTAACATCAAAAACGCCAACTGCCTGGTGATCTTCATCAACCAGATCCGCATGAAGATCGGCGTGATGTTCGGCAGCCCGGAAACCACCACCGGTGGTAACGCGCTGAAGTTCTACGCCTCGGTTCGTCTCGACATCCGCCGTACTGGCGCGGTGAAGGAAGGCGACGAAGTGGTTGGTAGCGAAACCCGCGTCAAGGTTGTGAAGAACAAGGTCGCTTCGCCGTTCCGTCAGGCCGAGTTCCAGATTCTCTACGGCAAGGGTATCTACCTGAACGGCGAGATGATCGACCTCGGCGTGCTGCACGGTTTCGTCGAGAAGTCCGGCGCCTGGTATGCCTACGAAGGCACCAAGATCGGTCAGGGCAAGGCCAACTCGGCCAAGTTCCTGGCGGACAACCCGGAAGTCGCGGCCAAGCTCGAGAAGCAACTGCGTGACAAACTGCTGTCGCCAGCCGTGATCGCCGACTCCAAGGCTTCTGCGGTCAAAGAGACCGAAGACGACCTGGCTGACGCTGACATCTGATTGCACCGATGACAACCGCCGTACTCGATACCCTCGTCGCGGTGCGGCGAACCGCCATGGACCTGCTCGCACGTCGCGAGCATGGTCGAGTCGAGCTGACGCGCAAACTGCGTCAGCGTGGCGCTCCCCCCGAGATGATCGAAACAGCCCTCGACCGTTTGACGGAAGAAGGACTGCTTTCCGAAGCCCGTTATCTTGAAAGCTTTGTTTCCTATCGCGCCCGCTCCGGTTACGGCCCACTGCGGATTCGCGAAGAACTGAGCCAGCGCGGTTTGCAACGCGCCGATATCGAACTCGCCTTGCGTGAGAGCGGCATCAACTGGCAGGAGCAGCTGACGGACACGTGGCAACGGAAGTTCTCCGGACAGCTTCCCGCCGATGCCAAGGAGCGCGCCAGACAAGGTCGATTCCTGGCGTACCGGGGATTCTCGATGGAGATGATCAACCGCTTGTTCAGCGGCAGAGGGATGGACGATTAAGTCGCTTCAGCTTCAATCAAAAAATAAAAAACGGCCCGCTATTTCGATAGCGGGCCGTTTTTTTTTGCCTTCACGTTACCTTTGACGGTTCGCGTGTGCGTTGCGCGGTCTGGGGTTTTGAATGGGCCCAGTTTTCCGGCAGGTTGATGTAGTCCACCAGCTCCCGCAGACGCCCATGATCCCGGGCGTTGAAGGCGAATGCCAGGCGCGTCAGGTGGCTGAATTGAGCTTCGTCGTGCTCTTCGCCGGCGTAGGCGTGTTGATGGAACTGGTCGCTGAGGCACAGATCGGCAAACGCTTCCTGCATATGGTCGAGGGCCTGATCGCTCAGTTTGTGGTTCATGCGAATGACAAACTGGCGCTTGAGCCAGCGGCTGGAGTGGAAGTTGCCGTAGAACTGGTTGATCTGCTCCACCGCCTCTTCAACGTTGTAGACCAGGCGGATCAGCTTCAGGTCGGTCGGCAGGATGTAGCGGTTTTCCTCCAGTTGCTGGCGGATGAAGTCCAGCGCACCTTGCCAGAACGTCCCGCCCGGTGCGTCCAGCAGAACCACCGGCACCAGCGGGCTTTTGCCGGTCTGGATCAACGTGAGCACCTCGAGTGCTTCGTCCAGGGTGCCAAACCCGCCGGGGCACAACACCAGCGCATCGGCTTCCTTGACGAAGAACAGCTTGCGGGTGAAGAAGAAATGGAACGGCAGCAGGTTGTTGGTGCCGTCCACGGTGGGGTTGGCATGTTGTTCGAAGGGCAGGGTGATGTTGAACCCCAGGCTGTGATCGCGGCCGGCACCTTCATGGGCGGCGGCCATGATTCCGCCGCCGGCACCGGTGATGACCATCATGTTCGAGCGGGCCAGCGAGGCTCCGAGTTCCCGAGCCATGGCGTAAAGGGGATGTTCGACCGGGGTGCGAGCCGAACCGAACACCGTGACCTTGCGTCGCCCCTTGAACTGTTCAAGGGTGCGAAACGCCTGCTCCAGTTCGCGCAGGGCTTGCAGGGTGATCTTGGCGTTCCAGCGGTTATGGTCTTCCTGGGCCATGCGCAGCACGGTCAGGATCATGTCGCGGTAGATGGGGGAATTCGGGCTGTTGGGTGATACCAGGTTGAGTTGTTCTTCGACCTTGCTGATGAGGTCGTGGCCGCTTTCCTGAAAATGACGGCTGAGCAGGTCATTCGGTTGGTAAGGCATGCAACTTCTCCTTCTGCACAGAGCTTTCGGCCCTGACGTGCGGCGTCAGTGCCGCGCTGCAAAAAACAAACAGCCGGCAGCTCCTTTCCTGCCGTTAATGAAATGATCGGGAATACGTTGAATCTAGACCCTCAAAGCATTTTTCGCTCATTGAGCATTGCGCCGCAAAGTCTTTCCTGGCAACTGCTTATTGCCGTTTTGCGAAGTGTTTTCGCCGCTCGTCCGATGGCGCGTCGAGGGCTGAATGCTCTGATTTACTAAGTTAAAGGCGCCGTACGACAACTTTGCGTCAACGACCGTACGCAAGGTGCACGCTATTCAAGGATTTGCGGGTGGCAAGGAGGCGGGACACATGACCAGAGTCATTCTGGAGATCGATACGCAGCTGTATCGGTTGTTGAAAGCATCGGCCGAGACCAACCATGTGAGTCTCGAAGAGGAGTGCTGCCGACGCCTGGCGGGAGGGGATCGCCGCTCGCGTTACTTGCAGGCCTTGCTGGCCGAACTGCGCGCCGAGGATGAACAGCGGCGCGCTACGTCGCGATGATTACTTCTTCTTCGCTGGAGCCGCTTTCGGGCAATCCGATTCCTGGTAGCTGGCGGAGCCGATCGCCTTGTTGCTTTTCACTTCGGTGAAGTCGTAACGCATGATCGCGCCCTTGGCCATCAGCTTGCGGTACGACGGGTTGTTGCAGACCGAAGCGCCCAGCTGGAAATACACGGCTTTGGGATCGGCGCGCATTTTGTCGGCGTGGCTCTTTTGCACGCTCAGGTGGTTGACCAGCGTGGTGCCTTCGACGGTGTAGCCCTGATCAAGAATGTCTTCGTTGATCGCCCGTGGCGTGCCGACGCTGCTTTGTGCGGCGACATTGCGCAGCTCTCGGTTCAGATTCTGCTCACTCAGGGATGCAGCCTGAGCGCTGAAGGACGAGGCCAGCAGAATGGCAGCGGTGGGAACGATAAGGCGCAGCATGAAACTCTCCTGGTTCAGTGACTGGTGGTTCGACCAGCCACGTGACTGTGCGTTCAGTGGCGGCGAATTATAGGGGAGCCGGTCGGGAGGGTACAGGCTTGTGCCCGTCGCTCTGGTAAACTGCCGGCCTTTATTGCCCTGCCGAGTGTCGTTCGTGTCGAGTTTCCCTGTCTGCCGGTGCCCCCTGCGATGAATCATGCCCCCAACGCCGTGGCCCGCCTGCGCGATCAGCGCGAGGACGAAGGCATCAAGCCGATCCAGGCCCGTGGTTTTCGCTCCCCGCGCTGCCGTGATTGCCGGGTGATCATCAGCCATTGCCTGTGCGCCTGGCGGCCAACCGTCGATACGCGCTCGGGCGTTTGCCTGATCATGACCGGCAAGGAAGTGTTCAAGCCAAGCAATACCGGCTGGCTGATCGCCGACATCGTACGCGACAACCATGCCTTCATCTGGTCGCGGACCGAGCCCGACGAGCAACTGCTGGCGCTGCTGAACGACCCGCAATGGCAGCCGTATCTGGTGTTCCCCGGCGAGTACGTCGAACCTTCGCGAGTGACCAACACCGTGGACCTCGATAGCCGCAAGCGTCCGCTGTTCATCCTGCTGGACGCGACCTGGACCGAAGCCCGGAAGATTTTCCGCAAGAGCCCGTATTTCGACCGCTTGCCAATCCTCAGCCTGTTGCCCGACAAGCTGTCGCGCTATCGCCTGCGCCGCTCGACCCGCAGCGAGCACCTGTGCACCGCCGAAGTGGCGGCGTTGTGCCTGGAACTGGCCGGCGATTCGGACGCGGCGTCGGCGCTGGATGCCTATTTTGATGTGTTCAGCCAGCATTACCTGGGGGCCAAGCAGCAACTGGACGTCAATGTGTCGACGCCGGCCCACGCCGAATTGCTGCCCTATATCCGAAACGCGGCGCCAGTACCGGCCTGATCCTGGCCCATACTGCTAAAGCAGTGGCCGTGCGGCTTGACCACCTAGGCTTCGCTGGTCATGCTTGGCGCCGATTGGGGTGCGGCCAAGGTTTGAAACGCCGTTTTTGTTCGTGATTGGCGTTGAACGTGCCCCTGTGGATGCCGCTGCCGGGCGGTATCTGGATTTGCTTTGGCAAGGCCCGAATGCGCGGGCCTGCCATCAAAAACAGGATCATTTGAAAAATGGCCACATACGACATCCTGATTGCCGATGATCACCCTCTTTTTCGTAGCGCACTGCATCACGCGGTGACGATGGGCCTTGGCCCGGACGTACGCATGGTGGAGGTGGCGAGCATCGCCGAACTGGAAGCCCGCCTGACCGAAAAGGCTGACTGGGATCTGGTGCTGCTGGACCTGAACATGCCGGGCGCTTTCGGGTTTTCCGGGCTGGTGATGCTGCGCGGTCAGTACCCGCAGATCCCGGTGGTGATGGTTTCGGCCCAGGAAGAAGCCTCGGTGATGGTCAAGTCCCGGGAATTCGGCGCCAGTGGCTTCATTCCCAAGTCCAGCGACCTGAGCGTGATTCAGGAAGCGGTGCGCAAAGTGCTGGATGGCGACGTGTTCTGGCCGCCTCAGGCGTTCGAAGCGGTCAGCGTTTCGGATGAAGCCAAAGCCGCCAGCGATGGCCTTGCGAGCCTGACGCCGCAGCAGTTCCGGGTGTTGACCATGGTCTGCGAAGGCTTGTTGAACAAGCAGATCGCCTACGAGCTGAGTGTGTCCGAAGCGACCATCAAGGCCCACGTCACGGCGATTTTTCGCAAGTTGAACGTGCGGACCCGGACCCAGGCAGCTTTACTGCTGCAACAACTTGAGTCAATTCCGAGCCAGTAAGCACTGGCGTCTTCACGCTTTTTTGACTTTCGTTGATCTAGCTTCCCCACTTCCTTTCGGTCGGTTATCTACTTTATGTCACCTTTCAAGGGCCAGACGGGCCTGAAACGCATCCTCAACGCTTCCGGTTACTCGCTGGACGGCTTGCGCGCCGCCTTCACTGGCGAAGCCGCATTCCGCCAATTGGTGCTGCTTAACGTGGTACTGATTCCGCTGACGTTTTTCCTCAATGTCAGCCGGGTCGAGCAGGCGCTGCTGATCGCCGTGTGCCTGCTGGCGCTGATCGTCGAGCTGTTGAATTCGGCGGTGGAGGCGGCCATTGACCGCATCTCGCTGGAGTTGCACCCGCTGTCCAAGAACGCCAAGGACATGGGCAGTGCCGCGCAATTCGTGGCACTGAGCATGATCGCCCTGGTGTGGGCGGTGATTCTGCTTTAAGCGATGCTCGGCAGGACGATCTCGTCGCTGCGCTGCACCCCGGCGGTGAAGGCGCGGCACAGATCGAGGAATTCGCGCATGGCGGAGGTCTGGTACTTCTGTTTGTGCCAGATGAAGTAGAACTGCCGCGCCAGATCCAGATCCGGCGTCTCCACCGGCACCAGACTGCCGCGACGGAAGGCGTCTCGCAGCGCCAGACGCGAGATGCAGCCAATCCCCAAACCTGATTCCACCGCGCGTTTGATCGCTTCGGTGTGTTCCAGCTCCAGCCGGATGTTCAGCGCGCTGCGGTGATGCCGCATCGCCTGATCGAAGGTCAGGCGCGTCCCCGAACCCTGTTCCCGCAGAATCCACGCTTCATGGGTCAGTTCCTCCATGGTCGCGCTGCCGCGCTTGGCCAACGGATGCTGCGGAGCGCAGAACACCACCAGTTCATCCTCGACCCAGCTCTGTACTTCGATGTCCGGGTGGCTGCAATCGCCTTCGATTAGACCCAGATCAATTTCGTAGTGAGCCACTTGTTGCACGATATTGGCAGTGTTCTGCACATGCAGCTTCACCTGGCTTTCCGGGTGGCGCTGCATGAAACCGCCGATCAGCAGGGTCGCCAGGTAATTGCCGATGGTCAGGGTCGCGCCCACCGACAGCGAGCCGAAACCGGATTTGCCGTTGAGCAGGTCTTCGATTTCCTTGGCCTGATCGAGCATGGCCACCGCTTGCGGCAACAACTGTTTGCCGAGGGCGTTGAGGCTCAGGCGTTTGCCGGCGCGATCGAACAGCTGGCAGCTGGACTGGCGCTCCAGTTCGGTGATGGAAGTGCTGGCGGCCGATTGCGACAGGTTGAGCAGACCCGCTGCACGGGACACGCTCTCCTGCTGGGCGACAGCGACGAAGACTTGCAGTTGACGAAGAGTAAATCGCATATCGATATAACCGATAACCCTTATCTTAATAATCCAGTTAACAGATATTGTCGGCGCTATTAGAATGCGATGCAATTGCGCACCGTCGGCATTCTTCAACACGAGCCGGGCAGGCGCAGATCAATCTCCAGGAGTCCCACGTACATGAGCAACATGAACCACGAGCGTGTCCTCAGTGTTCATCACTGGAACGACACTCTGTTCAGCTTCAAGTGCACCCGCGATCCGGGCCTGCGCTTCGAGAACGGTCAGTTCGTGATGATCGGCCTGCAACAGCCAAACGGCCGCCCGCTTATGCGCGCTTACTCGATCGCCAGCCCGAACTGGGAAGAGCATCTCGAGTTCTTCAGCATCAAGGTGCAGGACGGTCCGCTGACCTCCCAGCTGCAGCACCTGAAGGAAGGCGACGAGATCATCATCTCGAAAAAACCGACCGGCACCCTGGTGCTGGACGACCTGAACCCGGGCAAGCACCTGTACCTGCTGAGCACCGGCACCGGTCTGGCGCCGTTCATGAGCGTGATCCAGGACCCGGAAACCTACGAGCGCTTCGAAAAAGTGATCCTGGTTCACGGTGTCCGTTACGTCAACGAAGTCGCCTACCGCGAGTTCATCACCGAGCACCTGCCGCAGAACGAGTTCTTCGGCGAAGCGCTGCGTGACAAGCTGATCTACTACCCGACCGTGACTCGCGAACCGTTCGAGAATCAGGGCCGTCTGACCGACCTGATGCGCAGCGGCAAGCTGTTCAGCGACATCGGCCTGCCGCCGATCAACCCGCAGGACGACCGCGCAATGATCTGCGGCAGCCCGAGCATGCTCGACGAGACCAGCGAAGTGCTCGACAGCTTCGGCCTGAAGATCTCGGCGCGTATGCGCGAGCCGGGTGACTACCTGATCGAGCGTGCGTTCGTCGAGAAATAATCCCGACGATGCAAACAGAAAAGCCCGCGTTGCCTGAGAAGGCAGCGCGGGCTTTTTCGTTTCCGGGGTTCACGCCTCGGCGGGGATGACTTCCAGGACGCGGATCTGCTCAGGCACAGGGTAATGCCAGCGCACATCCAGATCCCAGAATTGCGCGCCGTATTCGCGCTCTGGAGCAGGCGTCTGATACGCCGGGCGCGGATCCTGGGCCAGGCATTGCTCGATCAGCTCGACCAGCGGCTCGGCCAGGCGCTGAGCGTGCGTGTGCGCCTGTTGCAGCGCCGTGTCCGTCCACTGCACGTCGATCAGTTGCGGCGCGGTACTGGCGATGCTGTTGGAGGCGTCAGCAATGATGTCGGCGTAAGGCACGTAGGGTTTGATGTCGAGAATCGGCGTGCCGTCCAGCAGGTCGATGCCGGAGATGAACAGGCGATTGGCCTCGACCTTGTCCAGCTTCACCACCGACTGGCCGATGCCGTTCGGCCGGTGCGTGGCGCGGGTGGCGAACACGCCCATCGACTTGTTGCCTCCGAGGCGCGGAGGGCGGACTTTGAGGCGCGGCTTGTCTTCCAGCGCCTGATGGAACAGGAACAGCAGCCAGACATGGCTGACCTGCTCCAGCCCCTGCACCGCATCGCCCTGATCGAACGGCGCCACCAGTTCCAGCACGCCACGGGCGGCGGGGGCCAGTTGCGGCTGGCGCGGGATGGCGAACTTCTCCTTGAAGCAGGAGCGGACGAAGCCGATGGGGGAGACGCTGTAAGTCATGGTGTGCATTCGAAGCGGAGCAGGGCGGGCATGATAACCCGTCCGGCCGCGTCGCCGACCTAAAGACTGAACCCGCCATCCAGCGGAATGATATTCCCGGTCATGTACGCCCCGGCAGTACTCGCCAGGCTGATCGCCAGCGCTGCCATTTCTTCCTCGCGGCCCCAACGTTTCATCGGGATCAGCGCGGTGTCTTCGGCCAGCGCCTGCTGGTCACTGCCGATGTGCTGGGTCATCTTGCTCGGGAAACGCCCCGGCGCGATGACGTTGACGTTGATGTGCTGGCTCACCAGTTCCCGGGCCAGAATCCGCGACAGTTGATGCAGGGCAGCCTTGCTCGGTCCGTAGGCGTAGGCCTGTTCACCGAAAGAGGAAATCCCCGCCACTGAACCGATGTTGATGATCCGCGCCGGATTGGCCGCCGACCCGGATTGGCGCAGCAACGGCAGAAATTGCTGGATGCAACTGAACACCGAGGTCACGTTGAGCTGCATGACTTTCTCCCAGCCTTTGACCGGGTAGCTCTCCAGCGGCGCGCCCCAGGTGGTGCCGGCGTTGTTCACCAGAATGTCCAGATGAGTGATTTGCTCGCCCAGCCGCGCGGCCAGCTCTTTCACGCCTTCTTCGGTCGCCAGATTCGCCGCCACGCCATGACACGTGCCCAGGGCACTGAGTTCTTCAGCGGTTTGATGACAGGCTTCCGCGTCGCGGGAACAGACGTACACGCGGGCGCCGGCCTCGACAAAGGCCTTGGCGATCATTTTGCCGATACCACGGGTGCCGCCGGTCACCAGGGCGGTGCGGCCTTGCAGGGAGAAATACGGGTGCATGGCGAATCCTGAGGGCTAGGGTTCAGTACACCCTAGTCGCCGGCCGCGAAAAGCGGAGCCACTATTTTTGGAAGGAATGGAGGGGCATGCATGAAAACGGCGACCGAAGTCGCCGTGATCGAATGGGTCAGCCGCGAACGCGCAGGGTCAGGCCCTTGAGGAAGTTGCGCAGCAACTGGTCGCCACACGGGCGGTAGTTGGTGTGGCCGACCTTGCGGAACAGCGCGCTCAGCTCAGGCTTGGACACCGGGAACTCGGCGGCCTTGAGGATCGCGTGCATGTCGTCTTCCTTCAGTTCGAAAGCCACGCGCAGCTTTTTCAGGATGATGTTGTTGGTCACCGGCAGTTCGATCGGCAGCGGCGGACGGCTTTCGTCCTTGCCGCGCTTGAAGATCACCAGACCGTCGAGGAAGTGCGCGATGACTTCGTCCGGGCAGCGCACGAAACCTTCTTCGTCTTCTTCTTTCTTGTCGAGGTACGTCACGACATCGGCAAGCGTGACGTCCAGGCCGCCGAGTTTGATGATCTCGACCACTTTCTTGTCGCTGATGTCGAGCATGTAGCGCACGCTGCGCAGAACGTCGTTGTGAACCATGTGTGCAATCCTGATTGTTCGCTGTGGGCATCGCGCGGGCGCGATGCCGGAAATGTAGGGTGGCTTGCGAGCCTTAGAATTTCTCTTTGCCGGACAGGTAGCGCCATTGGCCGACCGGCACCTTGCCGATGGACACGCCGCCGATGCGGATGCGGCGGATGCCGATGACCTTCAGGCCGACCGCTTCGCAGAACTGGGCGATGATCCCCGGCTGCGGGTTCTTCATTGCGAAGCGCAGGCGGTTTTCGTTCTGCCAGCTGGCCTTGACCGGCGGCAGCTCCTTGCCCTTGTGGGTGAGGCCGTGCTGCAGGCGGTTGAGGCCGTGGGCAACCATGTCGCCTTCGACTTCGACCACGTATTCCTGCTCGATCTTGGCCGCGTCGGCGGTGAGCTTGCGCAACACCTTCCAGTCCTGGGTGAACACCAGCAGGCCGCTGGCCTTGGGTTGCAGGTCGGCGCTGGCGGTCAGGCGCAGGAAATGCCCGCGCAGCGGACGCTTGCCGTAGCGGTGTTCTTCGCTGAGGGTGTCGGCGTTGAGCGACTGCATGGCGCTGTCGACATCCATGCCCGCCGGCACGTTGAGCAGGATGGTCACCGGCTCCGGCGCGGTGGCCTTGGCGTCCTTGTCGAGCTCGACTTTCTGGTCGCCGACCTTGAACTGCGGCTCGTCGATGACTTCGCCGTCCACGGTGACCCAGCCGCCCTCGATGAACAGCTCGGCCTCCCGGCGGGAGCAACCGACCAGCTCGATGAGGCGTTTGGAGAGGCGAATCGGGTCAGTCATGACAGGGGCCGTAACAAAAAAGGGGTGGGCATTGTACCTGCCTGGGGCCGGTTAAGCCCGATTGCATTTGCGCCGTGTGGCTTTTAGCCGCGTACCGCGCGCTGCTCCGGTTGTTTCAGACGCATGTGCAACAGCGGATACGGCTGGCCCATGCCATCGACTTCCGAGCGGCCGATCACCTCGAACCCTTGCTTGAAGTAAAACCCCAGGGCCTGCGGGTTCTGTTCGTTGACGTCCAGTTCGTCGGCGTTCAGGTGTTCCATGGCGTACTTCAGCAGTTTCTTGCCAAGGCCCTGGCCGCGATGGGCCGGGTCGATGAACAGCATTTCGATCTTGCCCGCCGCCACCCCGGCAAACCCGGTGATGCGCTGGTGGCTGTCCCGGGTGCAGATCAGCATCACCGCATCGAGGTAGCGGGTCAGCACCAGATTCTTCAGCAGCTCGATGTAGGATTCCGGCAGGAAATCATGAGTCGCGCGGACCGAGGCCTCCCAGACCCGGGTCAGTTCCTGATAATCGCTGAGTTTCGGCGTGTGGATGACCGAGTGGTGACGCATGCCCGATAGCCTCTTTGTCATGGATGAGGGAGTCCTTCCCACCCCAAACTCTAGCCGTAAAAAAGCCCCGCATCTCGTAAAAGAGAGCGGGGCTTTCTGTATTTTTCGCGCTTAGATCTGTTCGGCCCAGAGGTCGTATTCGTCGGCGTCGGTCACCTTGCACCAGACCTTGTCGCCCGGCTTGAGGTTGCTGCCGTTGTCGATGAACACGTTGCCGTCGATTTCCGGGGCATCGAAGAAGCAGCGGCCGACCGCGCCTTGCTCGTCGACTTCGTCCACCAGCACTTCGATTTCACGGCCGATGCGCATTTGCAGGCGCGCCGAGCTGATGGCCTGCTGGTGCGCCATGAAGCGCTCCCAACGATCCTGCTTGACGTCGTCCGGAACGATGTCGAGGTTCAGGTCATTGGCCGGTGCGCCTTCGACCGGCGAGTACTGGAAGCAGCCGACGCGGTCGAGCTGGGCTTCGGTCAGCCAGTCCAGCAGGTACTGGAAGTCTTCTTCAGTTTCGCCAGGGAAGCCGACGATGAAGGTCGAACGGATGATCAGGTCCGGGCAGATTTCGCGCCAGTTCTTGATCCGCGCCAGGGTCTTGTCTTCGAACGCCGGGCGCTTCATCGACTTCAGGACTTTCGGGCTGGCGTGCTGGAACGGGATGTCCAGGTACGGCAGGATCTTGCCGGCGGCCATCAGCGGGATAAGTTCGTCGACGTGCGGGTACGGGTAAACGTAGTGCAGACGGACCCAGACGCCGAGGGTGCTCAGCGCTTCGCACAGTTCGGTCATGCGGGTCTTCACCGGCGCGCCGTTCCAGAAACCGGTGCGGTACTTGACGTCAACGCCGTAGGCGCTGGTGTCCTGGGAAATCACCAGCAGTTCTTTCACGCCGGATTTGACCAGACGCTGGGCTTCGTCGAGCACATCGCCCACCGGACGGCTGACCAGTTTGCCGCGCATCGACGGGATGATGCAGAAGCTGCAGCTGTGGTTGCAGCCTTCGGAAATCTTCAGGTACGCGTAGTGACGCGGGGTCAGCTTGATGCCTTGCGGCGGCACCAGGTCGATCAGCGGGTTGTGATCCTGCTTCGGCGGCACGACTTCGTGCACCGCGTTGACCACTTGCTCGTACTGCTGCGGACCGGTGACGGCCAGCACGCTCGGGTGCACGTCACGGATGTTGCCTTCTTCCACGCCCATGCAGCCGGTCACGATGACCTTGCCGTTTTCCTTGATCGCTTCGCCGATGACTTCCAGCGATTCGGCCTTGGCCGAGTCGATGAAGCCGCAGGTGTTGACCACGACCACGTCGGCGTCCTGATAGGTGGACACCACGTCATAGCCTTCCATGCGCAGCTGGGTCAGGATGCGCTCGGAGTCGACCAGTGCTTTCGGGCAACCCAGAGAAACGAAGCCAACCTTTGGATTGGCCGGCGCAGGAGTGGTGGACATGTCTAACCTCGGTGTTTTGTGACATCGATTACCTGATTCAGGAATCGACGGACGGGCGCTTGAACTGCGCCTCTGATCAAAAAGTGCGCAATTCTAGCGACGAGCAGCGCACTTGACCAGCTTTATGCAGGGAAATACGACGAGTGCTGCGCTATGCTTCGCGCCGTTGCGCTTTACTGAATTTTTACAGTCAAGAAAACGTCTGTTACAGGGCGTAAAAACGCGCATGCTGCACACAAAGCATAGTGCTTCATATAAGAAGCCGGTCTGGGAATCAGGAGTGTTGGATGGGTCAGGCAAGTAGTCACGCGGCGGGCGCCGAAGGTTCGGCCACCAAGCCGCTGAGCATGCTGGTCGCGGCGGTCGGGGTAGTTTACGGCGACATCGGCACGAGCCCGTTGTACACCCTCAAAGAAGTGTTTTCCGGCGCTTACGGTGTGCCCGTCAATCACGACGGAGTGCTCGGCATTCTGTCGCTGATTTTCTGGTCGCTGATCTGGGTCGTTTCAATCAAGTACATGATGTTCGTCCTGCGCGCCGACAACCAGGGCGAAGGCGGGATCATGGCACTCACCGCGCTGGCCCGTCGGGCGGCGGCGGGGCGCAAGCGGTTGCGCACGCTGCTGGTGGTCTGTGGACTGATCGGCGCGGCGCTGTTCTATGGCGACAGCATGATCACCCCGGCGATTTCCGTGCTCTCGGCCATTGAAGGTCTGGGCCTGGCCTTCGACGGCATCGACCACTGGGTCGTGCCGCTGTCGCTGGTGGTGCTGGTGGCGCTGTTTCTGATCCAGAAACACGGCACGGCGCGGATCGGCATTCTGTTCGGGCCGATCATGGTCACCTGGTTCCTGGTCCTCGGCGCCCTCGGCGTGTACGGCATCAGCCACACCCCGGAAGTGCTGCACGCGATGAACCCGGCGTGGGCGGTGCGGTTCTTTACCGTTCATCCGGGCATGGGCGTGGCGATCCTCGGCGCGGTGGTGCTGGCGCTGACCGGTGCCGAAGCGCTGTACGCCGACATGGGCCACTTCGGCCGCAAGCCGATTGCCCGTGCGTGGTTCCTGCTGGTGCTGCCGGCGTTGGTGCTCAACTACTTCGGTCAGGGCGCCTTGCTGCTGGACAACCCGGAAGCGGCGCGCAACCCGTTCTACCTGCTGGCGCCGAGCTGGGCGCTGATTCCGCTGGTCGGTCTGTCGACCCTGGCCACGGTGATCGCGTCCCAGGCGGTGATTTCCGGTGCGTTCTCCCTGACCCGTCAGGCGATCCAGCTCGGTTACATCCCGCGCATGTACATCCAGCACACCTCCAGCGACGAGCAGGGCCAGATCTACATCGGCGCCGTGAACTGGTCGCTGATGGTCGGCGTGGTGTTGCTGGTGATCGGTTTCGAATCCTCCGGCGCCCTGGCTTCGGCCTACGGCGTGGCCGTGACCGGCACCATGCTGATGACCACGATTCTGGTCTCGGCAGTGATGCTGCTGCTGTGGAAATGGCCACCGATTCTGGCGGTGCCGGTGCTGCTCGGCTTCCTGCTGGTGGACGGCCTGTACTTCGCCGCCAACGTGCCGAAGATCGTCCAGGGCGGTGCCTTCCCGGTGATCGCCGGTATCGCGCTGTTCGTGCTGATGACCACCTGGAAGCGCGGCAAGCAACTGCTGGTCGAGCGCCTCGACGAAGGCGCGCTGCCGCTGCCGATCTTCATCAGCAGCATCCGCGTACAACCACCGCACCGCGTGCAGGGCACCGCCGTGTTCCTCACCGCCCGTTCCGATGCGGTGCCGCACGCGCTGTTGCACAACCTGCTGCACAACCAGGTCTTGCATGAGCAAGTGGTGCTGCTGACCGTGGTCTACGAAGACATCCCGCGCGTCCCGCCATCGCGCCGCTTCGAAGTCGAAGCCCACGGCGAAGGCTTCTTCCGGGTGATCCTGCACTTCGGCTTCACCGACGAGCCGGACGTGCCGCAGGCACTGAAGCTGTGCCATCTGGATGACCTCGACTTCAGCCCGATGCGCACCACCTACTTCCTCAGCCGCGAAACGGTCATCGCTTCGAAACTCGAAGGCATGGCCCGTTGGCGTGAAGCGCTGTTTGCGTTCATGTTGAAGAATGCCAACGGGAACCTGCGGTTCTTCAATCTGCCGCTGAACCGGGTGATTGAGTTGGGGACGCAGGTGGAGATGTAAGCCCCGCTTCTAATGAAAAGCCCCCGTCGGCCTTAAAGGCTGGCGGGGGCTTTTTTGTGCGCGACCGATTTGTCAGTGCTTGGTCGGATAGTGGAAACAGCAAGTTGCACTATGTTTAATTCAGCACAATACTCTGTGCATTAACGTACGCATCAGCATGTGAGTGAGAGGTGATTATGACGGCATTATTAGAGCGTGCTGACCAGGCTATTTCCGTGACTGCCATGGTCAGGAGCTTCAGCGCGAAGCTCAAGGAGATTTCCAGTCGTGCCACTGAGCGTCTGGTCATCTTCAAGGACAATCAACCGGCAGCGGTCATCATCAACGTGCAGGCCTATCAGGAAATGCTGGATGAACTTGAGAACCTTCGCATCGAAGCGGCAGCGCGTGAGCGTCTGAGCAATTTTGATCAGACCAAGGCTGTCAGCCATGAGGATATGCGGGCAAGGTACACCCGGAAGGATTAAGGGAGCGCTGGATGGTTTGGGGAGTGATTTATCATCCGGAAGTCCAAGGAGATCTTGATCAATTGGGATCAGCAGCTGCCAACCGGATTCTGGATGTAATCGAGGAACGGATCATCCATGGCGAGCCGGACAAAAGTGGCAAGCCACTGAGAGCCAGTCTTGCGGGTTGCAGACGAATACGAACGGGCGACACGCGAATCGTTTATCGAGTCGATGGCCGGGCCATCCAGGTGTTGATCGTTGCGGTGGGTGCTCGACGTGACGAAGAGGTGTATGGCGCTGCTGAAAGGCGCCTCTGAACAATAAGCCCCCGTCAGCCTTGTGGCTGGCGGGGGCTTTGTTTTTTGCGTTTCGACCTGTAATTTCAGAAGCGGAATTGCTTGGCTTCCGCGCACATCCGCCGCAGCAATTCCTTGGCGCTTTCGGGCGACATCACGTGTGCGTGCAGCATGCGCGAAAGGTGCGCGTACTCCAGACGCAAACCCGTGGCAAAAATCCCCGGATCGTCCGAGCCGATAACCACGCTCACGGGGCCGTCTGCTGGATGTTTGCCCAAACCCAGCCAATTGCGAGCGTGGTGATCGTTGTAGCGCTTGTGAATGCTGATCCGCAGGTTGCTGCTCGGCAGGGTTTCAATAGCGATCGAACGCTCACGCAGCAAGCGCAACACCGCGTTTTGAATGGCCCGGATGACTTTGGGGCGCAATACATCGTTTTCCCGTGAAACGACCACGTCCTCGCGTGCGGCCTTCAACTCTTCGCTGCTCGCGTCGATGCCGTGCCGGCGCAGGAAGTGCGTGAGTGCTCTGGCCTTGCCTTGACGGGCGTTGGCAAAGCAGCGGGCTTCGAAGCGGCGATTTGGGTCCACATCGTCCACGCTCACGTTTTGCGCCAACGGATCGAGGGAGCGCAGTTTCCACGACTCGGCAAGGAGGTCAGAGGTGATGCGCGGATCGTTCCAGATCTTCATCGACAGGCGCTGGATTTCCGCTTCAATCAACGGCAGGCTGTCAATATGGGTGCGGGTCGACAGCAGCATTTCTCTGGCGAATACCAGGTCGTCCAGACGCTCTTCGGCCGGCATGACCACGTAGCCGCTGACTGCCTGCCACCACGCTTTAGGATCCAGTCCGGAAGCTGTGCCATGGCCAATCCGGCAGCCCGCATCGAAGTCGAGAAAGACCACCGCCTCATGGATTGCGCGTATTCCGGAGACAATGTGCCCGAAGTCTTCACCAGCGTGATAGGTAAAACGGCGGATCCCGGCGTGACGCATGCGCCGAAATACCGGGGCGAACACTTCGGGGCCGGCGTGCCGTTCATTGCTGGCGGCATCGATGCCGCGAATCAGCGTTTCGAGTCCGGGGGTGCGCTGGATCAGCGCGACCAGTGCTCGTGCACGTTGATCGGATTCGCGACGGACTTTCGCGTCCCGGCAAATCGCGCGCAGTTTGTCCCCGGTGAAGAAGCTTTCGCGCTCTTTCTTGTCACTCTGCTTGACGAAGTGCGGCACCAGTCCCAGGCGTAAGCGTCGGGACGAGCTGGGAATGTGGCTGGTACCGGGTTGCTCTGGCGAAATGCCAGGCCATTGATCATCGCCTTTTTCCAGCCGACGGACCCGGCTCAGCAAGTCCGACAGAGAGCGATACTCGCGTGCTTCGCGCATCACCCCGGCTGGTCGCGCCACCCCTTCGCCAAGAAACTCCAGATAACCGCGCAAGATCAAACCGAGCAATTTTGCACTGTCATCGGGTGTCATTTTCGGGGTGAACCGACCTTCCAGGAAGTCCACGCCTTTTTGCTGTCCGCGCTCGATCTGGCGGAACCGCTCGGCGTAGTCCTTTTCTGTCGCTTCGCGCAACTCGTTGAGGGTGATGCTTTGAAACTGATCGAAGCCTTTCTGATCTGCTTGCTGAATCAGCAAGCGACAGAACTGCGCGCGTAGCAGGGCGTAGTGCCAGAAGAGCAGGCCGCTGGTGTGATCCATGCGGTTCTGATCGAAACCTTTGAACAGCGCGATCAGTTGCCAGGCTTCCTTGACCACTTTGGGCGTGCGCGAAGAAAGCCGTTGCATACAGTGTTCCTGGGCGCGGCGATAGGCGGCGACTGGCGGCTCGGCAAACGTCGGCTCGGCCCTGGACGTCGCGCGGTTCAACAGGCGTGCCTTGAGCGCGGCGGCTGCTTGGGTCCGCAGCATCAGTCGTTCCGGCGAAAGATCCGGGTCTTCTTGTTGCAGCAGGCGTTTCACACCGTTGCCGATCGCGACCCTGATGCCGATGTCTTGTTTGATGGTCTTGGCCGTCAGGCCGCCGACCACCTGGTCCGGCCGCTCCAGCGCATCGAACCAGACCTTTTCCGCCTCGGTGGTGCCGTTGAGGTGCATATGCGTTTCGTCCAGCCCCTCAGTCCGGCACAGGTGATCGAGAAACGGATCATCGTCTACCGGCAAAGTGGAATCGCACAGCCACGCATTAATCCGGACCACCGCGCGCTGCAACTCATCAGCTGACGGCGTGACGTCGGACAAGTCCAGGCGCTGCGCCATCCAGGCTGATGTGATCAGCAGCGGCGGAACCACCAATACGAGATCCTGCCACGCCTCCAAAAGCCGGGTACGCACCCGGATTGAGCCGTCGTTTCCCTCGCACAGGAACATGTCGCCGAGGCACCCCAACAGTTCCGGCAGATTGCCATTCAGATCATCGTCCGTGCCTTTCTGCGGTTTTTGCGGGCGGCCCAGGCACAAGCTGCCTGGATACTGATCGGGCACTACGGCGCGGCCGTTGATCCGCTTCAAGATCCGCGCAATCCGGTTTTCTACCCCTTCATCCGTCAGCCCAGGATGCAGTCGGCGCATTTCCAGGAAACGTCCGGTGCTGTGCGCATCGTTGAGGATGGCCTGTTGCTGCGGAGTGAAATGCCTGGCTACCTCGACCTTGGCGGGCGCTGATTGCGCCATGCGCTCGAAGGCGCGCAACAAATCGAGGTTGCCCAGCACGCATTTGGCGTAGTCCACCAACTCGCGAGCCTCAAACAGCTCGTTGGCGAGGGGCGAGGACTGCTCGGATTTATTTAGTGACATTGCGTGGCACGACGTTGAGGACATCGTAGAAGCCGTCCAGCTCAACTGAACGCTGATTGGCGGACTGAACAATGGGGCCTATTTTGATCCGGATGGTTGGCGGTTTCAGCCAGTTATCGAAGTTAGAAGAAGCTTTGATGTTCTTCGCTGTCTGACCGTCTCTCCAGTTTTTCAATGCTTCGAGTGCGGTAGTTCTCAGTGGGTTTGTAGCCCAGAATTCATGATTGTCATCATCGTAAGGGTTCAGGAAAGCCCATACCAACGGGCAAGAAAGGACAATGATTGCCAAAGGATGAAGGGAGACGTCCGTTCTAGTTCCTTGGATACGGCCGAGTGCCTCGCGCAGCGGTCGATCTGAAACTTTCGGGCTTTCCTTACGTCCCGGCAAGCCCGAAGTCAGTACGAGGATGCCGTGCAGGATGTTGGTGATTTGCCGATGCAGAATCTGTCCACTTTTCCAGGACGATGTGACCTTTTCATCCAGGTCCATCAGGTCATCATGGATACGTGAAGCAATGCTACCCAGCAGCGCTGGAGAAACTGCAGCGTTCAGGCGTTCGTCACATGCAAAGACGTGCCACTCTTCAAGATTCTTCATGAATTTGTCGAAATGTTTATCGTCTTGAATGGCTGTAGCGCTCTCCTCTTCCTTTGGTTCCTCATCGCCCTGTTCGTCGACTGCTTCGGTGGAGAGGCTGAGTTCATCCTGTGTTTTTTCGCGTTTGAATGGAGGAATGGTGGCGGATACTGCGTGGGAAGTCAGGTCACCAATTTCGTTGGACATCAACAGATCACCAATCACGGCGAAAAGTGATAGTGCTGACAACGACCTGAACATTTCACCACGCGCGCTGAACCGCTTGTAGACGATCAGTCTGAGAACTTCGCTAAATTTTCCACTTCGCTCCTGAATTAGATCGTCGATGGAAAACCAGCTTACACTTTGTCGGATTTGCAGATCACCATATTCGGCATTGTTCAGGTGATAAACCCAATTTGCGGTAGTAATGTCTAGATCTGAGCCGTTAAGTTCATTGAGGTCCGACATAGTCGGACGCTCGCCACTTTTTACTGGATCGGTTAGACCATACACACGAAGTAGACTTTCTTTTTGAGTCAACTTGTGGGTTAAGCCAACTGAGCCAAAAGAGCTGCCGGGTATTTTGCCGATTTCTTGACGACGAGATCTGTCTATAGTGCCAATGCGTGCAGCTATTTCGGGCAGTGAGGGAGATGAGTTTGTCCAGAGAAAGCGGAATACGGATGATCGGATATCTCTTTCCACGTTTTCCGGACGTCGCATCATCGTAATGGGCAGTGCCAAAGCGAAGAGTGCTCTGAGAGGACCTCCATTGTGCGACTCAATCCCCTGGGCAAGTGACAGCGCCAGACAGTGCAGTACGACAGCTCTGACCGGATCAACCGGTACACCGAACTCCAGCAAATCGGGAGCATCATCCTGATTAATGAGCCAATCAAAAGCAGATCTCAAAGCGTAATCGAAGTTGCCTCGTTCAATGAGATCGGTCGGAACTTGGCTAGTTCTTAACCGGGTCTCGAATACTTTCAATATCATTTGACGACAGGATTTCTTGTCATCCTGATTGAGTGCTTGCAAATAGCCAATGACTAGGCGCAGGTGTTCCATGGATACGAAATCGAAGAACGACTGTGACTGCCCTTCTTTATCGAGCAATAGCTTTCGGATCTGTTCGTTAGCCCACTGAGCCAGGTCTTGTCCGCTCTCCTCCTTCACGCTGGTCTTAACCGAGACTCCTGAACGTTGCATGATGCCGCCCAGTGGCAACATTGGAATTCGGTTCTGCGGTGGAACTATTTTCAGAAGATACTGTTCTTCCAGCTCTAGCACCGCATGACTGAGATTGTGTTTATCTTTTCCAATAATATTGGGGTCGTATTTCAGGACTTGCTCGCCGAATGTGCTGTAGATGTTTCGTCGCAGTAGTCTGCCATAGAGATCCAAGTCACCGGAAAGCAACAGAACAAGGCGTGGGGATGTGAGGTATTTTCGGATGGTCTCGAGAATCGTGTGACCGTGGTTGAAGTTGGTGTCGACGTCATCAAAGGCAAGCACAAATGCTTTTTTGTGGTTGAGCAGACTCAATGCAGTTTCAAGGTAAACGCCAAATTTTAGCTCGAACGAACGACCTTTCTTCGCTTTGTGCAAGCCACGGCTCATGACCCAAGTGGCTTCTTCCCATTCATTACCGTACGCTGAATTGGGACCGATTCCATCCAGTAGACCCAAACCCTCTGCCAAAGCTTGGCGTGCCTCCTCCAACTTGCCTCTTTCGTCTTTTACATCCGCAATGGCGGCCTCAATCATCGAGAGAATGACAATGATGATGTTTTCTTTCGTTTCTACCAGTGTTGGGTCAATCATCGGAAGAACGTGAAGCTGATTCGCTACCTTTGCAATATCTGCTTCGTCTGGTTTGTCCAGTTTTTGGGGGGTGTTAAGTCGGTGTAGTGCATTCAGAAGAAAAGTGGTCTTGCCACTACCGCGTCCACCCTGAATGAGCATCGCATTGTGTGTGCGTGAGTAGCTCAGTGAGGTTTCTTTAACTTTCGCGTAATTGTCTTCGCTATAGTCGGAAATGCCGTTTACCTGTTCGACGATCAATGAATCGAGTCGCTTGAGAGCGTCACGTTGCAGAATGTCGTTACGTTCGTCGAACTTTCCAGTCCCACTGCTTGAGAGGTTGATGATTAGTGGCGGCTGGCTCATCGGCGGTATCCCTTCCTGAAAAATAAAGGGAGTTTACTTGGAGAAATTGATGATGGCGAGATAATGGCGTTTTTCGCGATGTCTCATTCAAGATCAGCAGGTTCTTCCTCTGTATAGCAAGACAATCACCACAAAAAAGCCCCCGCAACTGCGAAGTCGCGGGGGCTTTTTTGTATGGCGCTTCAGATCACTCTGTCTGCTGATCCTTGCTCTGACGTTTCTCGATCAAGTCCACCAAGCGCTTGGCCAGCGCCGGGTAGTTCTCGTCGAAGTGGTGGCCGCCAGGCAGTTTCACCGCTTCGCCCACCGCGGTCTTGTCGGTGCAGCCGCTTTCATCCGTCTCTTCTTCACCGTAGATGCACACGACCTTGGCCGGTGGCAGCTTGGCCATTTCCGGGCCGGTGGCGGCTTCTTTGCCGGCGTTGCCGAGCCAGCCTTCGACTTCGATTTCGAAGCTGCCGGTGCGGGCGAAGGCCAGCAGGATGATTGCGTCGACGCGTTGCTGCTCGGTTTCCGGCAGGCGGTTGTAGATGGCCGGGAGGACGTCGGCGCCGAACGAGTAGCCGGTCAGGATGAAGCGTTTGGTGCCCCATTTCTGGCGGTAGTGCTGCATCAGTTCGGTCAGGTCGAGGGCGCTCTGTTCCGGGCTCTTGTGCTGCCAGTAGTAGCGCAGGGTGTCGATGCCGACGACCGGGTAGCCGATCTTGGCCATTTCACCGGCCACGTCGCGGTCGAGGTCGCGCCAGCCGCCGTCACCGGACAGGAACAGGGTAACGGTGTCCTTGGCCTGGCCGGCCGGGACTTCCACCACTGGAATCTGCAGGCCGCCGTTGGCCTTGTCGCCGCCGACGAGGATCTTGCGCAGTTCGTTGTTCAGCACTTGCGGCAGGTTGATGTCGTAGTCGCTGATGCTGGTTTCGGCGTTCGGTTGATCGCGCACGAAACCGGCGCTGGTGTCGTCCGGGTTGTCGTTCCACGCCACCAGCCAGTGGCCGTGGGCGGCGGATTTCGGCAGCAGGTGGGTGCAGCCGGGTTTTTCCAGGGCCAGATCCACCGATACGGCTTGAGCCTTGTCGTCTTTCTGCTCGGACAGCCAGCGCCATGCCAGCACGGCGCCGGGGCCGATGCCGCTGACCAGCGTCGCGGGGCCGTTCAGTTCGCGCAGGCCGGCTTGCAGGGCGCGGCTTTGCAGCAGGCAGTCCTTGGGCAGAATCACCTGAACGATCTGCGCCGAGGCGCTGCGGCTCAGGGTGCTCAGTTGCTTGTCGCTGAGTTTCTGGTCGTCGTTGACCGCCACCAGCACCTGAGCCTTGGGCTTGGTGCCGGGGATGACCCGGGTCATGGCGGCGCCATCGGCCGGAGTGAGCTGTTCGAGGGTCGGTTCCGGTGCCGGGCGTTTGAGGTACCAGAAACCGCCACCGGCAATCGCGGCCAGCACCAGCAGTGCGACCAGGATGTACTTCAGGGAGCGTTGAATCATCAGCGTTTCACCAATCCAGTCAAGCCGCCCGCGATCAGGGCAGCAGTGTCGGCCAGCGCCACCAGCGGATCGAGTCCGGCTGGCACGGCCATATAACGGGGTTCCCAGTCAGGCTGGAACTTGTCTTTGAAGCGGCGCAAGCCTTGGAAGTTGTACAGCTGCTCACCACGGCGGAAAACCATCGAGCCCAGACGCTGGGTCAGCGGTGCCCCGCGCCGGGGTTGCAACCCCGACAGCGGCACCATGCCCAGGCTGAAGCGCGCGTATCCGTGACTCTTATAGTGTTGAATCAGACCGACCATCATGAATTCCATGGTCAGCTTGGGGGCGTCCGGGTGCGCGCGCATCAGGTCGAGACTGGCCAGGTCATGGCTGTAGGTCTCGAGCAGGTTGGCGAACGCCACCGGGCGACCTTCGAAGCGAATCACCGCGATGCGGAAATGCTTCAGGTAATCGTCGCTGAAACGGCCGAGGGAGAAGCCTTTCTCGCGCACGTTCTTGCCGGTCAGCCAGGCATCGGAAATCACCTTGAGCTCATCCATCGGCGCCTGGCCCGGCTCATGGATCTCCAGCGACAGGCCGTCACGGGTGCCACGGTTCCAGGTGTAGCGCAGGTCCTTCATCTCCTTGCCCTTGGCTTCCAGGTCAAAGCGATGCAGATCGACCCGGGCTTCCTCGCCCAGCTTGATCGCGGTCAGGCCGATGTCCATGTAATACGGCAGGTTCTCGGCGCGCACCTGATAGAACACGGGGCGGGCGTGATGGATGTCGCACAGGTCGCGGAACTGCCAGATCATCTCGGCCCGTTGCTGGCCGGGGCCGATCGGGTCGTACAGGGCCACCAGACTGCGGCCACGGCGGGCGTACATCAGGAAGGCTTCGTCGTTGGGATGAAACAGCAGCGCCTTGTCGCCGGTCAGGGCCAGGCCGCCGTCCGGTTGTGACGAAGCCATCAGAATCTTCGAGGCGCGTTCCAGCTCATCGGGTGTTGGCAGATGGATCACCGGGCGAGCGGTGCGCAGCAGCCAGGTCAGGGCGATCACCAGCAGCAACACGGCGGCGCCGAGCAGCGAGCGCAGACCGCGCGGGGCGTCGGCGTCGAGGGTGAACTGCCACCACAGTTGATGGCTGTACGGAACGTCCTGATACGCGAACAGCAAAAGCCAGGTCGATGCACCGAGTACGCACAGGCTGGCCACCAGATACAGCGGCGAGAACGGCAGTTCGGTCAGGCGGCTCGGGCGGTAGAACGAACGACGGAACACCCCCAGCAGCGCGGCGGTGAGGGTCATCAGGGTCGCTTCTTCCCAGTCGAAACCCTTGAGCAGCGAGAGCAGGGCGCCCACCAGCAGCAGAATGGTGGTCAGCATCCACGCCGCCGACAACCGGCGACGCAGGCCCTGAGCGAGCATCAGACACAGCACACCGATCAGGCTGGCGCCAAAGTGCGAGGCGTCGACCAGACGGTGAGGAATCAGAAAACCGATGTGTTCCAGCCGGGTGTCGATCTCTGGCGTCGCGCCGGAAAACAGCAGCACCACGCCGGACAGGAACACCAGCACCGCGAGAATCGGCGCCGCCAGACCGGAAGCCGCACGCATGGTCTGCGACTGAAACAGGCGCTGGCCTTCGTTGAGCAGCAACAGCACGCAGGCCACCAGCAACGGCAGCACTACATAGATCAGGCGATAAAGAAGCAGGGCGGCAGCCAATGGAGCGGCGCCGAGCTTGTCGGCGAACGCCGCGAGCAGAATCGCTTCGAAGACACCCACACCACCCGGAACATGACTGAGTACGCCAGCAGCCAGCGCCAGCAGATACACCAGCAGGAATGCACCGAAGGGCGGCGCTTCCGGCAGCAGCAGATAAAGGACGGTCGCAGCGGCAGCCACGTCGAGGGCGGTGATGACCAGTTGCAGGAACGTCAGGCGGCGACCCGGCAGGCGCAGGGTGCGACGACCGGCCCGAACCAGCAGGTTGTCCGGATAAGGTTGTTCCGGCAGGCGACGGTGATAGATGCCAATGGCCAGGATCGCGCCGAGCAGCAGCACCACGCCGGCAATCGTCCCTAACAAGGTTTCGGACAGCCCCAGTGCCTGCGACGCAGCAGGCAGGTTGCTCAAGGTCGCAAGCGCAGCCAGTGGCGGCAGGGCGCAGCCCAGCGACAGGCTGGCGAAAAGGGTCATGTGCGCGACTTCGGAGGCGCCCAGGCCATGTCGTGCATATAAACGGTAACGCACCGAGCCGCCGGACAGCATCGACAGGCCGATGGCGTTGCCGATGGCAAATGCGGTGAAGCCACCCAGCGCCAGAGTTTTCGGTGCCAGCGTCACACGGGCATAACGACTGGCCGACCATTCATAGCCGAGCAGAATGATGAAGCCGACGACCGTCGCACCGAGAGCGCCGAGCAGGGCCGGTTTCGGCACGTCGAGAATCGAGTCGTGCAGGGCGTCGAGATCGAGTTCGCTAAGCAGATGGCGACAGGCAATCAGTGCGATGGCGAACAGCAGCAAAGTGACCGCCAGACCGATCGGTTGCCGGTATTTGCTGATCCGATCCAGCAGGCGCAGACGCTCAGGCTTGATCGGTGGGTTCGCTGTGACGGTGTCTTGTGAATCAGACGAGTTGGCGCGCATCAATCACCTCTTGGATTGTGCGCGACAGGATGGAGGTATCCAGCCAAGTTACCAATCCCTGTAGAAAAAAATAATCACAAAATACTACGCCTCTCACCGGGTATCGGCGAGGGCAGCTCCTGGATTGCAGAAGCCCTGCCCGCGACTCAAGCATAGTCGCAACTTGGCGGGTCTGAAGATCCTGAACGGTTCACTGCACAGTGACAGATCATTGTTGCGAAAGGACTTTTTCCACAGATACAAAAAAGGCCACTCTTTCGAGTAGCCTTTTTTGATGTTTGGTTGCGGGAGCCGGATTTGA